>OMYB01000003.1 GCA_900315155.1 uncultured Selenomonadales bacterium | reverse complement strand
ACTGTATTGCATGGTTGTCATTCCTTTCGCATTTCGTGGTGCCTACATCGTACCACAAAAGGTTTTAGGTTTCACTGACAACTATGCTAACACACGGGGATAGGTCGCTATAATGCCAACATACGTGAGCCGCACCCCGTTAACTTGTGTTTCCATGTTCACTTAGGAGTTTCTCGGTGGAGAAACTCGGAAAGACCAGCAACGGGAAAATGCATCTTCTTCAAATTGAAGATGGACTATCCGCGCAGGGATGTCATTTTGTCATTCGCTGCCGCTCATTGAACTGCCGTTGGCTGCAGGAGAAGAGCATGACAAATGATTGTTTTTAGCTATGAGTAGCAGAAGATTCGGCGGTGTAATGAGCATCGCCGATTTTTTTGATTCAAAAGGAAACGACAAATCGATAAATTATCGATTCACAAAAGGATCGTCATGTAGTATAATTGAATCGATAAATTATTGAGACAAGGAGCAAAAATGGATTTGAAGGAAATCATGCAGATGGCAAAAGCGGGAAATAGAGCAGGACTGGCAGCTTTGCCAAAGGATTCTTTGGTTGAGGCTGTCATCATGCTAAACAGACGTTATAATTTGGAAAAGGCTAACAGTCCGCTCAATAAGCAGTTGGAAGCTGTAGAGAAATTGCAGCTGGATATAATCAATAAGACAGATATTGGCTGGTTTAACAGCAGAATAATTGATATGGAGCGACAACTTACTGAGACAGAAAAAGAAAGAGACAAGCTTCAGGAGAAAAATGAAGAGCTTGATGAAATGCTGCAGTGCCTGCAGGATCGTTTAGATGAATTAGAGCAGGGCTTGGCAGACATGCCGAAGGCAGGGCGTCCAGAAAAATATGATGCCGATTTTAGGGCGAAGGTTAAGGCATACTATAATGATGGCCATACATATAGGGGGACGGCTGATTTTTTCAAAATCTCAACCAATACGGTTGGACGGATTCTAAAGGAGTGATTGTCCCCGCAGGGGATGCGTCAAATATTGAAAGTTTTGTGGCAGACGGAGCTCTACGGAGCTATCTGCCTTCCATTGGCGTCAAAATATATGTTCAGAATGATAGGAGTGAAAATAGATGATTTATGGTTATGCTCGGGTGTCAACGAAGAAACAGTTGGAGGGCAATGGCTTAGAAGTTCAGGAGAAGGCCATGCTGGCTGCCGGTGCTGATATGGTTATCAAGGAGCAGTATACTGGCACTACTATGCAACGGCCTCGTCTGGATGCTTTACTGGAACATATAGCAGCAGGAGATACGCTGATGGCTGCTAAATTGGATAGGATCGCAAGGACGGCTGGCGAGGGTGCAGCAGTCATTAGCAACTTGCAGGAACGTGGAGTGGCTGTTCATATACTGAACATTGGTGTACTGGATTCTTCTACAACTGGCAAATTGATGACGAATGTTTTGCTGGCTTTCGCAGAATTTGAACGAGATCTTATTGTCGAGCGCACACAGGCCGGCAGGGAAGTGGCCAGGACGCATGCTGGCTATCGGGAAGGGCGGCGTCCGCTTCCAAAGGCTCGGAAAGATGCTGCTGTGGCCATGATTCGCAATGGCCATAGTTACAAAGAAGCTTGCGACGCCACGGGCCTTAGCAGGTCAACGGTACTTCGGGCTGTGCAGGCTGTGAGAGCTCAGCAACATGCTAGATGATTGCAGTATGCATTTCGTAAAATCGGTCCAAGGACAGCTTTTTCTTTTTCGAAATGGAGACATTGATTCATTGCCTTTATGCACAAAAAAATATATAATTATGTGTATAAAATCACATTTTTATATATAATGAGGTGAGTACATGGAAAGATTAGCTATGGAGAGGTTGGTGGCCTGGAAAGAATCTCCATATCGGAAACCACTGATAGTGAAAGGTGTACGCCAAGTGGGCAAGACTTGGCTCCTCAAGGAATTTGGGCGCCGCTACTATGACAATATTGCTTATTTCAATTTCGATGAAAACCCGGAGTATCGAGATTTCTTTATCAGCACCAAGGATATACGTCGCATCATCCCTAATCTGGCTATGGCAGGTGGTCAGGAAATTATCCCCGGTAAGACGCTGCTTATCTTTGACGAGGTTCAGGACTGCCCGGAAGTATTGAATTCACTGAAATACTTCTGCGAGAACGCACCGGAATATCATGTGGCCAGTGCAGGCTCACTGCTGGGAATAACGCTGGCAAAGCCATCATCTTTTCCAGTGGGGAAGGTGGAATTTTTAACCATATACCCCATGACTTTCCATGAGTTCCTTGTGGCCAGTGGTAGCGCCAACCTTGCTGCGTATATGGAGCAGGTGGATGAAATATCGCCAATTCCTGATGCTTTTTTCAATCCTTTGGCTGAGAAGTTGAAAATGTATTTTATAACTGGTGGTATGCCGGAAGTTGTCAGCCGCTGGGTCGAAACAAAGTCTGTTGGGCAGGTCCAGTCAACACTTATGGACATTATCACTGCTTACGAGAGGGACTTCATGAAGCACCCGGAACCCAAGGAATATCCTAAGCTGGCTCGCATATGGAATTCTATGCCGTCACAGTTGGCGCGCGAAAATAAGAAATTCCTGTACAATGTGGTAAAAGAAGGCGCACGCGCAAGGGAATATGAAGATGCTTTGGAGTGGCTGGTCAATGCCGCTTTGGTGTATAAGATTTTCAGGATAAACTCACCGGGACTTCCCATGTCAGGCTATGAGGATTTAAGTGCTTTTAAGATATATCTGGCTGATGTAGGCGTGTTGAGAAGACTGGCCCGATTAGATCCGGTGGCATTCCGGGAAGGGAATAGGCTCTTCACAGAGTTTAAGGGAGCTTTGACTGAGAACTTTGTCCTGCAGTCCCTTGTTCCTCAGTTTGATGCGGATCCACATTACTGGTCGAGGATTAATCCGTCCTATGAAGTGGATTTCATCGTTCAGCGAGAAAATGATATCATTCCCATCGAAGTCAAGTCCGATACGAATATCAAGAGTCGCAGTCTCAAGAAGTATGCTGAGACATTTGCTTCCCAGACGAAGCTGAGGGTAAGATTTTCTATGAATAATTTACGTCTGGATGATGGCGTATTAAATATCCCGTTGTTCATGGTTGATCAGGCGGATAGGCTTATGGGGATGACTTTGCGAGATAGCGCCAGCATCGCTAAGTGATTTGCGATAGTTTCCCAATACTGATGACGTGACAAGTTGTTGATTTCCTCCAGTAGATATTACATGATGATACTTACTGGAGGAAATATTATATACAGAACAAAAACTGCTCGCTCGGCTGGTAGATAAATGCTTGATGATTTTACAGGGGCACTGCAGACATTGATGTATGGAGTGTGCCAGGTCGCTTAATCTTTTCGTACTTCTTACGATATACAATATAGAGGAACATGGGCATGAATACTATGCAGATGCTGTTCATGCGGCTATAATAGACGGAATAAAAGAGGAATTTTTTATAATTTGACGAATTTAATAAATATAAGTACAATACATTTTATTGGAACGCATAATTTTTGCTCATGTCACAACTTCCGGGAGGCAGGACTATGTTCGATACAAGGGAAAGAAATTTGACAGTTATATTGATGGCCGCATTGTGCTTCAGTGGTGGCACCGTTGCTTTGGCAGCGCCACCACCGGTAATTTCCCAGGATGATGCCGGTCTGGAGATGCGCCGTCAGCGTGAGGAGGCTGAGCGTGAGCGCCTGCGCCAGCAGATGGAGGAAGACCGGAAAAAACAGGACGAGAAAGTCCAGGGCAATACCGAAACGCCTGCCAGCACAGGGGAAGCGGAAGTGAAGTTTGTCCTGAACAAAGTCACCATAGATGAATCGGACATCATCAAGGCCGACAGATTCAACGAGATTACGGAACCTTATCTGGGCAAAGAGGTATCGCTGGCCGACCTCACTGCTATCGTAGAAAAGATCAATGGGCTCTATGCGGCTGAGGGGTATGCCACCTGCAAAGCATATCTGCCCCAGCAAACCATTGAGAATGGCCATGTGCATATCGCCCTGATCGAGGGCAAGACCGGGGAAGTCACCCTTTCCGGCAACAAGCATACGAAGGAGAGCTATATCCGGAACCGCCTGCCCCTGCGCAGTGGCACGGTACAGAACTTCAATGAGCTGAATAAAAAGCTTTTCCGCTTCAACGCCACCAATGATGCCAGACTGGGCATCACAGTGAAGGCGGGGAAGGTGCCCGGTACAACGGATTATGAAATCGTGCTGCAGGAACCGAAAAACGATGTCTTCACCCTGTCAGTGGATAACAGCGGCGGCAGCAACAATGGGGAATGGCGTGAGGGATTTTACTATACGAATCGCAGCCTGTCGGGACGGCGAGACAGCCTGACCGCTAGCTATACCCGTGCCAAGGGGCTGAATTCGGTGGGCCTTAATTATGCAACTCCCGTGGGACGGCAGGGGGCAAAACTGTTTTTTGATTACAGCACCTCCACCAATGAGCTGATTGAAGGTTCCATGCGTAATCTTAAAAGCAATGGCCATGGCTGGTATTTAGGGGCAGCCTATCTCCAGCCCTTAATCCTTAATCAGACCACCCGTACGGAGGCAAAAATCGGCGTCTACCGGCAGAACTCACAGACGGATATGCAGGATGGTGCTGTTCCCTGGCTGGACAGCTGGGCCAACAACCTCTACCTGTCCTTTGCCATGACCAGCTATGGGAAGAGCAGTGCCTTCTACCATCAGCATTATTTTGGCATAGGCCATGCAAATGCCTACCAGGCGAATACTGGAACTTATGCCAAAAAGGATTATTCCCTTTACCGGCTGAACAGCCTGTACCAAAAAAGCTGGCAGAACGGCCATATGCTTACGGGACGCCTGAATCTGCAATGGAGCGGAGTGCATGACCTGCCTTCGGCGGAACAGTTTTTTCTGGGAGGCCTGAACAGTGTGCGGGGCTATAAGCGGGATCTCGTCAGCGGGGACAACGGCATGACCTTTAGCGCAGAATACGCCATCCCGCTGAACCGGAAACGGACGGCTTCCGTCTATGGCTTTTTTGATTACGGCACCATCATGGGGGATACCGCCTACGATGACCATGTTTTGACAAGCGTGGGCCTTGGCCTGTGGGGCAATATCAAGCAGACGATTTATATGGATCTTTCCATCGGTTTCCCGCTGGAAAAGGAACTGAATGGCAGCCAGGTATCCAAGACAAGGATTCACTTTGGCATGAACGCGCAATTCTAACGGATTGGAGATAGAGCGAAAGGGGAGAAATACCGTGAATAAGACATATAAGATCATCTGGAGCCATGTGCGGAAATGCTATGTGGTGGTTTCCGAATATGCCAAGAGCCACGGTAAAAATAATACAAGGAGTGTCCTTGCACGAGTAATGCCGGTCCTCTTCGGGGGGGCGTTGCTGGCATCGACTGCCATGCCGTCATTGGCTGCGGCGCAGAATATTGAAAAAGTCAATGGTGAGAAGTTCAATAATCAGGTAAACCAAATCTATGCCGATAAGCTGGTGAATTCAACTGCCGTCAATGCCTTCAAAAACTTTGAGCTGGATGCTGGCCGGATTGCGAATATGCATATGGGCACCGCAGCGAACCCCAATGCGGCCGGGAGTCTGGTAAACTTTGTCAATAATCAGGCCAGTATCAGCGGCACGGTCAATGCGGTGAAGAACGGCGGCATTGGCGGCAACCTCTATTTCCTTTCGCCCAATGGCGTGGTGGTAGGCTCTACTGGCGTGATCAATGCGGGCAGCGTACACCTTATGGCACCTTCCCAGTCAGAATACAATGCCATGGTGGGCAGCTCCGGTGTTAATGACACAGGCTTTTCCCAGCGGTGGAGCAAGATACAGGACGGCTCCATTGCCCTGAATGCCGATGCCACCATCAAAGTGGCCGGTAAGATCAATACGGTGGATGGGGCAAGCCTCCGGGGCGGCAATGTCAACCTGGAGAGCGGTGCCAGCGTCGTGAGCAAGGACAGCCTTGACTTTTCCAGTCTGGTCAATGTTTCTACGGCAAATGCGGGGCTTGCGGGGAATCTTTCCCTGCAAAAATCCAGTGACAACGGGAAAATCGTGCTGGCGGCTGTGGGAAACAGCGGCACCACCAGCGACTGGACAAGGATCGAGCTGAAACCTACGGTCACTGTGGCAGAGGGGGCAACCGTCAGCACCACAGGGGACGTGTCCGTTACGGCTATGGCCAAGAACGAGGAAGCCTTTGCACTGGGAACGGTTGAAGCTACCGTCAACGCCAACGGCGAAATCACGGGCAAGAATGTCAACATTGCTGCCAAGGCGGAGGATGTTTTCGTGACCAATGGTGGCGACCATGCGGCTTCTCTGCATAAGCTCTTTACCGGCAGCGGCAGCTATGATGTCTTAGGGGCAGGCGCCGATGTGCTGCGCCTCATTGATGTGGATACGGTGCTGGCTCTCCATCATGTAAAGGCTGAGACCAATATTGGCAAGAATGCCGTTATCAAGGCCACGGGCGCAGATCCTTCAGACGGGAAAGCTCTGTCCATTACTGCCGACAGCACCCTTACGGCGGGCATGGCCACCAGCCCCGACGGTATTGTAGGCGGGATTCTGGATATTGTCAATGACCGTCACCTGAAGCTGCGTCAGGGAGCCCAGAGCACCTCTGTGGCGGTGGCCAAGCTGGACAACAAGGCCGTGGTGAATGTGGAAGGCAAACTGCAGACCGACCAGGGCGGCGCTAAAGTCGCTTCCAATGCCTCGGCTTCGCCCACCGTCAGTGCCAAGGAATCCCTGAGCAAGACCGACAATGTCACGTTGGCGCTGGGCATCGGTGTGCTGGTAGGGGAGAATACCAGCGAAGTCAATCTGAAGGATACGGCAAATATACAGAATATTGCTAAGAGTTTTGATGCTTCGGCAGAGTCCACGGAAAAAGTCTCCCTTACGGCAGGCGCAAAAGCCACGTCCAATGCCATGGCCGGGACGGCTGTGGCGGTAATGGACTATGATTCCTCTGCCGACCTCAAGGTGGATACGGCCATCCATGCCGGTGGTGAGGTCAATCTGTCTTCCAAGAACACCGTCAAGTCCAACAAGATCAACGCCTCCAATTCCATTGGTGCTTCCACCCAAAGCGCGGAAAACATGGAACAGAGCCTTTTTACCAACAGCAGCAAGTATATCGGCAATATCAAAAACACCATCGTGGACGGGGGATTCAAGAAGTTCTTCAAGATGGGTTCCCCCGAGCAGGGAGAATCCCTCTTTGAGGAGACCAAGTCCCTCTTTAACGCCGGAGCCAGTGTGGCAGTGGCCTCCGAGACGAATACGGCCAAGACTACCCTGACGAAGAATGCCGATATTTGGGCCGCCGGCAATGTGAAAGTCACCAGTGATATGCAGGCAGACAGCACCCATATGTATGCCTCCGGCTCCATGGGCAATGCTGCCCAGAAGAAGATTGACGAGAACAACAAGGAAAGCGTCCAGAAGGTAAAGATTCAGGCCTCGGTGCTGGTGGCTGACCTGGATAGCTCTGCTCAGGTGGTGGTGGAGGAAGGCGATGCGGCAAAACACGCCAAAATCAGCGGCAAAGATGTGACCGTTACCTCCACCAGCAAATTCACCCATGTCATTGACGAGCTGAAGAAAGCCTTTGACGACAGCAAGGAAGCCATCGAAAAACTGGATGATGCAGAACTTAAGACAGCCTGGACAAATCTTGCCCTGGTGGTCAACAATTACCGGACGGATGCGGCCACGGTGGGGGATATTGCGCCTGCAGCCATGGCCGTGCTGGACGCATTGAAAAAATACCCCTCTGCCTACACCTCCATCGCCTCGAAGGTTACGGCCTTCCTGAAGCTGGAGAACTATGCCAATTTCTCCGTTTCCTCGGCAACGGAAGGCGGCAGTGACAAGAATCCTTCTTACAATCCCACCCGTGACCTGTCCAAGGATAATGCGAAGCTGGCTATTGCCGGTGCCGTGGACGTGGCCCTGACGGATGACAGCGCCAAGGTCAGCCTGGGCAAGTATGCGGATATCAAAGGTACGGGCGCAACCACCATCAAGGCCGGGCTGGAACGTGCCGATACCTCCCTGAACGGCAACCTGGGCCTGCAGACCGGCGACCAGAATGCCGTTGGTGGCGTGGTCTCCTTCTTCAAGGCTGACCGCAATGCTGAAGTCACCGTAGCAGAAGGCTCGGCGCTTGCGGGAAATACCTTGTCCGTGAATGCTGACAGCACCACCACTCATGTGGATCTGGCCACGGGGGCCAGCATGGGCGGCGATAGCGGCGTCAAGGGCATGATCACCTATGTCATGGGAGATAATACGGCTAAGGTGGATATTGCGGGGAATACTGCGCTCAAATCCAGCGGCGCCATGGATATCACCGGCAACAACACCGCCAACCTCATGAATATTGCCGGTTCCTTCGGCTTTGGTGCCGCTACAGGGGTAGGGGCATCTTTGGCCTTGAACGATATGGAAGTGAACAGCATTGTCAACGTGGGCAAGGCTACGATTAATGCGGGCAGTCTGAAAGCAACTACCAATCTGGATGGCAAGATCAACTCCGTGGCCGTAGCCGGCGGCATTGCCGCAGCTTCCGATGATGACGAAGCAGGGAAAATGGGCAAGCTCACGGCCAAAATCACCAACAGCAAGAACAAGGTGATGAACGTCTGGCGTTCGGCCAATGACAAACTCAACTCCATCGTGCCGGATATTGTCAAAAAGGCAGCAGACATCAAGGAAAACAAGAAACTCAAGACGGACAACGTGGCCAAGAACCCCACCGCCAACAAGAAGCTGTCCGATATCAGCGTGGCCGGTGCTGGCAGTGTGGCCATCAACCTCTTGGATAGGACTACCCATACCATTATTGACGGGGCAACCATCACTCTGGGAAGTGGCGACCGGAATATTGCGCTTTCCGCTACGGACTCCGGCTTTACCGGGGCCTGGGCCGGAGCCGCAGGCCTGACCTTCAATACCCGCAAGCTGGGTGGCCAGAACGAGAACAGCACCAATGTGGGTGTGGCAGGTTCTGTGGGCTGGTCTGATCTGGACATCGATACGGTTTCCGCTATCCGCAACAGCAAGATCACGAATGCTGCTGCCATCACCAATGAGGCAGAGCGCAGCGGTGCCGTGGTCTCGGCAGGCCTTGGCCTGGCTGTGGCCACTTCCGGGGCGGCAGCCGGCGGCTCCAGCTATACAGGGGCGGCTTCTGTCTCTGTGGCGGATATTGACAATACTGTGAAAGCAGAACTTTTGAACAACACGGCAACTGCCGCCAGCGTCACGAATACCGTGACGGATTCGGACACTTTAGTAACCGGCGGCGTCAATGCCTCCATTGCCTCCGGCAAATCCAAGAGCGCAGCGGTAGGGGGCAGTGTGGTCTACAACCGCATCGACAACAATCTGGATGCCCTGATTACCGGGGGAAACTATGCTCTGACCGGGAATCTTACCAATACGGTCAGCACCGGCATTACCGAAGTAGGGGGCGCAGTGGGCCTGGCTGTGGCCGCTTCCTCCGGCAGCGGTGCCAAGTCCTATGGCTTTGAGGGCGCTGTTGCCTATAACAGCCTGAAGAATACGGCCAATGCTGTCCTGGACGGCACCAAGATCACGGCCAAAAATGTGACGGTGGATGCCCGGGACACCAAGGATGTTTCCAAGCAATACGATACTTATATCAAGGATAGGGGTCTGGATGCCGATGGCACATCCTATGCAAAAGCCATTGAGGATGCCCTGGATGCCGAAGGCAAGGCCAATATCTCCTCTGAGGGTGGCAATGTCATTGTAGGGGCAGCTCTGTCTGCTGCGGCCTCTCTTGGCGAAAGCGGCTCCGCCTCCGTGGATGCAGCCCTTTCCATCAGCGAAGTGGACAATGACTTTACGGCGGCCATCAAGAATGGCAGCGATATCACGGGCAGTGGTATGCTCAATGTCAAAGCGGACAGCAAGACTCTGGCCATCGGTGCAGCCGCCGGGGGCAGCGGCACTTCTGACGGCTTTGGCGGGGCAGGCTCCTTCAGCTGGCAGACCGACAGCAATGATGTGCGGGCTGAAATCAGCGGCTCCAATATCAAGAATATGGTCGGCAATATCGTTAACGCCAGCACCGCCGCTAAGGATATCAATGTGGCAGGCCAGGTCTCCGTGGGCAATGTGGCCACGGGGCTGGCTGGGGCTTACAACCGTCTGGAAAACACCACCGGCGCTTATGTGCAGAATTCGCAGTTTGCAGATAATACGGCGAAAACCATTGCCATTGGTGCCCAGAATGAAGGCCGGGTTTATGCTGTGACCGCAGGTGTGGCCGCTTCCCGGGAGAAGCTGGCCGCCAATGGTGCCGTAGCGGTAAACAGCGGTGCGGATGATATCAAGGCCGAACTTTCCGGCGGCACGGTGAAGAATGCCACGAGCATTTCCGTTGCCTCCGAAGACGATACGAAGAAACTGGCGGTAGCCGGCGGCTTTACCCTGTCCCAGGGGACGGCCATTGGCGGCGCTGTGGCTTATAATGCTATTGGCGATACTAATCGTCAGATAAACAGCGCTATAATCAATGGCACCACCATTGACCATAATACCTCCAAGATAAATGTCACGGCTGTCGATACATCCGGCCTGACCACCATTGGTTTTGGCGTGGGTCTGGCCAATGGTTCCCCAGCGGTGAACGGTGCCGCAGCCGTAGGGCTGAAGTCTGCCGATGTGACCGCTGAAGTGGCCGGCACGAATATCAAGAACTCCACTGGCAATCTCAATGTGAAAGCCAGCACCACTGACGATTTCAGCACCAATGCCGCCGTGGCCGCCGTGGGCGAGTCCGCCGCTATTGGTGTGGGCGTGGGCGTCACCCGTGACGAAACCCATACTACGGCCAGATTCTCCGGCGGCAGCTTCACAGGCAATGATTTTGACCTGGGCGCAGCCAGCCATGCAGACATCACCACGGTAGGCGTAGGCGGCGGCGTAAATTACGGCAGCGGTCTGGGCCTGGCCGGTTCGGCCACCGTGAACCTTATCGACACGGAGACCAAGGCTCTGGTCAACAATGGTGCCAATATCAGCGCCAAGTCCCCGGCTATCACGGCCATCAGCGATGAAAAGATTGCCAACTATGTAGGGGCACTCTCTGTTTCTTCCCAGGGGGCTGCTATCGGGGCTTCTGTCAGCGTCAATGAGATTGACAGCGAGACGGAAGCTGCCGTGGAGGGGGCCAATACGGTCATTAAATCCACGGGAGATGCAACCCATTCCGTCAAAGATACGGTCAGCGATGACGAAATCCTCGACGGATATGTGGACAAGGATATCTTCAAATCCTCCAAGAGCCTGAAAGATGCCCGCACAGCCAAGAACTACACAGGCCTGCTGGTGGATGCCTCCGGCACCCATACCATGAAATCCTTCCTGGTGAATGCCGGCGGCACTGGTACAGGTGCGGCTGTAAATGGCACGGTGGATGTGAACCTGATTGGCGGCTCTACCAAGGCCCGCATTACGGATGCCAAGGTGAACAATGCTTCCGCTAACAGAAGCAATGTGAATGTCATTGCTCACGATTATGCCAACAGTGCAGGGGTAGTGGGCACGGTGAATATCGCCATGGAAGGAGGCGCTGTGGGCCTGGGCTCCGACACCAATAAGATTACCCGCTCCACGGAAGCCTCCCTGATTGGCCCCTCAGCTAAATACGATTTGTATGCCAATGATGTCAATATCGAAGCCAAATCCCGTCAGGGCGTAGGTTCTTTGGCTGCTGGCGGTTCCTTTGCCGGTGAAGGGGCAGCGGTCAACGCCGCCTCTGGTGTGACTCTGCTGGATGGCACCACTAATGCCTTCCTGAAGAACGTGAATATAAAGAATGCCGGCAATATTTCCCTGACGGCGGATCATCTTTCCCGCTCCCATCTTATCGGCACAGTGTTCACCGGCGCAGGTATTGGGGCAAGCCTCAGCGCAGCTGTGGGCTATGTGTCGGATACGGGCACGACTGAAGCCACGGCAGAAAATATCAATGTGGAATACGCCGCCAACAAGAAGGGCAATCTAAATGTCAAAGCCAATAATGAGCTGAAGGTCAACTATACGGAAGTCGGGATCGGTGCAGCCGGTCTTGGCGCAGGTCTGGCCGGTTCCATCGGCGTTTCAGAAGCGAACAGCACCGCCAAGGCTCAGCTCAAAAACAGCACCATTGGCACGAGCAGCAAACGGGCGAAGAATGCCAATATCACCGCCAATAACCAGCTGATCCTCGACCAGAAGGCCGGTGTGGGCTCCGCCGGGGCAGCCGGTGTAGGCGTGGGCGTTTCCGTCAACAAGCTGGACAGCACCACCAATGTGAATATCGAAAACAGCAAAGTCTACGCCGGAGCCATCAATGCCGGAGCCAGCGACAACAAGGACATCTGGCAGACTGCGGGCAATGCCTCCATAGGTGGTTCTGCCATGGGCCTCAATGTCATGGTGACAAATGTGGGCAAGGATATTTCCTCGACCTATGATGCCGGTGACGGCAAGACCAAGATGAACGTCAGCAATGTCTTCCAGGATATAAACGATGCGATGAAGGCTGGCAACCTCTCGAAAGAAGAATCCCATGGCGTGGTGGATAGTGACGGGAAAAATATCACCAATACCCGTGACACCGTGACCATGACAGCAAAGAAGAAGGATTCTGCCTCCGGCATTACGGTTATGGGCAGCACTCTGGATTCTGCTGGGGATGTGACCCTTGAGGCAGACGCCAAGACCAATGCCGAGATGAAGAGCGTAGTCGCTACGGCAGGGGGCAGTGCGGCCGTCAGCGGCACGGTGGCCATGCTGGATGTGGCAGGCAATTCCGTAGGTGAAGTCCGTAACTCTGCCATAACGGCCAATTCCGGTGATATTACCATTGCCTCCTATCAGGGCGGTCTTTCCGAGCTGGAAGTCAAGCAGGGTTCCCTCAGCGGCACGCTGGCCCTGTCCGGAGCCTATGGCAAGGTCAGCAAGGGTGGCCTTACGGATCTGCAGCTTTCCGGCAATACGATGAATGCCAAAAATATCGCGGTAGTTGCCGGTGATGAAAGCCGTGCCAAGATTGACGCTTTGGGTGCTTCCGGGGCCATAGCCGGTTCCGTGAATGTGCTGATTGGCGATGCGGAAAACAAGGGCAAGGTATCCGTTTCCCTGCAGGGCGGCAACGACCTGAAAGCCTCGGATAGCCTGCTGCTGGCCGCTTCCCGGGCACCGGAAAAGGACAGTCAGAAAACCGCCGAAGTAACCACCAAGGCCGTTTCGGCTGCCATTGGCGTATCCGGCACAGGCATCTCGGCCACGGCCCATGATGCCAGCGAGACAGCTGTCACCCTGAATACAGCCAAGAACAAGAATGCCAACAGCCTGAGTGCAGGCGCCATCGGCATTACTGCCCTGAACTCCCCAAAGGTAAAAACGGAGACCAAGTCTGCCGCCGCTTCCCTGTTAGTCAGCGGTGCCGTAACGGTGGCAGATTCCTCTGCCGGGACGAAATCTGCCCCGGTGAAGAGCACCGTGGATATCGGCGATGGCACCAGCCTCCTGGCCGATGAGACGGAAATCCTCGCCCAGAACGAAATCGGTCTTACCACCGACATGAAGGGACTGGGCATCTCCGGCTATGTGGCGGCCCAGGTCAATACCGGCCGGGCAGATGCTTATGGCAATTCTCAGATTAACCTTGGTAAAGTAAATGTTCAGGAACGTGGCATTCTGATGGCCATGAGCAATACCAATGTGACCAAGGATATCAAGGCGGCTGGTGTCAGCGCCGCCGGACTGGTGGCTTCCGGCACCAATGTGGCCAAGAGCGACAGCGTGCTGAACTCTGCCATCAATGCCAATGGCACCAATGACAAGCAGCTGCAAATCGCCCTGCTCCGGAGCACGGCTTCCGAGGACAATACGGCCAGAGCTGACGGGGATGGCGGTGCCGCAGTGGACATCTCCCCCTATGCCGCCAAACTGGAAAACAGCCTGACCACCAATACCAGGACCAATGTCAGCGGCAACTGGAACGCATCCATCTTTGCGGCAGGAGCGGAACTTACGGACAAGCACGACTTCACCACCGATGCTACAAGGGCAGCCATTGCCGGCGGCAGCGGCGTAGGCATCACCAATACGGCTACCCACACCACGGCCATCAATGTGAATAATGCCAATATCAGGACGAATTTCATCCAGGGCTACAATGCCGACAACAATATTGACTACAAGGATACCCAGAAGGCCGGCAGCTATGGCGGCGTCACGGGCAGTGACTCTGCCGTGAAGAATACCATCAATGCCACTGCCGATGTGAACATCACCGGCGGCACCCTCAAGGGGCTGGAGGAATCCTCCCTGCGGGCGCAGGCCAAGACCGACAGCAAGATTGTAAGCAAGAACAACGTGGAAGGGGCAGGTGTTGTCCAGATTCTGGTGGGCAGCAGTGACAGCGATACGTCCTTTACCGACCGGGTTACGGTGAAAAATGCCAACCTCTCCACGGAAAACGGCGATATTTCCCTGGCTGCCACCAGCGATATTGACCATGACCTGGAAGCAGAATCCGTGGACGAAGGCGGCGCTGCTGGCGTTACCACGGTGAAGAACACGAACAAGCTCACCCGTCGGGACAAGGTTGACATTACCGGCAGCTCGAAACTGGCCAGCGGCCATGACCTGATGCTGCTCGCAGGGGCCGATGAAAACAAGACTCCCTCCAACCTGCGTCTTTTGACTTATGCCAATGCCCATAATGCCACCTTTATACCCGCTGAGACTTCGCCCACCATCAATGAGACGCTGACTCTTGACCGGGGCGTGACGGTGGGCAGTGGTGCCAATACCACCTCCATCCGCCATACTTATCTGCGGGCTGATGAGGGTACTTCTTATATCGAGGAATCGGCCCGTCAGTTCAAGATCTGGGGGCAGGGAGAGACCGGCAAGCGCCGTCTCACATCTACGGCTCTGGGGGACAATGAGGTTTCCCAGAACAAGACCGCCAAGGTGGATGTACAGGGGAAGGTTACGGCCGGCACCCATAACCAGCTGGATATTGACATCACGGGGGACTTCAAGCTCAATAGCAATGACGAGCTTGATACCAGTGGCGTGAAGGTGACGGCAAAGCAGGGCTGGTTTGACACGTCAAGTGCCATCAATTCCATCACGGCGAAAAATCCCTATATTGACCGCTATGACGAACTGCGCTATGCCATGACGGATTATAACCCGGACAGCACCGAGTACAAGCTGTTGGAAAACGAACTGAATAACGTTCTGTCCGCCATGGAGCAGGAGAACTTCCTTTACAAGGATTCCCAGGGGAACAAGGCCATCCTGCGGGAAATTCCCGTGGCAGGGTTGGCACTGCCAAACATCAATGTATCCGGCGGCAATGTCTTCGTAAACGCCGCGACGCTTTCCGGCGACAGGAATATTGTGGCCAATGGCTCGGCGCATATCAACATCACCAACAGCGGCAACGCCTATATGTTGCTGAATGATGTGAAGATTGAAGATGGTGGCGGCAGGATTTACCAGAATGACCAAATCCTTAAAGATGCTTCCGGTGAATCTGCCATCAATATCAAATCTACGGGCAAGGAGGACAAGGATAAGATTTCCCGGCCGAGTATTTCCATCTCCGGCAATGTGGACAACAACTCCGGCGCCGTCAACATCACCAACCAAAACTATGACATTGTCATCAATGGCTCGGTAAATGGCAAAACCATCTCCATCAATGCCGATAAGGGCGGTGTCTATCTGTCCCAGCCCGATGGTTTCGTAAACGTGGGTGGCGATCCCATTGCCAAATACATGTTCGACCAAAAAACAGCGGACAAGATTCAATCTTTTATCACCTCCGATTTTGCTAAATCCGGCAGGAGCAGCGGTTCGAAATTTTTCACCTACTATAATGACTATCGGAATTGGGTGAAAAATGGAGCCTCTCTTAGCAATTCTGAGGTTGCCTACACGGATGAATCGGAGAAAAAAGGCATTATCGCTGGGGGAAATATCTCCATCAATGCCAAGGATGTGAATATCAACGGCCTGATTCAGAGCGGATATACGAACTACACGAACAAGGTCAGTGACTACGACATTAAGAAAGTCTTTGGAAATATCACATCATCGGGTATGCAAAAACTTACAGATATAGCAAAAATTGCCGATGATGATGTGATAGGAAATGCTATGTATCAGGTAGGGCAGAAGGGAATGATATGGAACGATAAGACGAAGATGTATGACTATGCCGTACCGATTTACTACAATCCTGCCACAGGACACCTGCTGACCGATGACATTGATGTGCGTGGCGGACGTGTAGACATTCGGGGGCATATAGCCAGCACCGGCGGAGGGCGCATTATTGTGGCGGATGGTGTGGCAGACATCAATATCGACACCAGCGGCACCTCAGCCGACCTCTATGTGGGACGCATCACGAACAATGACCGGGAAGGCTTCATACGTATCAGTGATCCCTGGGGCTCCCTGGGGATTGACGAGAGCACGAGTACCATGCATCGGGCATATAAACCCGGCGAGTCAGCCATAACCCCGTGGGAAACGGGCAAGCGCAATGGCTACAAGCCCGCAAGCCATACAACACTCCGCTGGACGGGGGGCACTACCGGTCAGAAAGTAGTAGACAAGTTTTACAGAAAAACTTATACATCTTTCTTCGGACTCTTTAAACTCTGGTCAACCGGCTCTACCGATGATCTCATCAAGCAGATTGGTTCAGATGTCGGCAGCGTCCGCAGCACCGCACGCGCTACCGATGCCAATGGCAAGATGGCACAGGGCGTAGTCCTGATGAATAGTAATTGGCAAAAACTGGTGGATAATCCCGATGGTGTGTATGTTTTCGTTAATTCCTACAATACCGGAAACACCACGAAAGGAAAGGTCAATGCTTCAGAGATGCATTATACGAACTGGACGCATACCAAAGGTTACGTAGATTACAGCTGGACGGAAACATCGGGGAACAGTACAACCACGATTACCGCCATCAATGCGGCCAAGCCTATCTACTATACCTTTGCCCAGGCAGGGAAGAATGGCCTGATAAACCTAGACAGCGGTGGCAACCTTTACTTCCGGGACAATGTGGAAAATGTGGCCAATCTCCAGAGCGGAAAAACCGATAGGAGTGAAATTATTGCTACAGCCAAGGGCAATATCAAGACGCTGGACGGCGCAAGGCTTATTACGGGAAGGCTCGAAGGCACAGGCAAGTCCATTGATATCAAGCATAGGGCGGTAGAAACGGATTCGGTAGTACAGCTTACGGCCAGAGGCGGGAATATTAACTTTGATTCGGATAAAGGGAATCTGAAAATTCGTCAGGTAAAGATTACGAATGCGCCGGATAACGGGAAAATCAACATTACCGCTGATGGCAATATTGAAGTTTACCCAAACGAGAAGAGTCTTGTTTATAATGCAAAGGGAGAAGTTATCGGCGAAGATTTGGCGACGCTTATCGAAGCTCCAGCCATAACGCTTACCAGTGTAAATGGCGGTATCGGCACCAAGGATAATCCTCTGAGAGTACAGGCAGGAACGTCTGTTACTTCCTCGAATCGTCTGAACTCCAGCCTTACCGCCACGGCTCAAAAGGATATCAACATCCAGCAGCAGGCCGGGGATATGCGTGTGGCCAGAATCGAAAGCAAGGAAGGTGATGTAACACTTGAAGCGAAAAACGGCAGCATCGTGGACGCCAATGGCGGCGTAGATACCATTGACTCCTCGGCAGAAGAAAGGATAGCCCGCTGGAAAGAACTGGGCATGATTTCCGATGCTGACAGCGATGACAGCCGTACGGCGGCAGCAAAAGCTTCCAAGGAAAGGAAACTGTCGGCCATCGAAAGCCGCTTCAAACAACTGGCCGCTACCGAAAATAATGGTGTTCTCACGTTGAACGCTTCACGGGTTGAGGCTTACAAATCCGCTGCTGCTGCTTATGCCAAGGATGCGGGCATTGTCAAGGCCAAGCAGGAATATATCTCTGCCATGCAGGCGGCCACCACTGATGCAGAAAAGGATGCAGCCCGGGCGAGACTCCAGGCGGCCAAGGATGCCTACTTCAAAGGCAAGAGCTTCTCAGCCGATGAACAGAAAGCCATCGTCGACTACGGCGACCTTTCCGTCAGCGACAACTACGGCTGGAGCAAGAACGAACTGCTCTACGCCATTCAGGATGGCATCGTTAACGCCCAGCCAGGCACCTTTGACATCGTGAACAACCCCAATGTCATCGGCAAAAATATCACCCTGACGGCTAAGAATGGCGGTATCGGCTATGATGAGGCGGCAATCTACATCAAGAATGCTGATCTTACCAAGGCGGCCAATATGAAACTGCTGGCCAGTGCCAAAGCTGGCGACCTCACCTGGGACGAGAACGGCGTCACCATCCAGCGGCAGGTGCCCGTCACCCTTAAAATAAGGGACGGCGGCACCGTGCAGCTGACGGGCAAGAATAATGTCTATGTCAGCGCCACGCAAGATTCTGCCCTGAAAATCAAGGGTGGTATCGACACCGACGGGAATATCCGTCTCTCTGCAGGCAAGGGCGTAACCATTGCCGACGGCACCCAGATTCGTGGCAAAAATCTTACCATCTTCTCCGGTGCAGGCAACATCGGTGCCAAGGATAAGTTCCTGGAGATTATGATCAACGGCTGGCTTATGGCCAATAGCGGCAACTCCATCTATGTCCACCAGAATGGTAAAATTCCCCTAACATTGCTCTCGGCAGCGGCAGGTATGGATGCATATCTGCATGCTGATAATGGCATTCGCATGTACGATGGCTATGGCATGAATATGGGATATGTCCGTGCTGGCCAACTGATAAATTTAAATACGAATCAAGGCAACATTTGGGATGTCCGTGTTCTTGCAAACGGTGCACTGGTGAACGCTAGGGCATTGAAAGGAAAGATACGTTTGGTCAATATCAACGGTGAGCTGAGAATAGGCGAGTTTATTGATGCTGAAGTCGCAAAAAAGGCATTAGAAAACAATTGGTGGGAAGAGACAGCACCCGTCCACTGATTCTGGCAATATTACGGCCAGTGCACCGGGGATGCATAAATTGGAAGAAAGTAGGTGATAGTTTAGTGATTCCGGACCTCCCTCACAGCCCCTGATAAGCAAAATCGGCAGGCGCACCCCGCCTGCCTTTTCTTTTTATATTAGGGGCTCAAACTTCGCAGGTGCGTAAGCGCCTGTGAGCCTTGAAAAATCAATATTTATGGCTACAAAAATAGCACGGGCCGTGCCCGTTTGGTATAATTAAAATAACCACATCCAAACCATACCAACGGAGGCTCATGCTATGAAAAGTATAACACAAGACAACCATCAGATGGAATCCCTGAATCAGAAAATCGCAACATTTTTTGAGCAATACGCTATCGGCAAATTACTGAGGACTGCGAATACAAACAAGCTCAAGGGTATCCCTGCCATGCAGGTGTTCCTGCTGGTCGTTTGCACTGTATTCCGGCAGGGTTCGCTGTATATGCAGATGCACCTGCATCCAGAGCAGTTTTCCTTTGGCAAGGATGTGGTCTACCGGTTCATGAACTCCTGCCGCATCAACTGGCGTCGTTTCACCACGTTGCTGGCTGAGAAGATCATTCGCGAGACCATTGCGCCGCTTACCAGCGAAGAGCGCCGGAATGTATTCATCATCGACGATTCGCTGTTCAGCCGCAACCGTTCCAAGACGGTCGAACTGCTGGCCAGGGTTTTCGACCATGCGCATCAGAAGTATGTCTACGGATTTCGCATGCTGACTGTCGGCTGGTCGGATGGCAACACATTCTTGCCCGTCAATCACTGCCTGCTTTCGACGGAAAATGCCAAAAACCGCATCAATGAGGCATCCAAGGCTATTGACGCCCGTACCAATGGCGGTCGCCAGCGCAAGCTGGCGCAGCAGAAAGGCACGGATGTTGCGTGGGAGCTCCTGAAGGAAGCGGTAGAAGCCGGGCTGCCGGCCGAGCATGTGCTTTTCGACACGTGGTTCTGCTCTCCTTCGGCGTTGGTCAAAATCAAGCAGGAGCTTCATCTGGACGTTGTGGCCATGGCGAAGAAAAGCTACAAGGTGCATTACCTGTATCAGGGAGAGAAAAAGTCCGTCAAGGATATCTACAAGCAGAACAAGAAGCGTCGCGGCCGTTCCAGGTATCTTCTGTCCGTTGAGGCAGAAGTCGTAAAGGACGACATCTGCATTCCTGTCCGGCTGGTCTTCGTACGCAACCGCAACAAGCGCAACCAGTACCTGGTACTGGTGAGTACTGATATGTCGCTCAGTGAGGAAGAGATCATCCAAATGTACGGCAAGCGCTGGAGCATTGAGGTCTTCTTCAAGGCCTGCAAATCCTATCTGCGCCTTGCCCGCGACTGCCGATCCATCTCCTACGACGCCATGACTGCACACGTAGCGGTGGTTTTCACTCGCTACATGCTGCTGGCCGTGGAACAGCGGCAAAATATAGACCAACGCACCATCGGTGATCTTTTCTACCTGATGGTGCCGGAGCTATCCGATCTGCCATATTATGAAGCACTCTGCCGTATCATGAGACAATTCGCAGACTTCATTCAGCAGCATGCTCTGCTGGATGAACAGGCAGTACAAGAAATGCTGGATATCTTCATGGAGCAATTGCCAAAAATGTGGACTCAGGACCTACGTCAATGTGCATGATGTGGATATCTTTTGTGGCCAGCAGGCCGATTCTATAAGGCACATAGGCCATTTACCGTGTGCGAAGTTTGAGTTAAAAGATGGTACGGTTAACACGGAAGGTGTGAGGGGCGGAATTACTTCGTTTACGACATATCCAAAATCAAGGGTGTTTATTACTGATAGTAAGCTAAACGCTAAAGGTAGTATTTATACACGCGGCGGGTTTGTTTCTATTAACAACACAGCTGATAATGGTATGTCAACGCCGCAGGATATTTTTATCGAGGCTTGTAATAGTGTTTCGCTTACTGACCCCAAGGCAACTTATAATAGCGTGAGCATCAAAGGCGGCCATTATGATGCTATGTTAGTGGAGGTTAAGGCTGGTAACATTACGTTGGATGACGTGACAGCCAAAGCTACAGAAACGCTGGGGTTGGATGCACAATCGTATATAGGACAAGAGGCGGATCGCAGCATCAGCTATGCAACGACTGGCATGGATACTGTGGTGAAGGATAGTTCGCTGACGGGCGGGCATATCCGTGTGACGGGCAATACGGTCACGCTGGATGGTGATACGACGTTGCAGGCTACGGACAAGTCGTTGCAGAGTCTGGCTATGGTGGTGGCTGCTGGTAGTGAGATTCATCAGGTTTGGGCTTCGCCGAACTCCTACTATGAGGCCAAGGGTGACACGCATGTGTCACTGGGGAAGAATGTGCAGCTAAAGGGTAACTATCAGATTGTCCCCGGGGAAGTGCAGTATATCGATGAGCCGACCACACCGACCGACCCGAGCACGCCTACAGAGCCGACTACCCCAACTACGCCGACGCAGCCCAGCGACCCCGGCACGACGCCCAGTGCACCGGTAGTGCCGGTCGATGCGGATGCCGCACAGGTGGCGGAGGCTATCCAGCAGGGACAGACGCTGGCCGCCAAGCGGGCCGTGGTACGTGGCAGCGAGCCGATGGCCGAGGGTGCTGAGCTGGCCCGCCAGAAACAGTCCGAGGAGGCTGGCATGGAGCGTGTAGAGCGCATGCCGCGTCCGCAGGCTGATGCGGTGGTGGCAGCGGGTGCCCTGCCCGTGGCCGCCGATACAACGGCCAATGTGACGGTTGACGGCACGGCAGAAGAATAAAAAGCAATATTGCAGAGTGCTGACAGTACTCTCTTGAAGCAGTCGTTGCGCATGAGCGCGGCGGCTGTTTTTTATAGCGCGCAGGGCAGCAGGCATGTTATACTGATAGGAGATATGACGAGGAGGGAGCAAAGATGCGTTATCGGTTGCCGGTGGGCGAGGATGATTTTGCGCAGGTGCGGCGGGAGTATTATTTTGTGGACAAGTCGCCGTTTATTCGGGAGTTCATGGACAGGCACGGCGCGGTGACACTGTTTACACGGCCCCGGCGCTTCGGCAAGACGCTGACCCTCTCGATGCTGAGGTATTTCTTTGACATCGAGCGGGCCGAGGAGAATCGGCATCTCTTTGACGGTCTAGCGATTGCTGATGATGCCGAGGCTATGCGGGAGCAAGGATCGCGGCCGGTGGTTTTTTTGTCACTAAAGGAATGGAAGGCCGATTCATGGACCGACATGCAGAACATCATCAAGGAACGTTTGGGAAGTTATTTTGATACGCGACGTTTTTTGTTGGATGATACGCAACTTTCCAAAAGAGATTTGGCTGTTTTCCAGGATATTCAGATGGGACGGGCGGATTTGTCGTATTGCCGTACGGCGATACAGTTCCTGATGAATTTGCTTGCACAACATTATGCCAAGAAGCCAATTCTTTTATTGGACGAATACGATACGCCGATCCAGGCAGCGTGGAGCCACGGCTTTTATCAAGAAGCTATAGCCTTTTTCCGCGGCTTCCTTTCGTCGGCGCTCAAGACAAATCCATCGCTGGATTTTGCTGTTCTGACCGGTGTGTTGCGCATTTCCAAGGAAAGCATTTTCTCTGATTTGAATAACCTGCAGGTTGATAGTGTGCTGCATACCACGTTTCCCACAGCTTTCGGCTTTACGGAGGCGGAAATCAAGCAGCTGGGAACGGATTTAGGTTATCAGGCCAGTGT
This sequence comes from uncultured Selenomonadales bacterium, assembly GCA_900315155.1. Classification (GTDB taxonomy): domain Bacteria; phylum Bacillota; class Negativicutes; order Selenomonadales; family Selenomonadaceae; genus UBA2897. Next base: position 197,740 of record OMYB01000003.1, on the reverse strand, counting down.
ACCAGAAATCAAGGATTGGTATGACGGCTATCGACTGCATGAAAAGGAGATTTACAACCCATGGTCGGTGCTGCAATATTTTGCGAATGACTGCGAGCCGCGGCCGTACTGGGTCAATACCTCGGGCAATGCGATTTTGGCGGAGCTGATGCGCTCCATCGACGATGAGCATGCGGCGACGCTGGAGTCGCTCTTGCAGGGCGGGAGCGTGCAGGCGTTCCTGCGTGAAGGCGTGATTTACAGCGACATTGGCGATGACGAGGATGCGCTCTATACCCTGCTGGTGACGACGGGCTACCTCACGGTGGCCGGGGAGCAGCGTATCGGCTACGAAACGCAGTATGACCTGTGCCTGCCTAACAAGGAGATGCAGAGCCTCTTTGCTGACGAAATCCTGCGGCGCTTCCGGCACTATCAGAAAAAATCGGCGCTGGTGCGGCTTATGCAGGCCCTGCTCACTGGCGATGCAGAAAAAGCGCAAAATGGTCTCAGCAAGTTCCTCGAGAACATGGTCAGTGCGTTCGATACCGGAGCGAAGGAGTCGTTCTACCACGGTTTTGTGCTCGGCATGACGGCGGTGCTGGTGCCTGACTACGAGGTGCAGTCCAACCGCGAGGCCGGCTACGGCCGCTTTGACGTAGCCGTGTTCCCAAAAGATACGGCGAAACCCGGCCTGCTGTTTGAGTTCAAGACCGCTGCAACGGAGGCAGAGCTGGAGACCGGGGCCGACGCCGCCCTGGCACAAATGACGGCGCGCGACTATCTGGCGCCATTCCGCGCCCGTGGCATCCAGCAGGTGCACCAGTACGGCGTGGCGTTCTGTGGCAAAAAAGTTTTGCTGCGGGCTAGATGAGCATATGCAGTTTTTATCTGTTTTATTATTATTGACAGATTGGTTTACAGGTTTACACTTAGTCGCCAGCGCAATTAGTGATGACGTCCATATGGCGCGTGAGTGTTAGCTTTCCTAGCTTTTGCCCCCAAAAAGGCTTGTGTTTTCGTGTCGGCTATTGTATACTATAGACAAGATAAAGACGGCGAATAAAGCCGAGATACGATAAAGTACTAAAGGGGGTTATCAGCATGTTTGCATGGGTGAAAATTAACGCGGAGCGGAATGGCGTCAAGGACATCCAGTACAGCCTGGGCACGGATATGACGCTGGATGGACATATCACGTACGATACGCGTTCGAAGGAAATGAAGCTCGAGCAGCTGTCGGACGGTGCCAGCCCGCTCGCGACGCGCGATTTCATGGAGGCTCTGAAAGAACGCCTGGAGAAAGAGCCGTGGCAGATGGGCAGTGCGGTATGCGTTAACTACAGCCGCGCTGACAGCGAGGAGTCCGCGATGCTCCGCCGTTGGCAGATGGACGAGCAGGCCTCGTTCATGCGCCTTGGCTGATCGCCGGGATTCTGTCAGTACATTGATTTTTTCCTTTAAATGTGCTAGACTTACAAGCGATTACGGAAAAAGCGATGAGAAGCAAAGCGCTTTCGTCCTTTGGGACGGAAGCGCTTTTTGCACTTTTTGCATCTGAGTATCGAAAGTATATGTCAGGAGGATTTTCATGGCTGAGAAAGAAGAGCAGGGCAACAACATTCCGAAGGTGTACGACCCGCAATCCTTTGAAAAGAAGTGGTATCAGTTCTGGGAGGAAAATAAGTTCTTCCATGTAGAGGTAGACAAGAGCAAGAAGCCGTACAGCATGGTTATCCCGCCCCCGAACGTGACGGGGCAGCTGCACATGGGCCACGCGCTCGACAATACGCTGCAGGATATCCTCATCCGCTACCATCGCATGCAGGGCTACAACACGGTATGGATTCCGGGCTGTGACCACGCAGGCATCGCGACGCAGGCCAAGGTAGAGGGCAAGCTGCGCGAAGAGGGAACGAACCGCTACGAGCTCGGCCGTGAGAAATTCCTCGAGCGCGTCTGGGACTGGAAGAAAACATTCGGCGACCGCATTATGTACCAGCTGCGCTCGCTCGGCTCCTCTCTCGACTGGGATCGCGAACGCTTCACGATGGACGAGGGCTGCTCGCGTGCCGTGCGTGAGGTCTTTGTCTCCCTCTACGAAAAAGGGCTCATTTATCAGGGCACGCGCATCACGAACTGGTGCCCGTCCTGCAACACGGCCATTTCCGATATCGAGGTCGAGCACGAGACGGAGCAGGGGCATCTCTGGCATCTGCGCTACCAGGTCGAGGGCACGGATCAGTACGTTGAGATCGCGACGACGCGCCCGGAGACGATGTTCGGTGATACGGGCGTCGCCGTGCATCCGGATGACGAACGCTATAAGGATCTCGTCGGCAAGACGCTGATCCTGCCGATCGTGAACCGCCGTATCCCGCTGTTTGCCGATGAATACGTCGATCCGAAGTTCGGCACGGGCGCCGTCAAGGTCACGCCGGCACACGATCCGAACGACTTTGAAATGGGCGAGCGCCACCATCTTGAGCAGATCAAGGTCATCGGCAACGATGGCAAGATGCTCGCGGGTGCCGGCAAATACGAGGGCATGGACCGCTACGAGTGCCGCAAAGCTCTCGTGAAGGAGCTTGAGGAGACGGGCGTGCTCGTCTCGGTCGAGGAGCATGAGCATGCGGTCGGCCACTGCTCGCGCTGCCATAGCACGATCGAGCCGCTCGTGTCGAAGCAGTGGTTCGTAAAAATGGATGGTCTCGCGAAACCGGCGATTGAGGCCGTCAAAGATGGCCGCATCCAGTTCGTGCCGGAGCGTTTCACGAAAATCTACATCCAGTGGCTCGAGAACATCCGCGACTGGTGCATTTCGCGCCAGCTCTGGTGGGGCCATCGAATCCCGGCCTGGTACTGCGATGACTGCGGCGAGACGAGCGTGAGCCGAACGGATCTCACGGAGTGCCCGCATTGCCACAGCAAACATATCCATCAGGATGAGGACGTGCTCGACACGTGGTTCAGCTCTGGTCTCTGGCCGTTCGAGACGTTCGGCTGGCCGGAAAAGACGCCGGAGCTTGAGCAGTTCTACCCGACGGCAACGCTCGTGACGGGTTACGATATCATCTTCTTCTGGGTCGCCCGCATGGTCATGATGGGGCTCGAGTTCGGCAAGGATGTGCCGTTCCACCATGTCTTCATCCACGGCCTCGTGCGCGACAGCCAGGGCCGCAAAATGTCGAAATCGCTCGGCAACGGCATCGATCCCGTGGAAGTCATCGACAAATACGGCGCGGATACGCTGCGTTTTATGCTCATCACGGGCAACACGCCGGGCAACGATATGCGTTTCTATTGGGAGCGCGTCGAGAGCGCCCGCAACTTCGCGAACAAGCTTTGGAACGCTTCACGCTACATGCTCATGAACCTCGAGGGTTTCGACCGCAGCTTTGTGCCGGAGGAGAGTGACTACACGCTGGCCGACCGGTGGATCCTTTCGCGCTATGCGCACACGGTACGCGACGTCACGGAGAACCTCGATAAGTTCGAGCTCGGCGAGGCCGGCCGCATGATCGAGGACTTCATCTGGAACGAGTTCTGTGACTGGTACATCGAGCTCACGAAAGCGCGCCTCTACGACAAGGAGAACGAGCGCGCACGCAACACGGCGCTCTACGTCCTGTCCTATGTCCTCGAGCATACGCTGCGCCTGCTGCATCCGTTCATGCCGTTCATCACGGAGGAAATCTGGCAGAAAGTGCCGCATGATGCAGACATCCGAAGCATCATGATCAGCGAATGGCCGAAAGCGGACGAGAACCGTATCAGCGACGCGATCGAGGCGCAGATGACGGCCATCATGGAGACCATCAAGACGGTCCGCAACCTGCGCGCCGAGGTCGGTGCAGCTCCGGGCAAGCACAGCGAAGTCATCCTGAACTTCAAGGAGGAGTCTCTGCGCCCGGTCTTTGAGACGCACCAGAGCTATCTCACGACGCTCGCCGCTGCCGAGCCGGTCACACTGCTGCCGCAGGGCGCGGAGAAGCCGGAGAATGCGATGGCCGGCGTCATCCAGGGCGTCGAGATCTACCTGCCGCTCAAGGGACTCATCGATGTCGAGAAGGAAACGGCCCGCCTCAACAAGGAGTTGGAAAAACTCGAGAAAGAGATCGGCCGCCTCACGAAGAAACTCGGCAACGAGGGCTTCCTCAAGAAAGCTCCGGCACAGGTGGTCGAGGGCGAGCGCGAGAAGCTCAAGGGATATGAGGAGAAAAAGACCTCCATTGAGAGCCGCATCCAGGATCTGGCCAAACTCTGATGTGGGATAAGCAGGAGAAAACAATGGATTATCAGGAATCGCTGGATTGGCTGGTGGAGCTGGAGACGTTTGGGGTTCGGCTCGGCCTGCAGCGCATCCGGCGCCTCATGGAACTCCTCGGCAATCCGCAGGATACCTACCATACGATCCACGTGACCGGAACGAATGGCAAGGGCTCGGTCTCGGCCATGCTGGCCGGTGTGCTCGCGGCAAGCGGGATTCATGCGGGATTCTACAGTTCCCCGCATCTCGTTTCCTATACGGAGCGCATCCAGATTGATGGGCAGCCCGTGTCGGAAAAGGAGTTTGCTGCGGGGCTGACGGAGATCCGCCGCTTCGTGGAGCAGATGCTCGCGGAGGGCGAGGAGTGCCCGACCCAGTTCGAGGTGCTGACGGCGCTGGGCTTCTATCTGTTCGCACAGCATCATGTCGAGTACGCGGTCATCGAGGTCGGCCTCGGCGGCCTGCTCGACTCGACGAATGTCATTATGCCGGATATCTCCGTCATCACGAATGTGACATTCGAGCATGCGCATATCCTCGGCGGTACGATCGAGAGCATTGCCGATAACAAGGCGGGCATCATCAAAGAGGGCGTACCCGTCGTCACAGCGGCGACGGGCATGCCTCTCGAGATCATCCGCCAGCGCGCCGGGGAAAAGAATGCGGACTTGTTTGTGGCAGGACCGGATTTCCGGATGGAATTTTCCGGTTGTGACGGGCGGATGCAGCAGGTGGCGTTTACTTCATCCCTGCTCGGCATCGCGCAGGAGCCGTACCAGCTTCATCTGCTCGGCACGTACCAGGTGAACAATGCGGCCGTGTCCGTCATGACGGCATGGCTGCTCCACAATGGCGGCGAGGAGCGCATCACGGGCCAGGCTATCCATGAAGCACTCCGGCTCGTGAGCTGGCCCGCGCGCTTCGAGCGACTCGATATCGGCGGGCAGGCCGTGATCGTCGACGGGGCGCATAACCCCGATGGCATGCGTGGACTGCGCGCGAGCCTCGATGAGATTTTTCCGTCGCAGCAGCGTGTGCTGCTGCTCGGCATCCTGCGCGATAAGGATATTGAAACGATGCTCCGCACGCTCCTGCGGCCGAATGATACGGTCGTCGTAACGACGCCGCAGTCGGCGCGCGCGGAACTGCCGGAGACGATCGCCAGGCAGGCTGCGCCGCTCTGCCAGCATGTGGAGGCCTTTGCAGATAACGGCGAAGCCCTCGCGCGGGCAATCGAGCTTGCGGACAGGGAAAAGCTTCTCGTGCTCGCTGGTTCGCTTTACCTCGTGGGTGGCCTGCGCCAGCGGCTGATCGAGCGGCAGCAGGCTGCAGGTGCCCCGGAGGGAGGGAAAGCCGTTGAACAATGATATGAGAGAAAAGCGCAGGGACTACCAGCGCAGAAACCGCGTGCGGCTCCTGCGCAACGGTTCGTGGTACGCCACGCTGGCGGGCGCGTTCCTGCTGGCACTCTGGCCGCTCGGTGCGGAGCTCGCCCTGCTGCTGGGCTTTGTGCTCATGCTCGTGCGGGCAAAGCTCGACCAGGGTTTCCATTTCCGCCATCTGCCGATGGATATCCCCGTCGGACTGTTCGTGCTGCTGAGTGCGGCGTCCATTCTCGTGTCGCCGGACCGGGGATTCAGCTTCTACAACTGGTATAACCTCGTGCTCGTTTATCTCGCGGTCTATCTGCTGTTCGGACAGATCGTGCGCGATGCGGGGCAGGTGCGGGAGCTCGTCGTGGCTCTGGGGATGTCTGCCGTGTGCTGCGTGCTCTACGGGTTCTATCAGGCCGCTTTCGGCATCTCGGCCAGCGATGTGGCCTGGGTGGATGCGAGTGCGTTCCCCGAGCTCACGAAGCGGATTTTCTCGACGTGGGTGAATCCGAATATCTTTGCGGGATACCTCGATGCCGCGATCTGCGTGGCGTTCGGCTTCTTCGTGAAAGCGGAGGATAAAGAGAAACGCATCGTGCTCGGGCTCCTGCTGATCGGGATGCTCGGCTGCCTCGCTCTGACGTACGCGCGCGGTGCGCTGCTCGTCATCGCCATCATCGTGGCGATCTACGGGCTGCTGCGCGACTGGCGCATTCTCGTGGCTTTCGTCGTGCTCGCAGGCGGCGCGCTCCTGTTCGACCCCGTGCTTTTGGACCGCGTGACATCCGTTTTCACGAAGATGGATACGTCGGCGGAGATGCGCCTCGCGTTCTGGGAGTCCACGATCGCGATGATCGGTGACCATCCGTTCCTCGGCATCGGCTGGGGTGCGTACTGGATGGTCTATCCGACGTATGATTTCTACATGCAGGGCGAGTACATCAAGATTGTCCACGCCCATAACCTTTACCTGAATTACGCGGCGGAAATCGGCCTGCCCGGCGCAGCGGCTTTCCTCTGGTATTTCTTCGGCTCGATGGTGACGGCGCTTCGCGCCCGGTTCCGCGAGCCGGAGCCCGTGCAGCGGGAGCCGCAGCCGTTCGACCTGAGGGAGGACGGTATCGACGGTGAGCTCGCGAGCGTGCAGGAAAGCCTGAAACCGGAGGAACCGGAAAAGCCGCGCTTCGACTGGAAGCATCTGCGCTCCTGGACGGATGCACAGGTCCTCGGCAGCGCATCGCTCGGTCTCGGCCTCGCCATCCTTTCCGTGGCGCTCAACGGTTTCACGGATGACCTGCTCTTCAACATTCCGACCTCGATGCTGCTCTGGCACATGGCGGGCCTTGTGGGTGCCATCGCACTCATGCCAGGCTACCGTGGCTGGCCGGACCGCAGCGTGCAGGAGGGCGCAGGGAAAAAGGGGGAAGAGGCATGAAACAGCCTGCCTCGGCAAAGAACTCGAACTCGAAATCAAAAGCGACCATTGACCGCCTGCCGCTCTATTTCCGTACGCTGCGCCTGGCGCAGGATGAAGGCATCGATATCATCTCGTCGGAGGAGCTCGGACGGCGTCTCGGCATTACGCCGGAGCAGATCCGCAAGGACCTGGCGTCGTTCGGCCAGTTCGGCAAGAAGGGCGTCGGTTACTACGTCAACGAGCTCAAGCGCAACGTCGGCGATATCCTCGGCCTCAACCGGCACTGGAACATCGCCATCGTCGGCATCGGCCACCTCGGCGTCGCGCTCGCGAATTTCCAGAACTTCGTGACGCTCGGATTCAATCTTGTCGCGCTTTTCGACCAGGACCCGAACGTCATCGGCACGCGCGTGAATCACGTGAAGGTCGAGGACACGAAGAATCTCAAGAGCATCGTGAAGGAGCGCCGGATCCAGATCGGCATTATCGCCGTGCCTGCCGCCTTCGCGCAGGAGGTTGCGGATCAGCTCGTCGATGCAGGGCTTCGCGGTATCTGGAACTTTGCGCCGGTCAAGATCGAGGTGCCCGATACGATCAAGATCGTCAACGAGGACCTTTCTATTGGCCTTTCGAGTCTCTCCTACCACATTACCCATGAATGATTTCCACTGCCGTTGAGGTTTTTCCTTGACGGCAGTTTTTTTCCGTTGTATACTCAGATACAAGTTTCGAAGCTCATTCGAAATATTGTGACAAATAAGGAAACTCAGGTACTAAAACGAAAGAAAAAGAGGAACTCAGGGGAGGTTTTCTTTTATGGCTGATATCTTGGATCGCGTGCGCTGCAAGGCTCTGCACAGCAAAATCGTTTCGGCGGAGGAGGCTGCTGCCTTCTTCCAGCCCAATATGAATGTCGCCTGCAGCGGCTTTACGTCGTCCGGCTACCCGAAAAGCACGCCGCTCGCACTGGCTGCGCGCATGGAGAAAAATCCGTTCAAGGTCAATATCTGGACGGGAGCCTCGACGGGACCGGAGTTCGATTCGGCTCTCGCAAAGGTCAACGGCATCGGTCACCGCATGCCATTCCAGACGAGCCGCGAACTGCGCGACCGCATCAACCACGGTGACGTCGATTTCATCGATATCCATCTTTCGGAAATGGCCCAGCAGGCGCGCAGCGGCTTCTTCGGCCGCGAGGACGTCGCTCTCATCGAGGCGAGTGCCATCACGGAGGAGGGCAACATTATCCCCACGACGTCGGTCGGCAATGCCGCATCCTACGTGCAGCATGCCAAGACGGTCATTGTCGAGATCAACACGGCTGTGCCGGCGGAAATCGAGGGCCTGCATGATGTCTATGTACCGCTCGATCCGCCGAACCGCCTGCCTATCCCCATTATCCGTCCGGGCGACCGCATCGGCACGTCGTTCATTCCCTGCACGCCGGACAAGATCCAGTTCATTGTACCGAGCGACAATGCGGACACGACGCGCGAGCTGCGCGCGCCGGATGCGCTGTCCCAGCGCATGAGCGAGCTCACGCTTTCGTTCTTCCGCGCGGAAATCGCCGCCGGGCGCATGCCGGAGCATCTGCTCCCGCTGCAGTGCGGCGTCGGCAACGTCGCGAATGCCGTCATCGCGGGCTTCAACGAGGCCGATGTCTCACACCTTACCGTCTATACGGAGGTCATCCAGGACGGCATGCTCGACCTCATCGATTCCGGCAGGCTGCAGATTGCCTCGGGCACGGCATTCAGCCCATCGCCGGACGGCCTGCAGCGTTTCTTCAAGGATATTGCGAAATACAAGAAGCATATCGTGCTGCGCCCGGCAGAAATCGCAAATGCCGCGGAGGTCATCCGCCGCCTCGGCGTCATCGCGATGAACACAGCCATCGAGGCCGATATCTACGGCAGCGTGAACTCCACGCACATCCGCGGCACGCACATGATGAACGGCATCGGCGGCAGCGGCGATTTCGCACGCAACGCGAGCCTGTCGATTTTCTATACGCCGTCGACGCGTCAGGATGGCCGCATTTCCTGCATCGTGCCGTTCGCCTCGCACGTCGATCATCCGGCGCAGGATGTCGATATCCTCATCACGGAGCAGGGCGTCGCAGACCTGCGCGGCAAATCCCCGCGTGAGCGCGCCCGCACGATCATCGAGCGCTGCGCGCATCCGGATTTCCGCCCGATGCTCATGGACTACTTCGAGCGCGCCGACGAGGCCACGCACCACGCGCAGACGCCGCATATCCTCAGCGAGGCGTTTGCGATGCATGAACGCTATGAGAAGACCGGTACGATGCAGCTGGATACGCCTCAGCCTGCAGAACCTTCAGAGCCGGAGAAAGAATAAATTGTTACCTGTTCCTAAAAGTGACTTGCAATTTTGCCGGAAATAGTGCAAAATAGAGTAATGATTGAAAAGAAGGAGGAACATCGACTCATGGCAACGGTTCAGGAAAAGATTGAGGACATGGAGGCCAGAAAAGAGCATATCCGCGAGGGCGGCGGCGCAGCGCGTATCGAGCGCCAGCACGCGCGCGGCAAGCATACGGCACGCGAGCGCCTCGAGATGCTCTTCGATGAAGACAGCTTCGTCGAGCTCGACATGTTCGTGAAGCATCGCTGCACCTATTTCGGCATGGAGAAGAAAGACCTGCCGGGCGACGGTATCGTCACGGGCTACGGCACGGTGAACGGACGCCTCGTCTATGCTTATGCGCAGGATTTCACGGTTTCGGGCGGTTCGCTCGGCCAGGCCCATGCACACAAGATCTGGAAAGTGCAGGATCTCGCGCTGAAGAACGGCGCACCGTGCATCGGCATCAACGACTCGGGCGGTGCGCGCATCCAGGAGGGCATCGATGCGCTCTCCGGTTTCGGCGGCATCTTTTTCCGCAATACGGCTGCCTCGGGCGTCGTCCCGCAGATTTCCGTCATCATGGGACCGTGCGCAGGCGGCGCCGTCTACAGCCCGGCCATCACGGATTTCATCTTCATGGTGAAGGAAACGAGCCAGATGTTCATCACGGGCCCGGCCGTCATCGAGACGGTCACGGGCGAGAAAGTCACGCAGGAGGAACTCGGCGGCGCTGTCGCGCACAACGAGAAATCCGGTGTCGCGCATTTCGCGTGCGAGAACGAGGAAGAGTGCTTCGAGAAGATCCGCGAGCTACTCTCGTTCCTGCCGTCCAACAACCTAGAGACCGCACCGGAAACGGAGCCGACGGACGATCCGAGCCGTCAGGACGAGGAACTCGACAGCATCATCCCGGACAATCCGAACATGCCGTACGATATGAAGGATGTCATCCGCCATATCGTCGATAACGGCGCGTTCTTTGAGATCCAGGAGCTCTATGCGACGAACATCATCATCGGCTATGCCCGCGTCGATGGCCGCGTCGTCGGCGTCGTCGCGAACCAGCCGAAGGTCATGGCCGGCTGCCTCGATGTCAACGCTTCGGACAAGGCTGCACGCTTCGTGCGCTTCTGTGATTCGTTCAACATCCCGCTCTTGACGCTCGTCGATGTACCGGGCTTTCTGCCGGGTGTCGATCAGGAGCACACGGGCATCATCCGCCACGGCGCGAAGATGCTGTTTGCCTACAGTGAGGCCACGGTGCCGAAGGTGACGGTTATCACGCGCAAGGCGTATGGCGGTGCCTATATCGCCATGTGCTGCCGCGAGCTCGGCGCCGATCAGGTCATGGCCTGGCCGACGGCAGAGATCGCCGTCATGGGCCCGTCCGGTGCCGCAAACATCATCTTCCGCAAGGACCCGGACAAGGAAGCCCGTACGGAGGAGTATAAGCGCGATTTCGCGAACCCGTATATCGCAGCAGAGCGCGGCTACGTGGACATGGTCATCGAGCCGTCGGAGACGCGTCCGATGGTCGTCACGGCGTTCAACGCCCTCGCGAATAAGCGCGAGACGCGCCCGGCCCGCAAGCACGCGAATATCCCGTTATAAGAAAGGACAGGCTGCAGATGAAGATAGAGGTCAAAAAAGGCGAAGTCACGCCGGAGATCGTCGCTGCCATCATGGCTGCCGTACAGATGATGGCGAAGAACAAAGTCGTTGCGGTCCGCATCCGCCGGAGCAGCAATGAATGGTCCCTGTCCGCCCGCGGCGGCCGCCGCTGAGTGCGCAGGCACAGGATAACGTCAGTTTTCGTGAGAACGTGAGCATAGATTTTGGAGGAGAAACGCATGAAGAAGTTCAACGTAACGGTCAATGGCAAGAGCTATGAAGTCGAAATCGAAGAAGTCAAGGGCGAAGCTGCTGCTCCGGCGGCCAAGCCGGCCGTCCAGGTAACGAAGACGGTTGCCAAACCGGCCGTGAAACCTGTCGTCAAACCGGCAGCGGCTCCCGCTGCTGCTCCGGCGCCTGCGGCCAAGGCACCGGTCGAGGCTGCCGCTGGTGAGCACACGATCCAGGCTCCGATGCCGGGCAAGATCGTGAAGCTTAACGCCGAGGAAGGCCAGTCCGTCAAGAAGGGCGATGTCCTCCTGATCCTCGAGGCCATGAAGATGCAGAACGAGATCAAGGCCGATGCCGATGGCGTCGTCAAAGCGTATAATGTCATCCCGGGACAGAATGTCAAGGCAAAAGAGACGCTCGTGATTCTCGGCTGATCTGCCTGTTTTATACCGGTACACAGGAATGAAAGGCTTTCCCGCACAGGGAGGTCTTTTTTTCGTTTTTGGGAAGGATTTTTCCTTCTGAAAAACGTATTTAAATATGGGGAAGTATTCTCTTTTTCACAAGGATGGGTTTCAGGAGGGAAGCGGTTATGAAAGATAAACCTGCTGGCAGATTTTATCGCAATAAAGCCACGCTCCTGCTGTTTATCGGCGTGCTCTCGCTCATTGTGCTGGTCGGGCTGCTCACGAGCAAGTTAGCACCGCAGCAGGAACCGCCGCTGCGCGTCGGGCTTGTGCTCTATGGGGAAGCGGCGGGAGATAATTGGAACCAGAGCCACTATCAGGGCATGAAAAAGGCCTGTGAGGAGGGGGGTGCCATCCTCCATATCGAGGAGAATGTCCTCACGGCGAAAGACTGTGTGGAGGCTGTCGACCGGCTGGCCGATAAAGGCGTCCAGGTCATTGCGCTGACGAGCTCGGAGTATCTGCCGGCCGTCAGGCAGATGGCTAAACAGCATGAGAATATCCAGTTTACGACGAGTTTTGCCGAGGTAGATGCGCCCAATGTCGCCTTTGAACTTGTCCGCATGTACTCCGGGCGGTATTTATCCGGGATTCTCGCCGGCATGGTGACGAAAACGGGGACCATCGGCTATATCTGCTCGTTCCCGAATCCCGAGAACAACCGCAATATCAACGCGTTCACGATCGGGCTGCACGTGACGAATCCGGAGGCTCAGGTCAAGGTCGTCTGGACCGGAAGCTGGGCGGACAAGGAAAAAGAAATTCAGGCCGTCAACCGTCTCGCGGACCAGGCCGGCGTGGATATCATCACCTATAATCTCGATGATACCGTTGTCGCCGACCAGTGCGAACGGTGGGGAATCGACTTCATCGGCGCCTTCCAGCCCCTGCCGCTGCACCGGTATGCGCTCACATCCGTGGGCTGCCACTGGGATGTTTATTACCGGGATATCCTGGAACGTTACCGCAGGGGCGCCCTGCATGGAGAGCGGATCCACTGGCTGAGCATGCGCGATGGCGCGGTCTACCTCACTCCGTATAACCAGAAAGTCGAGCCGTGGATGCGCCGCGCGGTGGAGACGTATGCGGGGGAACTCTCCGGGGCACGCCACATCTTCATGGGACCTATCGTGGATAACCAGGGAAATCTCCGCTGCAACGAAGGCGAGATCCTGGCGGATGATACCGTTTTACACGATATGGACTGGCTCGTAAAGGGGGTAGAGGTCCTTGGAGAATGAAAAACGGAACAGCCGCAGATGGCTGCCGAATACGTATTGGCAGATCGGCATCGAGATTGCCGTCCTGCTCATCGTCCTGTATGGGTTCGGCCTCCTGCTGCAGTCCCGCGTCGAGGGACTGCTGAACAACACGGTCGAGGTCAGCGTCTCGCGTCAAGCAGCGGATATAGATGCGCTGGCTGAGGAACGGTTCAAGCATGAGCATGAGGCATTGCATACGGCGGCCAAACTGATTGTGGGCCATCCGGAACAGGAGCAGGCCATGCTGTCGGCGCTGGAGTCCGAGACCCCGGGGGCGCGTGTCCTGCATATCCGGGCGCACGATGAGCTCACGCAGGCCGATGTCATCAATTATCAGGATTACCGGCAGCTCGAGGATGCGTTCCAGGGGCAGAATATCGTGGATTACTGCGCTGGCAAGGGCTTGCTATTTGCCGTGCCCATGCGCAAGGGCAATGCCGTGACGGGCATCCTGTGTCGGCTTTACCCGGAATCCGTCATGACGGACTCGTTTACTATGGAGGCGCTGGGCTCCCAGGCCCGGTTCCTCATCCGCGAGCGCGCGGGCGGCATCATGGTCCCGTATCGCGGCTACAGCGAGCGGGATGAGAAATTCCTCGGGTCCCCATCGGTACGGGACGGCTTTGAGGTGCTGGAAAAGAAGCTCAAGACGAACCGCTCCGCTGTGATTTACGTAGAGACCGAAGATACGACGTTTTCGCCGGATGGCCGGTACTATCTGTTCGGGGCGAACCTCTCCGGTACAAATGGCGTGCTGTTCGGCTTTGTGCCATGGCACGAGGTGGCCGGCGAGATCACGTATATCTATCAGACGATCATCGTGATATTCTACCTGCTCCTGCTGTTGTTCGCCATCGTGGGGACGTACCTGTTTTACGTGCAGGCCAAGGCCACGGAGAGCGATGCCCTGCGCCGGGCCCGTGATGAGGCCGAGAGGCTGCGCATTGTCGCTGAGCGAGCGAACCACGCGAAGAGCGATTTCCTCGCGAATATGAGCCACGAAATCCGTACACCGCTCAACTCGATTGCCGGCCTGAACGAGATGATCCTGCGTGAGAGCGGGGAAAAGGGCATCCGCCGCTATGCCTCGGAGGTCCGCAACGCGAGCAGCACCCTCATGGGGCTGATCAACGATATCCTCGATTTCTCGAAGATCGAGTCGGGGGAACTGCAGATCGTGCACGCTCCCTATCAGCTGAGCCAGCTCATCCATGAAGTCGTGCTCATGATCCGGCCACGTGCCGAGAAAAAGGGGCTCGAGTTCATCGTCGATGTCGATAAGGAACTGCCGGAAAATCTCATCGGGGATGTCATGCGCCTCCGCCAGGTCCTGATCAATTTCCTTTCCAACGCCGTGAAATATACGCCGACGGGCAAGGTCATGCTGATCGTGCGCGGCGAGAAGAAGGGCGGTACGGAAGTAGAAATGCAGTTTACCGTGCAGGATACGGGAATCGGCATCCGTCCCGAGGACCAGGGAAAAATCTTCGAGGGCTTCAAGCGCGTCGACCTCATCCGCAACCGCAATATCCAGGGCACGGGTCTCGGCATGGCCATCACGAAACGGCTCGTCGAGGCCATGCAGGGAACGATCACGCTGCAAAGTATTTACGGGCAGGGCAGTAGCTTTACGGCCGTCCTCCCGCAACAGCGGCAGGACGATGAGCTGGTCGGGGATTATCTGGCCAGTCCGGAGGACAATGAGGCGGATGCCTATCGGCCGCGTTTCGTGGCACCGGAGGCAAACGTGCTCGTCGTCGACGACAACGAAATCAACCGCTTCGTCGTCGCCAACCTGCTCAAGCAGACGCTCGTGCACATCGACATGGCGGAAAATGGAGAGGAATGCCTGAAGCTCACGCGGGCACATCACTACGATCTCGTGCTCCTCGATCAGATGATGCCGGGCATGAGCGGTATCGAGACGCTGCAGAAAGCGCGGACGCAGAAGGGCTCGCCCTGCGCCGATACACCGTTTGTCATCCTCACGGCGGATGCCATCGCCGGCTCGCGCGAGAAGTTCGTCGCAGCTGGTTTCTCGGACTACCTCAGCAAGCCGGTCGATGGCCGGAAACTGGAAGAAGTCGTCGAAAAATACCTGCCGACGCGCCTGGTGCATCATCCGGATGCCGAGTCGTGAGCCTGTGGAACCCGGGAAAAGGGCTTGCATAATGTCAAAAAATCAAATATAATAGAGGTGCAGAATAGTCAAATAGTCAATACTGTCAGCAGACAATGAAGGTGAGTAAGATGAGCAATATTGCCGATTTGATCGAAGCCTATATCCTGCGCCAGCTGGCCGCCCAGCAGGACGGCACCGTCGAGCTGCGCCGCACGGATATCGCGGATAAGATTTCCTGCGCCCCATCCCAGATTTCCTATGTCCTGAGTACGCGCTTTACCCCGGCGAAAGGCTTTAACGTCGAGTCCCGCCGCGGGCTCGGTGGCTACATCCGCATCGTGCAGGTACCGGATAAGAGCCTGGTCTATCAGGATATGCTCTCGAAAATCGACGTCGATACGCCGATGGTCACGGTTCAGTCCATGGTGCATTACCTGCTCAAGCACGAGATGGTGACGACGCGCGAGGCCGCACTCATGATGCAGTTCGTGACGGGGCTTTACCAGTCGCCGACGCTCGCGGAGGACGAGCGCGTACGCATGTTGAAGGCCATGCTGATGACGGTGGCGAATTTTTCCTAGACAGCCCTATGTATGCCTGTCCAGCAGGGTGCGGACTGCCGCGTAAGATGAGTATCGGGAGGTACGGTTATGCTATGTGATGATTGCGGCCGGAACGAGGCGGTGGTGCATATCACCCAGATCGGACCGAATGGCCGTGTAGAAAAGAACCTCTGCCAGCGTTGTGCGGCAAAGTATGGCAATTTCATGTTCCATCCGGAGCAGCTGGATGATACGGCGGTGAACGACTTCCTCAAGGGCGTGTTCAGCCACGCGCCGGAGCATCCTGCCGAGGAGGAGCAGAGGAAAGAGGAGACGCCGCGCCAGCAGGAGCTCGTGTGCCCGAGCTGCGGCATGAGCTACCGCGATTTCCAGCAGACGGGCAAAATCGGCTGCAGCGTCTGCTATGAGACGTTCCGCGGCCAGCTCGAGCCGCTGCTGCGCCGCATTCACGGGTCGAGTACACACAGCGGCAAGATCCCGCACCGCACGGGCGGCACGCTGGAGCTCAAGCACGAGATCGAGCTGCTGCGCGCACGCCAGCAGGAGGCCGTCGCGAAAGAAGCCTACGAGGAGGCCGCGGAGTGCCGCGACCGCATCCGCTCGCTCGAACAGCAGCTGGCGGAACAGGAAGGGGGTGCCGTCGATGCCACTGAATGATCTTTTGCGCAGCGATGCGCTTTCCTGGCTCAATACGACCGGGGATGAAGGCGATGTCGTGTTCTCGAGCCGCATCCGTCTCGCGCGCAATTTCCGCGCGTTCCCATTCCCGAACCGCGCCAATCTCAACCAGCTCGCAAACGTCCAGCACGAGGTGGAAAACATCCTGTCGGGGCTGGAGCAGTCGCTCGGCTGCCCGTTTGACCGCGTCGATATGGAGCGCCTGACGCCGCTGCAGAAAGAAGTCCTCATCGAGAAGCGGCTGATCAGCCGGAACTTCATCCGCAATACGCAGCACCGCGTGGCGTTCATCAGCGCGGATCAGCGCGTGAGCCTCATGGTCAACGAGGAGGATCATCTGCGCATCCAGTGCATGACATCCGGCCTCGACCTGGAGAATTTGTTCGTCCTGGCTTCGAAGATCGATGACCTGTTTGAGTCGCAGCTGGACTGGGCTTTTGATGAGAAAATGGGCTATCTGACCTCGTGCCCGACGAATCTCGGCACCGGTCTGCGCGCAAGCGTACTCCTGCATCTGCCGGGACTCGTCGCGACGCGCAGCATCTCGGGCATCGTGAATATCTCCCCGCAGCTCGGACTGGCCGTGCGCCCGCTGTATGGCGACGAGAAGGAGAACGTCGGCTGCCTGTTCCAGATCTCGAACCAGCTCACGCTGGGATTCAGCGAGGAGGAGATCCTCGCGAACCTGAAGACGGCCGTCGAGGAAATCGTGACGCACGAGCGCGAGGCCCGCAAGGGGATCTGCGCCTATATGAAAGATACGCTGGAGGATGACGTTTGGCGCGCCTATGGCACGTTGCGCTATGCGCGCTCCCTTTCCGAAAAGGAAACGCTGGCGCTGCTGTCGAAGGTCCGCCTCGGCATCGACCTCCGCATGATCGACGAAGTCACGTCGGCGTGTTTCCCGCGCATCCTCATCGGGAGCCGCCGGAGCTACCTGCAGAACTACGTCGAGAACGAAAACCTGTCCAAGAACGAAATCGACCGGCTGCGTGCGCAGCGGGTCAGGGAGGTCCTGCAGCATTGCAGGGCACCGGAGGAACCCCTATGAGCTACAATAACTTCACGAACCGGGCCGTCAAGGCCGTCGAGTTCGCCCAGTATGCTGCGCAGCATCTGCAGCAGGACTATATCGGCACGGAGCACATCCTGCTTGGCCTCATCCATGAGAGCGGCGGCGTGGCGGCAGAGGCACTGGAGTCCGTCGGCCTGGATTATCAGAAGATCGCGGAGAAAGTGCGCCAGTTTGCCTCGCATGAGAACGACTACCCGTCGGACAACCCGTACTACACGCCGCGCGCAAAGCGCGTCATGGAGGGGGCTCTCGAGGAAGCCGGGCAGATGGGGCACGACTATGTCGGCACGGAGCACATCCTGCTGAGCCTGCTCGAGGAGACGGAGGGCGATGCCATCGAAATCCTCGAGTCGCTCGGTATCGATATCGATGCGCTGGAGGATATCGTTCTCGACCGGCTCGGCGAGTCGGATCACGGCGATGAGGAAGACCGTCAGAGCGGTCGCCGCAGCCGCAGCCGTGCGCAGGGGACGCCGACGCTCAAGAAGTACGGCCGCGACCTCACGAAAATCGCGGCGGATGGCGACCTGGACCCGGTCATCGGGCGAAACAAGGAAATCCAGCGCGTCATCCAGATCCTCTCGCGCCGCACGAAAAACAACCCAATCCTCATCGGTGAGCCGGGCGTCGGCAAGACGGCCATCGCCGAGGGCCTCGCGGAGCGCATCGTGGAGGGCTCCGTGCCCTACATGCTGCAGGGCAGGAAGGTCTACTCCCTGTCCATGGCCTCTCTCGTCGCGGGCGCGAAATACCGCGGGGAGTTCGAGGAGCGTCTCAAGGGCGTGATCGAGGAGATCCGCCAGGCGGGCAATATCATCCTGTTTATCGATGAGATGCACACGCTCATCGGTGCCGGAGCGGGCGAGGGTGCCCTCGATGCGGCGAACATCCTGAAACCGGCTCTCTCACGCGGGGAGATCCAGATCATCGGGGCGACAACCGTCGATGAATACAAGAAGCGGTTTGAAAAAGATGCGGCTCTTTCGCGCCGGTTCCAGACGATCGTGGTCGAGGAGCCGACGGTCGAGGACGCGGTGCAGATCCTCCTGGGGCTGCGTCCGCGCTACGAGGCGTTCCACCGCGCGAAAATCACGGATGAAGCCGTTCAGGCTGCCGTGAAGCTTTCGCATCGCTATATCACGGACCGGTTCCTGCCGGACAAGGCCATAGACCTCATGGATGAAGCGGCGTCAAAAGTGCGCATGAAGCAGGTCGACGAGCCGCAGGATATCCGCGATATCCAGGCGAAGCTCGTTCACCTCGATGTCGAGAAGGAAGCGGCAATCTCGTCGCAGAACTTTGAGCGGGCGGCGAAATTCCGCGATCAGGAGAAGCAGCTGCGCCAGGAGCTCGAGGATGCGAAGAAGCGATGGGAGAAAAAGGAAAGCACGCGCATCACGGTGAAGGCAGATGATATCGCCGACGTCGTGGCGCAGTGGACGGGCATCCCCGTGCGCAAGATCGCCGCGAAGGAGTCCGACCGCCTGCTGAACCTCGAAAAGATCCTCACGCACCGCGTCGTCGGGCAGGAGGAGGCGGTGCGGGCCGTCTCGAAGGCCGTGCGCCGTGCGCGGGCGGGGCTCAAGAATCCGAAGCGCCCGATCGGCTCGTTCCTGTTCCTCGGCCCCACGGGCGTCGGCAAGACGGAGCTCGCGCGCACGCTGGCGGAGGCGTTGTTCGGCAGCGAGGATGCGATCATCCGCTTTGATATGTCCGAGTACATGGAGAAATACTCCGTCTCCCGCCTCGTCGGCGCGCCTCCGGGCTACGTCGGCTATCAGGAGGGCGGCCAGCTCACGGATGCCGTGCGCCGCAAGCCGTACTCCATCGTGCTGTTCGATGAGATCGAGAAGGCCAACCAGGATGTCTTCAACATCCTGCTGCAGGTCCTCGACGACGGACGCCTCACGGATGGCCAGGGGCGTACGGTCGACTTCCACAATACGGTCATCATCATGACGTCGAATGCCGGCGCCGAGCATCTGCGCAACAGCGCCCCGGCTCTCGGGTTTGCTGCAAAAGAGGAGACGCGCGAGCAGAAGCACGAGCAGGCCGCGAAGCGCGTGCTCGAGGAGGTCAAGCACATCTTCAAGCCGGAGTTCCTGAACCGCGTCGATGAGATGATCGTATTCCATCCGCTCGGGCAGACGGAGCTCGCGAAGATCGTCGACATCCTCCTGCGCGATGTGCGCAGCCGCCTCGGCGAGAAAGAAATTCAGCTCGAGATCAGCCCGTCGGCGAAGAACAAACTCGTGCAGGCGGGCACGGACTTCCAGTACGGTGCAAGGCCGCTCAGACGCGCCATCCAGAAACTCATCGAGGATCCGATTGCCGAAGACCTGCTCGCGCGGAAATTCAAATCCGGTGACACCATCTACGTCCGCAAGACGAATGATGCGCTGACGTTTGAAAAGAAACTGCCGCGTGCCAAGAAAGCCGAAGGGGAAAAAGCGGATGTCGAGGCATGATTATCTCGCGCCGGAAGGCAAAGGCGGAAAACTGAAAAATTTTATCCAAAATTTGGCATGGTCCATCGTCTGGCTCGGGCGGTGGACTATCCGTCTGCTTAAACGGATTTTTCACAGGAGGACATAGATGGCGAAAAAGAAAAAGACGATGTATGTCTGCCAGCAGTGCGGCTACGATACGCCAAAATGGATGGGCAGATGTCCGGGGTGCGGTGCGTGGAACACGATGGTCGAGGAGGTCGTGGCGCCGGAGACGCGGTCGGTCGGCGGCAGCGTAGGACTGGCGGAGTCACAGCCGCCGCGGCCGATTGGCGAGATCGAGACGGAGGATTTGCCGCGCTATGGCACGGGCTCGGGGGAGCTCGACCGCGTGCTGGGCGGCGGCGTGATTCCTGGCTCGTTGGTGCTGATTGTCGGCGACCCGGGTGTGGGCAAGTCGAGCCTGACGATCCGCGTGTGCGCGGAGGTGGCGCGCACGGGCAAGCGCGTTTTGTATGTGACGGGCGAGGAGAGCGCGCGGCAGGTGCGCATGCGCGCGGACCGTCTGCATGCACTGGCGGAGTCGCTCTATGTGGTGAGCGAGACGAATCTGGAGACGATCGCCACGCATATCGCGAATGTGAAACCGGAGCTGCTGGTCATCGACTCGATCCAGACGATGTTCAAGCCGGATATCACGTCGGCGCCGGGCAGTGTGTCGCAGGTGCGGGAGTGCGCGGTGGAGCTGCTGCGCATTGCGAAGGTGAATGGCATCGCGGCGTTTATTATCGGGCATGTGACGAAGGACGGCAGCCTCGCGGGGCCACGCGTGCTGGAGCATATTGTGGACACGGTGCTGTTTTTCGAGGGAGAGCGCAGTGCGGAGTACCGTGTGCTGCGCGCGATCAAGAACCGTTTTGGCAGCACGAATGAGCTGGGCTTGTTTGAAATGCGCGAGGCGGGGCTCGTGGATGTGCCGGACGCGTCGAAACTGTTCCTGTCGGACCGGCGCGAGGACAGCGGCACGGTGATTATCCCCACGATGGAGGGGACGCGCCCCCTGCTCGTGGAGGTGCAGGCACTCGTCGCGCCGACGCCGTATGTGCCACCGCGCCGCACGGCGGACAGCGTGGACATCAAGCGCATTCAGCTGCTGCTCGCTGTGCTGGAGAAGCGCGTGCACCTCTCCATCGGTGCCTGTGATGTCTATGTGAAGGTCGCGGGCGGCATTCATATCGACGAGCCAGCGGCGGATCTCGGCATTTGCGTGGCGATGGCGTCGAGTTTCGCGAACCGGCTGCTCCGGCCGCAGACCATCGTGTTCGGTGAGGTGGGGCTCTCGGGTGAGGTGCGCGCCGTGAGCCAGGCGGAGAGCCGCGTGCGCGAGGCGCAGCGCCTGGGCTTCACCTCGGTGGTGCTGCCCGCAAAGAACTACCGCCAGCTCATGGAGGACGCGGCGACGCGCCAGGCGCTGAGCGGCATGCAGCTCTACGGCGCCGCCACCATCGGCGAGGCGCTAAAGCTCGCCATGCCGAAGCAATAACGGGGAAATTTCCTTGCCAATATGCGCAATGTTGTGTATAATAACTGTATGAGGTGATAAGATGACTACGGCGGAGCTGGTTCGTTTATTGAAAGCCCATGGCTGCTATCTTTATGAGCATGGCGCACGCCATGACCGTTGGCGCAGCCCGCATACGGGGCATACCTTTTCCGTCGGGCGTCATGCGAAAGAGGACGTGCCTAAAGGAACACTGAAAAAGATTTTGCAGGACGCTGGCATTGAGCAGCAGTGAGGAGGACGTGTCATGAAATATCAATATCCGGCGGTGTTTACCTATGAGGACGACGCGATTCTCGTCGATTTTCCGGGGCTGGACGGATGTTATACGGATGGCGTAGACGAGAAAGAGGCATTCGAGAACGCGGAAGATGTCTTGAATCTTGAATTGATGTCGCGGGAAAACCACGGTGAGACGATTCCCGCACCCGTTGACATCCGCGGCATACAGAAGCCGGAGCATGGCTTTATCGGCATGATTGCGGCGGATACGACAGCGTATCGTAAAAAGGTGGACACGAAAACCGTGCGCAAGAATGTCTCCATCCCAAGCTGGCTCAACCAGCTGGCCGTGGAGCACAACATCAATTTCTCCAATGTCCTGCAGAATGCGCTGTTGCGTGAACTGCATGCCGTCTAAACGTATGAAATATCGTAAGAGAGCCGTCCGGTTGCGGGCGGCTTTTTTGCATGAGAACAACCCTGCGGAATTTGTCAACACCCAATTTTGTACAAAATTGGGTGCTCTAAAAGTGGTTGACAAAATGGTAAAATGAAGCTGAGGTAGTGTGGGCACCGAGGATGATGACCGGCACTCCCTGGAGGAAAAGAAGGATTTTCGTTATGCGAATAGACGCCAGGCGCGGCGTGGTTGGGTCTGCGCGGCGCGGATGGGCGTTGGTCCGGTGGGCTGACGCGCTGGTATAAAGGAGTGCATGATCATGAAGACGTGGATATCACAAAGGAATGACCGCCGCCTGGCGCTGCTCATCGCCGGCACGCTCGGCATGTCGGCGGTGTTCGCCTGCCCCCCTACGTAGACATGAGCGTGACCGGTGTGGAAATCGGCAGCAGCATCGCGTATGCGGCGGAAGCTGCGCAGATTGATGTTTCGACGTGGGATGGGAAAGTCGCTGGAAATCAGACCGTCACAAAATGTAAACGAACTCGAGGCGGATAAGCTCGTGGTAACAAACTTCACGGCGAATAAACTCACCGTGAACACGCTCGTTGTAAACAGTAGTGGTATTGTTAACGTGGCGGATACCCTCACGGCGGGTAATATCCAGTTGTTTGCTTCACAACTCACGGCTGGAACCATCATAACAGATGGCGACATCGGCAGAGATTATTTGGATGATCGTATCAAAGCGACGACCGGCAACCTCGAGGCGAGGAATGTCAAGGGATTAGACATCACTGTGGCGAAGAATCTCATCGCATCGGGCGATGTCAGAGTGTATGATCGTGTCACTGTGAACGGCGACCTCACGGCGAAAAATGTCACAGCGCTGAGAAAAGGCATCACGGTGGGGGGCAACCTCGTGGCAAACAATGTCGATGCGCAAAACACCAATAATAGTGCGGACGGCGGCAAAATCACGGCGGGCTCCATCGACGCAACGGGCAACGTCACGGCGAAGGGAAATGTCACGGTGACGAACAACCTCAAGGCGAAAAATGTCACGGGCAACGACGCGTCGGCCAAAACCATCACGGCGGACTCCCTCACGCTCACGGACACGGCAGAAACGCAGATTGACGGCACCGCGCTGGGCTTTGAGGACGATACCAGCAACATGCTCTCCTTCAACAAGGACGATAAGGTCACCCTGCTGAAGAAGAACACAGCTGGCATGCTCAAATATACCGGTACGAAAACGCTGGACCGCACCTATACCAGTACTACGAACGCTGGTCAGGCGACCGTCCAGACGACGGGCAAGGTGGCACAGGACGGCGACGCGCTGAATCTGAACATCGACGACGTGAAGTACACGTTCGACCTCGCTAGTGATGTGAAGAATGGGGACACGTTCCTCACGTCCACGAACACGGGGACGACGAAGATTGATGCCGGCGATGTGACGCTGAACGACAGCGCCCTGCAGGGCAACCTGCTCCATCTGAGCAAAGGCGATAACGTGTATCTGCTGCAGAACGACACCGCAGGCACGCTTACGTATACGGGGACGAATAAGCTGAGCCACGAGTACACGACGACGAGCGATCACGGCGGCAGTGCGACCGTGACGACGACGGGCACGGTGGCGGCGCAGGACAACGACCTCGTGCTGGGCGTCGATAAGGTCAAGTACACGTTCACGCTTAACTCTGCCACCAAGGCGGGGGAGGCCATCGTTACCTCTGCGAATACGGGACGACCGAGCTGGATGAAGTGACCGTGAACACCAACGGTATTCTGAACCTCAACCAGGGCGACAAGATTTATCTGCTCAAGCTCTCGGGTGCGGGCAGCACAGCCGTCGGCGGAACGGCCGCCACGCAGACGTATAGCCTGAGCAGCGCTGTCTCCAACCTGACGGGCAAACTGACCAGCGACGGCACGTCCGTCTATATCCTGATTGACGGCGAGACCTCCCTCGCGACGGATTCGGCATCGACGGTGAACACCGTCGCGGCCACGGAGACGACGGCCAGCAGCAAGACCTCTACCGCAGCGGCGGGCACGACCGCCCAGAACGTC
Organism: uncultured Selenomonadales bacterium; assembly: GCA_900315155.1. Lineage (GTDB taxonomy): Bacteria > Bacillota > Negativicutes > Selenomonadales > Selenomonadaceae > UBA2897. The sequence continues at coordinate 173,607 of OMYB01000003.1, read as the reverse complement.
GTGGCAGCCTACTCGGATGACAAGACCACGACGCACGACATGACGGGCAACACGGCTACCTCGGCGGGCGACGTATCGGGCCGCGTGGCCGGTGCCACCACCTACAACGGCAACGTCACCAAGAACACCGCCACCATCACGGGTGGCACCGTCGGCAGCGCCATCGGCGCGAGCTCCGTCACGGGCAACGCCGACGAAAACACGGTGACGCTCACGGGCGGCACGGTCAAAGCGTCGGTCACGGGCGGCAGCTCCGTCTCGAGCAACGCCAACGGCAACACGCTGAACCTCTCTGGCAATACGGTCGTCGAAGGCTCGGTCACGGGCGGCAGCACGGCCTCGGGCGACGCCAATGCGAACACGCTGAACCTCTCCAGTGGTACGGTCAACGGCGCGGTCTACGGTGGCCTGTCTACGGCGAAATCGGCGGACGACAATACGGTGATTATCTCCGGTGGTACGTACAACGATAACGTCTATGGCGGCTATGGTGCGCCGTCGGCCAGCCGCAACAAGATTATCATTTCCGGCGGCAAGATAGAGAGTGACCTGTACGGCGGCTATGTCAGCTATGCCAGCCAGGCAAGCAGCAGCACGCAATCGGCGAAGAAAGTCATGCGGCGCGCCCTTGCCAAGGCTGCAGCCAGCAGTACGGACACTACCGTCGCGAATGACAACACGTACATCCTGCTCGCAGGCTCGGCAAATGCCTTTGCGGACGGCGTGCACCTCTACGCCTATGGCGGCACGGTCGCGGAACACAGCGGTAACACGCTGGAAATCAACGGGGAGAAAGGGATTAAGCTCGCCAATGTCGTGGGCTATGACAACTATAACTTCTATCTCCCGCAGGGGACGCAGGGTGGCGATACTATCCTGCACCTCACGTCCACGACGGAAGATACCGACCTCAGCAACAGTAAAATCTATATCACGGCCAACGGCGCGCTGAGCGTGATCAAAGGCGATACCATCAACCTCATTGAGAAAGACGGCGGCCAGCTGATTACGACGGGCGCGACCGTCAGCGGCGGGGCCAACACAACGGACACCAGCAGCACGGGCACCAGCAGTACACCGGTCCAGACCGTGAGTACCCTGAGCACCAATGCGGCCAGCACGACAGTGGCGGATACCACCAGCACCGATGCAGTCACGGAAGTCACTGGCCAGATTGGCGTCTCCGCCGGTATCAAGGGCTACGTGCACCTACGTGGATCTGAACGGCGTCGCCTTCAACGCCGGCATCGCGAAGAAAAACGTGAACCGTCACGGCGCCTTCACCTGGGGACCGTTCTTTGAGACGGGCAGCGCCAACTACGACAGCTACCTCGATGACGGCACGCATGGCAGCGGCGACACCCACTACACGGGCGGCGGCCTGCTCGCACGGCAGGAATACACGAATGGCAGCTACGTGGAGGGCTCGCTGCGCTACGGCCGCACGAAGGCGGACTACAGCGGCAAGCTGCTCCTGGGGCAGACGAGCTACAGCACTTCTTCGAACTACTTCGGCGGACACCTCGGTTTCGGGCGCGTCACGCGGCGTACGAATTCAGCGGCGACGCTCACGCACACTGGCAGACCTACGACCTGGCCAGCCCGTCCACGCAGGGCGACAGCGTACGCTTTGAGGCCGGCTGGTCCTTTAAACCGACCGCGACCACGCCCATCGGCCTGGACCTGGGCATCAGCGGCAGCGCAGGCAAACAGCGCGGCGTAGCGTTCCACGCGGGCCTGAACTACGCGTTCTAAGCTGGGCGGGGCTCAACACCGCCTGCAAGCCAAATTTTTGCAACCACTCCTGAAGGAGCCGTCCATGGCGGGCGGCTCCCTTTTTGTGTGGCTTTCTTGCCTGCGGGTGCTATTCAGGGCGCAGTTTTGGTGTTATAATGGGAAAGACTTTACGAAGAAGGAGCTTGGCTTTTGATGTATCTGTTACGGCGGCTGGGCCTTGTTTGGCTGCCGCTTTTTTTGTTTCTGTTTTTCCTCCCTCTGCCGGCTGCACATGCGGCGGAGGGGGAGCCCGTCATCACGGCGGACTCGGCGATCCTCATCGACGGCTCGACGGGGCGCGTGATCTGGGCGAAGAACCCGGATGAGCAGCGCTATCCGGCCTCCATGACGAAAATGATGACCTGCCTGCTCGCCCTGCAGTCTCTGCGCATGCACGAGCTTGTGCCGATTTCGGCCAACGCGGCGGGCACGGAGGATACGCCGCTCGGCATCATGGCGGGCGAGGCGCTGGAGGCGGACGAGCTCATCAACGGCATGATGCTCGAGTCGGACAACGGCGCAGCTGTCGCGCTGGCGGAGAAAATCAGCGGCTCCGTGCCGGCTTTTACGGACCGCATGAATGCCAAAGCGGCAGAAATCGGTATGAAGCATACGCATTTCCACAACCCGAACGGCCTCACGGACCCGGAGCATTATTCCACGGCACGAGACATGGCGATGCTCGCGCGCTACGCGATGGAGCAGCCGAATTTTCGCGCCATCGTGAACCAGCCGAAGCGCGTCATCCGCTGGGAGGTGCCCAAGGCGAAATTCCTCGTCGCGACGAACACGAACGAGCTGCTCACGAGCTACGCGGGCATGACGGGAATCAAGACGGGATGGACGCAGGCGGCGGGCGGCTGCCTCGCTGCCTCGGCGCGGCGCAGCGGCCTGGAGCTCATCGCCGTCATCATGCATGCGCCCGATGAGAAATCCCGCTTTTCCGATGCGCGCGCCATGCTCGACTACGGTTTTGCCCATGTGCGCATGGTGCGCGGCATGACGCAGGCCGAGCTCACGCGCAAGGTCTGGGTGCGCGGCGCGAGCCGGGCGACGACGATGGTGCGGCCGGCGTCCGATGTCAACTATCCCATCATCGACGACGAGTCCGAGCAGCATTATACCGTCACGTACGACCTCCCGAAGGTCCTCACGGGTCCCATCAAGGATGGGCAGGTCGTCGGCCATCTGACCGTGACCTATGACGGGGAGCCCGTCGGGACGATCGACCTCATGGCCGATGGCGTGGCGCCCGGCTTCAGCTTCGGCGGTGCCCTGGTCCGGCTGTTCGCGCCGATCCTCGAGTTGTTTTAAGCCCCGCTGCCTCTCGTGGCAGATCAATCACGTCCTTACGAAAGTACAAAAACATAGAAAGAGAGCCCGGCAGGTATCATTTGCCTGCCGGGCTCTTTTTCTATCGGCTCGTTCCCCATTATAGTTCCAAAATGACGGAGGAGTGGAACGCTTCTGTGTCGTAGGTGAATTCGGCGCGGCCACCGTGTGCAGCCGCGAGGTCGGCGATGGAACGCAGGCCGAGACCGGGCTGTGCTCCTTCGCGCTTGCTGGAGAGAAATGCTGCGTCCTTGCGGCGTGGTGGCTCTGTTATCGTGTTGTCCTGCACGATGACGAGATGGCCGCTCAGGACGCGCGCTTTGATCCGGATGAACGTCGCCGTGCCGGATGGTGCGCGGCGGCACGACTCCAGGGCATTTTCCAGCAGATTGCCGAACACGACGGCCAGCTCCGCGTGCCGCCAGCTCGGCGACGAGCGCGACATGGTGCTTCATATCGTGGCGGAGTCTGGCGAGACGCTGTTCCTCCTGCAGGATCATATCGTGGCGCGTCTTCTCCGCATCGAGGCGTACGCCCATGAGCTCGGTTTGGTGCTGCTGCGCGATATAGGCCTCCTGTATCCGCGCGTTGCGGCGGATGATGGCTGCCGTCAGCACGAGCAGCAGGAGCAGGAACAGGATCGTGCCGCTGAGGAATCCCAGCGAGAAATCAAACCAGTGGAAAAGATGGTAGTTCGCGAGCTCGAGCGGGGCCGTCGTGAGCAGGCACGCGATGCCAGCGGAACGTGACAGCCTGCAGCGCAAAGCCGTACAGTGGTGCCACAATGAAGAACAGGCCGCTGAACGTCAGGAGGTACAGGAATGTCGGATTCCGGAATACGAAGATGGAAAAGTCATTCTCACCGACGTTCCATAACCCGACCGCGAGAAAGAACAGCCCGAGGTAGAGCAGCATTTTCTGGCTGTGTGCTACGTGGTGGCTGAGGCCGGCGAGCAGCAGGAGCAGGATGCCTACGAGCACGAGCGTGCACTCGAGCAGAAAGCCGAGGATGAGCCAGCGAAACTCGCCGCGGAAGACGCCGGCCATATTGCTGACAGCGAACGGCACCACGGGCAGTGAGGCGCGTGTCTGCGGCATTTTGTAGGTGACGGTGATCGTGCGCAGTTTGTCCGTATACGGCACGGCGGGCAGGTTCACGACCTGCAGGCTCGTCGGCGGGTCGGTGAGAAAGGCAGGGTACGTGCCCGGTTCGCCGTACGTGCTGAGGCGTGCGCCGTTGCAGGTGACGGTAAATGGCGAGTAGACGCCCTTGACGAGCATGGAGAAAGGCTCAGCCTCGTAGACCTGGAATGTGAGCCGGATGTCGGTGCCCGGTTCCAGGCCGCGGAACGTGTGCGGCAGCGTGACGAGCTCCTGCCGGCCGTCGATGGTCGCAATGGCTTCACGCACGTGTTCGACGCGCGTGGCGCCGCCGGGGAGCACGCGGAGGCCGAATGGCAGCGCCCAGGCAAAAAGCAAAAGCAGCAGGCATATGGTCCCTGCTGCCAGTATTGACCCATATGTGCGGGTATTGCATATCCTCATGCGAGTCTCACGCGTTCTATGAGCCGGTCTTCATAGCGGCGCTTCATCCTTGGCAGTAAGCCCTTTTTGATGTGTGCCACGCCGTCATTTACGAGGCGGAAAATGGAGAACTCCTCGTCGATACGCTGTACGTAGTCGAGATTGACGATATAGCTTTTATGGCTGCGCACGAACGACGTGCCGAGCGGTGCCAGGCTGTCGAGCTGACCGTAATAGCTTTTTTGCTCTCCATTCGCCAGATGGACGACGATATTGTGCCCCTGCTGCTCCAGATAGGCGATGGCAGACAGGGGGATGACGGTCTCTTTGCCGATATGGAGAACGGGGCGATTGTGGTGCTGCTGGCGCAGGCACAGCAGCATCTCGTGCACGTCCTCCGGCTGGACAGGCTTCTCGAGGTAGCGCAGCGCGTGCAGGCGGTAGCCGTCCAGGGCAAATTCCTTGCTGGAGCTCGCAAGGGCTACGGGCAGATCCGGCGCGCGCTGGCGGATTTGCTTCAGGATGGAGCTTGTTCAAATTAACTATTTCTATTATAGTCATTTTTTATGAGAACGCAATTATAAATTTTGTCAATACCCAATTTTGTACATTTTTTGGTGTTTTGCTTTCCTGTAAAGTACGGTACCATGAGAGTGGAACAATGAGTTTTGATGGTTTGTAGGAAGGTTGTGAAGGTAAGGAGGTTTGTATGGATAGGATCAAGAGGCATGGAACATGGGCAGGCACGCTGAGGATAGCGATGGTGCTCATCACCTGCCTGTGCGTCCTGTTCGCGTGCCTGGGCTGCGGCGACAGCAAGTCCGCCGATGACTCGGGCATCAAGGGCACGGGAGAAAAGACCACAGGCAAGTGGGTCGTGGAACTCTATATGTGCGGCACGGATCTCGAGTCCGAGGGCGGAGCGGCGACGAACGACCTCGCCGAGCTCACGGAGAATCTGCCGCCGGAGGGCGTGACGTTCGTCATCCAGACGGGCGGCGCGAAAAAATGGCACAACGATGAGGTCAAACGCAAGGAAATCGACCGCTTTGTCTACGACAAGGACGGCCTGCGCCGTCTGGACAAGCTGCCGGATGCGGACATGGCTTCGCCGGACACGCTCGCGAGCTTCCTGAAATTCGCGCAGGATAAGTTCGAGGCGGATCACCGCATCCTCATTATGTGGAACCACGGCGGCGGCACGGTGGGCGGCGCCTGCTACGATGAGCGCACGCAGCACATCATGAGCCTGAACCAGATGCAGGATGCGCTCGCCAGCACCTATAACAAAGACCGGGACAAACCGCCGTTTGACATCGTGGGCTTTGACTGCTGCCTCATGGCGACGTACGGCGTAGCAAACAACTTCGAGGGCTACGGCCGCTACCTCGTGGCGTCGCAGGAGCTCGAGCCGGGCAACGGCTGGTACTATACCGGCATCGTCAACGGCTTCAACGAGGGCGTCGGCAGCGACCCGCTCGTGCTGGCCAAGGTGATGTGTGACTCCTACATGAAAGGCTGCGAGGACGTCGGTACGGACGACCAGGCTACGCTGTCCGTCACCGATCTCAGCAAGCTGCCGCAGCTGCGCGAGGCCTACGAGCAGATGGGCGTCGAGGCCATCAAGGCGGCGGAGAAAAATCCGAAGAAGTTCTTCTCCCGCTATGCGCGTCAGGCGAAAAAATCGGCGAACTTCGGCGGCAACACGCGCGACACCGGCTACACGAACATGATCGATATGGGCGACTTCGCGAAACGCACGGAGGACCTGCTGCCGGACACGGCAAAGAAAGTGCAGCAGGCACTGTCGGCGGCCGTGCTCTACAAGGTGAGCGGCGCGCTGAAGGAAGACTCGCAGGGTCTGTCCTGCTACTATCCGTATCAGCTCGAGCAGCAGATGGAGAACCTCTCGGCTATCCGTTGCGACCTCATCTGGTACGATGCGGATAAGAACCTCATGTATATGTTCGGCAACGACGCGAATGTCGATGTCGATTGGGAAAAAGGTACCTGCAAGGATAATTTCGACGGTACGTGGATGATGCTGGACAAGCATCCGCTCTACACCGATGTGACGGAGCAGACGGATGACCATATCACATACGCCATCCCCATCAAGCTGAACGGGGAGCAGATGAACCTGTTCGTCGTCTATGAGGATGCAAAGCAGGCGTACCGCATCCTCGGTGCGCGCGCGGCCATCAATGAGCAGGGCGCCGGCGACCGCAACCTCGTGAAGCTTAAGCCAGGCGACAAGGTGACGACGCAGCAGTACGCGATGAGCATCGATAAGGCCGGCAAAGACGCGCAGCTCGTGGATGTCGCGACGTTCCAGCTGGGTGAGAACTTCGCCGTGACGGATGAGCCGCTCGCTGATGGCACGTACGCCTACGTCTTCGACTTCATCGCGCCGAACGGCGACTACTCGATGTCGGATATGGCTTCGTACGAGCTGAAAGGCGGCAACATCACGACGAGTGTCGCAACCGAATAAAATGTTTTCTGAGGCATATCCCGTAAGGGCTCACATACGCGATTTTTTTAGTAACGAAAGGATGATACATGATGAGCAAGCACGAATTGAAATTCCGTTTCACGGACCAGGATGGAAAAGAGAGTAAGATCCGCATCTATCTGCCGGATGACGATGTCGATGAATTCAGCTGGTTTGCCATCGGCGATGAGGATTCGGAGCATGTGCTCGTAGCCTTCGATGAGAAACCGGATCTGGATGAGTCCTTCAGCGATGCTGAACGCCCGAAAGTCGTCAAGGGCAGGGACGAGGATGGAAACAAGGTCTATATCGCCTATGCGGGTGTAAGAGACCTGTCCCATGTGAGCCTCGAGGATGAGGAAGGCATGGTCATCGAAATCGCTGGCGGCTCGGGGGCGGGCGACAAGGCCTCCCGTCTCGCCGACAAGCTGAACCGCCATCTCGGCAAGGACAAGAAAACGGTCGGCAAGTCCAGCGGCGCTCATGCCCCCAAGGCCTCGCGCAACGGGCAGAAAGCCACGAAGGGCATGCTGAGCAACTTTAGCGATTATATGGACGAGCTCAGCGCAAAGGTGGATGAATACAGCGATTCCATCGATGCGTATGCCGCTGAATTCAAAGATCTGAGCGACGAGGAGCTCGTGGCCATCCGCGACGACAAGGACAGTTCCCTGGCCCGGCGCGCGGGTGCGGCGGCCGTCATCGAGGCGCGTAAAAAAGACGATTAACATGTTACAGCAACGGGGGCTGTGGCAGGCAGCGGTTTCGCTACGGCCCAGTCCCTTTTGCCTTTTTTATTATGATGAAGGAGTAAATCTTATGGCTGAAGAAGTAAAAGACAAAGATAAAGAGAAGGAAAAAGCAGACGGCGAAGAAAAGTGGTCGCCGCGCACGACGAAACTCGTAGCGCTGACCGCCCTGCTGCTCGCTATATGTGCGACGTTCTCCTCGCTGAAAGCGGGCGGTCTCACGAACCAGGCCATCCTGGCGCAGGCGCAGGCCTCGGATCAGTGGGCCTACTATCAGGCCAAGAGCCTGAAGGAGAACACGTATAAGGTACAGCTCGATGCCATCAAGCTGCACCAGGGGCAGTTCAACGGCGAGGAAGCGGAGAAAGTCGCGGCCGGCTATCAGGAGCAGATTGCGACCTATAAGCAGGAGGAAAAGGAGATCAGCGAAAAGGCGAAGGCACTGGAAGCCAAGCGTGACCGCTCCCTTGAATTGCGCGTGGGCTTTGCCAACGGCCTGACCTATCTGCAGATCGCCATCCTGCTCACGTCGCTGACGGCGCTCATCAAACAGCTCCTGTTCTGGTATGCCGGCCTGGCCGTAGGCGCTGTGGGCGCGTATTATTTCTTCTCTACGCTCATGCTGATGTGAGACAGGGGAGAATCCTACCGATGAGGAGGTAAAGGAGATGCTGAAACGTTTCTTATGCAGCCTGCTGCTGGTGCTGAGTCTTTTGACCGGTACGGCGCTGGCGGCGGATTTCTCGGATTTAGTGATTTTACATACGAACGATACGCATGGCTATGACCAGCGTGCGGACGGCATCAATGGCATGGCGACGGTCGCGGCGATCCGTCAGGATCTGCTCGCACAGGGCAAGCAGGTGCTGCTCGTCGACGCGGGCGATGCGATTCAGGACAACAACCTCGTGAATTTCAGCAAAGGCGCCTCGGCCATGCAGTTCATGAACGCGGTCGGCTACGATGCCATGTGCCTCGGCAACCACGAGTTCGACTATGGGCAGGACGTGACGCTGCAGCGCGTCAGCGAGGCGCATTTCCCCATGCTGGCCTGCAACATCGTCGTCAAGGCGACGAATAAGCTGTTCGTAAAGCCTTCGACTGTCGTGAAAAAAGGGAAGCACAAAATCGGTATCGTCGGCATCACGACGCCGGAGGCCGCGACGAGCGCGTCTCCGATGGCCGTCGCGGGCCTCGAGTTCCTGCAGGGAGAGGTGCTCTACACCGCCGTGCAGTGCGAGGTGGACAAGCTCAAACGCCAGCACTGCGACCTCATCGTAGCTGTCGGCCATATGGGCAGCGAGAACTTTAACGAGGGCAACCGCTCGGATGATGTGCTGAAGCATGTCCACGGCATCGACGTCTTCATCGACGGGCATGACCATCAGGTAAAGAATCGCTACATCGGCGGTACGATGCTGACGGAGACGGGCAGCTACACGAAAAACATCGGACAGGTCGTCTGGAAAGATGGCAAATGGCAGGAGGATCTGTTGGCGTTCGATGCAAACCGTCCGCAGAACGCGCAGGTGCAGCAGCTCATCGATAAAGTCGCGGCCGATGTCGACGCGAAGTTATCCGAGCCCATCGGCAAGGTGGCGTTTACGCTGGACGGCAGCCGTGACCCCGGCGTGCGCACGCAGGAGATGAACGCGGGCGATTTCGTCGCGGACGCATTCCTCTGGCAGGCGAACCAGGCCATGGTCATCGATGGCGTGAAAGTCGATGCGGCCATCCTCAACGGCGGCGGCATCCGCGCGAGCATCCCTGCCGGTACGGTGACGCTCGGCAGCATCGCGCGCGCCGTGCCCTACAACAACGTGCTTTATGTCATGACGCTCAAGGGCAAGGATTTGCTCGAGATGCTGGAGGCCGCCACCTGCGCTGCGCCGAAAGCCATCGGCGCTTTCCCACAGGTCGCGGGGCTGAAATACACGCTCGATACGCGCGTGCCCTACACGAATGGCCGCCAGTATCCGGGCAGCACGTATTTCGCGCCGCAGAAGCCGGGCAGCCGCGTGCAGATCACGGAGGTCGGCGGGCAGCCGTTCGATCCCGAAAAGACATACCGCGTCGCGACGGTCGAGTTCGTGCTGCGCGGCGGTGATGCCTACGGTCACGCCGTGGAGCCGGGCGTCGTGGAGTCTGTGAGCATCGGCTACGCCGATAAGCAGGCCATCGTGAACTACCTGCGCGAGGGGCTGAACGGCACGGTGCCGGACAGCTACCGCACGCCGCAGGGGCGGATTACGATTTTGAAATAAAGTGGGAAAAAGTGACAATCTCTGCAGAAAGGGGCTGAGATTCATGGTAGTGGATAGGACGAAAATGGCGATGCGTTCCCTGGCATTGGGCTTTACGCCGTGCGTGCTGGCCATCGATGATGATGAGATGAATCTCATGCTCATCGAGCAAATTCTCGGGGATAAATACAAGGTCATAAAGGTGGCGGATGGACCGTCGGCACTCGCGTATCTAGCCGACCATACGGCGGATATCGTGCTGCTCGACTACATGATGCCGGGGATGAATGGCATGGAGGTGCTGGCGCTCCTCCGCGCGAATCCCGCGACGGAGCAGCTGCCCATCATCATGCTGACGGGCGATATGGCGGCGGAGCGCCTGGCGGCGACCCTCCGGCTGTTTGATGAGCTCGTGTTTGCCCTGGCCAAGGCCGTCGATGTCAAGGATGCCTATACGCGTGGCCATTCGGAGCGCGTGGCGCAGTACTCGCGCGAGATGGCGCGGCGCGCAGGGGATACGGGGGAGAGGCTGGATAGCATCTACTCCGTGGGCCTGTTGCACGATATCGGCAAGATCGGCATCCCCGTGACCATCATCAACAAGACCACGCGTCTCACGGATGAGGAGTATGCCGTCATCAAGGCGCATACCACCATGGGCGCGGACATCCTGGATATGGTCAAGGAGTTCCCGGAGCTTTCGGTCGGCGCGCGCTCGCATCACGAACGCTGGGATGGCAAGGGCTATCCCGACGGCCTCGCGGGAAAGGCGATCCCGCGCATGGCGCGCATCATCGCCGTCGCCGATGCCTACGACGCCATGACGTCGCGGCGCAGTTACCGCAACGCCTTGCCGCAGGACGAGAGCATGTCGGACCGCGAGCTCTTTGACCACCTGAACTGGTATGTGGAGGGGGTGGAGATGCGATGAAAAACCCGTTTGGCAAATCCCCACTCGTCATTGTGCTGAACGTGCTCGGCGCACTGCTGCTTGTGGGTATCTTCGCCATCCTGTTTTCCCTGCCGCAGCTGGATGACGAGGTTGCTGAGCGCACGAAGCCCCACATTGCCATGATGCTGCTCGGCGACCGCGAGGAGGCGGGCTGGAACCATCAGCAGTACATCGGCGCGAGTGCGGCGGCGCGGCGGGCGGGCATCGACCTGACCGTCATCGACAAGGTCGCGAGCGATGGGCAGGACGCACAGCAGCTGCTGCAGGAGAACGGCAGCGTGTTCTCCGGTCCCATCACGGATACGACAGGAGAGCTGCGTGTGGCCGCAGGGGAGACCCTGTCGGATGACGTCCTCATCAATCTGAGCTGGTATGCAGAGGGGGTGCAGTTCCTATGAGCAAGGGGTCCAAAAGAAAAAAGGTCCTGCTGCTGTTCCCCGCGCTGCTCGTCGCGCTGCTCGTGCTCGTCGGCGTACTGCTGCAGAGTGGCGGGGAGTGCCTGGAGAAACTGCGGGCAGGGCATTACGATCTCGTCCTGCTCGACGATATGATGCCCGAGCTCAGCGGCACGGAGACGCTGGCTGTCATCCGGCGCGAACACCTCGCAGAGGGGACGCCGGTCGTCGCGCTGACCGCGAACGCCATCAACGGCGCGCGGGAAAAATATCTGGCGCAGGGATTTGACGACTATTTGGCGAAACCTATGAGTACGAAGGAACTCACGGAACTGCTGCGCCGCCGGCTGCCGCCGGAGATGCAGGAGACGCCGCAGGAAAAGCCAGCGGAAACGGCTCCAGCCGGACCGCCGGCCCCTGCCGTGGAGCCAGCTGCGGCCCATGCAGAACCAGAGCCAGTGTCCGCTGCTCCGTCCGCGGCGCCTGCAGCGGAATCCGATGCCCCGGCGGATGGCGGCATCGATACGAAGCTCGGCCTCATGTATACGGGCGGCCTCGAAGACCTATACCGGCGCGTACTCGGCATGTTCGCGCAGCTGCAGCCGGAGAAGGCGGCGAAAATCGCGGCCTTTTATGCGGCGGAGGACTGGGAGAACTACACCATCGAGGTGCACGCGCTGAAATCGACCGCGCTCTCCATCGGCGGCCGGGCGCTCTCGGCACAGGCCAAGGCACTGGAACTGGCCGCGAAAGCCGTCCGTGCCCCCGAAACGCCTGAAGCGGAGCGCGAGGCTGCCCTGGCGCAGATCCGCGCGGGGCAGGATCCGCTCATGGCCGCCTACGCCGCGCTGGCGGCCGAGGCGCAGCAACTGCTGGCCGATGGAATCGCGTCTCCCGTGGAGGAGAAGCCCCCATCAGACGGGCATTGATACCAGAAGTTTTTTTAACCTACAGGAGGGATTTTTATGGGACTCATCAAAGCAGCAATCGGTGCGGCGGGAGGGGTGCTCGCGGATCAGTGGAAAGAATTTTTCGTCTGTGAGAGCCTGGATGCGGACACGCTGCTCGCGAAGGGCGAGAAGCGCACGAGCAGCCGCGGCCGCAGCTCGAACACGAGCGGCGAGGACAACGTCATTTCCAACGGCTCCGTCATCTCTGTGGCGGACGGCCAGTGCGCGCTCATCGTGGAGTCGGGCAAGGTCGTGGAGCTTACGGCCGAGCCGGGTGCCTATACCTACAACAACTCCACGGAGCCGTCCATCTTTACGGGCGACCTCGGGCAGGGCGTCAAGGACATCTTCACGCAGATCGGCCGCCGTTTCACGTTCGGCGGTGACGCGGGCAAGGATCAGCGCGTCTACTACATCAATACGAAGGAAATCACGGGCAACAAATACGGTACGCCGAACGATGTGCCGTTCAGCGTCGTCGATGCGGCCTCGGGGCTGCGCCTGCTCGTGCGCCTGCGCTGCTTCGGTGAGTACAGCTACCGCATCACGAACCCGATTCTCTTCTATACGAACGTCGTGGGCAACGCGGAGGATGTCTACACGCGCGACACGCTGGACAGCCAGCTGAAAACGGAACTGCTGACGGCGCTGCAGCCGGCCTTCGCGAAAATCTCCGCGCAGCATATCGACTATACGGAACTGCCGGGACGCACCATGGAGCTCGCGGATGCGCTCAATGATGTGCTCTCGAAAAAGTGGCGGGATCTGCGCGGCCTCGAAATCGTCTCCTTCGGCGTGAGCAGCGTGCGCGCCAACGAGGAAGACGAGGAGAAGCTACAGAAAATCCAGATGGGCCAGGCCATCGGCGCACGCCCAGACATCGCGATGGGCATGGCGGCCGAAGCCTCGGCGGATGCGCTGCGCATGGCGGCATCCAACGAGGGCGGTGCCGGCGCTGCCATGGGCCTGTTCGGCATGCAGATGGCCGGCCAGGCGGGCGCGGGCATCTATCAGCAGGCGGCGCAGCAGATGGCGCACCAGGCCGCAGCGGCACCACAGGCAGCACCTGCGCCACAGCCTGCTGCGGCTGGCTGGACGTGCGCGTGCGGCACGACGGGCAACACGGGCAAATTCTGCCGCGAGTGCGGCAAGCCGAAGCCCGCGCCCGCGCAGGGCTGGACCTGCAGCTGCGGCGCGGTCAACCAGGGCAAGTTCTGCACGGAATGCGGTAAGCCGAAACCGGCGGGCGCTCCGCTCTACCGCTGCGACAAATGCGGTTGGCAGCCCGAGGACCCGCACCATCCGCCCAAGTTCTGCCCGAACTGCGGTGACCCGTTTGATGAAAATGACCAGCAGTGAGCGGCACGTGCCACTCCACATAGAGAAATGAGGTGAGCCTATGGCCGATACATCTGTCAGCTATACCTGTCCGAACTGCGGGGCGCCACTCTCGTACCTGCCCGGCAAGGATCACGTCACGTGCGAGTACTGCGGCACGGAGTTTGCGACGGAGACGATCGAGAAGCTCTTTGCCAAGGCACAGGAGCGCGCGGCTGCGGCGGAGCAGGAGCAGGAGGAAAAATGGGAGACCGCCGCCGCAGGCAAGGACTGGAGCGAGGAGGAACTGGCCGGCCTGCAGGTCTTTCACTGCTCGTCCTGTGGCGCCGAGCTCGTCACGGATGGGAACACGATGGCGACGGAGTGCTGCTACTGCGGCAACCCGACCATGCTGCCCGCGCGTTTTGACGGCGCGCTGAAGCCGGACGAGATTATCCCGTTCCAAAAGACGAAAAAGGATGCGGTCGCGGCGTTGAAACAATTTTACGAGGGCAAGACGCTGCTGCCCGCCGCGTTCAAGACAGGCAACCGCGTCGAGGCCGTACAGCCGATGTATGTACCCTATTGGCTGTTCGACGCGAAGGTCAAGGCCGAGGCGACGTTCCGCGCTGAGGAGACGACCACGTATGAAAACGGCGATACGACCGTGGAGGAGACGGAGGTATACGAATGTTACCGCGCAGGCAAGATGGCTTTTGAGCGCATCCCCGTCGACGGCAGCGTCAAGATGGACGATACGTTCATGGAGAGCATCGAGCCATTCGACTATTCGCAGCTGGAGCCCTTTACGCCCGCGTACCTCACGGGTGCGCTCGCGGACCGCTACGATGTCGATGCCGAGGCCGCCGTACCGCGCGCCGACGAGCGCATCGCCGGGAGTGCGGCCGCGCTGCTGAAGGATACGGTGGAGGGCTACGACACCGTCGAGATTCAGGGCGAGCCGACCGTGCACAAGAAAAAGGGGGACATCATCTACGCGATGGCGCCCGTCTGGATCCTCACGACGCGCTACGAGGACACGCCGTACATGTTCCTCATGAACGGCCAGACCGGCAAGCTCGCCGGCAGCCTGCCGTACGACAATACGAAATCCTATATTTATATGGCTGTATCCTCGATCGTCTCCCTGCCGATCTGGTACTACGTGATCTACTTCATCAGCGTGATGGAGGACCTGATCAGCGGCCACGGATTTTCCATGCTCGTGTTTTTCATCGCCCTGCTTTGTGCGATCTTCAGCGGCTACCTTGTGCGTAGCTACCTCATCGATCAGATGAGCAACGTCCACCCAGCCGAGGATGCGACGGAGTACCTGAAAGAAGGCAGCTTCAAGCTGACGGCCGAGGATGATACTTACCTTTACACGCACAAGAAAAACCGCCCGAAAGGCAAGCGAAAGAGCGACGACTAAATGTTTTGTGAAAGGAAATGGGATATGGCAAAAGAGTGGGTCAAGATCATCGGAAGCGTGGCCTTGGGGGCAGCGCTGCTGGCGGGGAGCATGGCGCAGGGCGTGCCGGATGCGGGCAGACCGTCGGAAAGCGGGGCGTCTCCTGCCACCGGGCAAGCCACCGGGGCATCTGAGGCAGGGACGGCGGAGGCACCCGCTGATGCGGCAGAAAACGCGCCCGTGCGCGTGCTCGTGGCGGACGATTTGTCGAACCTGGCGCTCACGGCACCCGATATCCCCGTGTACGACCGCTATACGATTGCCGAGCGGCGCGCGGCGGGACTGCCGACGGCTTTGCCGGAGATCGCGCCCTACCGCGAGGGCAAGGTGGCCTACCTGACGTTTGATGATGGCCCGGACGTGCAGAATACATCGGCCGTCCTCGACATCCTGCGGGATGCCGGTGTGCATGCGACGTTTTACGTGACGGGACGGCAGGCACAGGCACATCCCGAGGTGCTGCAGCGCATCTACGACGAGGGGCACGCCATCGGCAACCACAGCTATGACCACCGCTACGAAAAGCTCTATCCCGATGTCAACGGCTTCCTCGCCGAGATGGCGAAGACGGACGAGATCATCAAAGGCATCATCGGCGTGCGCCCGCTCATCCTGCGCGCCCCCGGCGGAAGGATCTTGCACTTTACGGCGGCCTACGTGCCTGCACTGCAAGAGAGCGGCTACGTCGAGCACGATTGGAACGTCAGCTCCGCCGACGCCGCGCCGAACCACCCGATCGCACAGGATTTCATCGACAACATCGCGGGACAGACGGAGGGCGAGGCCACGGCGCACACGGCGATCATCCTCATGCACTCGTCCGAGGGGCACGAGGAGACGGTCAAGGCCCTGCCCGAGATCATCCGCCTGCTGCAGGCCAAAGGCTACACGTTCGGCGTCATCACCCCCATGACCCCACAGCCGTGGTAACTTTTTTAGAACCCCAAAAATTGACAGGTTTGTTTTCTCTGTGCTAAAATATTTGGGTATGCGGATGTGGCGGAATTGGCAGACGCGCTGGATTTAGGATCCAGTGCCGCAAGGCGTATGGGTTCAAGCCCCTTCATCCGCACCATATGAATCTTCAGGCTGCACGGTGGTGCGGCCTTTTTTGTGCAGAAAACAGGAATCTATTGTATAATAGATTGAGAATATTTTTCGAAGAAGAGGTGTGAAGGTTGCAGAAGAAGAACAAGGCGAATCTCGCGCTGGGCATCAGTGCAGCAGGATTTCTCGGCACGATGGGCTGGGGCGGATTCGTGCCGGGGCTCGTCCATCATGGATTCCTCGCCGCGACGATCGGCGGCATGGCGGACTGGTTCGCGGTGACGGCGATTTTCCATAAACCGCTTGGCATCTCGTACCGCACGGATATCCTGCGCCGCAACCGCGGGCGCATCATGGATGCCATCGTGACGTTTGCGAGTGACGACCTGCTGAGCGTGGATCATATCATGACGATCGTGAACCAGCAGGACACGGGCAGACTCATGGCCGACTACCTGCAGCACCGCGGCGGGCGCGAGCGCGTGCAGGCGGTCGTGGAGGAGGTCATGCTGCGCACGGTCTCGGATATGGATACCCGGGCCATCGCGAAAGAGCTGGCTCCCTCCGTGCGCGAAGGCCTTGCGGGCTTTGCCCTCGAGGACATTGCGACCGATGCCCTGCAGCTGCTCGCGGAGGAAAAGCACTCCCGCCGCATCCTGCACAGCCTGCTCACGATCGGGCAGCAGGTCCTCAACTCACCTGCGATGCAGCAGGTGCTGCTCGATAACATCCACACGCTCCGCGTCGCGTATGAAAGGGATTCCTTTACGCGCAACTTCCTGCTCGGGTATCTGGACCTGAGCGATGAAAAGATCCTCGAGATTTTCAACCACCGGCTGCTGACGTGGATGGAAAAGATGCTCGGCGGCGAGACACAGTCGTATGCGGGCGTCAAGGCCGGTCTCGAGACGATTCTGCGGAATCTCTCGTACGATGACAGCCTGCGCCGCATGTTCGCGCGCGGCAAGGCGTATTACCTGAATCAGATGGATATCGAGGGCTTCCTCGTGAGTTGGATGGACGGCAACCTGAAAGGGGAGAATCCGTTCTGGCTGGAGCCTTTGCACTATTTCGTCGATCAGCAGATCGATCATTTCTGCACGTCGGCGGTCATGCAGCGCCATTTCGATCATTTCCTGAAGCAGTTCCTGCAGGATGAGCTCGAAAAACACCACGTACTCATCCCGGATCTCATTCGCGAGCGGCTCAATGAACTCAGCGATGACCAGCTCGTGGATCTCGTCGAGGGAAAGGTTCAGGATGACCTGCAGATGATCCGCATCAACGGAGCCGTCGTGGGCTCGCTCGTCGGCATGGGGCTGTACCTCGTGGTGTGTGTGGCAGAAAGGATGTGGGGATTGTGATCTGGTCGAACTGGAACAAGGCCGATAAAACCCTGCTGTTTGCCTTTGTCGTATTCCTCTTTGCGCTCTGTGTGCATTTAGAGTTCCCCGACCGGCTCGTCGCGGATGCGTTTCTCTTCTGCGCGGAGGCCGCGCTCGTCGGCGGCATCGCGGACTGGTTTGCCGTGACGGCCCTGTTCCGCAAGCCTTTGGGCTTCCCGTATCATACGGCGATCCTGCCGCGGCGCCGGGATGCGTTCATCCATGCGTCCGTGCAGATGATCCAGACGGAGTTTTTCTCGCGGCGCAAGATTTTCCATCATCTGGAGAAATGGCATATCATGCCGATGCTGCTCGAGTGGCTGGCCAAGCCGGAGACGGAGGAGCAGCTCACGCACCGGCTGCAGCATTACGTGCGCGATATCGTCATGAAGCAGGATATCGACGGGCAATCCAAAGAGCTCGCACACCGCATCCAGCAGAGCATCGCGCGTGTCGAGCCCGAGGATTTCTTTGCAGCGCTCGGCGGCTGGCTGCGCCGCAGCGGGCGGGATAAGGAGATGGTGCAGTACCTCTGCACGTATCTGCGCCCGCTCGTCCTGACCGACGAGGCGCGGGCCGGTATCCGCACGCTGTTCGAGAACTACGGCAAGGAACGCGCGCAGGGCGGCTGGGCGCAGTTCTTTGAGGGCATCGCTGAGGCCACGGGCGTCATCGACTACGATGAGGCCGCGGGACTCCTGCAAAAGCAGATCGTCGATATGCTCGATAAACTGGGCACGGCGGACAGCGACATGCAGCGCGAAATGCTGGCCCTGTTTTACGAGAAGGCCGTTGTGCTGAACCGGGATCCGGAGTTCCACCAGCTCGTGCATGAGCTCAAAGACAGCCTGCTGGATGACCTCCCGTTTGAGAAGGTCATCCACGATACGCTCACGCATGTGCGGAAACACTTTGCGGAGGATAAAGCACGCTCCGTCGACCCGGTCGAGGAACATCTACCCAAACTGCATTCACAGCTGCTCGCAATCCTGCGGGCCGAGTACGAGCGCACGATTCAGCTCATCCAGACCGATGAGCAGCTCCGCCGCGCTGTCGGCCATTTCCTGTACGATCTCATCGCGCGCAGCGCCCTGCATGCGCAGACGCTCATCGGTGTCATCATCCAGAACGTGCTTTCGCGCCTGACCGACGACCAGCTCAACCACCTCGTCTATGACAAGGTCGAGCCGGATCTGCTCTGGATCCGCATGAACGGCTCCATCGTCGGCTCGATCATCGGCCTCGTCCTGTTTGCCATCCTGCAGGTAACTGCGCTATACTAAAGAGGTCCGTTGGACAGAATTATAGGGAATCATACATAGGGGAGAAAATCATGAAACTGAATCTGAACCTGCATCTCGATCCGAAAAATGCGAAGAGTACGAAGTTCTCGTATCTCTATAACCAGCTCATCCAGGCGTGGAGCATGCTCTGCTTCGTCGCTGCTGCGGCGGGCGGCGTCTACCTGCTCCTCCACACGGAGCACATTATCCTCGGCCCCGTCCTCGTCCTCCTCGGCCTCGGCGGCGCCTACTTCTGCTGCAAACAGCTCAAGCTCATCGTGAGTGAAGAGGAGAAAGAAAAGGCAAAAGAACAGCAAGAGGCGAAGTAAGATGATCGATTTTGCACCGGGCATGCGCGTGATGGTTCGCGATGAAGAATGGATGATTAAGAAGGTCGAGACCAATGACATGAAGCATCATGCGCTCTATTGCATCGGTGTGACACCGCTGGTCAGGGAATGCGAGTCGGTGTTTCTCGATGATATCGACCATCCCATTCCGGTTGATCCGAAAAAAGTAAATCTGATTGTTGATGAGTCCCCGCACTACAGGGACTCTTTGTTGTACCTGGAGAGTCAGTGGCGGCAGAGAATCCCGACGGACACGCAAATCCACGTCGGCCAGAAAGCAGCCATGAATCTCATGCCATTTCAGCTGAAACCAACGCAGGTAGCACTGAGTCAGCCACGTCAGCGCATCCTCATCGCCGATGCTGTCGGCCTCGGCAAGACGCTGGAGGCAGGCATCCTCATGAGCGAACTTATCCTTCGCGGCAAGGGCAAGCGTATCCTCGTGGTCACAGGGAAATCCATGATGGTCCAGTTCCAAAAGGAAATGTGGAACCGTTTCACGATACCGCTCATCCGCCTGGACTCAAATAAGATCCGTCAGATCCGCAGCCAGCTGCCTGTGAATGATAACCCATTCTTTTACTACGATAAGACGATTATTTCCATCGATACGCTGAAGAATGATGTAGCTTATCGGAATCATCTCGAGCATGCACATTGGGATATCATCGTCATCGATGAGGCACAGAACGTGGCGACGCGTGGCAGTAAAAAGGCTCAGCGTGCGAAACTGGCCGAGGTGCTGTCCAAGCAGTCCGACACGATGATCATGCTCTCGGCAACGCCGCATGATGGTCGTCCGGAAAGCTTTGCCTCGCTGATGAATATGCTTGACCCGACGGCCATCGCCAATCCGTCGGATTATACGAAGGAAGACATTCAAGGCCTTTTTGTGCGTCGATTCAAAAAGGACGTCATCCACCAGATGCAGGGAACGGCGGGTGAGCGCCGCATGCTGGAGGAACGCTGCCCCTCGACGGAGGCCGAGGAGTATGCCTATGACCTTCTGACGCATATGCACCTCGATATGGATCTGCGGCATAAAAAGGGGACGGGCCAGCTTTTCCAGACGTCTCTGGAAAAGGCGTTGTTCTCCAGCCCTGCAGCCTGTGTGAGCACGGTGGAGAACCGTCTCAAACGGCTCCGCAAGAGATATGCTGACGATGAGATTGACGATATCCATACGCTTCAGCAGTTCCGCGATGCCGTGGCGGAGATTACGCCCAAGAAATTTTCGCGCTATCAGAGACTCCTTTCCCTGTTGCAGAGTGAGGATTATGCATGGAATCGCAAGGCCAAGGATGACCGTATCGTCATCTTTACCGAACGCGTCGATACGATGCATTTCCTCTATGCGCAGCTGAAAAAAGACATGAATCTCAAGAAGGCAGAGATTGCGCAGATATCTGGTTCGATGAGCGATGAGGAGCAGCAGAAAATCGTTGAAGATTTTGGGCGTCTTGAGGCGAAGGTCCGCATCCTCGTGGCATCGGATGTCGCTTCTGAGGGCTTGAACCTGCACTACCTCAGCCACCGCCTGATCCATTTCGACCTGCCGTGGTCGCTCATGGTATTCCAGCAGCGCAATGGCCGCATCGACCGTTATGGGCAGAAGAAACAGCCGGACATCCGTTACCTCGTGACGGAGGCACAGAACCCGAAAATCCGTGGCGACCTGCGTCTGCTCGAGATCCTGGTCGAGAAAGAGGAGCAGGCGCAGAAGAATATCGGAGACCCGGCTCAGCTCCTTGCGGATTACTCCATCGACGGCGAGCAGGAGCATGTCGCCGGACTCATGGAGAAGGACTGCTCTCCGGAGGAGATTCAGGCTGAACTGGACCAGCACATCGCCGACGATCCGCTGGCCTTCCTGTTGGGACAGGCAGATGCCGAGCAGGAGGAGAAAGAAGACGAGCCAGTCACAGTCGAGGACCATACACTGTTCAGCGATACTGACTATCTCTATGAGGCTATGACGTATTTCAATCGCACGGAGGAGCATCCTGTCGAACGTCTGACGCGGACGAAGGGGCTCGACATTCAGATCGATGATACCATCCGGCGGCGCATGCGCAATAAGCTTCCGCGTGAGGTCTATGAGCAGCTGAAGGACAAGAGCTACCTGCGGCTTGTCAGCGATAAGCAGTTCTGTATGGATGCCGTTGTGGAGAGTCAGGAGGGCCAGTCGGAGAATGCATGGCCGGACGTTCAGTATCTTTGGCCGTTGAACCCGATTTTTGACTGGGTGAACGACAAGACCAGCCTGATCTACGAACGGGACCAGGCTCCATTGGCTGTGCTGCCGGAATGGGATGCCGATACCTGTGTGTACGTCCTCAGCGGCAGCATCCCAAACCGGAAATCCACACCGCTCGTCGATGCCTGGTTTGGCCTGCTCTACGAGAAGGGGCAGTTCGTACGCATCCTGCCACTGTCTGAGGTGATTCGCAAGGCAGGACTGCATGGTAAGCTCGATCTGCCGAATATGGTCGACCGCCAGAGCCACTACCATGATTTGCAGGAGCACTGCCAGTCCTATCTCTCCGACGTCATCGACCGAGCTCGGGACTATCTGCATCAGCGTTACGAGGCGTACGAGAAGCAGGCCCATCCGCAGATTGATGCAGAGGTGGATAAGCTGATAGCCCTGCAGGAGAAGCATATCGCCTATCAGCGGCGCACCCTTGAGCGGCAGGGCAAGCGCAGGCAGGATGCTGGCGTGCGTGAAGTGGAGACGATCTTTGGGGAGTTTGTCAACTGGGTTCAAGACACGATGGTGATCCAGGACAATCCCTATATCCGCGTCCTGGCTGTATTCACGGGCAAACCAGAGGGAGGTCACAAGGAATGGCAGTGAAAGAAGCCGATTTGACGGGCATCGATAACGTCAACGAGTACTATACGAATCATTACCTGCACACCATGTTCGCGAATAGCATCCAGACGGACATCACGGCATGGAAGAATGCGGTAAAGGAAAATGCGGATACCCAGGCACCATGGTCGCGCCTGCAGGCCTGTGCCCGCTCTTATTACGCTGCGCATGCACAGTTCCAAAAGCAGGTCGTGAACGAGGACACGCTCGACGCCATTGTCGATATGGCAGCGAAATATCTGGATGCTCTCGGCTATCCGGCGATGAAACCAGTGCGCATCACGCTTGAGGATGACCAGGAAATCCCAGTGGCGCTCGAACTCACGAAAGAGGACGGCAGTCCGTTGCTATGGGTCCTGCTGGCTGCGCCGACGCGCAATCAGGAGTTCACGACAGGCATCATGGAGAGCCATGTCTTTGCCCCGGAGGATGTCTCTCTGGCAGACCTCCAGACGGGGGGGGGCGCCAATGAAGACCTGACAAATGCGATTTTCTTTGGCCAGCAAGAGCCTCCGCGCTGGCTGCTTTATATCGGTATGGAGGAGATTGCCCTCATCGACCGCCAGAAATGGGATAGAAAGCAGTATTTGTCCTTTGACCTCGAGACAATTTTCAGCCGGAATGACAGCTCGACGTGGCAGGCTATGGCCATCCTGCTGCATCATGACAGCATCTGTCCGGATCACGGGGAGAATGTCCTCGACCGTCTCGGTGAGGAGTCAGAACAAAATGCAGAGGGGGTCTCGGAGGATCTGAAATACGCCCTGCGTGAGAGCATCGAACTGCTCGGCAACGAAGTCCTCTATGATGTCGCACATCATCCGGAGCATTTTGCGGACATCGCAAAGCAGAAGGGAATCAAGACTCTCACTACGGCGGATGTGGATGCCTCAGACCTCACGCTGCAGTGCCTGCGCTATATGTACCGCATGTTGTTCGTGCTGTTCATCGAGTCGCGCACGGATCTCGGCTATGCCCCAATGAAGAACGAGGTCTACGCGACGGGCTACTCCATCGAAAACCTGCGGAAGGTCGCCGGCCATATCTCCAGCGAGCCGACCGAGAGCATGCAGGAGGGCACGTACCTCGGAGACAGCCTGCAGCGGCTCTTTGACCTCATCTACACGGGTTATCCGGAGATGGAGGAGGAGCAGGAAAAATACAGCAAAGCAGAGAGCCAGCATGATATGTTTGTCCTGCCGCCGCTGAAAGCGCATATCTTCGACCCCGAGCGCACGGCACTCCTCCATGCGGCGAAACTGCGCAACAAGACGATGCTGCGCATCATCGAACTCATGAGCATCACGCGGGCCACGGGCAAAAAGAACGAACGCCGGGGGCGTATTTCGTATGCCAACCTTGGCATCAACCAGATGGGTGCCGTCTACGAGGCTCTGCTTTCCTACCGTGGCTTCATTGCACAGGAAAAGCTTTACGAGGTCAAGAAAGCCGACGACAAGAAATACGATGAGCTCGCGGTCGGCTATTTCGTCCCTGAGTCGCAGCTCGACCAGTACAAGGAGTCCGAGCGCGTCCGCTATACGAGTGGGGAGATGAAGGGGAAGCCGCGCTGCTATGAGAAGGGCACGTTCATCTATCGTCTGGCTGGCCGTGAACGGGAGAAGTCTGCCTCCTACTATACGCCGGAGGTCCTGACGAAATGCCTCGTGAAATACGCGCTGAAGGAACTCCTGAAAGACAAGACCGCTGACGACATTCTAAAGATAACGGTCTGTGAGCCGGCCATGGGATCCGCGGCATTCCTGAACGAAACCATCAACCAGCTGGCAGATGCCTACCTCATGAAACGGCAGGAGGAACTTGGCGAGTCGATTCCCTACGATCAGCGTCCGAAAGAACTCCAGAAGGTCAAGATGTTCCTCGCTGACCGCAACGTCTACGGTGTCGACCTCAACCCAACGGCCGTTGAGCTGGCTGAGGTCTCTCTCTGGCTCAATACGATTTATGAGGGCGGCTTCGTTCCCTGGTTCGGCACGCAGCTCGTCAACGGAAACTCCCTCATCGGCGCACGCCGCGAATGCTACGACATCGTGAACCTGCAGGCCACGAGTAAGGGCCTGCACTGGTACGAAATGCCGCCAACGCGCATCGCCCCGGATAAAGCACGCAAGGTACGCGGAAAGAAAGATACGAAAATCTATCACTTCCTCACTGGTGACCCGGGCATGGCCAACTACACGGATGATGTCATCAAAGGACTTGAGCCAGAAAATACCAAGAGGATCAAGGCATGGCAGGAAGAATTCACGAAAAAGCCATATACCGACGATGAAATCCGGGTCATGCTTGCGCTCTCGGCTAAGATCGACGAACTCTGGCATCAGCAGGTCGAGCTGCGCGAAACCATCGACCGCGAGACGCGGGACAAGCTCTCCATCTATGGCTACGAGGATGATATCCCCGAGAACCACATGACGATTCGCCGCAAGGATGAAATCTATCGCAAATACTACAAGTCTGAACACATGAAAAATGCAGGCCCATACGCGCGTCTGCGCTTCGCCATGGATTACTGGTGTGCGCTCTGGTTCTGGCCTATAGAACAGGCCGATCTGCTGCCATCGCGCACCGAGTTCCTCTCTGAAATGGATTTTATCCTTGAAGGCACGGCAGTGTCCAGCACAGGTGAGGATATGTTGGGGGGCGAAATAAATCTCTTCAGTCATGACGAGCAGCTGAACCTATTTGCCTCTGAACGCGAAGAACTGCAGGATGCCATGGCAGAGAAAATCCACAATTGCTTCCCTAGCAATAGTAGCGTAGACATCGACCAGCTCTGTCAAATCTTCCCACGATTGGCACTTGTGCGCAAAATCGCCAAACAGGACCGATTTATGCACTGGGAACTCGAGTTTGCGGATGTGTTTGCTCGTAAGGGGGGGATGTCATTGGTTGTTGGTAACCCTCCTTGGATTAAACTTGAATGGAAAGAGCAGAATACACTGTCTGATGAAAATCCTTTATTGATTATTAAGTCTTTGAATGCAAAGAAAGTCCAAGATTTCCGAGAGATTGTACTGAGCGTTCCTGGGGCAAAGAAAGCTTATTTTAAAGAGTATCAATCCATTTCTGGCGAACAAAATTTCTTAAATTCCATATGCGCTTATCCAACATTAAAAAAACAGAAAACGAATTTGTATAAGTGCTTTATTGTATTATCTCTAACTGTAATTTCATCTCAAAGAAATGGAACTGTATCATTGATTTGCCCAGAAGGCGTTTATGATGATCCAAATGGTGGAGCTTTAAGAAAGTTGATGTATGAAAGGCTTTTTTACAGATTCTCTTTTGTAAATGAAAAGAAGTTGTTCAAGGAAATTCACCATGAAAGAACTTTTTCACTGAATGTGTTTGGGAATAAACATGAAATAAAATTTGATGTAATTAATCATTTATATGCCCCATCAACGATAGATGATTGCTACAATTCATCGGAAAAAGAAAATGAGGCTGTTCCATCTAATAAGAGTAAAGACAATCAGTGGATATTAGATGGCCATCCGCATCGAATTATTAAAATAACCAGGAACGAATTAAAATTATTTTCTGATTTATTTGACAGAGGAACTACTTGGCAAGAGGCAAAATTACCAATTATTCATTGTACCGAATTACTGGATGTACTAAGAATATTAAATGGTCAGAAACATAATCTATTTGATTATAAAGATGATGTATATATAACGCAGTTCTGGAACGAGACGAACGCTAAAAAAGATGGAACGATTTACGCCAAAGTGGATTTTCCTGAGTCGATATCTGCAATGATATATTCAGGTTCGCATATAGGCGTAGCAAATCCGATTTTTAAATGTACGCAGAGAGAGTACAAAAACAACACCAATTTCGATAATATAGATTTAACGAATATCTGTGAGGATTATTTTCAAAGAACAAATTATCAACCAAGATGCGATAGAAATACATATATAAGGAGAATTCCAAAAACTCCATGGGGGAGCAAAATAACAGAAGAGTATAGATTTGCTGCCCGAGAGATGCTGAGTCCAAGTGGTGAACGCACATTAATTAGCTGTATACTACCTCCAAATACTGCTCACATTCATGCTATCCTAGGCATTTCTCTAAAAAAGGAACTAGATGTTGTAAAGTTTAGTGGATATTGTTCATCGCTATCGTATGATTTTTTTGTAAAACTGACAGGAAAACAGAATCTTGGAACGGAAAATATTAGTTTATTACCAATCATCGATAGTCGATTTGATGGTGAAATAATAGCTAGAACACTACTTTTAAACTGTTTAACGAAAAATTACTCGAAGTTATGGAAAGATAGCTATAAGGATGAGTTTAGATATTTTAGATGGGCTAAAGCTGATAATAGACTTTCTAATGAAGTTTATGAGAAATTAACTCCAAAATGGTTGTGGGATACTCCAATTCGTTCGGATTTTTCTCGTAGACAAGCACTTGTTGAAATTGATGTGCTATCATCAATGGCGTTAGGAATGAGTTTGGATGAGCTGAAAACAATTTACCGAATTCAATTTTCTGTGTTAAACAACAACGAAAGAAATACATGGTATGATGCAAATGGAAAAATTGTTTTTTCTGTAGCCAGAAGCTATACAGGGTCTGATAAAAAGGGACGAAAACTAGTTGGTGTTAATCCGGATGAATGGAAATTAATCTGCGATTATCCAGCGGGCAAAACATATGACCACTCTTTCACAGACGACACGCAGCCAGGCGGCCCTGTCGAGCGTACGGTAACCTACGTGGCTCCCTTCGATCGCTGCGACCGTGAGAAGGACTACGAGACGGTCTGGGCCTTCTTTGAGAAGAAATACGGAAAGAACGTGTGATTTTCATTTTGGTCGAATAGAATAGAAAGGAAGGATCGTGCCCAATGCGATTATATTTGGATTGCTGCTGTTATAACCGTCCCTTTGATGATCTGACTCAAAACCGGATTCACGATGAGAGTGATGCGATCCTCTCTATCCTGAACAGGAGCCAGACAAATGGTTCTGTGATTCTTGGGAGTCAGGTGTTGAAGATGGAGATTCAAAAGATATCCGATCTGGCGAAGAAAGCAAAGGTTCAGATGCTTTATCAGCAGAGCAGTGAAGAAATCCCGTTTACGGCGGATATTCATTCACGCGCACAGAGGATTCAGCAGGCGAGTGCTATTCACAGCATGGATAGTTTGCATATTGCCAGCGCTGAAGCCGGTCATGCGGATGTGTTTCTTTCCACGGATGATAAGCTGGTTCGTGCATGTCAAAAGCTTGACTTGCATGTTCGTGTGATGAATCCTGTCTCGTATCTTGCAGAGGTGATTGAACATGATGAATGTTAATGTAAACAGTCCTATGGATGTCCGCAATGCGGGGATGCAGGCGTTGGTTGCTGCGCTGGGACCTGTGGGCTGCGCCCGCTTTATCCAGCAATTCGATAATGGTTATGGTGATTACACCAAGGAGAAATATCTTGTGCCGGATACTCCGATGGAGGATCTGGTGAGAGAGCTAATGAATCAAAACAACGCATAAATCTAAGCCCTGCCGATGAGCAGGGCTTTTGAGGAGGAGTAAACATGCTGCCATCGATACTGGCCAAGCAGCTGCAGCAGGGCATTGAGGACTATGTCGAGACGACGTTCCCCATGACGAATGAACCATTTGCGGGTTCGGTTGAGGCGATGTTTGAGCAGGGGGATGCGGTGTTTCATAAGCCGTATCTCTCGGTGAAGCTGCCGTTCCGCAAAGCGGAGCACATGCCCGGCTGCTTTGATGGGGTGGAGCTGCCCTTTATGCCCTACGTGCATCAGGAGAAGGCCTATGCGCGGCTCGTAGGGGATGACTGCTGCTCAACGCTGGTCGCGACGGGTACCGGCTCTGGTAAAACAGAATGTTTTTTGAATCCGGTCCTCGAGTACTGTTACCATCACCGCAATCCTGGCATCAAGGCGCTGCTCATCTATCCGATGAACGCCCTGGCCACCGATCAGGCCTCGCGTCTGGCGAAGGCCATCGCTTCGAACGAGAAACTCGCGAAGGCTGGTATCACGGCGGGCATGTACATCGGCGGCGGCCGCGGCAAAGGCGCGACGCTGATGTCGGCTCCGGACAAGGAGAAGAATATCCTCGGTATCATCACGGATCACGAGACGATGATCCATACGCCGCCGGATATCCTGCTCACGAACTACAAGATGCTCGACTACCTGCTCGTCCGTCCAAAGGATGCCGGGCTGTGGCGGGATAATCGTCCGGATACGCTCCGATACATCGTTGTCGATGAGTTCCATACGTTCGACGGCGCACAGGGAACGGATCTCGCCTGCCTGCTGCGCCGCCTGAAATCGCGTCTCTACATCCAGCCGGGCTATCTCTGCTGTATCGGTACGTCAGCGACCATGGGCAGTAAAGGGAGCGCCAAGAGCATCCTGAAATACGCCCAGGATGTCTTTGGCGAGCACTTTGATGATCATGCCTTGATTACGGAGGACCGTCTGCTTCCAGAGGAGTTCTTTGCGGGGGAGGAGCGTACCTATCTCAGCCTGCCCACGGAGGAGGACGTCGCGGCGCTGGACCATCTCTCAGATGAAACGGATGAGATGGCTTACCTGCAGCGTGCCGCAGACAGCTGGTTTCCAAAGGCCTCGTTCCATTTCGTCGGAGAGAATATGGAGGAGCGCATCCGCCTCGGCCGGGCACTGAAGCAGCATGGGTTCTTTCAGGATGCCATTGCCACGATGAAGGGGAATTACTGGCAGGATGATGCGCTCGCGAAGGAACTGTCCGGCCGCTATCCACAGATCCAGTCCTGGCAGCCGCAGGAGGCGGGCCTCGACTCACTTATGGCACTGGTTTCCTATGCCCGCACGGGGACGGCTGAGCATCCGATGCCGTTCCTTTTTGTACAGGTCCAGCTTTGGATGCGCGAGCTGCGCCGCCTGCTCGGACGCGTCAGTGGGGCGGATGTCAACTATATGCTGGCACCGGACCTCAACAGCCAGCAGCAGAAAAACTATCTGCCGGTCGTGAACTGCCGCGACTGCGGTGCGACGGGCTGGGCGACGATTCAGGATGAAAAGCATTACTCGCATATCCATACGCTGGAGTCATTCTATAATCTCTACTTCCATGCGAGCGACAAGATTACGCTGATGTTCCCAGGATTCGAGGAAAAGGAGTCAGCGGATTTCGCCCCCTACAAGATCTGCCCGACCTGCCATCATATCGTTCCGCGGCGCGGCGATGAGGATGATGAGAAATACTGCCCGGATGACCATGGTGCGTATATCCCCATCGTCATTCCGAAGATGAGTTCAACGGGCATGAGCTCTCGTAAGCATCAGTTCGAGTGCCCCTTCTGCGGGAGCAAACGAGGCCTTTCCCTCATGGGTATGCGCAGCACGACGGAGATCAGTGCGAGTCTGTCGCAGATGATGGCGTCGAAGTTCAATGATGATAAGAAGGCCCTGGCCTTTTCGGACAGCGTGCAGGATGCGGCGCATCGGGCGGGATTTTTTAATTCGCGTACATGGCGGTTCGGCCTGCGCGGTGCCATCCAGCACTATGTGCAGGATGGTGGTGCCGGCCAGAGCCTGGAGGCCTTTATCACGGGATTCCTGCGGTATTGGGAAGCGGAGACCCGGCTGACGAAGGAGCAGTTCGTGAGCCGCTTTATCGCGCCGAATATGGTGTGGATGCAGGCCTACAAGGATCTGCGTGAAAAACGCAAATGGGGCAGTAATGCGGCTGCCAATCGTCTTTGGAAGGATATCGAGAAACGTCTTTCCTATGAGATTCAGCTTGAATACGGTGTGACGAGCCGTATTGGACGCACACTTGAGAAATCGAACTGCTCCTGCCTGACGTTCGACCGTGAGGAGATCCGCGCCCTCGCAGAGCGCGTGCAGACCAGCGTGGTCAACAAAATCAATGTGCTGAATACGATGCCGCTTCCGGATTTTGAGCGTATGGTGGCAGGATGGCTGACACTGGCAAGATATCATGGCGCTATCTTTCATGAGGAGCTGCTGCCCTTCTGTCAGGATAATGTTGAAGGGCGTGGCTATAAACCGCATTTTCTCATTCCAGGAACTGGGCGCTACTGGATGCCAGGTCTGCAGTCTGGGCGCAACAATCCACGTTTTGTCTGTGACTATCGTGGAAAGGGGAAGTGTCCCAACGCTTTTGATGCGTACTATGCAAACTACTATACGCGCTGGGTCGAGGCATGCATCGACTCCATCGATGACCTGCTGCGTCGGCCAGACCTCGCCGCTGAGATCAGCAAGGTGATCCTGCAGGAGGCCGTGGAGGCTGGATTCCTTCAGGAGTGTGTCAGCACGCCGACCATTACGGTCTATGGTCTGAGCAAGGAAAAGCTCTTTGTGTCGGATGCTGTATGCTCGTTCCGCTGCGATAGCTGCGGCTCGCAGTACTCCTATGCGGAGAATCTGACAGACCGTATGCAGGGGGCGAAGTGTATCCGCCGGAACTGCGATGGATACCTCCAGAAGACGGAGGTGGACGGGCTGGGATACTATGGACGCCTCTACAGCAAGGGCGATCTCGTGCGCATCCATGCCTATGAGCATACAGGCTTGCTCGAGCGCGAGAACCGCGAGCATATTGAGAATGATTTCAAACGCAGTGAGCATGAGGAACGCCGGGACTGGGACCCCAATGTACTCTCGTGTACGCCGACGCTTGAGCTCGGTATCGATATCGGCGACCTGTCCTCGGTCATTCTCTGCAGCGTTCCACCGGGACAGGCACAGTTCCTGCAGCGCGTGGGCCGTGCAGGCCGTACGGATGGCAACTCGCTCGTCTTCGTTGTCGCGAATACGCGGCCGCATGATCTGTATTTCTACACGGATCCGCTCGATATGATGCAGGGCAGTGCCACGGCTCCGCATATTTTCTTACGGGCATCGGCGGTGCTTCAGCGCCAGTTCGTTGCGTTCTGCATGGATAACTGGGTGCGGACTGGCATCCCCGAGGAGGCCATCCCCAAGCGGCTGGGCCAGGTGATCCTGAACCTGCATCAGGCTGGGCAGGATGAGTTCCCGTTCAACTATCTCCATTATGTGCAGAAACAGCTCAACAGCCTGTTCCAGATGTTTATCCGTTGCTTTGACGGTGGTGGACAGCAGCTCGATGAGCGGGCGAAGGATGAACTGAGCCGGTTCGTCATGGGCGATGGACTGCAGCAGTCGCCGATGCACGAGAAGGTCCTGACGGCTTTTAGTGACATTGAGGAGGAAATCCAGAGCATCAATGAAAACATCCGCACGATCGACCACATGATTGCGGATATCCACGCCAGGCCACAGGATTCCTCTTATGAGGATGAGCTAAAGGAACTGGAATCGGAGCGGCAGGCTCTGCTGAACGTCAAGAAGAGCATCAAGAAAAAGGACACATTTAATTTCCTTTCGGATGAGGGACTGCTGCCGAACTACGCGTTCCCGGAGGAGGGCATCACGTTGAAGGCGGTGCTTTTCCGCAAAAAGGAGAACGCGGACGAAAAGACAAAGGATAAATTCGAGAATCATGTTTATGAATATCAGCGCGCGGCATCGAGCGCCATCAGCGAGTTCGCCCCGAACAACAGCTTTTATGCAGGCGGGCACGAGTTCACAATCGACCAGGTGGATGTCAACTCGGCGAAGCCGGAGCGCTGGCGCCTTTGTCCGAACTGTGCACATGCCGAGCGGGAGACGGAGAGCATGAATCGGGCGGCCTGCCCGAACTGCGGCGATCCAGGATGGGCCGATGCTGGCCAGCTGCGTGATATGCTGCAGGTCAAAATGGTCTACTCGAATATGGATATGCGAAAGAGCCTTATCGACGACGGCAGCGACAGCCGTACGGTGAAGTTCTATACAAAGCAGCTGCTCGTCGATGTCAACGAGGATCAGGATGTCGAGGAAGCCTACAGCATGGCAAATGATGACTTTCCTTTTGGCTACGAGTTCGTGCGCAAGGCGACGTTGCGGGAAATCAATTTCGGCGAGGCAGATGTCTCCCGCACGGACCGCATGTATGTCAATGGCGAGGAGGAGGCCCGCAAGGGATTTCAGATCTGCCAATACTGCGGCCGCATTCAGGAAGAGGATGGGAAAATCCATCATGCTCCCTACTGCCCCGTGAAGAAGAACGAAGCGCTGTTGAATGAGGCTGTTGAGGATTGCCTGTTTTTGTACCGCGAGTTCCAGACGGAAGTCTTGCGCATCCTCATCCCAGAGACCACAGCTGTGGGGACAAGCGTCAAGACGGAGTCTTTTACGGCGGCGTTCATGCTCGGCATGAAGGAGTATTTCGGCAACGTGGATCATCTGCGTGCGACAATCTGCAGCGTTCCGCTGCCCAATGCAGACTACCGCAAGCAGTATCTGGTCGTTTATGACTCGGTGCCGGGCGGTACGGGCTATCTGAAACAGTTGATGCAGCACGATGATGCGCTTATCCAGATTTTCGAGAAAGCTCTGCATGTGCTGGAAACCTGCTCGTGCAAGGACGATCCGAACAAGGATGGCTGCTATCATTGCCTTTATGCCTATCGGCAAAGCCGCAATATCGGGGATATTTCCCGTCGTACAGCCATCCAGCTGCTCCGCTCAATCCTCAGCGGCCGTGAGAACATCCAGCGGATCAAGAAACTGGGCGACGTTCCGGTTAACCATCTCTTTGACAGCGAACTGGAGATGGAGTTCATCCATGTCCTGGGCCGGTATTTCGAGCGGGAGAACCGCCATGTGGAAATTCGTCAGGATATCGTTCATGATAAGCCAGGCTATATCCTCAACATCACATCGCGTGATGCTGATGGCGAGCACAGCTTCTCCTGGTCAATAGAGCCGCAGGTATCGATGGGGAAGCCGCAGGGCGTATCGGTGCAGAGTCGGGCGGATTTTGTGCTGTGGCCGAATTTCGATACCAGGGCAGATAATCATCAGCATCTGCCTGTCGTTGTGTTCACAGATGGCTATCTCTATCATAAGGATATCGTAGCCGATGACACACTGAAACGCGGTGCCATTGCGCGCAGTGGCAGCTACCGTGTCTGGTCGCTGAGCTATAACGATGTCATATCCTGCTATCGGGCGGTCGATCCCTATGCGACGGACATGTTGGACGCTGCACGCATGCCGGGCGGAAAGGCCTATGCCCCGATGGTTCGGGCCGGACAGGCAGAGGCCGTGAATCCTGCAAAAGAGAGTGCTTTTGATCTGCTGATAGATTATCTGTCGATGCCGTCGGCAGAGGCGGTTTTTCGGGCACACGCTAAAGCCTATGGGATGGCACTCTTGGATGTCGTTAAAGCAAATAAAAAGGACGCATTCAAGACATGGTATACCATGGAACGAAAAATCCAGGAGGAGACGAATTTCACGATGGATTCCTTCCAATTTGGGCACTGCTATTTCGGCCTCTGGCGTCCCAATTTGGCAGAGGACGCATGTGTGACCTGTCTGGTCGGCCTCGATGCCGATCAGCAGCGGAAAGACCGCAGCTATCCACCCGCCGTCGCTATCTGCTTTGACGACAGGGATGCTGCGCCAGAGTCGTATGCCCGCGATTGGAATGGATTTTGGCATTTCTGCAACGTTCTGCAGTTTGCGGAGCAGTTTACGGCAGTGTCCCAGAAGGGCATCGAGCATCAGGACTATACGCCATGGCCCGTTCCACAGCCAGTTGGCATGGCGAAGGATGATGACGCTGCGTTGGCAGCGGAGGAAGCAATCGCACCGGAGTGGAAACAGATCCTGAAGGATGCAGAGGATTTTGGTATGGTAGAGGAGACGGAGCGAAGGCTTTTATACCGGATGGCAGCATCTGGTGTACCCGTGCCGGATTATGTCTTTGACGAGGTCCGTGATGATGAAGGTGTCATTGATGGCGTCGAATTGGCGTGGGAAAAAAGAAAAGTGGCGTTCATCATGAAGGATAGCGAACAGCCCAGGAAGAACTTTATAAAAAAAAGGTGGACGGTCTTTGATGAAAATGTCGAAGATTACATGCAATTTTTTGGAGGCAATAAAGTATGATGGAAGCAACAGCAATACCGAAAGTAGCATTCGGGGAGAAATTTTTGACTTCGTTTATTCAATTGCCCAAGCAGGAACAGCGCCACGTGCAGGCTTTCCTGATCAAGTTCCGCGCCAATCCAGCCTCATCGGCCATCCACTATGAGAAAATTGCCAGCGAGATTGATGATAAGGTATGGTCGGTACGTATCAATGATACCTATCGCGGCATCGTTGTGCGCGATAATCAGGGGGTATATGTCCTGCTCTGGGTCGATCATCATGATGAGGCCTATGCCTGGGCCCGCCGCAAAAGCTGCAAGGTGAATCCCTATACGGGAGCCATTCAGGTTTATACGGTACAGGAAGAGGTCGAGACGGTCACTGCACCAGGACTGTTCCAGTCGATTTCAGATAGTGATATGCTGCGGCTCGGTGTGCCGGAGGAGCAAATGCCGTTGATTCGCTCGTTTATTTCGAAGGAGGATCTGAAAAAGTTCCAAAGCGATCTTTCACCGGATGTGTATGAGAGCCTGTTTTGGCTTTCTGAGGGAATCCCGTTCAGTGAGGTCTTGGATTATAGCCATTCGGAGAAGGAAAGACATAGCAGTGAGAATCTTCGGGACGCATTGGAGACTTCTTCCAATCAGAGATTTTTCCATGTTGTCGAGGGCGAGGAGGAGATGCGTAATATCCTCGAGTGGCCACTGGATAAGTGGCGTGTATTCCTGCATCCGACGCAGCGCGCAGCCGTTACTAAGGACTATTCCGGTTCTGCCCGCGTGATGGGCGGCGCTGGCACGGGCAAGACGGTCGTAGCGATGCATCGGGCAAAGCGGCTGGCTGGGAAGCTTTCAGGGCGGGATAAACTGCTGTTCACGACGTATACGGCAAACCTGGCCACGGATATCCAGGAGAATCTGAAGAAGATCTGCACCACGGAGGAACTCAGTCACATTGACGTCATCAACCTGGATGCTTGGGTGGCTCGCTATATGCGGAATGAAGGATATGGAGCAATGGTGCAGTACCAGCAGAAGGAGCTGGATAAGGTCTGGGAAGATGCTATTGCCGGTGCACTGGCTGATGAGCTGGGCCTGCCAGCATCGTTCTATATGGAAGAATGGGATCGCGTCGTCATTCCACAGCATGCGATGACGGCTCCGCTCTATGCCCGCTGCTCCCGCAACGGACGTGGCACATCTTTGGACCGCAGGAAACGAGCTGCTGTGTGGAAGGTATTTGAGGCCTATCAGCAGGAAATGCGCAAGCGCGGATGGCGCGATATCCAGTGGGCTATGGATGAATGCGCCGTGCTCCTCCAGAAGGAAAATCGCACGCTCTATCCTTACATTATCGTGGATGAAGGCCAGGATTTCAGTCCGGCTGCGATGAAGCTCATCCGCAGTATCGCTGGCGAGGAGCATCCGAATGATATCTTTATCGTTGGTGACTCGCATCAGCGTATCTATCGCAATAAAACCGTACTGAAACAGTGCGGCATCAGGATCCAGGGGCGCAGCAGCATCCTCCATATCAACTATCGTACAACGGAAGAGACGCGTGCATTCGCTATGGCGGTCCTGAAGGGGATTGCTTTTGATGACCTGGATGGCGATACGCTGACGAAGGATGCATGTCAATCGCTGACACATGGTAGCAATCCAACCGTACAGAATTTCCGGACTGCCAATGAGGAGATCGATTTTATCGTCGATAAGATCGGGGAAATGCAGAAGGCTGGCGTCCCGTTGCAGGATATCTGCATCACGGCACGCACGCATAATATGCTGGACAACTATCTGCATGCACTCACAGACCGTGGGTTCCGATGCTATGAGCTGAAGAAGGATGATGACCGTGCACTGCCGGGCATCCGTTTTGCGACGATGCACCGCGTCAAGGGATTGGAATTCCGTTATATCTTTGTGGCAGGAGCAAATGAGAACGTGATCCCGTTGAAGGCGGTTGTTAGTGTCAGTGATCCAATGGCAAAAAAAGAAGCAGACACCAGTGAGAGGTGTCTGCTCTATGTAGCTCTGACGCGTGCCCGCGAGGCTGCGTATGTCACTAGCTACGGAAAACAATCGCATTATCTGCAGTAACCAGTCTATCGGGAATCAGATATCCCAGTGCAGGTTATCCGGGTTCGGCGTGGCGCGGTCGACTTCGTTGAGGATCCAGGACGCGTTGTCGTGCGTGGCGGAAAAGGCGATTTCGAGGCCGTCTTTGTATTCCTCGGGGATTTCCATGGAATGGAGGGCCATGTGCATGTAATCCTTCGCAACGAGCGTGACGTGGCGCTCAGCGGCGAGCTGAGCTTTGAAGCGGTAGCCGTAGTAGAGGTAGCTGTTGTGCGCGATGGGGATGTCCTTGTAGGCCTCGATGCGCTCGTCGACCTCGGCTTCGGCGTCCTGCGTCATGTCCATCTTGTGCATGAGGTTCCAGCGGTCGCCCCAGAGTTCGCCACGCAGGATGTATTTGTAGAGGAAGTCCGTGGACTCGGCGAGCTCGATGGCCATGTCGATGTGCTTCAGCGCTTCCTCATCCTGGTTGAGCTCTTTTTCCAGCGAGCTCAGGCGCTGCAGGGCGAAGACTTTCTCCTCGACATCCTCGGCCACCTCGTCGTCGACATCCTGGTCGACGACGCTGCGGAACAGCTCGAGTGCCTCGTCTTTTTTGTCGATGCCTTTCATCGCGAGGAAGTGGGCGAGACGGGCGCGCGCATGCCAGTTGTCCATGCCGCCGACGAACAGCGTCTCGGGCGGATGCGCGGGGGAGTCCATCACGAAATGAACGAGTTTATGGAATGTATCCTGGGTCATGTTTTTACCTCCATACAGAAAGCATAGCCATGCACGCAGGGTACATTGCTATGCCAATCGGTCTGTGCTATAATGCCTGTGTTTTATTATATGCGATTTTGTTTTTCGTTGCAATTCATCCGATGAGGTGTTACCGATGTTCCGATGGGGGATCCCACTGTTCCTGCTGAATTTCCTGCCCATTGCCTGGCTGAATATCCACATGTTCCAGACGACGCAGCTCGGCGTGCTGGGCGTGGATTTCCTTTTTGTGCTGGCTGGTTCTCTGCTTTACGGGTGGCTGCTGGATGCTGTGCCGTGGCGGAGGACGAGAAAGGTTTTGATTGGCCTGTCCTTCCTCGTGTGCGGCCTGCTGTTCGGACTGGAGGCCTTTACCATATGGGTGTATCAGGCTCCCGTCGGCGCGGGCATCGTGACGGCCATCCTGCAGACGAATCCGCACGAGGCCGTCGAGTATCTGCGCATGTACGTGGGCTGGAAAGGAGCACTGCTGCTCATCCTGCTGGCTGTGGTCGGTGCCGCTGGCTGGCGGTGCGCCCATCGGGCGGATGTGCATCTGCAGCAGCCGCCGTTTTCTATGCCGCGGTGGATTCCCGTCCTGCTCGCGATCCTATGCGGCGCTTGCGGATGGGGGCTCTGGACGCAGTATCATTCCTTTGTCGTCAACGATAACCTCGATATCCCCGTCGTGCGCGTGGCTCTCGCATCCGATACGGCCATCACGAATATCCGCGCCTATGAGGAACTGGAGCAGGAAGCGTCCGCTGACGTGACGATCACGGAAAATGGGAGCGAGGTGCCCTACGTCGTGTTCATCCTCGGGGAGTCCACGACACGCGACCGCATGCATCTCTACGGCTATCCGCTGGACAATACCCCGAACCTCGACGAGCTCGCGGCGAAAGGGGATATCGCCGTATACCGCGATGCGATCGCACCGGCGTCGGCGACCGTGGCCGTGCTGCGCCGTCTGTTCACGTTTTCGGACCTCGAGGCGGAGCAGCCCTGGTATACGTACAACAACCTCATCGATGTCATGAAGGCCGCGGGGTACCGCACGTACTGGCTGTCGAATCAGGAGAGCTCGGGGATATGGGGCAACGTGGCCCAGCTCTTTGCACGCCGGGCCGATGTGACCCGGTTTGCGCAGCTGCGTGAGTCGCATGAGGATAACGGCAGTCTCGATGAGATGCTTTTCCCGCTCGTCGATGAAGCACTGGAAAATCCCGCGGAGAAAAATTTCTACGTCGTGCACCTCATGGGGACGCATGGGCAGTACTATATGCGCTATCCCTATCTCTTTTCGAAGTTCACGCCGGCCGACGTGCCTGCCCCGCAGGATGCGCTGCCGGATGACCGTAGGCTCGAGGTCGCGCAGTATGCCAATGCGATCTACTATAACGATTTCGTCGTGAGCTCCATCATGGGGAAGTTCCAGGATAAAGAGGCGATCGTCATCTATCTGCCGGACCACGGCGAGGATCTCTACGATAACGGCAGCAGCTTTGCCGGTCACGTGGAGGAGAACCCGACGCGGCCGACCTGCGACGTGCCGCTGATTTTCTGGGCATCGCCAGCCTACCGCGCGCATCATCCAGAGAAATGGCAGGTCATCTGCGCGGCCGTGAACCGCCCGTACATGACGGACGACATGATCCACACGCTGCTGGACCTCCTCGATATCCGCACGCCGGAGTACAACCCGGCCAAAAGCGTCATCAACGCGGCATTCGATGCGGCGCGCCATCGCGTGGTGCACGGCAAAGACTATGATACAGAGATTCGGTAAGGATAAAATAGTGTGTTGTTCTTCATAGATGATATTGACAGTGATTCCCATTTATGATAATATAAACTATATTGAAAGAAGTAAGGAGGATGAGTTACATGTTCCAGAAGACGGATTTTTGGATCGGCCTTGCAGTCGGTGCTGTTGCCGGTATTTTCGGTTATCGCTTCATGCAGGAGCGTGAGCAGCAGATGGCTGCCATGCAGCCGGCTGCTCCGACGACGGAGCTTTCTGTCGCTGAGCTTCAGCGCCAGAAAGAGGAGCTCGAGGATCTGATTGCTGCTCAGGAAGCCAAGAAAGGCTGATTGAACCGATCTTTCCCGGTGGGGGACTGCGTGGCAGTCCCCTTTTTCTGAAATCAGAGGAGGAAATAGAGTGAGCCTCTTGGATAAATTACAGGTTCCGACGAACACGCTGGACCTGTTCATCCGTTCTGTCGATATTCACGCATACCTGCCGGGACGCGTGCGTCTCTACAGCCGAAACCTGGTCGGCAATGCCGCGCTCGAGCGTCAGGTGCAGGAGCAGCTGGGGGCATTCCCGGAGATCGATAGCGTCAAGACGAGCACGATCACGGGATCCATTCTCATCCAGTATGTACCGGAGACGCTGCGCCGCAATCCGGAGCTCGCCAAGGTGGAACAGTATATCATGACCCATGTAAGGAGGAAATGACATGTCCTACGTATCCGGTTTTATGATGGGAGCAGCGATCGGCAAGAGCATCCATCAGTTCCTGACAGGTGGTCCTGCGGCACCGGCACAGGCGCCCCGTGCCCAGCGTGCGCAAAAGGCGCAGCAGGCTCCCCTGAGCCTCGTGCTCGCCGTGCCGGGACGCCGCCGCTACCGCGCTGCGCATCTGACGCAGACACAGGCGGATTTGCTGACGGCTCAGCTTCAGCGGCTGTCTTTTATCGAGTGCGTGCAGGCGAATCCCGCGACGGGGAGCGTCCTGCTGACGTACGACCCCGCAGCGGAGCGGCGTGCCGAGGCACTCGGGAAGTGGCTCGACCTGGTCTTCTTTGCCCCGAAAGCCGCCTGCGCACAGCAGAAAGCACAGTCTGCGGATGCCGACTGGAGCAAGACGCCGCGTGAGGCTGCGGTCGGTGCACTCTCACGCAGTATCGTCGATACCTGCCAGCGCGGTTCCGCCTGGCT
Organism: uncultured Selenomonadales bacterium; assembly: GCA_900315155.1. Taxonomy (GTDB): domain Bacteria; phylum Bacillota; class Negativicutes; order Selenomonadales; family Selenomonadaceae; genus UBA2897. Next base: position 133,661 of record OMYB01000003.1, on the reverse strand, counting down.
GAAAGCGCAGACCAATGGCGCTCTGGATATGAACGTTGCCTTTGCGCTCTGGTTCGCCATCCGCGGCCTCCGCAGGGTGATCCTGTATCGTGACTACCCGACGGGCCCGCAGCTTTTCTGGTGGGCTGTTTCGCTCATGAGAGGATGGCGAAAATAATATGATGTACGGGCAATATTTTATCCATCTCGCCGCGCCGCTGCCGCGTGAAGACCGCGCGTTGCTCGCGGCGCAGATCCGTCGTTACCGCATGGTCACAGCCGTTACGGTGGAGGAGAAACGCGTCCATATCTGGTATCGCCACAGCCTGCCGATCGTGCCGATCCAGCAGCTCGCCATCGCCGCCGTGCAGCGTGCGAAGGAAGCCGCGGTTACGCCGGCGGACCGCCTGGCAGAGTACCGCCGCGACGCCGTCATCTCCCTCGTCAGCTTCGCGGGCATGAAGCTCCTGCAGCATACGTCACCGCAGACGTTTGCGGCGCTGAAGATCGTCCGCAGCCTCGTTGTGTTCGGCATCGCGCGCAAGTTCATCCAGAACGGTGTGCAGGGGCTCGTGCAGAAGCATCAGCCCAATGCCGATACGCTGACGGCCACGGCCGTGATCGCCTCGGTGCTCGCGGGCAAACCGGAGTCCAGCCTCACGCTGCTCACGCTGTCCAATGTGGCCGAAATGCTCACGAGCTATGCCGCAGAGCGCGCGCGTACGCAGATCTCCGGTCTGCTCTCGCTCGATCAGCGCTATGTCTGGCTCGTCGAGGGCGGCGTCGAGCGTCAGGTCCCCGTGGAGCAGGTCAAAGCCGGCGATACGATTTCCGCGCATACTGGCGAAAAAATCGTCGTCGATGGCCGCGTGATCTCGGGCGATGCTGCGATCAATCAGGCCTCCATCACGGGCGAGTCGAACCCGGCCATGAAGTCGAAGGGCATGCCCGTCTACGCGGGCTCTGTCGTCGAGGCCGGTGAGCTCGTGATCCGCGTCGAGAAGGTCGGCCAGGATACGAGCCTCGCGCACATCGTCCACCTCGTCGAAGAGGCGCAGAACCGCAAAGCGCCGGTGCAGAATTTTGCCGATCAGATGGCGAACTTCCTCGTACCGGTCTCCTTTATCGCGGCCGGCATCGTCTACGGGGCGACCCGCGACTGGCAGCGCGTGTTGAACCTGCTGTTCATTGACTTCTCGTGCGGGCTGAAGCTCTCGACGGCTACGGCCATCTCCGCAGCCATCAGCGCGGCGGCGAAGCGGGGCATCCTCGTCAAGGGCGGCAACTACATCGAGGCGCTGGCCGAGACCGATACCGTCGTCCTGGACAAGACGGGTACGCTGACCATCGGCATCCCGCAGATCTCCTTTATCCGCACGGCGCCAGGCGTCGAGGACAAGGAAATGATCCTGCTCGCGGCGTCCGCGGAGGAACATTCCGTCCATCCGCTGGCCGTGGCAATCAAGAAATACGTCAAGGCGCAGAAATGGACGGAACCGCAGCACAAATCCTCGAAGACGGTCGTCGCGCGCGGCATGCTCGCCGAGGTCCCGGATTTCGAGGGCTATAAAGGCGGTACGATCCGCGTCGGCTCGCAGAAGTTCCTGCGCGAGAACGACATCCACGTCGATGAGAGCCTGCTCGAGGGCATCAAGGGGCGCAACCTGCTCTATGTGGCCCGCGACAAGCAGATGCTCGGCGTGATCGGCATCGAGGATCCCGTGCGCCCGCAGATGAAAAAGACGCTGAATCAGATGCGCCGCTACGGCATCGACGAAATCGTCATGCTCACGGGCGACAGCAAGAGCGTGGCCGCCGAGGTGGCGCGCGATATGGATATCGACTCCTATCATGCGGAAATCCTGCCGGAGGACAAATCCTACTACGTCAACAAGCTCAAGCAGCGCGGGACGGTCATGATGGTCGGCGACGGCATCAATGACGCACCGGCCCTGGCCTTTGCCGACGTCGGTGTCTCGCTTGGCGGGCGGCAGACCGATATCGCCGCGGAGTCCTCGGCCGTGACGATCCACAGCGAGGAACCCATGCGCATCATGGAGGCGCTGCAGCTCGGCCGCAAGACCATGCAGCTCGTCCATCAGAATTTCCGCGCGACGATTCTGGTTAATTCAGCCGCCATGATGCTCGGCGCCCTCGGCAAGATCAATCCGCTCTGGGCGGCCGTCATCCACAACACGGCTACGCTCGCCGTCGTGCTCAACAGCTGCCGCATCCTGCGTGCGGCTCAGCCGCGCCTGCGCCGCCGCAGCTGAAAAACGAAAAAAGTTGTTGACAGATTCGCCGATAGCCTGTATAATAATCTATGTTGTTAAGCAAAACAACAGATTTCCATCGGGGGCATAGCTCAGCTGGGAGAGCGCTTGAATGGCATTCAAGAGGTCAGGAGTTCGATCCTCCTTGTCTCCACCATCGAAATTTCAAAGACTAACGCACATTGCGTTAGTCTTTTTTTATTGCCAGATTTACCAGGCTCGCAATTTTTGACGAAAAACGGTTGCACCGGCAGGAACTTTTTTATCCTTGCGCGAATCATAACAAATAAAAAGAGGAAACAAAGAGTATCATAACGTATTCTGGAGGGATCGGAATGAAAGAATTTACCAGTACGGACATCCGAAACGTCGTATTCCTCGGCCACGGCAACTGCGGCAAGACGAGCCTTTTGGACGATGCGCTCTATCATGCGGGTAACGAGAAGCGGCGCGGCAGCGTTGACGAGGGCACGAGCCTTTTGGACGCCAGTCCGGAGGAGCAGGAGAAGAGGCTCACGATGGAAGCGAAGCTCGCCGCCTGCGAGTGGGGCGACTGGAAGCTGAATCTCCTCGACACGCCAGGGTATCCCGATTTCGTCGGCGAGGCCATAGAGGCCATGAACGCGGCGGACGCAGCTGTGCTCGTCGTTTCGGCGCATTCCGGCGTCGAGGTCGAGACAGAAAAATTCTGGAACCTCGCGAAGGAGAGGGAGCTTCCCATTCTCTTCTTCATCAACAAGATGGATCGTGAGCACACGGATTTCCACGCTGTCGTCGACGAACTTCGCGTGCGCTTTGGGGCGGGCGTTGTACCGGTGCAGCTGCCGATCGGCCAGGAAGCGGCGTTCCAGGGCGTGGTTGATCTCCTGAAGATGCACGGCAAGATCGTGCCGCATGACGAGGACGACTGTGTCGTGACAGGTATCCCAGAGTATCTGGATGCGGACGTGGAGGTGGCGCGCCAGACGCTCATCGAGGCTGTCGCAGACTATAACAACGAGCTTTTGGAAAAATATCTCGACGGGCAGGAGCTCAGCGAGGACGAGGTCGGTGACGCATTGAAACAAGGCATCACTGCGGGCAAGCTGTTCCCCGTGTTCTGCGGTTCGGCGAAAGCGGACATCGGCGTGAAGAAACTCCTGAATGGCATCGCGGCCTATGTGCCGTCACCGGCAGAGCGTACGGCGCTCGGCACAGTGCCGGGCACGGAAGATCTCGTCGAGCGCAGCGTGGACGACGCGTTCTCGGCATTTGCATGGAAAACGACGGTTGACCCGCTCGCAGGACGCCAGACGTATCTGCGCATTTATTCCGGCACGCTGAAAGCGGACACGAGCGTGCTGGACGTGACGACGGGCCGTACGGAGCGCATCGGCGCGCTCCAGACGCTGCGCGGCAAACATGGGCATAGCGTCGCTGTCGCACATGCGGGCGATATCGTCGTGACGGCGAAGCTCGCGAACGTCCAGACGGGCGACACGCTCGCGGCACAGAGCGCGCCGATTGCCTACGAAGTCCTGCCGTTCCCGACGCCGATGCTGGAGATGGCCGTGCATCCGAAGAAGAAGGGCGAAGAAGACAAGCTCTTTGCAGCCATCGCGAAATGCGAAGAAGCTGACCCGACGCTTGCCATGCGTAAAGATCAGGGCACGAAGGAAACGATTCTCGCCGGCATCGGCGAGATGCAGCTGAAGCTGCTTGAGGAAAAGCTGGAGGCGAAATATCACGTCGGCCTGACGCTGACGAAACCGCGTATCGCCTACCGCGAGACAATCCGGAAAACCGTCCGGGCCGAGGGCAAGTACAAGAAGCAAAGCGGCGGCCACGGCCAATACGGCCACGTGCTGCTCGAGATATCACCGCAGAACGCAGGCGAAGGCAACGCGTTCACGGAGACGGTCTTCGGCGGCAGCGTGCCGCGTCAGTTCATCCCCGCCGTAGAGAAAGGCACACAGGAGACGCTTGCAGGCGGCATCCTCGCAGGCTATCCCGTCGTCGATGTGAAAGTCAACCTCTACGACGGCTCGTCTCATCCCGTCGATTCGTCGGAAGCGTCGTTCAAGGCCGCGACGGCCATCGCGCTGAAGAAAGGCGTCATGGACGCCGAGCCTGTGCTGCTCGAGCCCATCGACAGCGTGACGGTCACGGCGCCTGAGTACTACGTCGGCAATATCATCGGCACGCTGAACAGCAAGCGTGCCCGTATCCTCGGCACAGATGCAGGCGAAAAAGGCGAAATGGTCGTCCACGCCGAGGCACCGGAGGCCGAGCTTTACCAGTACGCAACGGACCTCCGCTCCCAGACCCAGGGGCGCGGCACGTTTACGCGCACATTCCTGCGCTACGAGGTCGTCCCGGAGCGTCAGGCGGAGGCTGTCATCGAGGCGGCTAAGCAAGCAAAATAAATCTTGCAGCATAAAAAACCGCTGCCAGCATGTTTGCTGGCAGCGGTTTTTTGGCGATCGGATGATCAGATGCCCATCTCGATGTTGTGGATCGTCGTGGTGAGCTGGTCCATGTGGCGCTGGGTCTCCTCGTTGATGGCCTCGAGTGCCTTGATGGATTTCGTGGAGTTCTGGATGTGGCTGATGCCTTCGTTCAGGCTCTTGTGCAGGTCTTTCATCTCTTTGGCGAAATGTTCATCAAACTCGCTGATCTTGTCCTCGAACGTCTTATTATCCTCGAGGATCGTGTCGATTTCCTTGACGTCGCCGAGCAGGACGCGGATGGCGGCATCGGAGGTCTCGAGGCTGCTCTGCGTATTCTCGGAGAGCTTGCGGACCTCCTGTGCGACGACGGAGAAACCGCGCCCTGCCTCACCGGCGCGGGCGGCCTCGATGGCGGCGTTCAGGGCGAGCAGGTTGATCTGCGACGCGATGGCATCGATCATCTGCATGACATCGTTGATCTTCTGCGTGTTCTGCGAGAGCATGTCGAGTTTCGGCGTGATCTCGTTGTTGCGGTCCATGAGTTGGTTGAACAGGCCGTTCTGTTCATCGATGCCCGAGGCGAGTTTTTTGATGGAGTCCTGGATCATTTCGACGTCGTTCGACATGCGGGAGATTGTGTCGACGATGGCCGGCATCTTGCCCTGGTAATCCTGGAACATCTGGATGATGTTGTTTTTCAGATCATCCGTGTGGCGCTGGCGGCCGATGACGCGATGAAGGAAGAACGCGCGGCAGTCGGAGTAGATGCGGGCGAAGTTATCGAGATACGCATCGGAGAACGGCGTGCCGGATGGCGCGTGATAGAAGAAGACAGCCGTGAGCGTCTCGTTGACGTGCAGGCCGGCAATCTCGCCGAAGCTGGAGAAACCGGCGACCGGGATATTCTTGAACTCGTCGACGTGCTTGATCTCCTCCGGATAGCCGAGGCGGCGCAGGATGCAGTCGTTCAGGATACCGCCGATTGGGGCCGGCTTGCCCTGGCGGAAGGCGGCGGCATCGTTTTGGATGGAGGTACCGAGCGGCTGACGCTTCATCAGATAGAGCGTCTCGCCCGTGACGACATCGCAGAAGAACGAGATGCGGTCGTTCGCGTCATCGATGGAGGCGATGGATCGGATGAAGTCTTCGCCATTGATGCTCGTAGCAAACGTATAGTCCTGCATGATTTTTTGCAGTTCGTCTGCCGTGCTAATGCCAAAATGCTTTTCGAGCGCCTCGATGAAGGAGACATCTTCGCCCGTCTGCGGGTCTGCGATGGTCTCGACATAACGCAGGGACGTGTTCGCTGTAGCAATCTGGAACGAATCGCCCGTGCGTTGTACGGCCTGCGTCTTCAGGATGCCGTAACGGTAATCCTTTGCGAGGCGGACGAGCGTGATGACGGCGTGGTTCTCGACGCACTGCTCGCCATCATAGATGTAGGTGTGCTGGAAATCCATGTTGCCGCCGGCACTGCCACCGATGAAGGGGCAGGAGAGCTTGCCGGACTCATAGAGAGCCTGCAGCACGAAGGTCTCACATAACGATACGCCGTCGACGTAGACGAGTGCAAAGGTGTGGTTGACGCTGATGCGGAACGGAATCTTTGCCCGCTGGATCTCCTCCGTCATCTGCTTTACGCGTTCCTCGACGGTCATTTGGACGTCGCCGCTGCGCAGGTCGTCGTTCGGCAAAGGCAGGCTGATCGTGCAGGTATCCTCGATCATGCGGTGGGAGAAGGTCTGCAGCAGGACTTTTGCGCGTCCCTCGGGAGCCTCGCAGTAGATCGTGTTGTGGCCCGGGCGGCGGCAGAGCTCACCGGACGTCGTCATGAGGATGAGCTTCGTATTCGGTGGGATGATCTGCTTCAACGTATGGGCGACATCCGGTACGGAGAGATCCGGGGAGACGAAGCCGAGCATGAGAGCCGTGCCCTGCGGCAGGTTCGTGAGATCCCGGATTTTTTCGGCGGTCAGTTCGGAAACACCGAGATAGGCCGTCTGGATATCCGGACGGGAATCCGGAGCAGCTGCGGCAGGAGCTGCCGGATGAATCCGGGAAGCCGGGGAAGGTACGGCCGCCGCTGGGGCTGGCTGTGCCGGTTTCGTGTCCTTATTGCTGGAAAAAATACTGAACATGAACAACACCTCACATCATATCGTACGACCGCGTTCTATTGCCGTTAGGGCAAGCAATCGTTGCATGCAAAAAACATAAGAATACTTACATCATATTACTTCGAGAAAGAGGAAATTTATCCTGCCAAATCCGTAAAAAAAGAAGGAAATCGGCAGGAAATTACCCGGCGGGGAGGAAATGCTGAAACGCACTGGGAATACTGTAGGAGGTATGTACGTCCGGGAGAGAAATCCAGCGCAGCTCCTGGCCTCCCCGTGTGCTGTCTGCGGGTGACTCGGCTATGCGATCTCCCCGATCCGACAGCCAGACTTCATACCCATGCATCTGCCATTCGATGTGAGAAAAGATATGCTTTGCCGCAGGCATGGGGACCATGCAATCTATCGTATACCCTTTGCTCTGCAGCAGCTGCAGGGCCTCCGCTTTCTTCAGATGGCCATCGACATGCGGGAACTCCCAAAGCCCGGCGAGCAGGCCGCTATCGGGACGGCGGCGCAGGGCGATGGCAGGCCCCTGATGCAGGACGAAGACCGTGAGTTTTTCCTTGCGGCGCTCTTTCTTGGGCTTTTTGTGAGGGAACTCCTCCTCACGGCCCTCCGCGTGGGAGAGGCAGAGACGGCTGAGCGGGCAGCGGGCGCAGTGTGGTGTGCCGTGCGGCAGGCAGATGGTGGCGCCGAGGTCCATAAAGGCCTGGTTGAGCGCACCGGCCTCGTGCCCGGTGGGATAGTGTGGCGCGAGAAGTTCGGCTGTTGCCTTCTTCGTCGAGGCCGCGAGGATGTCGGCGGGCCAGGCGAGCAGGCGCGTGACTGTGCGCAGCACGTTGCCGTCGACGGCGGGGGCTGGCAGGCCGAATGCGATTGAGGCAATGGCTCCTGCCGTGTAGTCCCCGATGCCTGGCAGGGCGCGCAGGGCCTTGAAATCGGCAGGGAGCTGGCCATCATGCTGCTCCATGATGACGCCTGCGGCTTTTTTGAGATTGCGCGCACGGCTGTAGTAGCCGAGTCCCTGCCAGAGTTTCATGAGACGGTCATCGTCACAGGCAGCGAGGTTGCCGATCGTTGGCAGTGCCGCGAGGAAAGCCTCATAATAGGGAATGACGGCTGCTGCCCGCGTCTGCTGCAGCATGATTTCCGAAAGCCATACGTGGTAGGGGGAAGGATCCTCACGCCAGGGGAGCTGCCGGTCGGTTTCCTGTGCATGATACCAGCGCAGCAGGGGCTCGGTGATCTGTTCGAGTACCTGAACATCACTCGGCATGGTTATTTTTATCGACATAGAAATATTTCTCCTGTGTATCAATCTTTTGATGAACGGAATATGTTGCCACATTGGGAGGATCAAATAGCAACGTCCTCCCTATATGATATACGGAAATCGGATGGTCTGATGGCAGTATGCCAATGGTTTCGGATCGTGCGTGATGATGAGAAATGTCTGGCCTGTGGAGGCAGCGCGGGCAAACAAGGCGGCGAGAAGGGCGTCAGTGGCCGCAGCGTCGAGGCCGTTCGTGGGTTCGTCGAGGAGAAGGAGCGGTGCATCGCTGGCAATCGTGAGAGCCGTAATGAGGCGCGTGCGCTGACCACCGGAAAGATGGCTGGCATTTTCACCAAGATATGCATCGATAGGTAGTGAAGCCAACTGGGCGTCCTGCAGGGCAGCCCGTATTTTTTTGTCTGGCATGCCGGGGTAGAGGTACGTGAAGTTTGTGCGGATGGAGGCAGAAAAAAGATGGCTGCCCTGAGGGAGAACCGTCATGGGGCAAGTGCATGTGATGGTACCGGCGTCGGGGGGCCAGACACCGGCAAGAAGGTTCGCGAGCGTTGTTTTGCCAGCACCGCTCTCGCCGATGATGGCCGTATGCTGGCCGGGAAGGACAGTGAACGAGAGATCCTGCAGGACGGGATGGCTGGCATCATAGCCGAAAGAAAGACCGTGGACGGAAAGCAGGGAAGATGTGCCGGGCGCTGCGTCCAGCCTGGATGAGTCGGGGGGCATGGCGGCCAGGCCCTCGTGGGATGAGATCCGCTCATCGGAATCTGAGGTGGCAAAGAGCTGCCTTGCCGTGGATATTGCCTCGCGGGCCTGGCGGGCAGAGGCGGGGAGCGCGCGGTACTCTGCGAGGAGGGATTCGAGCAGAAGAAGGAAAACGGCAAGGGTAATACCTGTCATGCTCCCGTTTGTCACGGATGGGATGAGCAGGGCCGTGAGCAGGATGAGCGTGAACGGATTTGTGAGAGAAATAGCCATATCGTGGAGGTCGCGCTGTTGTTCCTGGCGGCAAAGGAGAGACTGCCAGCTTTGGGCACGAAAATCCAGGCAGGAGACAGCACGGTGCGCGCATCCTGCCGTCCGTAGTTCGTCGCCGCCGGTAAGGAAGTCGAGGATCGTGCTGCGGTAAAGGGCCGCCTGCCTGGCCTGTGTATGAGCCGCAGCAGGATGCACAGTGGCGAGAGGAATCAGGTGAATGAGCCAGCATAGGGGGAGAAGGATGGCGGGAAAGGACAGGTAAGGCCAAAGAACCACCGTGCCGATGAGGGTAAAGATGCCTGTGGTGAGGGGCGGGAGAAGGCCGCGTAGATAGAAATCGCGCAGTGTGGCCGTACCCGTGAGCAGGCGGTGCAGGAGCTCGCCCTGGCGGGCCGGGCCGCGGCGCAAGGGGAGAAGGCGGGCGGCATGGTCGTAGAGGCGCAGGTGCAGCTGCGTCTGAATGGAGAATGCCGTGCGGTGCGTGAGATAGCGCTCACCGTAGCGAAAGGCAGCGCGTCCGATACCACAGGCGCGCACGGCCGTGATGCCGAGCGTGAGCGCGTAGAGATGCGGATGAAGGGCGGCCGAGGCGATAAGCCACGCTGCGGCGCCGAGCAGGCCGATGCCCGTCGTCATGGAGAGCAGGCTCACGAGTAGAAGGACGAGAAAAGAAGCCGGAGCGAGGTAGGCGAGCAGGGAAGGTGGAGCGGCATCCTGTGCATGGGGATGGGATGAGGCATCGGAGGCAGCATCATCGGGATGGGAGGACGGGAGATACCCAGAGTCGGAGAGCTTGCTGCGGTTCAGGGACTGAGAGGCCGGATGCAAGCCGGAGGGGGCGGACTTGGCGGCAGATTGAGGCGGGGCAAGGGTGATGGTATGATCGGCAATGGCGAGCGCGGCCGGGCGGTGCGTGACGAGGATGACCGTGCGATGGCGGCTGAAATCCTGAAGCGTGTGCAGGACAAGCTGTTCCGTTTTGGCATCGAGCCCGGCAGTCGGCTCGTCGAGTAGGAGGATGGGACGGCCTTGCAGGAGCGCACGGGCAAGGCCGAGGCGGTGACGCTGTCCGTTCGATAGCGTTATGCCCCTCTCGCCAAGACGGGTAGCAAGCCCATCGGGGAGAGACTGGTACCAGGAGGATAGTCCGGCCTGCTGAAGCACGGTATGGTATGGAGAATCCATGTCTGAGCGTGACGGACGGGAGGAAAAGGCATGGGATGAGAGGTCAGAGGAGGTATCGGAAAAGGAAAGCGTGAGATTTTCGCGCAGCGTGGCGTTGTAGAGATGGGGTTCCTGCGGGACAAACGCGATGAGCTTGTGACGGCTTTCGGGAGCCATCGTTGTGAGAGCCTGGTCCCCGAAGCAGATGGAGCCTGCCGTGGGCTGGGCAAGCCCGGCAAGGAGGCGGACGAGCGTGCTTTTGCCACAGCCGCTCGGGCCGGTGATGGCTGTGATTTTTCCTGCGGCAATCGTGAGCGTGAGAGAAGCGAGGGCATCGGCATCTGAGCTGGGATAGCGGTAGCGGATGCTATCCAGGTGGATCGCGGGCGGGACGCGCAGGGAGGCATGACGGCCGCTTGCCTGCGGAGCATTTGGTACAGATAAGAAGGGAGCGAGATCCTGCCATGCCGTATAGGCGGTCATTCCCGCGTGAAATCCAGAACCGGCCTCGCGCAAAGGCGCATAGAATTCGGGAGTGAGCAGGAGAACAAAGAAGGCAGAGGCAAAGTCCAAGTGCCCGTAAAGCAGGCGCAGGCCGACGCCAACGGCGATGAGCGCGATGGCAAGCGTCGTGATGAGCTCGAGCGCAAAAGAGGAGAGAAAAGCAAGCTGCAGCACGTGCAGGGAGGAGCGGGCAAAATCTGCGCTTATCTCCGAGAGGCGCTGACGCTGGTTTTCCGTCCGATGGAACAGCTTCACTACGGGGATGGCCTGGACGAGTTCACCAAAACCCGCTGAGAGTTCGCGCAGGGTCTGCCAGGCTTTCCGGCTGCGGTCTTTCGTGACGGTACCGATGAGGTAGAGCAGGAACGGCGCGATGGGGAGTGTAAGGAGTGCGAGGCCCCCCGTCGGCCAATCCACGACGAAAAGCGCTACGAGCAGCAGCGGCGTGCGAAGGACGAGGCTGAGGATGTTCGGCAGGACTTTCGTGAGGGCATCGTCGAGCGCATCGGTCGTTTCGAGCGCAAGTGTGAGGCAGCGCTGCGATGCTGCCACTGTGGTATCCGGAGAGGCATGCAGCATGGACGCGTGGAGATCGTGGCGTACGGAGGCACGCAGGCTGCCAGACAGGCCCCGACGGATCCGGCTGGATACCGGTGTGAGCAGTTCACGTGCAGACAGCACAAAAAGCAGCACCAGAAGGTCTGGTGCTGCCGTGGGAAGATTCCATCCCTGCAGGAACACGCCGCCAATGACCTGCGTCATCAGATAGCAGGCGGGGAGGATCAGCAGAGCCGAAAGAAGTTCGAGTAAGCTGAGCCCGAGAAGGGGACGGCGGTTCTTGTGACAGAATGCTTTGAGCAGGGATAGTTTCATAACGTATGGTTCCCTTGTTTTTCGGTATTTTACGGAAAACGGATGAGTCAGTGCTTCTCCTCATCGCCGATGCCGACGCGCTTGCGGAAGATGTACCAGCACCAGCCCTGATAGATAAGCACGATGGGGACGAGCACGAGCGCGGCGACCGTCATGATACTCAGCGTATAGGGCGAGCTCGAGGCGTTCGCGATCGTGAGGCTCCACGCGGGGTTCAGGCTCGAGACCATGAGGCGTGGGAACAGTCCGGCGAAGACGGCAACTGTCGTGCAGACGATCGAGAGGCTCGTGAGCATGAAGCTGGCCTTTCCCTTTGCGATGGAGAACGAGAGACCGCTCATGACGAAGAAGAGGCCGGCACCGGCGAGGAGCACGGCAGCCAGGGGGCTCTGGAAGAGCGTCGTGGCCTGATACGTGTAGACAGCCCAGAGCACGAAGGCGAATGTGCCGCATGCGGCCATGCGCAGGCCGAGGCTCTGCACGCGCAGGATGAGACCCGCGTCTTTCAGTCGCAGCGTCAGGAATGCTGCGCCGTGGTAGCCAAAGACAAAGAGGAACGTGAGGCCGCCGAGGACGCTGTACGGCGTGAGCAGGTCAAAGAACGTGCCCTGATAGGCCATATTTGCCCCGATGGGCAGGCCGGCGAGCAGGTCTGTGACGGCGACGCCCCAGAGGAATGCGGGGACGGCACTGCCAAAGCAGATGGCGGCATCCCAGGCCTGGCGGCCGCAGGCGCACGGCGTGTGCGCACGGAACTCAAAGGCCACGCCGCGCAGGATGAGCGCCACGAGCATGAGGAAGAGCGCGAGGTAGAATGCGCTGAACATTGTTGCATAGACGTGCGGGAAAGCGGCGAAGAGTGCGCCGCCCGCCGTGATCATCCAGACTTCGTTGCCGTCCCAGACCGGGCCGATTGTGCGGATGATGGCTGTGCGTTCGTCATCGCGTTTGCTGATGAACGGCATCAGTGTGCCGACGCCGTAATCGAAGCCCTCCAGGAAGAAGAAGCCCGTGAACAGGACGACGATGAGAATGAACCAGATAACCGTGTAATCCATTATGCATCCCTCCCTTCGAGGTCATATGTGACCGTCGTTTGGCGGATATGGCGGCAGGCGAGCCGCAGGGCAATGACGATGAGGACGAGGTAGATCAGCGTGAAGCCGATGAGCGTCACCCAGACATCGAGTCCCGTGAGGTTCGGCGAGACGGCCGCAGCCGTTTTCTGCAGCCCGACGACGATCCAGGGCTGACGGCCTGCCTCTGCGACGAACCAGCCGGATGTATTGGCAAGGAACGGCAGGGGGAGCAGGAACGGCAGCACTTTGAGCCAGATCGGGAAGAGCTTCAGCCGATTCGTCCAGGCGAGGAAGCCGGTGATGAGCGCCGCGAGCAGCATGAGGCCGCCGCTGGCAACCATGATGCGGAACGTCCAGAACAGGCCACAGACATCCGGGCGGTAGTCTCCGCCACCGTATTTCTGCTCATACTCCCGGTTGACGGCGTTGATGCCCTTCACTTCACCTGTGGGTTTGTTATAGAGCATGAACGAGAAGACACCGGGAACGGTGATTTCAAAATCATTTTTCTGTGCGGCCTGGTTGATGTCTGCAACGATGGCAAAGGGAGCCGGATCCTCCGTTTCCCAGAGGGCCTCCATCGAGGAGAGCTTCATGGGGTTTGCCTGTGCGAGGTACTGCGTGTGCATGTGGCCGCTGCCCATGACGCCGAGTACGCCGACGGCGAGGAAGATGGCGCCGGCCTTCAGCGTTGTGGCAAAAGCTGCGCGCGAGGCCTCGTCGTGGAGGTATTTCCATGCGGAGACGGCGAGGATGAGGATGCCCGTCGTCGAGAGACCGGCGCAGAGCGCATGACTGTATTCGCCGACGACGTACGGATTCGTGACGAGCGCGAAGAAGTTATCCATCTCGGCGCGGCCGTTGCGGATCACATAGCCGACCGGATGCTGCATGAATGAGTTTGCGACGAGAATCCAGAACGCCGAGAGATTGCTGCCCAGGGCGACAATCCAGATGCATGCGCAGTGGAGTTTCGGCGAAAGTTTATCCCAGCCGAACATCCAGATGCCGAGGAACGTCGATTCGAGGAAGAACGCAGTCAGTGCCTCGAGCGCGAGCGGCGCACCGAAGATATCACCCATGAAGCGGGCGTACTCCGACCAGTTCATGCCGAAGTGGAATTCCTGCACGATACCCGTGACGACGCCGAGGGCGAAGTTGATGAGGAAGAGCGTGCCAAAGAATCGCACAAGCTGGCGGCTCGTATCACGCCAGTGCGGCCGCTTCGTCGTGACGGAGCAGGTCTCGAGCAGGGCAACCCAGATCGAGAGCCCGAGCGTCAGTGGCACGAACAGGAAATGATAGATGGTGGTGATGGCAAACTGCCATCGCGATAAGAGCAAAGCTTCCATAGATTTTCCCTCCTTTATGAGGCAGATGGTTCATAAATGGTAAAAAAGAACTTATACCCAGGGTTGATTCCTAAGGTATAAGTTCTCTTTTTATCGGGGGAATTCCTTCTCAGGCGCGCAGAGAATTCACGAGGATGAGGATGCTCACAAGAACGAGCACGATGGCGGGGAGGAAAGGCGGCATGAATGGGCCGCCGAAGGCATGCAGCAGGCCCATGGAAGGCAGGAGCAGCATGATGGCCGTGATGACCGAAATCGTCTGGTTCTGGTGTACGATACGCATCGCGTGCCGTGCAATGGTGACGAGTGTGGCAACATCCGCGAGCGGCGTCACGCCGAGGTCGGCATCCGGCGCGACAAGGCTGTCCTCTCCGAAGGAAGGAGCGCCGAGCACGGCCACGCAGTTCCCGCGGCTCTGACGGGCGCGGACTTCTTTCTGCCACCCGACAGCGGTGACATTGCCGTGGGCCTCATCGACCTCGATCTGCTTTTCCGTAGCGCGAGCGATGCGTGCGTTGTCCGAGGTGAGGAGTACCGTGCGGATGCCCATCTGACGGATGTCGCGGAGTGCAGGCACGATGCCTGGCTGGATGTCATCGTCGAGCACGAGGATGCCGCGCAGGTAACGGCTGTCCGTGACGAAGATGGGCTGGCGCCCTTTCACTGAAATCTGGTCAGCGCGCGTGAGATACTCGGCCTCGATAGAGATCCCTTCCTCCTGGAGCCAGTCCGGACGTCCGACGCGGATGGGGGAGCGGTTCACGATGGCTTCGATGCCTTTGCCAGGCATCTCATTTGTCGTCACAGGATCGACGATGCGGAGGTTGTGCTCCTCTGCAAATTTTACAATGGCTTTGCCGATGGGGTGCTTTGCCTCCCGCTCAGCGGAAGCGGCCATCGTGAGGAGAGCCGCACGGTTCGTGCCGATCGGCGTGGTGGAGGCGATATAAGGCTCGCCGGATGTGATGATGCCGCAGCGCCCGAGGAGCAGTGTGTCCATGCGGGCGAGTGCGGCGAGCAGGTCTTTGTCCGGCAGCTCGATTCCTGCGGCCAGGGCTTTTTTTCGTGCGCGCCAGAGGGCGACAGGGCATGAGAGCAGCCACGGGATGGGGAGTGACGAAACCAGCACGGCGGCAAAGATGCCGATGCTGACGGGAATCGGTTCGCCAGAGAAGAACCAGTAGGATGCCATGAAAACGGCGGCAAGCAGGCCGACGGGGAGCAGATGCTTCCACGAGAATTTTTGAAACATGATAAGACCTCGAATCGAAATACTTCTCCTTTATTCTAGCATCTATTCTAACAAATTCCTTAAACTTTCGCATCTCCTATGTTATACTGATAGGGATAGAAAGAAAAGGAAATGAGGCGATACGTTTGACCGATCGGTCCATCGATCTCACGAAATGTCTGTTCCAATACGCTTCGGCAGACTGCTCGCGATGTGAGGATATATGCCCGCAGAAGGCCATCACCTGGCATGCCATCGACAAGGATGCCTGCGATGGGTGCGGACTTTGCACAGCTGTCTGTCCGACGGGGGCTGTTGTCGCGAATGTGGACTATGCGCAGGGCTTGCAGGAGCTTATGGAAAAGGAAAGGCCGCTGCTTGTGTGCAAGGAGGTAAGGAAGTCGGATTTTCCCTGCCTGGGCTTCCTGAACAAGCGCATCCTATGGAGCCTTGCGCGCGAAAAAGATATTTACCTTGAGCTTTCCCATTGTACAGACTGTCGCCCCACCGTACATGACTGGTTGAAGCAGGAGGCGGATGCATGCAATGCGGCACTCCGTGGGGAGAACGTGGAGACGCGCGTCCATCTCGTTCGCGTGAAGGGAGAGAAAAGAGAAAAGAAAGCATTCATGGAGCGTGGCGTCGCGCGCCGCGGCCTGCTTCATGCCCTGTTCCATGCCGCACAGGATGAGGTCGTCGAGGTGGAGAAACGGCAGGCAGCTGCGCTTGGCGTGGATTTCGATGCAGCGGTATTCGTAAAAGAGCGCGTCGGCGACCTTTCAGCAAGAGAGATTCCGCCACTGTTCCAGGGCATCGATGTGGGGGCGAAATGCAATGCCTGCGGTCTCTGTGCCTCAGTCTGCCCGGAGGAAGCCCTGGAGTGTGACTGGGCGGTCAAGGTTGTGACATTCCATCCTTTGAAATGCACGGGATGCGGCATCTGTACGGATACCTGCGGGCAGAACGCACTGAAACTGCTGCCGGAATTCGATGGCAGGGTATCGTTCATCCAGTCGGCGCATGCGCAGAAGAGCCAGAAAGAGGAGGAGAAAGAAAATGGCACAGACGATAACAATTGATGGCAATGCGAAGATCAACCTGACGCTGGATATCCTCGGCAAGCGGGAGGATGGGTTCCATGAGGTAGCGATGGTCATGCAGTCCATCGGGCTGCACGATACGCTGGTGCTTACGCGGCGCGAAGACGATGCGATCACGCTTTCCATCGATGTGCCGTTTCTCAAGGCAGATGAGAAGAACCTCGCCTGGCGCGCAGCGGCGGCGATGATGAAGGCAGGCCGTACGAAGGGTGTCGATATCCAGCTCACGAAACGCATCCCCATTGCGGCAGGGCTCGCAGGCGGCAGTACGGATGCCGCCGCCGTCATCCGTGGCATGAACGAGCTTTATGGACTGGGATTCTCTACGGAGCGGCTCTGTGAGATCGGTGCGGCTATCGGCTCCGATATCCCGTTCTGCATCCAGGGGGGTACGATGCTGGCGACGGGACGCGGCGAAGTGCTGCGCCGCCTGCCTGCGATGCCGCCGCTCTGGGTGGTGCTCGCAAAGCCACCCGTCGGCGTCTCGACGGCCTGGGCTTACCAGAACTATGATGCGGAGGGAGCAGAGCGCCATCCCGATAACGATGCGGTCATCGCAGCGCTGGGAGAACACGATCCGAAAGCGGTTACAAGTTTATTGTGCAACGTGTTGGAAAGTGTTACAATAAAAAAGTATACTGTGATCTCTCGATACAAGCAGATGATGCTTGATCAAGGAGCGCTGGCCAGCATGATGTCCGGCAGCGGCCCTACGGTCTTCGGACTGACAGACACCGAGTCGACCGCACGGGATATCGCAGCATATCTGCAGGCTCAGACGGATGCCAAGGTATTCGTGACACAGCTTGCAGGAGAGAATCACGAAATGCGCTGAAGAGAGGAAATCGTTTATGAAGAATAAGTTGGCGCCAATCAGACTGGATAGCTATCAGCCACTGCGAGAAGTCGTCTGTGAATCGCTGCGCGATGCTATCCGTGAAGGAGTTCTCAAACCGGGCGAGCGTTTGATGGAGATTCAGCTCGCTGAGGAACTGGGCGTAAGCCGTACGCCGGTACGCGAAGCCATCCGCAAGCTCGAACTCGAGGGGTATGTCATCATGATGCCGCGCCGCGGTACCTATGTGGCGAGCATGTCGATGCGGGACGTTTCCGAGATTTTCGAGATCCGCGGGGCTCTCGAGTCCCTGTCCAACGGCTTGGCTGCTCAGCGTATCACGCCGGATGAGCTCGAGCATCTGCAACGTCTGCTCGTGATGATCGGCTCCTACATGAAGGAAAGGGACATCGAGAAGATCGTCGAGATCGATATCGAGTTCCACGACCTGCTGTACCATGCTTCCCGCAATAAGCGGCTCGTCGGTATCATCTCGAACCTGCGCGATCAGCTCACACGGTTCCGCACGCTGTCGATGTCGTATCCCGGCCGTCTCGAGGCTACACTTGAGGAGCACCGTGCCATCGTCGAGGCGATTGCCCTCGGTGACAGCAAGGCTGCCAGCAAGGCCGCGGAGAAGCACATGGAGAACTCGGAGAAGACCCTCCTGAAGGCAATGGAGAAAAAGAATTCTATGAAGAAAAGGACAGGAGATAAATAATCATGTCAGATTTAGTTACCGTCATCCTGGCTGCCGGCAAAGGCACCCGCATGAAGTCCAAGCTGCCGAAGGTCCTGCATAAGGCAGGCGGCAAGTCGATGGTTCAGCATGTCATCGATGCGGCAAAGGCTGCCGGCTCGAAGCGTACGGTCGTCATCACCGGCTTTGGCAGTGAGCAGGTTCGTGCGGCGATCGGCGATCAGGCTGAGTGCGTCGAGCAGAAAGAGCAGCTCGGTACGGGCCATGCGGTCCTGCAGGCCAAGCCGCTCCTCGGAGACGAGAAGGGGACGATCATGGTTCTCTGCGGGGATACACCGCTGCTGACGGGCGACCTGCTGAAGAAGCTCTACGATGAGCATGTCCAGGCGGGTGCCAAGGCCACGGTGCTCACGGCCATCATGCCGGATGCGACGGGCTATGGCCGCATCATCCGCAGTGCAGACGGCTCCGTCGAGCGCATCGTCGAGCACAAGGATGCCACGGAGGAGGAGCGCAGCGTCCGCGAGGTCAATTCCGGTATTTACTGCTTTGACGCACAGGCTTTGTTCGCTTCGCTGGCAAAGGTAACGAATGACAATGCACAGGGCGAGTACTATCTGCCGGATGTGCTCTGGATCCTGAAGCAGCAGGGCGAGAAGATCTGGGCTGTCGCTGCAGATGACTATGAGGATACGCTCGGCATCAACTCCCGCCTGCAGCTCGCCGGTGCAGAGAAAATCCTGCGCCGCCGCAAGAACGAGGAGCTCATGGCAGAGGGCGTCACGATCATGGATCCGGACAGCACTTACATCGATGCCGATGTCAAGGTTGGCCGCGATACGGTGATCTACCCGCAGACCTGGCTCGAGGGTAACACGGAAATCGGCGAGGAATGCGAGATCGGCCCGTCCGTCCGCTTCCAAAACATGAAAGTGGGCAACCGTGTCACGGGGCAGTTCACCTATGCACATGATGCCGTTATCGACGATGAGGTTATTCTCGGCCAGTTCGTTCATATCCGCCCGAACACGCATCTGTCGAAGAAGGTCAAGATCGGCAACTTCGTCGAGATCAAGAACTCGAACGTCGGCGAGGGCACGAAACTGCCGCATCTGTCCTACATCGGCGATACGGATATGGGCGCGCGCGTCAACATGGGCTGCGGCTCGCTGACGGTCAACTACGATGGCAAGAAGAAGTACCGCACGACGATCGGCGACGATGCGTTTGTTGGGTGCAACTCGAACCTCGTCGCGCCGGTCACGGTCGAGGATCACGGCTATATCGCCGCCGGCTCCACAATCACGGATACCGTTCCGTCGAAGGGGCTCGCCATCGCGCGCGCGCGTCAGGTCATCATCGAGAACTGGAAAGATCGCCGCGACCAATAAGTGACGTGCAGATACCGGATAAAGATGGGAGCAAATTCCATTTTTAGGAATAATTCAAGCTTTATGTTCATTTGCCATGAACCGTGTTATACTGTTTATGGCAGGTCGTGTGGCCTTGTGCCGGGGCGGCCGGAAAAGAAGGTTTTTCTGTAACAAGATTTGGAGGATTATCACAAAATGGCTTTAGACACTGGGAACTTATGCATCCTGACGGGCAACGCGAACCCGGATCTGGCGAAAAAGATCGCCGATCACATTGGCGTGAATCTCTGCGATGCATACGTTGGTCATTTCAACAATGGCGAAACGCAGGTCATGATCTCGGAAAGTATCCGTGGCAAGGATATTTTCATCATTCAGCCGACGTCCTATCCAGTCAACGACAACCTCATGGAACTCCTCATCATGGCGGATGCATGCAAGCGCGCTTCGGCGCACAGCATTACGGCGGTCGTTCCGTACTATGCGTATGCACGCCAGGATCGCAAGACGCGCGGCCGTGAGCCGATTTCGGCGAAGCTCGTCGCCAACCTCATGACGACGGCTGGTGTTACGCGTGTGGTCACGGTCGATCTCCATGCCGGCCAGATTCAGGGCTTCTTTGATATCCCCGTGGATCATCTGGCTGCTGCCCCGGTCATTGCGAACTACTTCCGTTCGCAGAAACTCGACGATGTCGTCGTCGTTTCCCCGGATCTCGGCGGTGTTACGCGCGCCCGCGTGCTCGCTGACCACCTCCAGGCCCCAATCGCCATCATCGAGAAACGCCGTCCGAAGCCGGGCTGCGCGGAGGTCATGAACCTCATCGGTGATGTCGAGGGCAAGACGGCCGTCATCATCGACGATATCGTCGATACGGCAGGCTCGCTTTGCGAGGGTGCGAAAGCACTTGAGAAGCGCGGCGCAAAACGCATCTTCGCCAGCTGCTCGCATGCGATCCTTTCCGATCCGGCTGTTCAGCGCATCAACGAGTCTCCTATCGAGAAACTCGTCATCACGGATACGATTCCGCTGCCGCCGGAGAAGCAGTCTGACAAGATTGTCGTTCTCTCCCTGGCGGATGCCCTTGGCGATGTCATCATGCGCATCCAGAGCCACCGCTCTGTATCCCAGCTCTTCCGCTGAGCCGTGTACAGACCTTGATTTTTTGAGCTGCCGCCCTTTGCGGCGGCTCTTTTAAGTTTTTCATAAAATATGCAGCGGATATGGGAAAAATATGGGCAATTATATCTCTGCTGTGCTATAATATGCTCTGCTATATGCATTTGAACACGTTGATTTTTTAGGAGGAAGTACGGTGGATTTAAGTGTTGTAGAATTGCTCAAGACCATCATCCTGGGCATTGTCGAGGGCCTTACGGAGTGGCTGCCGGTATCGAGTACGGGTCACATGATTCTCGTGGACGAGTTCATACGGCTGAATGTGACGACGCAGTTCAAGGATATGTTCCTTGTCGTCATCCAGCTCGGTGCGATCCTCGCCGTCGTGGTCCTGAATTTCGAGAAACTCAATCCGTTCTCATCGTGGAAGAGCCGGCAGGAGAAACGCGATACGTTCAGCCTTTGGGGCAAAGTCATCGTGGCATGCGTTCCGGCGGCGGTTATCGGCCTGCTTTTCAACGATTACATGGAAGAGCATTTCATGACGGCACCGGTTGTAGCCTTTACCCTCATCCTTTACGGTATCCTGTTTATCGTCGTCGAGAACTACAACAAGCATCGCCGTCCGAAGGTATCGGATCTGCGCCTGCTCGATTATAAGACGGCGTTTATCATCGGCATGTTCCAGGTGCTGTCCCTCGTGCCGGGCACGAGCCGCAGCGGCGCGACGATCCTCGGTGGTATCCTCTACGGGACGAGCCGTTACGTCGCGACGGAGTTCACGTTCTTCCTCGCCATCCCAGTCATGTTCGGTGCCAGTCTGCTGAAGATGGTGAAATTCGGCTGGCACTACACGGGAGCCGAGATCATCATCATGGTGGTCGGCATGGTCACGGCATTCATCGTCTCGATCCTGTCGATCAAGTTCCTGCTGCGCTATATCAAGAAGAACGACTTCAAGGCCTTCGGCTGGTACCGCATCGCCCTCGGCCTCGTCGTGATCGCCTACCTCTACCTCGTCGGCGACCCGACGGCCAACGACTGAGCCGTGCTTTGGCAGTGAC
The DNA here is from genome assembly GCA_900315155.1 of uncultured Selenomonadales bacterium. Lineage (GTDB taxonomy): Bacteria > Bacillota > Negativicutes > Selenomonadales > Selenomonadaceae > UBA2897. The sequence continues at coordinate 112,200 of OMYB01000003.1, read as the reverse complement.
AGGCAGGAGCTGACGAGCAACGCGTCAGTCCGTTAATAAAATCCGAGAATAAGGCATCCCTGCGATTGTTTCTGTATCGCTGGGGATGTTTTGTTGTATGGTGATATCTTTGCTCAGCGTCCACTTAACAAGCAGATGACGATATTGTATAATAAGTGTAAGATTTGTTAGGGACAGTTATCTGAATGACTGGGAACTCATTGATAGAATGGGGATGTTCATTATGTCTATAGAGCGGAAAGGCTTGAAGCGCATCCACCCCGTACTGAACACGTTTATTGACAAAATCAAAGCGATTTATGGAGATGCGCTTAAAAGTGTCATTCTCTTTGGTTCATATGCTCGAGGTGACGAACGCGATGGTTCTGATGTAGATATTCTTCTATTGTTGGACATGGACCGCAAAACTATTGACAGCAAGGACGATGCTTTGTGTGAACTGGTATTTGAATACGAGGTCCAGGAGCATATAGAGATATCACCGGTAACTATGAGTGTGCTGGAATATACGAAATGGAAAAATGTCCATGAGTTTCTAAAAAATGTCCGAGAGGACGGTGTCAATTTATATGGAAACGCAGCCTGAGTCGCATTCGATACCAGAGTTAGTGGTCGAACGAATTCATGCAGCTTACGATAGATTGCTGACGGCTAAGCGGGATTTTGAGGCAGAAGATTATTCCAGCGCGGCCAATCGTGCCTATTACGCCATATACAAGGCACTTATTGCAGTTCACGCAATGGACAGCCAGCAATATCGGCGGCACAAAGACGCTATCGGGAAGTTTAACGAGAAATATGTAGCTACGGAAACATTTCCCAAGGAGTTTGGGCGCGCTATACATAAAGCTGCGAAATTACGCGATACGAGCGACTATGCCGACTTTATTATGCCCTCACGCGAGCAGGCAGGGGAGTCAGTTGAGTTTGCGGAGAGGTTCATATATTCGGTTAGAGATTATTGCGAGCAGCGTTTGGGTTGCAAGATAGCTTTAGAAAGATAATGAAACCGCACGTCAGGTTGCCATGCCAGGCGTGCGGTTTATTGTGATGTTTCCACACTTGCACTTCAGCGCGATAATGGGTACAATATAGTAATATGTTTAGAGAAAGGGGCGGCAAGGTGAAGATTATTGCGGGGCTGGGCAATCCCGGGCGGGAGTATGCCCAGACGAAACATAATGTGGGGTTTATGCTCGTGGATGCACTGGCGGCGCGCTGGGGCGTGACGTCGTGGCAGGAGAAGAGTGAGGCGCTGGTCGCGGAGGTGCGGCGCGGCGCGGAGAAAGTGCTCCTCGTGAAGCCGCAGACGTATATGAATGAGAGCGGACGGGCGCTCGGGCCGCTCATGCATTTTTATAAACTGGAGCCGGAGGACCTCATCGTCTGCCATGACGATATGGATATCCCCTGCGGTACGATCCGCATCCGCAAGAAGGGAAGCGCGGGCGGCCATAACGGCATCAAGTCCATCCTCGCGCATGTGGGCGACGAGCATTTCGCGCGCGTGCGCGTGGGCATCGGACGCCCGGCGCCGGGCTGGACGGTCGTGAACCACGTGCTCGCGCCGTTCGCGGCGGAGGATGCGCCGAAGATCCAGGCTGCTATCGAGTATCTGCTGCCGGCCGTGGAGTGCATCGTCGATGACGATGTGGATATGGCGATGAATCGGTTTAATCCGAAGAAGCAGAAGAAAAAGCGGGTGGCGGAGGAGAAGGTGTCGGAGTCGGAGTGACGACCCTCTCTGCCTCGCAAGCTCGGCACATCCCCCAGAGGGGGAGGCAGATTGATTATCCCAGGACAGAAAGGGAGAAGGAGAAAATCATGGCTAAACAGACGGATGAACGCATTACGGCCGTGTATGCCGATGAGGAGGGGAATATCCTCGATGCGGCAGGGCTTGCGGGCATGGGGCGCACGGGGGCGGAGAATGTGCCGCTGACGCCGGATGACCTGATCCCGCTGCCGGATACGGCCGACCTCATGCTGCTGCCGGATCATCAGGCCGTGGGCATGACGGCGGATGGCGAGGTGCTGCCGATCACGGGCTCGGCCGTTTCGGCCATCCTGCCCGCAGGCTATACGCGCGTCTACATGCCGGCCTACGTGCGTGATGTCGATGCCGAGCGCCTGCCGCTCTACGGTTATACGGCTGTCGTCGTCTATCACGACCAGCTTTGCTGCGCCGCCATCTACACGGATGAGAACGACAAATGGGATCCCGCGCATTACAACACGACGGAGCTCAAAAAGCTCGTGAAGCGCACGAAGAAGGACCTGCCGGGCAACCGACTCGTCGAGCACCTCGGGCATTGCTCGCTGGAGTGGCATTGCTGCACGGCGCAGAATCTGTTTTACCGCCGCTGGGAGTGCGGCATCCCCGTGTCACCCGTCTGCAACGCGAACTGCTTCGGCTGCATCTCACTGCAGCCGGCGGAGTGCTGCCCATCGCCGCAGTCCCGTATCCAGTTCCGTCCGACACCGGAGGAAGTAGCCGAAATCGGCGTCTATCATCTCTCCGTAGCTCCGGATGGCATCGTGAGCTTCGGCCAGGGCTGCGAGGGGGAGCCGTCCCTTGCCGCAGATACGATCGCGAAGGGCATCGCGCTCATCCGTGCACAGACCCCAAAGGGCCAGATCAACATGAACTCGAATGCGGGCTGGACAGACGGCATCAAGAAAATCGTCGACGCCGGACTCGACTCCATCCGCGTTTCGATCATCAGCGCGCGCCCGGAGGGCTATGATGCCTACTACCGTGCGAGCTATCATCTGGACGATGTCAAGGCATCCATCCGCTACGCGCTGGATCACGGTGTTTACGTTTCCCTGAACCTGCTTTATTTCCCCGGCTTCAACGACCGCGAGGAGGAACTGGCTGCGTGGCAGGCGTTTTTCCGCGAACTGCCGGTCCAGATGATTCAGGTGCGCAACCTCAACATCGACCCCGATGCCTTTCTCGCCATGATGCCGGAGGCACAGGGACGGACGGTAGGTACAAAAAAATTCCTCGCGACATTGCACGAGGAATTTCCACAGCTTGTCATCGGCAGCTTCAGCCATTATGTGGAAGGCTAAAAACGAATAGCATTACTCAGGGTCAGTCAATCGAGAACGTCGTCTTGTTGATTGACTCTTTTGTTTTTGGCAGGACAACGTGCAGGACGCCATCCGTGAACGTAACATGGACGTTTTCTGTATCGACGTCGGATAGGGCGAACGAACGGGAGACCGAGGCGCGGCGCTCGTGGCAGACGAAATGGGCGCTCGCGTCCGGCTCTTCGCGCTCCGCCTTGATTTCGAGCTTGTCATTGTTGCTGTAGGATACCGTGATTTGCTCTTTCGTGAAGCCGGCGAGGTCGGCGAAGAGCTCATAGCAGTTCTCCGTATCGACGATATCGACGCGGAACGGGTAGACAGCACCGCTCACGTGACCGATCGGCGTGCAGGAGAGGTCTGCAAGCGTCTCTGCAGCGTTGCCCAGTATGCTCATGGCCTTGTCGGCTTTGGCAGATAAATCGAAGGGATTCATTGGACGAATCATGATAAACGCCTCCTCTAGGTATTTAAGCCATTGTCTTTCTTGTTTGTTCTGCTTTTATTATAGTGTATTGACGAAGGAATTGCAAGAAGACCGAACAACAGCATGGGATATACATGACGGATATAGTATACATAAAAAAATATCATATTTTCCGCCTGAGAGGTTTACAAGTTTACACTTTTGCGCTATAATAGGGTCTAGTTTACAAGTACATTTATTTTTAGCATCTGCTGGAAACGTCAATGGCGACGTCCCGAGATCGAATGGCCCGGGGCGTCTCTTTTATTTCCACGGATGCCGGTATCATGGCTTTTCAAAGGGGGAGCACTTGTATGGATGCATCGGCGATCCTGGCTGCCGTCAATAACTTCGTCTGGGGTCCTGTCATGCTGGCGCTGCTGGTCGGCACGGGCGTATTCCTGACGATACGGCTCAAATTCCTTCCATGGAGAAATCTTGGCTATGCGCTCCGCATGGTCTTTCAGCGCAGGGGCAGCAACGAGGGCGATATCTCGCCGTTCCAGTCCCTGATGACAGCTCTGTCGGCGACGGTCGGCACGGGTAATATCGTCGGCGTCGCGACGGCTATGGTCCTCGGCGGCCCGGGAGCCATCGTGTGGATGTTCATCTCGGCCTGCTTTGGCCTGTCGACGAAATACGGCGAGTCCGTGCTCGCGGTCAAATACCGTCAGACGAACTCGGTCGGCGAGATGTCCGGCGGCCCGATGTACGCCATGCGCTACGGCATCCCGAATAAGTACATCGGCCGTGCCCTTGCCGCACTCTTTGCCTTCTTTGCGACCACGGCTTCCTTCGGTATCGGCAACATGACGCAGGCCAACTCGATTTCCTCTGCCTTGTTCTCGAGCTATGCCATCCCAACCTGGATTGTTGGTCTCGTCATTGCCATCGCCGCTCTGTCCATCCTGACGCGCGGCATCCACAGCATTGGCAAGGTTTCCTCCGTTGTCGTGCCCTGCATGGCGCTGTTTTATTTCGTGACGGCGTGCATCGTCATCCTCGTGAATATCGAGGCGGTACCGGCTGGTATTGCTGAGATGATCCGCATGGCGTTCTCGCCGACAGCGGCAGCCGGCGGTGTCGGCGGCTCTATCGTGGCAACCTGGCTTACGTCCATGCGCTGGGGCGTTGCGCGCGGCGTCTTCTCGAATGAGGCCGGCCTCGGTTCCGCACCGATTGCCGCAGCGGCAGCCCGCACGGACCATGCATCCCGCCAGGGCTACGTCAATATGACGGGTACGTTCTTCGATACGATGATCATCTGCATGCTCACGGGCCTCGTTATTGCCTCGTCGGGTGTGCTCGGGACGGTCGATCTGGATACGGGCAAGCTCGTTTCCGGCGCACAGCTCACGATCCTTGCCTTCTCCTCGGTATTTGGTGAATACGGCAAGCTCATCGTTTCCGTTGCTCTTTCACTGTTTGCCTTTTCGACCATCCTCGGCTGGGAGTATTATGGAGAGAAAGCGCTCGAATATCTCATCAGCAAACGCCCCGTCATCATGGCTTACCGTGTGCTGTTCAGCCTCGTGACGTTCGTCGGCGCAACGACGACGCTGGAGGTCGTCTGGAACTTCTCCGATACGATGAACGGCCTCATGGCCATCCCGAACCTCATCTGCCTGCTCTGGCTGAATAAGGACATCGCAAAAGAATGCTTCGAGTATCAGGAGTCCGTCGTCGTCCGTGAGAAGCACGGTGAGCACGTGGACTATCAGGAACTCAAGGCGGAGATGACGGCACAGGAGTCTCATTGAAAGCGGGCAAAAGCCTGACAGGCTGCTAAAAACAGAACAGAAAACCGAATCGCTGCGGATTTATCCGTGGCGATTTTTATTTGGTTAGATTTCGACAATATTTTTCGGTAAGGCAGGATTTTTCTTTTCCAAGATGAATTAAGTAAATAAGCAGGGAACGAATGAATGGAGGGAACATTTATGATGGATGAAAATGACTGGGCTTCGTTTAAGAAAAAGCTCAAGGCTAAGACGGATATCGACCTCGACCTCTACAAAGAGCCGCAGATGAAGCGCCGTATCGGCAATCTGGTGCGCCGCGCGAACATGGATTCTTATGCGGGATATTTCGATCATGTCTGCCAGAACAAGGATGATTTCGCCGCGTTCATCGAGTATCTGACGATCAACGTATCGGAGTTCTTCCGTACGCCGGAGAAGTTCGGCAAGCTGGAGACGGATGTGATCCCGGATCTCCTCAAGCGTTCATCGCGCCTGAATATCTGGAGCGCGGGCTGCTCCATCGGTGCAGAGGCCTACTCGCTCGCCATCATCATGAAAGAGATGACGCCGGGCGTGAAGCATCGCATCCTCGCTACGGACCTGGATACCGAGATCATCGCGAAGGCAAAGCGCGGCGTCTACACGGAGAATGAGCTCAAGAGCATGGCACCGGAACGCCGTGCGAAATACTTCGACAAGGCCGAGGGTGACAAATACGCCATCAAGAATGACATCAAGAGCTGCATCGAGTTCAAGCATCATAACCTGCTCAAGGATAAATTCGAGACGGGGTTTGATCTCATCCTTTGCCGCAATGTCGTCATCTATTTTACCGAGGAAGCGAAAGACCAGCTCTATGCACACTTCTTCGAGGCACTGAAACCAGGTGGCATTCTCTTTGTCGGCGCGACGGAGGCTATCCTGAATTTCCGCAAGCTGGGTTACACGAGTTTTCAGCCGTTCTTCTATCAGAAGCCGCTGGCCTGATAGGGTGCGGGCATAGATAGGGGAGCATGGGTATGTTTGCAAATCCGCAGATCGAACAAATGGCTCGCGACAGCCTGCGGAAGCTGCAAGAGGAGAAACTGAAAAAGGAACTGCGCTGGGTTCAGGAAAAAAGTGCGTTCTATCAGTCACATTTCGCTGCGGCGGGTGTGGATATCAAGGAAATCGAGACGCTTGACGATATCCGCAAACTGCCGTTCCTGACGAATGTCGATCTTTACAAGACAGACAGCTTTGATATGCTGACGATGCCGATTTCCAGCGTGTTGCGCTTTGCTCATTTGCAGGAGCAGTCCGGCGCACTACTGAAGCTCTATACCAATGGAGACATCGGGCATAATGTCGAGATGGTAGCACGTATGCTCGTGAGTACGGGTGTCAACCAGACTTCCGTCGTCGGCATCGTTGGTGATATGGCAGATACGCGCTTCATGGATATTCAGTACGCGCTGGAGCTCCTCGGTGCAGCTGTCGTGGCTTTTGGGGCAGACAGCCGGCAGTGGCTGCCGATCATGGAGCATGTGACCGTCGATTCTATCGTGGCGGCGCCGCAGATGGTTCTGCAGCTCATTATCCAGATGCAGGCCGCCGGGAAGAATATCGTGGACTATCCGCTGGCACGGGTGATCTGTGTCAATCCGAATGCGATACAGAATCCGATGCAGCGCCATATTTATGAGCGCACGAAGGCAGAGGTCTATAATGTTTATGCACCTGCACCCATCGGCATGGGAGGGATGCTTTGTCCGTGCGAGGCACGTACGGGGCAGCACCTTCAGGAGGATCATTTCTACGGGGAGCTTATCGCCTTCAACAGTGATGAGCCGGTCACGGATCCGCATCAGATGGGAGAACTCGTCATCACAACCCTGGACGCGGAGGCTATGCCTCTCATCCGCTATCGTACGGGCCAGGCTGTCAGTTTCGATGATACACCGTGTAAATGCGGACGCACGCTGCGCAGGGTGCTCACGCCATTCAGTTTCATCTGACAACAGCATAAGGAATGAATCGATACTGCTGTATCCGAAAAGGATGCAGCAGTATTTTTTGAATGGCAATAGTAAAATTTTACTAAAGTAGAAATTTACTATTGCATTTAGAGTAGAATGGTACTACAATGATTATAGAGATGAGGAGAGAAAAAAGAAAGAAGGATGCCAAATGCAAAGACCAAATACCACACTTCGAACTCAAGGAAGCGTCACATTGCTGGAATCCATCGGTATCTACCGTAAGATGAGAGATGTCTGCCGGTTCCACCTCAGTGATGAAACAGTAGAGCACTACCTTGTTTGGTATAATGCGGAGCAGGTTCACGACGAAGGAGCAAGCCTTATGATGCTGGAAGACTATAACGATAAGGTTCATTACCTCGAGGGCTCGATCGTCAGTCACTGGCCGATGCAGAACGTCGTAGAGCAGGGGGAGGTGATCGTTTTCCGCATGCTTACGAAAGACAAAGGCCCGGTTACGATGACTTACGTACCGGATGGAACCTTCGAGACGGATCCGGAACACAGCAGTCACGCCCTACATACGGCTTTCCCTTGCGGCATCGTGACGCTGGAGACGCCTTACTACAAGAAGCGCGCCGCCATGCTCGAACTGCACTGGGCCATCATGGATCTTATCAGCGAAAAACAGCAGAAGGATCATCCGAGCGCGGTGACCGTGAATGATGTGACCCAGCGGGACATCCGATTTGTGAGGGACATCCAGGAACGGGCTGAAAAAGATGCAAGTACGCAGAAGAACTTGAACCGCATCCCTGAGCCCTGGCGGGAACTCGTCTTTCAGAGCTACCTGAATGGAGCAGCGGAGGTTGCGAAGCGATTTGGGCAGGGAGCCTATTTCTGCAATATGCTGCAGTCCTTCATCTGGGAGCATCCGGATATGTTGGTCGATCCAGAAAAAGAGAAAGACGGAGAAGAAAAGAAAGGAGAGCATAAATGATGGAAAAGAAAGATAAGCTGGAATGGTGGAAGTTCCTTTCGCCAGAGTTCCTGAGCCGGGTGACTTCACGTCTGCTATGGAGCAGGGTCACGAGGGAGTGCCGGGACGCATGGCCGGAACTTTCCACGCGGGATATCGAGAAGCGCGCCGCGGTTATGCTGGCACTCACGGTCCTGTCCTCTCAGTGTGGTGGGGAGGAGAATGCCGTGGAGTATGTGGGAAAACATGCCAAATACCCGGAAACGCTGGCCTTGATCCGTGAAGTCCATGAAAAGCTGAACGAGGAAATCGGGAAATTGGCCCAGCATACATACCGTATCGGAAAGTACAGGGCTACGGCTCTCAGTAAGATCGGCCGGCAGAAAAGTCCCCTGCCGTTGCATGCTTTTACCGAGTGCGTGATCGCTGCCTTGGATGTGCGGCCGTGGGATCACTTCCTTTCTATCGGCGAAGAAGTGCAGGACATGAATGCAACGGCCCACCAGCTGGCAGGCGTGGAAATGACGGCCTGCCTGCCGGTGAAAACGGAGATCCTTCCTTTGCTGGATCTGCAGGTCATCCTGTCGGAGGGAGACATCAACATGTTGCCGGTGGGAGCTGGCGCAGCCGATTTCGCAGAGGCGGTCATCACAAAGGCATGGCTCGCACCGGAAAATCTCCCGGAAGGAAAGCCTACAGAGAACTGGGAACTGCTGCAGGACTGGATGGACCGTATGCCAAAGGATGCCCGTCTCGCTGCCCTCCTGCCTGTCGATGCCCTGGATGGCAAGGCGCCCGTGCAAGCCCTCCATGCACTCATTCAGGGGAGACAACTCTCGGCCGTCATTTCCTTGCCGGTAGAAACAGAGGATCTGCTGCGCGGCCGCTGCCTCGTTGTACTCGAACATGGCAGTGAGAAAATCCGCCTGGTGGCGGCAGATCGTGAGCGCGAGATCGCCCGCAGCGGCCTGGTGGCAGGCGTTGGCAAGAGCGTGGCAAAGATGCTCGCGCGCGGCGGTGACTGCGTGAAGGATATCCCTGTGCAGGAGTTCCAGGAAGGGATGTCACTTCTGCCCGACGATTATGTGGCGGGTCCCCCTCAGAAATACCCGGCGGTGTCTCTGGGTGACCTCCTGAGAGAAATGACGCGCGGCGCAAACTCCATGAAGCTCAGGCAGCTTGTGACGCCCGACCACGAGACGGATGTCCGCGTCATCACGATTGGCACGATTGACAGTGAGGAACTGGGCAGCCTGTCATACGTCCCGCAAGGTGAGGAGAAATATCTCGTGCAACCGGGAGATATCGTGATGACGCGGCTGTCTTCCTATCGGTTTCGCTATATCCAGGATATGGGTGACCTGCAGATCCTGGCGGACAGCAACGTCTATATCCTGCGCCCGGACAAGGATCAGGTAGAACCAGCTTACCTTTATCTGTACATGAAAGGCCGGGATGGGCTGGCTCAGCTGAACCGTCTCTCCGGCGGGACGAAACTCGGCGCCATCAGCCTGAGACAGCTCGGCCAGGTGCAGATTCCCCTGCCACCGATGGAAGAGCAGAAGAAAATCGCAGAGGCCTTTCAGCAGGAAATGGAGAAGATGGAGCAGGCTCAGGCGGTTGTCAGGGGCTGCCGGGAAGAAATTGATGGACTGCTCGATAAAATGCTTTAAGGATCGGTCAGGACGATGCATATGGGATGAAACGGGAAAGGAGGGCACATCATGTCACTCTATCGGGAACAGCCCGAAAAACGGAAATTGGTGAATTTTTTCTGCCGTTTTCGAAAGGGAATTGCTATCAGGTATAGAATAGAGATAGAGGATAACAAATGTTCGGATTTTACAACAGGGAGGAAGGACTATGCGATTTATCCATACAGCGGACTGGCATCTGGGGAGGTATTTCCATGGCGTTCATCTGACGGAGGACCAGGGAACACTCCTCCGGGAGCAGTTTTTGCCGCTCGTCAAAGACGAAAAGGTGGATGCCGTCGTCATCGCGGGCGATATCTATGACCGTGCCGTGCCGCCCGTCGAGGCCGTGGACCTTTTTAGCGAGATCCTCACGAAGCTCGTCGAGCAGAAGGTCAAAGTCCTCTACATCGCTGGCAATCATGACAGCGCAGCGCGCATCGGCTTCGGCAGCAGGCTCATGGAGCAGTCTGGCGTATTTGTGCGCGGGGAACTTTCGCGGGATCTTTCCCCAGTCATCTTCGAGGATTCGTATGGCGAAATCGCGTTCCAGCTTTTTCCGTATCTGGATCCGGGCATGGTGCGGCAGGTTTTCCCCGCATCAACCGAGGAAATGTCACTGACAGGGTTCAACGAGGCGAACAAGCTCGTCGTAGATGAGGCCAGAAAAGTGCTGCCGGAGGGAATGCGCTCTGTCGCCGTGGCCCATGCCTTCCTGGCGGGCGGGCAGGAGTCGGACTCTGAGCGTCCGCTGGCCGTGGGCGGCTCGGGCAACGTCCAGCCGGGCATCTTTAAAGGCTACGATTACGTGGCGCTCGGCCATCTGCACAATCCGCAGCAGGTCGGCGTGCCGACCGTGCGCTACAGCGGGTCGCTCATGAAGTATTCCTTTAACGAGGCGCAGACGGATAAGTGCGTCAGCGTCGTCGATATCGACGGCGAGGGAGAGGTGAGCCGTGAGGATATCCCGCTGCATCCGGCTCGGGATGTGCGGCGCATCCGTGGAGAGTTCGAATCGATCCTTTCCGATGATACGGCCTACCCGCCGTCGGAGGACTACATCCAGGCAGACCTGACCGATAAACGCCGTGTGCTCAACGTGCAGGAGCAGCTGCGCAGGAAGTTCCCGAATATCATGCATATCAACTGGGCGGGGCTGGCCGCGGTCCGGGAGGACATGGACCTGCCGACGCATAAGGGAATGGAGCGGCAGCAGCTGACGGACGAGGAGAAGTTCCATCAGTTCTTCCGCGAGAAGATGGGCCGTGAGATGGATGAAGAGGAGCGCGCTGTTCTGGCCGACTGCATCCGCGAAGTGCACAAGGAAGAGAGGGAGAAAGCATGAGACCGCTGCGTTTGGAACTGCAGGCCTTCGGGCCGTATGAAAAGAAGACCGTGATCGATTTTTCCGTTCTGGGAGATAACAATTTCTTCCTCATCGACGGGCCGACGGGCGCGGGCAAGACGAGCCTTTTCGATGCCATGTGCTATGCGCTGTACGGTGCGGGCAGCACGGAATCCCGCAAGGGGAGCGTGCTGCGCAACATGGAGTCGGATTCTCTGGTGCCGATGTATGTGGACTTCACGTTTTCCATCGGAGGGGATACCTGGCATATCTTCCGCGGGCAGGTACGGGAGAAGGATGCGCGCTCGGGGAAGAACGGCAAGCCGGTTCGCTACCACAAGAAGCTGAACGACCAGCTCGTCCTGGAAAAAGTCCTGCCGGATGGCAGCAAGGAGCCGGTGCTGGGCGGCAAGGATGAGCTCAATGCGGAGATTGTTCGCAGAATCGGGTTGGAGGTGAAGCAGTTCCGTCAGGTTGTGCTGCTGCCACAGGGCGAGTTCCAAAAGTTCCTGCAGTCCAAGACGACGGATCGCGCGGCCCTCATGCAGAAACTCTTTGACACGGATATCTGCAATGCCATCGCGAAAAAGCTGCATACGCGCGCAGAGGCGGCAAAGCAGGAAAATGAACGCCTGAAGGATCGTCGAAAAACGTTCCTGGATGGTGTAGGCGCCGAAGATGAGCAGGATTTCCAGGAAAAGCTCACAGCGCAAGATGAACTGCTGAAGAAGCTGGATGCTGAGGCAGAGCCGATGCAGAAAAAGCAGAAGCAGACGCAGAAAGCATGGGAGGATGGCCGCCGGGCCGACAATCTGCTGAAGGAGTGCCAGAATGCTCAGGCGAATTTGGACAGACTCCGTCAGGTCGTGCAGCAGGACACTGGTCGCCGGGCACAGCTCGAACAGGCGGAGAAAGCAGCCTCCATCGCCGATGCCGACAAGCAGGCACAACAGGCAGAGAGACAGACTTTGCAGAAAGAGCAGGAACTCGAAAAGCTGAAAAAGGAAGGCATCGCAGCCCATAAGGCAGCTGAGAAGGCGGATGCGGATTGGGAGAATGTGCAAAAACAGCAGCCGGAGCGCGACAAACTGCAGCAAACCATGCAGGACCTGCAGCATCTCCTGCCCGATGCGAAGGCGTGGAATCAGGTATCGGCCGCTTCCCGTGCGGCGGAGCAGCGGGCGGAGACATTGAAGAAAAAACTGCAAAGCAGTAAGGCTGATCTGGCGGCGCAGGAAACGGAGCAGAAAAAAATGGCTGCCGATGTGGAGCCGCTTCGCCAGCAGGCAGCACAGGCAGCTGTCCTGCTGGCAAAACTCGAGACGCTGACGAAAGAGGAGATGCGTGCGCAGCAGGCGGCGGATTATCAGAAGCAGATCCGCGGGGCAGAAAAGAAGGCGGGAACGGCAAAGTCGGAATGGCAGAAAGCGAAGGACGGCGAGGAACAGCTGGAAACGCGCCTGCGCCAGATGCAGCAGGCCGCCCGTCTCGGCCGCGCCTATCTCGTGGCACGGGACCTGGAGGATGGAAAGCCATGCCCGGTCTGCGGCTCCATCGACCATCCACATCCGGCCGTGCATCAGGAAGACATCCCCGATGATGCAGCAATCAAGCAGGCCGGGGAAGATGTCCAGCAGGCGCGCGGACTGGCGGAGAAGGCTCAGAAGAAATGGCAGGAGGCGGACAAGGAACTGAACGGTCTGCAGAAGAGCCTCGACGCTCTGGGTTCCGTGCGTACTTTGGAAGAAATCGAAAAGGAAATGCAGGAGGTTCGCACGGCGGCCAAGCAGGCTCAGCAGGCGGCGAAGCAGAGTGAACTCCTGCAGAGCCGCCAGGCAAAGCTGGCAGAGAAAATCGAAAAAAGCCGTCAGTCTCTGCAGGATTTGCAGGAGCAGGTGACAAAGGCCAGCGCTGATGAAGCCGCGGCGAAGAAAGCCGTGGAGACGGTGGCAGCCCGCCTGCCCGAGATATACCGCGCCGACGGTGCGGCGGAGAAGGCATGCCGCGAGGCAGAACAGGCCTATCAGAACGCCGTCGACCATATGGAACAGGTGCGGAAAGCCAAGGAGGAGGCAGGGATACAGCTCTCTGCCAAGCGCACGGCATATCTGAAGACACGTGACATATGCAAGGAATATCGTCAGCAGGCCGCGCAGGCAGCGGCGGATTTCGAGGTGCGTCGTCAGGACGCCGGCTTCGATACCGTAGAGGCCTATCAGAAGGCGTCGGCCGCTCCGTGGGATCAGGAATCCTACCGCCAGCAGGTCCGCGAAACGATCGAGAGCAATCAGAAGCAGTCCTTTGCTGCACAGAAGGTCCTCGAGCAGGCACAGCAGAAAGCGGCAGGGATCATGCAGCCGGATCTCCCGGCACTCGAACAGGCTGCCGCGCAGGCCGCCGATGCCCTTGCACAGCAGCAGCGTGCACAGGCACAGGCGGCTGCGGTGCAGGAACAGCTGCAGCAATGCCGGAAAAATCTCGATGAGGTGGCGAAGGAGAGCGCGGCCGTCCAAAAACAGTATGCGATCCTCAACGAGCTCGATATCGTGGCGAACGGCGACCGGAAGGGCGGAAGCATCACGTTTCAGAACTATGTTCTGCATGCCTGGCTCGAGGATATCATCGGGGCGGCGAACCGCCGCTTGCTGAGCATGACGGGAGAGCGCTACGAGCTGGTCGCGGCGGCGCACCGCGGCGGCGGTCAGGGCGGCCTCGATATGGATATCTTCGATAACGATACGGGTGTATCCCGTCCGCTCGAGACGCTTTCGGGCGGCGAGTCGTTCCTCGCATCCCTTTCGCTGGCCCTCGGGCTGTCGGATACGGTGCAGGACTATGCGGGCGGCATTCACCTCGATACGATGCTCATCGACGAGGGTTTCGGTACGCTCGACAGTGAGACGCTCGATACGGCGATGAAAGCCCTCATGCAGCTGCAGAAGCACGGGCGCCTCGTCGGCATCATTTCGCATGTCGAGGAGCTGCAGCAGAGCATCCCCGTGCGGCTCGAAGTCCGCAAGCTCCCGCATGGCGGCAGCACGGCGGCATTCAATCTTCGCCCGGCAGAGGACGGAGCCTTAGAGGCAGTTTAACTTTTTGGGGAGGGCAATATGACAGCAACACTCGAATTTATCCTGGGGCGGGGCGGTTCCGGGAAGACGCATGCCTGCCTGCAGGATATGCGGGAGCGTATGGAGCAGGATCCGATGGGACCGGCGCTGATCCTGCTCCTGCCGGAGCACATGACATTCAAGGTGGAGCGCAGGCTCGCTTCGTCGGTTCCGCAGGGCAGGGGATTCCTGCGCAGCTATGTGTTCGGTTTCCGCCGTTTTGCGCGGCAGGTGCTGCTCGAGACGGGCGGCGCCGTGCTGCCGCGCATCTCGGAAATCGGGCGGCGCCTGCTCCTGCGCCATATCCTGACGGCACGCGCGAACGACCTCACGGTATTCGGCCGCGCGGCGAAGCAGCACGGTTTCGGCGAGAACCTTTCCGAGGCCATCCAGGAGGCCAAGAGCTATGGCTTCACACCGGAACTGATGACGGAAACGGCGGAGAAACTCGGGAAGGGCAATGCCCAGCTCGCGGGCAAGCTCCACGACATCGCCCTGCTGGCAGAGGACTTCCAGAAGGCCCTCGCCGGGCGTGCCAACGATGCCGAAGACATGCTGGAAACGCTCGCTGCGCGTATCCCTGAGGCAGCGCTCCTCGAAAACGCGGAGGTCTGGGTGGATGGCTTCGTCTTCTTCAACCCGCAGGAGCAAAGAATCCTCACGGCGCTGCTGCAGAAGGTGAAGGCGGTGCATGTGACGTTCGCGATGGATCCGGATGCCGGAAGCTGCGAGAATAAGAATGAAAGCGGCTTGTTCCACCGCAGCTGCCAGACGATGGAGGATCTTGAGGAACTGGCGGATCGGCTCGGCATCCAGCCGAAGCGGCGTTATCTGAGCCTGGGGGATCTGTCCCGGTTCCGTGCACCGGCTCTCCGGCATATCGAGCGGGCCTTGTTCCGTTTTCCGCAAGTGCCGCAGGAGGATGCGGGCGGCCTGCGCATCGTCGAGGCGGCGAATGCGCGCCTGGAGGTCGGTGTCATGGCGGCGGATATCCTGCGCCTCTGCCGTGAGCAGGGGTATCGCTGGCGTGATATCGGCGTGCTCGTGCGCGATGCCGACACGTATGCGGACATCCTGCGGCTTACGCTGCCGGATTATGGCATCCCGTATTTCATGGACAGCAAGAGGGAGAGCCTGCACCATCCGCTGTCCGAGCTGCTGCGCTCGGTCTTCGAGGCCTTGCGGGGCTGGCGGCCGGAGCCGATGTTCCGCTGCCTGCGCACGGAGTTCTGGCCGGAGCTCACGGTGGAGAATATCGACCTGCTCGAGAACTATGTGCGTGCCTTCGGTATCCGTGGCAAGAAGACATGGACGCAGGAAGAAGACTGGGCCTGGCATGATACCTATGCCCTGGAGGACGATGAAGAACTGTCTGACAAGCAGAAGGCAGAGCTCACGGCCGTCAACCTCTGGCGCAGGCAGGTGGCCGGACCGCTCGAAATGCTCGATGCGGCTCTGTCGGAGGCGGAGACGGTGCGCGCGATGACGCAGGCAGTCTATGATTTCCTGCTCGCACTCGATGTGCCGGCGCGGCTCGATGAGCGCGCAGCGGTCGAGGCACGGAAAGAGGAGAAAGGTGAGACGAGCCTGGCGCTGGCCGCAGAAGACCGGCAGATATGGAACGGCATCATAGACCTTCTCGACCAGTTCGTGACGGTGATCGGCGATGACAAGATGAGCCGCAGGGAGTATGCCTCTGTGCTGGAGGATGGCCTCGATGCGCTGCAGCTTTCGCTCGTTCCCCCAGGCGTCGATGCCGTGACCATTGCCTCGTTCGACCAGAACAGCCTGGATAATGTGCGCGCCATCTACATCCTTGGCGCGAATGAGGGCGTGATGCCGCGCAAGATCCACGAGAGCGGCCTGCTGTCGGATGCCGACCGCCTGCATCTGCAGGATCTGGGCGTGAAGATCTCGTCGGGCGGCCTCGAAAGGAGCTACGGCGAATCCTATCTGCTGTACCGTGGCTTTACGGAGGCACGGGACTATCTTTGGGTGTCGTTTGCCCTTTCGGATGCGGCTGGCAAGGAAAACCTGCCGTCCGCTTTCGTCGACCGCCTGCACCGTATCCTGCCGAAAGCAGAGACCATCACGGTGCCGATCGAGACCATCGAGCGCGCGGATGACCTGCTGCTCTCAGCCCCGCGGCCAGCACTTTCCGGTCTCACGGCTGCCCTGCGCGGTGAGCGCGACCAGGGGCATATGCCGGCATTCTGGCGGGATGTCTATAACTGGTTCCTGGAGAAGGGCAGCGACAGGAATGTATTGCAGCTTTCCCTGAATGGTCTGTTCGACAAACCGAGGGAGGAGAGCCTGCCACCGAGGCTGGCCTTGGATCTTTTCGCCCGCAAAAAACGCATGAAGGGCAGCGTATCCCGTTTCGAGGGATACCGGCAGTGTCCGTTCCAGCATTTCGCCAAGTATGGGCTGGCATTGAAAGAGCGCAAGGATTACGAGTTCCAGCTGCCCGACCTCGGCGTCCTGCTGCACAGTGTCCTGCGCGGTTTCGGCGAGGAACTCCGCGAGCAGGGAAAGCGCTGGGCAGAGGTCGGCGATGGCGAATGCGCCGAGATGTGCCAGCGTCTCATGCAGGAACTGGCGCCGAAACTGCGCGGTCAGCTCATGATGAAGACAGAGACGAATCAGCATCTCCTCACGCGCATCCGCAGGACGGCAGAGCGCTCGATCCACAGGCTCATCGCATACGACAAGGCGAGCCAGTTCCATCCGGTGCTGTTCGAGCAGTCTTTCGGGATGGGAGACGGCAGCCTGCCGCCGCTCACCTACGATGTCGATGGCGTGCAGGTCGAGATTCGCGGGCAAATTGACCGTATCGACGCAACCGGGGATGGGAGATATTTCCTCGTCATGGACTACAAGACAGGCAAAGCGGCCATCAACCTCATCGATATCTACTATGGTATCCATATCCAGCTGCTCGTCTATATGCTGGTCGCGAAAAGCCTCCAGGAGGGAAGTACGCCGGCAGGGGTGCTCTATTGCTTCCTGAAGGATATCGTGCTGGATCCGGTGCAGAAAATGACGGCAGAGCAGGCGGAGGAAGCGGTCCTCGAGAAATTGCAGATGCCGGGATGGGTACTAGCCGATAAAGAGGTCTATGAGGCCCTGGATGCCAGCGGCAAATTCTTCCCCATTACGTATACCCCAAAGGGAAGTTTATCTGCAAAGGCACGGAAACACCTGAAATCTAAAGAAGAATTCGATCTGCTGCTCGACTATGTGGGCTATCTGATCCGCGATACGAGCCGGCGCATCCTCCAGGGGGACATGCGCGCAAGGCCGTACCGCGCTTCAGATTGGAATGCCTGCAATATCTGTCCGTACCATGACCTTTGTGGTTTTGACCCGACGATGGGTGATGAATATGAGGTCGTTGACAAGAAGATGAAGGATGAAGAGATCCTGCAGGCGATGCAGGAATGCACGGGAACCAAGGAGGAACCATGATGACGAAATGGACAGAGGATCAGACGAAAGCCATCGAGCTCCGGCACCGGAACATCCTTGTCGCAGCAGCGGCTGGCTCGGGAAAGACGGCGGTACTCGTAGAACGCATCATCCAGTCCCTGTTGCACGGCGGCTGCGATGTGGACCGCCTGCTGGTGCTGACGTTCACCAATGCGGCGGCCGCCGAGATGCGCGACCGCATTGACGGAGCTCTGCAGAAAGAATTGGCAGAGGCGGAGGATTCGGATACGATTGCCAGGCTGGAACGTCAGCTCGTCCTCCTTTCGGGCGCTTCGATTTCGACGTTCCATTCCTTCTGCCAGCGCGTGATTCGCACGAATCTTTCGGAAGTGGATCTCGATCCGCAATTCCGTCTCGCGGATGAGCAGGAGAAACAGCTGCTGCAGCAGGATACGATCGATGCCCTTTTCGAAGAACTTTACGCCAAGAAGGATAAGCACTTCATGGCGTTCACAGATGCCTATGGGGATAACCGTGGAGATGAAAAGGCCAAGAAGCTGGTCCTTGCCGTATGGCGCTTCGCCCAGGCACAGCCATTCCCCGAAGACTGGCTTGCCGAGCAGCCGAAACGCTATGAGGCGAAAGAGGAAGACCTTTGGCAGGAACCGTGGATCCAGATCCTGTATCCCTATCTCGAGCATGCCATCGATGCATGGATGGAAAGTGCCCGTGAGCTCCTGCCGTTCCAGAGTGATGTGGAGGGCAGCGGATATGCCATTGCCATCGATGAAATCTACGGGCTGGTATCTGCCTGCTATAACGATTTCCATGCGCATGCACCCTGGGATGCTATCCAGCAGCGTATCGCCGCATTCGCGTGGCCGAATTTCACAAAAAATCCATACAGGAAAGCGCCGGAAGATCCGGAAGTGAAGGCGGCGTGCAAAGCGGCTATCGATTCGCTGAAAACACAATTCGAGGAGATGTCTACCCAATATTTCCCCGCTTCTGAGGAAGGCATCCGTGAAGAAATCGCGGCCTGTGCAGGGCCGGTGGCTGAGCTCTGTACGCTGGCCATCCAATTTTCGCGTGCCTTCCAGCAGGCGAAGAAGGAGAAGAACATCGCGGATTTCGGCGATCTCGAGCATTTTGCCCTGCAGATCCTTTCGGATGACGAGGTACGCCGCACGACGGGGAAGATCGTGCCGTCGGCGACCGCGATTGCCTTGCAGGAGAAGTATCAGGAAATCATGGTCGACGAGTACCAGGATACGAATAGCGTGCAGGAGGCTATTTTTTCGCTGGTCGCGCGCCCGGATGATCCGAATGTCTTCCTGGTCGGTGATGTGAAGCAGAGCATCTATAAGTTCCGCCTCGCGGACCCGGATCTGATCCAGCAGAAGCAGCACGCTTATCCGAAGCTGGCTGCCGAGGGGAAACCATACGCACTCATCCATCTGAAGAAAAATTTCCGCAGCCGCGCGGGCGTGCTCGACGCGGTCAACGTCCTGTTCACGCAGGTGATGCAGAGCGGAACGATGGAGATCGACTACGATGAGGAGGAAGCGCTCTACGCAGGACTGGACTACCCGGAACTCCCAAAGGGGCGGGCAGGACTGGACGGTCCCGTGGAGCTCGCCGTGGTCATGAATCCGGATGCCAAGAAGGAAAAAGCCGCGGAGAATGAGGAGGATGAGGAGGAAGCACAGCCGGAACTGAAAAACCTCGAAGCGGAGGGGCAGTACATGGCCGAGCGCATCCAGAAGATGATCGATGCGCAGACCCTGGTCTACGATAAAGGCCTGAAAGGATACCGCGCGATGCAGTGGCGCGACGCGGCCATCCTCATGCGTTCGGTGCAGGGGAAAGCACAGATCGTGCTGGAACAGCTTCGGAAGAACGGGATACCCGCCTATGCGGACGCGGATGCCGGTTATTTCGAGGCACAGGAAGTCCGCATCGTGCTGGACCTGCTGGCCTGCCTGGATAACGTGCGCCAGGACATCCCACTGGCAGCCATCATGGCCTCGCCCATCGGTGATTTTTCGATGCAGGATATCGCGAAGATCCGGGCAGCCTCGCCAGATACGGATCTCTATGGGGCGCTCCTGGCAGCCTATGCGCCGGAGAGCAAGCTTTCCGGGCGGCTGGCGGACAAGGCAGCGGCATTCCATAACCGCATGGCGGACTGGCGCAATGCAGCCCGTGACCTGCGCGTCCCGGAATTGATCCGCTATCTTTACCAGGCAACGGGCTATTATAATTATGTCGGCGGCCTGCCGGGCGGCCTGCTGCGCCAGGCGAACCTGCGCATGCTTATCGACCGGGCATCGGCCTATGAAAAGACGAATTACCGCGGCCTCTACCGCTTCCTGCGTTTCATCGATCAGATGAAGAAGCGCGAAACGGACCTATCGGTGGCGCGTACGCTCGGTGCGGGGGAGAATGTCGTGCGCATCATGACCATCCACAAGAGCAAAGGACTGGAATTCCCTGTCGTCTTCGTGCCGGATATGGCGAAGCGATTCCAGTTGGATGATAAAGAAACGACAGTCCTGCTGCACAAGAAGCTGGGCATCGGCCCGAAGGTCGTCGATCCGGAGACGAGCCAGTGCTACCAGACGGCGCCGTGGCGCACCATCCGTCAGTCCAAGCATGCAGAAACCAAGGCAGAAGAACTCCGTGTGCTCTATGTGGCACTGACCCGCGCACGGGAGAAACTCATCCTCACGGCGTCGATGAAGGAGACGGAATGGGAGAACAAGGCAAAGAAATGGGCCGGCCTGGCGGATGCTGAGGGGACGGTGCTGCCGTCCGGCAAGGTCCTTTCCGCAGACTCTTTCCTCGATTGGGTGCTCATGGCGCTCATGCGGATGCCGGATGGCCGTCCCCTGCGCGAGACGGCCGGCATCGCCGGGGGAGCGACACTTTCCCTGCCCCGTTATGATAAAGGACATTATAAGATTCATATCGTCCAGCAGGAAGACCTGCATCCGGTCACGGAAGAACGGGAGAAAGATGCCGATACCATCCTGGAGGCTGTCCATGCCATGAAGCCGCTGGAGGCATCAGAAGCCAGAGATAAGGTTGCGTCCATCCTCGGCTGGCACTACGATACCCAGGGCCTCGAAAATGTCTCAGCAAAACTCACGGTTACGGAAATCAAGCGCCGGTTTGCCGAGCCGGACGAGCAGCCGGTTCCCGCCGTGCAGCCGCAGGAGGAAAAGCAGCAGCCGTGGAAACGTCCGGTGTTCGTGCAGGACAGAAAAGGCCGCTCGGGCGCAGAGTATGGCACGCTGATGCACAGCGTCATGCAGCATATCGACTTTTCCGGTGACACGAGCTTCCAGGGGCTTCAGGCGCAGGTAGAGCGCATGGCGGCTAAGGAAATCATCCGTGAGGAAGATGTTTCTGCGATTTACATCAAGAGCCTGCAGGGATTCTGCGATTCGAAGCTGGGCAAAGAGGTCCGCAGCGCAAAGCAGGTCTGGCGCGAACTGCCGTTCAGCCGCCTGCTGCCCGCGAAGAAATTCTATGACGGGTTACCAAAAGACTCCGAAGAAGAAGTTTTCGTGCAGGGCGTCATCGACCTGCTCTACGAGCGGGAGCCGGGCAGGTATGTGCTCGTCGATTATAAGACCGACCGCGATACCGATCCCGAGCATGCGGAAAAGCGCCATCGCGAACAGATCCGCCTGTATCGTGAAGCCGTCGAGGCTGTTACGGGCGGAGAGGTCGCTGAGGCGTATCTCTACCTGCTGAAGGATGGCACGATCGTGCCGATGTGATATAATGGGGGAGGCAGTTTCCGCATAGGGACTGCCTCCCTCAAATTTTATGCAGAAAGAAGAATTTTCATGAATCGTATCCAGGAAGCGGTCAAGAAACTCATGACCGATGCGGCAAAGAATCTCCAGTTCCGCCAGGGGGTGAGTACGACCTCGTACGATGCGCGCCCCGATGTTTGGGCACGAGCGGCCGAGGCCTATGTGGAGAAAGCGCATCGTGACACGGTGGGCACGAAATCCAGTCCCGTCGATTTTATGAAACGGCTGGCCGTCTTTGAGCATAATTTCGCCATGCGCCTCATGAGCGAGTTTGCCTCGTTTGTTTCGCATGGCTCGTATCTCGCGGCTGACGATTTTGACAACTACTGCCGCCAAAAGATGGTACCGGCCTCGCAGCGTGAGGCGAATGAGCTGCAGCTCATGGCTGGCAGCCCGGAACTCGTCGTGCCTGAGGATTTCGATATCGCCGGTTTCGATGCCGATATGACACCGGCGGCCAGCGAGGCGAATGTCGCCGCGCTCTACACGGAACTCCTGCTCGCGCGCCAGCTTCTGCAGCAGCTCTTCTATGCGGGATACCGCGACGGCGACAGCCTGCTGGCTCTATCGAAACAGGATGAGGACCGCCTGCTGCGTTTCGTGCACCGTGAGCTCATGGCTCAGCTGGAACGTGCCTATCAGAAGGCTGCTGTCTGACGGAGAAAGGAGAGAATTGACCGATGGATGAAAAACAAATGCTGATGCCATGCCACTGCCCGGACTGCAATGGCACGCGCACGGCACGCATGCATGCCATCTTTTGGCAGAGCAGCGGCGAGGCAGAGCAGGCGAAAAAGGTTGGGACAGCACCGGGTGCGCCGAAGCTGGAAGAGTTCGTGCAGCGTCCGGGCGGGCTCGGCGCTATGCTCGCCGTGCGCATCCCCGTGATGATCCTATCTTATGCGGTGCTCTATGGTGCCATGCAGCTTTTCTCCTGGATCTTCCATCCAGCAGCGCATCTGGCGCGGCTTATCTTCATCGTATTCAACATAGCTTTCTTCGTCGGCTACCTTCTCGACCTCGTCTTTGCCTGGCGTTCACAGAAGGCCCGCATCGAGGCTTATCCTATGCGTGTAAATGCTTTCAACCGAGTGAAGGAGGAGTATCCGAAAGACTGGGAAACCTGGAAGCACTCCCGCGTCTGCTTGGATTGCGGGCATATCTTCATCGATCCGGACCGGATTCCGGATGAAGAAGAGGAAGCGGAATAAGTAGAAACTGGTTTCGAAAAAAATATTTTCCATAGGGCTGAGCGGCATCTGCCAGAGGGTGGACATATCGCTCAGCCCTTATTGTATGCGCATTTTGAATCGTGCGACATCTTCATGTAAACTCTTTCATTCTGTTCAGAAATGTGGTTTTATGAGCTGGAAAATCGAAGAATCTGTACAAAACAAAGAAAAAATGCTTGCACTTTTACTTTCGGCGTGCTATTATATGTGTTGAAGAAACAAGGATAAACCGGTTTATAAAAATTCCACAGCAAGTCGATGAAGAAAGATTTGTAATCAAAATTGTGAAAATTACTGGATGAGTCAAAAACCATATAAATCAAGCAATTTCAGCAGTATATGGAATTGTGGAACGGTTTCTAAATCCGAGACTCATCGTAGAAATCTTTAGGCTCTATTTGGGGGAGGAGAGTTTCACATGCAGCAAAAAGTGCATGAATTGAAATTATGGAACAAGCTGGGGTTCTCCTGTTATCAGTTGTCGACCGTCACAGATACGCTGGTCAATGCCTGGCAGATGTTCTTCTACACGACATTCTGTAATATCTCGATCGCGTTTATCGCATCGGTGCTCGCAGCCAGTAAGCTCATCAGTGCATTCCTGACACCGCTGTTCGGCTCGATCAGCGATCATCTTTATGAGACGAAGTTCGGACGCCGGTTCGGACGCCGTAAGTCGATGCTTCTCATCGCAATACCGTGGAAGGTTGCGACGTTCCCGCTTTACTGGATTCCGGATATGCCAATCTGGTATTACGTGACGCTGCTGCTGCTGACGTCCTTTGTCAATCCGCTCGCAACGGTTTCGCAGGGCACGTTCGCCGCAGAGATGGCGCGCACGCCGTCGGAGAAGGCACAGCTCGCCGGCATGAATCAGGTCGGCGCTGCCATCGCCGGCATCACGTCCTCGATGGCAACCGTATGGTTCTTCGATGTGTTCGGCTCGGATAACGCAACGACGTTCTTCCTCGCCGCCGTCACCTACGATGTCATTTCCCTGCTGTTCCTCGTGCTCTTCTATTTCTCCGTGTTCGAGCGTCCCGTCGATCCGGGATTCCTCGCTAAGGAGATGGCGGTCACGAAGCGTCCGAGTTTCATGGAGTCCCTCCGCGTCGTCGTTCATGATTTCAAATCGGCTGTCAAGCTCCGCGCTTACCGCCTTTACCTCTGCATGTACCTTTCGGAGCAGATGTTCCGCTCCCTAGCCGGCACGATCAATACTTACTTCATCGTCTTCGTGCTGCTGCTGAATCCGAAAGTCGTTTCCGTTTCCACGGCCGCAGGCTTCTGCTTCGGCATGGCATTCCTGGCCTTCTACATCTGGTTGACGGATAAGACGAACGGCAATGTGACGTACCGCATCGGCGGTGTATCGTCCATCATGATCCTGCTCGGTTTCTTCTATCTGGGTGTCGCCCATCCGAGCAACACGGAGATTATGCTCATCATCCTCGTCATCGCAATGAACTTCGGCAAGGCTGGTCTCGTGAACGCGATGCAGTACACCTTCGCTTTCATCCCGGATATCGATGAGGTCCTGACGGGCCGTCGCCGCGAGGGAATCTACTCCGGCGTCAACAATTTCCTCGATGTCCTGTTTACGACGCTGGAGGTTGTGCTGATCGGCTTCCTGCTTGAGGCAACGGGCTTTGTCAAGAACTCTCAGACCCAGCCGGATGCCACGATTGACATGCTCCTCATCATGTATACGATCGTTCCTATCGTCATCATCAGCTTCGGCCTGTTCACGACGTTCAAGTTCCATCTGACGCAGCATACGCATCGCGTTATCCGCGAAGAAGTTTCCCGCCTCCGCGAGGGCGGCAGTATGGCAGATGTCACGCCGGAGACGCGCAAGGTCGTCGAAGACCTCACGGGCCATCCGTATGAGAAGTGCTGGGGCAACAACGATTTCGTCACGGAGATGGCAGCAGAACCAGTAGCACAGAAATAAACATTTCGCATAGGCAACGATCCAAAGGAGCGGATAAGAGATGAATCTGTCGAACATGAAAATCGCTGGGAAGCTGGCCATCTACGTGGTGCTTTCCGCGCTGATCATGATTTGCATCGGCGTGACCGGCTATCAATCTCTGCAGGCATCACGGGAGAATATGCAGACGTATGAACAGCGTGTCAAGGCGGAGCGTGCTTTGGCTGGAGAACAGCTCGTTATTCGCAAGATGCAGATTGCTTTTCTCGACTCAGCCGTTGCCAGGCCCGATGTCGTGACGGAGAAAACGCCGTATGAGAAGCAGCGGGGCAACGTGATTCCGGCCAACGATGGCAACATCAAGGAATTTGAGAAGAACTGGGAAGACTACAAGAGCGTAGCTCCGGACAAGCCGGACATCCAGGCCGGTATCGCGCAGAGCGAAAAGGACTGGGCAAAGTTCCGCGATACCATGAAGAAGAGCGATGACCTGCTGGTGCAGGGCAAGGACAAGGAATCCCTCGAAAACTACGTCGCTCCCGTCAAGGATGCGACGACAGCCATCAAGAAAGATCTCGGCGAACTGGAAAAGGACACGCTCGCGGATATGGAGCAGGTTCAGGAAAACAATGAAGCCGAGCTCGGGCGGGCCGTCCGCAACATGACCATCGTGACGCTCGTCGGTATCCTTCTCCTGAGCCTGTTCACCTGGTGGATCGTGCGGGAAATCCGCATGCCGCTCCGCCGCATGACTGCCGTCTGCAAGGACTTTCTCCATTGTGATTTCCGCGATAAGGGACTTTCTACGCAAGAGCACGGCGATGAATTCCGCGAAATGGAGCGTGCGCTCGAGCATATGCGTCAGCGACTTGCCACATTGTTCGCCCAGATCAAGCAGAGCAGTGAGAAAGTCACGAATTCGGCCAGCATGCTGACGCAGACCTCTATGCAGTCCGCGCAGGCCTCCTCGCAGATTGCCTCGTCGGTCTCCCAGGCCGCTTCGCTGGTCGATGAACAGCAGGAAGCGGTGGAGAGCAGTCTGCATTCGATGGAGAAAGTTGCGGATGCGATGGAAAGCGTGAGGACGCAGACCGACCGCACAGCCGAGAATTCTGGCCACGCCAGAGACAATGCTGTGTCCGGCAGCAAGGCGATTGGCGCTTCCACCCGTCAGATGGAAAAGGTTCGTGACTCTGTACAGTCCTCAGCCGAATTCGTCAATATCCTCGGCGACCGCTCCGATGAAATCGGCAAGATCGTCGATACGATTGCGACGATCGCTGAGCAGACGAATCTCCTGGCACTCAATGCAGCCATTGAGGCAGCGCGTGCCGGTGAACAGGGCAAGGGATTTGCCGTCGTCGCAGAGAATGTGCGGAAGCTCGCGGAGCAGTCGCAGGAGGCAGCAAAGCAGATTGCCGAGATGATCCAAACCATCCAGTCCGATACGCAGGATGCCGTGCAGGCGATGCAGGGCGGCCAGACGCAGGTCGAGGCCGGGGCGGAGCAGATGCGCCGCCTGCAGGATATCTTCGGCAGCATCGAGCAGCTCGTTGTCGCTACGGCCAGCCAGGCCGGAGAAATCGCAGATGCGGTCGCCGGTGGATCCGGCAACATGGCAGATGCTACGGCAGAAGGTCGGCGCGTCAAGGAACACAGCACCCGCGTAGCGGATGAGATGCAGTCCGTCTCAGCCGCAGCCGAGGAACAGTCCGCTGCAGCCGAGGAGGTCGCAGCGGCCAGCGAGAGCCTGACCAAACTCGCTGGTGAGCTCAACGAGGCAGTGAAGGCATTCCGTTATTGATTTCGTGATTATGACAGCCCGATAACATGCTGGCGGCAGCCATAATCGGCTACAGTACGTTAACCAAGATCATCATTCCCCGAATCATCCCATTCCTTTTCTTTTCCCTATCACCCCCTACATTATAGAAATCGAGGCAAATCCTATGAAAAACACTCCCATACATATTTTCCTCGCAGGTGATTCTACCGTGGCCGATTATGGATGCCGTCAGCACCCGATGGCGGGCTGGGGCCAGATGCTGCCGAAGTTCTTCGACCGGCATCAGGTCGTCGTCCGCAACTATGCGATGTGCGGCCGCAGCTCACGGACGTTCATCGAGGAGGGCAGGCTCGCCCGCATCGAGCGCGAGATTGCCCAAGGAGATTATCTCTTGATCCAGTTCGGGCATAACGATGCGACCATCGCAAAACCGCAGCGCTATGTTGAGCCAAAGCATGACTTCGGCAAGTTCCTCCGCCAGTATATTGAGACGGCGCGCCGTCACGAGGCCATTCCCGTTCTCGTGACGCCGATGCAGCGAAGGAACTTCGGTGCGGATGGCCGTCTCATCTATGACCATGGCCCCTATGTCGAGGCGATGAAAGCCGTCGCGGAGGCCGAGCATGTCGCGCTCCTCGATCTCTCTGCTGTCAGCGGGCGGCTGTTCGACAGTTTCGGTGCATCGGGCACGCAGCGCTGGTTCCTGCAGTTCGGTCCGGATGTGAGCGTGAATTACCCGAATGGCGGCGCGGACAATACCCATTTCCAGGAAGCCGGAGCCGATAAGATGGCGGAGCTGCTCATCGGCGAACTGGAGAAATCGGAGCTCCCGCTGAAACATTACCTCACGCGGTTCCGCCTCCACCGTGTCTGGCTGGCCGGCGATTCCACGATGGCGGATTACGGCGGCGATGAGGAGCCGATGAGCGGCTGGGGTCAGCAGATCGGAAAATATTTCGACAGCCGCCATATCGAGATCCGGAACATGGCCGTCTGCGGTAAGAGCAGCAAGAGCTTCATCGAGGAGCGGCGCCTGGCGGAAATCCTGCATCAGATCGAGCCGGAGGATTACCTCCTCATCCAGTTTGCCCATAACGATGAGAAACTGCATTACGAGCATCCCGTGGAGGAGTTTCAAGGCTATCTGCGTCAGTACATCGAGGGCGCACGGGCGCATTACGCATTCCCGGTTCTCGTGACACCGGTGGAGCGCAGGCATTTCGATGAGGCTGGCAATCTGAAGAAGACGCATGAGCCGTATGTGCAGGCCATGAAGGACCTTGCGAAGGAGCTTTCCGTCCCGTGCATCGATATGAATGCCGCCACGCGCCAGCTCTATATGGAGCTCGGGCCGGACGAGTCGAAGAAGCTTTTCATGAACGTAGAACTGGGCGAGTATCCGGACTACCTGGATGGACACAAGGATGATACGCATTTCATCGAGAGCGGCGCAGACCGTATCGCGCAGCTTTTCCTCGAAGAACTGAGGAAGACGACGCTGGACCTCGCGGATGCAATCCTGGATACAGAGGAAGGAGCCGACGGGGATGATTGATCAGACATTGGCAAAGACGGCACAGGAAGTCGTATCGGTCATGGACTGCGGTGCAGCAGCCGACGGAAAGACACTGGATACGAAGGCATTCCAAAAGGCCATCGATACTGCGGCAGAGGTGCATGGCATCATCCTGGTGCCAAAAGGAATATATCTCCTCGGCAGCATCTTCCTCGCCAGCCATACGGCGCTGCATCTCGAGAAAGGGGCGGTGCTCCTCGGCAGTGAGGCGATCGGCGATTATCCGTTCATCGATACGCGCATCGCAGGATTCGAGATGCCGTGGCCGGCGGCGCTCATCAATATCCTCGGCTGCGAGGATGTGACGATAGAGGGAGAGGGCACCCTCGATGGACGCGGTGAAAAGTGGTGGAACGAGTATTGGGGCGAGGATGGTCACGGCGGCCGACGCGCCGGGTACGATGCGAAAAATCTTCGCTGGGTAGCAGACTATGAAATCCAGCGTCCGCGTCTCGTGCTCGTGCAGGACAGCAATGATGTGGAACTCACGAGCTTTACGGCGCGCCGGTCCGGTTTCTGGACGGTGCAGCTAACCTATTGCCAGAACGTCCGCGTGGCGAATCTGGACATCCGCGACAATGCGGGACCGAGTACAGACGGCATCGACGTCGATTCCTGCGAGCACATCCTTATCGAGGACTGTGAGGTGGCTTGCAACGACGACGATATCGTCATCAAATCCGGCCGTGATGCGGATGGGCTCCGCGTAAACCGTCCCTGCCGGGATGTCGAGATCCGCGGCTGCCAGATCCGCTCGGGAGCGGGCATCACAATCGGCAGTGAGGTTTCGGGCGGCATCGAGGACATCCGCATCCATGATTGCGTGTTCCGCGAGACGGACTGCGGCTTCCGCATCAAATCATCCCGACTGCGTGGCGGCTATATCCGCGGTGTAGACGTTGCCTATCTCACCATGCATAACGTGCTGTTCCCGTTCTCCTGGCTGCTCGACTGGCATCCGGCCTACAACCGCTTTATCCTGCCAGAAGAGGGAGAAGTTCCTGACTATTGGCGCCGCCTGGCGGCTCCGGTTCCGGAGAATCAGCAGTTCACGGCTATCGAGCATGTCGAAGTCAGCCACGTAAAAGCCGACTATGACGAGGATTATGAAGGTTCATCGAGAGCGTTCGACCTGCAGGGTGCAGAACCGAAGCCGATGAAGCATATCGTGTTCCGCGATGTGAAGCTCGACACGGGTGAGTTCGGTACGATCTCAGCCGTCGAAGACCTTCATCTGGATCATGTTCAGGTATCGGCGGCACATGGCAATACGGCAGAGAATGACACGTACGATCAGAGATGAAAGGAAGGATTCGCTTTGGCAGCTTATTTCGATAAAGAACAGAGCCTGGACCTCGCGATGCATCATCAGATCCCGGCAGAACTCCGCACGATCGCGATGCGTTATATGGGTGCGAATCCTCCCGGACAGGCGAGCTTCCGTGTGAGCCTCACGAGCGGGTTCCGCCGGCAGGACGATTACCGCTATGTTTTCGATCTTGGCGAGCGGTTTCCAGATGCAGAGCTCATGCAGTATTCCTATGCATGGGGACGTCTTTGGCGCGATGAAGCCGGAACGGTGACCTTCAGCGCCTCAGCTATCGGTCCGATGACGGTCTGGTGCAACGGCGAGATGATCTTCCACTCGAATTACGAGGAGGAGCGAGATCCGAGGCGCTTCCGCAAGATGAACGTCGAGGCAAAGGCCGGCTGGAACGACATTGTCATCGAGTTCTGCAAGACAACGCTCGGTTTTGGCGGTGTTTTCGGTACGGGCCGGTTCAAGAATTTCCCGTTCCACTTCATCATGCCACTGCCGGATACGCAGGGCTGGGAGGGCTGGGCGTACTCTGAGCCCGGCGACCGTCTCGTCGATCCGGATTTTACGGATGGCATCTGGTGGCGCAGTCTCAACTGGCTGCCACAGATCCACTGGACCGAGGAGGAAAAGGCGCGGGGCAATCTCGGCAGGATCTACGGCCTTCAGGAAGGCTGCAAAGCACTGGGCTGGACGCAGGCATTCCTCCTGCCGGGCACGCTGACGGTGAAAGGAAAGGTTACGGGACGTGCGAGCATTTTCCTCGGCGCAGAGGAACAGGAGCTTTCCCATGATGGCGGGGAGGTTGACACGGAAATCCCGGTGAATGGCGGATGGCAGAATCTGTTTGTGACGGTCGTTTCCAGCGAAAAAGCCTGGGGCTATGACCTGAAGCTGCTGCAGAATGGCCGCGAAATCCGCCTCATGAATCCCGCCGGCGTCATGGATTACGATGACGCATGGCTTTATCTCGGTACCATGAAGGAAACGCAGATTCTCGACCCGCTGAAGCTCACGGATATCACGAAGCTCCACAACGAGGAATACTGGCGCCTCGATGTACCGAATGCCTATGTCCGGCCTTTCATCGAGCGGCCGTTCTTCGGCAAATGGAACTACCCGCTGGGCGTCACGCTCTATGGCATCCTCTCGATGCTGCGGGAGCTCAAGGCGCCGGGTGTACTCGATTACCTGCTGAAGCACGTTGAGACGGCAACGAAGTTTTACGACTACTCTCTCTGGGATCGCAAAAAGTTCGGTGCCCCGGGCATCAACAACCAGCTCTCGAATATCGACAGCTTGGATGACTGTGGTTCCTTCGCCTCGCTGATGCTCGAGCTCGACAAGGATACGCCGCTCGAGGATTGCGAGAAAATCGCCGCCTATACGGCAGATTATATCGAGCATAAGCAGGCACGTCTCGAGGATGGCACGCTTTGCCGCGGCAAGGCCGGCCTCGCCGAGATGAACGGAACGATGTGGGCGGATGACCTCTACATGAGCGTGCCGTTCCTCTGCCGCTATTATCAGCGTACGGGAGACCGGAAATACATCGACGATGCGGCGCACCAGTTCGAGATGTTCAAAAAATACCTTTACATGCCGGACAAGCAGATCATGAGCCACGTGTACCTCACGGATCGCGGCCTCTCCAACCACATTCCCTGGGGGCGCGGCAATGGATGGGTGCTGTTTTCCCTGTCGGAGCTCCTGCAGGTCATGGACTGGGGCCACGAGAAACGCGATGCTCTGCTGAACTTCTTCCAGACGCTCTGCGAGGGCTATCTCCGGCTGCAGGATGAGGACGGCATGTGGCATCAGGTCCTCACGGATCCGACATCCTATCAGGAGGCGAGCTGCACGGCCATGTTCGTCAGCGCCTTCGCGCGCGGCGTCCGCAATGGCTGGCTGCCGGATTCGGAAAAATACATCGATGCCGTCGAGACAGGCTGGATGGGACTCACGACGAAAGCCGTCGATGGCCATGGCAACGTCTACGGCATCTGCCAGGGCTCCGGGTATTCGTTCCGCAGCACCTACTACCGCGACGAGCTCACCTGGGTGCTGAACGATCCGCATGGCATCGGCATCGTACTCATGGCTGGTACCGAGACGCTGAAACTTCGCCGCTGGCTCATCGAGCAGTGAGGAAATCCTCGAAGGAGAGAGGAAAATGACAAGAACCGATCCAACCTCGCCGCAGGCGATGGATACCCTGCGCGAGACCTTCATCAAGCCGCCCGCCGAGTTCACGGAAATGCCGTTCTGGTTTCTGAATGGCGAACTCGAGGCGGAGGAGATGAAACGCCAGCTGCGCGATTTCAAGGCACATGGCCTCGACGGCATCGTGCTTCATCCGCGGCTCGGCCTGGCAGATGATATCGAATATCTCAGTGACCAGTACCTCGGCCTTATCCGCGAGGCGGTCGAGGAAGCCCATCGCCTCGACATGAAAGTCATGCTCTACGATGAGGCGATGTACCCATCGGGCTCCGCCCACGGCCTCGTGGTCAAGGGCAACCCGGAGTACGCGGCAAGGGCCATCCGGCTCGAACCGTTCGAGGAAGTCAAGCAGTTCCACCTCCAGGAAGGAGAGGAACTGCTGGCAGCGCTTGCTGTCAAAGAGAAAGACGGATACATCCATCTCGATACGGCCATCCGCGTTGAGCAAGAAAAGAACGTCCCCGATGGGTATGAAGGCTATGCGATCATCGCGACATACTCACATGGTACGATCCGCGGCGTCCATTTCGGCGAAGATGATGGTGAGCCAGCAGCCCCAAAGGCAGCGGACCTCTTGAATCCGGAAGCCATGCAGAAATTCCTCCGCGTGACATACGATGCCTATTACAACGCGCTCCGTGAGTATTTCGGCACGACGGTCATCGCATTCTTTACCGATGAGCCGAGCATCATGGGACGCTGCGTCGATGAAAAGAAGCTCCGCCCATGGTCGAAAGATTTCCTTCCCATCTACGAGCAGGCAGGCAATGAGGTCAAAGATCTCCTTGCCCTATGGCTCGATGTGGGAGAACAGACCGAGACGCTGCGGCGCCGCTATCGCCGCTGTATCAATGAGCAGCTCGGCAAGAGCTACTACGACCAGCTTTCACACTGGTGCGAGATGCACCACATCGCCCTCACAGGTC
This sequence comes from uncultured Selenomonadales bacterium, assembly GCA_900315155.1. Classification (GTDB taxonomy): domain Bacteria; phylum Bacillota; class Negativicutes; order Selenomonadales; family Selenomonadaceae; genus UBA2897. The sequence continues at coordinate 79,557 of OMYB01000003.1, read as the reverse complement.
ACCCCGCCTCCTCGGAGGACATCGGATGCCTGCGGCATTTCCAGATTCCGGGGCAGGATGTCGTCTGGCGCTGGGTAGCGCCGGAGAAAGACCTCTCCGTCACGGGAAAGGACAGCACACTCGCGAAATGTGCATCGGATGGCGCAAGGCACAGCGGTGCGCGGCGCAACCTCAACGAGTGCCTCGGCTGCTGCGGCCCCGTCGGCCATCCGTGGGATTTCACGGCGGGTGAGATGAAATGGTACATGGACTGGCTCTTCGTGCGCGGCACGAACCTGCTTGTCCCGCACGCCTTCCTCTACTCGGTGGACGGAGAGCCCCGCTACAACGAGCGCCCGCCCGATGTCGGACCGAACAACGCCTGGTGGCCGTACTACCGGTACTTCGCGGACTATGCAAAACGCCTGTCCTGGCTCAATACCGACAGCCGCAACACGACGAAGGTCGCCGTGCTCTGTGAGGAGGATCACCTCCCCTGGAAAATCACGAGGCAGCTTTACGAGCATCAGATTGAGTTCAACTACCTCGAAGACCAGCTCCTGAGTACAAAAGATGTGCGCATCGAGAACGGCGTCATCTGTATCGCCCGGCAGGCATACACGGTCCTGCTCATCGAGGATCCGGATGCGCTCGACCACAAGACAGCCGCACGCATCGAGTCGTTCCGCCGTCAGGGCGGAACCGTGCTCACGATGGAGGATGACATCCTCACGGAGCTCGACCGGCTTCAGGTAGCCGAGGCACGGCTGATCCCCGGGTGTGCGGGTATCCGGTTCACGCATCTGCAGAAGGGCGGCAAGAGCTTCTACCTCTTTACGAATGAGGGACAGCAACCCTACCGTGGACGGGCAGTCCTGAAGGGCTGCGGCACGGCCGAAATCTGGGATGCGTGGACAGGACGTACGGCGCAGGCCGAGGTAGTCAGCCCGCAGGGCGAACCGCTCACCGTGGCTCTCTCCTTGATGCCATGTGAATCGGTCATCGTAGCGGTCGACCCGGAGGCGAAACCACAGGCTCCAAGCCCAGTGAAACGTGAACAGGTCACGATCCTGCCACTCCGCGAGGGATGGCGGCGGCGAAAGCCTGACGGCGATTGGAAACCGATTGACACCCTTGACGACTGGACGCGCGAATCCGAACTCCATGACTACTGGGGTACGATGGACTACGAACACGACATCGAGTTGCCAGCCCGCGTAAAAGGCGAGCACGTCTTCGTAGAACTCGGAGGCGTCGGGGAACTGGCGGAGGTATGTATCGACGGGAAATCCCAGGGCGTAAGCCTCTGGGCACCGTACCAGGTCGACATCACCGCCGCGCTCAACGATACATCCCGCCGCGCACGCATCACGGTCCGCGTCACGAGCTCGACCAGCCGCCGCTTCACGAAGCGCGTGCGTCCGTCGGGGCTCATGGGACCGGTTGATATCAAGATTGTCCGCTGACGGCTCTGCCGCCGGCTGGTAATAAACGATGGCTCTGCCATCGTAGTAGAGAAGGGAAACTCTTCATTAGAGAGCTTTCTGGAGAGAATAGAAAGAACTTTAGGGGGATTCAGAAATGAAACAACATTCCTGGAAAAAGCAACTGCTGACGGCCGCCGTACTCGGCGCCATCACGACGATTCCGGCGACGGGCATGGCTGCCGCCGCAGGCGGTTTCGACGATGTGCCGCATGACAACTGGAGCTACGGCGCCATCCAGACGCTGCTGAAAGACGGTGTCATCGACTCGTTCGATGATAACACGTTCAACGGCCAGAAAATCGTCACGCGCTTCGAGATGGCACAGATCGTCCGCCGCGCCACGAACAAGGCCGTGAACAGCACGACGCTCAGTGATAACGACAAGGCTCTCATTATCAAGCTCTCGCAGGAATACGGCAAAGAGCTGAACCAGCTCAAGAGCGGCAGCCTCTCGAACTCCAGCGCCAGCGCTGGTGCCACCATGGTCCGCCCGGGGAAGAACGGTATCATGGACTTCAGCGGAACGAAAGCCTATATCCGTTATGATTACTGGCAGAATCATAGCCTTATTACCGATCGTACCAACAAGGTCGCTGGCGGTGATCAGCCGGATAAGTTCTTTGCCGATGTAGAGCTCCGTGGACGTTATGAAATTGCACCGAAGTGGAATGCCCGGTTTATGTTCGAGCAGCAGCGTTCCGTTTCTGGTAAAAATGACTATGAGCATGGTGAGGGGCAGCTGAAGGAATTCAGCTTTGATGGTCCGCTGAAAGTTGGCAAATTGAAAAACAGCCACATTTCCTTTGGCCGGTATAAATACAAGCCGGTGCTCGGCTATGTCACGAAAGCCTATATGCAGGGCGGTATCTTCAACTGGCAAGCTACCAAGAAGCTCAAGATGGAAATCGCTTATGGAGATTTGAGCCATAAATATTATCGTGCAGATAAAGTGAATACATTGACTCCAATTTCATTCTATGATGAAAAGGGTAATGAAATCAACCATGCAAAAGTCCTTACGAATGGTGTGGCCGATAGTAAAGGAAATCTCGTTATACGCGGTAATGGTAAAAGCGGCGACTATTATGCTTATGTCTACAAGGACAAGGAACAGAAAAAACTGGAAAAGGTCAAATTTAACGAAGCCAAAGCCAAGATTGCTGGCTATAATGATGCCGTGAACTATGACTATGGTGAGTCCGTTCTCTATGCACCATTCTCTGAGCAGATGCTGGTCATTTCCGGTCGTTATCAGCTGGATCGTAAGACGCGTCTGTATGGTGGTTTCTATAGCCTTAACAGCCATCGCAAGGTCTTCCGTGATGCTCAGATTTATGAGTTTGCTGGTCAGCATGAGCATGACAAGATTTGGACGAGTTATTGGGATTACGCACGAAGCAGCCGTAGCGAGGATAATTCTCTCTACTATTATGGTCTGCGTTATCACAAGGAGGACAAACAGGTTCCGCATTCCTGGAGCTGGATGCTGCAGCTGGCATGGCATGAGGCAAAATCGACCATCAACTCCGATCTCGATATCAAGAACTATGGCGTTCAGGATAGCGCATTGCGTACGGATTACTGGTCTGGCGATAAGAATATTGATTCCAGTCATATTTTCTATCATGACTATACGGATCCGCATGGCGCATATAATGGTGCGAAGGGCTTTGCTGTTTCCTATAAGTGGGTACCGTTCCGCAATTCGGTTATTCTGCTTCGCTGGATGTCCTTCAAGCCGATTCATTACTCCAAGGGCGATAACCGGGCTGACAAGAATGATTATGGCATGAAGTTCCGTAATAACTTCCGCTTCGAGTGGGATACGTATTTCTGATGCGGAAAGGGTGGCATAACATGAGAAAATCATTTCTGGCGAAGGCCGCAGCACTGGCCTTCTGCGCTGCCCTGGCGTATGGCATGACTCCGGCCGAGGCGGCCAATATTGCGACGGTGGATGGCCTGAATGTCGAGCTCAACAACGGCGTCATCGACCTGAAGCTGCATGGCAATGGTACGGCAATTTATCTCTCGAAGAATGGCGGCCCGAACCTCGTTGAGAACGTCATCAAGCGCAAGCTGACGTTTTACTGTGACTATCACCCGGCCGGACAGCCGGACCTGCCGTTTCTAGCCAGCCAGGTGAAGGTTTATACGAACAACGAGAACGAGGCACACATCGCTTACATCGACGATAAGAGCCCGCTCGCGGTCGAGTACCATTACCGCATGACGAAGGGCGACAGCGGCCTTTACTCCTATGTCGTAGCGCGCAACAATACGGGCAAGGTCTATCCGGTCGGCGAGTTCCGTACGGTTTACCGCATCGATATGGATAAGCTGCCGAATGCCTATAACGCATACCGTCAGGCTCCGATGCCGAGCTCGGACCATATGAAGCAGTTCAAGAAGCTGCAGGATGAGACCTATGACATGGACGATGGCCTGAAATATACGAACAGCACCATCTATTCGAAGTACGACTTCGCCGGCTATTACAAGGACAACCCGCTTTGGGGTACGTATGGCAACGGCAAAGGATTCTGGTATATCCCGGTCAGCACCGAGGCGTATCCCGGAGGCCCAATGAAGCAGGATCTGCTCGTCCACTACGACGGCATCATCCTGAACTACATGATGGGTGCGCATTTCGGCACGGGCGTCACGAACATCCCGGCACAGTGGACGAAGATGTATGGACCCTGGTATCTTTACATCAACGATGGTACCAGCGATGAGGACGTCATTTTCGACGCGCGACGTAGGGCAGCCAGCGAGGCCCGTCAGTGGCCATATGCGTGGGTGCAGGAGGACGAGGCTCTCTATCCGAAACAGCGCGGCAGCGTGAAAGGTCAGCTGCATCTGAGCAATGGCGGCATCGTCGACCATGCGCAGGTCATCCTCGCGAAGCCGGGTGTCGATATCGTCCATGACAGCTTGGACTACATCTTCAGCGCTGATACGGATGGCAGCGGTCATTTCCAGATTGACAAGATCCGTCCGGGCACCTATGAGCTCACGGCCTATATGCAGGGCGGCTACAGCGGCGATGTTACAACGGAGCTGAAGAAAGGCTCCATCACGGTTGAGCCGGGCAAGACGACGGACCTCGGCACGGTCGAGTGGAACGTCCCGAACCGCAAGACCATCTGGCAGCTCGGCACGGCGGACCGCAAGGCATGCGAATTCAAATACGGCGGCGAGCTCCGCAACCATATGTGGTCGTTGATGCTGCCGGACGATGTCGATTTCACGATCGGCAAATCGAACGAGAGCGAAGACTGGTACTATGCGCAGGAAGGCATGGGCAGCTACAACATCAACTTCAACATGGATAAAGTCGATGCCAAGGCTTATCACCTGACCGTCTGCCTTGCCGGATTCACGGCAAAGGGCAACAACCGCGCCTTTGATATCATCCTGAACGGCAAGGTCCTCAAGACCTGCAGCTACGCGAATGACCAGACGGTCTACCGTTCCGGCAACACGAGCGGCACATACCATCAGGAAGACTTCGATATCCCAGCCAGCGAGATTCACCCGGGCAAGAATACGGTGACGTTCCGTGACAAGGATGGCATCATCCTGTATGATTCCGTCATCTTCTCTGCCGTTGAATGAGGAAAAGGAAATAGGTTTAGAAAACAAGCTGTACAAGATCATGACGTACAGCTTGTTTTTATAGGAGGAGCACATATGGGAACAGGAAAGAAATGGCTGCCTGCGGCGGCGGTCATGGCGGGGCTTTTGCTCGGGTGTCCGGCAGGACAGGCGCAGAGCATGCTGCACCGCGATGGTGCAGAGCTGAGTGTCGATAATGGCAAGTACGTCTTGAATTTCATGGATAACGGTTCTGTGAGCTCGTTCTCGTATAAGGGGACGAACCTCACGCGTGACCGGGCGATCGACCGGCTGACGTTTTATCTCGACTATCACGTGAAGGGCAAGACGTATCCCCTCGTGCCGGAGCGTGTCAAGGTCATCGAGGATACGGATGACACGCTACATTTTGCCTTCGTCGATACGACGAGCCTGCTGGGTGTGGAGTACCATTACCGCATTCGGCGGGGAGACCCGGGTATGTACTGCTATGTCATCGCGCGCAACAACACGGGCGAGCCGCTGAAGCTCAGCGAGCTGCGCACGGTGTACCGCGTCGACCGCAAGATCCTTGACCATTGCTACAATGGAGACCGCAAGGGACTCATGCCTTCGCAGGCGGAGATGCGCCGTGGCAAAAAGCTGCAGGATGAGACCTATGATATGGGCATGGCCGGCTATAAATACACGAACAGCAACATTTACGAGAAGTATGATTTCTCGAACTATCTCGCGACGGCTGGTGTCTGGGGCGACTATGGCCATGGGTATGGTTTCTGGGTCATCCCAGTGAGCAATGAGTATCATCCGGGCGGCCCGCTGAAGCAGGACCTCACCGTGCATTACGATAGCATCATCATCAATCCGATTTCGACGGCGCATTACGGCACGGGCGACTATATGGCACCGGCAGACTGGCAGAAGCTCTACGGTCCCTGGTATGTCTATATCAACGAGGGCACGCCGGAGCAGGTCATGGCGGATGCCGAGAAACGTGCAAAAGTGGAGGAGAAGCAGTGGCCATACCAATGGATGAACGAACCGCTCTATCCGACGAAGCGCGGTGCCGTCACGGGCACGCTGATGCTGGGCGATAAGCCGGCAGCAGGTGCGCAGGTGATCCTGACGAAGCCGGGGTATGATTACTACCATGACCGCTCGGACTATGTGTTCTCGGCGGTCGCGGATGGGGAGGGGCATTTCTCCGTACCAGCTGTGCGTCCGGGCGAGTATACGATGCAGGCCTATATGCAGGGCGGCAGCGTGACGGATACGTATGTATCGCAGCCGTTCACGGTCGGGGACAAGGGACTGGACCTCAAGACCGTGAAATGGCAGCCGAAGGCGGAGCGCGTGCTTTGGCAGATCGGTGAGGCCGACCACCTGGCGACGGGATTTGTCTATGGCGGTGCCGAGCGCAACTATATCTGGGGCACGAAGGTGCCGGAGAACCTGACATATACGGTCGGGCAGAGTCAGCCGTCGAAAGACTGGTACTATGCGCAGACGAAACCGGGGGACTGGAACATTGATTTCGACCTCAAGGATGCCGACCGTCAGGGCGGTGCAACGCTGAAAGTCGCGCTCGCAGGTTACTCGACGGGCATGGGCAAGAAGTTCAAGGATGCCACGGCGCAGCTCCTCGTCAACGGGCAGGCGGTGCAGGAGATCAAGTACCAGAACGATCAGACGGTCTACCGCTGCGGCACGACGAGCGGCACGTACCACCTTGTGGAAGTCCCGTTACAGGCGGACCAGCTGAAAGCGGGGAAGAACCGCATCACGATCCGCAATCAGGGAGCGTCTTTGCTGTATGACAGCATCCTTCTCGTGAAGTGATAACATCCTACTATAATAAAAAGGCAATCCAAGGCTGTGGCCGAGGATTGCCTTTTCTATATTTTGAGTCATAAGTCCTATTGCTCAAACAGTAAAGAAAAACACAGAAAAATAAAGCAAAAACCACTTGCATAAATCTGCGTTATGTTGTAATATATAGCTACAGGATAAAACAAAAACAAAAAGAAACCAACAAGGCAGCAAAGAGATAACGAGAGAAAAGGTGTCAGTCATGTCAGAGCAAAAGTATTACCTGGCCATTGATATCGGCGCTTCCAGCGGCCGGCATATCCTTGGCTGGATGCAGAACGGCAAGATCCGCATCGAGGAGATCTACCGTTTCGAGAACAAACTCGTGAAGAAGAATGGGCACCTCTGCTGGGATATCGAGCATCTCTTCCATGAGGTGGTCGAGGGCCTGAAGGCGTGCAAGCGTCTCGACCGCATCCCGGAGAGCGTGGGTATCGATACATGGGGCGTCGATTTCGTCCTGCTGGATCAGGGCGGCAGCGTCCTCGGCAGTACGGTCGCCTATCGGGATGGCCGGACGAAAGGCATGGACGAGGAAGTCTACAAGGTCATTCCGGAGGCGGAGCTGTACAGCCGCAACGGCATCCAGAAGCAGCTGTTCAATTCCATTTATCAGCTCATGGCCATCAAGAAGGAGACGCCGGCGGCACTTGAGCAGGCGGATCGCTTCCTCATGATCCCTGAGTATCTGAACTACCTGCTCACGGGTGAGAAGAAGAACGAGTACACGAATGCGACGACAGCGCAGCTCGTGAACGCAGAAACGCAGGATTGGGATTACGAGCTCATGGAGAAACTCGGCATCCCGACAAAGATCTTTGGTGAGCTCAACATGCCAAAGACGGTCGTCGGTCCGCTCACGGATGAGATGGCCGAGCGCGTGGGATTCCAGACGACGGTCGTGCTCCCTGCGACGCACGATACGGGCTCGGCGGTCATGGCCGTGCCGACGACGTCGGATGACAGCATCTACCTGAGCTCCGGCACGTGGTCGCTCATGGGCATTGAGCGCCTCATCCCGGACTGCACGGAAAAGAGCCGCAAGCACAACTTCACGAACGAGGGCGGCTATCATCACCGTTACCGTTACCTGAAGAACATCATGGGTCTCTGGATGATGCAGAACCTGCGCCGGGAATTCCGTCATAAATACACGTTCGAGGAACTTTACCAGCTGGCCTACATCGCGCGTTACTTCACCTCGACGGTGAATGTCAACGATGCTTCGTTCCTCGCACCGGACAGCATGCGGCAGGCCGTCATGGACTACTGCGAAAAGACCGGTCAGGAAATCCCGGAGACGGAGGGCGAAGTCCTCTATTGCGTCTATCATAGCCTCGCGAACTGCTATGCCCAGACGGTCGCGGAGATCGAGGAGGTTACGGGCAGGACGTACGACACGATCCACGTCGTGGGTGGCGGCTGCCAGGATAAATTCCTCAACGATATGATGGCCAAGGCTACGGGCAAGAAAGTCTTCGCCGGCCCCATCGAGGCCACGGCCATCGGCAACCTCATGGCGCAGATGCTCCGCGACAAGGTCTTCGAGGACCTCAACGAGGCGCGCCGCACGGTTGCGAAATCCTTTGATGTCAAAGAGGTCGAGGAAGTCCACTTCTGAGCCTTTGTTTATAGAAAGAAAATCCTTTATTTCACTATGGAGGGAAACAATATGTCAAGATTCGAAGAAGCCAAAGAGAAATACGCAGCGATCGGCGTCGATGTCCAGAAAGCACTGGATACGCTGAAGAAGATCCGCATTTCCATGCACTGCTGGCAGGGCGATGATGTCCTCGGCTTCGATTCCGACTCGCTCTCGGGCGGCATCGCGACGACGGGCAACTATCCGGGCCGCGCACGCAACCCGGAGGAGCTTATGGCGGATATCAAGAAGGCCTACAGCTACATCCCGGGCAAGCATAAGCTGAACCTGCATGCATCCTATCGCATCACGGATGAGAAGGTCGACCGCGACAAGATCGAGCCGAAACATTTCCAGGCCTGGGTCGACTTTGCAAAAGAAGAGGGCATCGGCCTCGACTTCAACCCGACGTTCTTCGGCCATCCGAAAGCAGCGGACAACATGACGCTGTCCCATCCGGACAAGGCTGTCCGCGAGTTCTGGGTTGAGCACGGCAAGGCTTCCCGTAAGATTGCCAACTACTTCGGTGAGCAGCTCGGCATGACCTGCCTCGATAACGTCTGGATCCCGGATGGCACGAAGGATGTCCCGGCAGATCGCCTCGGCCCCCGCATGCGCCTCAAGGAGTCTCTCGATGACATTTTCTCCGTGAAATACGATGAGAAGAACGTCAAGGATGCCATCGAGGGCAAGGTCTTCGGTCTCGGCGTCGAGTCCTACACGGTCGGCTCCCATGAGTTCTATATGAACTATGCGGCTCAGAACGGCCTCATGTGCTTGCTCGATACGGGGCATTATCATCCGACGGAGGTTGTCTCCGACAAGATTTCCTCGATGCTCCTGTTCAATAAGAATCTCGCACTCCATGTTTCGCGCCCGGTCCGCTGGGACAGCGACCATGTCATCAAGTTCACGGATGAGCTCAAGGAAATCGCTACGGAGCTCGTCCGCTGCAACGGCCTTGACCGCACGTTCATCGCGCTCGACTTCTTCGATGCTTCGATCAACCGTATCGCAGCCTGGGTTGTCGGCATGCGCAACATGCAGAAAGCCCTGCTCTATGGCCTGCTTTCCCCGAATGCAGCGCTCAAGGAGAAACAGGATACGTTCCAGCTCACGGATGTCCTCGTCGGTCTCGAGGAGCTCAAGACGCTGCCGTTCGGCGATGTCTGGGATGAGTTCTGCCGCCAGAACGGCGCTCCGCTCGATGGCGAGTGGTTCCAGGATGTCAAGAAATACGAGAAGGACGTTCTGTTCAAGAGAAATTGATTGCAGATTTTGAGATAGGATTCGAGGTAACATAACATGGATATCAAAGAGTCAAAGTTCCTGGAAAAATTCAAGCGCCTGACGGCCGATGCCTTCCAGAAAGGATGGCATGAGCGCAACGGCGGCAATCTTTCCTACCGCATTCCTGCGGAGGAGATCGAGGAGGTCAAATACTCCCTGCATGATGTGCAGGAGTGGCAGCCGATCGGCAACACGGTTCCGGGACTCGCCGGCGAGTATTTCCTCGTCACGGGCAGCGGCAAGTACATGCGCAACGTCGCCCTCGCACCGGAGGAGAACGTCGCGGTCATTAAGATCGATGAGAAGGGGGAGAACTACGGCATCGTCTGGGGCCTCGTGAACGGCGGACGCCCGACGTCCGAGCTCCCGACGCATCTCGCTGCGCATGAGCTCAAGAAAAAGATGACGAACGGCAAGAACCGCATCATCTATCACGCGCATCCAACGAACCTCATTGCGCTGACGTTCGTGCTCCCGCTGAAGGATAAGGAATTCACGCGCGAGCTCTGGGAGATGGCTACGGAAGATCCGGTTATCTTCCCGGAAGGCATCGGCGTCGTGCCCTGGATGGTTCCGGGCGGCAAGGAGATTGCCGATGCATCCGTGAAGCTCATGGAGAAATACCGCGTCGTCGTCTGGGCCCATCATGGCCTCTTCGTCTGCGGCGACGATTTCGATGAGGCATTCGGCCTCATGGATACGGTGGAGAAGGCCTCCGAGATCTGCGTCAAAGTCCTCTCGATGGGCGGCAAGAAGCAGACCATCCCCCGCGAAGGCTTCATCCAGCTCGCCAAAGATTTCAAGATCGACCTGAACATGGATCTCCTGGATTAAAAGATGTGAGGCCGTTACGGCGGCCTCTTTCTTTCAAGCCATAATTATCTAAATCTTTTCTATCAACTTAAAACTCAAAGAAAGGCAGGAGTACAAACGATGTTAGGTGTAAAACTTGACTATAATATGTCTCCGTGGAAAAAGACCCTGATTGCGGGCCTGATTTCCTACATCGACGCCGGCTCTATCGTAGCTGGTGCCTCTGGCCTGTCACTGTGGCAGGATTATCTGGGGATGAGCAGTCTTCAGATGGGTATTCTCGCTGCGCTTTCGTCAAATACGGGCGGTGCGGCCATCGGCGCCCTCATCGGCGGCAAGATCTGCGATAAGTACGGCCGTAAATTCGTTTACAACTGGGCACTGCTCATCTACATGATCGGCGTGCTCATGATCTGCACGGCCACGAGCTATCCGATGTTCCTGCTCGGCTATGTCGTCGTCGGCCTCATGGTCGGTGCCGATGTCGTGGCTTCCTGGACGTTCATCGCAGAGGAGGCGCCGGCAAAGAACCGCGCCAAGCATTGCGGCTCGGCACAGGTGGCGTGGATGCTCGGCCCTGTGGTCGTCTTTGCGGCGTCCATCCCGCTGAATGCAGCGTTCGGCCTGCTCGGCAACCGCATTATCTTTGCCCACCTCATCGTCGTCGCGGCCTGGATCTGGTATCAGCGCCTGAAAATGCCGGAGTCCACGGAGTGGCTGGAGGCCAAGAAGCACGAGCAGGAGCTCGAGGCTCAGGGCATCAAAGAGCGCAAAGTCCAGTATAAGGATATCCTGCACGGCACCTGCCTGAAGACGGTCGTCATGCTCTGCGCGGTCTACACGCTGTGGAACCTCGCAGCCAGCACGAATGGTTTCTTTATGCCGTACATCTACGAGCACGTCGGCAACCTCTCGAACGCCGCTTCGCTCGCGATGACCTGCCTGAACTTCGCCGTATGCATCCTGACCACGTTTATCTTCATGTATCTCGGTGATAAATTTAACCGTAAAAAGCTCTATGGTATCTTCTCCGGCCTCGGCGTCATCAGCTGGTTCGTCTGGACGCTGCCGGGCGACATGTTGCAGACCTGGATGCTGTTCTTCTTCACGATTGTCTGGGGCTTCTCCATGCAGCAGCAGTTCTACCAGCTCTGGAGCTCCGAGCTGTTCCCGACGCGCTATCGTGCGACGGCGCAGGGCTTCACGTTCTTCGTCACGCGTTTCTCCGCCGCCGTGTGGAACTTCGCTGTACCGCTCATCATGGAGGCCGTTGGCTTCCAGGTCGCAGCGGCCATCATGATCGGCTTCGTCGTCATCAGCTGGGCAGCCGGCACGTTCTTCGGCTCCGATGCGCGCGGCAAGACCCTCGATGAGGTCACGGCTGAGCGCTATGGCAACGAAATCGATAAAGACGGCTGGTTCGTTACGGCCAAATAAGGGAGGCATTTATCATGGAACGTTTTGCCTGGAAAGCCGTCGTCAAAGACGGCAAGCTCGAGGAGTATAAATATCGTCATGCACATATCTGGCCCGAGATGAAACAGGTCCTCAAAGAGGCCGGTATCTCGAACTACACGATCTGGAACGTCGGCAATGAGCTGTTCGGCTACTTCGAATGCGAAAAAGGCGTCGCCTACGCCGAGAAGTACCAGGCCGAGAGCCCGGTCGTCGATAAATGGAACGAATACATGAAAGACGTCATGGTCATGGAAATGGATCCCGAGACCGGAGCCCAGCCAAAGATGCAGCAGGTATTCTTCCTGGAGTAAATGACAAAAAAGGATCCAGTGAGATCCGAAACACAAAGCCTATAGCCAGCCACTACGGCCTGCTATAGGCTTTTGTCGTGCGTGCAATGGGTTCAAAACAGGATTTTTGGATTTTGCCACGAATGGTATACAATAGAGTACACAATAGATTACAGACAGGAGGTGGTCATGATGACGTCGAATTTTTCGTTTTTGCGGGAGCGGTTTCCCGTGCTGGCGCGTGAGGCGCGGGCGGCCGCCTGCGTGACCGCTGCTCAGGCCGAGCTCCGCCGCCTCCGCGCCGCCATTCTCTCCCGCGCCTTCCGCGGCGAGTTGTAAATTCATTGATGTATACACGCTATACAAGTATAATAGAGGTACGAAGGTTATTGAGAACTGAAGTATGATTTGTTGGCTGGTTACAAGGAAGGGGTGTTGACTATGGATAATCTTGCCTTGAAAGAACCGCCTCGCATCGAGCGGATTAACGGAAAAACAGTCATGATGTCTCCACGGCCGCTGATACGGCACAATCTGGCAGCCGGCAATATCCATCATATTTTCGCTAGCTATCTATGGGGGAAAACCTGTGTTCCATTCGCTGATGGTGTTGATGTCCATCTGGATGACAAGAATTGGTTTATTCCGGATGTTATGATTGTATGCAACCCGGATATCATCAAAGAGGATGCCGTCTATGGTGCTCCAGATCTTGTCGTTGAGGTGCTCTCTCCATCTACGATGACAAATGACCGCGGCCCCAAAATGCTCGCTTATGCCAAAGCCGGCGTCAAAGAATACTGGATTGTATCTCCACTATCCCGATCTGTCGAGGTGTATTTGAACCATGATGGTACCTTTATGCTCGACGGAACGTATTACGACTATTCCGGGACGGAGCTCGCCAGGATGAACGATGAGGAACGCGCTGCGATCAAAAAGGAAATCAAGGTATCCCTTTACGATGACCTGTTCGTCCCCGTCAAAGATATTTTTTATCGGCTTTGAGAATGAAGGAAGTGTTTTTACACATGGGGCAATTGAAAACGAAGCGTGTTTATGACCCAGTGGAAGCGGAGGACGGCCGGCGGGTGCTCGTGGACCGGTTGTGGCCGCGCGGGATCAAGAAGGAACGCGCGCAGATCGACTGGTGGGCAAAGGAACTCACGCCGTCGGCGGAGCTGCGCAAGCTTTACCATGCGGGGGAAATGCCATTCGAGGGATTCGCGGCGGCCTATCTCGACGAACTCGAGGCCAGCGCGGAGGCCAAGGCCGCTGCCATTAAAATCCGCGACGATCTGGCTGATGGCGACGTCACACTCGTCTACGCGACGAAAAACACCGAGCAGAATCATGTGCAGGTACTCGAGCGCTGGCTCCGGCATGATATACAACGGGAACTTTCACTCCAGAAATGAAAATGGCAGCAGGAATTTGATTTTTTATAGCGAAACCCTCATGGTATACAAGTTGGCGTGGCAGTTTGCCGCGCTCGCCCAGCTCAAGGAGGATGACAAGGCCTACACCAAAGTGCAGTTCGCCAAGCTCGATGGCGATTGCGTCGATTATAAGGGCAAGCATTTGCAGCGGAGCGATCGGGCCTATTTCAAGGACGCTGTCTCCACGGGAAAGCCGGTCGTCGCAAAGCCGTTCATAGGCGAGACAACGAAAAAATGACGACGATCCTCGTTCAGCCGGTCAAGGGGAAAGATGGCAAGCTCGCCGGCCTCCTGCTCGCGACACTGCCGCTCGATGAGATTGCGGCGGAGTCCGACCAGGTGAAGTTCTTTGATACCGGCTATACGTATATCACGGATACGGACGGCATGGTCATCGGCTACAACAAAGTCCCGGATCTATTGCCGGCGGTGTCTCCGAGCAGGCGGCGGCATCTCAGGACATTCAGGAGAGTGCCGCGGGCGTCACGCAGCAGTCGAAAGACGTCGGTGCGCAGACGGCACAGATCGTCGCATCCGCACAGGGCGTGAAAGACCAGGTGACGGCGGGGCGCGGCTCCATCAATATGGCCGTCGAGCAGATGCTAAATCGGAAAAATCGTTGTACAACAAAAAGAGCTGCTGCATCAGGTGGTGCAGCGGCTCTTTTTATATTCGAGAATTTTAGACGATGAGCTTGACGTTGTGCTCGCTGAGGTAGGTTTGCCAGTCTTCACCCGGGAGGGTGTCGGTGACAATGCAGCTGACGTCCTCGATGTTGCCGCAGCGTACGAACGCCGTGCGGCCGAATTTCGAGTGGTCCGCGAGGAGCAGGGATTCTTTTGCCTGGTGCATCATGAGCTGCTTGACGTGACTCTCGCTTTCGTTCGATTCCATGATGCCTTTCCCGAGGTCGAGTCCTTTGCAGCTGATGAGGGCAAAGTCGACGTAGAACTGACGCAGGCAGGCCATCGTCATGGCACCGGTCAGGGCGCAGGAATTCGTACGCAGCGTACCACCCGTGCAGATCATCGTGAACTTGTTTGCGGTCATAGAGTAGGTATTCATGAGGCGAACGGAATTCGTGATGACCGTGATACTGCGCTGGAGATCACGGAGGCGCTTCAGGAGCATCTCGCAGGTCGTACTTGAATCGACCATGATCGTGTCGCCGTCGTGGATGAGATCCTGGGCTTTGGCAGCAATAGCGTTTTTGCTTTCACTGTTGATGCCCGTGCGGCGTGCATAGGGAACCTCTTCGTTCGTGTGCTCCGCGAGGATGGCGCCGCCATAGCTGCGGCGTAAAAGATCCGCACCTTCGAGTTTTTCGAGGTCGCGGCGGATGGTTTCTTCTGTGACATGGAAAATTTTTGCGAGATCGGATACATAGACTTTACGTTCCGCTGTCAGTTTCTGCATGATTTGTTGTCGCCGTTCAAGTCCCAGCATAACACGTGCTCCCATCTGTATGAATAGTTTTCTGCAGGAATACCTTTTTGGATAATCGTATTATAGATTGTTCTTGGGAGAAAAGCAAGGTAAGCGGAAAAGAAACACAAAGTGTTCCGTGCTTCCCTATAAATGTATACAAAGTACACAAAATTTGCAACTTTATGCTATATCTTGCGTATCCCCTTTATAAATGATACAATAAAATATGTAGATTTTTTCAGGTTTTATGTGGGTTAGGGCCGATTCTTTTGAAACGCAGAGATTTTTTACGAAATGTTTTTTCCCTCGGTGCGGGGCTGGCGGTCATGCCGGAGTTTGCGCTGCAGCGTATGGCAGAAGCGTCCTGGAACACGGGGCAAGAGCTTCCCGGCGTTGCCGTGCGGCAGACGAACTTAGACTTTCGCTCGCTCACGAACCGGAGCAGGACGGATGCGGTGATTATCCACCATATCGGCAATACGGATGCGGATGTATCGGCGGAGACGGTTCATCAGTGGCACCTGGCCAATGGCTGGTCGGGCATCGGGTATCATTTCCTGATTCGTAAGGATGGAACCATCGAACAGGGGAGGCCGATGGGGACGATCGGTGCGCACTGCTATGGACAGAATAACCACACGATCGGCATCAACATCGTAGGGAACTTCGAGATTGCCGAGCCGACGGATGCCCAGATGGATTCGGCACAGCGCCTTGTGGCGGCGGTTTGCCGGTATTACGGGATTCTGCCGGGGCCGCGGACGATCTTCGGACACAGGGACTACAATGCGACGGCTTGTCCTGGTGCCAATCTCTACGCACGTCTGACCGAAATCATTGCGGGGGCGCGGGGTATGTATTAAGGAAGGAGATGAGCAGTATGTATTATCGTTGGTTTCACGAGGAGGGCGATGACCGGGACGAGTTCGGTCTGCCACTGAGCCGTGCAGCACACGATCCGCTGCTGCATCCCCAACCGAAAAAGCCGGGCCTGACACGCGGGGAAGCGACGGGAGCTGTTTTGGCTGCCGCTTTGCTGCTCTATGGTCTAGCGACCTGGGATGTGCCGCTCAGCTTGTTCTGCGCGGCCTTCCTCGCATACCTTCTGCGCCCTCTCGTCCGGGAGGGAAACGGACGGTATGCCGTACCTCTGAGCAATATGATGTATGGCTTCAGCATCGCAGCCGGTGCCGGAGCCCTGATTATGGCATTCCTGTGAAAGCAGCGGATGCCGTTTTTTATTCAGAAACCGTTTGCGAAAGGACGGTGTCTGAATGGTATCCTTGAATTGCTTCGGATTTTCGTCGGATGGACGAGGAGCCTGGAAGAATTTTCGAAAAAATACAAGAAAATTTACAGAGAAGGGGAGGATAATTTTTCTTCATATCGAAACAATAAAGTAAGGAAAATTCCATAGCATAGAAGTTGATGAGGAAGTAATCTTTGTTATCTGCCGGCACGGAGATAAGGGGCGTGGCGGTGGATGCCTGATATAATCCAGGGGGGATTTTTATGAGAAAGACAGAGTGCTTAGCAATGATTCTGGCCGGTGGACAGGGTAGCCGCCTTGGCGCCCTGACGAAGAAGATCGCAAAGCCGGCAGTGCCGTTCGGCGGTAAATACCGTATTATCGATTTCCCACTCAGTAACTGCGCGAACTCGGGAATCGACCGCGTCGGTGTCCTGACGCAGTACCGTCCGCTCGAGCTCCACAACTACCTTGCATCGGGCAGTGCTTGGGATCTGGATAAGAAAGAAGGCGGCGTCTTTATCCTGCCGCCGTATGCAAGAGAGAAGGGGGCAGACTGGTACCGCGGCACGGCAGATGCCATCTACCAGAACCTGAACTTCATCGATGCAGCGGATCCGGACTATGTGCTGATCCTGTCGGGCGACCATATCTATCAGATGGATTATTCCTGGATGCTGGAGTCGCATAAGCAGAACAAGGCAGAGGCGACGATCGGCGTCATCGAGGTCCCCTGGGATGAGGCACCGCGCTTTGGCATCATGAACACGGATAAGACGGGCCGCATTGAGGAGTTCGAGGAGAAACCGGCAAAACCGAAGAGCAACCTCGCTTCCATGGGTATCTACATCTTCAACAAGGACTTCCTTGAGAAATACCTCCTTGACGATGCGAAGGATGAGACTTCGGCACATGACTTCGGCAAGAACATCATCCCGAAGATGCTGAAAGACAAGGCACGTCTCTTCTCCTATGCTTTCGAAGGCTACTGGAAGGATGTCGGAACGATCGAGAGCCTTTGGCAGGCCAACATGGACCTGCTGCAGGACAAGCCGCCCTTTGATCTGAACGGCGATTGGAAGATCTATTCCTCCAACCCGTCCATGCCGCCTCATTTCGTCGGCCCGGATGCGAAGGTCAAGAACTCGATGATCAGCGAGGGCTCCATGGTCCTCGGCGAGGTCGAGAACAGCGTAATTTTCCCTGGCGTCCGTATCGCCAAAGGGGCAAAGGTAACGAATTCCGTCGTCATGCCGTCCACGGTCATCGGAGAAGGCGCGGTCGTCGATTATGCGATCGTGGCACAGAACTGCACGATTTCCGACCATGCTGCGGTCACGGGTGAGGAAGGCGCCGTGACGGTCGTCGCTGAAGGCGAGACGGTACAGCCGGAGGCAGGTTCGAAGCAGGCTGGCTGATGACAGTGAGATGGGAGTGAATTGAATTGAAGAATGTAATGGGAATCCTGAACCTTCAGGAAGACAACGGCTTTATCCGTGAACTGGCTGAGCGCCGCAGTGTGGAACTGGTTCCGTTTGCCGGGCGTTACCGCCTGGTTGACTTTGCCCTTTCGAGCATCGTGAATTCCGGCATCATCAATGTCGGCGTCATGCTGCCGAGCAACCCCCGCTCCCTGCTGGACCATCTGCGTTCCGGTAAAGACTGGGATCTCGCCCGCCGTCATGATGGTCTGTTCTACATGCCGTCCGTGTCCGCGGATCCATCCCGCAAGGGCACGTTGAAGAACTTCTACTACAATCTGGATTTCTTTGAGCATCATTCACAGAAGTACGTCCTCCTCGCCAACGGCAGTTTCGTCTATAACATGGACTATGATGAACTCCTGCGGTTCCACCAGAACACGGGAGCGGACATCACGCTGGTCTATCACACGGTATCCGGTCAGCAGGAGGGCGAGAGCGTCGTCCTCGAGACCGCTGAAAATGGCCTCGTCGAAGATATCTCCGTCAAGAAGAACGTGTATGACGGCGAAAAAGTCTCCATGGGCATCGTGCTCATCGAGAAACGCATCTTCATCGAGATGGTCCGCTACAGTTACGAGCATGGCGGTGAAGATCTCCGCATGGATACGTTCGTGAAACGCGCTGGCGACTACACGATTTACGCGTACGAGCATGATGGCTATGTGGCACATGTGGACTCGACAGCCTCCTACTACAAGGCAAGCATGGATATCCTGCAGCCAGAGGTGTGGGAGGAGCTCTTCATGGGCAAGAACGCGATCAGCACGAAGGTCAAGGACGCCGTGCCTGTACAGTACAAGGAGACAGCGGATGTCAAGAATTCGCTGCTCGCCAATGGCTGTATCGTCCGCGGCAAGGTCGAGAACAGTATTTTGTTCCGTGGCGTAACCGTCGGCAAGGACGTTACCATCAAGAATTCCATCATTATGCAGAAATGCGATATCCAGGATGGCGCTCTCGTCGAGAATGTCATTTGCGATAAAAACGTCGTCATCACGAAAGAGAAGTGGCTGAAGGGTGCACCGAACTACCCGCTCATCGTGAAGAAGAACGTCGTCATCTGATAACCGGGAACAAGCCGCTGCAAGGGTATCCGGGCCTGCAATGAGGCATGGCTGCCCTCGCCGTGGCTTGTTCTATTATTTTTTATGTACTCCGGAGGAGTGTTCAATTTGGCAAAGGAAAAGAAAGATCAGAAGAAGAGCCGCGAGTTCGAGAAAGCCAAGGAGGCTATGAAGACCCGTTTCGTCCAGGCTGCACACATCATGTGGGGCCGTGAGATCAACGAGCTGACCTCGAACGAGATTTATCAGACGGTCGCTGCTGTAGCGAAGACCTTCATCTCGGATAACTGGATCAAGACGAACAAAGCTTATGCGGAGCGTCAGGAGAAGCAGGCCTACTATTTCTCCATCGAGTTCCTCATGGGCCGCCTGCTCAAGAGCAACCTCATGAACCTCGGCATCGATGAGGTCGTCAAGGAAGCTCTCGGTGACTTTGACCTGTCCCTTTCGGACACGTTCAACGAGGAGCCGGATGCAGGCCTCGGCAACGGCGGCCTCGGCCGTCTCGCAGCCTGCTTCATCGATTCCCTTGCAGCGCACCGCCTGCCGGGGCATGGCTGCAGCATCCGTTATCAGTACGGCCTGTTCGAGCAGAAGATTATCGACGGCCATCAGGTCGAGATCCCGGATAACTGGCTGAAGAACGGCTTTGCCTGGGAGTATCGCAAGCCGGATAAGGCCATCGACGTCAAGTTCAACGGTAATGCCTACATGAAAGAGCAGCCGGATGGCAGCCTGAAACTCGTCTATGAGAACCCGACGATCATCATGGCTGTCCCGTATGATGTGCCTATCGTCGGCTACCACAACAATACGGTCAACACGCTGCGCCTGTGGAATGCAGAGGTCAACCGCGATTTCTCCGACTATGGCTACCTGAACCAGGAGCAGATCCGTCAGCGTGAGGATTACCGACGCTGGGTCGAGTCCATCACACGCTTCCTCTATCCGGATGACAGTACGGAAGAGGGCCGCCGCCTGCGCCTCATCCAGGAGTACTTCATGGTTTCCGCCGGCGTACAGAGCATTGTCCGCCATTATAAGAAGACGGGCATGGACATCCACGACTTCGCCAAGAAGATCGCCATCCATATCAACGATACGCATCCGGCACTTTGCGTCGCCGAGCTCATGCGCATTTTCGTCGATGAGGAAGGCCTGGAGTGGAGCGAGGCATGGGCCATCACGAAGAACACCATCGCCTATACGAACCACACGATCCTGCCGGAGGCCCTCGAGAAATGGCCAATCGACATGTTCCGTCCGCTGCTGCCGCGCATCTATATGATCATCGACGAGATCAACCGCCGCTGGCTCCTCGAGGTCCGCGACCGTTATCCGGACGACGAGGGCAAGGTGCGTGCCCTGTCCATCATCCAGGATGGCATGGTGCACATGGCTCGTCTCTCCGTCGTCGGCAGCCACAGCGTCAACGGTGTCGCCAAGATCCATACGGGTATCCTGAAGCAGACGACGCTGCATGACTTCTACGAATATCATCCGCAGATGTTCAACAACAAGACGAACGGTATCACGCACCGCCGCTGGCTCATGGGCGCAAACCCGGAGCTGGCCAGCCTCATCGATGATACGATCGGCAGCCGCCGTTGGCACCGTCATCCGGAGCAGCTCGACCTGCTGAACGACTTCGTCAACGACAAGCCGTTCCTCTCCGAGCTCGGTAAGGTCAAGCGTATCCGCAAGGCCGCTTTGGCGGATTATGTGAAAGAGCATAATGGCATTGTCCTGGATCCGGATTCCATCTTCGATATCCAGGTCAAGCGCATCCATTCCTACAAGCGCCAGCTCATGAACATCTTCCATATCATGTATCAGTATCACAAACTGAAGACGGATAAGGATTACACGATGCTGCCGACGACGTATTTCTTCGGCGGCAAGGCTGCGCCGGGCTACTATATCGCGAAAGAGACGATCCGCCTTATCAACGCCGTAGCCAATGTCGTCAACAACGATCCGGAGACGAACGACCGCCTGAAAGTGGTCTTCATCGAGAACTTCGGCGTATCCATCGGTGAGATCGTCTACCCGGCGGCCGATGTCAGTGAGCAGATTTCGACGGCCTCGAAGGAGGCATCCGGCACGGGCAACATGAAGTTCATGATGAACGGTGCTGTCACGCTCGGTACGCTCGATGGTGCAAACGTCGAGATCCGCGACGCTGTCGGCGGAGACGATAACTTCGTGCTCTTCGGTCTGCGTGCGGAGCAGGTGCTTGACTTCTATGCCCATGGCGGTTATTCTGCCTGGGATGAGTACAACAACAACGAGACGGCACGCCTCGTCATGAACCAGCTTCTCGACGGCCCGTATGGCGATTTCCGTGCCATCTTCGATGATATCCAGCACAGCAACGATGAATTCTTCATCCTCAAAGACCTCAATGCTTATGTCGATGCGCATGAGGAGATCTATAACCGCTACGAGAAGCGTTATGAGTGGCTGCATTCTTCGGCCGTCAATATCGCAAACTCTGGCTGGTTCTCTTCGGACCGTACGATCGACGAGTATGCAAACGAAATCTGGCAGATTAAACCGGTCATCATTTCCTGAAGCATACGGCAAGGGGGTATATTTCCGTGAAAACATCGGATCTGAGTGAATTTGACCTGTATCTGTTCCACCAAGGCACGAACTATCATGCCTACGAGATGCTCGGAGCGCATTTCGTGGAACAGGACGGCAAAAAGGGCGTGCGCTTTGCCGTTTGGGCACCGCATGCGAAATCTGTCAGTATCGTTGGCGACTTCAACAACTGGGATACCCGTGTGGATCCCATGGTGCGGGGCCGCGACGGTGAGATCTGGGTGGGTTTCGTTGCGGGGCTCGAGGAGGGTGCCGTCTATAAATATGCGATTGAGCCGCAGTGGGGCGGCCCGCATATCATGAAGGCCGATCCGTATGGCTTCTTCGCTGAGAAGAAACCGCAGACCGCTTCGCGTCTCTATGATATGAACCACTATACCTGGCACGATGCGGATTGGCAGCAGCAGAAACAGCTGCTGTCCAGTTATGGCCGGCCGATGCTGACGTATGAGGTGCATGCCGGTTCCTGGAAGCGGAATCCGGAGGGAGAATATCTCTCCTACCGCGAACTCGCGGATCAGCTCATCGCGTATGTCAAGAAGATGCATTACACGCACATCGAGTTCATGCCGCTCTGCGAGCATCCTTTCGATGGGTCGTGGGGCTACCAGATTACGGGATTCTATGCTGTGACGAGCCGTTATGGCACGCCGGATGACTTCCGTTATCTCGTCGACCAGGCGCATCAGAACGGTATCTCCATCATCATGGACTGGGTGCCGGGGCATTTCTGCAAGGATGACCAGGGCCTGCGCATGTTCGATGGCCAGAATCTTTACGAGTCGGACAACGAGCAGCTGGCCGAAAACAAAGGCTGGGGCACGACGAATTTCGATTACGGCCGCACGGAGGTGCAGAGCTTCCTCATTTCGAACGCCTTGTTCTGGATGGAGGAGTTCCACATCGACGGCCTGCGCATCGATGCTGTCGCGAATATGCTTTACCTGAACTATGGCCGCGAGGACGGCGAGTGGACGCCGAATAAATACGGTGACACGGGCAACCTCGAAGCGATGGATCTGCTGAAAAAACTCAATGAGACGGTATTCAAATACCATCCGCAGGCACTCATGATCGCCGAGGAATCGACGGCATGGCCGATGATCTCGAAGCCGGTCAGCATGGGCGGTATGGGCTTCAACTATAAGTGGAACATGGGCTGGATGAACGATATGCTCAAATACATGTCGCTCGATCCGATCTACCGCAAGTGGAACCATGATAAGGTTACGTTCTCGCTCATGTATGCCTTCAGCGAAAATTTCGTGCTGCCGCTCTCGCATGATGAGGTCGTGCATGGCAAGTGCTCGCTGATCAGCAAGATGCCGGGTGACTACTGGCAGAAATTTGCCGGCCTGCGCACGTTCTTCGCCTACTGGATGTCCCATCCGGGCAAGAAGCTGCTCTTTATGGGCGGTGAGTTTGGACAGTTCATCGAGTGGAAGTATGACGACAGCCTCGACTGGCATCTCCCGGAAAAATACCCCATGCATACGAAGATGCAGCATTACTCCGAGGAACTCAACAAGTTCTACAACGAGAACAAGCCGTTTTGGGATGTCGACTTCGACTGGAATGGTTTCCAGTGGATCGATTGCAATGATAACGAGAACAGCGTCATTTCCTTTGTCCGCAAGGCGGAGGATCCGTCGGATTACATCGTCGTTGTCTGCAACTTTACGCCGGAGGTCCGTCATGGCTATCGCATCGGCGTCCCACAGAAGGGCACGTACGTCGAGGTGTTCAATTCGGATGCCGAGGAATTCGGCGGCAGCGGTGTAGAGAACACGGGCGATCTCCTTACGGAGGACAAGCCGTGGCATGACCGCAATCAGTCGCTCGTCCTCACGATTCCCCCTCTCGCGACGATTTACCTGCGCGTGAAGGGCAGCCACGGTGCCGGCCAGAAGGCTCCGCAGGAAAAAAAACGGGTAAAGGCGCAGGGGCATGAGACCTCAGAACGTGAGGAAGCACAGCGAGAAGCTGCGGTAAAGAAGCCGACGCGCCGCAGGACAACGCGTACGACGGCGGCAAAGAAAACAACGGCAAAAAACACGACAACCAGGAAACGTACGACACGCAGGAAAGCCACGGCCAGACAGGCTGCAGCTGGTGCGGAATAAGAACGATTCCGGTGGAAAGGGAGAATAGTAGATATGAAAGTTTTATTTGTAGCATCTGAAGCAGTTCCCTTTGCCAAGACAGGCGGTCTGGCCGATGTGGCCGGTTCCCTGCCGAAAGCCCTCAAAGAGGAAGGCGTGGATATCCGTGTGATCATGCCGAAATATGGCATGATTCCGGAAGAGATTCGCGCGCAGATGACGCACGTCTATGATGGCGAGCTGCCGGTATCCTGGCGCGATAAGTACGTCGGGCTCGACATGCTCAACTACAACGGCGTGACGTTCTACTTTGTCGATAACGAAGAGTATTTCCGCCGTGATGGCTTCTATGGCTATGACGATGATGCGGAGCGTTTCTCCTTCTTCAGCCGCGCCGTGCTGAACCTGCTGCCGGCCATGGACTTTTGGCCGGATGTCATCCACACGAACGACTGGCATACGGGTCTCGTCAACGTATTCCTGAAGCTTGAGCATATGGATGATGAGCGTTATGCGAACATCAAGACGCTCTACACGATCCATAACCTCAAGTATCAGGGCGTGTTCCCGAAGGACATCATGCCGGATATCCTCGGTCTCGATTGGAAGTATTTCAACAACGGCGACCTCGAATTCTACGATGCCGTCAACTTCATGAAGGGCGGTATCATCTACGCCGATTATGTTTCCACGGTTTCCAAGACGTATGCGCAGGAAATCCAGTATCCGTATTTCGGCGAGCATCTCGATGGCCTGCTCCGCAGCCGCAAAGATGACCTGTATGGTATCGTCAACGGTCTCGACTATGATGTCTACAATCCGCGCACGGACAAGAACATCTTCGAGACGTACGATGCCGGCACGGTCGACCGCAAGATCGACAACAAGGTACAGCTCCAGCGCCTGCTCGGCCTGCCGGAAGAGCGCCGCACGCCGGTCGTTGCCCTCGTATCCCGCCTCGTCGAGGCGAAGGGCATGGATCTCATTGTGCGCATGATGGATGAAATCCTCCAGCATGAGGATATCCAGTTTGTCCTGCTCGGCACGGGTGAGAAACGCTATGAGGACTGGTTCAAAGGTCTCGCCTGGCGTTTCCCGAAGAAGGTATCCGCCAATATCCGGTTCTCGAACCAGCTCGCTCAGCGCATCTATGCCGGTGCCGATATCTTCCTCATGCCGTCGAATTACGAGCCGTGCGGTATCGGTCAGCTGATCGCCATGCGCTACGGCACGATTCCGGTGGTCCGCGAGACGGGCGGCCTGAAGGATACGGTCATCCCGTATGACAAGGTCACGAAGGAAGGCGTCGGCTTCACCTTCAAGGATTACAATGCTCATGAAATGATGTATGCACTGAAACGTGCACTGGCTACTCATGGCAACTTCGCCGAGTGGTATCAGCTTGTTCAGAATGCAATGCAGGCCGATTACAGTTGGAAGGAATCCGCCAAGGCCTACGAGAAGCTCTACGGGCAGCTCGTTGAGGCTTAAGGCATCGTTATCGGCATGGCAGGTGGCAGACGGTGCTGCCACCTGTTTTTTATGGAAAAGGAAAGAAGGAAGGAATCAACTATGCTGGACAACGATCATGCCCTGCATAACTCCCAGGATATCTTCTTCCGCAATCCAGTCGGTGCTGCCGAAGCTGGCAGCCGCATCAAGATCAACATCCATCTCAAGACGAAGGAAGAGATCAAGGGCGTGCTGCTGCGATTATGGCAGGACCGTCAGGGCGAGAAGCTGATTACCCTCAAGGAAGAACACCCCAATCCGGAACAAGAAGATCATGATTTCTGTGCATGGGTGACCATGCCGCCTCAAGGCTGTCTGCTCTGGTATTATTTCATCCTGTCCCTCGCAGATGGCATCTGCTATTATGGCAATAATCCGGAGCAGCTCGGAGGCCGCGGGCAGATCTATCCCCATGAGCCGCCATCGTTCCAGATTACGGTATTCAATAAGGGAGCAAAGACGCCGGATTGGTTTAAGCACAGTGTCATGTACCAGATTTTTCCGGACCGTTACTGCCGCGTCGGTGATCAGATTGTCGGGAAAAAGGGCGCCGTCATGCATATGGATTGGGAGGACGACCCCTGCTACTACAAGGATCCGGATACGAAGGAGATTGTCGCCTATGATTTCTTTGGCGGCAACCTCAAGGGCATCCGGTCGAAGCTCGATCATCTGAAAGAGCTCGGCATTTCGGTCATCTACCTGAATCCGGTCTTTGAGTCTGAGAGCAATCATCATTACGATACGGGCGATTACAAGAAAATCGATCCGGTGCTTGGCACGAACGAGGAGTTCCGCGAACTCGTCCAGGAAGCGAAGAAAAAGGGAATCCGCATCCTGCTCGATGGCGTATTCAGCCATACGGGCAGCAACAGCCGGTATTTCAACCGGAAGGGAGAGTATGACAGCATCGGCGCGTTCCAGTCGCCGGAATCGCCATACTATTCGTGGTATAATTTCCGTCATTACCCGTATGAATACGACTGCTGGTGGAATTTCAATACGCTGCCGAATGTCACGGAGACGACCCCGTCCTATATGGACTTCATCATCAACGATGCGGACAGCGTGCTCCATCATTGGATGAAGGCAGGCATCGGCGGCTGGCGCCTCGACGTCATCGATGAGCTGCCCGCCACGTTCTCGCAGGCGTTCTACAAAGAGCTCAAACACACCGACCCGGATGCCGTGATGATCGGCGAGGTCTGGGAGGACTGCTCACACAAGATTGCCTACGGCGTTGCGCGCGAGTACCTCTGCGGCCAGGAAATGGATTCGGCGATGAACTATCCGTTCCGCCAGTACCTTTTCGATTTCCTCACAGGCAGCGTCGACCCGGAGCTCTGCGCCCGCCGTTTCCGCAGCCTGCGTGAGAACTATCCGAAGGAAAACTACTATGCGATGATGAATCTCATCGGCAGCCATGACCGTGCACGTGCCATCACCATCCTCGGTGAAGCACCGTACTACGATGGCATGCCGGCGGTGGAGCAGTCGCGGTTCCGCATGTCTACGGATCAGTATAATCTCGGTATGGCCCGCCTGCTCATGGCGATCGGCTGGCAGATGACGTATCCGGGCGTCCCGAGCATCTATTACGGGGATGAAATCGGCATGCAGGGATTCAAGGATCCGTATAACCGCCGCCCGTATACCTGGGATCATAAAGATACGTACATCGAGGATACCGTCAAGGCACTCGTGAAGCTCCGCAACGAGCATACAGTGCTGCAGACAGGTGCTATCCTGCCGCTTTACGCGCATGGGGATGTCATGGCCTACGCCCGTGTCATCGAGGATGGACACGACGTCTTCGGCGCCGAGGCAAAAGATGAAGCCTTCATCTATGTGGCAAACCGCAGCCGGGAAGAGAAGAAAGAGGTTACGCTCGACGTCAGCGACTTCGCGGAGGGAGCC
This sequence comes from uncultured Selenomonadales bacterium, assembly GCA_900315155.1. GTDB lineage: Bacteria > Bacillota > Negativicutes > Selenomonadales > Selenomonadaceae > UBA2897. Next base: position 52,327 of record OMYB01000003.1, on the reverse strand, counting down.
TTCGTGGATGCACTCCATCCGGATGACGGAGAGAGATGGAAGGTCGTTAACGGCCATATCACCGTATCCGTTCCGCCACTCAAGGCATACGTCCTGCAGCGTCAGGACCTCCCGTATACCTATGAGCATCTGGCCGGTATCCTTCTGCATCCGACTTCCCTGCCGTCGAAATATGGCATCGGAGGCTTGGGCAAGGAAGCATTCCGCTTTGTGGATTACCTCGTATCGGCTGGCCAGTCGGTCTGGCAGATGCTTCCCATCGGTCCGCTCGATTTCGGCAACTCGCCGTATCAGTCCCCGTCAGCCTTCGCCGGCAACGAGCTGCTCATCGATATCGATGATTTGCTCGAACGCGGCTGGCTGAATCCGGCGGAAGCGCGCATCCCGTTTGAGTCACGCGGTTCCTTCGTGGATTATCCGCGTGCTACGGAGTTCAAGCAGAAATGCCTGCGTAAGGCATGGGCGAGATACAGCCGGACGGTGAAGGACAAGGGGGACTTCCAGGCCTTCTGCGAGGAAGAGGCATGGTGGCTCGATGACTACGCGCTGTTCAAGGCAGCGAAGAAAGAGTTCCGCAACCGCTCATGGAATGAGTGGCCATCAGCTGTCCGTTCCCGTGATCCGCAGGCACTCAAAGAACTTACGGCCCGCCTCGAGGAGCCCATCGGCCTCGTGAAGTTCGGGCAGTATATCTTCCACATGCAGTGGAAGAAGCTGCATGACTATGCGAGTGAGCATGGCATCCGCCTGCTGGGCGATGTGCCGATCTTCCTTTCGTACGACAGCGCCGATGTCTGGGCTAACCAGCAGCAGTTCCTGCTCAACGGGGATGGCTCGCCAAAGACGGTGGCCGGTGTGCCGCCGGACTACTTCAGTGCGACGGGGCAGCTCTGGGGCAACCCGCACTATGACTGGGCCGCCATGGAGAAGGATGGTTTCCGCTGGTGGAAAGCCCGCCTGCGCAAGCTCTATGAGTTCGTCGATATCGTGCGCATCGACCATTTCCGCGGTTTCGAAGCGTATTGGGCCGTCGATGCGAAAGCGGATACCGCGATCAACGGTCACTGGGTGAAAGGCCCGGGCAAGGCACTCTTTGATGCCCTGAAGGAAGAACTCGGCGACCTGCCTATCGTGGCGGAGGACCTCGGCATCATTACGGATGAAGTCGAAAAGCTCCGCGACGACTGTGGATTCCCGGGCATGAAAGTCCTGCAGTTCATGTTGCATTTCAATGAGCAGCACCGCATGGGTTTCGTTGCACCCGAGAACAGCATCATCTACACGGGTACGCACGATAACAACACGACGGTGGGCTGGTACACGCAGGAACTCGATGATGCGACGCGTGCTTCCGTTGCTGATCTCGTCGGCGCCAATCCGGAACGCCCGGCCGATGTCTGCCGCGGCCTCATCGGATTTGCTTACCGATCGAATGCCCGCATAGCGATTATCCCGATGCAGGATATCCTGGCGCTCGACGAACGCCATCGCATGAATACACCGGGTACGGTCGGTCTCAACTGGGGCTGGTGCCTGAAGCCGGAAGAATTTATGCGTGCCGAAGGTGAGGCACCGGAACTCCGCGTACTTGCCGGTCGTTTCGGCCGTCTGCCGGAGGCTCAAAAATCGTAAATCATGGTACATTCCAAGTACCCTGTTCCCTGTTCTGAGTTTCCCGTCCCATAAGGGGTGGGAAGCTCTTTTTTTCTTCACAATTTTATCTTGTTGTGGTATGCTATTTCTATTGGAGAACGTGGAAAACGTCTCGGGGAGGATGTTTATGGGGAAGTATACGTTCGTTGTCTCGAAAACATGCCCGGTATGCGGAGAATCGACGCGCGTCGTGAAGACGAAATCGAAGCTCCTCAAGGAGAGTATGGATGAGGATTTCTGCATCCATTACAAGGATTTCAATCCCTATTTCTATACGATCTGGTTCTGCGAGCACTGCGGGTTCGCCGCTGAGGAGCGCACGTTCCTCGCACCGATGCCAAAGCGTCATAAGCAGATTATCCAGGATTTCCTGTCGAAACGGCAGATGAATCTGTCGTTTCAGGAAGAGCGTACGGTACCCGATGCCGTTGCCTCGTTTAAACTGGCGATCTTCTATGCGCAGCTCCTGCATCAGAGCTATGAGAGGCAGGCCGGGCTTATGCTCGAGCTCGCATGGGTCTATCGCTCATCGGGCGAGCGGGATAAAGAGGAGAAGGCGCTGAAAGATGCGGCGGACCTTTATGACACTTCACTCATGAAGGAGCGCTATCCCATCAATGGCAAGACGGATAACTTCGTCATTTACCTCATTGGAGCCATCTATTACCGCCTGCACGACTTCGAAAAGACGACGCAGTACCTTTCGCGTATCGTCGGCAACCAGGGTATCCGCTCCGAAGACCCGCAGGTCTACAACATGGCGCGCAAACTCTGGCTGGACATCCGCGAAGACCAGAAGGGCGGCACCCCGACGGAAGACAAGAAAGGCAAGCGATAAGTATGATCCCCATGCCTGCTGCCGTGGTGGACACGGCAGCTTCTATAGACTGGAGCGGCATGCAGAGCGTCGTCACCGACTATGGCCCGGCGTTCCGCGTTCTGCGCGATACCTGGGATAAAGAGACCTTGCGTGAAATCGCGCAAGGACATCTCTTTGTGTCTGATGCACTCATCAACGAGGCCATCGCGAAGAAGATCAACGGAGATGGTCCGGTGAAGAAACTCACGATTGCCTCGCATGACAACGGCCGCATGAATATCGCGGCGGACACGAAAAAAGTGGGAACCGTTGAGCTTTCCGGCACGATCGACGAATTCGTGCATGAGGGAGACAAATCCTATATCGTCTACCATGTGCGCAGCAAGAATATCCGGGACCACGGACTTATGAGCTGGATGTTTTCGCGGATATCACTTGGCATGGCGCAGCGGCTCGTCGGCAATCTCGACGTGCCGGAGGATATCCCTGTGAAGATACACGGAAACCGCGTGCGTATCGACGGCAGCCAGGTGCTCGCGGAGTCTGCGTTCGGCAGGACGACATTCCAGGGACAAAGGCTGCTCGATATGATTGAGGTCAAGGGTGCTGTGCCGAAAGACGGCGGCATCGATTTCCAGACGGAGCTCCACGTTCCACCTGCGGTTCAGCGTGCTTTGCTTGCGCTGGCCGTTGACGCTATCGATTAAGAAGGGAGAGGTTTTTTGCATTTCCTCAAAAGCAGATTTACGATCGTATTGACTATTCTCTGTGTGGCACTCGTCGCTGTGCCTGTGGCGTCTGCACGCCACAAGGAACCGGCAGGGCCGCAGAAGATCATCTATATTCCGCACGACAATCGTCCTATCTCGGATAAGCAGACGGCTGCTGTCGTGGAGAAACTGGGCTACGATGTTATCGTTCCGCCGACCGATATGCTCGGCAGCCGCGATAATCTTGGCAATCCGGATGCGCTTTGGACGTGGCTGGAGGAGAACGCCAAGGGCGCCGACGCAGCGGTTATCTCATCGGATTCTATGCTCTACGGCAGCCTCGTTGGCTCGCGCAAGCATACCTACACGCAGGAGCAGGTGCTGGATCGCGCGAAACGTTTCCGCACGTTCCATAAGGAGTTTCCGAAGCTGAAGCTGTATGCGTTCGGCTCTATCATGCGGACGCCGCGCACGGGCGAGGCATCCGGCCATGAGGAGCCGGAGTATTACCGCAACTACGGTGCCGATATCTTCCGCTATACGGTGCTGAAGGATAAGCAGGAGGTCGAAGGCCTCACGCGCCGGGAGAAGAAGGAGTACAGTTTCCTCGAAAAGCTCATCCCGCAGAAATCCCTGCAGGATTGGCTCGGCCGCCGCACGAAGAACTTCGCGGCCAATGAGGAATTCATCCGCCAGACGCGTGATAACGTGTTCAGCTACTATGTACTGGGACGCGACGATAATGCGCCGTACTCTCAGACGCATATGGAGAGCCGCCACCTCGCTGAGGAAGGCAAAGACCTCGGCAAGACGCAGTTCCAGGCTATGGCAGGCATCGATGAGATCGGCATGCTCATGCTGACGCGGTCCATCAACGATATGCGCAAGGAAATGCCGTTCGTTTATACGCGCTACAACTGGGGACGCGGCGAATTTACGGTGCCGTCATACTCGGATGAACCGATCCGTGACTCCATCGCTTCGGCGATTGCCGCTGCAGGCGGCATGGCCGTGCGCAGCCCGGAGAAAGCCGACCTCGTGCTGCTCGTCAATACGAATCCGAATGGCAAGACCGGTGAGGCTAACGACCGTGCCAATGACGGCACGCCGCGTGATGGCACGAAATATTTTGCCGACATCGTCAATGATTGCGTTGCGGCAGGGTATCCGGTAGCTATCGCGGATATCGCCTATGCGAATGGCTCGGATAATGCGCTCATGAAGGAATTGAAGGACCGCGGCCTGCTATTCAAGATCCATGCCTATGCCGGCTGGAACACGGCTACGAACAGTACGGGTTTTGTCATCGGCGAAGGCATGCTCATCAAACACATGAAACCGGAGGCGGTCGATGACCTTCTGGTCACGCGCTATCTCGATGACTGGGCTTATCAGGCCAACGTGCGCAATACGATGGCCCGTCAGCTCACCTGGCTGCGCGGCGATGGCTTCTACGGCAGCCTCGATGGCAAGATGGATGCGGTGAAATACCGTTCCACGCGCATGATGACGCGCTTCGTCGAAGACAACCTCCCGCCGATGGAGTCGCTCGAGGAGATCGAAGTCACATTCCCGTGGAACCGCATGTTCGAGTCCGATATCCTCCATGGGCCGCATGTGGAACCACAGTATTTTACGATGAAGAAATAAAAAATAACCGGAGAGAAGAGATGCAGTGATGTCCCCAATGATTCAGGAGTTTGCAGCAAGCGGATGGCTGGCCGCAGTCATCCTCGGCATGCTGCTGATGATGGCTGTGGCGGAAATCTGGCATGAGAAACAGCTGATCCGCAACACGCATGACCGTTACTGGTGGGTGCTCCAGGCTACGAATATGTACCTGTTCGAGTATTTCGTCGATGGCGATGAAATGATGTTGTCCGAGCAGTGCGCGAAACTTTTAGGCCTGCCGAATCACATGTATCAGTTTTCCTGGATCATGGAGCGTACAAAGGATAAGAAGATGCGGCGCGGCCTGCGCTGTATCCAGCAGGTCATCCATGCCGATCCGGACAGCGTGACGCAGATCGAGTTCACGCGTACGAATGGTGAGCACGCCGTTTACCGCGTGCAGAACCATGCCTTCCGCAGCAATCAGGGGCATCTGATTTCCATTGTCGGCCTGCTTGCCGACGTTACCGAGGAGGTCAGTGCAGAGAAGGCTCTGCGCTCGCGTGCCGAGCTCGATGGGCTCACAGGCGTCTACAATTCCGGCACGATACGGTATCTCGTCGAGACGGGCCTGCGTGACCATCCGGAGGGGAAGGGCGCCTTCGTCATGCTCGACATCGACCATTTCAAGGGCATCAATGATACCTATGGTCATCAAACGGGCGATAAGGTGCTCCGGCACCTTGTCAAGGCTTTGCAGGAGGTTACGCGCTCGTCGGATCTGCTCGGGCGTCTCGGTGGCGATGAGTTCTGCATCTATCTGCCGGAAATCCCGGATGAAGCCTTTCTCGATGGGTTCTGCATTCGTCTCAACAAGGCCGCCCGCCATATGCTCACGCCGGACCGCGTGGGCTGCCAGGGCACGATCAGTGTCGGCGGCGTCATGGTTCACCCCAATGAGGATTTTCCAAGTGTCTACAGCCGCGTCGACCAAGCGCTCTACGAGTCCAAATCCCGCGGCCGCGACACGCACAGCATCCTGCCGTAAAGCAAACATAACATCACAAAAGCCGTTATCCCTGGCAAAACCTTGCCAGAGATAACGGCTTTTATGTTTTTACGCGGTTCTGTTCTTTTATGCGTTTGCCTTGCGGAATTTTTCCATGAAGTCGGCGAGGAGCTCGACGCCTTCATACGGCATGGCATTGTAGATCGATGCGCGCATGCCGCCGACGCTGCGGTGGCCTTTGACGCCGCAGAGCTTCTTCTCGGCCGCCTCGGCGATGAACTTTTTCTCGAGGTCTTCGCTGGGCAGGCGGAACGTGACGTTCATGTTCGAGCGGCTGACCTTGTCGGCGTGGCCGGCGTAGAAGCCATTGGACGCATCGATGGCGTTGTAGAGGAGCGCGGCTTTTTTCGTGTTGCGCTCTTCCATGGCTTTCAGGCCGCCCTGCGCTTTGATCCAGGCAGCAACCTTGCCAACGAAGTAGATGCAGAAAGCCGGTGGCGTGTTGAACAGGGAATCCTTCTTGAGGAACGTGCTGTACTTGAACATCGTCGGCAGTTTCTCCGGGCTCTTTTCGAGGAAGGATTTCTTCGCGACGACGAGCGTTACGCCGGCCGGGCCGAGGTTTTTCTGGACGCCGGCATAGATGAAGTCGAATTTCTGGAAGTCGACCGGGCGGGAAAGCATATCGGAGGACATATCCGCGAAGAGGGGAACGCCTTTCGTATCGGGTACGTAATGGTACTCCGTGCCGTAGATCGTATTGTTGTAGCAGACATGTACATAGGCGGCGTTCGGATCGATCGTCAGCTCATCCTGCTGCGGTACATGGTGATAGCCGGTCTCCTTGCTGGAGGCGACGACAGCAGCACGGTCGAGGTTGACGGCCTCTTTATAGGCCTTCTCGGCAAAGCTGCCGGAGAGGACATAGCTGCCCGGATGCTCTTTCGTAGCGAAGTTCAGCGGGAGCAGGGCGAACTGCGTGCTGGCACCGCCCGTCATGAAGAGCACTTCATAATCATCGCCGAGCCCCATGAGCTCTTTGATGTCTGCTTTTGCCTTCGCGTGAACCTCCGCGTACTGGGGAGCGCGGTGGCTGATCTCGACGATGGACTCACCGCTGTCCTTGAAGTTGAGGAACTCAGCCTGAACTTCCTTGAGAACATCCAGCGGCATCGTACCCGGACCCGGGTTGAAATTATAAACGCGGCCTGCTTCTAATGACATCGTGTAAAACCTCCTGTTGACGATTTGCAACAATATTTGCAAAATCTCTCTAAACGTCCATACAATGTGTACACTACCCATTTTGTTATATCATAGCGCGAAAAAAGCGGAAAATCAAGCGGAAAAATTAAATTCTGTTTCGGAGAGAAATACACTTGACGTTTTTGCGCTTTCAGCATATAATGGTCAATAACAAGCGAATAGGCAACGCGATGAACAGGAAGCGCGCAGGATTGACCGCCCCGTCGAGGGGTATAGAGAGCCAGCGGCTGGTGGGAGCTGGCGGCATGAGTGATGCGTTCCGCCTGGGAGCGGCCGGTGAAGAGCCGGACGGGTGAGCCCGATACAGCCAGATGAGAGGTATGCGGCAGAGCCGTGTATCATTTGGGTGGCACCACGGAACAATATGCTTCGTCCCATAGGTTGGGATCGAGGCTTTTTTTATACCCATTTTACCCCCGTCCCGCCAATATCGCTTATTTGCATTCCATGTAGTTATTGGTAAGAAAGAGGAGCGAACAAGGTATGAAGGTCTTAGCAGCAGATGGTATTTCCCCGAAAGGTATCGAGCTTTTGAAGAAGGATTTTGAGGTTGTCGTCAAGGATAAACTCCCGGCGGAGGAACTCCTGGAGATTATCCCGGAATTCGATGCGCTCATGGTGCGTTCCGCATCGAAGGTTACGAAAGAGGTCATCGAGCGTGCCAAGAACCTGAAGATCATCGGCCGCGCCGGTGTCGGCGTCGACAACATCGATATCCCGGCTGCAACGGCAAGGGGCATTATCGTCATCAACTCTCCGGGCGGCAACACAATCGCTGCCACGGAGCACACGATGGCCATGATGCTTGCGATGTCCCGCAATATCCCGGTCGCCAACGAGACCATGCACAAGGGTGAGTGGAACCGCAAGAAGTACGTCGGCGTCGAGCTGCGCGGTAAGACGCTGGGCGTCATCGGCATGGGGCGCATCGGTTCCGGCGTCGCCAAGCGCGCACAGGCCTTCGAGATGAACGTCATCGCCTATGATCCGTATATCAATGAAGAACGCGCCAAGGCTATGGATGTCAAGGTCTGCACGCTGGACGAAGTCATCGAGAACGCGGACTTCATCACGGTGCATATGCCGCTGACGCCGGAGACCAAGGGCATGATCGGCATGGAGCAGATGAAGAAGATGAAGCCGAATGTCCGCCTCATCAACTGTGCACGTGGCGGCATCATCGTCGAGGAAGACCTCGCTGAGGCTCTGAAGCAGGGCATCGTCGCAGCAGCTGCCATCGATGTCTACACGAGCGAGCCGCTCGGCGCCGACCATCCGTACCTCACGGCTCCGAATCTCACGCTTACGCCGCATCTGGGTGCGAGCACGGCTGAGGCACAGGTCCGCGTCTCGATGGATGTGGCTGAGGGCATCGAGGCCTGCCTGCATGGCAAGCCGGTCGCAACGGCTGTCAACATGGCTCCGGTTTCCCCGCAGGTCATGAAGGTCATCAGCCCGTACCTCACGCTGGCTGAGCGCCTCGGCGGCATGGTCACGTCTCTTGTCGCGGCTCCGGTCAAGGATCTCGAGGTCACCTATCAGGGCGAGATTACGCAGGTCAATACGGGGCTTCTCACGACGGCCGTGCTGAAAGGCATGCTCAATCCGATCATGGAGAGCGAAGTCAACTACGTCAACGCTCCGGGCTTCGCCAAGGAACGCGGTGTCAAGGTCTCCGAGGTCAAGAAGGCCGATGCCGGTGACTATGCAAACCTTATCACGGTCAAGGTCAGCACGGGTAAGAAAGATTTCGTCGTTGCAGGTACGCTGTTCGGCAACGATGGCCGTATCGTCCGCATCGACGACTTCCGCGTGGATGTCGATCCGCATGCGCGTCTGCTCGTGTGCCCGCATATCAACAAACCGGGCGTCATCGGCACGATCGGCAGCCTGCTCGGCAATAACGGCATCAACATCTCGGCGATGGAGGTCGGCAAGACGGAGGAAGAGGGCACGAACCTCATGATCCTCACGGTCGACAACGACATCCCGGCAGAACTGCTCGGTGCCCTGAAGGCGCTCGACGGCATCTTTGATGCGAAACTCGTCAACTTCTACGCCATCTGACCGTTACAAAAGAAAAATTCATCCTTTCGAAGCCAATAAGAGCCATTCCATGGAAAGACAACATGGGATGGCTCTTTCTACGTGGAAATTGCCCTTCGTGTATACAATACGCATTACACTTTGTATGTATACATGGTAAAACTATTGCAATAACTGTAACATCGTGGTAGGATATAACCACGTTCAAGAGAAAGGATGTATGTATATGTTAGACTTCTACGCAAGCAAGATTCGCATGATCGCTTTGAGCCGTATCCGTTCCATCATCGACGATGGTAAGGCAAATCCCGACATGTTCAAAAAAGACACGCGTGAGTATTGCGACGCCATGTACGACATCCTGGATACGATGCCCGAGGATCGTCTGCAGAGCATCGTGAGCAAGCTCCATCAGAACTTCGCTGAGGTCGGCATGGACGACGATGGCTACGTCGCCGATTCCCTTATGATGTTCGCCCTCGCTGCGTACCAGACCGAGTGCGGTGAGCAGAATGTCTACGACATGGGCTGGGACCGCATGGTCGAGGAATTCTTCCACACGCAGGCTGTCTGATGGCGGCACTACAAAAGCTGCAGGCTGTCGAGCCGGCGCTTTATGCCTACCCGCCACAGGATTTGCACATTACCATCATGGACATCCTAAGGGGAACTGCATAAGCCGTTGCCGGAACGAGTGGCGGAATATCAACAGGCTATCGCCGTCTGCACGTTCGCCTTGCTCGCAAGCCTGCGAATCCGCTGAGCATTCCGTGGCATGACGATTTGTTGAAAAGAAACAGTTGATAACATTTTCAACTCCCCTTCGATATGATAAAATCATCGTATCGAAGGGGAGTGATGTTTATGCAGATTGAAGTATTCCTATTTGATGATTTCACGGCAATGGATTTCATCGGGCCGGTCGAAGCGTTGCAACGCTTGCCGGAGACGACGGTACGGTATGTGTCGCTGGAAGGCGGCCTCGTCAAGAATGCGCAGGGGCTCCGCATCATGACGGAGCGTGCCGAGGATGTCCATGGAGACATGCTGCCATCAGCAAAGGAGAAAAACATCATGAGCGAGATCAAAGGCATCGAAGGCATCCATGAATTTCTTGGCAAGGCAGGCACGTTCTTCCTCGCCACGGAGGACGGCGAGCAGCCGAAGACGCGGCCGCTTTCGTTCCAGATGCTCGAAAACGGGAATTTGCCTCCTTCATTATTTCCATCATTTCTGTTACACTAGATTTCATAAGAGACCTGCCTTTTCCTAGTTTGTGCATTATTTAGGATACAGGTCTCTTTTTGATATTTCACCCCCCTTACCGAGAACTGTTTTACACCAAGGCGTTGCAAGTAGGACGTGCGATAACCAATCGAAATTTCTCAAACAAGTCCCGCAAGGCATCCCAACATGAGGGGTAACAGAAACTTTACCGCAGCGTAACAGGCGCGACGCGATGCTGTGGTAAAGTGAAGTCGATGAGTTATGGTTTCATCGATGACGAAATAATGGTAGGAGGTCTTTTACATCATGAAGTTCTACAAGAACAAGAAACGCCTGGCCGCTGCAGTCTGCCTGACGCTCTGCGTGGCAACGACGGCTTTTGCTGCGACAGAGCATTGGAACGATGCCTCGTTGACGCCAAAGGCTATTGTCGCGACGCAGGCGGGCGATCAGACGTGGGAACAGTGGAAGACGAGCTGGGAATCCATCAAGACGGATTTCGAGCAGGTCTCCATGGCACCGGGCAAGGATGCGTCGCAGATGAATTTCGGATGGTACTCGAAAGAGCAGCCAAAGCATGCCCTCATCCGTATTTCGGAAAACGCTGACATGTCAAAGGCCTCGGAATGGAAAGGTACGTCAAAAGCAGGCACGGTTGTCAGCGGCACGCAGTATTATGCGAACAAGGTGACCGTGCGCGGTCTGCAGCCGGATACGACGTACTACTACCAGGTGAACGTGGATGGCACCTGGCAGGGTGTCCAGTCGTTCAAGACGGGCAATCCAGATGATTTCTCGTTCATGTACGTCGGCGACCCGCAGATCGGCGCGTCAAAGGGACAGACGTCATCTGAGGGCAACAAGCAGGATGGCGAGCTCGCCGCGCGCAACGATGCGTACAACTGGAACAAGACGCTGAATAGCGCGCTGGCACAGCATCCAGAAATCAATTTCCTCGTCTCTCCGGGCGACCAAATCAATGAACCAGCAGAGGATCAGTCCGATGCGAAAGTGCAGCTGCAGGAAATGCAGTATGCGGGCTATCTGTCCGTGAAAGCGCTGCGCAGCCTGCCGGAGGCCACGAGCATCGGCAACCACGACAGCATGACGATCGGCTACCAGAACCATTTCAACGTACCAAATCCGTTTACGGAAGAAGCCAATCCGACAAAGGCCGGCCATGGCTATTTTTACACCTATGGCAATGCGCTTTTCATCATGATCAATGCCAACAACTACAACGCGGCTGACCATGAGGCGCTGATAAAGAAAGCCATCAAGGCACATCCGGATACGAAATGGCGCATCGTTGTCATGCATCAGGACATCTACGGTAGCGGCAAGGATCACTCGGACTCCGATGGTATCCTGCTGCGCACGCAGCTGACACCGATCTACGACGCGAACAAGATCGATGTTGTCCTGCAGGGCCATGACCATACGTATGCCCGTACGTACCAGATTTCCGGCGACGGCAAGCAGCACGCGGACTTTTCAGAGTATAAAGTCGCCGGCCAGCAGGGCCAGCACCACAACCTCATTGGCGTCCGACGTACTCCGTCATCCACATCACGCAGACGACGTTCTCCATCGATACGTATGATGCCGAGACAGGCAAGCCCATCGACGAGACGTATCGCATCGTCAAAGACTGATCCAGCGGCACAGCTGCATAAAATAAGCTGCCTCCCACAAAAGCGGGAGGCAGCTTTGTGCGAAAAGGAGTTTTTATGAAATCGCTTGTCAAACGCGCGCTGCTCGTCCTCGGCATCGTCGTGCTCGCCGCATGCTTCCTGCAACTCAACAATGTCGAGAAGCCGCAGCTCGTCAATACGGATGGCCGCACCTTCGAACGCGCGACCGTCACGGAGATACTTCGCGATAATTTGCAGGAAAATGGAAGCCGCATCGGCGATCAGGTCGTCACCATCCGGCGGGGCGACGGCACGACGTCGGAAGCGCATTGCCCGAATGGCCTGCTGTTCGGCACGGTCTGCGAGCCAGGCATGGCGGTCATCGTCATGACGAGCCGGGCGGGGGAGCTCACGTCCTGCGCGTGGGACAGGACGTCATGGGCACGATGGCGGCCACACTCATCCTAGCCGTCTTCGGCGGCTCCCTCGGCACCTGGGTCATCGACTACGTCTACGACCTCCCCATGCTGCAGCTGCTGAACTCCAACGGCCTCGACATCATCCTGATGCAGGGCCTCTCCGGCGGCATCGGCGTCGTCCTGACCGTCCCCATGGCAGCCCTGTGCTCCTCGCGCTTGTAGATGAACGGAGTTTTGTATTTTTTTCTGTGCGTATCTATGCTAAAATAAGGATATTACAAGCATCCTGAAAAAAGTGGCAAAGTCACCATACCGTTTCATAAGCAGCCAAAAGATTTGAGCCGCAAGGTGGTTTCTGAAGATGATCCGGAAGATGAATACCCCGAGGGGGCTGTTTTCGTTAATCTGGTGTCTGTCGATGTAGTCGAATATGCCCGTACGCATTTTCAGCAGTCAGTAAAGAAGACGTTGTCCATTCCTAAATGGATGAATGATATGGCAGTTGCCAGAAAAATCAATTTTTCGAAGTTACTGCAGTCAGCCTTGCGTCAGGAACTGGGAATTAGCGCAGGTTGAGGATATCAAGGGATGCATGGAGACAGCTTATGACCTTGCAAGAGTATAAGGTAGAGCAGATGAATTCGATGGATCGGATCAAAACTATGACCTTATCAACATTACGTTGATCTACCTGGGCAATCATCGCACTGGCAACAAGCTCATAGAGCTTTTGCGGCTGGTGTTCCGCTCAAATGCCAGTATGGCAGAGAAGAAAGATAAACTGGCAAGGCAATATGGCTTGAATTTGACGGATGAATGGCTGGGATGATGTAGTGAGTCCTGTGCGTATTACTGTGATGGTTGCTTGGTGATCCCAGTATAGCGCACAGGGCTTTTTCTATCCAGTCAGGGTGTGAACAGTAACCTTTTTTGTGCTTGCGCGGAGATTTAGTGCCTAAAACGTGGAAGGAAGCGGCAATCCATGTTATAATAAAACAATAAAATTCAATTCTCTATGATTGCAAGGAGCGGGCTCGCTATGGCGCAGAAAATTGACAGCGAAAAGATGATACTGGACGAAATCTTCCAGATGTGGTTTCGTATCCCCGAATACCAGCGTGCGTATGTCTGGGATGAAGACAAAGTTCGGGAGCTTTTGGAAGATACGTTTGAGGAATCGGAAAAGCATCAGGACTCGCAGTATTTTCTGGGGACGCTCGTGCTCAATCGGAATCGCAAATCAGCACAGACACAAGGCTCGCAGACTTCGGTGAAATATGACGAATATGATGTGCTCGATGGACAGCAGCGCTTGACCACGCTGTATATTCTCTGGATGGTGATTCGCGATCTGGCGATGAAGCAGAAGAATAACCTGCTGGTGGAGACCTGCAAGGAGAAGATTTTCCAGCGCGAGAATCCGTACAAGAATATCCCCGAACGCATGCGGCTGGTCTTCGGCATCCGCAGCGAAGTCGCAAAGTTCATCGACCACTATGCACAGGTGGAAGGCTCGACCACGGAAGATGCGGAGCTCTTTCCAAAAATCCGTGATGATGAGCATCGAAATGTTTCGATTCGCAACATGGCTGGGGCATTCCATGAAGTGCATACCTTTTTGCAGAAGCATCTGGATTCGTTGGATCAGTATGCGGCTTTCATGTTCATGCACGTACTCTTGATCTATGTTTCGTCCGAAAATTTGCAGGATGCCTTCCAGATGTTCACGGTGCTCAACAATCGCGGCGTCAAGCTTTCAAACTGCGACATTCTGAAAGCCGAAAACTTAAAAGAAGTCCACGATGAGCGGCAACAGCAGCAGTACGCACGCGAATGGGAAGAGATGGAATCATACTTCGCGGAGAATTTCGACAACTTCCTTTCGCAAATCCGCATGATTTTGATGAAGAAGCGGCAGCTGTATAACCTGTTGAAAGAGTTTGATGACGGTATCTATGCCGGGCGGGTCTATAACCGTGCGACCAAGGAATATGAATTTCAGGCGCCGCTTTTGAAGCGTGGGTCGGATACCTTCGAATACATCGACAAGTATTTCGAATACTACAAGGAAATTTTCGACACGAATTATAGTGGTGATGGAATTGCCATCCAAAATCTCTTGATCTTGATGAAAACCCTTTACTCGGACTTCTGGATGGCGCCGGTCTTGGACTACTATCGGAAATTCGGCTACGATAAATTTTATGTGTTCCTGCGCAAGCTGGATGCCAAGTTTTCTGCCGACATCATCACGGGGGAATCGCCGACGCAGCGTGTCGAGAACATGAATGCAGTCTTGCAGATGATCGACAAGAGTGCCACGCCGGCCGATGTGCTTGCCTCGCAGGTATTTGATTTTTCTGCGGAGGATTTGATTGCGGCGCTCAATAGTAATATCTACAGCAAGAAGCATGCGAAGTACATCATGCTGAAAATCGACTTGCTTTACCATGGCAATACGGAATTGTTCAGCGTGCCATCAACGGTATCGATTGAACATATCTTGCCGCAGAATCCTCGTCCGGACAGCCAGTGGGCGAAGGACTTCACGGAAGAGGAACGCGACGAGTGGACGAACAAGCTCGGCAATCTCATGCTGCTCTCACGGCGGAAAAATTCGTCGCTGAGCAACCTCGATTACGCCGACAAGGCAAAGCGTTATTTCGACAACAATATCGAGCTCTTTTCCAATTCGGTCAATATCTATCAGAAGCACAAAACGTGGACGCTCCAGGATTTGACGGATAATCATGAAGAAATCATGCGCCGCTTGAAAGAGAGCTACGGCATCAAATAAGTGGGGGATTATCATTTACATGGCAGCGAAGAAGAAAAAAGAAAAAGCCGTGACGCTCGAGACGGTGCTGTGGAACTGCCGCGTGGCGCTCAGGGGCATCGGCAGCCTCGAAAAGAACCGCGATGCGGTCATCGGGCTCGTGTTCTTGAAATTCGCAGGCGAGAAATTCCTCGCACGGCGCGAGGAGATCGGCGTCGAGTACGCAGAAAAACCAGAGGAGCTTCTCACGATCCTGCGCGAGCAGCCGGCGTCGTATGCGTCGAAGAATGTCTTTTACCTGCCGGAGACGTGCCGCTGGTCGTACCTCCGGCAGCACGCGTCCGACAACGACATCGCGGTGAAGCTCGACAACGCCATGCGCGACATCGAGCGCAGCAACGCGGCGCTCAAAGGAGCACTCCAGCACAATCTCTACGCGAGCCTTGGCGCGGCGAGCAGCAAGCTGAAGTCGCTGATTGATGAAGTGGACAAGATCAGCAATTACCGCATGAAAGAAGATGACCTCATCGGGCGCGTCTACGAATACTTCCTGCGCATCTACGCGGCCTCGGGCAAGAAGGAAGACGGCGAATTCTACACGCCGGCGTCCGCCGTCAAGCTCATCGCCGCGCTCATCGAGCCGTATCGCGGCCGCGTGTACGACCCGTGCTGCGGCTCGGGCGGGATGTTCGTGCAATCGATGAAATTCGTCGATGCGCATCACGGGAACCGCACGGAGGTCTCTATTCTCGGACAAGAGAGCAATCCTGCGACGTGGCAGCTGGCACGGCTGAATCTCGCGAGCCGCGGCATTGCGTGCAATCTCGGCGAGCAGCCGATGTCGACGTTTGAAAAGGACCAGCATCCCGATGCCAAAGTGGATTACGTGATGGCGAATCCGCCGTTCAATTTGAAAGACTGGCAGACGGCGACGCAGACGGGGGAGAAAAAAGACCCGCGCTTCACGGGCTGGCCGATGCCGCCCGCCTCGAACGCGAACTATGCGTGGATTCTTCACATCCTCTCGAAGCTCGATGTCACGCACGGCGTTGCGGGCTTCCTGCTCTCGAACGGGGCACTGAATGCGACGGGCGTCGAGGCGGAGATTCGCAAGGAACTCATCAAGCAAGATCGTGTCGAAGCGATCATCGTCCTGCCGCGTGATATGTTCTACACGACGGATATTTCCGTGACGCTCTGGATTGTCAGCATGAACAAGGGCGCGTGCGAGCGCGACGGCCGGCAGCTGCGCGACCGGCGCGGCAAGGTGTTTTTCATGGATCTGCGCACGTGGAACAAGCACATCGAAGAGACGGTCATCGACAAGGGGCAGAAGAAAAAGAAAGTCATGCTGACGGACGAGGAAATCCACGAAGTCCAGACGTATTTCCATCATTGGCAAAGCGCGGTGCCCTACGAAAATGACCTCGTGGAAAACATTCCGGAGCTCTGCCGCTCCGTGACATCCGAGGAAATCGCGCAGCACGGATACGTTCTCACGCCGAGCACGTACCTGACGTTCGTCGACCACGATCTTGACATCGACTACGCGAAGGAGATGGCGGAGATTCAGGGGATGATGCGCGATGTCGTGCGCGAGGAAAAGGAATCACAGGCGATGCTCGTCGACGCGTTCCGGGGGATTGGGTATGGGATTGCATAAGTACCGGCTGGGCGAGCTCATTGAGCAGGTCTTCCGTCAAAATACGAAACTGGACTATGGCGTGGACGATGTGCGCGGCGTCTCGAATACGAAGGGCATGATTGCAACGAAAGCGGATATGTCCTCACGTTCGTTGGCGCCATTCTATATCATCGAACCGGGCGAGTTCGTCTTCAATCGCCGCACGACGCGCAACGGCGAGCGGCTCGGCATGGCGTTCAATGATACCGATCGCGCCTATATCTTCACGAATGATTACGTGGCGTTCCGTGTGCGTGAATCGGCGCGAGGCATCTTGTCAGCGGAATACCTCTATATGTTTTTCTGCCGCGATGAGTTTGACCGTTATGTGCGTGTCCATTCGTGGGGCAGCGCGACGGAGTTCTTCAACTGGGACGATATGTGTGCCGTGGAGATCGAGCTCCCGCCGCTCGACGTGCAACAGAAATATGTTGCCGTCTATCGCGCGATTTTCGCGAATCAGCAGAGCTATGAACGCGGGCGCGAGGATTTGAAAACGGTCATCGACGCGACGCTCGACAGCATCAAGAAGGAAGAACACGTTGCATCGTTGCGAACGTATCTGACAGATATTGACCGTCGGAATAGTAGCGGAAGACTTAAGAAAATCTACGGCGTTAATCTGAAGAAAACATTCATGCCGTCCGTCGCGAAAGTCGCAGAAAAATCGTTGCTCAGTTATAAGGTCGTTCAACATGGAGAACTGGCGTGCAATCCGATGCATACCGGACGTGATGGCGGCTTGCCTGTTGCCCTGAATTTTTCGGATGAGGATGTTTTGGTGAGCCCTGCGTATTTCGTGTTTCGCGTGGATGATTCCATTCTTTCAGAATATGTGCTGATGTGGTTGTCGCGCGAACAAGTGGACCGCAAGATTGCTTTCTTTAGTGATGGAACCGTACGAGGCGGCATCGCGGAAGATACGCTGTTGAATCTTGGAATTGCTGTTCCATCGCAGGAGAAACAACGTGCGCTCGCAAATCTTTACAGCGTATACCGCAAGCGCCAGCAGCTTGCTGAGCGCTTGAAATCGCAGCTCGCGCACCTTTGCCCCATCCTCATTCGCGGGGCGATGGACGAAGCGGCGCGAGCTTGAGGAGATGACGGAGATGCAGGACGTTCATTTTGCGGCCGGTGCGTTCACCGAGGCCGAGCTCGAGCAGGCGATTTTGCAGCTGTTTCAGGCGCAGGGCTACGAATACACGCCGGGCGACGCCATCGCACGGACGGACGAGCGGGACGTGCTGATCGAAGACGACCTGCGGGCGTTCCTCGCGGACGTGTATGCGCCCGACCACTTCACCGAGGCGGAGACCGCGCGGCTCATCCAGTGCTTGCGCGGTGTCGCGCCGTCACCGCTTTACGAGGCGAACCGCACCGTGTTCCGCATGGTGACGGAGGGCTTTGACTTTGCGCGGGACGATGCGAGCGCACCGTATGTCCATGTCGCGTTTCTCGATTTCGACCACGTCGAGCGCAATCGCTTCCGTGTCGTGAACCAGTTCACCGTACGCGATGGCGAGGCGGAGCGGCGGCCGGATGCGCTGCTCTTCGTCAATGGCATCCCGCTCGTCATCTGCGAGTTCAAATCCGCCATCCGCGAGAACGCGACGCTCGCCGATGCTTGGCGGCAGGTGCACGTGCGCTACGAGCGCGACATCCCTGAGCTCATGAAATACACGGCGCTTTCCATGCTCTGCGACGGGCCGAACACGAAGCTCGGCACGCTTTTCACGCCGTACGTCTATTACTACGCATGGAACAAAGCGAATGAGCACGATACCGTCGCGAATGGTGTTTCCTCGCTCTTCACCATGATTGAGGGCGCGTTTGCGAAAGACCGCCTGCTCGCTATCTTGCGCGATTTCGTCTTTTATCCCGATGGCACGAAAGCGCAGGCCATGGTCTGCCGCTATCCGCAGTTCTTCGGCGCGAACCGGATGTTTGCGAGCATCGGGCGGGCGCTGCGGCCGGCGGGCGACGGCAAGGGCGGCACGTATTTCGGCGCGACGGGCTGTGGCAAGACCATCCTCATGCTGTTCCTCGCGCGCCTCGTACTGCTGCGCGACGCCGCGCGTTTCCAGAATCCGACCGTGCTCGTCATCGTCGACCGCGACGATCTCGCTAAGCAGACGACGGAGCTCTTTGTCACGGCGAAGACGTTCCTCCATGACGAGAATGTCCGCCGCATCACGTCCCGTGCCATGCTGCGCGCCGAACTCCATGAGCGGCCGGCGGGCGGCGTGTATGTCATGACGATCCAGCAGTTTTGCGAGGACATCGGGCTGCTCTCGACGCGCAGCAACATCCTCTGCATCTCCGACGAGGCGCACCGGACGCAGACGGGCGTCGGCGAGCATCTCGTGCAGACGGGGCACGGCCTCGAGACGCGGTACGGCTTTGCAAAGTATCTGCGCGACAGCTTCCCGAACGCGACGTACGCCGGCTTCACCGGCACGCCCATCGATGCGACGATGGCGGTGTTTGGCGATGTCGTGGATCGCTATACGATGAAGGAGGCGAGCGATGACGGCATCACCGTGCGCATCGCCTACGAGCCGCGCCTCGCCCGTGTGAATCTGTCGGACGAAAAGACCCGTGAGATTGATGCCTTTTACCAGCGGTGCGCCGAGGCGGGCTCTTCGCCTGAGCAGATCGAGGAAAGTAAGCGGGCGATGTCGCGCCTCTCCGTCATCCTCGGCGACCCGGAGCGCTTGCGGCGCGTCGCGGCCGACATCGTGCATCACTACGAAGACCTCTGCGCACAAAAGCCGAAGGTCGTGCAGAAAGCGATGGTCGTCTGCTCTACGCGGGAAATCGCGTATGCGCTTTTGCAGGACATCCTCGCGCTGCGGCCGGACTGGGGCGTGCCGCGCCGTGCCGATGACGAGGCGGCGCTCACGCCCGAGGAGCTCCAGCCGCTGAAAGCATTGCCGAAGGTGAATCTCGTCGCCACACGCGGCAAGGATGACGCACCCGGCCTCTATGCAGCGTGCGGGACGAAGCCGTACCGGCAGATGCTCGACGCGCAGTTCAAGCTCGTCGCGTCGCATTTCCGCATCGCCATCGTCGTCGATATGTGGATCACGGGATTTGATGTGCCGTCGCTTGCCGTCATGTACATCGACAAGCCGCTCCAGCGCCATACGCTCATCCAGACGATCTCGCGGGTGAACCGCATCTTCGACGGCAAAGACCGCGGCCTCGTCGTGGACTACATTGGCATCAAAAAGAATATGATGGAGGCGCTGAAGCAGTACGGCGGCAAGCTGGAAAGCCCCGTCGACGAACTCGACATGACGCTCGCCATCTTGCGCAACCAGCTCGCGCTTCTCGCAGACCTTCTGACGGGTTTCGACGCGACACCGTTTTTCGGCGGCGACCCGCTCGTGCGGCTCCAGACGCTCGGCGCGGCGGCGGATTTCGTGCAGCAGCAGGAGGAGCGCCAACGGCGCTACATGGCGGTTTCGCGGCGGCTGAAAGGTGCATTTGCGATTGGCCAGCCGTCCGGTCGCCTCACGGACGAAGAGACGCAGCAATCCGAGTTTTATCTCGCTGTGCGCTCCATCATCTACAAGACAACGAAGCCGCACGTGCCGGATGCCGAGACGATGAACCGCGTCGTGGAGAAGATGGTCGCGGACGCTATTTCCTGCACGGGCGTCGAGGACATCCTTTCCACCGACACGTCCGTCGATATTTTCAGCGACGATTTCCTCGCGCAGGTGCAGGCCATCCGTCTGCCGATGACGCGATTCCAAGCGCTCCTGAAGCTCGTGAGCCGCGCCATCCGCGCCTACCGCCGCACGAACCGGTTGAAAGCGCAAGATTTCCAAGAAATGTTGCAAAAAGTGGTCGACCAGTACAACCATCGCGATCATCTCGTCTTCACGAGCGCCGTCGTGACGGATTTCGTCGACAACCTCTCCGACGAGCTCATGGACATCCTGCGGCAGATGCAGACCGATCGCGCGTCAGTCGCGGACGAGGGCATCACGTTCGAGGAAAAGGCGTTCTACGATATCCTCGTGCGCGTGCGCGACGAGCACGCATTCGAGTACCCGGATGAGGACTGCAAGACGCTTGCGAAGAAAATCAAGCGGCTCGTCGACACGAAAGTCAGCGTCGTCGACTGGGCCTCTCGCGAAGACATCAAGAGCAGCCTGCGCATGGACCTCATCGTGCTGCTCTACGAACACCATTATCCGCCCGAGTGGAACGACGAAGTGTTCCACAAAGTGCTTGAGCAGGCGGAGAACTATAAGCAACATCAAGAAGTATGATATGTGATGAAATGGAATGAGGAGGCGGAACGTGTGCCTACGCTGGGGAAGACCATCAATCTGTATCTGATGGACGGCACGGAAGAGGGCCGATGGCAGGCAACGTTGTCGAATTGGAACGGCATCGGATTCAAAATCCCGCGCGGAGATTTGAAGAAGTGCGAGGATTTGCCGGAACTCAATACGCCGGGCGTATATTTCCTGTTCGGAAAAGATGATGAGACCGGGCGGCAATTCATTTACGTCGGCGAGGCCGAAGATGTCCAGAAGCGCTTGCTCCAGCCGCATACGTTTGAGAAAGACAGCTATTGGACGGAGGCCGTTATCTTTTTGACATCGGACGGCACGCTCGAAAAGGGGCGTGTGAAATATCTCGAGCATCGTTTTTATACGATTGCGACGGACGCCAATCGGTACATCGTCAAAAACGGCAACACGCCGACGAAATCGTCTTTGTCAAAACAGATTCGTGACTTGCTCGAAGAGTTCATCATCAACGTGAAGCTTATGTTGCCGGCGCTCGGACATAAAGCGTTCATTCCCCTGCCGTCTTCGGATGCGGAGAAGGTGAAGAGTGGGGAGGATGGCCTGCTGTATCTGACGCGCAACAAGCCGAAACCGTGGCGGGCCATCGGCAAGGTGACGGCAGAAGGATTCTGGGTGCTCAAGGGGAGCTATATTTATCCGAAGCTCGCCTCGTACGTCCCCGCGAATGTCCGTAAAGCGCGGGAACAATATGCGGTCAGCATCGGCGCGGACGATGTCTTGCAGGAAGATCTCTGCTTTGGCAGCCCGTCGTTTGCTTCGACGTTCGTCTGCGGCAAAAATACGAGCGGGCCGAATGAGTGGAAAAACGCGCAGGGCATCCCGCTTAGCGCATTGGACACGGTCGATGTACCGAAGGCCGCAAGCAAAAAGAAAAAGGCTAAGCCGAAAACGAAAGCGGCTTCTCCCGCGAAGGAAGCAACATCGGCAGAGATCCTTCACATCCGTGGAAACAAAGTCCGAGCGATAGGGAAGATGGGCGGGAGCGGATTCACGGTGCTCAAAGGGTCACAGTACATCAAAGAGGAGACGAAAGGCTGCCCAGACTATGTTCGGAAGATGCGGATGATGCTCGTGAACGAGGGGAAGCTTGCAGACGGGACGTTTCTCGCAGATGTCCATTTCAAGAGCCTGTCCGGAGCAGCTTGCTGCATCTTAGGGCGTTCCGCGAATGGTTATATTGGATGGCTTTACCCCGATGGCGTGTCCATCCATGGGAAGGTGCAGGAAAAGGGAGGTGAGCCTGGTGGCAAGGCATGAAGAACTGACGTTTGTTCGTGTGGGCGGCTCGTCGGAGACGGCGTTTTCCAAGACGTTCGGACGCAGGAAAGCGTTCGCGACATCTGGAGGTGTATGGCTTATGAAAAACGGCAATTTAGAGCAGTTCCTTGATACTGGCTGGTATATGGAAGCAGAGTTATACTATCGCGGCTATGTATACTGGTGTGAGGGCTGTACAGACAGCAAAACACAGGAGACAACATTTTTTGTGGATTGCTGGAGAGCAGACTGCGAAGATGGAAAATGGTATCGGGAATATCGTGACGAAGCCAATCGTTTGCTTGACTGCCATCGTGCTTATGAAGATACGGATAAAGATATGGATTTGTTGAAGAAACGATTCTTGCAAGCGCCAATCTTTAATGGAAAATCTTTCTGGCAGGTGGAAGAGGATATCATCTGGGTTGACCCTGGAGAGCCCATCCGTATTCATAACCATGCTTGACGCCCTTAAAATGCTCTTCTATAATTGTATAAAGCAGAAGATATCAGCTCAGGCCAATATAGGGGGCTGTTGGAACTCTACCGTGCGTTCAAAGAAAATGAGAGCTTCAAGAAATGGCTGCTGCGCGAGGTGTTTGAGCAGACTTATGAGCCGCATTCGCACGCGTAAGAACTTACACCGGGGTGGCAAAATGGTTTGCATTTATGGTATGAGTGCGATATAATAAGAATGATAAACCTATGACAGACAGGACAAAGACTACTCCATTGAGGAGTAGTCTTTGTTGCATATATAGGGTATTGAAAGCAGGAATCACTTAGATTATCAATTGACTGCTTTCGATGAAAAAAATTCGCATGAGAGGCGGTTTTTCCATGATAGACAACAAGGCAGATAATCTGAAGGGCGTACTGGGACGCAAGAACAAGAAGATGACGCCGCAGCGCCGTAAGATCCTGGATATCTTTGCCGAGCATCCGCATGAGCATCTGAGTGCGGAGGAGATCTACGATGCGCTGCGCCTGCAGCAGGAGACGAGCATCGGCCTGGCGACCGTCTACCGTACGCTCGACCTGCTCACGGAGCTAGGCGTACTGTCCTCCATCGAGCTGCATGGGGTGAACCGGTATGAGCTGAATCAGTCGACGCCGGACTCGCCGCATCAGCACCATCACCTCATCTGCCTGCGCTGCGGCAAGGTCATGGAATTCCATTCGCCGCTGACGGCACCGCTGGAGAAGGAAATCCGCAAGCAGACGGGTTTCCACGTGCACGATCATCAGCTGAAGTTCTTTGGCTACTGCGAGGACTGCCAGCGCGAGCTCGCCGAGGAAAAGGCCAAAGCGGAAACAGAAAAAGAAGAATAACGTCAGGTCGGGGAGGCCTGTCTCGATAAAGCGGATTCCTTTTGGGAGCCGCTTTTTTGTGCCCAAATCTTACGGCGATGGACAATGCTGCACTGGGAAAAATCATCGTGTAATATTTTTGTCGGATTACTTGACATATATCACAACTAGGTGTATGATACACACATAGTTTTTATAAAACATATCGGAAAGATATGTTAATGAACTCACGAAAGGAGAGAGTACGATGAAGAAGAAAAGCATTTTGGCAGCGGCAGCAGGCCTACTCATCTTAGCGGGGGTGTTTACGGGCTGCGGCGGCGGTACGGCGGCGTCCGACAGTGCGGATGGCAAGGAGTTCCTCAATGTGTCGTATGATCCGACGCGTGAGCTCTATCAGGAATTCAACGAGAAATTTGCCCAGAAATGGGAGTCGGATACCGGTGAGCATGTCACGTTCAGCCAGTCGCATGGCGGCTCTGGCAAGCAGGCGCGTTCCGTCCGGGAGGGACTGGAGGCCGATGTGGTGACGCTGGCTCTCGCGTATGACGTGGATGAAATCGCGCAGACCGGCCTCATCAACAAGGATTGGATGCAGAAGTTCCCGAACAACTCGGCACCGTATACGTCGACGATCGTGTTCCTCGTCCGCAAGGGTAATCCGAAGAACATTCACGATTGGGATGATCTCGTCCGCGATGGCGTCCAGGTCGTCACGCCGAACCCAAAGACGTCGGGCGGCGCGCGCTGGAACTATCTCGCAGCCTGGGCGTATGCATCCGAGAAATACCACGGCGATACGGATCAGATCAAAGGATTCATCCAGAAATTGTTCCAGAATGTCGTTGCCCTGGATTCCGGTGCGCGCGGCGCTACGACGTCGTTTGTCCAGCGCGGTCAGGGCGATGTCCTCATCGCCTGGGAGAACGAGGCCCTGCTCTCCGTCAAGGATGCACCGGATCAGTACGAGATCGTCGCCCCGTCCATCAGCATCCTGGCCGAGCCGTCCGTCGCGATCGTCGATGAGGTCGTCGACCAAAAGGGGACGCGCAAGGTAGCCGAGGCCTATATCCAGTATCTGTATTCGAAAGAGGGCCAGGAAATCGCCGCGAAGAACTTTTATCGTCCGCGCGATGAAGAAATCGCCGCGAAATACGCCGGTCAGTTCCCCAGCCTGAAACTGGTGACAATCGACGGGGCTTTCGGCGGATGGACGAAGGCACAGAAAGAGCATTTTGCCGATGGAGGCACGTTCGACCAGATTTACCAGAAATAATCCGCCTATCGTTTCGTCCTCGTTTCTGCTATGAGGTGTTTGGATGGTTGCAGCAAAAAAGGTGATACCGGGGTTTTCCTTTACGTTCGGCGTCACATGTTTTTACCTTTCGCTGATCCTGTTCCTGCCACTCGCAGCCTTTTTGCTGTATTCGAGCGGCATGGGATGGGAGAAGTTCCTCGGTGTCGTGACGGATTACCGCGTGTTCCATGCCTATGGGATCAGCTTTGGCACGGCTCTCGCGGCGGCTCTTATCAATGCGGTGTTCGGCCTGCTGCTCGCCTGGGTTCTCGTCCGGTACGATTTCCCGGGCAAGCGCATCCTGGACGGCCTCGTAGACCTGCCGTTTGCCCTGCCGACGGCGGTCGCGGGCATCGCGCTCACGACCCTGTATGCGGAGAACGGCTGGCTCGGTTCGTTCTTTTACGGCATCGGCATCCCGTCGGCGTTTTCCGTCTTCGGTATCACGATTGCGCTCATCTTTGTCGGCATTCCCTTCGTGCCGCGCAGTGTGCAGCCAGTGCTCCGGGATCTCGACCGGGAACTGGAGGAGGCGGCGATGATGCTCGGTGCGTCGCCCTGGCTGACGTTCCGGCAGGTCATCCTGCCCGAGCTCCTTTCGCCGCTCCTCTCGGGGACAGCCCTGGCGTTTGCCCGGGGCATCGGCGAGTACGGCAGCGTCGTGTTCATCGCGGGCAACCTCCCGTATGAAACGGAAATCGCGCCGCTGCTCATCATGGCGAAGCTCGAGGAGTTTGATTATCAGGCGGCTGCGGCCATCGCCATCGTGATGATGGCTCTGTCGTTTGCCATCCTGCTGATGCTGCATGGCTATCAGCGTTACCGCATGCACAAACAGGGGGTGTGACGATGCAGAAAAAACAAGGTATCCTCGCGTGGAGCCTCATCGGGCTCGCGGTTCTCTTTCTCGTGGTCATGCTCGTCCTGCCGCTCATCCTCGTAGCAAGCGAAGCACTGGCCAAAGGCTTTGCGGCGTATGAGCGGGCCATCACGGAGCCATTTGCCGTGAAGGCTCTGTATCTCACGCTGGAGGCGACGGTTCTCGCCGTCGTATGCAATACGCTTTTTGGCCTTGCCTCCGCGTGGCTGCTGACGAAGTACGCGTTTCGCGGCAAATCCCTGCTCAGCGCGTGCATCGATCTGCCGTTTGCCATTTCCCCTGTCGTTGCCGGTTTGTTCTTCGTCATGCTGTTCGGGCGCATCAGTCCGCTGTATCCTTACCTGCGGGCGGAGCACATCGCAATCGTCTTCGCGGTGCCGGGCATCATCCTCGCGACAATCTTCGTCACGTTCCCATTCATCACGCGGGAGTTCGTGCCGGTCATGGAGGCGCAGGGCACGAGCGAGGAGGAGGCCGCGACGACGTTCGGGGCGAGCGGCTGGCAGATTTTCCGCTACGTCACGCTGCCGAACATCAAGTGGGCGCTCCTGTACGGCATTACGTTGTGCACGGCGCGCGCGATGGGCGAGTTCGGCGCGGTTTCCGTCGTGTCCGGGCATGTCCGTGGCAAGACGAATACACTCCCGCTCCACATCGAGATTCTGTATAACGAGTATAATTTTACGGCGGCGTTTGCCGTCGCATCCATTCTGGTTCTCATGGCGATCGTGATCCTGATCCTGAGAAACCTCATCGAATGGCGCGCGAAAAGGGGGACACAACATGCCCATTGAAGTAGAACTCCGTCACATCGAGAAATCCTTCGGCTCGTTCCAGGCTTCCCGCGATGTGAACCTGACCGTGGAAAAGGGCCGTCTCATCGGCCTGCTCGGGCCATCCGGCTCCGGGAAAACGACGATCCTCCGCATGATCGCGGGGCTCGAGACGCCGGATCGCGGCGATATCCTCATCGGCGGGCGGCGCGTGAACGACCTGGCGCCGGGTAAGCGCGGCATCGGGTTTGTCTTTCAGAATTACGCACTGTTCCGCCATCAGACGGTGCGGGAAAACATCGCGTTCGGCCTGAAAATCCAGCATGTGCCGAAGAAAAAGATTCAGGAGCGCGTGGATACACTCGTCGAGCTCATCGGGCTGAAGGATTTCGACCATCGCTATCCAATGCAGCTCTCGGGCGGGCAGCGCCAGCGCGTGGCCTTTGCCCGCGCCCTGGCACCGGAGCCGGAGCTGCTGCTGCTCGATGAACCGTTTGCGGCCATCGATGCGAAGGTCCGCAAGGAACTGCGCCAATGGCTGCGCCAGACGATTCACCAGCTGGGCATCACGAGCATCTTCGTCACGCACGACCAGGATGAGGCCGTTGAGGTCGCCGATGACATCATCATCACGCACCGTGGGCATGTCGAGCAGGCGGGAACGCCCGTGGAGATCTATCAGCACCCGCGTACGCCATTCGTGGCGGACTTCATCGGCGAGTCGGTGCACGTGCCGGATTACACGATTTTCAAGGGCTTTGCGAACGGCACGACCGAGGGCGCGCATGAGGGCATCATCCGGCCGGAGTTCCTCGAGATCGGGCGGAACGACGCGGAGCTGCCCATGCCACTGTCCGCAGAGACGGGCATCGTGCGCGGCGTGTATTTCCGCGGCAACAGTGCGGAAATCGACATCGAGGTGAAGGGGCAGCGGCTCAAAGGGCTGAGGAGCCTCGAAAAGCCGCCCCTGCATGAGGGGGATACCGCGAAGGTGTTCATTCATCGCATCTGCAGCTTTGCGGGTGGTGAGACGGCTGTCCTGGAGAACCGGGCGAAGCAGGAGAATTCCGTGGTCATCTGATCGCGGGCAGCAGAGAGAGGGCGAGCCATGAAAACCATCGAGAAACAGGCCGATGTGCTCATCATCGGCGGCGGAGCGGCGGGCTGCTTTGCGGCCATCACGCTCGCGGAGGAGCATCCAGGGCTGTCCGTCCTGCTCGTCGACAAGGCGGGCATCGAGCGCAGCGGCTGCCTCGCGGCGGGCGTGAATGCACTGAACGCCTATATCACGCCGGGGCATACGCCACAGGACTACGTGGACTACGTGGCCAAGGACGCGGCGGGCATCGTGCGCGAGGACCTGCTCCTCAGCATGTCGGAGGGACTTAACGAGGTCACGCACAAAATCGAGCGGCTTGGCCTCGTCATCCTGAAGGATGAGCAGGGGAACTACGTGCCGCGCGGCTGGCGCAACATCAAGATCAACGGCGAGAACATCAAGCCGATTCTCGCGCATGCCGTCCGTCTGGCCGATCATGTCACGGTCGTCGAGCATGTGGATGTCGTCGATCTGCTGAAAGCGGAGGACGGGCGCGTGAACGGGGCCTGGGGCATCGGTGTGAACGACGATGCGGCCTATATCTTCTCGGCCGGTGCGGTCATTTGCACGACAGGTGGTGCCGCGGGCCTCTACCGCCCGAACCATCCGGGCGCGGCTCGCCATACGATGTGGTACTGCCCGTTCAACACGGGGACGGGCTATGCCATGGGGCTGCGCGCGGGCGCGGAGATGACGACGTTTGAGATGCGTTTCATCGCGCTGCGGTGCAAGGATACGATCGCGCCGACGGGCACGCTCGCGCAGGGCGTCGGCGCGGCGCAGGTCAATGCACGCGGGGAGAAGTATCAGGCGAAATACGGCAATACGACGTCGGAACGCCTGTATGCCGTCGTGAGCGAGAACCTCGCGGGGCGTGGCCCGTGCGCCCTCGAGACGCATACGATCACGGAGGAGCAGGAGGAGAGCCTCGAACGCGCCTATCTGAACATGGCGCCGAGCCAGACGATGCGCTGGTGGGAGACGGGCCTCGGTCCCAGAACGGCCGATGTCGAGGTCGAGGGCACGGAGCCATACGTCGTCGGCGGCCATACGGCGAGCGGTTACTGGATCGATAACGGCCGCGCGACGACCGTGCCGGGGCTTTTTGCCGCAGGCGATGTCGCGGGCGGCTGTCCGCAGAAATACGTCACGGGCGCGTTCGTCGAGGGCAGGATCGCGGCGCAGAGCGCAGCGGCGTATGCGCGGCGGCACCCACAGGCACAGGCGGATGCTCGCGAAGCACAGAAAGTGCTCGCGCATTATTTCGTGCGGGACGGCGCGGAGGCAGAGAACGCCAGCCTCTTTACGACGGATGACCTCGAGGAGGCCATGCAGCAGGTCATGGATGAGAACGCGGGCGGCATCACGGCCGGGTACCGCTATACGGAGCACCAGCTCCACATGGCCGACCAGCATATCCGCCGCCTCGCGAATCTCAGCGAGAACCTGCGAGCCTCAGATGGCTACGGCCTCATGAAGATTTTCGAGCTGCGCGAGCGCCTGCTCGTCTGCCGCGTGCTCATCGCGCACCTGCTCGCACGCAGGGAGACACGCTGGCACTGCTTTGCGGAGAACCTCGACCATCCGGACGTTGATCCGCATTTCGAGGAGTATGTCAACTCGGTCTATGAGCATGGCGAGGTCCGCATCCTCTACCGGCCGCTCGTCCACGCAGGAAAGGAGGCAGTGCGATGAGCATCGCCATCGAGAAAGGGAAATGCATCGGCTGCGGCCGCTGCGCGGAGGCCTGCCCCGGCAATCTGCTCGTCGTGCACGACAAGAAAGCCTCCATCCGCGATAGCCGCGACTGCTGGGGCTGTACGGCCTGCGTCAAGGCCTGCCCCGTGGATGCCATCAGCTTTTATTTGGCGGCGGGACTCGGCGGCACGGGCGGACGGCTCTATGCCAAGGACAAGCCTGACACATTGACCTGGGAACTGCATCTGCCGGATGGGCAGGTAAAAGGTATCACTGTGAACAAGAGACAGGCAAATGCCTATTAACAGGATATATTCAACGTAAAAAATTACAGAAGTCCGCAGAATTTGAAGATTTTGCGGATTTTTTTTCTTTCGTGTTGACATTTCTCACACGAGGGTGTAAGATACGAATAAATCTTATACATAACATATAAAATTAGTATGATTTAAAACAGCAACCATTACAGGAGGTATTCCCATGAAAGTAACCGTCAACGGAGAGCCGCTCGAGCTCGAGAAGCCGATCAATCTCACGGAACTGCTCATCGTCGCCAAGGCCGACCAGCCCGAGTACGTCACGGTGCAGCGAAATGGCGAATTCGTCGACCACAGCGGATTCGACAGCACGGTCGTCCAGGAAGGCGACGAGATTGAGTTCCTGTATTTCATGGGAGGCGGCTGCAAATGAAAAGTACCTTGACCAATGAGCAGATCGACCGCTATTCGCGGCACATCATCCTGAAACAGGTCGGTGGCAAAGGCCAGGAGAAAATCCTCCAGAGCAAGGTACTCGTCATCGGCACGGGCGGCCTCGGGGCTCCCGCTGCGATGTATCTCGCAGCGGCAGGCGTCGGCACAATCGGTCTCGTCGATGCGGATGTCGTCGACCTATCGAACCTCCAGCGCCAGATCATCCACAGCACGCCGGACGTCGGCAAGCCAAAAGTCCAGTCGGGCAAGGAGACCATCCACGCGATGAACCCGGATGTCGAGGTGCATACCTATCATGAGATGGTCTACTCGAAGAACATCCGCGATATCATTCGCGACCAGGATTACGATTTCATCATCGATGGCACGGATAACTTCCCGGCGAAGTTCCTCATCAACGATGCGTGCGTGCTCGAGAAGAAGCCGTTCTCCCATGCGGGCATCATCCGGTTCCAGGGCCAGACGATGACGTACGTGCCGGGGCAGGGCCCCTGCTACCGCTGCGTATTCCCGAAGATGCCACCGAAGGATGCGATCCCGACTTGCCGCCAGGCCGGCGTGCTCGGCGTCATGGGCGGCGTCATCGGCACGCTGCAGGCGACGGAGGCGCTGAAATACATCCTCGGCATCGGCGAGCTGCTCACAGGCTATCTGCTGACGTACGATGCACTTTCGATGACGTTCCGCAAGGTGAAGATTCCCCGCAACCCGAACTGTGCGGTTTGCGGCGACCATCCGACGGTCACGGAGCTCGTCGATTACGAGCAGCCGGCCTGCGACCTTAGCAAGAGTTGAGAGTTGGGAGTTGAGAGTCAATAAAAATGGAGGCCTCATGGATGGTAGTACAGTTAAAGACAACCGATTACGTTGAAATGGTTCGGCATGCCCGTTCGGTGGCTCCTGTGGAGGATTGCGGGCTCTTGGGCGGCACGATCGAGAACGGCGAGAAAATCGTCCGGAAGGTCTGGTATCTCACGAATACGGACCACAGCGAGGAGCATTTCTCTCTCGACCCGAAGGAGCAGTTCGCGGCCGTGAAGGAGATGCGTGCACAGGGCTGGCAGCTGCTCGGCAACTGGCACAGCCACCCCGCGAGCCCCTCGCGTCCGAGCGAAGAGGATAAGCGCCTCGCCTTCGACACGAAGGCCAGTTACTTTATCCTGTCGCTCGAGGGCGGCGAGCCCGTGCTGAACAGTTTTCACGTGAGCAGGGAGAAAGAGGTCACGAAAGAGGACCTGCGCATCCGTCCGGAAATCGGATAAATTTTTGTGTCAATCAGGAGGGAGAGAGCCATGGCAGTAGATTATAAAGCATTGAAGAAGGGCGGCCTCATGCGCCAGAAGCAGAAAGACTGTTTCTGTATGCGCCTGAAATCCGTCGGCGGCCATTTTACCGCGGCGCAGCTGAAGACAATCCAGGAGGTCTCCGAGAAATACGGCAAGGGCTATATCCATCTCACGGCCCGTCAGGGCATCGAGATTCCGTTCATCCGGCTGCAGCAGATCGATACGGTCAAGGCGGAGCTCGCGAAGGGCGGCGTCCACGTCGGCGTCTGCGGCCCGCGCGTGCGCACGATTACGGCCTGCCAGGGCAGTGCGACCTGCCCGTCGGCGTGGATCGATACGCTCGGTCTCGCGCAGAAATTCGACGACCGCTACGCTGGCCGCGAGTTCCCGCACAAGTTCAAATTCGGCTTCACGGGCTGCTACAACAACTGCCTGAAGACGGAGGAGAATGACCTCGGCATCAAGGGCGGCGTCGAGCCGAAATGGAACGAGAACCTCTGCACGTATTGCGGCGTCTGCCAGGCGGTCTGCCCCGCGCAGGCCATCACGGTCGACAAGGCAAATAAGAAAGTTGTGCTCGACGAGGAAAAATGCGTGTACTGCGGCAAGTGCATCAAGAGCTGCCCGACAGACTCCTGGGAGGGCGAGCCGGGCTTCGTCCTGTCTTTCGGCGGCACGTACGGCTCCCACATCCGCATCGGCAAGCACGTCCTGCCGATCCTCTACGATGAGGATACGCTGTTCAAAGTCGTCGATCGGACGTTGGCTTTTTATACGGAATACGGCAAGCCGAGTGAGCGCTTCGGCATCACGCTGGAGCGCGTCGGCTGGGAGAAATTCAAGGCAGCATTGGAGGAAGTACGATGAGTGAGATCCAGGCAGATGATAGCATCGACATCACGGATGTCGTGTGTCCGATTACGTTTGTCAAGACGAAAATGGCGCTGGAGGAGCTGGGGGACGGACAGGTGCTCGCCGTGCATCTCAACGACGGCGAGCCAATCCAGAACGTGCCGCGCAGCCTGAAAGATGAGGGCCACAAGGTACTCTCCGTCAGCCAGAATGACGACGGTACGTATGATCTTCTCGTAAAGAAAGCAGGGCTGGAAGCATGAGGTTTACGACGCAGCTGCTGCATGGCAGGTTTGCGCCCGATGCGGCGACCGGATGTGTCACGCAGCCTCTTTACCAGACCTCGGCGTTCTGCCAGCAGACCGCTGAGGATATGGAGAAAATCTTTGCCGGACGAAAGCCCGGCTTTGTCTATACGCGCGTGGGAAACCCGACGATTGCGGCGTTTGAGCAGCGCATAAACGCGCTCGAGGGCGGCATCGGTGCCGTCGCATGCGCCTCGGGCATGGCTGCCGTCACGCAGGCCGTGCTGAACGTCGTGCAGACGGGCGATGAAATCCTCGCCTCGGGCGGCCTCTACGGCGGCACGAGCTCGATTTTCCGCGACCTCGGCAGCTATGGCATCGGCGTGCGCTATGCCCCGTCGAACGAGCCCGCTGCATTCGAGCCGCTCATCACGGAGCAGACGAAGCTCATCTACGTCGAGACCATCGGCAATCCGAAGCTCGACGTGGCGGATATCCAGGGCCTGGCGGACGTGGCACATGCCCACGGCATCCCGCTTTTCGTCGACAATACGGTCACGACGCCGTATCTCTGCCGGCCGTTCGCACTCGGCGCGGATGTGGTCATCCACTCGACGTCCAAGGCGCTCAACGGC
Organism: uncultured Selenomonadales bacterium; assembly: GCA_900315155.1. GTDB lineage: Bacteria > Bacillota > Negativicutes > Selenomonadales > Selenomonadaceae > UBA2897. The sequence goes on along the minus strand of OMYB01000003.1, from coordinate 19,095 downwards.
AACGGCAACTCCATCGGAGGCATCGTCGTGAGCGGCGGCAGATTCAAATGGTCCGCGGAGCAGTTCCCGAAGTTCCGCGAGTTTTCCTTTGGTCCCATGAGCTTTGTCGTGCGCATGCGCCAGCGCATGGTTACGGACTACGGCGGCTGCATGGCGCCTTTTAACGCGTACCTCACGGGCATCGGCCTCGATACGCTGGCCCTGCGCATGGACCGCATCTGCGACAACGCAAAACGCCTCGCGGAAGATCTCGCGGGGCGCGGGTATGTGGTGAACTATCCGGGACTGCCAGGGCATCCGCAGCATGCGCTCGCAAAGGCACAGTTCGGCGGCCGTTACGGCGCGATGCTGACGCTGCGCCTCGGCACGAAGGAGCGGGCATTCCGCTTCATCAACAGTCTGCACTATGCGCTGAACGTCTCGAACATCGGCGATGCGCGCACGCTCGTGATCCATCCGGCCTCGACGATCTTCATCCATTCGCGCGGGGAGGAGAAGGCGAATGCGGGCGTGACGGACGATCTCGTGCGCATCAACGTCGGCCTAGAGGATTTCGAGGATCTGCAGGAGGATTTTGCCCAGGCGCTCGAGGCATCGAAAGAGCCATCGCCGGAGGCTTAAACGTACGGATTCGCTAGGTTACGATTTTTCTATTTCTCTACTTCTTTATGGGGACGGGGACGGGGACGAGCACCTCGTCTCCTTTTTCGTATGTGAACTTTGCACTCGTGAGGTCGGTGAGGCCGGTGAGCACGGTGTCGAGTTTCGCGGGCTCGACGTGGAGGGGGAGCGTGACGTTTTCGGCGTAGGAGGGCTCGCCCCAGGTGATGCCCGCTTTTCGCAGGTAGTTCTCGACGCCCGCGAGCAGGCTGTAGTCTACGGTCACGCGCAGCTCCTGATAGGGCGTCATGGCGATCTGGTGCGCGGCCTCGATCCCGAGCACGGCGCTGTGGCTGTAGGCGCGGATGAGGCCGCCCGCGCCGAGCTTGATACCGCCGAAGTAGCGCGTGACGACGACGACGATATCCGTGAGCCCGTTTTTCTTGATGGCCTCGAGAATCGGGTTGCCCGCCGTGCCGCCTGGTTCGCCGTCGTCGTTCGACTTCTGCAGGCGCGCGTCTGGGCCGAGCACCCAGGCCGAGCAGTTGTGCCGCGCGTCGTAGTAGCGTTTCTTCATCGCGAGGATGAACGCGCGCGACTCGTCCTCCGACTCGACGTGGCGGAGGTGCGTGATGAACTTGGATTTCTGTATCTCATAGAGCGTCTCGACGGAGTCGTCCGTCTCAGCGATGGTGCGGTATTCTTCCATGTTTCTCCTGCTTTCTGTGTGGATTTCTTTCTATATTATACAGGAACAGGGCCCAGAAAAAAAGTTGCCCGGAGGCGAAAAAAACAGTAGTAATTTCTCCCCGTTTGTAGTATTCTTGAAGAACAGGAATCAGACGAATAAAATTGATTCGAATAAATGAGATGTTGCGGATGGCAGAGGCTATACAAATCACAAAAAGAAGCAGCATCGGGAAGGTTGTGTTATTAAGGCCATGAACGAGGGAAAAATGAACAGAGGGCTGAAGAACCGGCAGCTCCAGCTGATGTCACTCGGCGGAGTTATCGGCAGCGGATATTTCCTCGGCACCGGATACGTCCTGGAGAAGGCGGGTCCGGCTGCTATCGTGTCGTACTTGTTTGGCGGCATCATCGTGATGTGCGTCATGCTCTGCCTGGCGGAGCTGGCTGTGGAAAAGCCGGTCTCCGGGTCGTTCGTCACTTATGCGAGGGAACATATCTCTTCGACCTGGGCGTGCGGCGTCGGCTGGGCTTACTGGCTGAACTGGATTGCCTATGTCCCGTCCGAGATGATCGCGGCGGGCATCATCATGAACAACTTCGTTCCCGAGGTCGGCCAGCTATGGTGGTCCGTCCTGTTCGGCCTTTTGATTACGCTCATCAACCTGTTCCACGTCGATAAATTCGGCGAGTGTGAATTCTGGCTGTCGCTCATCAAGATCGTCGCGCTCATCGCATTCTCTGTTGTCGCGGGGCTCATCGCGCTCGGCGTCGTTGGCGGGGCGGGCTATATCGGCACGTCCATCCTGCTCGGCAGCGGTGGTTTCACGCCGAACGGTTTCGGCAGCATCTTCCTCACGATGGTCATCATCCTCGTGAATTTCCAGGGGACGGAGATCATCGGCCTCGCCGCCGGTGAGTGCGAGAACCCGGCCAAGAGCATCCCGGTCGCCGTGCGCAATACGACGTGGCGCATCATCGGGCTCTATATCATCCCGATTGCCCTGCTCATTTCGATCCTGCCGTGGGATCAGGCCGGCCTCGACGACAGCGTTTTTGCGACGGCTGTCGCGCAGTACGGTCTCGACAAGTTCGCCGCGCTTTTCGGCTTTGTCGTCCTCTCGGCGGCCATCTCGTGCTCGAACTCCGGTCTCTACGGTGCGGCGCGCGCGCTTTACGGCCTCGCGAAAATGGATATGGCACCGCACACGCTCGGCCATCTGAGCCGCAACGGCGTGCCGAGCCATTCCATCGTACTGTCCATCATGGGCTGCTGGCTCGTCATCCTGCTCTATGCGTTTGACCCGGAGTCGGAGCTCTACACCTACCTGCTGGCCGTCTCGGGCCTCACGGGTGCCATGGCGTGGATCTCCATCTGTTGGAGCCAGTACCGCTCCCGCCAGAAGCATATCGCCGAGGGGACGGAGGGCGTGCTCAAATACAAGACGCCACTGTTCCCGTACGTGACGCTCTTCGGCATCTGGTCGCAGGTCATCTGCCTCGTGGTCATGCTCTTCGACCCGGAGCTGCGCGTGGCGTTCTACGCGGGCGTCCCGATGCTCGTCATCCCGATGTTCCTCTACCGCCTCCGCCTGCACTATCAGCGCGTGAAGGGGGCCGCTTTTGGGACGAATCTTTTACCATGAAAACAAAGCCGTTGCGACTGCGTGCCGTGACGGCTTTTTTGTGCTACAATAGATGCATTGGCATGAAATGAAGAAAAGGAGGCCCGTCTATGTGGCTTTATTTCCTTGTGTCGGTCATCGTGGTGCTGCTGATCCTGCTGCACCATTATGTCCCGCGCAAGCGGCATTTCTGGGCGTTCGTGGCGGTGCTCGCCGCGCTGGGGGCGGTCTCGTGGGCCGTCTATCCGCGCCCTGAGCCGCCCGCGCCGCTCTCGGAGCAGGAACGCTACGAGAAACAGCAGCAGCAGGAGATCTTTGCAGCGTGGTTCAAGGATTACCAACGCGATGTCGAGCAGCTCGACAATCATTGGCAGCGCTACCACCATATCCTCGAAAATTTCAAGGAGGATAACATCAGCATCCAGACCACGTATGTGCGCCTGCAGCAGCTCGAGAAGGATAACCAGCGCCTGCATGACCATGTCGCGAAGCTGGAGCCGCCGAAAGACCTCAACGATGGCTGCTATGACAGCACGGCGACGATGCTCGAGAAGACGCGTGCCTACAGTGATGCGCAGTACCGTACGATCGCCCTGACGAAGGCCGCGGCAGACCCCGCCAATCTGCGCTCCGACAATCAGGAGGAGCAGAGCCGCACGCTGCAGTCGATCATGAACCGCGAGGCACCGGCGGGACTGTTCATCGCGGAGGAAATTGGCGCCATCCGCGACAATCTCGCGATCCCGGATACCCCGGCAGAAGGGGAAAACTGAATTTCAGGTGAGTCTATTGCATATCTTGTCGAAACAAAGTTCGAAACGAAAATTTTTCCATGCACTCTGGTACCTGTTCAAGGGGTACTGGAACTCCGAGGAGAAGTGGAAGGCACGCGGCCTGCTCGGCGTCGTCATCCTGCTCAATTTCGCCGCCGTCTACCTGCTCGTGCGCATCAACGACTGGTACAACGTGTTCTACAACGCGCTGCAGCAGTATGCCTACGACAGTTTCTGGCCGCTCGTCGGCGAGTTCACGGGGCTGGCCTTCCTCTATATCCTCATCGCCGTCTACGCCATCTACCTGCGTCAGATGCTGCAGATCAAATGGCGTGTCTGGATGACAGACCGGTACCTGGGCAAATGGATGGCGAACCAGAACTACTACCGCCTGCAGGTACTCAAGAGCGACACGGATAACCCGGACCAGCGTATCAGCGAGGATATCAACCAGTTCGTCTCGCTGTCGCTGCAGCTGCTCGTGGGATTCCTGAAAGAGCTCACGACACTCGGCGCGTTCAGCGTCGTGCTCTGGCAGCTCTCCGGTGTCCTCACGGTGCCGGTCGGTAGCCAGGAGTTCGTCATCTATGGCTACATGTTCTGGTTCTCGCTCATCTACTCGGTCATCGGCACGGGCCTCGCGCATCTCGTCGGCCGCAAGCTGATCCGTCTCGATTTTGACCAGCAGCGCTACGAGGCAGATTTCCGTTTCAACATGATGCGCGTGCGGGAAAACAGCGAGAGCATTGCGTTCTACCGCGGCGAGGCACCGGAGAAAAAGGGCTTCCACGAGCGCTTCGCGCAGGTGGTGCAGAACTTCTGGCAGCTCATGCGCCGGACGAAATTGCTGAACTTCTACGTCAACGGCTATGGCCAGCTCGCCATCATCGTGCCGCTCGTGCTCGCTGCGCCGCGTTATTTCGGCGGTGCCATGGCGCTCGGCGGCCTCATGCAGACGGTCTCGGCCTTTGGGCGCGTGCAGGATGCGCTCTCGTACTTCGTCAATTCCTACGACACGATCGCCCAGCTCGCCGCCGTCGTCCATCGACTCGATGGCTTCACGCAGCACATGGAGGAGGTCGCCCAGGTCGAGAGCGGTGTCGCGCACGAGGAGGGTGCGAGTAGCGAGCTCGCGCTCGAGGACCTCGCCGTCGAGCTGCCGGATGGCCGCATGCTGCTGCGTGCCTGCACGGTGACACTGCCACAGGGCAGCCACGTGCTCATCACGGGCGCTTCGGGCTGCGGAAAGAGCACGCTGCTGCGCACGCTCGCGGGCATCTGGCCGTACGGCAAAGGCCGTGTCGAGCTGCCGCAGAGGAGCCGCGTGCTGTTCCTGCCGCAGCGCCCGTATCTGCCGCTCGGCAGCCTGAGAAATGCGCTGGCGTATCCGCAGACCACGGCGGGCACGGATGAGCGCCTGCGCGATGCGCTCGAGGCCGTCGGCCTCAGCAAGCTCACTAAGGAACTCGACCGCATCGATGACTGGAGCCGCATCCTTTCGCTCGGTGAGCAGCAGCGCCTCGCCTTCGCGCGCGTGCTCCTCGTGAGCCCGCAGTGGCTCTTCCTCGATGAGGCCACGTCGGCCCTCGACGAGCCGCGTGAGCAGGAGCTTTACGCGCTGCTCCGCAGCCGCCTGCCGGAGATGAGCATCATCAGCGTCGGCCACCGCTCGACGCTTTTCGCTCAGCACGAGGACGAGCTCCATCTCGCCGGTGACGGCACGTGGCAGATGAAGCCCATTCCGCAAGCATAAACGATAAGAAAACCCATTGCACGGGGATAAGAAAAGCCGCAGGAGCATAAACCTGCGGCTTTTTCTATGGCGTGGAAGACGCCCTGTTTATTTATCCTGATACGATACGTCGATGGCGGCGTCGCCAGAGAGAGGCTTGTCGAAATAGTAGCCCTGAATCTGGTCGACGCCGATCTTTTTGGCGAGCTCGTACTGCTCTTTGGTTTCAATGCCTTCGGCGACAATCTGCTTCCGGAGGTCGTGGACGATGGAAATCATGTCGGTGAGGAACGTGACTTTTCCCTCCTTGAGGTAGTTGTCGATGAGGGATTTGTCGAACTTCACGAAATCGACGGGGAGCTTCGTCATCGCCGTGATGGAGGAATAACCCGTGCCGAAATCGTCGAGGGCGATATCGATGCCGCGCTCATGCATTTCTTTAAAGAACTCTTCGCTGCGTTCTTCCGAAGAGAAGATGCTGCTCTCCGTAATCTCGATCTTGACGCGGTCGGCGGGGATGCCGTGGCGGGTCAGGAGGTCGTCGAGGAACGTGGCATAGGAGGCGTCTTTCAGCTGGCGGGCGGAGTAGTTGATGGATACGACAGGCAGTTTCTTTCCGTCGGCTTTCCACTTCGCGAGCTGCTCGATGACTTTCTCGGTCACGATGCGGTCGAGATTGATGATGAGGCCACTTTCCTCAGCGGCGGGGATGAACTGGTCCGGATAGTATCGGTTGTTGGGGAAGCGGCAGAGTGCCTCGTATCCGTAGACTTCCTTCGTATCCGTGATGACCTGCGGCTGATAGAGGACGTTGAACGATTTTTCCTGGACGGCTTTCTTCAGATCCTGATGCAGGGCCTCCTTGCGGTCGATGGTCTCACGGATCTTTTCGTCGTAGAATTGGAAATCACGATGCCCGTGGCTGTCGCGGCCGTGATACATGGCGAGTTCCGCCATCGTCAGCAGGTCCTCGAGGGATTCCGCATCCTTGCGTGCGGCAAAGCCGAAGGAAATGCTGATATCGATCTGGATGTTTTCGATGGTATAGGGTTCCTGCAGGTCGGAGACGATGCGCTTCACGCGTTCCTGCTGTTCCATGATGTTGTCTCGGAACAGCAGGAAGAACTCATCGCCGCTGACGCGGACCGCCCGTGCACCGCTGATGGAGGAAAGACGCTCGGCCAGCATCTGCAGCAGTTTGTCGCCGAATTTGTGGCCGTAATGCTCGTTGATGAATTTGAAATCGTCGATGTTGAGCACGGCGGCTGACCGGTAGGGGGGCTTATCGAGCTTGAACAGGCCTCTGCGGCTGATGAGGGAGGTGAGCTCATCGTAGTAGAGCTCGTGTTGCAGCCGCCGCTCATTCTCGCGCAGCTGCCTCGACGTGCGTATGAGCTGGATCATACTGAGAGCCAGAACGACGATGATGCAGACGAACGCGAGCAGGATGAGGAGCGCCGGCTGCGGGATGTTCTGATATTGCATCCAGAAGGGGAGCTGCTTGTTGACGAGTACCGAGTTGGGCGGCAGGTCGTCGAGTCTCAGCTGAAACTTATCCAACTGTTTCTGGTCAAATACGTAGCTCGTCGTCATCTCGTCGATGATCGGGATATCCGCCGGATTCTTCCCGTTCAGGATGGCCATGGTCATGCCGGCAGCCTGACGGCCAAAGGCCTCGAAATCGAGGAAACCGCTGCCGAGCGCACCGTTGCCAACACCACCCGTCGAGCCGCGGAAGAGCGGACGACTGGAATTGTCTGCGATGAGACGGCAGATATCATCGATGGTGTAGACATTTCCGTCTTTGTCCTCAAAGGCGTCAAGCTCCACGATGATGGAACCGTTGTCGATCGCCCGGAGCTGGTCAATGAGCTCGGACTTCGTGAGCGCGGAGGTATTCATGATCTCGAAGGTGTAGTTCGGGAAGGATGGTATGATCTTCTGCAGCTGGTTGAAGTCGCCGATGCCGACGGATGTATGATCCACGATGCAGACAAATTTCCGGCAGTCGGGGAAAAGCCGTCCGGCTGTGCGGAAAATGGCCGTATAATCGTTTTTCTCGGGAATGCCGGTTGCCCAGCCTTCCTGATGGACTCTCTCTGCATAGTCGACATTGCTGATGCCGAGGAAGACGACTGGCATATGGCGGAACAGATCGCTGCGATGCTCGTCCGCGAATTCCAGTGCAGCGTCGTCGCCGACAATCAGGGCATCATAGGAGGTTGTCTGCAGTTTCCCGGCAAGCATGTCGGTGAAGCGCTGGATACTGGCCCGATCCGGATGGTTCTTTGTGTCCATGTACTCCGTATCGACAACGACGCCCGTTCCGTTGAAACCTTCCGTGATGCCCTTCCACTGGAGCGGCACGGAGAAATGGGTCTCCGAATAGGAGGAGAGGAACAGGATGCGGCTTTTGCCGGCATCCTGGAGGGACTGCTCGGCGATGTTCTCCATGTGTGACTGGCTGTCCTGGTACTGCATGAATATCATATAGAAGCCGCAGGCAAACAGGACGGCGGCTGTAATACAGAGAATCACACGGGTCAGGGAGAAGACACGTTTCCGGATTTTCTGCATAGGTTATCCCACCTTTTCAATAGGTTTGCGATGCAATAAACGGTTCATACTGCTAATATTCCATATTTTTTGACAAAAACCTTTTCTTCTGAGCCTTTTTTTCAAAAGGAAAAGGATTTATCAGGGGATGCGTCGAAATGGAATTACGTTGAATTATGCAATTATGTATGGAAGCGGTAAGCCATGAAAGAAAACGGTATGTTCCAGGCAGACGAGAAGAATGCCTATCTCGTCTCTCATGTGGATGAAGCGGTTGCAAATGGGTGGATCCGGGTTTATTATCAGCCAATCTATGATGCCCTGAGCCGGAACGTCTTTGCGTTCGAGGCGCTGGCGCGGTGGGCTGATCCTGCCTTGGGGCTCATGGCCCCGGATGAGTTCACGCCCGTCCTGGAGAATGCCTATCTTCTCTATAAAATCGATCTCTTTGTCCTGGAACAGGCCTGCCGGGAGATCCAGCGCCGGAGAAAACAAGGCGGGGCGATGTACGCATCGATCAACCTTTCCCGCAAGGACCTGGATATCCCGGATTTCCACGAACGCGTGAATGCGCTCGTCGACCGTTACGAAGTTCCGCATGGTGCGATTTCCTTCGAGCTCGCCGAGACAGCACTGGTGAAACATGAGGATGCTATCCGCAGGCATATTGCCGCATTCCATGAGGACGGCTACCGGGTATGGCTGGATGATTTCGGCAGCGGATACAATTCCCTCAACGCCCTCCAGCATTTCGATTTTGATTTCATGAAGATCGACCGGCGTTTCCTCCAAAAATCGACGGACGGGACGAAGGATGTCCTCTCGGATATCGTCGACCTGTCGAAGAAGCTCGGTATCCACTGCATCATGGAAGGCGTCGAGACAAAACGCCAGATGGATCTGCTCGTCGATACGGGCTGCTACTATCTGCAGGGCTACTACATCGCCAGGCCGGAACCCATCGGGACGCTCGAACAGACGCTGAAGGAAAAGGATATCGGCATGGAGACGGAGGAGGATCACGAGTTCTTCAAAGAGCTATCCCTCGTCAACGTTCTTTTCAAGGCCGATCCGTATATCGGCAAAGGGTTCGAACCCTCCGAAAGCCCGAAGATGGTCACGATCCTCCTGTGGGAGGAGGGCGGCCTCCGGACGCTGTATACGAACGAGACAGGCAAGCGTTGGCTGCGCGAGCGCGGCGTGCGGACGGAGGCAGAGGTCAACAAGCAGAACGACCAGGGCCTCCTCGAAGTCTATCAGACGCTGCGCGATACGACGAGCCAGCTCCGCGTGCGCGGCGAGATTGCCGAGGGATATTTCCACGATGCCTCGTTCCCGGGCAAGCTGCGCAGCCAGCTCATCACGTCGCAGGGCGGGCGGAAGGCATTCCTCATTACGTCGTTCCGCATCGAGAACATGGCGGCCGAGTTTAATTTCGAAGACCTCGCCGACGGCGTTCCGGGTGCCGTGCTCATCTATCAGGCGCACGGGGATGAGCGCATCTTTTATGCGAATGAGGAATGCATCCGGCTGTTCGGCTGCGGCGACATGGATGATTTTCTGAAGCTGACGAAGGGCAGTTTCCACACGATGGTGCACCCGGATGATATCGATCGGGTCGAGAAGTCCGTCTGGAATCAGATCAGCGATACGGTCAACCGGCATCGCGACTATGTCGTCTACCATGTCCTGTGCAAAGACGGCAGCGAGAAAGTCCTGCTGAATGCGGGGCATCTCATCCACCATCAGCAGTACGGCGATATCTTCTTTGTCATCCTCATGGACCTCGAGACCATGAGCCGCCTCTTTGCCGATGCCAACCGCATGCGCAGCGAGTCTGTGCCGCGCTTCCTGAGCGGAGAGGCCCAGCAGTATATCCTCGATACGTATACCTCTGCCGTGCATGAGGGCTTCATCCGCCTGGGGTATAAACTGTACGAGGACCAGCTCTGCCATAAGATCGCCCTCGCTGAGGCATGCCCGGAGTGGAACGACCCGGAACGCGGCCGTTTCGATCGGAATCTGCTGACGAGTGCGCTCGATGACTCCAGCCTCATCCATGAGCTCGACCGTTTCATGGCGGGCATCGTGGCGACGCAGATGGAACGGCTCATGCAGGAGCGCTTCAACTGCGTGCCAACGATGATCGAGATTTCGCCGCGCACCTTCATCGATCCGCATTTCCATGAGGAACTGAATGAGCTCCTGCGCGCCCACGCGATCCCGCATCAGATGCTCATCCTGAAATTCCGCGGGTTCGACGTGATGAAGACGCCGGACGAAAGCAAGCGGGCGCTCGAGGCCTTCCATCAGGATGGCTATCAGATTGCCATGAATGTCGAGCAGAGCTTTTTCAGCAGCAGCACGATGCTGTTCCTGAAGGATTTCATGCTGGATTATGTGGAACTTGTGCTGGATGACGATGCTTTCACGAGCGAAAAGGCGCGCATCTTCCTCAAGGATACGGCAAACTCGCTCGTCTCCGTCGGCATCACGCCGCTCGCTGCCGGTGTCCGCGAGAAAAGCAGCAAGGCCTACCTGAAGTCTATCGGCTGTTTTCTCATCGAGGCGCCGGGCGGGGAACAGGAGCTTTACTATACGGATGACGAGATTGCGAAGGTCTATCCGGAAGAAAAGTTCGAGACCATCGATGAGTTCCATTTTTACCGCGATATCGGCCGCGTCAACGTACTGGCTTATCAAAAATCGGTACCGGGCGAGTCGCTGCAGTATTCCATCTCCGCCTCGGTTTTTGCGATACGGGGGGATGAAATCCAGACGCTGTATCTGTCGCCGAATTCGGAGCAATGGTTCCGGCAGGTCGGGACGCCCCCATCCGAGGATGCACAGTGGATGGAGGTACATGCGAAAGATGAGAACATGATCCACCTGTGGAACGCCCAGGAGGAACTGAAGCACATCGGCGATATGACATCGTATTATTATGCAACGCAGAAATATCACTGGACGGTCCGCCTGAAACTCATCGCCATCTGTGAAGATACCCGCGCTTTCCTCGCGGATACGGCGGTCCTCGGCAAGCAGAATGACGATTGGCTCAGCAAGTTTTATCCATCCCGGGAAGATAACCGCAAGATGGTCATGCGCAGTGTCGACGGGGCGAATATCAGCATGTTCTGGATGAATGAGCATGGCGTGTTCGTCGGTGCAAACCAGCGTTTCCTGCATTTCTACGGGACGACGTTCCAGCAGCTCATCGGCAAGACGTCGCGGGAAATGGGACGCGTTGTCGATGAGGAGAAATACGAGGCACTCGAACAGCTCGTCCTCCGGGAAGGAAAGTCCGTGCAGGTACCCCTGTCCATCCGTGTGAACGAACAGGTCCGCCGTGTCCTGTTCTTTGCAAACCCCGTCTTCACGCAGGGAAAGATCACGGGACTCTACGGCATCTTCTCCGATGTGACGGCACTCAGCGACAAACTCATGAGCCTCGAGCAGGCGGCGAAACGAGATGCCCTGACCGGCCTGCGCAACCGCCGCACGCTCGATACGGATCTCGATCATATGGCCGGGCATCACATTTTCGTTCAGATGATGGATATCGACCATTTCAAGGATTTCAACGATACGTACGGGCATCGCTACGGCGATGAGACGCTGCGCATCGTCAGCCATGCCCTCGATCAGACGTATGGCCTGGCGCGCTGCTACCGTTACGGCGGCGATGAGTTCCTCGTCATCGGGACTTGCACCTCGATGGAGGAAGTCAAAGAGAATGATACGCTGTTCCGCACCTCGCTCGCGTCGCGGCAGATCATCGACATTACGCTGCCCATCCACACCTCCTGCGGCGTCGCTTTTGGCACTCCGAAGACGCGCGAGGAGATCAATGCACTGGTGACCCGGGCGGATGAGAACCTCTACCGCGCCAAGAAAGCAGGCCGCAACCAGACCTGCTACGGCGACGCAGACGCATAATTTTTATAAAATATGCCGGCGAAAAGCCGGCTTTTTTTGATACCTGCAAAAAGGAAAAACGGAAACCACAAATCGTATGGTTTATGCCGGAAAATCTCCCTATTCGTGTACCTCGATATCGGGGAAAAGGCTGTACAATAGAACCATACCAAATGATGATGCTATGGTTCATGTATGGGAAGAGAGGCATTTCCCCTCACCCGTGTCAGTAGAAAGGCCGGTTTTGATATGGAGAATTTTACGAAGAGAAATGATGATATGGCTTTGCGGAAAGCTTTAGGATTGTCGGCTCATGGACTGTATCTGATAAAGACACAGGATTTTGTGGCGCTCGACGAAGAACAGATTCAAAAGCGGCAGCGTCAGGGACGACAGGAACTCCGGCAGGGAATCAGCCTGTTCATGCTGCTCCGGTATCGCTATACGCAGGATTCATCCATCTTTGACCAAATGGATATCACGTATTTCCTGACACATTATGCCAATCGACCCTTTGGCGAGTGGCTGGAAGGATGGAATACAGAAAGAGGAAATTTGGGCCTGGGACAGTTGAAACGATGGAAGGAATACTGGGGGGATTTACAGCTCGTCCGTCTCCATCAGAAAAAGAAGCAGTTCTATCTTACGCAGGAAGCACAGGACTATGTGCATGAGAATCTGGAAAAAGATGTTCTGGCTGGGCTGGAGGAGGGGCAGGTTTTTCAGCTTTTGCTGGATGAAGATAGTCCGTCGTATTACGTGAAAGGCAGGCGCTTTATCATCGAGCATCCTATGCTTTCGGGAGATGGATGGAGGTCGGTTCTATTGGATGCTGATGATGAGCGGGATAGTTTTGCAGAGCTTCTGAATGCAGCCTATGAGAGGCTGCCAGATGGGGTCTATGGTATCTGTCCGGATTGTGGCTGGCCTATGACGCGAAATCGGGGTGGGTACCATTGCTGTACGCATCGCCATAACCTGCGTGGACGTATACCAGAGGAGAAGAAACTTATGAATATGTACCGATTGAAGCGAGGCGTCATGCGATATATTGCGATTCCGGGTTTGCTTGAGAAAAATATTGCTATGGCCTGTCGAGATCTTGGGATTGCTTATGATCTTTGGCCGAAGATGGACCGTTATGACCTGCGTTTGACCGTCGGAACGGAGCACTGGGCCATTGATGCGAAAGATTATCACTTTGCTGAGGGGCTGTGCCAGCAGATTGACGAGGGCAATTTTCTACTGGATGGAGATTGCTCACGAAATATCTATGTCATTCCTGATGCAGCAGAGCGTGAGCATCCTGGATACTGTCGCCATGTTGAAAGGCATTTACATGACTTTGACGAGTATCTGCCGGATGGCGTGAAGATGCAATGCTGTACGCTAAAACAACTCAGGAAACAGATTAGGGAGGTGAAACACCATGTCTGAATCAAATCCATTTCCATCTTTCCCTCGCCTGCAAGTAAAGAAGATCATTCAGCACTACAAACTGAAAAGGTGTACGGATAACATGTTCATCCGTTTTGAACTTGCCCTATCCGTATTGCATCATTTCTGTCCGCACCATGATCCGAGGCAGGGGTATTTTCTTTTTACTGGATATTATCTCATGGGGCATCCGGCACGGACACCGGATCTTTATCTTATCCAGCAGGCGACGCTGGTACTTCGCCCGTTCCGTTCACGCACGACGTGGGAGAATTGCTGGCAATGGTATCAGCACGAGGCATTTCAGACCATACGTCTCTATAATTATGATGAAGAGAAGGGGGTTCTTGTTCGTAATAAGAACATCGAGTGGTCAGCTGATAATCGCTTGAAGGAGTACCGTGCCTTTCTGCTGCTTGACCAGGAGAAGGAGAGCCCACGGAAAGCGTTTCCAGACGGAGAGGCGAGCTGGACGAAGCGTCTGGTGAATAAAGGAAATCTGCCTCAGGTTACCTTCAAATGGGTTGCTGAGGATTGGAAAATGCCATTGACGGATACATCTTCCGTATCAGCAGCAAATCCAGAACGGAAAATCATTTCGTTCTCGCGGCAGGAACTGTTGCAGGCAGCAGAAAAAATCCGCTCTATTCGTCCCAAGGACCCTGCCATCAAAGTTCTGCAAGAAAATCCGGTCCTGGCCGTGCAGGATAATGAACTGCGAAAAGAAGATGAAATCCATCTCAAGGGATGCACGCATATCGTTGGTATGGTTGGAGCAGGTAAGACGATATTCCTGCGTACTTCGGCCTACCTGCTTGCTGAGCGCGGACTTCGCATCGTTATCCTGCAGGATACAGCTGCGCATGTCATCGAGATGACGCGCTTCTTTCGTTCTCTGTCCATCTCCTGTTCGCCACTTATTGGTATCCGCAATCGGGAGAAATATGTTCAACAGCTGCTGAAGGATGGGGATGACTTTCTCGATGCAGATATGTCACGTTATCTGGATACCATCTGCCTGCTTGAGGGATTCGATCTCTCTAGTGATTGTCCGGACCAGACACCACCGTGCCATCGCCTGCATGGGGCGAAAGAGAAGAAAACCTATTACACGTGTCCCTTCCATGATACATGCTCGGTCATGCGCATGGCGCGGGAAGCACAGCAGAGCCAAATCGTTGTGACAACACTGGCTGGACTCGTATATATGCGTACAGCTGATCGCCGGTTGTTCCTGGAACATGCTTTGCTTGATTTTGATGTTATTTTCGCGGATGAATGCGATGCGATGCAAACGCAGCTCGATGAGCTTTTTACGCCACAGGTTTCCTTCAACGATTTCCTGAGTCAGCGCGCGCCTTCGGAGAAAGCATTCTACGAAATGGACAATAATTTGCTTATTCAGGATGATTGGGCGCAATCTCAGCACGAAATAGCCATCCGTTCTTCACAGATTAACCTTCGGATTATTCAGGCACTAAACGATTTACAAGGGACGGTGAAGCATCTTTTTCCCGATACGTTCAGTTCTTGGACTGTCCTGCACACATTGGAGCCTTATCTGCCGGATATCGTCCTTGAAGAACTCAAGAATCTGGTCTTTCATCATCTTGGAACATCGGAACTGAACAACCTCATGCAGTTATCGTGGAGTGGGTCCAGACAATCTTACGAATCCGGTGTGGACTACAACACCGCGATAAGCCACTATATGGAGCGCATCCAAAGTGAGGTGCAGGCAGAAAAAAGCATAAAGCAAGCGGCCAATAGGAAAAAGGACTATGATGCCTGGAATGACAAAGAGAAGCGGGAAAAAATCGAGAAAAGATTGCGCGTACTTATCCCACTCGCTTATTTCGATGCGCTGCTCCTCCGTATCAACGATACGTTGGGGGAAGCAGGACTTCTTGGGCATGGAGATGAGCCATTGCTGAATTTCCTGCGGACCCGTTTCGTGCGGCAGCAGGCGTTCTTCCCATCCGCCCTGCTTGGCAATTTGTTTGGTATCCGGCGCGTCCATCCAAAGGATAATTTGCTGCTGTTTCGCCACTATGCTCTGGGGCGCACTCTGCTGACACGGGCACCGCAGCTGCGTGTTGATAAACAGGGAAATCCTCGTGGAGCCTCTATCGTTCTGCTCTCTGGAACAAGCTTTCTTCCCGGCTCGTGGACCTACCATGTGGAGGCCCCGGTCGACTATTTACTCCAGTCTGCTCCCAAAATTCCAGCTTTTCTGCGGAATGCCTGCTTCATCGATCTGGCAGCCGGAAATCCACACCGTTTTTCTGGCAGTTATGATCGGGATGACCGCATGGAAATCCTGAAGCAACTGGCGATGGACGCTTTGCCCGCTATGGTAGAAAATCTACAGAAGCGCACGGGGAAAATCCTGCTGATCGTAAATAGCTATCAGCAGGCAAAGCTCATCCGTGAAATACTTTGCCATTGCCCTGAATTGCGTGATTTCGGCGGGAAGGATAGTGTTGCCGCCCTTAGTCGGGAGGCTGTTGGAGAGTCGCAACTCATCCTGGGAGACCTGCCGTATTTCTCAGCACATAAAGCGCGTATCCTCGTTGCGCCGGCCGTGCTCATTGCACGAGGCTACAACATTGTGGAGGAAAGTGGTCATGCCAGCTTTACCAGCGTATTTTTCTTGACGCGTCCGATGACCAATCCGAATGATCTTGAGCAAATTCAGCTTAAGTTAAACGGAAAAATGATGCATCGTATGCGTAACAATCCTGTCGAGGATGTGTACCAGACCTCAAAGGACATCCGCGATGGAGCAGTCCAGGAATGGTACCATCTCGAGAAATGTTGCAGTACACCGCTGAGTGATATCGATGACCCGGAGTATCGGAAAGATGTCATTGCGGACTTATTTGTCCTGATTTTGCAGATTTACGGACGTCTCTGCCGCATCCGTGACTTTGATCGCGAAGCGCCTTATGTTTACTTTGTTGACGGGGCTTTCCATAAAAGGACAAAAGATGGTTTTGATACCATCGCAGCGTTACGTTCCTATTTGGAGCGGGAGTGCAGCAACCCGGAATATGGTGTTATCATGAAAAATCTGTATGAACCGTTCCTGACGGCGCTGCAGATGATGTGAAGGAGAACCAATACATGCCTAAGAATAACGATACGATTTTTTACACGACGGCATTTCGGCCACGTCCACGGGAAGAAATCACTCTTTATCGTACACCGTTTCCTGCACCATGGATGGATCGGCTGTATGAAATTCTGCCGGAGGGGATACAGAATCTGCCCCTCTATTCCCTGAACAAGTTCTTGAACCTCAGTATGTCCAATCTTCATGCAAAATGGAGTAGCAGAAGTCAATCTGATTGGCTTGTTTCGCTGGTTCCGCTCACGGATGCGATGCGACAGGAAATCCTGTATACGGTCAAGGCATGGGTGCGGGTAGACTGCACGAGACGCTTGAAAAAATCACCGTGCATGGAACGGAAAAAGCAGGAACTAAAGGAAATGGCAGATAACCTGCGCACGGACGACCTTATTACTGAGCCGTTCTCTGCTTCCCTCATCGATGCAGATGGTCAGGCAAGAGACATTGCATGGCGGGCACTTCATCTGCAGATCCTGCAAAAACTGCAGGGAAAGACTCTGGTGCTGAATCGCATTCCTTTGCAGCTTAATTTTGCAGGTACGTCGAATAGTGAGTCTGAATTGATTTCTGCTATCCAGTCAGATGGCGATCAGCGGTGGTCCTTGGGAATCCGGTTTTCTCTGCAGACTGTTCCACCAGAGAATACTTGTCAGCTTGTCTTTCACTGTTCCCGTCACCGCTGGATCAATGGTACGCGGAAAGAGCCGTTTTTGCCACAGCGAATCAACGGGCACGTCTGGATGCCGGGGAACCGCATGCTGAAGATTCCTCTCGAATGGAAGAAAAACGCCGTGCAATGGGATGAGACCATGGAGGACCTTCTACGCCTGCAGCATCATGAGTGGGAACTTCCAGAAGCTGGTACGCTCATCAAAAATCCGGAGATGGGATTCACCCTGACGAATCCGATTACATTTTTGTACAAGAACGGTTATGAGCACAATGGATTCAACAAACACAAGGCTGGGACAGGTGTCAGCCTGAAGGATTTGGCGGAAATCCATGACTGGCTTGGTGAGCAACTGCAGGATATCGTTGATCCCAAGCCAATTACCCTCACACGTATCTCTAGAATCAGCAGCCTAAAACTTCATGCGGCCCGGAAATTACCAGCCGCTATTCCGCCATCTTTTAAGGACGGAGCTGAACCTTCCGATAAGGCAGCATTCCAACAACGTTTGCTGGACTGCACGGGTAGGGATATTCATTTCGAAATCTGGTATCAGCATGCTCATAAAGATTGTGCGGAAGCATTGCAGAGCCGTCTCCTGCGCTATATCGAGCCGAATGCGTCCGTTTCTCTTACGATGCATGAGTGGAATGATTTGGCTCTGCCGATGCAGGATAACAAGAAGGAATCCATCCAGATGCGCAGCGATGATGTCTATGATTATCTCTGTACCCAGCCCAAAACGGAAAAGCCTGCCTATACAGCGGCACTCGTAATCCTGCCTGGTCCGGATCATTACCTTATGCAGGGAGATCCTCTGACAGCATTGCGTAGCGGTTTTGCTCGTGCCGGCCGTTTGACTCAGTTCCTGATTCCGTGGCGTATTATGGACAAGGTAGAGACCCCTAAAGAACAGAAGGAGCAGAAGGCGAATGAGGAGAAAATGGCACATGCCTGTTTCGACCTGTTCCGTGCATTAGGCTTTCTTTGGCCAATCCAGTGGGATAAGATTAAGCGGACCAGTGCGCTGCAAAGCATTGCGGCTGGAGCAGTCCTTCTGAATCCGCTCCATCCGATTCAGGGAAAGCGGCAGACGGTCCAGCTGCCGGTTTATGTCCTCGTGGATTATGAGCGTGGCAGCGTCATGGTGGAATGTCGGCTTTGGCAAAATCGGCCTATCCCGTATGCAGAGGCATGTCTTCGTCTCGCACAGGCAAGCTGGCAGCCAGATTTTAATGTGCGATGCATACCAGTACAGTGGGGAGAGAATAAGAAGCAGCAGGCCGAGAAAACCACACAGGAATTTGGTCAATGCCTGCAGAGATGGAAGCGGGATTATGCCGAGCGGGATTGTCTGGTCTACATCGAATGGAAACGGGGGAACTATGATCTCTGTCCTGAACTGTCAAACCGCCAGATTCAGCGTCAGGCCCAGGTCGATTCGCTTCCTTACTACCACCTTGCCGAGTTGTGTGGTATGAACTTCAATAAATCCAATATTCGCGTTATGCGTTTGCGCCGTACTGGTGAAGTCCCTGAATACATTGCGAGGGACTCAGAGGATGTTATGCATGCAGCATCCGGACTTTTTCAATCCGGACACTGCTTCTATGTTATCGGACAGCGGCCAAACGATCCCCAGTATACGGCAACAACAAAGAATAGTATTGTGGACAATCCTACGAAGCGTTTTGCGAACAAAGACCTGATTGAAATCTATCCAGCCCTCCTCCAACCTGGGGATGATCCCATTCCCTGGCTCAGCCAAACGGTTGCTCTTGGCACTCACGCCATAGCTTACGATGAAAAGCCACTGGCTCTGCCCTTGCCTTTGCATTTGGGAGAAAAGCTGAAGGAATATATCCGTTACAGTTCACACCCCGACTTGACAAATGACAAAAACATAACGAACCAGCATAAAACCTGGTGATGGGGAATCCCCGAAAACATTGCGTTTTCGGGGA
>OMYB01000019.1 GCA_900315155.1 uncultured Selenomonadales bacterium | reverse complement strand
AGGTTTGGTCACTGATACTTTACAGGAACCAACATGGCTTTTCAATAGCAAATTTCAGTCAGGGGCAGGGCATTCACCCACAATCATGCCCGAAGCCTCCCATAAATATTGATTTTTCAAGGCTCACAGGCGCTTACGCACCTGCGAAGTTTGAGCTTTTAAGCCATAGAGAGATACTCTCCCTTGGCTAGTCAACTGCGTGTTGGTCAAATAAACCGCGCCGCCTACAAAATTGGCATTGCCTGTATTCAGTTTAGCTCCTTGCAGATCAAGAATAGTCCCCCCTGCCGCAAACTGCCACGTTTTGAGGTCGCAGTCTTTATTAAAGGTAGCCGTTCCCTGATCTATAGCATAGATGCCCAAATCGGATTTAACCGTCCCATCATCCTCTATGATATGCTGGCCGTCCACCGACAGACGTTTCAGCCCGTCGCTGATGGTGACGTTGTCGGCAATCCATACCGGTCCGCCCACCAGCCACAGCGTATCGTAGTAGTTTATCGTGCTGCCTTTTGCCAGCTCAATTTTACCCTCCGTTTGCAGCGTGAGGCTGCCGCCGTCTTTCAGCACGCTGAGGATTTTCGCGGGGTCGTTCTCGGTGAAGTTGGCCGTAGAGAGCACGAGCGAGCCGACGTCGATTTGTGCGCCGTTGCCGATGAGGATGCCATTCGGGTTAACCAGGCAGACTCCGCCCTCGCCTTGCGAGAGCATATGCCCGTAGATTTGCGACATATCGCTGCCGGTGACGCGGTTGATGATGTTCGCGTTGTCACCGTTCAGGATGAATTTCAGCGTCTCGCCGTTGGCGAGGTTGAATGACTGCCAATCGACTAGGCCCAGTCCCGTGACATCTATCGTACCAGTCTTGCTCGTGAGGTCGCCAACCGTTACCGTAGTCGGCGTCTGATTCTTGTCCAGCACGGGCATGGCAAAGACCGACCCCGTCAGCGCGAGGCTGACGGCCGCGGTCAGGAACGCTTTCTGCGCTTTATTCTTAAAGATTCCCTTCATCGTTATTCCTCCCTTAGAACGTCTTCGTCAGGTTGACCTGCCACGGCCGCAGTGTATGGTCGCGGTTCAGGTCGAGGTCGTCATAGGCATGCGCATAGCTGAGGGCCAGCGACCAGCCGTTCTGATTGTCATAGTAGTGGTAGCCGATACCACAGCTGGCGATGTTGTCGTGCGCGAGCTCGCCGTTGTAGTGGTGGTTGTTCACGAGGCGGGCAAAGTCCGTAAAGAGCACGAACCGCGCGTGCTGCATGAACTCCGGCGTATAAATCTCGAAGCTGCCTACGTAGCCTTTATCGGCACTGGCCACGCGCTCCTGGAAGCCACGCACGCTCGTCATGCCACCCGCACCGAGCTGCTCCGTCGTGACGACGTTGCTTTTCGTGTACTGGCCGCTCATGCGCAGACCGAACACCCAGTCACTCGGCAAACGGTACTGCTCGTTAAAGCTCAGTTTCGTGAGGTTGAACTGCTTGTCACTGCCATAACGGTAGTTGTTGAAGCCGGTCTTGTCGCCGTTGATGTTGCCCGTGTAGCCGAGGCTCCAGGCGAAGAAGTTGCGCGGGCTCTGCGTGATGTCCACGTAGCTCATCGAGGCCGTCTTGACGTTGAAGCTCACGCCGTCGCTCAGCAGCAGCCGGCTCGCGTAGTTGTAGTCCTGCGCGTTGTTGTAGTGCTTATAGTCCACGCCAAAGTCGAGGAGCTGTTTGTGTGCCCGTGTGTATTTGATGTTGTGCTGGTAGTGCACCCCAAAGGTGTGGCCTTTACCCGTGGCGCTGATGCCGATACCGCCGAAGTTGGCAATCTGGCCGAGGTTGACGTCCGAGTAGCTCGTCGTAAAGTAAACACTGTCACCAAACTGCGGAATGATGGTGCGGTAGGCGAGTGCAGCCTGTTTCACATCCGACCAGTGCGCGGGCGAGGTCACATAGGCCACGCCGAGGCTGTCGGCCCGCTGGGTGAGGTTGGCATGGGTATAGGTCAGCGTCGAGCGCCAGTTGCCCGTGTACTCATTGTCACTGTTGTTGACGTTCAGCGCGACATGCTGCGGCTGCGTCTCGTTGACCTTCAGCGTCAGCACATAGCCGTCGCCATCCTTAGCGAAGTCTGCGGTCAGCTTGCCCACCTGCGTGTCGTTGAGCAGCTCGAGCTCCGAGGAGAGCTTCGCCACATCGACCTTTTGCCGGTTGAGCTCGGGCACCATGCGGCGGATCATGCTCTCGCGCCAGTGCTGATTACCCTCAATCTTGACTTCCTTGACCTCCAGCTCGCCCAGCGCGGCAGCCTGCACCGCCGGCGCTGCGAGCAACGACCAGCTCATACCGGCGACCAGCGCCAGCGCGAGCTTCTGCCTTTTCTTTTCCATGAAATCTACCCCTTTGCTAATCTTTTACTGTGATTCCCGCATCCTTACATCAAAAAATATTAAGGGAACCTTCAGTTAGCGTTAATTATAACAGTCTTGTCCCCCCCTGCAAGACTTATGGTTTATTTTGTTTCACCACGCAAAAAAATCCTTTGCAGAAATACTCCGCAAAGGATTTGCACGCTATATACTCACAAAGCCTCGTCCAAAAGAGGTTTGAGGAATTGTCCGGTGTAACTGGCGGGGACGCGCACGATTTCTTCGGGCGTGCCCTGCGCGACGATGGTGCCGCCACGGTCGCCACCCTCGGGGCCGAGGTCGATGATGTGGTCGGCGCATTTGATGACGTCGAGGTTGTGCTCGATGACTACCACCGTGTCGCCGCCGTCGACGAGGCGCTGCAGGATGTCCATGAGCTTGTGGATGTCCGCCGTGTGCAGGCCCGTGGTCGGCTCGTCGAGGATGTAAAGCGTGCGGCCCGTACTGCGGCGCGAGAGCTCCGTCGCGAGTTTGACGCGCTGCGCCTCACCGCCCGAGAGCGTCGTCGCGGGCTGGCCGAGCTTGATATAGCCGAGGCCGACATCCTGAATGACCTGCAGCTTGCGCGCGATGCGCGGCACATTCTGGAAGAACTCCACGGCTTCGTCAATCGTCATGTCGAGCACGTCGGCGATGTTCTTGCCTTTGTAGCGCACCTCGAGCGTCTCGCGGTTGTAGCGTGCGCCCTTGCAGACCTCGCAGGGCACGTAGACGTCGGGCAGGAAATGCATCTCGATTTTCAGGATGCCGTCGCCCTTGCACGCCTCGCAGCGGCCGCCCTTCACGTTGAAGCTGAAGCGCCCCGCCTTGTAGCCGCGCATTTTCGCCTCACTCGCCTGTGCGAACAGCTGGCGGATGGCGTCGAACACGCCCGTGTACGTCGCAGGGTTCGAGCGCGGCGTGCGCCCGATGGGTTGCTGGTCGATATCGATGATCTTGTCGATATTCTCAAGTCCCCTGATGGCCTTATGCCGCCCCGGCTTGCCCTTCGCGTGGTAGAGGCGCGAGGCGATGCCCTTGTAGAGGATTTCGTTCACGAGCGTACTCTTACCCGAGCCAGAGACGCCCGTCACGAGCGTGAGGGTGCCGAGCGGGATTTTCACCGTGAGGTTTTTGAGGTTGTTTTCCCGCGCGCCCACGACTGTCAGGAACTTGCCACTGCCCGGCCGCCGTTTCGCGGGCACGGGGATGAATTTCCGCCGCGACAAATACTGCCCCGTCACCGACTCCCGCACCTGCATGATCTCCGCCGCCGTGCCCTGCGCCACGACCTGGCCGCCGTGTGCGCCCGCGCCGGGGCCGATGTCGATGATGCAGTCCGCCGCGCGCATCGTATCCTCATCATGCTCGACGACGATGAGCGTGTTGCCGAGGTCGCGCAGATGCTTCAGCGTCGCGAGCAAGCGGTTGTTGTCGCGCTGATGCAGGCCGATGCTCGGCTCATCGAGCACGTAGAGCACGCCCTGCAGGCCGGAGCCGATCTGCGTGGCGAGGCGGATACGCTGGGCCTCGCCGCCCGAGAGCGTGCCCGCCGCGCGCCCGAGCGTGAGGTAGTCGAGGCCCACGTCGAGCATGAATTTCAGCCGCGCGTGGATTTCCTTGAGAATCTGCGCGGCGATTTTCATCTCGCGCGGCGTGAGCTCCAGATTTTGGATAAAGTCGTCGGCCTCGCGGATGGTCAGCGCCGTGAACTCGTGGATGTTTTTCCCTCCCACGGTCACGGCCAGCACCTCCGGCTTCAGGCGCGCGCCGTGGCACTCCGGGCACGGGATGGAGGTCATGTAGTTCTCGTATGACTCGCGCATCTCGTCGGAGTCCGTCTCGTGGTAGCGGCGCTCGAGGAGGGGCATCACGCCCTCGAACGGCACATGATACGCCTTGTACTCGCCGAACATATTCGTATAGTGGAAGCGGAACGCCTCCTCGCCCGAGCCGTAGAGCAGCATGTGCTGTACGTTTTTATCTATGTCCTGCCACGGTGTATCCGTCGTGTAGCCGTGTGCCTCGAGCAGCGCCGTCATCACACACATGGCATAGGAATTCTTGTTCGTTGAGAGCGGCTCGAACACGCCCGCGCCCACGCTCAGCGCCGGGTTCGGCAGCACGAGGTCCAGGTCGAACTCCATGTGGCTGCCGAGGCCCGTGCAGACGGGGCAGGCGCCGTAGGGCGCGTTAAAGGAAAACATGCGCGGCGTCATTTCCTGCAGGCTGATACCGCAGTCCACGCAGGCGAAATTCTCGCTGAACATGAGCAGCTCGCCGCCGAGCACCTGCACGTAAACGACGCCCTCACCGAGCTTTAGCGCCGTCTCCAGCGAGTCGGCGAGGCGCGCCTCCATGCCAGCGCGCACGATGAGTCGGTCGACGACCACCTCGATCGTGTGCTTTTTCGTCTTTTCCAGCTGGATGTCGTCGTTCACGTCGTAGACTTCGCCGTCGATGCGCACACGCACATAGCCCTCGTGGCGGATGTGCTCGAGGATTTTCTTGTGCTCGCCCTTGCGCCCGCGCACGACCTGCGCGAGGATGAGGAGCTTCGTGCGCTCGGGCATTGCCGTAATCTGGTCGACCATCTGGTCGATTGTCTGCTGCGCGATGGGTTTGCCGCACTTTGGGCAGTGCGGCCGCCCCGCCCGTGCGTAGAGCAGGCGCAGGTAGTCGTAGATCTCCGTCACCGTGCCGACCGTCGAGCGCGGGTTGCGGCTCGTCGTCTTCTGGTCGATCGAGATGGCCGGCGACAGGCCGTCGATCGAGTCCACATCCGGCTTGTTCACCTGCCCGAGGAACTGCCGCGCGTAGGCCGAGAGCGACTCCACATAGCGCCGCTGCCCCTCGGCGTAAATGGTATCGAACGCGAGCGACGATTTCCCCGAGCCCGAGAGTCCCGTCACGACGACGAGCTTGTCGCGCGGGATATTCACGTCGATATTCTTCAGATTGTGCGCCCGCGCGCCCTTGATGCGAATCATGTTATCCATAAATATGCCTCTGCTTTATCTGCTGGGTAAATGCCGTTTGCCGACGCTTACCCCTTCTTTTCTCTCCCCGGCAGCGTGCCAGCCAGCTCCAGGATCATATCGCGCAGCTCGGCGGCGCGCTCGAATTCCAAGGCGCGCGAGGCCTGCTGCATCTCGCGTGTGAGCGTCTTGACGAGGTTGGCCTTGTCCTTCTTGCTGAGTTTTTTCTTCGGCTTGCCGTCCTTCGTCGTGTAGCTCGCGCCGCTCTCGGCTACGAGCGTGGTCTCGATGAGCGGCTTGATGGGCTTCACAATGGTCTTCGGTGTGATATGATGCTCGCGGTTGTATCCCTGCTGGATTTCGCGGCGGCGGTCCGTCTCCTCGATAGCCCGCTGCATGGAGTCCGTCTTGCGGTCGGCGTACATGATGACATGCCCATGCGCATTGCGCGCCGCACGGCCGATGATCTGGATGAGCGACGTATCGGAGCGCAAAAAGCCCTCCTTATCCGCGTCGAGAATCGCGATGAGCGAGACCTCCGGCATATCAAGGCCCTCGCGGAGCAGGTTGATGCCCACGAGCACGTCGTACGTGCCCGCGCGCAGGTCGTGGATGATCTCCGCGCGCTCCATGTTCGCGATGTCCGAGTGCAGGTACGTGACCTTGATGCCGACTTCCTTCAGGTAGTCCGTGAGGTTCTCCGCCATCTTCTTCGTGAGCGTCGTCACGAGTACGCGCTCGTCGCGCTCGATGCGCAGCTTGATTTCGCCGAGCAGGTCGTCGATCTGTCCCTCCAGCGGCCGGATCTCGATTTCCGGATCGAGCAGCCCCGTCGGGCGGATAACCTGCTGTGCGACCTGCTGCGCATGCTCGAGCTCGTATTTCCCCGGCGTGGCCGAGACAAACACGATCTGGTTGATACGCTGCGCAAACTCGTCGAACGTCAGCGGCCGATTGTCGAAAGCCGACGGCAGGCGGAAGCCGTTCTCCACGAGGGAGACCTTGCGGCTGCGGTCACCCGCGTACATGGCGTGCAGCTGAGGCAGCGTCACGTGGCTCTCGTCCATGACGATGAGGAAATCCTCGGGGAAATAGTCGAGCAGCGTATATGGCGCATCCCCCGCCTTGCGGTGCGTGAGGTGGCGCGAATAATTCTCGATACCCGAGCAGTAGCCGACTTCCTCCATCATTTCGAGGTCATAGTTCGTGCGCTGTTCGAGGCGCTGGGCTTCGAGCAGCTTGCCCTCCTCCTGGAACTTCGCGACCTGCTCCTCCATCTCGGCGCGGATGTCTTTCATGGCGATCTGGAGGTCCTCATCGGCCGTCACATAATGCGAGGCCGGGAAGATCATCGAATGGGTGCGCTCGCCGTAGACCTCACCCGTCGTGACGTCAAACTCCATGATGCGATCGACCTCATCGCCGAACAGCTCAATGCGCACGGCGCGGTTGTTGTAGCCCGCGGGGAACACCTCGATGACGTCGCCGCGCACGCGGAACGTACCGCGCTCGAACGCGATATCGTTGCGCTCATAGCGGATGGAGACGAGTTTGCGCAGGATGGCGTCACGATCGACCTCCTGCCCTTTGTGCAACGACAGCACCATCTCATGGTAGCTCTCCGGCGAGCCGAGGCCGTAGATGCAGGACACAGACGCCACGATGATGACGTCGCGCCGCTCGAACAGCGAACAGGTGGCCGAGTGCCGCAGCTCATCGATCTCGTCGTTGATGGAGGCGTCCTTTTCGATATAGGTATCCGTCGAGGCGATATAAGCCTCGGGCTGATAAAAGTCATAGTAGCTCACGAAATAGCCCACATAATTATGCGGGAAAAACGCCTTGAACTCGCTCGCGAGCTGCGCGGCCAGCGTCTTGTTGTGCGCGATGACAAGCGTCGGCTTCTGCACCTTCTCGATGACCTTCGCAATCGTGTACGTCTTGCCCGTGCCCGTCGCTCCGAGCAGCACCTGACAATCCATGCCGTTCTCCACGCCCGCTGCGAGATCCGCGATGGCCTTCGGCTGGTCGCCCATCGGCTCGAACGGCGCCACCACCTCAAACGGCGTTTCCTTATCGAACTGCATCGTATTCAGCTTTGGCACCATGCCCATGCGCAACCCCTCCATTCAAAAATCGAACATCAATTTCATACACCCATTATACCGCACCATGCCTCCGATGAAAAGAGTACATTTCACCCGTACCATCTCCGATAAAAAAATCCCCGTGGGAGCTTTTCCCGCGGGGATTTCAGGTAGATATAGCCTTATACTTTGAAGCGGGCGACCTGCTCCTTGAGCTGGTTGGCGCCTTCTTCGGATTCCTTGACTTTCTGGAGGATGGCGTTGGCTTTTTCGGCGACTTCGCTGACTTTTTCCGCGACCTGCGTGTTGCCGACGGCACCTTCGTGCGTAGCCTTGGCGATTTCTTCCATGGCGTTGTTCATGGTCTCGATATCCTGCGCGAGCTTCTGCGACGTTGCATTGCTCTTCTGCGCGAACTGGCGCAGGTAGTCGGCATCGGCAAGGTACTGGTCGGCCGTCTTGTTGATGGCCTGATAATCCTTGGCGATATTATCCTCCATGAACTTCAGCAGGTCAAACGTGCCGGCGGAAAGATCCTGCACAGAGCCCGTGACGCGTCCTGTAAGGGCCTGAATCTTTTCTGCCGTCTGCTGGCTTTGCTCGGCGAGCTTGCGGACCTCGTCAGCGACGACGGAGAAGCCGCGGCCGGCCTCACCGGCACGGGCAGCCTCGATCGCCGCATTGAGCGCGAGCAGGTTCGTCTGCTCAGAGATAGCCGTGATATCCTGCGTCAGCGTCGTGATGTTGTCGACGACCTTGGCCGCTTCGATGGCCTGCTCGACGGACGTCTTCGTCTGCTGATAGATATCGTGCGCGCGCTGGCTCGATTTCTCCATATCTGCCTTGAGCTTGCCTGCGCGGCCGGCCACTTCCTGCGTATAGGATTCGCTCTGCTGCGCTTCGCCCGCAGACTGCTGGATGTTTTCGCGGATCTGATCGGAGAGATTCTGCAGGTTTGCCGTCGATGCTGCAGTTTCCTCCATGCCTGCGGACATCTCCTCCGTAGCGGCAGACATATCCTGCGCCCCATCGTTCAGGTCGCCGACGAGGTTCTGGACCTCGTGGACCATTTCCACGCTGTGCTCGGCCGATGCGTGGACATTCTGGAGAATTTCGCGCAGGGACTGCTGCATCTTATCGAGGGCCGCGAGCATGTCGCCGACCTCATCGCGGCGATCCGCCAGCTCTGGCGGAACATCCTGCGTGAGATCGCCATCGGCCGCAGCATGCAGGAGCGAAACGGAATCGCCGAGCGGAGCGGCGATGTTGCGGCTGATGACCCACACAGCCGCTGCACTGATCAGCAGGCCGAGCACGAGGATGCCGACGTACAGCTTGATCATGCGGTCGTATGCAGCGCTCGTGGCCTCGAACTGCAGCTTGCCCTGGGCAATGTTATCCGGCGTCAGCGCATCGAGGCTGGCCCCGATCTGCTTCACGCCGGCGAGATTCTTCATGAGTACGGCTTTGTCCGCCGGACTGTTCGTCAGGGATGCGGACGAGTCGGCAGCCGTCTTGAGCGACTGGATCTGCGTGGCGAGCGCATCGAGACCGGCCTGTGCCTTCTCGCTCTTGTCGATGTCGCGGATCTTGTCGGCATCCGCCTGGATCGCATCCGCCTTAGCCGTGATATCCTTCAGCAGGAGCTTGCGATCCTCCGTGGCGAAATCCTGCTGGAGCAGGTAATCGCGGTTGCTCTCCATGCCGCGCAGCTGTGTCGTCGCATCCGTGAGGAACTGCGCCGTCATGAGGTTGTGCTGATACATATCGTTGACGGCCTGCTTCGACTGCGAGTTCGCGTAGATGCCGAGGCCCGCCACGATGCAGGTGATAGCAAGCATGACGACGGCAAGCAGCAGGATCTTGACTTTTACACTGAGATCTTTCAAGATGAGCCTTCCTTACTGCTGATACTGCGAGACGTTGTCCCGCGTGATGGGGATGAACGGAACTTTCTCATCATCGGTCGTCTGGCCTGAGGAAAGAATCTTCTGCAGGATGGAAAGAATCGTCTCGGCAGACTTCGCAGCATCCTGCTTGACCGTGAGACTCATGTCACCCGCAGCAACGGCTTTGATGGCATCCGGACCGGCATCGACACCCGTCACGAGCACATCGCTGTTCATGCGGCCCGCAGCTTTCATCGCGCGCACGCCGCCGAGGGCCATGTTATCGTTACCGGATACGATGGCATCGATCTGCGGATAGAGCTTCAGCCAAAGCGTCATGTCTTTCAGCGCCTCCGTCTCACTCCAGCCTGCATCGGCGGAAGTCAGCAGCTCGATATCCGGACGCTTGTCGAGGCAGGCTTCCTTGAAACCTTCCCAGCGCTGCTGGGCGGCTTGCAGGCGGCTCTCGCCCATGAAATAGACGATCTTCGCGCCTGGTTTCAGGTTCTTCGCCATGTACTCGCCCTGGATACGGCCGGCCTGACGTTCATCGGACTGGACCTGCGCATACGTGCCGCCCGCAAGATCGCGGTTCGTAACGATGACCGGGATTTTCTCTGCATTTGCCTTCTCGACGAGTGGTTTCAGCGCATCCGCATCGACCGGCAGCAGGATGATGGCCGCCGGCTTCTTCGCAATGACCTCGTTCATCTGGTCGATCTGCGTGTTCGCATCCATGTGCGCATTCGTGAACTCCAGCGTCATGCCCTGCGCCTGCACCCCCTGCTCGATCTGATCGCAAAGCTGACCCGTGAAGTTCACGCGGTCGTCATGCGAAACGAAGGCAACGGTCTTGCTGTTGTTCCCTCCGCCGCAGCCGGCTAATGCCAGCACCATGAGCAGCGTCAAAAATAGCACCGCCCCTTTTCGGAGCCACTTTATTCTCTCCATGTTCTGTCTCCTTCCTGATTGTACCTTTAATTTTTAATCTTCAACGAAACATAGCATACTTCCTTCTTTTCTTTGAAAAAGAACGTCCTTTCATCCCACAATGACGCTTTCGGCCGAAAAATGACGTACCGAATAGCCAGCCTGACCGAGCACACCAGCGCAATCCGCTGCTGTGCCGTCAAAGTCGATATCGACCGTATAAACACCCCGCGTCAAACTGCGCGGGAACACATGCTGCACACCGGGCAGATCGCCGAGCTTGCCACGCAGGGCATCCAGGCTGCCGATGCGGCTCTGCGGGATGAGGAGGCGCAGGTGCTGCTGTGGATCTGCCGCCTTGTGAAAAGCCGCCTGCGAAAGCTGCGGGGCAAGATTTTCCGCTGCCTGATGCACCGCCTCGCTCTCCGCGCCCGCGTACCAGTGGCTCGACTCACCCTGTGCCGTACCAGTCCAGGTGATCTCCCCCGTATTCACGTTCACGAGATTCGCCGCGCAGGTGATATACGTCTTGTGCAGCCCCGGCATAACGGCATCGAGGCTCTGCGTATCGCGCTGAACCTGCACGCGCACGAGATAATCGCAGGGGGCATTGCCGCGCAGGGCTGCGAGCTGCCCGAGGTCTGCCTCATAGGGGGAGCCCGATGCCAGCGCCAGGGCTGCGCGCCGCGCCCCTTCCCCTGCCGTATTCAGGTCGATGAGGCGGGAGAAACCCTCCTCCTGCAGGGCACGGACGAGCACAGAAGCGAGCACCGGGTACGAACGTCCCGCCCGGTCCACGGCGACGACGGCGATGCGCGGGTCCTCCATGTTCGCGCCGATGACGGCTTTCCGCTGCTGCAGGTCCTGCGTATCCAGCGCAATGCGATCCCCGGAGACATCCGCACGGATCGTGATGCGGTGCACGCCGCCGATCGTCTCATTCTTCAAGATCTCATAGCTCGCGATATAGCCCTCGGACTGCGCGTACACCTTGTCCTGCAGCACACGGTAGTTCTGGATACGCGTGCGGCTGTCGAGGTACACGCCGACCTCCTCCTCCACAGCCGCCCGCATCGCATCATGGAGTGCCGCCCGCTCCGTGCCGCCCATGCCCGTCGTCACGTGCATAGCCGCGCTGGCGCTCAAAGGCATTGCACAGAGCATCATAAGGACTGCTCCCAAAATCCATCGTCTCATCGCTCATCCCTTCTTTCTTTGTTCTACCTCCTATTCTACCACCTTGGTATTACGATAGCATCGGGAACGGGTAAAAAAATTCCCTGCACGGGATGAACCACGCAGGGGATTTTATGATGCAGTTTTCGTAAAGCCTGAATTATTTCAGAGCGTCGCCGAGCTTGCTGTTCGTGTCGCGGGCAGCCTGTACGGAAGCCTCGAACTGAGCCTTCTCGTCGCCAGCCAGCTTCAGCTCCACGACCTTCTCGACACCTTTGGCACCGAGGACGACCGGCACGCCGATGCAGAGGTCTTTCTCGCCATACTCGCCTTCGAGGGAGACGCAGCACGGGATGAGTTTCTTCTCGTCCATAGCGATAGCCTCGACGAGAGCTGCAGCTGCAGCGCCCGGTGCAATCCATGCAGACGTGCCCAGCAGGCCCGTCAGCGTAGCGCCGCCGACCTTCGTCTGTGCCACGACGTCATCAAGCTCTTCCTTGGAGAGGAAGTCCGTGACCGGCACACCGCGCCACGTAGCGAGACTGACGAGAGGAACCATCGTCTTATCGTTGTGGCCGCCGATGACCATGCCATCGATGTCCGTAACGGATGCAGCGTAGCCAGCCTTCGTCAGAGCCTGAGCGAGGAAATAACGGAAACGGCTGCTGTCGAGCATACCGCCCTGGCCGATAACGCGGTTGCGCGGAAGTTTCGTGTCCTTCAGCGTCAGGTACGTCATGGAGTCCATCGGGTTGGAGATGATGATGAAGTACGCATTCGGGGAGAACTTCATGGCCTGGTCAACAACGCTCTTGACGATCTTTGCGTTCGTGCCAATCAGCTGCTCGCGCGTCATGCCCGGCTTACGAGGAATACCGGACGTCACAACGACGACCTCGGAACCAGCCGTCGGAGCATAACCATTCTCATCACCCGGCTGAGCCGTAACACCAACAACGCGCGTGTTGAAGTTCAGCATGTGAGCCGTCTGCATGATATCCATGGCCTTGCCCTGCGGAACACCATCTTTGATGTCGACGAGCACGACTTCGCTGCAGAACTTCTTCTGAGCGAGAACGTTTGCAACCGTAGCACCGACGTTACCTGCACCTACAACTGTTACTTTCATGACTAAATAGCCTCCTCAAAATGTGAAACCATTCTCCAATTATCGGAATGGATAACGGCTTTTTACCATGAATCAAATTTATGATTCATCACGACTTGAATTATAGCAAAAACGTCAAAAAAATGCAATAGATATTGTATACATTTTTATTTTTTCATAAATGAAAGTAATAGAAAAAGGGACGCACACGGCTATGCACATCCCTCTTTCTCTAAGAAAAACCTTCTTATTCCTGCAGCTCGAACATGTCCTTGCCTACGCCGCAGAGCGGGCAGACAAAATCATCCGGCAGGTCTTCGAATTTGACTCCCGGCTTCAGATCATAGTCCGGATCGCCTTTTGCTTCATCATAAATCCAGCCGCATACACTACAAACCCATACTTTCATAGCTAAGCCCTCCTTCTGCTCCTGCTTTTACAGGAGACAAGCTCTTATGCCTGATGCATGGCATCGCATTCCCGGATGCCTTTATGAAAAGTATTCGGCATCAGGGCTTATTTCCCTGCCTGCTGCTCACGAATTTTTTTGCATGTTTTGCGAACGCCATCCAGGAAGCTGTCGGGAACGTTCATATTCCCATGGAGTCCGGTGCCCATCTCGATGTCCGGACGGTTCGTGCCGTGGAAATCCGTGCCGCCCGTCGGAATCAGATGGTACTTCTCGATCATGTATCCCGCGAACGCCGCATCGTCATGCGTGTAGTTCGGATACCAGCGCTCCATGCCATCGAGGCCCATCTGGTGCAGGCGCAGGATCGTCGTCTCCTGTTCGTGGCGCGTGAGTCCCTTGAGGCCGATGCTTTTGTGGAAATGCGCGAGTGATGTCACGCCACCCGCCTCGTAGATGAGCGGCAGTGCCTCCTCAGCCGTGATGGAGATATTCAATCCGAGCTCGACCGCTGCAGGATCGAGATAGTGATCCCAGAGCGGCTGCGCACGGTCGTAAAGATGCAGGGAAACGAGATACCGCATGATGGCGTAACGGTCCATGCGGGGTCCATGCACAAAGGGAAGCACTTTCTCCACCGAGATATCGACGCCCTTATCCCGGATATAGGTGATCATTTCCTCGATATGCCCTTCCTTGATGGCGCGGACTTTCTGGTAGATCTCCTGGAACGAGGGATGTGCGGGATCGAACCCCAGGCAGACGATATGGAGCTTGTGCTCGGCGTATTCCACCGTGAGTTCCATGCCGTTGATAAACGCGATGCCGAGCTTCTTGGCGGCCTCCGCTGCTTCTTCATCACCGGCGATGTTATCATGGTCGGTCAGCGCAAAGCCCGTAAGGCCGAGGTCTTTCGCGTGCTGTGCAAGCTCCGCAGGCGTAAAGCTGCCATCGGAAACCGTGGAGTGGACGTGTAAATCAATCATGAATGGTTCTCCTTCATTGTTGCTTTTTCCCTGCTTTGATGGCCTTCTGCGTGAGGAAGAAATCATAGACCGCCTCGGCCGCGGGCTGATTCATGCCCTCGACCGCCGCCAGTTCCTCGACGCTCGCCGCCTCCATCTTTGCCAGTGTGCCGAAATGCTGCCACAGCGCCTTGCGCCGCTTCGGCCCGATGCCGACAACATGGTCGAGAATCGAAACGAGGTTGCGCTTGCCGCGCAGCTTGCGGTGGAACGTGATCGCGAAACGGTGCGCCTCATCGCGGATGCGCTGGATGAGGTAGAGCGCCTGGCTATGGCGTGGCAGCACGACCGGCTCCGGGTCGCCCTCCTTGAACACGAGCTCGAACTGCTTCGCGAGGCCGACGACCGGTACCGTGGCGTGGTGGCCCGGCCCGCGGATGATCTCGAGTGCCGACGAAAGCTGTCCCTTGCCGCCATCGATGACGATGAGATCCGGCAGCTCCTCCTCCGGCAGGCCGACGTAACGCCTGGTCGTGACCTCGCGCATGGACAGGAAGTCATCGGGCTTGCCCTCCGTGCTGTTGATCTTGAAGCGGCGGTAATCCGATTTCTTTGGCAGACCGCCTTCAAAAACGACCATCGAGGCAACGGTCTCCGAGCCCTGGATATGCGAAATATCGAAGCACTCCATGCGCATAGGCGGCTTCTTCAGGCCGAGATATCTGCCGAGCTCCTCTACGGCGCCGAGCGTGCGTGCATCGGCCTGCTTCATCTTCACCGCTTCATCGTCGAGGTACTTCTTCGCGTTGCCCGCGGCCATCTCGACGATGTCGCGTTTCGTACCGCGCTGCGGGCAGGCGATATGCACCTTCGAGCCATGCTTCTTCTCCGTGAGGAACGATTCGAGGACCTCCTGCTCCGCCGCCTCGAGCTCGACGGGGAGCAGGACCTCGCGCGGGATGAACGTAGCGCGGTGATAATACTGCTGCAGGAATGCCGTGAGGATATCCCGGTCCGTCTCGTCCTCACTGCCATCGAGCAGGAAATGCTCGCGCCCGAGCATCTTGCCCGAGCGGATGAAGAAGACCTGCACGCAGACGCCGAGCGAATCGCGCGCCATGCCGATGGCATCCTGGTCGCCGAGTCCCGTGACGATATTCTGCTTCTCCGCGACCTTCTGCACGGCGCGCAGCTGATCGCGCAGACGTGCAGCGAGCTCGAAATGATAGGCCTCTGCCGCCTTTTCCATACGGTAGCGGAGCTCTTTTTCCACATCGTCCGTGCGCCCCTCGAGGAAGAGCAGCACAGCCCGGATCATTGCCGCGTACTCCTCTTCGCTCACTTTCCCCACGCAGGGCGCGAGGCAGCGGCGGATATGGTACTCGAGGCACGGGCGATCCTGCAGATGCCTGCACGTGCGCAACGGGAACAGGCGCCGCAGCAGCTTCAGGCTTTCGTGCACGGCCGTGACATTCGTATACGGGCCGAAGTAGCGCGCCCCGTCTTTTGATACGCGGTGCGTAAGGAACACGCGCGGGAACTCCTCCTGTACCGTAACCTTGACATAGGGGTAGCTCTTGTCATCCTTGAGGCTGATATTATAATGAGGCCGATGCTTCTTGATAAGGTTGCACTCGAGAATCAGTGCCTCGACCTCCGAATGGGTCATGATGATCTCAAAGTCGGCGATATGCGAGACCATGGCACGCACCTTTGCCGTATGGCTGCGGTTATGCTGGAAATACTGCCGCACGCGGTTTTTCAGCACGATGGCCTTGCCCACATAGATAATTGTACCCTTATCGTCCTTCATGATATAGACGCCCGGCGAGTCCGGCAGCAGCTTCAACTTCTCCTGTACACCCGCAGGAATTGTGTATCCTTCCATCAGGTTTTGTCTCCCATATGTTTCACGGCCGAGCCCACAAGTGCCACGGGTGTAACGCTTTCGTCAATGCTTTCGAT
This sequence comes from uncultured Selenomonadales bacterium, assembly GCA_900315155.1. GTDB lineage: Bacteria > Bacillota > Negativicutes > Selenomonadales > Selenomonadaceae > UBA2897. The sequence continues at coordinate 33,190 of OMYB01000019.1, read as the reverse complement.
GGTGACCTCCGCATCCTCGTACACGTCCTGGTCGAACAAAAAGCGCGCGAGCGGATTGATGAGCTCACTCTCAACGATGTTGCCGATACCGCGGCCGCCATTGCCGAGGTTGCCCAGCGCGGCTTTCTCGAGGATGTCATGCGCCGGCTGCGCAATGGTGAGGTCGATTCGCTTCTCCGCATGGAGCACGCGGATGATTTTGTCGATCTGCGCCTGCAGGATGAGTTTGGCGACCTCCGGCCGGATAAAGTCGAAGACGACGATGTTCTCGCCGATACGATTGAGAATCTCCGGACGCCCGAGCTCGAGCTTGAAATAATCGCTGATGGCACTGCGCACGCGCTGCGCGACTTCATCGTACGCCATATCCATCGTGACATTCGGATGCCGCTCGCCGAGACGGTCGCGCGTATAGATGCCGAGATTGCTCGTGAAAATAATGATGCACTCCGAGAAATAGACCGTGCGCCCCTGCCCGTCCGTCATGCGGCCGTCTTCGAGAATCTGCAGGAACTTGTCGAGAATCGAGGGATGCGCCTTCTCGATCTCATCGAACAGCAGGATAGAAAACGGATGATTGCGTACGGCGTTCGTGAGCTGGCCGCCCGCCTCGTAGCCGACGTAGCCCGGAGGCGCACCGAGCAGTTTCTGATCACTGTGGCTCTGGCTGTACTCACTCATATCAAAGCGGATGCAGGCATCCTCGGAGCCAAAGAGAATCTCCGCCAGTGTTTTTGCCGTTTCCGTCTTGCCCGTACCGGTAGGTCCCGCGAAGAAAAGAACGCCCTTCGGCCTGGTATGGGACGAACCCTGGAGCCCAGAAAGGCCCGTGATGGCGCGCTTGATGATGTCGAGCGTCTTCGTCTGCGCATACGGCTGCCCTTTGACGCGCGCCTCGAAGCGTTCTTTCGCGCCGCGAATCTCGTCGAGGTCGAGCTCGCGCCACGGATTTTCGCGGATGCCGTATTTATAAAGGTCGACGACGTCGCACATCTCGCGGATGGGCAGCCGCTCGCGCTTGCAGAGTTTCCGCAGGCCGTTGAGCTCCGTGAAGCTCATGCCGTCCGTCATCGCGACGAACTTGTCCTGGATTTTCCGCAGTTCCTTCGGCGCGGCCTCGTACGTCGCGCGGTCCGCCTCGTAGACGGCCTTATCAAAAAACGATGCGAAATTCTTGCCTGTCACGAGCGCTTCGCGTTCTTCTTTCGACGGAGCGCCGATGGGGATCGTCTGCACGTTCGGATTCTGCAGGTAAAACCACGCTGGCAGGTCGTTGACCTTGTCGACGATGAGGAGCAGGAGGTTCTTGCGCAGGACGTGCTGTGCGTCCATGACATCGCGCGCATCGAGCGATGCTTTTTCGAGCGCGCTGTAGGCATCGACTTCCTCCTGCTGGAGGTTGTCGGGCGACGCGATGTAGCGCGACGCCATGTTCATGACGATGACAATAGATGTCTTCGCCTGCGCGAGCGCGCGGCTCACGCAATCCGTCGCGCTGCCGCCCTTCGTCCCGCGGAAATCCGCCGCCATCGTGCCGTTGTACGTTTTGCCGTTGACGAGACGGGCGAACGTCTCCATCATCGCGGGGTCGCGGTAATTATAAAAGCCGACCGTGCTGTCGTAAAACACAACGTCGTCATAGCCAGCGTCCTGGAAAAAATAATGCAGGTAATCCGTCAGCCGCACGAGCGAGCCCTTCGGCGTGCTGCCATCCACGGGATAGCGGTAGACGTCAAGCACGTTGCCGCCGAGAATCAGAAGTGGCTTGATCTGCATGAAAAGTTCCAGTTCCCGATGCCACTTCGGGATGTAGTCTTCGATTGGATTCTCCTCGCTCATGAAAACAGGACCCCTTTCCGATGTGCCGCCGCTGCGAGCTCCTCTGGAAACGCAGGGCGATGGATGCCAACGGATACCATGCCATCCTGCGTCATGAAATTCTGGATTTCGTTGCGCCCGTTTGCAAGATACGAACGATAGCGATCGGATAATTCCGGTGAAAAGCAGAAAATACGCTGGTTCGCCGAACCGCGCAGGCGCACGTCACGATTCTCCGCCTCGCGGTACGGCCCGTCGATCAGCACGCCCGTCTGCGCGAGGCAGGCCAGCACATCGTCATTGCCCGCCGAGAGCAGTTCTTCCAGCGTATATCCCGTATAAATCAAAATATCCCGTGTCCAATGCGTGAGTGCGTGCAAGAGCGAACGCATCTCGTGCGCTTGGGCGAGCGGGTCGCCGCCCGTGAGCGTGAAGCCGTCCGCGCCGCCCGTTTGCCAGATTGGAGCCAGCATCGCAACAAGCTTTTGCACAGAGATGGCTTGCGATGGCTGTGCCTCCCAAAGCTCGGGATTGCTGCACCCCGCACAGCGCCGCGGGCACCCCGCAATCCAGAGGCCGATGCGTCGTCCGGGTCCGAGCACGCGCACGGGGAACAGCACGCGCGCGACGTTCACGTCCCGTCACCCACGTAGAAGTACGCCGCGCCCGCCTGCCGCTGACCGCGCGCGTCGACCCAGCCACCGAGACCGACTTCATCGCCCGCATGGAGCTCGACGCGCCCCTGCGGAATCTTCTTGTTGTTGACGTAGGTACCATTCGTATGGCTGAAATTCTCGATGTAAAGTCTGCCGCCCTCGGCCGTCAGCTGCGCGTGGACGCGGCTGACGAACGCATGGCCGCCGAGCACTTCCGACATGCCGCTCTCGCGGCCGATCGTCGTCGTGCCGGACGGGATCGGGTAGAGCGCGCCGGTGTTCCGTTCCTCGAAGACGAACGAGCGCGTCTCGTCCGCTGCCGCTGGATCCGCATCGTCCGACACGTTCATGACCGTCACGGGCCCGCTCCCTTGGTGCGGGCGCGGCGTCGGCAGGATGTCGGAGATGTCTTCATGGCAGCGGCGGCATTTGCGCAGCTGCGGCGGATTGAGCTCACCGCACGAGCAGACGCGCACGAGCTCTGAAGTCGGCAGCTGCACGTCGCCTGCCGCCGCAGCAGACACCGCAGATGCCACGGACGCAGCCACCTCATCGGATGGGGCGTCCGGCGCTGCTTGCGTCTCATCCGCAGCTTTAGCCGCCTCCTCCGAGTCGACGACCGGCGTGCTCGTGAGGTCGTAGCCGCACTCCGCGCACTCCATATCCGTCGGGTCGTTCTGCTGGCCGCACGACGGACAAATCTTGCATTTCATGGTCGATTCTCCTTTCACGCATCATGGCGGAACGCTTTCGGCGCGGCCGCACGATGCGCAGCCCCGCGAGCCGTTTCTTTCTTTTCCTTCATCGTGTAGTCGTTCGTGTTGATGATCTGCGCGTAATCCATCGTCGGCGGCGCGAGGGCGATGCGCTTGCCGACCAGGACGCCTTTGTCTTTCAGCCGCTGCTCGAACTCCTGGAAGTCCTTGCAGAAATGCACCATCTGGTTCTCGAGCGCGTTCCCTTCCTGTGGCGTCGGCACACGATCCTCCTTGTCGAGCTTGCCGAGCTCGAGCGCAATCTGGCCGTTATCGGAGTACGTCACGTTGATGGCCGTATCCTCGCCGTACTGGTAGAGCGCGCTGCGGATGTGCTTGCCGCTGCGCTTCGTCGCATCGCGGCTGCCGAGCACGTCGTAGCCCATATCCTCCATGACCTCGCCGAGCGCCTGCTCAATGTACGCCTGCTCGGCCGCGTGCTGCGCCTGCGCCTGTTCGGCGGCGATGAGCGCTTCGAGGCGCTCGATCGCGTGCTCGTCAAACGGCACGGTCTCCATCGCGCCCGCCTCGCCGTTGTACGCCTTCCAGGCGCGGTAGCGGCGGCTGAGCGCGCGGTAGCGCGGGCCGATGCGATGCTCGAGCGCGACATACGCGCGCGTGCGCGTGAGCAGTCCGTCGAGCTCGACGCTGCAAAACGACGGCAGCGCGTGCATGTCCGCCATCACCTGCCGCCGCTCGTCTGCATGGCGGAGCTCTGCGCGACACGACGGCGGCAGATGCGGCGTCGCGAGGTACGTGTCGAGCTCGGCAAGGAGCTTCTGCGCGTACGGCGCGAGCGGCTCCTCTTTCTCCTCGCCGCGCGCCGCCGGCTTCTCGCGGGCCGGATGCTTCGCAGGTGCCATGGCGGACGCAGTAAGTATCTCTTCCTCCGGCGCGGTCGGCACCTCTTCCTCCGGCGCTGGTTCCTCCGTCTCCTCGAGGCGCACGACCTCGAGCAACAGGCGCTGTTCGATGGCGTTCGCCTTTTCGACGGCCAGCGCGTATTCAGTGAATTTTGGTCCGCTCATCTCGGCACCCCCAACTGTTCCGCGACCTCCGCCGCCTTCTTGCCCTGGAGCGAGAGCCACGCCTGGAACAATGGCTGCAGTGTCAAGTCATCTTTGTCCACGAAATAGATTGAATAGCGGTCGAGCGCGTCCTCGGATTCCCGCAATTTCGCCTTGACGGCCTCCCCAAGCTCTTCAAGCGTCGTGAACGTCCCAAGCCGCGTCACGAGCTTCTTTTCGCCCGACAGCAGATACGCCATGAGGAACATCTGCCCCCTTTTGCGCGTCGTATGGTGGTTAATCTCCGCCAATTGATATTGGTTTTCGACATTCGCATACAGCAAGCCGCGGCGGGAGTCCGGATGCACGGCGTTCTCGTACGTCGAAAACAAATGAAGCCTGAGAAAATCGATCATGATGGCCGTAGCTGATTCGAGCTCCTTTTTCAGCACGTGCCCCGCAGCGAACGTATCCCACATCACCTCCAGGAGGCGCCGGCCAATCGACGCCATGGACGGGGCATGCGTCTTGCGGAAATAGATGTCCTTCATCTTCGGGTTCATCTGGTACAGCATGCGGAAATAGGCTACGTCCGAGCGATCGTCGTTCGCGCTGCGGATATCGTCATACGCAGCGCGGCAGATTTTCGCCATTTTGCGGTCGTGCGCCTGATGCTCGAAGTACGCGAGGAGCTCCTGCGTGCGGACGTGCTCCTTGCCCGCGTCCCAATACTCCGCGAGCGCCTGCACGAGCTTCGGGATGTCCGTATAGTATTCGTTGAGGAAGCGGAAGCCCTCGGGCGCTCGCGTCGTCACGACCGCATTCGGGACGGGCGGATTCTCGCCGGCGCACCAGCGACGGACGCGGTCATACGTCCAACGGTTGTTCGGGTTCTTCTTGTCACTGCGGTTCTTGATGTCAAACGTCAAGCCGAGGATGAGGTTTTTCAGTCGCTCCGGGAAATTTTCGGGGAACGGAATCTTTTCGATGGCGGCATACTGCTCGAGCGTCTCCCTGCTCGCGCCCGTGTAGGGCGGCTTGCCGCAGAACAGTGTATAAACCGTGATGCCGAGCGAATAGTAATCCGATTCTTCCAAGAACAGATTGCGGAACGTCTCGGGCGCGGAGAACTCCGGCGTCATGCCGGTCTTCGTCAAAAGGACGCTCTTGCCATCCTGCAGCAACGAACTAATGCCGAAGTCGATGATGACGAGCGTCTCGCCGTCATCGTCAACCATGATGTTCGACGGTTTGAGGTCTTTGTGGATGATGTCCTGCGCATGCAACGCACGAAGGCCCTCGTTGATCTGCGGGATGATGGAGTCCGTGAGCTCCTGCTCCGTGAATGTCTTGCCTTCGAGGCTGCCGTTTTTGTAATAATGGAGCACCTCGACGGGATAGCCGTTCCACGTGCCCATGTCATAGATGCGGGCGACATTCCGCGCGTTCAGCTTTTGGACAGCCGCGAGGACGTCCGGCTTGATGGCGTTCTTGCGCGTGTAGACTTTCGCGACGTACGCATTGCCGTCGTACGTGCAACGATACATCTGCGCTTCGCTGCCATGCTGCGGGAGCGCTTCCTCGACGCGGTACTTCTCGAGCAACAGCGTCCCCCGCTCAGCAATCTGTTGCTTTGCCGCTATCGACTGCCCAGACGCCCGCGTTGAGGGCTGCTGCTTCGGCTTCTGCATCTTCGCGAGCATCGACATAAACTGCGCGCGTTCCTCCGGCGCGAGCGAACCCATATCGATGCGGATTTCCGACGCATCCACCTCCGCCGCGCCCGGAGCATCCGTGTTCACCTGTGTTGCATCATCCTGCGCCTCGGGATTTGCCAGCGTCGTACCCTCTTGCGTGCTGGTATTCATTTCCGTCGCATATTCCTGCGCAGCGAGATTCTGCACCGTCGCGCCCTGCTGCGCGCTCGGATTAACGAGCGTCATTCCATCGTTTTTGTCTGCCATGCTGTGTCCTTTCTCGAAAGCGAGAGCTTACCGTTTTATAATAAATAAGTAAATGAGAGCCGTTATAGCATAAATAATAGTAAACGACCAGTAGTGAATATGCTTTCCATCAAAAACTAAGAAATCAAATCCCGCAAAAACCACCGCAGAGAAAATGCCTAGAGCCTGTGCAATGGCCACATCATTTTCGTCTTTCTCTTTTTCCTGTTCTTCTGTTCTGATATCCCAACGCGACGGAAGGGACTCTTGCGAGATGCAATACGTCTTTCCAACAAATGTTTCTGCGAGCAGATTTCCCCATTCTTGCCCGCCCGAGACCTTCGGCTTTAACGTCATCAGCAGATCATACGGAACGGAACGCACCGTAGACGGTTCAAAGATATCCATGCAATTTTGCGGGCGGATGTTTGTGTAAATGGAAACGCACTCGCCATAGGACTTCAGTTGTTTTGTCCGCTGATTGAGAGATTCCTTATCCATTAAGTCTGGACGATGCTCTGGCTGCCATTTGGGCAAGCACCCCTTTTGGATGCCCTGTTCCAGCGAGTGGAAAAACGCGTGCAAACTCTTCATGAGTTCCGCTAATTGATGCAACTCATTTGACGAACACGTGCGTATCCTTTTCTGATCAAGCACCTCGGGAAGATACCGTTTGACGGCTGCATCCGACACCAGCGCCCGATAATCCGACGAACGGAAGAAGTGCTCCAACTCATATGTTTTTCCGAGTTCTTCATCTGACGGCAGGCACGTTGCCACCGCGCCGAGCAAGGCATAACTTTGAAGATTCATACCGTTTCTTTCTACAGACGTTCCATCGTCTGCTGATCCGCTCCATCGACATAATCGTGCACGACGACGTAGATGCTGCCGTCTGGCATCATCTGAATGGATTCATAGAGCGCATGCGGTAATTTCGTCCATTCCTTGCGTTCGCCGTTCTGGTACGAGACGAGGATGCCATTTTCCTGCATGAAAATCGTCTCGCCGGACAAGCCGACGAGATAACTGTTGTCATCCGCTGCCGTAAAGAGCACGCGCTCGTCCGTCCCCCGCGTCGTGAAGCGCAGGATGTCCCGCCCTGACTGCGCGATGATATCGCCGTTCAGGAAAAACGCCTGGATATTCTTTGCCAGCGTTTTCGGGAACATGCGCTGGAGTCCCTCGAATTTCATGGCCTTGAGCTCGCCGTTCGTCGTCAAATAAAGGATGCCGTCGCCGACGACCGCGAACGTCCAGACAGGTTCATCCACCACGACATTCTTGGAAGACCCATTGAGGACAATGTGCCGTTCTCCACCCCGGTCGAGGTTTCCTTCCATGTAGCGCAGGCAAATATCATACCGCTGCCCGTTTGCTTCACAGATTTGTCCATATTCATCCGAACCGTAAAGTCTACCGCTCGGACGCTTGAAGTCCGCATCGCCATCCTTCCACTGGCCAATCATCCGTGTCTTGTCATCGCGAAATTCGACGCCGTCTTTCGTGCGGTTCAAATACGATGCGCCTGTGATCGTCCGCGCACCCTCCACAGGAAGCGTGGACACGATGCCCTTGTCATCGACGAGGATTTTGCCGCCCGTCATGAGGACGTTGCAATCGTTCCCGAGCGTCGCGCGCAAGCGCGCGAAATCGTCTTTGTAGCCGAGCTCTTCCAGATGGATTTCGCCCGCAGCGTAATGGCGCTCGACGACAGATCCTTGCCCCACGATCCCGATGCCAGCAAATATCACCGCCGCCAAAAGCAACACGGCGAGACGCAGGATTTCTCGGTTCCGTGCGTGCGCCTTGCTTGCCGCTGCGGCACGCGCGGCCTCCTGTTGCAGGGCTTCCCATGCTTGTTGTTTCGTCATCCTAGCGCTGCCCCTTTCTTTTTCATCATGACGGAAACGGCGACAGAAACAGTCGCCATGCCGATGATGGAGAAGACCGCACATTCTGTCGTCCAATGATCCGTGAGCGACAGGATGCACGACGGCAGCAGCAGGAACGGCAGCACCATCAAGACGTGCGCGATGCGAGAAGCGGATCGCTCATCGTGTCGGTCTTGCACTGTCTGTTCGAGCGCGCGATATTTCTGTTGATACGCACTTTGCAGATTATGCCATTCTCCTTTTGCGATGCAATAGTTTTGTTGGGGAAAGAGCCGCAGAAGTTCGATCTTGAGCTCACCCGCAGAACGGCACGTGTCCGACAAAAGATCAAATTTCTCTTTCAAGCTGCGCACGGTCGCTGGCAGGAAGAGCGCCATGCCATCGCTCGGCGCGAGATTCGTGAAAACTTCGTCGCCCGGTTTCGCCTGCTCCAATTGATGCGTCAGGTCCTCCAGCGAGGCAGCATCGTAGAAATCCGGATTTGCCTGCAGCACGGCCTGCGGGATGCGCCCTTTCGCCAGCGCCTGCATGAGTGCATCGAGGAACGGACGGATGAAACGGAGCGACGTTTCGAGGCGTTTCAGTTGTTCCATGGATGTGGCACGGAGCTGCTCCCTGCCGCACGACGCGCAAAACGCCTTCTGATAGTCCGCGCTCGATTCCAGCCGCTGATACTCTGGGGAATGCAGGATGCTGCTGTACGCCAGTAGATGTTGCAATTCTTGGTCGTCCGGGAGAGCGGCGGCTGTCGCTGCGACCAAGAGATATGAGAGATCGTTCATCGAGAGTCCACCTTTCACCGCATCGGGATGCGGAAGATATTTGTTGCTTCCAATGGTTTGGAAAAATTGCCTTGCTGCACCTTGCCATCTTCATCGACATACGTTCCCGAGATGAGCTTGCCGTCTTTGAAGGTGCCGCGATACGTACGACCATATTCAAAGGATGCTACGCCTTCGCCATTCGCAGTGTCATCGAATTGTCCGACATACGTACCCCGAAGAAGGGGCGTACCTTTATTTTCATCCGACTGCGACGTCTTGAAAACATATGTCCCTGTTCCCTTGTAGCGCCCCTGCACCAAAGGACCGAAATATGTTCCATTATCAGAATCTACGACCGCATACGTACGCGTCAGCCCGCCATGGCCAGTTGCGCCTTTGCTGATAGGGTGATCCATAAAAATGATCAGCAATTCCACAAACATGATGCCCAGCACCAAAAACGCAGGACCGATGGGGAACGCAGCTCCCCGTATTTCCATCGACGATGCTTTATTCGAACGTCCCATTGCCATCCTTCCTTTCATTTTTTCAATACATATCAATACATATACTATGAACGCACCAACGTAGATGCCGCGCGGTGGCTTGCCCTTGCCTTCCTCCGAGCCGATCTTGTACTCGTACGCGCCCGTCCCTTCATATACGCTTTTTTTCAGGGGCCCTGTGTATGTGCCGTCCTCCGTATCGATGACGGCATACGTGCGCGTCACACCGTCTCCCTGCGTATAGCGTGCCGCTGAAAGGACAAAGTCCAAACTTGCGTAAGCCACGACGCACATGACAAGAACACCTCCGACGTAAAAGACTTTCCGCCAATGGAGCTTCTGCTGCAGCGTCAGTCCATCATACCATTACTTCGTTCGTTTGATCCGCGCAAACGCGATTCCGCCTTCTCTCATCTTGTTTTGATTGACATGATTATGATAGCATAATCAGCGCCGCAAGAAAAGTTCTTTTTTATAAAGAAAAAATAATATACCATTTTACATCCTTCTCGTATTTTAAATTTTGCATCTCAATTAGCAGGAATGCGGTCTCCTGATGTAGAATAATCCTAAACGATACAAAGAATCTATCAGGAGGTGTGAGGAATGACGTATCGACGAATTCTCGCCATTGGCGACATTCATGGCAACTATCAGAAATTCAGCACACTTTGGAAACGGCTGGATTTTGACGAAACACAGGACCTGGCCATCTTCCTCGGTGACTATACAGACCGCGGCAAGGAGAACCGTGCCATCATGGAATGGGTACTCGGACAGGTTGGTAAGTCGAACCGTGTCTTCCTGCGTGGCAACCATGAGGAGATGATGCTTGCCAGCCTGCTCGGTGTCGATCGGGAACTCTGGCTGCAGAACGGCGGTGACGAAACGGCAAGGAGCCTGCAAGGGATGGAAAACCTGCAGGATTTCCTTTTGCGCTGGGCTCAGGCCATAAAATCGATGCCGTATTTCTATGAGGTCCGGCAGGATGGCCGCACGTACTGGTTCATGCACGCTGGATTGAAACTTGGCGTGCCATTGGCGGAACAGGATCCGCAGACGCTGCTCTGGGACCGCGATTTCGCGATGATGAGTCAATACGACGGGGAAGAAGTCATCACGACGGGCCATACGCCGCTGCCCTATCTCTCCTATTATATGGGAAAAGACCTGGGAGACCAGCCGCTGATTCTTGATGGGGGACGGCGCATCCTCACCGATACGGGCGGTTTCATCCAGGGCGGCCGCATCTCAGCCGTAGACGTCCTGACGCAGCAGATTTGGCAATCCGACCCCATGCCGGAGCTGGGCGGCTATTAACCTCCACAGGACATCTGGACAGTGAGTCCCTTTTACAAAGGGGTATGAGTTGACTTTCCCCGCGAAAGATGGTACTCTAACTACAGATATTTAGTAGCAGGTGATATAAACAGCCTGTAAAAATGAAATTGACCGTTTTCGAAAACCGTTATCGAAAAATCAGGAGGGAAAAAATGTTCAATCGTGTGCTGATTGCCAACCGCGGGGAGATCGCCGTCCGTGTGATCCGCGCCTGCCAGGAACTCGGGATCGAGACCGTTGCCATCTATTCGGATGCTGACGCCGACGCCCTGCACGTACAGCTTGCCGACATGGCCGTCCGCGTCGGTGCCGAGGATGCCACGGACAGCTACCTGAACAAGGAAGCGGTCCTGCAGGCCGCCATCGAGGCGGAGGCCGATGCAATCCATCCGGGCTATGGCTTCCTTTCCGAGGATGCAGATTTTGCCCAGTCCGTTACGGATGCCGGCATCACGTGGATCGGACCGAACCCGGAGACGATCCGCCTCGTCGGCGATAAGGATGCTGCCCGCGCCGCTATGGCTCCATCCGGCATCCCGATGTCCCGGGGCAGCGAGCCGCTCCTCGACAACGATGACGCTATCGCCCAGGCCAAGGTTGTCGGCTACCCGGTCATCCTGAAGCCGGTTGCCGGCGGTGGCGGCAAGGGCATGTTCGTCGCACACGATGAGGCGGAGCTGAAACAGGCTCTCGACATCGTCGACGTCACGCAGATCCGCTACTATTTCGAGCATTACATCGAGCGTTCCCGCCACATCGAGGTGCAGATTGTCGCCGATAACTATGGCGAAGTCCTCCACCTCGGCGAGCGCGAGTGCTCCATCCAGCGCCGCAACCAGAAACTCCTCGAGGAGTCCCCGTCCGTCGCCCTGACGCCGGAGATGCGCGAGTACGTCGGCCAGCTCGGCGTCAAAGCCGCCAAGAGTGTCCACTACTCCAACATCGGCACGGTCGAGTTCCTGCTCGACCTCTCCACGAACGAGTTCAACTTCATGGAAATCAACCCGCGCGTGCAGGTCGAGCACGGCGTCACGGAGGAAGTCACGGGCATCGACCTCGTCCGCACGCAGATCCGCATCGCTGCCGGCGAGCCGCTCGACTTCACGCAGAAAGATGTCCACTTCACGGGCCATGCCATCGAGTGCCGCATCAACGCCGAGGATCCGGAGAACAACTTCATGCCGTCCCCGGGCGACATCACGTTCCTCCACGAGCCGAGCGGCCCGCGCGTCCGTTTCGACAGTGGCGTCACAGCAGGCCTCGCGATCCAGCCGTATTACGACTCCATGATCGCCAAGCTCATCGTCCACGGCCGCAACCGCGGTGACGCGATCAAGATCATGCGCCGCGCCTTGAACGAGTTCCGCATCGAAGGCGTCAAGACGACCATCGCGCTGCACCAGCATATCCTCGAAGACCCGATGTTCTGCACGGGCAACCTCGATACGCAGTTCATCAAGAAGCGCCTGTCCTCCTACGAAGGCTGACGCCCTTCCGACAAGGAAATACGATAAAACCAGCGACCAGATTCGACGTAAAAACGCCGTTCTGGTCGTTTTTTGCGTCAAAAAAGGGACATGTGTCATTGACCTTTCTATTCTGAAAATTGTAAACTATACGAAACGGAATAGAATTCTTATACAAACACGTCAAATCATGGGAGGAAATGTCATGATCCGATCGATTCGCAAAAACATCACCAGGCATCTGCTGGCGGCCGCACTCATCGCAGGCTCCGCGCTCTTGGGACAGGTGCTCTCACCGGACGTTGCGGCAGCTGCGGAGAAGCTCACCCACATCGGCCAGGTGCAGGGCGCTGCGCAGTATTCCCCGTACCAGGGCAAGGACGTCGAGGTGCAGGGCGTCGTGACGTACCGCGCAGGCGCGAGCTCGTTCTTTATCCAGGACCCCGAGGGCGATGGCGATGACAAGACGTCGGATGCCGTTCTCGTCTACGCGCCGGATGCGTCCTGCAGCATCGGCGATCTCGTCAGCGTCAGCGGAGAAGTCACGGAGTACTTCAACGTCGGCTACCGCGAGAAAAAAGAGACCGACCTCCCCGTGACGGAAATCAAAGCGAATAAGGTCAAAGTCATCAAGGCTCTCGGCCGCGCGAACCTGCCGAAGCCGATCGTGCTGGACGAGGATCGCAAGATCCCCCGCAAGACGATCGACAGCGATGGCCTGACCGTATTCAACCCGGACAAGGATGCCATCGACTTTTGGGAGTCCCTGGAGGGCATGCGCGTCGAAATCAAGAATGCCAAAGTACTCGGCCCGCAGCGCTACGCTGACGTCTGGGTTGTCCCGGGCACGCATGAGGGTCCGTTCAACAACTGCGGTGGCCTCTCCATCGCGGCGGACGACATGCATCCGGAGCATATCTGCGTCTACCTGCAGGGCGACGGTGGAAAAACCTACCGCGCGAAGGCCGGCGACCACTATCAGGATCCGATCATCGGCGTCGTAAGCTACGCGTTCGGCAACTATCAGGTCCAGACGCTCGCGAACCAGATGCCTCCGATCATCGATGGCGGGCTGAAGCACGACTTCGATAAGACGACGATCGTACCGGATCCGTCGAAGCTCCTCATCGCTTCCTACAACATCGAGAACTTCTCGAAGGGCCATACCCCGCAGAGCAAGGTGACGCGCCTCGCGAACTCCATCGTGAACGACCTGCACCAGCCGGACATCATCACGGTCCTCGAACTGCAGGACAACGATGGCAAGGATGACAGCGGCACGACGGATGCCAGCCAGAGCGGCCAGTACCTCATCGATGCCGTCAAGGCAGCAGGTGGCCCGGCGTACCAGCTCATCAACATCAATCCGGACAACAATGCCGATGGCGGCCAGCCGGGCGCCAACATTCGCGTCGCCTATTTCTACAATCCGGCACGCGTCCAGCTGAAGAGCGGCGTCCCCGAAGGCAAGACGAACCAGGCCGTGAAATGGAACGGCGGGCACCTCTCGCTGAACCCGGGCCGCATCGATCCGCAGAACCCGATTTTCCAGTACACGCGCAAATCCCTCGCCGCGGAGTTCACGTTCAACGGCAAGGATATCACGCTCATCGCGAACCACCTGAACTCCAAGCGCGGCGATGACACGCTCTACGGCCAGCACCAGCCGGTAAAACTCCGTTCCGAGGAGAAACGCCTGCAGCTTGCCAAGGATATCCGCAGCTTCGTCGATGAGGGCCTGCAGCAGGATCCGGACAAGAACATCATGCTCATGGGCGACTTCAACGACTTCGAGTTCTCCCCTGTCATCAAGACGCTCGAGGGCACGACGCTCACGAACCTCGTCGGCCATCATGACTGGGCTGACCGTTACTCCTACTTCTACGGTGGCAACAACCAGATTCTCGACAACATCATCGTATCAAACCGCCTCGTCCCGAACTGCCAGTTCGACATCGTCCACGTGAACTCCCCGTTCATGGCTGACGACCGCGTATCCGACCACGATCCGCTGCTCGTCCAGGTCGACCTCAAATAAATTCCAATCGAGCCTGCCGAAAAAACTCGTACCAAAGCCGCATCGCGACTGGTACGAGTTTTTGTACATTTTTCCTCTTGGATATGATACAATAGACCATGTAGTTATTCAGCAAGATATAGGAGGATATGTGTATGAGCTTGATGGATTCCTTGAAACAGTCCGATCCCACCGTAGCAGAGGCTTTGGATAAAGAGCTGAACCGCCAGCGCACGAAGCTGGAGCTGATTGCTTCGGAAAATATCGTGTCGAAAGCGGTGCTCGAGGCACAGGGGAGTGTGCTGACGAACAAGTACGCCGAGGGCTACCCGGGCAAGCGTTACTATGGCGGCTGCGAGTACGTCGACGTCGTCGAACAGCTCGCCATCGAGCGCGCAAAGAAACTGTTCGGCGCGGAGTACGCAAACGTGCAGCCCCATTCCGGCGCACAGGCAAACATGGCCGTGTTCTTTGCCCTGCTGCAGCCCGGCGACACGGTCATGGGCATGAACCTCACGGATGGCGGCCACCTCACGCACGGCTCGCCCGTCAACATGAGCGGTAAATATTTCCACATCGTACCGTACGGCGTGCGCAAAGAAGATGAGCGCATCGATTACGACGAACTCGAGCGCATCGCCAAAGAATGCAAGCCGAAGCTCATCATCGCCGGTGCCTCCGCTTATGCGCGCGTCATCGACTTCGAGCGCATGGCAAACATCGCGCACGGCGTCGGTGCTTATCTCATGGTCGATATCGCACACATCGCAGGTCTCGTCGCAGCCGGTCTGCACCCGAGCCCGGTGCCGTACGCCGATGTCGTGACGACGACGACGCACAAGACCCTGCGCGGCCCGCGCGGCGGCATGATCCTCTGCAAGGATGCCGAATTCGGCAAACAGTTCAACAAGGCAATCTTCCCTGGCATCCAGGGCGGCCCGCTCATGCATGTCATCGCGGCAAAGGCCGTCGCACTCGGCGAGGCTCTGCAGCCATCCTTCAAGGAATACGCGAAACAACTCGTCAAGAACGCGGCGGTCCTCGCCGATGAACTCACGAAAGACGGCTTCCGCATCGTAACCGGCGGCACGGACAACCACCTCATGCTCGTCGATCTCACGAGCAAGAACCTCACGGGCAAAGAGGCGCAGAACCTCCTCGATGAGGTCAACATCACGGTCAACAAGAACACCATCCCGTTCGAGCCGCTATCCCCGTTCGTCACGAGCGGCATCCGCCTCGGCTCACCGGCGCTCACGACGCGTGGCTTCAAGGAAGCGGACATGAAGGAAGTCGCGGACATCATCGCGCTCGTGCTCGACCGTCCGAACGACGAGGCCGCAAAGACCGAAGCGAAAAAACGCGTCGCTGCTCTCTGCGAGAAATATCCGCTCTACGAATAAGACCGATTACCTCAAACCAATTTACCACATCAAAAAAGCGGCAGCCTGCGCTGCCGCTTTTACTATGCTTGTTTATCCGGATCCTTTCAAGCCGAGAGACTGCATACCTCCTCGAGAGACTGCAGGATGCCGACGAAATGATCCGTCAGGCGGATCTCGAGATTGCAATCCGTGCGGGAGAGGATCTTCAGGTTTTCTGCCGTCAGGTCGCACTCCGTGCCGTCAGCCTCGAAAGCTCGGAAGGACGGATGCTGCTCCGTGCCCGTAAAGAGAATCAGCCGGTCTGCGCCTACGCCGTTCCAGCGGCTGCAGAGGCGGCGGATCGCGGCCGTGCCCGGCATGAAGCCCTGCGTACCATCGAGAACCATAACCTCTTTGTCCTCAACCACATAAGCCTGAATGCTAAACATGCTGGTCACCATCCTTCTGGCCGCCCGGCCAACTACAATCGTGAAATCGTTTCTTCCAAATCTCTCAAGCGCTCTGCGCTTTCATTGGTCTTATTATAGCAACTGCGGAATAGACAGGAAATAACAGAATCTGCTTAACGTATGGCAAAAAATGCTGTATGATAGAAAGAAACGACGGACAGAGACCATCAGAAAGGAAAGAAACACAATGAGTGATGAAAAAAGCCGCCGCGCGGCGACGGACCGCGCCTATGCCGCCTATCTGGGCACGTATGAAACGTCCTCGATGAAAAAGGGATACCTGCACACGGGGTATCGCGTGTTCCGCCTGCAGGAGAGTGCCCCCCGCCCTGTTTCATTCCATTATCATGATTTCCACAAGATCATCCTGTTCCTCAACGGGAACGTGGACTACATCATCGAAGGGCGCACCTGGCACCTCGAGCCCCACGACCTCATCTTTGTGCCGGCGGGCGCGATTCACCGCCCCGTGTTCCATTGGGACGGCTCGACATACAGCCGCATCGTCATCTACGTCTCGCCCGATTTTCTCGCGCACTGGTCGGCCGAGGACAAAAGCGGTGCCGACCTCAGCCGCTGTTTCGTCGGCGGCTCCGGCGTGCGCCACCAGACCGCCGAGCGCAGCCACGACCTGCTGTTTCACATGGACAAACTCGAGCGCACGGCACACGCGGAGGGCTTTGCCAACGACCTCTACACGCAGATCCTCTTCATCGAATTCCTCATCCTCATCAACCGCTCACTCGAAGGCCACGAACTCGAAGACCTCCAGGCCGAAAACAGCGACGAAAAAATCCAGCAGGTCCTCGCCTACATCAGCGACCATCTCACCGAGGACCTCAGCGTGGAGACCATCGCCAGGGAGAACTTCCTGAGTGCCTCCTACCTCATGCATAAATTCAAGGCCGACACGGGCTATACGCTCCACCAGTACGTGCAAAGCAAAAGGCTGATAGCCGCCGCAGACCTGCTATCCAAAGACAACAGCCCCACAACAACCATCAGCCTGAGCTGCGGTTTCAAGGACTACTCTACGTTCTGCCGCGCCTTCCGCAAGCGCTACCACTGCACGCCGCAGCAATGGCGCGAACGCAAATGATGCTTATTCGTGATCAATCGGCTTCATGGTCGGGAACAGGAGCACGTCGCGGATCGACGGGGCGTCGGTCAGGAACATGACGAGGCGGTCGACGCCGATGCCGAGGCCGCCTGTCGGCGGGAGGCCGTACTCGAGGGCGCGGACGAAGTCTTCGTCCATGACGTGAGCCTCGTCGTCGCCGGCCTCACGCTGCTTGAGCTGGTCGAGGAAGCGACCCTTCTGGTCGATCGGGTCGTTGAGCTCCGTAAAGCCGTTCGCAAGCTCGCGGCCGTACGCGAAGAACTCGAAGCGGTCCGTGACGCGCGGATCGTCCGGGTTGCGCTTGGCGAGCGGAGAGATCTCCGTCGGATGGTTCGTGATGAAGGTCGGCTGCATGAGCGTCTCCTCGACTTTCTCTTCGAAAGCCTGGTTCAGGATGCCGCCGATGCCGTGGCGCTCCTCGTAGGGCACGCCGATCTCGTCTGCCATCTTGCGGGCTTCCTCCACCGTCTGGCAGGAGAGGAAGTCTTTGCCCGTAGCCTCTTTGACCGCATCGTTCATGCTGATACGCTTCGCATGGGAGAAGTCGAGCTCGACGCCCTGATATGTGACCTGGAGCGAGCCGCAGACGGCCATGGCCGCATTTTTCACGATGCCCTCGGTCATATCCATGATGTCGTTGTAGTCGGCATAGGCCTGGTAAATCTCAATGGACGTGAACTCCGGATTGTGGCGCACATCCATGCCCTCGTTGCGGAACACGCGGCCCATCTCGTAGACGCGCTCCAGTCCGCCCACGATGAGGCGTTTGAGGTTCAGCTCCGTTGCGATGCGGAGATACAGGTCGATATCGAGTGCGTTATGATGCGTGATGAACGGACGCGCCGCTGCACCACCGGCGATCGACGACAGCACCGGCGTCTCCACTTCGAGGAAGCCGCGCTCGTCGAGATACGAGCGGATGGACTTCAGTGCGCGCGAACGCTTGCGGAACGTCTCGCGCACATCGAGGTTCATGATGAGGTCGAGGTAACGCTGGCGGTAGCGGATATCGACGTCCTTGAGGCCGTGGAACTTCTCCGGCAGCGGGCGCAGGGATTTCGAAAGCAGCGTGAAGTCCTCGACGCGCACGGTAATCTCACCGCGGCGCGTCTTGAACACGACGCCTTTGACGCCGATGATGTCGCCGATATCGAGTTTCTTGAACTCCTGCTTATATTTCTCCTCGCCGAGCACGTCCAGCTTGAAATAAATCTGGATATCGCCCGAGGCGTCGCGCAGCGTAGCAAACGAAGCCTTGCCGTGGCCGCGGATTGCCATGAGGCGGCCCGCGATGCTCACTTCGCCGCCTTCATCCTCGCCCTCGAGGTGTGCATACTCTTCTTTGACTTCCGTGGCATGATGATCCACGTCATAGCGATGGCCGAACGGGGCAACGCCCAGGTCGGCAAAAGCCTGCATCTTCTCGCGGCGGACTTCGAACATCTCGTTTTCGTCCTGCTGCGGTGCTGCCTGCTCCTTGTTCTTATCTGACAAAACGATTCACTCCTATATCTCTGGCAATCGATGGGACAATCAGCCCTTGATGTCCACGATCTCGTACTTGATGATGCCGGCCGGGGCGTGTACCTCAACCGTCGTGCCTTTTTTCTGGCCGAGCAGCGCCTGGCCGAGCGGGGACTCGTTCGAAATCTTGTCCTCATCCGGGTCAGCCTCGGTGGAGCCGACGATCGTATACGTATCCTCCTCGTCGAACTCGACATCCTTGACCGTAACCGTGGAACCCATCTGAACGACATCGCCCGTGCCGGCCTTGATGATTTCCGAGTTGCGGATTTTCGCCTCGAGTTCCTGGATTTCACCCTCGAGGAAAGCCTGCTGGTTCTTCGCGTCATCGTACTCAGAGTTCTCGGAAAGGTCGCCCAGCGCGATAGCCGCTTTCAGGCGCTCCGCGATCTGGATACGCTCGACACTCTTTTTGTACTTCAGTTTCTCGACGAGTTTATTATAGCCTTCCTCAGTGACCAGGACTTTCTTGTCTGCCATGGTATAACGTCCCTTCTTTTCATCAATAAAATCGCAAAAATCGCAGGAAAACGCGCCTGCACAGTCTATTTATTATACAGATTTTCTGCTTTCTTGTCAATGAGAGCGATTTTCTGTGCACGCGTCAGATGCTTGATATGCCACTCGCGGCTCATCGCCTCACGGGCATCCGAAAACGTCTCCGCATACACGAGCTCCACGGGCCTGCGCGAGCGCGTGTACTTCGCACCCTTGCCCGCGTTATGCGCCGCGACCCGTTTCTCCAGATCGTCCGTCCAGCCCGTATAGAGACTGCCATCCGCACATCGGACGATATAGGTGTAGGCGGCCATTACTTCGCTTCTTGGATCGTGACTTTCTGGATCACAACATCCTCGAGCGGACGGTCGGAGAAATCCGTCTCCTTGTGGCCGATCTTCTCGACGACATCCATGCCCTTCGTCACCTTGCCGAAAATCGTGTGATGACCGTTGAGCCACGGCGTCTCGGCGAGCGTGATGAAGAACTGGCTGCCGCCCGTATGCGGCATGCCCGTGTTCGCCATGGCGAGGATGCCCTTCTTGTTGAACTTCAGATCCGGCAGGAACTCGTCCTCGATCGTGTAGCCCGGGCCGCCCGTGCCCGTGCCCGTCGGGTCGCCGCCCTGGATCATAAAGCCGTCGATGACGCGGTGGAAGATGACGCCATCGTAAAAGCCTTTCTTCGAAAGGTCGATGAAGTTCTGTGCCGTAACCGGCGTCTTGTCCAGATAGAGCTCGATCTCGATCGTGCCCTGGTTCGTTTCCATGATTGCCGTAGGATTGCTCACTTTATTTCCTCCATTACTTCCAGCGGCCACACAGCCGCCCGTCAATGCCAGCATCATTGCCAGCACCAAAATCCATACTTTCTTCATTATTACCTTACCTCCTTCGTACAGTCGCACCCATCGCGTGCGTACCGTCGAGGTCTATCATACTAGAAAGCAGCGATTTCTGCAATCTCTTCTATCACATCATCGCCTGCTCACGGCTTCCAAGCCCGCCGCTGCTTCTGATAGCGCGACAGTAAGCGCTGAAGCGCGAATGGCTATCTTAAAAAGGCATCGACATCCCAGAAGATGTCTTCGAGAGGGACAAGGAAATCATCGTAGAGCGAGACCGGAATCTCCGTCTTCGCAGCAGCGCGTTCTTCCTCCGTCATCTGCTTGATTTCCCAATCTTCGTAAATCGTATACGTCTCGTCGATCTCGAAATGACCGTCCACATTATAGTAGACCTCTACAAGCTTCTCCAGCGGCGTGATGAGCCAATACTCCTTGACTCCCGCCATCGCGTAATGGCGCATCTTCGCGCCACGGTCATTTTTTGACGTCGACGGTGACAGCACCTCCACGACAAGATCTGGCGCTCCATGAACGCCGTCACTCTTGATGATGGAACGGTCGCAGACAATCATGGCATCGGGAACATACTGATTCTTATCATCCAAAAAGACATCCGTGCCATCTGCAAAAGGCACGCAGGTCTTCCCTTTGAGATAACCGCCAAAAATATTCGCGATATTGAAAATCACGCGATTGTGTGGCACGCGCGGCCGAGGCGACATCAGATACGTCTTCCCCTCGATGCGCTCGACGTGCGGCGGCTCTTTATACGCAAGATTGTCCATGATGCATGCCCTCCCTATATAAAACTCCCTATGGTTCTGCAAGCAGAACGGAAAAACAAAACGGCTTTACTGTTTTTCGCGCTCGGCCGACTTCTGCTGGGCGAGGCGCTGTTTCATCATATCGCGCAGGTCGCTGCCGGGATGCGAGAAGCCCTTGCCGAGCACTTCATTCGCCGAGATGACGATCATGAAGGCGCGCGGATCGATGACGTTCGCGATGAGCTTGATCTTCGTGACCTGCGTGATGTTCACGACGGCGAGGATCACGTCGCGCTGATAATGCGTATACGCGCCCGCACCGTGCAGGAACGTGACGCCGCGGTGAACTTCATCCATGATGCCATCGGCGATCTGCTCTGCCCTGTTAGAGACGATGAGCACGGCCTTGCGGTTCTTGAAGCCCGCAATGACCTTATCCGTGACGGCGCTGTTCATATACATGCAGATGAGGGTAAACATCGCCGGGGCCACGCCGAACAAAAAGGCGGAGACGAGCATGACCATGCAGTTGAACGAGAAGATGACGCCGCCCATGTTGTACGACCAGTATTTCTTCACGATCGCGCCGATGATGTCAAAGCCGCCCGTGCTGCCGTTCATGCGGAACACGAGGCCGTAGCCGATGCCGTTGAACACGCCGCCGAAGATGGCCGCGAGCATGAGGTCACTGACCGGCGCGTAGGCGTTCAGTGGCCTCGTGAGATCCAGGCAGAACGAGAAAATCGCCGTGCCAATGATGACGTCGAACGTGTACCCTTTGCCCATGAGCCGCCACGCCGCGACGAGCAGCGGGATGTTGTAGAGAAACGTCTGCAAGCCGATGGGCAGCTGGAACAGGTAGTAGAAAATCATCGCGATGCCCGTGGCGCCGCCCGTCAGCAGATGCGAAGGCACGAGAAACAGGTTGATGGATGAGCTCGCGAGCAGGCAGCCGGCCGTTATGCCGAGGTAACGCAGCGCGCGGTGCTGCATCATGCGCATCAAAATCAAGGCAAATATCCTCCTATTTTCACATCGTTCGCCTGTGGAAGAGCCGAAATATCGATGGTTTTGTCGGCCATGACAGGATCCTCCGCCATCGCATCGAGCTCCGCGTCATCCGCCTCCGCCCACGCATCGAGCTCCTCCTCCGTCAGGGGCAGGCTCGTGATGCGCAGGGCGATCAGATGGTAGTCCGTGCTGTCGAGGGCAAAGAGCAGCCGATGGTGCGGCTTTTGAGGCATGCTGTAAATATAGTACGACTCTCCCTCCATGTTCTGCCGTGCCTGCTTTCCATACACATGCTGCAGCCACGCCGACGTCGCCCCGTAGCGCACGCTGTCACGCAGGACATAGGATTCCTGCTTCGACAGGTCGACATCGATATTCACGACCTGGCCCGTACGGCGTGCGATGGACACGGTCACACCTTTGTCGTAAACCCAGTCATCGACGGCGATGCCCTGCCGGTTCAAGCCCTTATCATACAGAGGCTCACCGAGTGCGGTACGCACCTCTGTCGCCGTGCTCCCCAGCGCAATGCCCCGATACGAGAAATCCGAGGCCAGGACGCCGGCCTTCGCCGCCATGCCGGGCACCGTCAGCGCGCACAGGATAGCGGCCATGAGAAGAAAAGCGCGAAAATACTTCTTCATGGTATTCCTCCCTTTCTACGGGATTACCGATCCGTATCGTAAAGCAGTGTGACCGGGCCATCGTTGACGGAGCTGACCTGCATATCAGCGCCAAACTCCCCATGAGCAACGGAAAAGCCGTGATC
Organism: uncultured Selenomonadales bacterium; assembly: GCA_900315155.1. Classification (GTDB taxonomy): domain Bacteria; phylum Bacillota; class Negativicutes; order Selenomonadales; family Selenomonadaceae; genus UBA2897. The sequence continues at coordinate 10,655 of OMYB01000019.1, read as the reverse complement.
CGCGACAGCCTGCATGAAGTGCTCATACAGAGGCTTTGCCAGGTCCGGTTTCGCCGCATGGGAAAACCCAGGACGGCGGCTTTTGAGGTCTGCGTAAAGCGTGAACTGCGAGACGACGAGGACGGAGCCGCCGACCTGGCTGAGGTCACGGTTCATCTTGCCCTGCTCATCTTCAAAGACACGCAGGTGGCAGATCCGGTCGGCCAGCTTTTCTGCGACGGCCTCCGTATCCTCCGGGCCGACGCCGAGCAGGATGAGATATCCCTGCCCGATCTGCCCATGGACGTTCCCGTCGATCGTGACGGATGCTTCCTTTACACGTGTGACAACAGCCCGCATACGAGCGCTCCTCTCCCATCCATACGGTTCGAAATTTTCCCACTAGAAAAGGGACGTCACCGTCCCTTGGGATCTCTCCATATTATAGCATCACCGATGCCATCGTGACAATCACTTTCCCACCGGCGCGGCGTTGCAGGCATCAGAGATAGATTTCGCAATCTTCTTCCACGGCCTTACATGCGCTGCGCACCTGCTGCATGACCGCCTGCTTTTGTCCCGGATCGACGAACTCCACTTCCATCTGCTGTGCCATGAAGTTCACCCGTGCCGCCCTGACGCCCTCGACCCGGTTGGCCGCCTGCTCCATCAGCTGAGCGCAGTTCGCGCAGTCCACCTCGATCTTGTAGGTCTGCATCGGCGCATCCGACGGGGCTGCTGCTGCCTCATGCGCGGGGGTACTGCGATCCCGGGCTGGCTGCCCCGGCCGCGCCCCGCCATAAAACATGGCACGCATGGCATTGCATACGGCGAGGATCATCACGCCGACATCGGCAAAGATCGCGGCCCACATATTGGCCAATCCCACGGCTCCCAGGATGAGCACGAGCACCTTGACGCCGATGGAGCCCCAGATATTCTGCGCGACGATGCGCATGGTCTTTCTCGCAATGCGCTGCGCCACAGCCAGCTGAGCCGGGTTGTCATCCATGAGCACGACATCGGCCGCCTCGATCGCGGCATCCGATCCCATGGCGCCCATGGCGACGCCGACATCCGCGCGGGCCAGCACCGGCGCATCGTTCATGCCATCGCCGACAAAGGCCAGTTTGCCCGAACGATCCGGTGCAGCGAGCAGCCGCTCCACCTGCTCGACCTTGTCGCCGGGCAGGAGCTCGCTGTACACGGCATCCAGTCCCAGCTGCCCCGCGATGTCCTCCGCTACCGTGCGGCGGTCGCCCGTCAGCATGACGAGCTGCTTCGCGCCGCCCGCGCGCAACGCCTGCATCGCCTCCGCTGCGTGCTCCTTGACCACATCCTTGATGACGATATGCCCGAGATACGTCCCATCCATCGCCACATGCACGATCGTGCCCGTTTTCTCGCATGGGTGCCAGACCGCGCCTACCGCGTCCATCAGTTTCTCGTTGCCCACCGCGACAGAATGTCCATTGACCTTGGCGATGACGCCCTGGCCTGCCCGTTCTTCCGCCTCTTCGACGGAGCAGCCATCCGCTTCATGCGCAAAGGCCTGCTTGAGGGACAGCCCGATCGGATGCTTGGAAAAGCGTTCCACGTGCGCAGCGAGATGCAGGAGTTCCTGCGGATCCACCGCATCCGGATGCAGATCCGTGACTTCAAAAACACCTTTCGTCAGCGTACCCGTCTTATCGAACACAAACGTATCGACCTGTGAAAGCGTCTCCAGATAGTTCGCACCCTTGATGAGCACGCCCTGCCGGCTCGCCCCGCCGATACCAGCAAAGAACGAAAGCGGAATGCTGATCACGAGCGCGCAGGGGCAGCTGATGACGAGAAACGTCAGGGCACGGTAAATCCACGTCCCCCAGTCCGCCGGCGCCCCCAGGAAGCCAGCGCGGACCAGCGGCGGCACGACCGCGAGCAGCACCGCCGAGACGACGACGATGGGCGTATAGACGCGGGCAAAGCGTGCGATAAAATGCTCTGCCTTCGCCTTCCTGGCACCGGCTTTTTCCACGAGTGCGAGGATCTTCGAGGCCGTGGACTCCCCAAATGCCTTCGTCGTCCGGATCCGCAGGAGGCCGCTCACATTGATGCACCCGCTCAGGACGGCATCCCCGGGATGCACGGTACGCGGGACGCTTTCCCCCGTGAGAGCCACCGTATTCATCTGGGAAGAGCCCTCGATGATGCAGCCATCGAGCGGCACCCTCTCGCCGGGCTGCACGACAATCGTCGCACCGACCGCGACATCCGCAGGCGCGACCTGTACCAGTCGCCCATCCTGCTCGATGTTCGCGAAATCCGGCCGGATATCCATCAAATCCGTGATATCGCGCCGGCTCTTTCCCACGGCGTAGGACTGGAACCACTCGCCCACCTGGTAGAACAGCATGACGGCAATGGCTTCCGTGTAGTCTCCATCTTCATAAATCGCCAGAGCCATGGCACCGATCGTCGCGATGGCCATCAAGAGATTCTCATCGAACGGCTGACGATGCAAAATACCTTTTCCCGCCTTGCGGAGAACATCATAGCCCACAAGCAAATAGGGAATCAGATACGCAAAAAACCGTGCCGCGCCCTGCAAGGGAAGCAGGCTGACCACTACGAGCAGCGCCGCTGCCAGCAAGATCCGTACGAGATGCCTCTTTTGTTTTTGATTCATTCGACTCGCTCCTTTGATTTATATATGATTAATTGTTCATATGTTATCTTTAGCTTAGCACGACGGACCGCCCTTGTCAAGACAGAATGGTTTCCCGCATAAAAAAACCTGGCAGACAGCCTGCATGAGCAGCTGCCCGCCAGGGCAAAGTACACAATCGGTATCTTCCGAAGCCGAGCGGTTTTATCCAAACGTCCGGCTCTCGCCCGGCGTGCGCGGCGACCAGACCGGGATCGGCGTTTTCTCACCAAAGAAATCCTGTGGCGGCACCCACGCCGGGAAATTCGGCGAATGCATGGTTACGAGCGCGCCGCAGTCCGTCGCCGCGCAGAACGCCCGGGCACCCTTATCCCGGCACTCCTCCAAACGGTCATCCACGGGGAAGAACGCCACATCGGCCTGCATCCCCTCCAGCCGTCCGAGCTGCTCCTGAAAGGCGCGCGCCGCCATCTGCCGGTGCTCATCTGTATCCCCGCTCCAGTCCCACCAGTTGAAGTCCCCGGCGTGGAACAGCGTACGTCCCGTCTCCTTCAGCGTCACGCGGAAGCATACGCCGCAATCCGTCGAGCTGAACGACTCCACGTGGATATGCTCGTCCTCCCACGTGCTGTAGCGCTGCAGATAGACCACCTGCTCCTGCGGGAACCGCTTGCCGCGCACGGTGCGGCGGATATCATAGCTGAAAATATAGCGCGTGACCGCTTCCCGGTAGTCGAGGATATGCGGATCGAAATGGTCGAAATGCGCATGCGAGGCAAACATATACAACTGGTCGAAATCCCCAGCAGCCACCGCCCGCTCCACAACGCCCGCCTCATCCTGGTAGTCATCAAACACCAGAAGCGTGCGCCCGCAGTGCACGAGAAATCCGCTGTTAAACAGATACGTAACCTCCATCGGCTCTTTCTCCACGACAAACTTCCCCCTTCATATCCTCATACCATGCATCAGAAAAACAGAATCAGCGTCAGCGCAATATTCACGACCGAGGCAATGGCCACGGGGATGAACGTGCGCTTTGCCAGATCCATCGGCGACAAATGCGCCGCGCCGGCCACGACGATCATGACCGCCGCAATCGGCGACATCGAGCGCGCGAGGTTCGAAATGAAGTTCATCGGCAGGACGAGCAGCACCGGGGCGATGCCCGAGAGAGCCGCGACTTTCGGCGCCAGAGGCACGAACGCAAAGAACGTCGCATTGCCGGAACCCGTGATGAGCGTCGCGCCGATGATGATCGCCACAAAGATGAACATCATGCCGATGCCGCCGAAGCCGGCTTCCTGTGCGCCCGTGATGAGCGTGTTGATCGCGCCAAGAGAAATGAGACCCTTTGAGAATGTCTCCGCCGCGACGACGAGCGTGACCACCGTCGCCATCTGCAGGCCCATGCCATCCCAGAAGGCCGTCACACCCTTGCAAACCTCCAAACCGTTGCGATGGCGCAGGAACTCGATCACCATTGTGATGGCGAGCGACACGAGCGTCGCGAGACTGATATCCATCTTTACGCCGAAGTCCACGAGCCCGAATACCAGCACGATGAGCAGCGGCAGCGTCGGCAGCAAGGCATAAAATCCGGGCACCTGCGGCGCCTCCTGTGCTTTCGCCTGCTCCTCTGTTACGTTAGCCGAGACATCTTTGCCTGCCATGTCATCCGGATGCTTACGATCGAGATACTGCTGCACCACATAATGAGCAACCGCCAGCGTCAGGACCGTCGCAATGCCGACCGGAACCTGGTACTGGATAAAATATGGGACAATCTCCATGCCGATCAATTCCGCTGCATAGATACTGTCAGCACCAGCCGGTCCCCAGCCAGGCGCCGAAGCCGTAGCGATAACGGCGCAGGCCGCGATTCGGCTCACGCCGAGGCGGACAAGCACCGGATACATCGTCACCATCAGGAGCAGGCCAAAGCCTGAGGCCGAACTGATGAACATCGCGAGCACGTTCGCCAGGATCGACGTCAGTGCCAGCATGAGATACGGCCGGCCGATCTTCTGCAGCGGCTTGATCGCGACGCGGACGAGCGCCGTACTCGCGCCGATCCGATCCATGTACATCGAGAAACCGCCAATCAGCATGATAATCATGCCCAGCTTCGCCGCACGGCTCGAGAACGCCAGACTGATCGACTGGATGATATCCAGCCACGGCGATCCCGTCGACGTCTTCGCCGGCAGGATTTCCCCCAGCCCAAAGACCAGCGTCAGGATCATCATCACGACGCCCGCCGTAAAAAGCACAGGCTGCGCCGGATACTTCTTCAGCACCAGCCGCGCAACCCATACAACAACCACCAGGGCAATAAACAAGCCCAACATAGAAAAACCCCCTCCAAGGAATCAATATGACTACCATCATTAATGATTCCTCATCGGAGGCATAAATCCTGTTTACAAGTTTACACATACAAAAATATTTTTTCTCAAAAATTATTTTCCCACTGTGCATTTGTGTTTTATTACATATCTCCTCCAATCTCTCCCATGAGATCATGGTAGTTACTTGCTTTTGTGAAATCGACATCCTCACCGAGCGCCCGGAAATGCGCAGCGCCGCATTTGATCTTCGCGCTTTCCGTCGGGCGCAGGGCATTTTCGGCTATATATAATGGACCCAAAGATTTAGACCAGCGGTAAAATTTTTAAGGGTGTGATACAATACCAAGTAACATCACTGGAGGTAATGGATCATGCCAAAGAAAAAGTACACCGCCGAATTCAAGACGAAGATCGTCCTGACCATCCTGGAAGGCTCCAAGGAGTTCAATGAGATCTGCTCAGAGAATAACCTAAGCCCGAATATGGTCCGGAAATGGAAACAGGATTTTCTCGCCAACGCCCACATGGCTTTCGAATCAGACACTGAGCAGAAAAGCGCCCAGAGAAAGGAGGCCGACCTGAAGATAAAGAACGATCAGATGCTTAAGACCATCGGCCAGCTGACGCTGGAACGCGATTTTCTTCAGGACTGCTTTCGCGCGGTTGGAGAACCCATCCCAGAAATGCCGGACTATGATCCAAAAGGATGACAAGCTCTCCGTGCGGCGTCAGTGTGAGTTGCTTGGTATCAATCGCTCCAGCCTATACTACGAGCCCAAAGAGCCTGACGAGGCGTATCTGGCGCTGCAGGAGGAGCTCATGAAGCGCATAGACTACTGGCACACGAAGCAGCCGTATCTTGGTTCACGCAAGCTGGTGATTCAGCTGCGCAAGGACGGCTACACCATCTGCCGCAAGACCGTGCGCCGGCTCATGAACCAAATGGGCATCCATGCAATTTATCCCAAGATGAATCTTTCCAAGCGTAATTTCAAGGAGGCAATCGTGCCATATCTGCTGCGAAACTACGAAGCCAACTTCCCAAACCAAGTCTGGTCCATAGATATCACCTACATTCCGATGAAGCGAAGCCACATGTACCTGACGGCGCTGATTGACTGGTGCAGCCGAAAAATCGTCGGATACTACCTGTCCGATACCTTGGATACCCAGTCGGTTATCCACGCTGTCAGGGAGGCCGTAGCGGCACATGGCCGACCAGCCATCCTGAACTCCGACCAGGGTTGCCAGTTCACCAGTGACGAGTACAAGCAGCTGCTCAAAGATATGCACATTCGACAGAGCATGGACGGCAAGAGCCGCTGGGCCGACAACATTATGATTGAGCGCTGGTTCCGCAGCCTCAAGATTGAGCAGATTTACCCCAACGACTACAGCTCACCAAGGGAGTTGCGTCAGCTGATAAAACGCTACGTCCATGAGTACAACACGGAACGGCCTCATGCAGCTCTCGACTACAGCACGCCGGAAGATATCTACAACGGATACTTCTCAGGCCAAAGGGTTATCCACATTGCTTGACACTCTTAAAATTTAAATCAGTGGTCTTGACAAGGGGCCCATTATAAAACCTCGGTAAACGCGGCTCAAAACAAAACGAATTTGCCGACTACGGCAGGCAATGTTCTGAGATACGTTGGTTCTTCTGCCTTTGGTGGAATAACGCAAAAAATCGACGAACAGAAATACCCGTTCGCCGCTAGTCAGCAAAAGACACGTCAAGACAAGATAGATTCAAGCGGGAACGCCTAACCGCATAACTAAAGAAGCGAGGAGCAATTAAGCTCCTCGTTTTGATTCAATGGATAAACCAATGACAGATATACCAAAATGGGATAGCCATATTGGTACTCAATGCTTTGCGGTTAGCTTTACACCATTCTACATAAGCCGTACCTTTTGATGGAGCGGCTTTGAAGAGTGCGTCAAATTCATCATACTTGGCAGACAATTCTTCGGTCGTATATGGATAAAGGTCTACGATTTTCCGCCCGCCGTTCAACGGGTTATCGAAATAGAGCACCGTCCACTTGGAGAGAGTATCGTGATGCTGCTGGTTTTCGGCGGTCACAGCTTCGCCGTCATGCCAAAAGCTCCAAGCGTCAATGACATGAGTATGTTTTGCATCGAACACATTGTACTTGATAGCAAAGGCAATCTGAGCGGCAACGTAAACCTCATGATATGTATCGCTCGGATTGTAAGCCTCATTGATATTTTGGATGTTGTGGACTTTATCAACCACAAAGTCTTTCCATTTCTCAGAGTCCTTGCGAACGACGGGATATACATTATCCGACATATAATCATCCCTCGAAAGGATGTTTTCTTGCAGGAAAGTCTTTCCGTCAAACTCGATATGGCTAAACTGTCCTTTATACATATCGGCGAACTTGATGTGTCCCTTGCTCGCCTTTTCGATATATTCCAAAGCGTCCTGAGCATCGTAATAGGTTTCCTTGTGGTTGCGCCCTGCGCTACCCGCACTTTCATACGACAGCCATTGTCCTGCATAAGAACCATATTCCAAAGGTTCAGAAAACTCCATGGCGTAATTGTCGGCACGGTCTTCCTCTGCCATGCTGTAATCGTCTGTATTGCCATACCAATGTCCCATCTCGTGGGCGAGGTCATTGGCTATCGTGGCATTGTACATATAGAGTTCGGGGTAAAAGTCCGCCTTTTCAAATGTTTTAGAATTATCACCACGATATGTTGCATTAAATATTAGGTCTTTCGAGCCAATATCAATTCCACCATATCCGAACTCGTAGGTATGCCCGCTCGCATTTTGGCAAATCGGCTTGATATACCTCGGAGTCACGTTCGGGTCGTCGGTCAGTTTCGAGGGGTTCGCCCTGATGATGTCCTTGGCGATTTTCGCGATGTCCGCGACGGAGTGTCCCACCCCGTCGGTATAGCCGAGGTTACGCAGGGTTTCCTCGTAGTGCTCCCGCTCCCCATTGCTGACGGTGTACTGATTCGCCGATGCCTCCATCGGGTACGCCGCCATGAGCGCGAGGCCGAGAAGGACGGCGAGCTTTGCTTTGTTTCGCATGGTATTTTCACCTCATTTTTACTACTATTGCTTCCTCTAGTCACTAATTATAAATCATTTTTCGTATATTTTGTTGATTTTTTATTGAATTTATTAAATTTCTCTACCAAGATTGAAATTTTAGAGGGAATCTCCTCTTTGGAAAAGAATGACAAGGTTGCCGCCGACACCAAGAAATCGGAGCTTGAAAAAGCAAATACCGCTCTCGAAGCCCTGAAGACCAAACAGACAGCCGCGAAAACTGCCTTGGACGATGCAAAGAAAGCATCTGACACGGCGGTAAGCGACGAGAAGACCAAGTGCGACACGAACACCTTGTCTGATAATGCGAAAGCCTATTCCAAGGCAATTGCCGCCTTGGAAATGCAACAGGTGAACGCTAATTCCAATGCAAAGGCTACGACGGCTACGGATGCCACGACGAAGAAGAACGCCGACGGCACGACGACCGCAACCTGCGGGAGCGGGATGACGCTGATTCAGGACTCGAACAAGTGCTGTCCTGCGAACCAGCCGTACTACCGTTCGGGCAAGAGCGGGGTGCTTGGTTGCTACTCCACGGCTACGGACACGGCTTCGAGCACAAGCTCAACGTCCTCGTCCAAGAAGGATGACAAGGACAACTTCTCAAATCTCCTTGGCATGATGGCTATGATGGGCGGCGGGTTCGGAATGAACTCACAGGATAAGGAGAATACGAACGTCGAACCGAGTAGCAAAAAGGACGACAAGCAAGGACAAGCCCAAAACTTTGGTGATATGTTCCTGAACATCCGCAAGCAGTACGGGGCAGAACGCAAGGTTCTTCAGTTCAAGAATGTTACGACAACCGTAAGCCCGCAACACGAGAACCAAGTGGAACATAACGTCAATGTTCCCTTTGGAAATACAGGCACGACCATCAGTAACGTATATAACCTCAATGCAAGCGGCGATGCCCCGCTCACATTGACGGTCAAGGCAACGGGGGCGAACATTGACATTTCGGACGGGAAAACAACCAAGAATGTCGAAATTCCGACCGAAAAGCTCACGGTTATCGTGCATTACTACGTCAAAGCCGACAAGACAGGTACGAGGTTCGTGCAGAAGACCGCGACGGGTAAGCTCGGCGAGCCGATTGTCCTGCTTACAAACGATGGCTCAAACAAAGAAAAAGAATATCTCGGCGGTGAAATGTCAACGCCAATGCCAATCCGCTTCGAGATTATCGGTACGGTCGAAATTTCCAATGGCAAGAACAAGGGTTCGACGAAACACACCTACATGTCCCTTATCAACAAGGATGCAGGGAAAGTCCTCCTTGGATATAAATACAAATCAGGCGATATTTCCATTTCTGGCGAGTCGGAATCGGAAAGCAAGACAACCACAACCGAAATCACCGTCAACAACGGTACGGATGACGACCTCAACAAAGCCGTTGACGAACTTAACGGTTCAACGGCTAAGGTAGAGGGAGTGGTTAACGGAGCAGAGTGGGACGATAAAGCCAACGTCTGCAAAATCAAGGTTTCCGATGAAAGCGGTGCGACCAACTTCTTTGAAGCCGATGAAGCCAACAACATTGGCAAAGATACCTGCAAGAACATCGGTTCGAGCATGAACGGCAAGACCGCCGTGTTCTCGGCGAAGTTCGATGCAGGAAAGGATGCCAATGGTTCTACGGTTGGCAGATACGTCATGAGCGGCAACATCAACCTCATGGATGAAAACCGCCAAATCATTGGGGTCAACCAAATCTATGATGATGCGGATGCTTCCGCAAGAATGGGCAAGCTCGCTTACCAAGCGACAGCAGTCCATGCAGATTCGGGAGCAACCTACCCGCTGTACCAAAAGGCCAATGGCAAATGGTACAATCAGGACTTCACCGAAGTAGACCCCGAAGCATGGAAAGCGGAAACGGGCATCGACCTGAACGACATGACCTTGGGCAAGGACGGCAGGGTTTATACCAAGGACGGAAAAGACATCACGGGCAACGGTTTCCAAGATACGAACATCAAGGACATGAAAGCCAAAGCCTACGAACATGAGAGCAGGGAATACATGCCTGAAGGTTCGGCGGTCAGCAGAATCATGGGCTTCTTCGATACGAACAAGAAAGAAGAAGAAAGCCAAAAAGCTGTGGAAGCCACATCGTCCAAGAGCAACGAGGCTACGGCAACCCATCAAGAAAAGGCGGCAAAAATCCCAACAAACATCACTACGAACACAAAAGCAAAGGTTTCCGATAACCAAAAGAAGAGCACATTAGATAAAGTCAAGGATTTTGCAAACCACGCAGTAAATTCAGCAACCTCCTACGCGAGCAGGTTCGGTATCGACATCAAGAAATTCACAAAAACAGGAGATATGGACACCGCTACTGGCCAGAATATGGCTAACAGAGCCGAAAAACTCTGAGTATCAAAAAAAGCAGGGAACAATGTAGTTCCTTGCTTTTTTATACGTCAGGTATCGAATAGTAGATATACAAGAATGAAATAGCAGGGTCGTTTTTTAACGCATCGCTGTTCTCTTTGCACCATTTGATGTATTCGTCCCCACTCGGCGGAGCAGTTTTTAGAAGAGCGTCGAACCTGTTCACATG
>OMYB01000016.1 GCA_900315155.1 uncultured Selenomonadales bacterium | reverse complement strand
CTGAACGATGATTATCAGCTGGATTTCCACAACTGGTATTTTGATGATGACAGTTCCTGTTATCTCGAAGATATCGAAAGTTATGCGGAGAATCATCTCCCCTCGCTGGAGGAGCGGATCAAGAATATCTTTGATGGCGCCGATGATTATCAGGAAGCACGTCTGATTGATGATTATCTTCTCGATACGACGGGGCACTCCTTCGTTCAGGAAAACCCGGACTGCGATCTGGATAAGAGCATTGATTTTGCCCGTAAGGATGCGCAGAAACGGCTTGAGGACTTCATTGAGAATCTGGAGTGGGCACAGAGCTCGGGGCAGATCGATAATACGCAGGAGAACAGGAAAGAGAATATCCTGCAGATGGTCAGTGAGTGCTATGAATATGCGTGCGCATCCACGAACTTCGGTGTGTTCCGCCGCGTCACGGAGTACTTCGGCAAGAAGATCAAAGAGGACGCGAAAGAGCGCGGCGACGTCCTTCAGGAACAGCTCAACGATTTCCGTAAAGTGGCTAAGGACGACGACGCTTCCATAAAGCGTCTGGACCGCATCCAGCAGCTGATTACGGGCCAGGAATATACGGTAGCAGAGGATATGCTGCGGCGCTGGAATGCGAACGAGCCGGAGGAGATGGCTTCGCCGCTCATGAATGAGACCGACCACCTCCGCAAGTTTATTGAGAACTATAATTTCTACAGCGATAAGGTCAATCAGGCAAAGAAGACCCTGCTGAGCCTGCTGCCGAAGCAGCAGTACCAGCACAGCAAGGGCTCCCGCGCCGGCTATCAGCTGGCACAAAGCTGGATCCGCGGCAACCAGGTCGATGAAGGCCAGATGAAGACGCTTCTGCAGAACCTCGGCTGGAAGAATGTCGATACCGTAGAACGCCAGAAGTCCGCGAACGGCAAGATGATCGTGTTCCATGTCAAGCTCCAGAAGCCGAAGAACGGCCGCCGCTCGAATTACCAGCATCCTATCGCGGCTTTCGGTTCTCAGGCTGAGAGAGAGGGATTCCGTGTTGCCTGCCTGTTCGGGCAGTATGATGCGACGGAGCTCATGGAGCGTTTCCGCGAACTGGGCAATACGAAAAATACCCTGGTCATGCTCGACTATGCTCTTAAATTGGCGGACCGCCGCCGCCTTGCGCGGAAAATCAAGAGCGATTTCTACGGGCAGAAGGTATTCGCTGTCATCGACCGCGTAGATATCATGTACCTCATCGATAACTACAGTGAGATGCAGGTCAACCGCATCCTGATGATGCTGATCATGCCGTTCAGCGTGTACCAGCCTTATGTATGGGAATCCAGCAACGTCATGCCGCCGGAGATCTTCATGGGCCGCAGAAAAGAGCTGGCAAAGATTGAGGATGCCAATGGCGTCAATATCGTCTATGGCGGCCGCCAGCTCGGTAAATCGGCCCTGCTGAAGATGGCCCGCACGGACATCGACCATAACGAGAATAACGACCGCGCTATCCTCGTCGACATCAAGGACCGCGGCTACCGGGATGCGGCACGCCAGATCAGCCATAAGCTGACGGATGAGGGCTTCTTTAAGAGCCCTGTTGATACCGGCGACTGGGATGAGCTTTCCCGTGCCATCAGCAACCGCCTGCGCAGCGAGGAAGACTATATCCCGTACTCATGCTGGATGAGGCAGATGCCTTCATCGAGAGCTGTGAGGCAATTTCGTACCGCCCCTTCGATGCGCTCAAGGATATCCAGAGCCTCGGCAGCGGCCGTTTCAAGTTCGTCATTGCAGGCCTGCGCAATATTGTCCGCTTCAACCGTGACCGTGCACTGGGCAACAACAGCGTCATTACCCATCTTGCGGCTATGACGGTCAAGCCGTTCGACGGCTCCGAAGCGCGCGAACTCCTGCAGGAGCCGCTCTACTACCTCGGCCTTCGTTTCCCGCAGGAGAAGGATGTGCTGACGCCGCTGATCCTTGCCAATACGAACTATTTCCCTGGCCTGATTCAGCTGTACTGCGCAAAACTCATTGAGGCGATGACGAAGGACAACTACGCCGGCTATAATGAGGGCGAGTCCCCAATCTATCAGATCGAGAAGAAACATATCAAGAAGGTACTGTCGGATTCCAGTTTCACGGAACAGATCAAGGAGAAGTTCGAGATTACCCTAAAGCTCGGCAACGACCGGTATTACTACATCATCGCTCTGATTATGGCGCACCTCTACCATGAGCATGGCGGCAGCAGCGGTTATCTTCCGGAGCACGTTCTGGATATTGCTGACGGATTTGATATTCCGGATATTCGCGAGCTGACGCTGGAGAATATCAAGGCGCTCATGGACGAGCTGTGCGAGCTCAATGTCCTGCGCACAACTCCGGATGAGCGGTATCTGTTCAGCCGGTACACATTCTTCCAGATGATGGGAAATGCCGAAGACGTATGGGATAAGCTGGATAAGTTGGCGGAGTGATGAAGAGCATGAAAGATGAACTTTTTTGGTGTCAGATCCCGGATGCTGCGCGCATGATCTCGAAGATACGGGATAATCTGCTGACGGGCAAGCATACCATCCTGCATACTTCAGCACATATGCCGTGGGCACAGACGATGCGCCGAATCCTAAAGGAAGATGTATCTAGTAAGGACCACATCCGTGCGTTTAAGGAGGTGGACGCGGAAGATATTCCGGATACGCAGGATGGGATGGGAGAGTATCTGCTTCGCCATTTCTGCAAGGAAGAGCTGCGTGTCCGCTTCCGCCCGCGTATGGGGTATGCCCATTTCCTTGCTGATAATGACGATGAGTGTACCCTTCCTTCCACCTATCTATGGATTCGCGGTGCTTCGGCATTGCAGGTCCGTGCATGGATGCCGTTCATGAAGGAATACGCGGCAGATATTAAAAGCATGCACCGGTCCGGCTGCATCTGCTTCATTGAGACAGCCGATGAGGAGGAGCAGGCAGTAAAGGGCGTTCAGGAAGTTTTCTACAATCAGGAAGTAACGTCTTATGACTGCTATGTGTTTTATTTCCTGATGGCAGCAGAGGTGCAGGCCGATTCTTCGATGAAGGAGTATCTGGCCAGCCTGGCTGCTGAGCTTGCCGGGACGGATATCGAACTCGGGGCGGCGTGCATCGGAAAGAGCATGCAGTTCCTTGAGAATCCGGAGGCGTGCCTTGCGCAGCTGGATGGAGAGACAGACAGCATGGGGCACCCGTTCTCGATTGACGGAGCACAGAAGCGTCTGGGCAATGCGGTCTGGAACACACAGCTTAAGCTGCTTTTCCCTGTCCTTGAGCAGGAGCGCGGCGTGTTTCTCGCGAAATACAGTCACAGATTGCAAGATATCCTGAATCGTACTCCAGTCCAGCGCAGAAACTGGATTTGACTGCGCAGGAAGCTGCTGCCCTGCAGTTGCTAAGAGAGGCGAGGAATAAACTGGCGCATATCGATACGATTTCCCTGCCGGAGGTCCAGAAAATCTTGTCACGGAAGAAATAACCGGGCGGCAAGGCTATAGCTTTATTTTGAGCTGTTACCCCGTAGATGCTCTGCCCAAGAGGCCGTTTATAGCGGCCTCTTTTCTTATTTGCAGGAAGGATAAAAGCGTTCTCGTGTAGAAGTATAAACAGGATATAGCGGGCAAGGGGGGGCGTCATTGGTTATGAATGATGTTTCAGCGGAGGATCTGACGTTTTACACTCCTATCCGGGCGAAAGCCTACGGTTTCAACCGTGGGATGAAGCCCGAGTATAAATAAAAATACTAGTATGCATACATGTTTTCTTAAACCATACATGATACAATAATCTCAAAGGAGGGATTCATAATGTTCAGTTCATTCGTTCCACAGTCTCCAGCGGAAATACTGGCAAAGAAGGCTGAGCGTAAGCTGGAACGCAAGATTGTAGGGAAAATCGGTAGTGCTGTTGGTGGCAGCCCTAAAGAGGAATACGAGGAGAAGTTTGATAAGCTGATGAAGAAAAAGGATAAGATTGAACGAATTATTATCCAACGGTAACACGCTTTTTCGTGACGAATATCGGAAACAGGTTATTTCCTTTTAGAAAAATCAATTTATTTTTGTTATGAAAAATTGTATAATAAGACAAGAAGTGAGGGGAAGGTCCTTCGCCCGTTATCTGGCGGGGGGGGCACGCCCTCATTTTTTATTGCCATATTTCTTAGTTGCACTTCGCTTCCACCCAGGTGGATGTAGTGCGTGCAGAGTTCAAGGAAAGCCTGAATTTGTCGTACGTGGATCTGTTCGAGGGATTCGATACGATCCATGCACTGACATATTCGGCCAGCGCCAGGCAGATTGAGAACGTTCTGCGGCTGGTGCCAGAGGGCGAGGTCATTATAGGCAGCCCAAGCCAGGTGCGGAAGGATTTGGCGATGCTGTTTGCCGAGCAGGAGTACAACCTGAACTTTATCCTGACTACGCCGTTTCTTCAGCAGAAGCTGAATGATGAGACCTTCCGCATTTACCAGGCAGAGGGCTCACATGGCAAGCTGTACCTGCTCAGCTCTAAGGATGGCCGCCGCAGGGTTATCACCAGCTCGGCAAACTGCTCGATGCAGGCCTGGGATGAGTCGCAGTATGAGAATTTCGTTTATATGGACGAGCCCGAAGCATACGACCACTACATGGAGTGCTATGAGGCTATCCGCGATACCGCGTCCATGCGGATCACGAAAAAGATGAAGCCGATAAAAGCAGATGGCAGCAATATCAAGGAACTGCCTACCATCAAGAGAGTGGTTGAGGCAAATCATGCCGTGGTGATCACGAATGCCGAGCCGCACGAGAACGTAACATGGCGCTACGATGTATCTGCTGATATGCAGGAAAAGTGGGAGAAAATCCTCGCTAAGGAGAAAATCAAAAGGGACGACAAGGGTCACCCGATCCTGACAGCGAAAAATATCACGAAAATTGCAGGTACGCTTCGCAAGGTATCCAAGGAGGCTCAGAAGGATATTCCTAAAACACCGAAGTTCGTGCTGGATTATTCTTCGTACGGTGCAGCCTTCGATGACGTAAAATGGGATATGGAACCACCAATGGAAGATGTTCGCCGTGATATCCACAATATGATGGCCTATGTCCGTGGGGCGGAAAAGTTTACAGGCGATACGCAGGAGCTCAAGAAAATCTACTGGCAGATTCTCATCTATATGTTCGTATCCCCTTTTATCGCCAAATTCCGTATGGCATACTATCCGTTTGCCCCAATCAACTCTGTCGGGCGCTATTTCCCCATGTTCATGGTCATCCGCGGCCCCAGGAATGGCGGCAAGTCGTCCATCGTAAAGACAGGCCGCCTGCTGATGTTCGGACGGGACCTGGGCTCTGCTGATGTGCAGTATCTTGTCCAGACGAGGTTTCCTGCACTGGCTGAAACGGTCAAAGGTGTTCCGGTCCTGTTTGATGATGTCGATAGCCGGCGCACCCAGTATTTCGGCCCGGTAGTCAAGAATGAGGGTGCTCTGCTCATGCAGGGCATTGATGATCATGGCACGTTCATCCTTACGTCGAACACGATGAACAATATCACACCGGATATCAAGAAGCGTACCCTCGTATTCCAGATCAACAATAAGCTGACGGAGAATACAGCTTTTTACGAGGATTCGAGGATTAAAAACCTTCAGAACAGCCTGGGCAATGCGTTCTACCGCTTTTATTTGAAGAGGTCATTCCCCATATTGGCTAATTTCTGCGACTACATCCAGTCGGAGGCATTGCAGGATTCAGGAAAGGGGCCGGATGTCTTTCAGATTGCCTCGAATTTCTTTATTGACGCTATCAGGGATGCTGGCGTGGAAATCCCACCCGAGCTCCGCATCTTTACGTGGGAAGATTATATGGGGGATGGCGTCAAGTCTGAGGAGGCAGTGCGGGAGCTCAGGGATGCGTTTTATATGTCGCCGGACATGTTCCGCGTAGATGAGAGGAAAGACAGTCTCATCATCACATTTAACAGCTCGTTCAAGGCTTCTCAGCTGCAGTCCCTGCAGGATGAGCTCCCACCGGAGACGGAACCGAAAGTGATTGGGCAGACGATGCGGGTCAAGCTGTCCGCTATTAAGTCCTATGCCGGCATAGACTTCCAGAAGCATAACGGGTTCTTCAGCAGGGTCAGGGACTTGGTAAGGGGTGATTAAAGCGAAAAAGTTCATGTATATCTATCACAAGCAGAGCGAGCCGCTGGAGCCGTTCCATGAAATGTGGCAGGGGTACGACTTTGCTGTGTTCACGGACTCCGATAGGGATATGCTTTCGTATCAGAAGATGCTGGAACAGCTTCATCCGCACACGGACAGCGTAGCCATCTGGTCTTTATACGATCTCGGACAGGAGAAAAAGGATATTCTGGAACAGGTTCATTGGTTCCGGCAGAACGGGATATGTTTGTACATATTGCAATATCCCGTCTTACGTGAGAACCCCGGCCTGCAGCTCAATCAGGTCCTGCTAGGCCTGCTGGAAGATGTGCTTCGGGACGAACTATCACGGGAGCAGCATCCGATGGCCTATATTGCCAACCGGCGGAACGAACACAGTGGCAGGAAAAAGATTGTCTATCCGGACAACTGGGAAAAACTTTACCAGCAATGGATAGATAAATCCATTACGGCAAAACAGTTTATGCAGCAGGCCGGCTTGAAAAGAGGTACGTTCTACCACATGGTAGCCGAGTATAGGGAATCGATTCGCACATCCAATGTGCAGATCAACAGGACTAATGACCGATGATTCCAGATCAAGAATGCGTATACAAAAGAGGGAGAAGCGATGAGAAAATACAAAACGGTAGTTCTTTATGACGACCATTCGGTCATGTTTAAAATGGAAAATGGGTGGAACTACATCGTTTCCGACGATGTACCCTATGTAGGGGTTTTTGCTTTAGCGGGCAGCTATGCAAACCATACCCCATACTGTCAAGCAGGAACGCCACCGGATGACCTTTTAAAGAAAGCAGAGAAGCTCCTGCAAGAGCTCTCACTTCAAGCAGAAGTTACTGGGCGAGTATTTAGGCCAGGACAACGTATTACGGATGAGGAGCATATGCCTCCCAACCCACATGCGAAGTACGAACAGAATTTATAACCGACTGCGCAGAACAAGCCGCCCGCAAGGGCGGGTTTCTTGGACACAGCTGATGAAGTTGGTGAATGCACCAATGTGAAAAGTTTTCTCTGCGGATTATCGAAAAGTTTACGAATGGCTTTCGGATGGATTAAAGAAATAGGCAGGCATAGGAAACAGAGAAAATAGCATCATCAAACAAGAAAACGTCTGCTCTGTATTATAACCTATACTGGTTACAATACAGGGTAGGGAGTGATACGATCATGAAACCATCTTTTTCTTCATCTGTTTCGAAACGGCAGACCTTTTCTGTTCAGGAACTTTGCCTGACGGCTGTCCTGATTGCGTTGGTCTTTCTGGCTACGTTTGTTCCGCGGATTCCGATTCCGCTAGGCTATGCTCATCTCGGAGATGCCGTGATTTTTCTAATGGCTTTGCTGGTTCCCCGGCGTGATGCCCTGACTGCAGCATGCCTGGGATCTGCTTTATCGGATGTCATCGGCGGTTTCCTGATTTGGGCTGTGCCGACACTCATCATCAAATTCGTTATGGCGGATATCGTTTGGCGTATTGCCGACAGTCAGAAGAACAATCGCATGCGTATCGTGGTGGCGTTAATCCTTTCCTCGATCTGGATGATTGCGGCCTATGCGCTTTTCGGCGCAGTGCTCTACGATAGCATGGCCGCCGGATTGGCATCCGCACCGGGGTTGCTTATGGAAGGGGCGGTCAACACGATGGTGGCATTCGCTTTACTTCCTGCTTTGAAACGCATTACATTTTTACAAAGATAACGACTTTGGTATACGAAAACGCTTGGGATTGAATCCGGTCCTAGGCGTTTTTGCTTAAATGGATTTTTTCTGCCCGAGATACAGGATACTGGCGAGGAGTGCAGCTGTGAGCATGATGAGGCCGAGCAAGTGGGCAAATGACGATTCCGTTATATGTGGCGCGATATTCCTTTGGTGTCATCTGATATTGTTCGCGGAAGGATTTTGCGAAGTAGCTACTGTCCGGGATGCCGCATTGGGCGGCGATGATGCTGATCGAGGCTGCTGCTGCGATATCGTTGAGATGGATCGGCTCGGCAAAGTGACGGTGCACGAAAGCGAGCATCATCTGCGTGCGCACTTCACGGACAGGGGAAAAGGCATCAGCAGGCATGGTCTCTGTCTGATGTGCGAGCAGCAGGAAGGACAGGAGGGAAAGCTGGTAACGGAGCGTGAGCGGGTAATCCGGTTCTTCCTTCGCGAGTGCCTGCCATGCGGTGTGGATGCAGGAAATGGCGGCAGCATCTTTTGCGGGATCAAGCAGGATTTCGCGCAGCTGATGATCGGAGAGAAAAGGCATAACGTAGCGTGTATCGAATAAGCTGCCATCCCGGCCGCCGATGAGGCTGCCATGGTATACGATGGAATGCAGCGCGGCAGGGAAAGCTGCCGTGCCATGAAAGACGGACTCCTTCAGCGTGACATCTGAGGAATGGGACGAGTCGAAATCGGGTGCGGAGTTGTTCTGCTCCGAACAGAGAGAGATAGCCATAATATTTACCTCGGTGATTTTATCATAGGAAATAGGGGATTTTGTCCAAATTTCCTGAGCGGAATCGTGATATAATTATAGCAGATTTTCCAGGTAGAGGGAGTGGTACTGTTGTTTTCTCTGTTGCGCGGGGCGCGTGACGGCGTTCAGCGTGGCGATGACGGCTGTCGCAATGCTCGGCTTTTTCGTGGTCGCATTCGTTCTGGGCGCTCTGCCTTTGGGCCATTCCCTATGGTTTGGGAGCAGGTTCTGTCGATGCGGCCCTCAATAACTATGTGGCCTTGCATCTTAAGAGCCACCATATGAGCTGGCTGCACTGCATGTGGGGCGTCGGTGCTTCGGTGGGGCCGTACGTCATGAGTGGGGCGCTCACAGCGACGGGTCTATGGCAGGATGGCTACCGCATCATTGGACTCGTGCAGGTCGGTATCACGCTGCTGCTGTTCCTGAGCCTGCCGCTTTGGAACCGGGCGGATGGAGTGGCGCAGGCCGAGGACGAAGCGGAGAAAAAGCCGATACCGCTGCGGGAGGTATTGCGCTTGGCCGGAGCAAAGGAAATCATGCTAGCGTTTTTCTGTTACTGCGCGATCGAACAGACGACGGCGCTTTGGGCGAGTAGTTATCTGGTCGGAAACCGCGGCATGGCGGAGACGGCAGCGGCGGGATTTGCGGCGCTCTTCTATCTGGGCATCACGGCGGGACGTGCGGTCAATGGATTCCTGACGTTCCGTTTGTCGGATACGCAGCTCATCCGCATGGGACAGGGCATCATAGCACTCGGTATCGTGCTGCTCTTTCTGCCTTTGCCGGAGACCGCGACACTGGTTGGATTTGCGGCCATCGGACTGGGCTGCGCGCCGATTTATCCGTGCATCATCCATTCGACGCCGGAGCATTTCGGACGCGGGAATTCGCAGGCTGTCATCGGCGTCCAAATGGCCTGTGCCTATATCGGGACGAGCCTCATGCCGCCGCTTTTCGGTTTTCTGGCCGGGCACAGTTCGATTGCCTTACTGCCACTGTATATCGTCATGCTGCTTACCGTACAGGTTATCGCCTACCAGCGCGTAGAGCATCAGACGGGAAATCATTCTGCTCGTTGATTTTGGGAAAGAGAGGAATTTTTATGAAGATGGATTATCATCTGCATTCGGAGTTCAGCGATGATTCGCATGCGACGATGGAGTCGCAGATCGAGCGGGGCATTGAGCTCGGTTTGCAGGAGATGTGCTTTACGGATCACGTCGACTACGGTATCAAGAAGGATTGGGCCGATGGAGAAATCGAGTGGCGCGGCGGCGATGGCGTCGGTACGTCGGTGGATTCGCTCGAGCCGATGGCGAACGTTCATTATCCCGAGTATTTCGCGAAGCTCTACCGCATGCGCAAGACGTATGGCAAACGCATAACGATTCGGAACGGCCTCGAGTTCGGTATGCAAATGCATACGATTCCGCAGTACGAGAAACTGCTCGAGACGTATGGGGATGAACTCGATTTTGTGCTGATGAGCATTCACCAGATTGAGGATAAGGAGTTTTGGACGGGTGATTTCATGAAGGGGCGCACGCAGGAGGAGTATAACCTGCGTTACTATGAGGAGATGCTGCACCTCGTCGAGTCGTTCCATGGCTACGACGTCCTCGCGCATGTTGACCTCATCCGCCGGTACGATCCGGCCGGTCCGATTGGTTTCGGGCAGATATGCCCTATCCTCACGGAGATTTTCCATAAGGTTATCGCGGATGGGAAAGGCATCGAGCTCAATACCTCGAGCTGGCATTACGGGTTGGACGATACGATGCCATCGCGCGATGTGCTGTCGCTCTATCATTCGCTCGGCGGCCGCATCCTGACGATCGGCAGCGATGCACATAAGCCGGAATATCTAGCGGACCATATGGAGAAAGCAAGAGAAATCCTTCGCGGCATTGGATTTACAGAAATCTATACGTTCGACCATCATCAGCCGATTGCACACCGTTTATAAAAATTCATCAGGGGGAAAAAACGAGGAACTGTCAAGGGAAGGCAGTTCCTCGTTTCGTTTTTATAGCCGGTAAAAGATATCTTTGACGGATACGAACAAATCCTCATACAGGGATACGCTTAAATCGCGACAATGCGCAATTCGGGTTCCGATTCGATGAGGCCTTCTTCGCAGGCCAGATGATAGAACAGTTTGAGCCCCTCGATGTAGTCGGGTGTGAGGCTCCAGCGGATGGTGGGGCCGAGGTAGGGATCGAGCTGCTCTTTGGTGAACGGCTTTTTCCCCAGGATGCTCGTGATCGCCTCTTCTTTGTGGGCAAAGCCGTTTTTCAGGCCTTTGTGGATGCGGGTCCAGGCGAGACGGAGGGCATCGGGGTGCTGCTCGGCAAACGTGCGGTTTGCGCACCAGAGGGCGTAGACCATCTTTTTGCCCGTGAGTTTCTTCCACTCGGCGCCGAGGTCATAGTAGTAGAGATCGGGCTGGCGGTGATGGTAGAGCCAGAGCGCGTTATCCCCGATGAAAAGCGACCCTGCCGCATCCTCCGGAATCGGGTCCTGCGGCTCGATGCTGCGGATGTCATACGCAGGCGTTGCGCCGTAGCTGCGGTGGAGGATGATCTTCAGCAGGCAGTGCGACGTCTGAGACTGCGCCGTGAGCACGATGCGCTCCGTCGTGAGTTCCTCGATGGGCTTTTTCGAGACGAGCAGGATGCTCTGCACGGGGCCGTCCGTCGAGACGCAGAGGTCCGGCAGGATCACGAGATCCCTCGCGTGGCGCGCGTAGAGGATGGACGACACGTTGCTCACATCGAGCTCACCGCGCACGAGTGCTGCGTTCAGTACAGCAGGCACATTCCGCGTGATCGCGAGCCCGTCCGCCGCGCCGTGCTCCCAGTTCCAGCTCAGCGGCAGCACATTGAGAAAATCGATATGTCCGATACGTGGACAAGGCATGGTAGGACTTCCTTTCTCCGTTAACTTGATAGGTATATTATACAGGAACTTTCGGAGAAAATATACCACTTTTGTCCACGACGTCCTGTTTTCTTACCGAAAGAACTCCCCATAAGTAGTAGAATGTGATAGAATAATAGGGTTACAGGAATTTTTTCGGGAGGTGCGTTTATGCCAGAGGAGATGCTGCAGGAGACGGAGGAGAGGGGCGCCGTGAATTTTGTCCATCTGCATGTGCATACGGAGTTCAGCCTGCTCGACGGGGCGAGCCGGATACCCGATCTCGTCCATACGGCGAAGGGCCTCGGCATGCGTGCGCTCGCGATTACGGATCATGGCGCGATGTACGGCGTCATCGATTTTTATAAGGCGTGCCAGAAAGAAGGCATCAAGCCGATCATCGGCTGCGAGGTCTATCTCGCGCCGGGTCCGCGCCAGCAGCGCGCTGAGGTGGATGGGGTGAAATATTTCCACCTCATCCTGCTCGCAGAGAACCAGACGGGTTACCGCAATCTCGTGAAGCTCGTTTCCCTCGCGAACATCGAGGGCATGTACTACAAGCCCCGCGTCGACAAGGAATTGCTGCGCAAATACCACGAGGGCATCATCTGCCTGTCGGCCTGCATCGCGGGCGAGATTCCGCATGCCATCATTCAGGGGAATATGGCGAAAGCGGATGAGCTCGTGCAGGAGTATGTCGGCATCTTTGGGAAAGAGAATTTCTTTCTCGAGGTGCAGAAGCACGGCCTGCCCGCGGAGCGGAAATCGAACGCGGGGCTCGTCGAGCTCGCGAAGAAGTACGATATCGGCCTCGTGGCGACGAACGATTTGCATTATGTGCACCGCGAGGACAGCGAGTTCCACGATATCCTGCTCTGCCTGCAGACGGGACGCACGATGGATGACCCGGACCGCATGCGTTTCAATAGTGACGATTACTACCTGAAACCGCCTGCGATGATGGCGGAGCTTTTCCCCGAGGACGAGTTCCCCGATGCCATCGCGAACACGCAGCGCATCGCGGACCGCTGCGAGGTCACGTTCGAGTTCGGTCATACGCAGCTGCCGTATTACCCGATCCCGGAGCCGTATGAGGATGATCAGGCGTATCTGCGCGCGCTCTGCGAAAAATATATCGGGAACTGCTACCCGGTTATGACCGACGAAGTGAAGGAGCGCCTCGACTACGAGCTTTCCATCATCCATCGCATGGGGTACGACAGCTATTTCCTCATCGTCTGGGACTACATCAACTACTGCCGCGAGGTCGGCATCGGTGTCGGCCCGGGGCGCGGCTCGGCCGCAGGCTCGATCGTCGCCTACATCCTCGGCATCACGAGCATCGATCCGCTGAAATACGACCTGCTCTTCGAGCGCTTCCTGAATCCGGACCGCGTGACGATGCCGGATATCGATGTGGATTTCGACTATATCCGCCGCGGCGAGGTCATCGAGTACGTCAAGAAGCGCTATGGCTACGACCATGTCGCGCAGATCGTCACGTTCGGCACGATGGCGGCAAAGGGCGCGATCCGCGATGTCGGCCGCGTGCTGAACATGCCGTACTCACGCGTGGCGGAAATCACGAAGCTCATCCCGAATGAGCTGCATATCACGATCAAGGGCGCCATCGAGAGCACTTCGGACCTGCGCAATGTCTATGAGACGGATGAGGAGGTGCACCGCCTGCTCGACCTCGCGCAGATGGTCGAGGGCCTGCCGCGCAACACGTCCACGCATGCTGCGGGCGTCGTGATCGCGCGCCATCCGCTCACGGACTATGTGCCGGTGACCATCGACGAGGGCACACTCATCACGGAGTATGACAAAGACCACGTCGAGGAACTCGGCCTGCTGAAAATGGACTTTCTCGGCCTGCGCACGCTCACGGTCATCAGCGACTGCATCGAGAACATCAAAAAGACACGCGGCATCGATGTGGATATCCGCATGATCCCGCTGGCGGACGAGCTCACGAGTCAGATGCTCTGCGAGGGCCGCACGGGTGCCGTGTTCCAGATGGAGTCGTCCGGCATGACGAACCTCGTCAAGGATATCGCGCCGACCTGCTTTGCCGATCTCATCCCGACCGTCGCGCTCTACCGCCCAGGCCCGCTCGGCTCCGGCATGGTGGATGATTTCATCGCGGGACAACGCGGCACGAAACAGGTCGAGTACATGCATCCGCTTTTGGAGCCCATCCTCAAGGAGACGTTCGGCGTCGTGCTCTATCAGGAGCAGGTCATGCAGGTCGTGCAGGTGCTCGCAGGATTCAGCCTTGGCCAGGCAGACCTGCTGCGCCGCGCCATGGGCAAGAAGAAGGCCGAGATCCTCATGGCGCAGAAGCAGAACTTCCTCGATGGCTGCCAGAAGAACAAGATCCCGGCTGGCCTCGCCAACACGATTTTCGACCTGCTCACGCATTTCGCGAACTACGGCTTCAACAAGTCGCACAGTGCGGCCTACGGCCTCGTCGCGTGGCAGACGGCGTACCTGAAGGCCCATTACCCCGCCGAGTTCATGGCTGCGATGCTCACGAGCGTCATGGACACGCAGAAAGTCCCGACCTACATCGAGCTTTGCCGCCGCATGAACATCCGCATCCTGCCGCCCGATATCAACGCGAGCGATGCGAGCTTCACCGTCGACGGCGATGCCATCCGATTCGGGCTCGGTGCCGTTCGCAATGTGGGCGAGAGCCTCATCGAGGCCATCGTCCAGGCGCGCAGCGAGGGCGGCGCGTTCAAGGACCTCATGGATTTCTGCACGCGCGTCGACATGAAGGTGCTCAACAAACGCGCCATCGAGAGCCTTATCCAGTGCGGTGCGTTCGACTCGACGGGGGCGCGCCGCTCGCAGCTCATCGCCGTTCTCGACCGCACCGTGGCCGAGGCGCAGACGCAGCAGAAGGACGCCATGAGCGGCCAGATCGGCCTGTTCAGCGAGGAGGAAATCGAGGAGGCTATCGCGCTGAAGCTTCCCGACATCCCCGAGGTACCGGATGCCGAGCGTCTCGCCTGGGAAAAGGAGAACACGGGATTTTACATCACGGGCCATCCGCTCGACCGCTATGAGCCGAAACTCCGCAACCTGCCAGGCATCGGGCCTATCCTGCACGGCGGCGTCAAGGACAAGCAGACCGTGCGCATTGGCGGTATGGTGCGCGACGCGAAGCGCATCACGACGAAAAAAGGTGATACGATGTGTTTCCTGACGCTCGAGGATTTCACCGATGCCATTGAGGTCACGGTGTTCCCGCGTGTCTTCTACGAGAACGTCAATCGGCTCATGCTGGATATGGCGCTGGTCATTCAGGGGCATACCGACTTCCAGGATGACGGCGTGAAGATCCTCGCCGACCGCATCTGGGACCTTGAAGCGTATGAGCCGGAGTATTATCTGTTGCTCGGGGCAGAGCAGGGGACGGCAGAGATGCAGGAAAAGCTCAAAGCACTCTTTGCCGCGCATCCCGGTGCCTCACCCGTGCATCTGCGCATCGGGCGGCAGTGGGTGAGCCTGCCCGAGGGCACAGCCATTGCCTCGGACGATGCGACGCTGCAGGCGCTGCAGGACCTCGTGGGCGAAAAGCAGGTCAAGCTGCGCTGAGGAAAGAAGTATAGGGATAGGTTCATCCGTCATGCCTGTGGGACGTTGTGCGTGTTGCCAGTCCTCGCGGCGGATGATACAATAATAAGATGTAAAAACACGCGAAGGAGCGATTGTTTATCTTGAAACAGAACATGAGCAACAGAGCGCTCTGCGGCGCACTGGCGGCCCTTTTGGCTGCTGCACCGCTGGCTGAGACTGCCTGGGCGGAGCCGCAGGCCGACGAGGAGGAGATAGAGACAGCAGGGCCGGATACGGGAGCCCTGTTCAAGATCGACATGAGGGCGCGTCCGGACATCCCGGGCCTCATCGTGAGACCGGATGACCCGCTGCAGAACCTCACGGCGCGCTCAGCCGTCGTCATGGATGCAGCGACGGGGCGCGTCCTCTACGAGCGCGATATGAACGCGCGCCGGTTCCCCGCCAGCACGACGAAGATCATGACGCTCATCGTGGCGCTCGAGCACAGCAGCATGGATGAGATGGTCAAGGTCGGCCCGCATGCTGCCGGCATGGAGGGCTCGACGCTGTGGCTCGAGGTCGGCGACGAGATCCCGATGGGCGAGCTGCTAAAGGGCATGATCATGCGCTCGGGCAACGATGCGACGGTCGCCGTGGCCGAGCATGTCGCTGGCTCCGTGGATGCCTTTGTCAGGATGATGACGGAAAAGGCCCACGAGATCGGGGCGAAGGATACGTCTTTCGTCAACACGAGCGGCCTGCCGGACGCAAACCACTATACGACCGCCCACGACCTCGCCCTTATCGCCTCGTACGGCTACCGCGAGGTGCCGCATTTCGAGGACATCGTGAGCACGAAAGAGGCGGAGTATCCCTGGGTCAAGGATGATACGCACCGGCTCAAGAGCGAGAACCAGATGCTCTGGCTTTACAAGGGCGGCAATGGCGTCAAGACAGGCTATACGGATGCCGCGGGCCGCTGCCTCGTCTCCGGTGCGAAGAACAACGGCATCCAGCTCGTGACGGTCGTGCTCGACTCGGCCTACATGTGGAATGACTCGATTGCCCTGCTCGATTACGGTTTCTCGAAAATCGAAAGCAAGCGCCTGGTGGAGGCGGGCAAGCCTGTGGCGCGTATCGCCGTGCGCTCGGGCAAGCAGGGCGAGATCCCGGTCTTCGCGGCGAAAGACGTCGTGCTGCCGGTGGATAAGTCTGGAAATAAGGACTATGAGACGCGTCTCGACCTCCCGCGCACGATCGAGGCGCCGGTGCAGGCGGGCGACAAGGTGGGAACGCTCACGGTTCTCTACGAGGGCAAACCGTGCATGCACGTCGACCTCGTCGCAGGGGCTTCTGTGGAAAAGAAATCCTTCTTCCACCTCATCGGTCATTTCTTCTCGAATCTGTTCAAGGGCATTTTCTGAGGCAGAACAGCAGGGAAATCGATCTAGGTTCGAAAGGGGGCATCGGCATGGAAGAACGGCTGCAGAAAATCCTCGCGCAGGCAGGTATCGCCTCGCGGCGGGCGGCAGAACCCATCATCGAGGCGGGCCGCGTGACCGTCGATGGGCGCGTCGCAAAGCTCGGAGAAAAGGCAGACCCCGAAACGCAGGTCATCGCCGTCGACGGGAGACCCATCGGGCGGGCGGAACGGCATGTCTATATCCTCCTGAACAAGCCGACGGGATGCCTCTCGACGGCACGGGATGACCGCGGGCGCCGCACGGTGCTCGACCTCCTGCCCGAGGTACAAGAGCGCGTCTATCCCGTCGGGCGTCTCGACAACGACACCGAGGGGCTGCTGCTCATCACGAACGACGGCGCGCTCATGAACGGCCTCCTGCACCCGCGCTATGAGGTGGAGAAGACCTATGTGGCCGAGGTCACGGGTGCGGTCACGGAGGCAAAGCTCGCCGAGATGCGGCGCGGCCTCCTGCTCGATGACGGCCCGACGGCGCCAGCAAAGGTCCGCCTGCTCGGTCATCAGGGAAAGACGGCGCAGGTCGAGGTCACGATCCATGAGGGCCGGAACCGCCAGGTCCGCCGCATGTTCTCCGCCATCGGCTGCGATGTGCGGGCACTCCGGCGCGTGCGGTTCGCCTTTCTCACGCTGCGCGGCGTACGCACGGGAGAGCACCGCGCGCTTACGGGCGAGGAGCTCGCGAAACTGCGCCGCATCGCCGGTCTTTGAGCGGATGCCTGGACGGTCTGGCAGAAAGGAAATCTAGAAACCTATGGAAGAAATGCGGAAAAACGTCATCGTCGTCGGCGCGGGCCCGGGTGGCATGATGGCAGCCATCAAGGCGGCCGAGAACGGTGCGGCGGTCACGCTGCTCGAGAAGATGAAGCTCCCGGGCCGCAAGATGCGCATCACGGGCAAGGGACGCTGCAACATCACGAACGCGGCGGACGTGCCGGAGATCCTCCAGCATATCCAGGGCAACGGACGCTTCCTCAACAGCTGTATGCGCGCGTTCGACAACCGTGATGTCATCCAGTTCTTTGAGGACAACGGCGTGCCGACGAAGGTCGAGCGCGGCCAGCGCGTGTTCCCGCAGAGCGACAAGGCGCAGGACTGCGTCGATGCCATGGTGCACCGGCTCCACGAGCTCGGCGTCCACATCGCCTGCGAGATTCCCGTCCGGGAAGTCCTCGCCCAGGACGGCCGGGTGAAGGGCGTGCTCACGGCCTCCGGTGCCGCCATCAAGGGCGATGCCGTGATCCTCGCCGTCGGCGGGGCATCCTATCCGGGCACGGGCTCGACGGGCGATGGCTATGAGATGGCGAAAAAACTCGGGCATACGATTGTGCCCGTACGCCCCTCGCTCATTCCGCTCGAAACGGAGGAGGACTGGGTCAGGGACGTGCAGGGCCTTTCGCTGCGCAACGTGCGCGCGACGCTCTTCGTCGACGGGGAGAAACAGCAGGAATACTTCGGTGAGATGATGTTTACGCATTTCGGCGTCACGGGCCCCATCATCCTCTCGATGAGCCGGGCGGTCTCCACGATTCTGCTCGACAAGGAGCATTTCGTCGAAATCGAGATTAACCTGAAGCCAGCACTCACGCCGGAGCAGCTCGATGCCCGCCTCCAGCGCGATCTGGCGAAATACCAGCGCAAGCAGCTCGGAAACGCGCTCGTCGACCTGCTGCCGCACAAGCTGATCCCCATCGTCATCGACAATGCCTATCTGACGCCGGAGCATCCCGTGAACCAGGTGACGGCGAAGGAACGGCATCAGCTCGTGGAGGCCCTGCAGCATCTCACCTTGTCGATCCCGCGCACGCGCCCGATGGCCGAGGCCATCGTCACGGCGGGCGGCGTCGATGTGCGGGAAATCAACCCGAAGACGATGGAGTCCAAGCTCGTGCACGGCCTGTATTTCGTCGGCGAGCTCACGGACATCGACGGTTTCACGGGCGGCTACAACCTGCAGGCGGCGTTCTCGATGGGTGCGGCCGCCGGGCAGTGGAGCGTCTGGAACGACGATTGATTTTATCCATACCTTTTTGCCTACCTTTTGGAAAGGAGCACTCCTATGAGCGAAACCAGCATTCAGCCGGCCAAACATGGCCTGCACGGCACGATTGCCATTCCCGGCGACAAGTCAATTTCCCACCGCAGCATCATGCTGTCGGCCCTCGCGGACACGCCGGTGGAAATCCGGAACTTCCTGCCCGGGCAGGACTGCCTGTCGACGGCGGCCGCGTTCCAGGCCATGGGCGTGGACGTCGTGTTTGTGGACGAGAGCAAGACGCATCTCACGGTCACGGGACATGGCCTGCACGGCCTACAGGAACCGCCGCATATCCTCGATGCGGGCAACTCGGGCACGACGCTGCGGCTCATGCTCGGCCTCCTGTCGGCGCAGCCGTTCCTCACGACGTTCACGGGAGATGCCTCGCTGCATCAGCGCCCCATGGGCCGCGTCGTGAAGCCGCTTTCGCAGATGGGCGCGCAGATCTACGGGCGCGAGGGCAATACGAAGCTCCCGCTCACGATCGTCCCCGCCGCAGAAGGGCTGCACGGCATCACCTATGAGAGCCCCGTCGCGAGTGCGCAGATCAAATCCGCTATCCTGCTCGCCGGCATGTATGCGAAAGGGGATACGACGGTCGTCGAGCCCTTCACCTCGCGCGACCACACGGAGCGCATGCTGCATGCCTTCGGCGTCGAGACAGAGAAAAACGGTACGGCCGTGACCATTCATTCCGTTCGGGCATTCACGGCGCCAAAATCCATCGAGGTGCCGGGGGATATCAGCTCGGCGGCCTACTGGCTCGTCGCGGGCAGTATCGTGCCGCAGAGCGAGCTCCTGCTCCAAAATGTCGGAATGAACCCGACGCGCACGGGCATCCTCGATGTGCTGAAAGCCATGGGCGCCGACCTCACCTATGAGAACGAGCGCGAGAGCGGGGGAGAGCCCGCGGTCGATATCCGCGTGCGCACGGCGAAGCTCCACGGTACCGCGTTCGGCGCCGACATCATGCCGCGCCTCATCGATGAGATCCCGGTCATCGCCGTCGCGGCGCTGCTTGCTGAGGGCGATACGCGCGTCACGGGCGCCGGGGAGCTCCGCGTCAAGGAGACGGACCGCCTCGCCGCGCTCGAGGAGATCTTTACACGCGTGGCACCTGGCTCCATCGAGACCTGGGAGGATGGCTTCGTCATCCACGGCGGCACGCCTTTCCATGCGGCCGCGTGCCCGTCCTACGACGACCACCGCATGGCTATGAGCACGGCCATCCTCGGCACCGCCTGCGCAGGTGTCACGATCGAGAACGGCGCCTGCGTCAACATCTCGTACCCCACGTTCTACCAGACTTTGGCATCCATTCAGAAATAAAATAGGAGGAATTCTCTTGAACAAGAAATTAGTAGTCGCCATCGATGGCCCGGCCGGCGCCGGCAAGTCCACGGTCGCCCAGCTCGCCGCAAAGCAGCTCGGCTATACCTACATCGACACGGGCGCGATGTACCGCGCCGTCGCCTGGAAGACGCTCCAGCAGCATAAGCCGGTGACGGACGAGCTCATCCTTTCCGTCGTCCCCGATATCGATGTCGACCTGCGCTATGCGGGTGGCAAGACGACGGTCACGGTCGATGGCACGGATGTCACGGCGGCCATCCGCACGCCGGAGGTCAGCCACATCGTCTCGCAGGTCGCTGCCCTCGGCCCGGTCCGCGAGAAAATGGTGGCCCTCCAGCGCAAGATGGCGGAGCGCGGCGGCGTCCTCATGGACGGGCGCGACATCGCCACGAACGTCCTGCCGAATGCCGATGTCAAGATATACCTCACGGCTTCGGTCGAGGAGCGCGCGCAGCGCCGCTGGAAGGAAATGCAGGAGAAGGGCTACGACATGACGCTCGAGGAGCTCCAGAAGGACATCGAGGCACGCGACAAGGCGGACATGGAGCGCGAGATTTCCCCGCTCGTCCAGGCGGAGGATGCCACGCTGCTCGATACCACGGGCCTCTCCATTGACGAGGTCGTGGAAAAGATTCTCGGAATGTGCAGGTGATCCGCCATGTGGTTGTATGCATTCCTGAAAGTCTTCTTCTTCACGATTTACCGGCTGTTTTTTCGCGCGGAGTTCCGCGGTGTGGAGCATATCCCGATGGAAGGCCGCGTGATCCTCGCGGCGAACCATATGAGCAATGCCGATCCTCCGCTCATCGGCTGCCATATCCCGCGCAACCTCAACTACATGTGCAAGGAAGAACTGTTCCACGTGCCATTCATCGGCTGGGTGCTCCGCACGACGCAGACGATCCCGGTCAAGCGTGGCACGGGTGACCGCGGCGCCATCCGCACGGCTCAGCAGGCTCTGCGCGCCGAGAAGATGATCGCGCTGTTCCCCGAGGGACATCGCTCCCGCGACGGCAGGATGCGCAAGGCCCAGCCGGGTGTCGGGCTGCTCGCCGCGCTCTCCGGCGCGCCGGTCATCCCCGTCTGCATCATCGGTACGGACCGCATCTTTGCCAACGGCGGCATCTTCCCGAAACTCTACGTCACCTACGGCGAGCCGATGTATTTCACGGGAGACAAGAAAGACAAGCAGGCGCTCGCCGATTTCTCCCAGTCCATCCTCGACCGCATCGCCGAGATGAAAAAGGAAATCCAGCCCTGATGCCTGGAGAAAAAGGCCGGTAAAACGGTTCATATGTTACGATAGCTGGATGAAGCCCTATCTGTCAGATTATTTTGACGCGATAGGGCTTTATTATTTTTACTTTTTTCGTAGATATTCCAAGAATCTCGGATAAACACTTACAAAAGCACTTACATTATGATAGAATAACTATAGTAAATCGTTTAACAAGCAAGCTGCGCATCGAGAGCGCAGGAGAGAGTTTGCTAGGAGAGAAGAGGAAGCTATGAAATTCCATCATTTACCAGAAGACCTTGCGGCACTGCCGGAGGAATATCAGGAGTTCTTCCACAGTATCGTGAAGTTCATTCCCGATGAGCGCATTATCACGGACCCGGTGCGTACCTTTGCTTATGGCGTGGATGCCAGCTTGTACCGCATCACACCGAAAATCGTCGTTCAGGCGCGCAACGTCAAAGAAGTATCCGGCCTGCTCAAAGAGGCACAGGAGCGCAGCATCGCCGTGACGTTCCGTGCGGCAGGCACGAGCCTGAGCGGACAGGCGCTCACGGACTCCGTGCTCGTCGTCATCGGCGAGGGCTGGCAGGACTATGAGATCACGGACAACGGCAAGGTCGTC
Source organism: uncultured Selenomonadales bacterium (assembly GCA_900315155.1). Taxonomy (GTDB): domain Bacteria; phylum Bacillota; class Negativicutes; order Selenomonadales; family Selenomonadaceae; genus UBA2897. The sequence goes on along the minus strand of OMYB01000016.1, from coordinate 39,903 downwards.
AAGCTCCAGCCGGGCATCGTCGGCTCGCTTGCGAACCTTTACCTGCATCCGTACATGCGCAAGATCGGACCAGACCCGGCATCCATCAAGCATGCCCTCATCGGCGGTATCGCGGCGAACAACGCGAGCGGCATGTGCTGCGGAACGTCCGATAACAGCTACAAGACGGTCCTCGACATGACCATCGTCTTTGCCGACGGCTCGGTGCTGAACACGGCAGACAAGGAGAACTGCGAGGCATGGTCGGCGGCGCATCCGGATATCATCCGGGAACTCACAGCCATCCGCGATGAGGTCAACAGCGACCAGGAGCTCCATGAGCTCATCGAGCACAAGTTCAAGATCAAGAACACGATGGGCTACAGCCTGAATGCCTTCACGGATTATACGGATCCGATCGACATCCTGAAGCATGTCATCATCGGCTCCGAGGGCACGCTCGGCATGATCGCGGATATCACGTACCGCACGGTCGAGGATGCGAAATACAAGGCATCGGCGTTCGTTTTCTTCCCGTCGATGTATGTGGCCTGCAAGGCCGTCCATGAGCTCTACCGTCCGCTCGTCTCGGCAGCGGAGCTCCTCGACCGCGTTTCGCTGAAGTCGGTCGAAGACTGGCCGCAGATTCCGGATTTCTTCAAGACGCTGCCGGATGGCACGGCTGCCATCCTCATCGAGTGTCGTTCGGATGACCATGACGAGCTCGAGAAGAAGGTCGCGAAGGTCCTGGAGATCATGCAGGATTTCGAGACGGTCCGCCCGATCAAGTTCACGCAGGACCCGAAGCAGTACGGCATGTACTGGCAGGTCCGTGCGGGCATCTTCCCGGCGGTCGGCGGCGTGCGCGAGATCGGCACGACGGTCATCATCGAGGATATCGCGTTCCAGCATGATGACCTCGCCGATGCCGTCATGGACCTGCGTCAGTGCATGGATGACCACGGCTACGGAGCAGGCATCATCTACGGCCATGTCCTCGATGGCAACGTCCATTTCGTCATCACGCAGAGCTTCAAGACGGACGAGGAGAAGGCCGCCTATCAGAAATTCATCGAAGATGTCTGCCACATGGGCGCAGAGAAATACCATGCATCCCTGAAGGCCGAGCATGGTACGGGCCGCAACATGGCACCGTTCGTCGAGCTCGAGTGGGGCAAGAAGGCGTACTCCCTCATGAAGCGCCTCAAGAATGCCTGCGACCCGAAGCATATCCTCAACCCGGATGTCATCATCACGGAGAACGGCCTGCTCTTTATGGAGAACATCAAGGAGATGCACTCCGTCCACACCATCGTCGACCGCTGCATGGAGTGCGGCTACTGCGAGACGGACTGTCCGAGCCGCGGCCTTTCGTTCACGGCACGTCAGCGCACGGCCGTCAACCGCGAGATGGCGCGCCTGCGTGCGACGGGGGAGAACCCGCAACTGCTCGCGCGATTCGAGAAAGAATATGACTACCTCGGCGACGAGACCTGCGCCGTCGATGGTCTCTGCTCCGTCAACTGCCCGCTTTCGATCAACACGGGCGACTACACGCGCGTCGTGCGTTCGAAAAAAGCTGCGCCGCAGGCAAAAGAGATGGCCAACAAAGTCGCGGAGGACTTTGCCGGTGCCAGCAAGGCCTGCCGTGCCGGTCTCGACGCCTGCGACCTCGCACACAGCGTACTCGGCGACCATATCATGGGCTTCTTCTCGGATAAGATGCGCACAATCAGCGGAGGCAAGATCCCGCAGTGGACGAAATGGATGCCGAAAGGCGGTCATCTGCCATCGGAGTCCGAAATCCAGCACAACACGGGCCGTCCGAAAGTCGTCTATTTCCCGAGCTGCACGACGCGCATGATGGGCGTCGCCAAGGACGACCACGACAAGCGGCATATCAGCACGATCATGATCACGCTCCTTGAGCGCGCCGGCTACGAGGTCGTATTCCCGAAGGATATGGCGAAGTACTGCTGCGGCATGCCGTTCGAGAGCAAGGGCCTCTTCGATGTCGCGGACAAGCTCTGCGGCCAGCTCGAGAAAGCGCTGCTGGAATGCAGCAACAACGGTGAGCTGCCGATCCTCTGCGATATGAGCCCGTGCACGTACCGCATGCAGCATCACATGGATAAACGGCTCCACATCTACGATACGGTCGCTTTCATCCATGATTTCCTTATGGACAAGCTCACGATCCATAAGATCGACCGCACGGTCATGCTCCACGTGACCTGCAGTGCCGTCAAGATGGGGCTCAACCAGGCCTTCAAGGATATCGCGGAGCAGTGCGTCACGAAGGTCGTCATCCCCTCGAAGGTCAGCTGCTGCGGCTTCTCCGGTGATAAAGGCTTCACGCTGCCGGAACTCAACGAGCACGCCCTGCGCCATCTCAATGAGGAGATTCCGGAGGACTGCACGTACGGCTACTCCAACAGCCGCACCTGCGAGATCGGCCTCTCGGCGAAGAGTGGATTCAGCTATCAGTCCATCGCCTACCTCGTCGAGGAATGTTCCCGCCCCCAGGCATGATCGGTAAAGTTCGACAAAAACTAAACTAAAAATACGAAAACAGCTGCTGAAATCCCGTCGCAGCTGTTTTCTTTTTCATGAAAGCTATGGAAAGTGCCTGAGAAGTTGTTGCAGCTTTGTTAATTCGAAAAAAGGCTGAAAAATTACTTGCATAGACAGGCCGGATAATGGTATACTGTCTATTAGATTGCATCAGGGTTTACAAAAAGTGAATCCTGGGCATGAATAATCCAATAGGATGGTTGATGTATGCAAGTCATTTTGGCAGATTACCTCGGCTTCTGTTATGGCGTCAAGCGCGCCATCAAGATAGCCAGGGAAAATGCAAGCCCGGATGGCAGCGCGAATACCCTCGGCCCGATTATCCATAACCCGCAGATGGTGGAGAGGCTCCAGACGGAAGGCGTCGGAACCGTGAGCCGCCTCGACGAGATGGAGCAGGGCACGATCATCATCCGTTCGCATGGAGTCGGACCTGCTATCTATGAGGATGCAGAGCGGCGCGGCCTCCGGGTCGTGGATGCGACCTGCCCGCATGTGCGCAAGGCGCAGCTTTCCGCGAAAGAGCTCCATGACGAGGGGTATCACGTGGTCATCATCGGCGAGAAGAAACATCCAGAAGTCCAGAGCATCTACGAATGGTCGGGCGGCGAGGCGGATGTCATCGAGACAGAGGCTGAGGCGGACGCCATCGGGCACTGTGCGCGGCTGGGGATCGTGAGCCAGACGACCTTTTCTGGCAGCCGGTTCCAGCAGCTTGTCGGCAGGCTCCTGGACAAGGCCCGGGATATCCGGATCATGCGGACGATATGTACCGCGACGGACCAGAGGCAGTCGGCAGCGGTAGCGCTTGCCCAGAAAGTGGATGTCATGCTCGTGATCGGCGGCAAGAACAGCGCCAACACCACGAGACTCGCACAGCTATGTGCGAAACAATGTAAGACTTATCACATTGAGACCGCGGCTGAGCTGCGGGATGAGTGGTTTGATAAAATTGAAAAAATTGGTATTACAGCCGGTGCGTCTACGCCCGACTGGATTATCAAGGAGGTTTATAAAAAGTGTCAGATCAGATGAATATGGAAGAACTTTTAGCCGAGGAGAGCAAGTCGCTCGATAACATTCAGCCGGGCTCTGTAGTAAAGGGTACGGTTGTACAGGTTTCCCGCGATGGTGCGTATGTCGATATCGGCTACAAGCAGGAGATTGAGATTCCGAAACGCGAGCTCGCTTATCCGGCTCCGGAGTCCGCTGAGGATGTCGTCAAAGTCGGCGATGAAATCGATGTGTACATCCAGTCCCTCGGCGGCGACAATGGCGGCGCTCTCTCCAAGGTCAAGGCTGACCGCATGGCCGGCTGGAAGGTCCTCGAGGAGAAAGAGGCTAACGGTGAGACGGTCGAGGCCAAGGTTGCTCAGGTCGTCAAAGGCGGCCTCGTGGCTACGGTTGGCGAGTACAACGTTCGCGGCTTCATCCCGGCTTCCCAGGTTGAGCTTCATTTCGTGAAGGATCTCAGCCAGTTCGTCGGTCAGACGTTCACCTGCGAGATCATCGAGCTCGACGTGCATAAGCAGCGCCTCGTTCTTTCCCGCCGCAATCTCCTCCAGAAGGAGCGCGAGCAGGTCGAGGAGGAGATTTTCTCCAAGCTCGAGAACGGCATGACGGTCGAAGGTACGGTTAAGCGCCTCGTCGACTATGGTGCGTTCATCGATATCGGTGGTGTTGACGGCCTTGCCCACATCTCCGACCTCGCTTGGCACCGCGTGAAGCATCCGTCCGATGTTCTCGAAGTCGGCCAGAAGCTCAATGTCTATGTCAAGAACGTGGACAAAGAGAACAAGCGCATCTCCCTGTCCGTGAAGGACACGCTGCCGGATCCGTGGTATGAGCATGCTGGCAAGTACCAGGAAGGCCAGACGATTTCCGGTAAGATCATCAAGCTGACGGACTTCGGCGCTTTCATGGAAATCGAGTCGGGCTTCGATGGCCTGATTCCGATGGGCGAGCTGGCGGATCATCGCATTGAGCGTGCCGATGAGGCCGTTCATGTCGGCGATGAGGTCCAGGTGAAGGTCCTCCGCATCGACACGAAGCGTAAACGTATCTCCCTGTCCATCACGAAAGCTGACAAGTAATCGCTGAACCAGACAAAGGTACTATAAAAAATATAGGTAAGGAGTGATGGCAGCATCACTCCTTTCTGTTGTTTTTATACTATGGCAGAAAAGAGGAGGGAAACAGCGGTGAAACAGTATCCCGCAAAGATCCTGCGCGTGCATCCGGGCGGCCTCGGCGATGAACTGGGACTCGTGGCGGGCGATAAAATCCTGTCGGTCAACGGGCAGAACCTGCGCGACATCATCGATCTGAGCTTTGCCATGGCGGATGAGGAAATCGACCTGCTCGTCGAGCATGCGGATGGGGAGCAGGAGATGATTTCGTTCGACAAAGATGAGGATGAGGAACTCGCGGTCGAGTTCGAGAGCGCCGTTTTTGACGGCATCCGCAACTGCGCGAACCACTGCTGTTTCTGCTTTGTCGATATGATCGCCCCGGACATGCGCAGCAGCCTGTCCATCAAGGATGACGACTATCGGCTGAGCTTCCTCTATGGCAACTTCGTCACGATGACGAATATGGGGCCGGCGGACTTCCGTCGCATCGAGCAGTTCCACCTGTCTCCGCTCTACGTGTCCGTGCAGTGCATGGACCCTGATATCCGCGCCCGGATGCTGCGCTGCGAGGGCGCGCGGAACATCGCTTCGCAGCTCGATCGCTTGGAGACCGCCGGGGCGGACTACCACACGCAGGTCGTCCTCTGCGCGGGGCTGAATGACGGCCCGGCGCTCGAGCGCACGATCCGCGAAATCGTGGCACGGCGCCCGCATGCCCTTTCGCTCGCCATCGTGCCCGTCGGCGTCACGAAATGGCGCGACGATCCGTTCCCGCTCCACCAGTTCGGCCACGACGGCGCGGCTGCCGTCATCGATATGGTCGAGAAATGGCAGAAGCAGATTCAGACGGAGGAGGGACGTACGTTCATCTACCTCAGCGATGAATTCTATTTTCTCGCCGGGCGTCCCGTACCGCCGACGGAGTTCTATGACGGATTCCCGCAGCTCGACAACGGCATCGGGCTCACGCGCAATTTCATCAACGAGTGGGAACGCACGGAGGATGCGGGCGAACGGTATGCGGAGCCCGTGTATCTCGATGTCGTAACGGGCACGTCCGTCGCGCCGATGGTGCAGGAGCTCGCCGCGCAGGCGGAGCAGGCCCATCCGGGGCTCCACGTGCGCGTCGTGCCCGTGGAGAACGACTGGTTCGGGCATACGGTGAACGTATCCGGCCTGCTCACGGGGCATGATATCCGCGCCAAGCTCGAAAGCCTCAAAGGCCCGCGTACGGGCATCATCCTGCCTGAGCCTTCGCTGCGTGCAGGCGAGGATGTGTTCCTCGACGATATGACGCTGGAGGAGATGCGCGCGGCCTTCCCGGATGCGCGCATCGAGCCGGTACAGACCGGCGAGGACTATCGCCGCGCGCTCACGGGCTGGAGCAGCTACCACAAGGACCGCACGGGCGAGTCCACCTATACCTGGCAGAGCAATGCCGGATACACGAAGAATTTAACCTACTGACGGTTTTAGGATAAACAAGGAGGAATATCATGAGCAAACCTATCGTGGCCATCGTCGGCCGCCCGAACGTCGGCAAATCGACGCTGTTTAACTCGATCGGCAAGAAGCGCGTCTCCATCGTCGACGATATGCCGGGCGTCACGCGCGACCGCATTTACCTCGACGCCGAGTGGCTGAACCATACGTTTACGATGGTCGACACGGGCGGTATCGAATTCGACGAGAGCGACCATATCCTGCGTTCCATGCGCGGGCAGGCCCAGATCGCCATCGAGGAGGCGGACGTCATCCTTTTCCTTGTCGATGGCCGCGCGGGCCTCACGACGGCGGATGAGGAAATCGCAAAAATGCTGCGCAAGGCGCATAAGCCGGTCATCCTCGGCGTCAACAAGATCGACAGCCCGCAGCGCCAGATGGATATCTACGAATTCTATCAGCTCGGCCTCGGGGAGCCAATCCCCCTGTCTGCTTCGAACGCCATGAACCTCGGCGACCTGCTCGATGCCATCGTTGCCGCCTTCCCGGAGAACGAGGAGGAGGAGAAGGACGAGGACGAGATCGCCATCGCGGTCATCGGCCGTCCGAACGTCGGCAAATCGAGCCTCGTTAACAAGCTGCTCGGCGAGGAGCGCGTCATCGTCAGCGATGTGGCCGGCACGACACGCGATGCCATCGATACGCATTTCGTGCGCGACGGGCAGAAATACCTGCTCATCGATACGGCCGGCATGCGCCGCCGCGGCAAGATCAACGAGCCGGTCGAGCGCTACAGCGTCATGCGTTCCCTGCGCGCCATCGACCGCGCGGACGTCGTCCTCATGATGATCAACGCAGCGGAGGGCATCACGGAGCAGGACAAGAAAATCGCCGGCTATGCGCATGAGTCCGGCAAGGGCAGCGTCATCGTCGTCAACAAATGGGATATCTACCCGGACAAGGACGATAAGTCTACGCTGAAATTCACGGATGAGCTGCGCGAGCAGCTCGGCTTCCTGCAGTATGCCCCGGTGCTCTACGCCTCGGCACTCACGGGCCAGCGCGTCGGCCGCGTGACGGAGCTCGTGAAATACGTCGCGGAGCAGCAGACCATGCGCGTCAAGACGAGCATCCTCAACGAGCTCATCCGCGATGCCATGTCCGTCAATCCGCCGCCGATGCACCGCGGCCGCCAGCTGAAGATCCTCTTCATGACGCAGGTCGACGTGCATCCGCCGAAGTTCATCGTTTTCGTCAACGATCCGGAACTCATGCATTTCTCGTACCTGCGCTTCCTCGAGAACCGCCTGCGCGAGCAGTTCGGCTTTGAGGGTACGCCAATCAAACTCATCGTACGCGCGCGCAAAGAGGAGGAGGATTACTGATGGCAAACTATTTCCTCGTATGCCTCATCGCCTATGTGTTCGGATCGATTCCGAACGGGCTCGTCTTCGGCAAGCTTCTCTGGCATGTTGACCTGCGCGAGCACGGCAGCCATAATATCGGTGCGACGAATGCCTGGCGCACGCTGGGCAAGGGCCCGGGCTTCCTGATTTTCCTGCTCGATTTCCTCAAGGGCGCGATCAGTGTGTACCTCAGCAGCGTGCTCGTCGGTACGCCGCTCGCGCTCGTGCTCGGTGCCATCTTCGCCATCGTCGGTCATTCCTGCTCGCTTTTCCTGAAGTTCAAGGGCGGCAAAGGCGTGGCTACCGGCCTCGGCGTCTGCGTCGTCATGATGCCCTGGGTGAGCCTCATCGTATTCCTCGTCTGGCTCGGCATCGTCGCCGCGACGAAATACGTCTCGCTCGGTTCCTGCGTCGCAGCGGCACTCGTGCCGATCCTCGCGTTCGTCTTCGGCCTGCCGGTGGAGTTCATCGCGTTCGGCGTGCTCGCGGCGGCCTTCATCATCATCCGGCATAAGCCGAACATCATCCGTCTCATGAACGGCACGGAGAACAAGATCCACGCGGGACACCGCTGAGGAGGACGCCATGCGCTGTACGGGAAAACTTCTGGCTGGTACACTGGTGCTGGCGCTGCTGGGAGGCATGACCGCTCCGCCTGCCGTGGCGGCGGAAGTCCCAGCGGTAGTTTCATCGGAAGCTTCATCGGAAGTTTCATCGGAAGTTTCGAAGGAGGCATCGGCCGGACAGACAAAGCCGACGACAAAGGAACTTCGCGAGGTCATGGAGAATTATATCCTGAGGAAGTACCATCGAGCGGCCATGCGGGAGCCGATCCCCATGGACTGCAATGCGCTGCAGAAACGTCCGGACCGCAGCTATATGGAGGAGTATGCCCTTTACCGCTGGTGGCGCGAGCAGGGAAAGTGGAAGCAGGCGTTGGCCGCCTGCGATGCCTCACGGGAAAAAGCACTGGCCTACGACAAGCGGCTGGGCCTCACGACGGAGTCTGCCGCACCGTATCTCACGGACCGTGGGGAGCTTCTTTTCCTGCTGGGGCGTGAGGATGAGGCGGATGCAGCATTCCTTTCGGCTGCCAAGCACCTGAAGGAGGACTCGGACCGGGTTCTCGACTCACCGTACCTCACGGATGAGGACCGGCAGCGCCTGCGCGATGCACGCCAACTGCGCCTGGATGAGCTGGATGCCTACCATGCCCAGATTGCGGCGATCCGCGAGGCAGAACACCCCGGCTCCTGACGCAGAGAAACGAGAAACAAGCGGGAAGAAGGATACCTAGATGCATGTTTTTTCTATCCTGAAGCGGTGGATCCGCCATCCGAAAACATGGAAGGGGCTCGCCACGATAGCGGTGCTCGCCGCCATCGGTGTGCTCATCCTGCTCGAGCTCGCGAGCCGCGGCGCCGCGGCGATCTTTAACCATGCCATGGAGCAGCAGGATATGCTGGCGGGTACGGTGCGCGTCGAGCGCATGATCGGCCACATCAACGGGCACGTCTACTTCGAAAATCTGGAATGGCTGGATCCGGATGGCAATACGCTCGTGTTCGTCCCGCATGGCGAGATCCGCGTGAACCTCTGGGATGTGCTCACACGGAATTTCAACGCGACGACCATCGAGGAGCTCACACTCGACGATGCCCAGATTTCCCTGCGGTTCGATGACCATATGAATGTCGATTTCGTCAAGCATTCCCCGGCCGTCGACCGCGTGAAGGAAGAGGACTGGTTCGACAAGGTCAGCATCGCGGCGCTGCCGGAGGAGACGCGCAAGAAAATCGGCGAGCTGAAACGCGAGCGCAAGCGCAAGAACCTGCAGAAGAAGTGGAAAAACTTCAATCGCAATGGGCGTCAGATCAAACTCATCCTGAATCTCAACCGCTTTACTGTAGAGCTGTTCATCAAGGGACGCCCCTACCTCATGACGAATGTCGACCTGCACACCTACATCAACACGGACACGCATATGAGCATCGACGCGCGCAGCGGCATGTTCGGCGGCACGATGGTCGGGCAGGGCATCAGCCTCAAGGGAATGGTGGATTTCAAGCAGAAGGACATCCCGACGGCGGACCTCGCGCTGCAGCTCTACGATGTCGACCCGTCCTCGCTGGGATTCGGCATCAACATCCACGACAAGATGACGATGAAGACGCATCTTACGGGTCCGCTTTCCGACTTTACGGGGACGGGCGTGCTGCAGATCCCGGAGCTTCATATCCCGGGGCTGTCGTTTCAGAATGTCGCGGGGGATATCGCCTATGATGGCTCGAAACTCACGTTCACAAACGTGACAGCCAGCGTCTACGACGGCCACCTTGATGCCGAGGGAGACTATGACCTCGATACGCGCTACTACCATCTGCGCGGGCATGGCTCGAATCTCTCGACGTCTGTGGCGCTGCCGGATTCGCATCTCAAATGCCGCGTGGATATGGATATCCAGATTGACTCGAAAGGCAGTCCGAAAGAGACCGTCACGTCGGGCAGCTTTGTCTCGACGAAGGGAAAATACCGGATTCTGCCGTTTGAACGGCTCGCGGGCCGGTTCTCCGATGCGGACAAGAACCTGCATTTTTACGATGTCGCCATCGATCTCGCGGGCGTGCATGTGCGCACGGACGCCCTGCACATCATCCATGGCAGGCTGCAGCTGAATCCCATCCAGATTTTTGATGAACGGGGTAATTTCCTCACGACCTATGAACCCGGAACGTGATGGAGGAGGGACTGTGTATGGCGGATATGCCGCATGGCGTGGATTTCGCCGCATCCATCCAGCGGGCGCGCGAACGTGCCCAGGCTGAGATGGCGCGCATTGAGCATGCACAGTTCCTGCAGAACCGTGTCCAGCAGGCGAAAAAATACACGTATGGCTGGTTCATGGCGCTTCTCGGGATGGAGCAGATCCATGCCGAGGAGGAGGCGAGGCAGGCGGGGGGCAGCGGTGGTGCACCTTGGCTCGGTGCCCTGCAGCTGGGCTTTGCGAGGTTGGCCCTCGAGGATGACTTTGATATGCAGGCCCATCTCTGCGCCAATATCTCGTTCATCTACGGCTCGCCGGGCACGGGCAAGACGACGACCATCGCCTCGCGCGTGCTGATCCCGAATATGAACCGGCAGGAAAACCGCCGCATCCTCGTGCTGACACCGACGGAGAAATCGGCCGAGCTGCTCATCCAGCGCATCCAGGAGCAGATGGGGGTCCGCTCGAACTGCCGGGACTGGCTCGTCTACCTGGGCGGGAAAGGGCCACGCGAGGATGGCATCTCCTGTGAGCGGGAGGTCCGTCCAGCTTTTCTGCAGCACGGCGTCGTGCTCACGACCATCGACCGGTATCCCAACGAGGCGATCGAGGTGGGAGGGAGGAGCCTCCCGCTGCATTCGCTTCCCTGGGACTACATCGTCATGGATGAGGTCTCGATGATGCCGCTCGCGAGCATCCTGTACCCGCTGTACCAGTCGCAGCCGCACCAGTTCATCCTCGCGGGCGATCCGTTCCAGGTGGAGCCCGTCATGACCGTGAGCCTCTGGAAGACCGAGAATATCTACACGATGGTACATCTCGAGGACCTCAGCAAGATCCACACCGTGCCGCATGACTATCCCGTCATGCACCTCACGACGCAGTACCGCAGCGTGCCGGAGATCGGTGAGCTCTTCAGCCAGTTCACGTATCAGGGCGTCCTGAATCACCGCCGGACCATCACGGGGCAGCGGAAATTTGATTTCGGTTCCGATTTCGATCTGCGCACGCTGACCATCGTGAAATTCCCCGTGCGGGAGGGGAAGGGGCTCTATGCCTCACGCCTGCTGCGCGAGAGCACGCCGGCGTATACGGCGGGCCTGCGGCAGGAGAGTACGCCGTACCATCTCTATGCGGCACTGTTCACGTTCGAGCTCGTCAGCTTTCTGACGCGCCGCATCGGATCATCGCATCGGGTGCGCCGGGTGGTCCCCTACGAAATCGGCATTATCGCCCCGTACCGGGCGCAGGCCGACCTCATGGGGCAGCTCCTGAGCCAGGTCCATCTGCCCGAGGCCGTGCATGTGAGGGCGGGCACGATCGACGAATTCCAGGGTGATGAATGCGACCTCGTGCTCGCCGTATTCAATCCGCCGCCGGATATGTCGGTCTCGTGGGAGGTTTACCTCAACGACCACAACGTCATCAACGTGGCCATCAGCCGGGCGCGCGACTATCTCATCGTGCTCATGCCGGATGACGAGACCGAAAACATCGAGAACCTCGTCCTCGTCAAGCAGGTCGAGCACCTCATCCACGGGACGGATGACTGGGCGGAGTACCGCGCGCACGTCGTCGAGCAGCATATCCTGGGCAGTGCGGCCTTTATCGAGAACCATGCCCATATCTCCGGACGGCAGAGCGTCAACGTCTACGGGGCGTCGAACCGCTACTACGAGATCCGCTGCGAGGAAAATGCCGTGGATATCCAGCTCCATCCGGAGAACCGGGGACTCGCCGCCACGGCATCCGAGCGCGCCCGCCTCGCTTTGGTGGAGGCAGACGGCTGGAGCCATAAGGAAATCCTGCTGCTCGTGGACCTCTACCTGAGCCTCGAGCAGGCGGATGACTCGGTCGTCGACTGGATGGCCCAGCTCTTCGCGCGGTGGCTGCAGAAAAATCATGCGGCCGATGCGGAGAAAGCTGCGAAACAGGGGACAGCCGCTCCGCACAATGCAGACAGCCGCGGCTACGATGCCGTGAGCGAGCGCATCGTGAGCCTGGACTTCGTGAAGAAGGGCGCCAAGATAAAAGATGCGTGCCTCCCCGAGGCCTATGCGGACCTCTACCGCCTCAGCCAGACGGACCGGGAGGCCTTCCAGTATTGGGTCACGTGTGCCCACTACAGCATGCCGGTCGATCCGTCAGCGGCCGGTTTGAGCTAAGTTTTCCTTTTACGATTTTTCGAGGTGATTCCTTTGACATTAGATGATCTCCAGTCCGGCCAGATGGCTGAGATTGAGACAGTAGAGGGGACGGGTGCACTGCGGCATCATCTTCTCGATATGGGGCTGATTCCCCGCACGGTCGTGACGTTCGTGAAGCGCGCGCCGATGGGGGACCCGATCCAGTTCAAGGTGCGCGGCTATGAGCTGACGCTGCGCCGTGATGAGGCGCGCATGATCCGTATCCAGGGGCCGCAGCCGGTCGGCCAGCCTGTGGAAAAAGAGGAGGAGCCGCACTACAGCATCCCGCATCCGGGCGTCGGTGAGCTCGACCGTGCGCCCGAGGGGCACCATCATAATAAAGCCACGGCTATCCCGCGCGACGCGCACATCTCGTTTGCGCTCGCCGGCAATCAGAACTGCGGCAAGACGACGCTCTTCAACCAGCTCACGGGCGCGAATCAGCATGTGGGCAACTTCCCCGGTGTCACGGTCGACCGCAAGGAAGGCCATATCCGCGGCACGGCGCAGGCGGTGGTGACAGACCTCCCGGGCGTCTATTCGCTTTCGCCGTATTCGAGCGAGGAAATCGTCACGCGTGATTTCCTGCTGCATGCGCATCCGGACGGCATCATCAACATCGTCGATGCGACGAACCTCGAGCGCAACCTTTACCTCACGATGCAGCTCATGGAGCTCGGCATCCCGATGGTCCTCGCGCTCAACATGATGGATGAGGTGCGCGCGAACGGCGGCCATGTCCATGTCAATGAGCTGGAGGCGGCGCTCGGTATCCCGGTCATCCCAATTTCGGCGGCCAAGAACGAGGGCATCGATGAGCTCGTCGAGCATGCCATGCACGTCGCGCGCCACCATGAGAAACCGAGCGTCATCGATTTCTGCGCGGACAGCGATGATCCGCATGATCCGGTGGCAGCCGTGCATCGCGGCATCCATGCGATGGCGCATCTCATCGAGCCACTCGCGAAGGCCGCGCATCTGCCCGTGCGTTTCGCCGCGACCAAGCTCATCGAGCACGATCCGCTCGTCGAGAAAAAACTCCATATCCCGCCGGACCAGAACCATATCTGCGGCGAGATTTCCGACCAGATGGAGAAGGAGTCCGGCCTCGATGCCGAGGCGGCGCTCGCGAATATGCGGTTTACCTTCATTCAGGAGGTCTGCAGCAAAGCAGTCGTGCGGCCGCATGAAAGCAAGGAACATCGCCGCAGCATGCAGGCGGATAAGCTGCTCACGGGCAAGTACACGGCGATCCCGATTTTCCTCGTCATCATGGGATTCATCTTCGTCATGACGTTCAACGGCATCGGCGCATGGCTCACGGACGGCATGGAGGCCATCGTGGATGCCTGCATCGGATTGGTCGACGAGGGCCTCACGGCGGCAGACATCAACCCGACCATGCACGCGCTCCTCGTCGACGGCGTGCTGCAGGGCATTGGCGCGGTCATCAGCTTCCTGCCGACTATCGTCACGCTGTATTTCTTCCTGTCCATCCTCGAGGATACGGGCTACATGGCGCGCGTTGCTTTCGTCATGGACCGCCTGCTGCGGAAAATCGGTCTCTCAGGCCGCAGCATCGTGCCGCTGCTTGTGGGCTTCGGCTGCTCGGTGCCCGCCATCATGGCGACGCGCACGCTTTCGAGTGACCGTGACCGCAGGATGACGATCCTCCTCACGCCGTTCATGAGCTGCAGCGCGAAACTGCCCATCTATACGCTCATCATCGGCGCATTCATCCCGTCGCAGTTCCAGGCCCTCACGATGATGGGCCTGTACATGTTCGGCATCTTCTGTGGCATCCTCTATGCGCTGCTGCTGAAGCGCACGGTCTTCACGGGGAGGCCCGTGCCCTTCGTCATGGAACTGCCGAACTACCGCATGCCGCTTGCGAAGAGCGTCGTGCGCCTCGTCTGGGATAAGGCGAAGGGCTTCGTGGTCAAGGCCTTTACGATCATCTTCCTCGCATCCATTGTCATCTGGTTCCTGCAGATGTTCGATACGCAGTTCAACCCGGCTGCGACGCCGGAGGACAGCCTGCTCGCGCTCATCGGCCGCGTCATCGCACCGGTCTTTGCGCCGCTCGGCTTCGGCGACTGGCGTGTGGCCACGGCCATCGTCACGGGCTTCACGGCAAAGGAGACGCTCGTCTCGACGCTCACCGTCCTCATGGGCGGCGACGTCAGCCTGCTGCACACGCTTTTCACGCCGTTCACGGCCATCGTATTCCTCGTGTTCACGCTGCTCTATACCCCGTGCGTAGCTGCCATCGCCACCGTCCGCCACGAAGCCGGCGGCCGCAACGCATTCTATACCGTCGTTACCCAGTGTACCATCGCATGGATCGTCGCTTTCCTCGTTCACTTCGTTGGGACGCTGATCGGATTATCCTGAAAAAGAACCGCAGCTGATAGGTGCAATCCACCTTTTCCATGCCATGGACCGGGCGCAAGTATTCACATGTACTTTCGTCTTACTTGAACTGAAGCGTGTCATAGGCGTATAATGTAGGAATAGGGAAAATGATATCCAATCGATTTACGATACCAATATGGGGTAATGGGGTGATTTTCGATGTACGAAGTCAATCTGCGTATCCTGCTGGCCGGGCTTCCGGGGGAAGCGGTCACGGCCATTCAGCAGGTGCCGTCAAAAGAAAGGTTTACGCATCACTATACGGTGGTGCAGGCTTTGGGGGGAACGGCACTGGAGGACGGCGCTTTTGACGTTGTCATCTTCACGGAGGCGGCCATGGGGGAGCTGTCTTTGGATGAAGTCTGCCGAATGGCGGGCGATAAGGCGCATCGCATCCTGGTCACGGAGCATCCGCAGGCCCTGCAGCCGGCGGAACTGGAAGCCCTTGATGCGCTTTGGCCGGCACCGCTGACGGCGACCTTGGCACAGTATGCCTTTACCCGCCTGACCGAGCAGCTCAAGGCACGCAAGGATGCCTGGATGGAGCATAACTACTGGCAGACGACGATCAATTCCTCGCCAGACCTCATCTGGTACAAGGATAAGATCGGCGCGCATCTCGAGGTCAACGATGCGTTCTGCGAGGTCGTCGGCAAGGATAAAGACGACATCCGTGGGCGCGGTCATTACTATATCTGGGGCCTCACGAAAGAGGAATACGAGAAGGGGGAGTTCGTCTGCAACGAGACCGAAGAAGCCGTGATGAATGCCGGCAAGGCGATGGTCTTCGACGAGCATGTCCTCTCGAAGAACAACGGCATGCGCGAGCTCCGCACGTACAAATCACCGCTCTTTGATGAGGACGGCACGATCCTCGGCACGGTCGGCGTTGCCATGGATGTGACGACGGAGAACGAGTACCGGAAGAAGGTCCTCGCGATGGCACAGCACGACCGTCTGACCGGGCTGCCGAACCGCCGGTATTTCTACGAATACGTCAAGGAACATGAGAACGAGAAGAACTGCCTGATTTCGCTCGATATCGATAACTTCAAGCAGTTCAACGATAGCTTCGGTCATAAGATCGGGGATGAGGTGCTGGTCCTTTTTGCAGCGACGCTGCATGAAGCTTTTTCGCACGGCTTCGTCACGCGCTTCGGCGGCGATGAGTTTCTCGTGCTCTACGTCGGAAAGCATGATGCGGAAACCATCCGCCAGGCCGTCCGGACCTTCCACGACACCCTTAGAGAGCGCTCCCAGAACATGAAGAGCGGCATCATCAGCGCCACGGTCGGCCTCGCCTTCGACCCCACGGGCAGCCTCCCCATCGACAAACTCTACCAGCGTTCCGACCAGGCGCTCTACTATGCCAAGGGCAGGAGCAAAGGCACGGATGCGGAGTGGAACGAGGACATGAACCGCTAGACAGGACAGCTGATCGGATGCTGATGTCTCGCTTTAGGGGGAAGACGTATGAAAGCAGTATATCGGAGACGCGCCGAGAACAGTGTGGCGCAGCAGTTCATCATCGATATCGAAATTGGAGAGAAGAACCTGCGCGGTTCCGTTACCTTTGATCTGGGCAGCGATGGGAACTGGCATCGGGGCGATATGACGTGGCGGCGCGGCCAGGAGGAGCTTTCGAAAGCGGACCTGCCGTATGCCCGCGCTGCGCGTTCGAAAGTTGCCGACTTGTTTGAGGCGGATCCCGGGACGGAGGATGGTTCTTTTGACCTGACGGAGGGCGAGCTCATCGCCGCTCGCCTCCTGCTGGAACGGGAATCTGTCCTGTAAGGGAGAGCTTTCTTTTGCTTTTTCTGCGTAGTATAATATAGGACAGCAATCGGAAACGAAGAGGCTGCCTGAGCGGCCTGAGAACAAAGGGGTTATTCGGATGACGCAGACACAGTTCGATAAACGCAACATTTCCATGATGATGGATTTCTATGAGATGACGATGGCCAATGGGTATTTCCTCAGCGGCGATAAGGATTCCATCGTTGCGTTTGATGTTTTTTACCGCCAGAACCCGGACGAGGGCGGCTTTGCGATTTTCGCGGGACTCGAGCAGGTCATCGAGTATGTCGAGAATCTGCACTTCACGGAGGAGGATGTCGCGTATTTCCGCGATCAGAAAATCTTCTCGGAGGAGTTTTTGCATTTCCTGCAGGAGTTCCACTTCCGCGGCGACATCTACGCGCTGCCGGAGGGCACGGTTATGTACCCGAATGAGCCGGTTCTCACGGTCGTGGCACCGCTCATCGATGCGCAGCTCGTGGAGACGGCCATTCTCGCGCAGATCAATCATCAGTCCCTGATCGCGACGAAGGCACGCCGTATCTGCAGGGCGGCGGCTGGCCGTGCGGTGTCGGATTTCGGTGCACGCCGCGCGCATAACATGGATGCAGCGACGTATGGTGCCCGTGCGGCCTATATCGGCGGTGTCGTCGGCACGGCGACGTGCACGGCGGGCGAGATGTTCGACATCCCGATCTCCGGCACAATGGCGCACAGCTGGGTCATGTATTATGGCGATGAGTACGAGGCGTTCAAGCATTATGCCGAGACGTATCCGGATGCTACGGTCCTGCTCGTGGATACCTATGACGTGGTTCATTCGGGCATCCCGAACGCGATCCGCGTCGCCCACGAGGTCCTTGAGCCGGCCGGGCATCGTCTCGCCGGTATCCGTATCGACTCGGGCGACCTCGCGTACCTCTCGAAAAAAGTCCGCAAGATGCTCGATGCCGCCGGCCTGCAGGACTGCAAGATCGTGGTCTCGAACAGCCTCGATGAGTTCACGGTAGCCTCTATCCTGGGCCAGGGTGCCTGCATCGACGCGTTCGGTATCGGCGAGCGCCTCATCACGGCAAAATCGGAGCCGGTTTTCGGTGCGGTCTATAAGCTCGCCGCCGTCGGCAAGGGCGACCATTTCGAGCCGCGCATCAAGGTCTCGGAGAACGTCGAGAAAATCACGAACCCGGGCCTCAAGGACCTTTACCGCGTCTACGACGAGGACGGCCATGCCGTAGCTGATATGCTGGCCATCTGCGGCGAGCCGGTGGATTTCAGTAAGCCGTTCCGTTATGTTGATCCGATCAAGCCGTGGAAGAACCGCAGCTTCGAGAATTTCACGGCGAAGAACATCCGCAAGATCTATGTGCGCCAGGGCAAGTGCTGCGAGGAACTGCCGAAGCTCGATGCGATCCGCGACTATGTGAAGCAGCAGCTCGATGGCGAAATCTGGGAAGAGGAACAGCGCTTTGAGAATCCGCACCGCCATTACCTCGATATGACGCCGGCCTATTATGAGATGAAGATGGACCTGCTGTCGAAGACGAGAGAGGAGCATGCGTGATGTTCACGGGCAAGACGAAGAACCTCGCGGTCATGGGCTGGCCCGTCGCGCATTCCCTGTCTCCCGTCCTGCAGATGGCGGCCATCCAACAAGCGGGGCTGGACTACGCCTATATCACCCTGCCGGTCCGTCCGGAGGATCTCGAGGACGCGGTAAAGGGACTGCGCGCCATGCAGTTCCGCGGCTGGAACATCACAATCCCGCATAAGCAGGCGACGATGGCCTATCTCGACGAGGTCGATGAGGATGCCCGCATCATCGGTGCGGTCAACACGATCGTGAACGAGGATGGGCGGCTGAAAGGCTATAACACCGACTTCACGGGCAGCATGTGGGGCCTGCTGAACCGCGGTTTTGACCCGGATGGCAAAAAAGCGGTGCTGCTCGGCGCGGGCGGCGCGGCACGGGCGCTCATCTGGGGACTCATCAAGCATGGCATCGACTCCATCTGCATCGGTGCGCGCAATCCAGCTAAGGTAGCGCCGCTGGCACAGGAGTTCAGCAAATACACGAAAGTAGAGTCCATGCACTGGGAGACGGATGAATTCCGTGCGGTTCTCCGCGATGCGGATCTCCTCATCAATACGACGCCCTTGGGCATGGCACCGAAAACAGAGGCGATGCCGCCAGTGGATTGGGCGGATGTCAAGGCGTCGGCCTTCGTATACGACGTCATCTACACGCCGCTCGAGACGATGTTCCTGCGCACGGCGCGCGAGAACGGGCACGAAACGCTGAATGGCGAGGCGATGCTGGTCGGGCAGGGCGCGGATTCCCTGAAGCTCTGGACCGGTATCGAACCGGACCGCGCGGTGATGTCGCATGCCCTGCATACTGCGCTTACGACAAAATAATTTTGATTTTTTGAACAACGGCCTCGGAGGTTTACTCTTGGGGCCGTTTTGTGTATAATATGATACAGAACTATGAAATTTTAGCAATACATCGAAAGCCCGCCGCTTTTTGGCGGTGGCTGACTCGAATATATATGGGGGTTTGGTTATATCATGACAGGTGATACGCTGCGGCAGGCACGCGAAAATCAGGGGCTCAGCATTCAGGATATCGAGAAAGGCACGAGCATCCGTGGCCTTTATATCGAATGCATCGAGAAAGGTGAGTTCGACAAACTGCCCGGTGAAGCCTATACGAAAGGCTTTATCCGCAACTATGCGAATTTCCTGAAACTGGACGCCGATGCGCTCGTCAAGGAATATATGGAGGAAAACCATCCGGAGAAACTGGCGGCCCAGCAGGCAGCGGAGGCGGCGGCCATGCAGCAGCCATCGCACCGCCCGGCACCGCAGCCGCGCCGCACGGTCGAGAGCGAGCCGTCCTATCATCATGAGGATTCGTTCTCGACGGGCAAGGATTTCCACCAGCGCGTGGAGGATTCGCATCGCCGCCAGAACCTTCTCGTGGTGCTGCTCGTTGTCATCATCGTCGGTGCTGGTGCGTTCTTCCTGCTGAGCAGCGATGACTCTACAGCGGAGAAGACGCAGCCCGTGAAGCAGACGCAGCAGGCCCAAAAGCCGGCGCAGCAGCCAGCCCAGCAGGCAGCTGCGGCACCGGCGAAAGAAGAAAAGAAATACGAGGACGTCGAGGTCTCGGCAAAGCTCACGGATGCCTGCTGGGTTTCCGTCAAGGCCGATGGCAAGACCATCTTCGAGGGTACGCTGAAGAAGGGCGAGGACAAAGCGTGGAAGGCCAAGGATAAAGTGGTCATCACGGCAGGCAATGCCGGTGCCATCAGCTTCACGGTCAATGGCAAGGATCTCGGCAAGGTGGGCGATATCGGCCAGGTCGCTGAGAAGACGTTCACGAAGGACCACATCGAATGAACGGATTTTTACCAATCAGCCGGGAGGATATGGAGGAACGCGGCTGGCAGCAGCTGGATTTCGTCTTTATCTCCGGTGATGCTTACGTCGATCATCCCAGCTTCGGCCCCGCGATCATCTGCCGCGTGCTCGAGGCACATGGCTATAAGGTCGGCATCATTCCCCAGCCGGACTGGCACGCAACCCGGGATTTTAACCGCCTGGGCAAGCCCCGGCTGGGGTTTCTTGTTTCTGCAGGGAACATGGATTCTATGCTGAACAAGTACACAGCTGCGCGCAAAGTCCGCCATGAGGATGCCTATTCGCCGGGCGGAAAGGCGGGATACCGTCCGGAGCGTGCGACCATCGTGTACTGCAGCCGTCTGCGCGAGCTTTATCCCGATGTGCCCATCATCATCGGCGGCATTGAGGCGAGTCTGCGCCGCATGGCCCATTACGACTACTGGTCGAATGAGGTGCGCCGCTCGATTCTCGTCGACAGCATGGCGGACCTGCTGATCTTCGGCATGGGTGAGCGCGCCATCGTCGAAATCGCGGCAAACCTCCAGCAGGGCGTCGAGGTGCAGAACATCCAGGACGTGCAGGGGACATGCTACCGCGTGCCGAATTTCGACTACGTCTGGGACTATCTGCCGTTACCCTCGTATGACGAGGTGAAACGCGATAAACGCAAGTTTGCGGAGGCATTCCGGACGGAATACCTCGAACAGGACCCGATCCGCGGACGCCGTCTCGCCCAGCAGAACGGCGAGTGGTGCGTCGTGCAGAACCTGCCGGCGAAACCGCTCGATGAGGCGGGCATGGATGCCATCTATGACCTGCCCTATATGCGCACCTATCACCCGGTCTATGAGCGCGATGGCGGCATCCCGGCCATCCGGGAAGTGCAGTTCAGCCTCGTCTCGCAGCGCGGCTGCTTCGGCGGGTGTAACTTCTGCGCGATCATCTCGCATGAGGGACGCATCATCCAGCGCCGCAGCCATCAGTCCATCCTGCGCGAGGCAAAGATCCTCACGCAGATGCCGGGATTCAAGGGCTACATCCACGATGTGGGCGGCCCGACGGCGAATTTCCGCCGCCCGTCCTGCGACAAGCAGTTCGAGCTGGGGACCTGCCGCGGCAAGCCATGCCTGTCGCCGACCCCATGCCGCAACCTCATCGCGGACCACAGCGACTACATCCAGCTCCTGCGCGAACTGCGCGCCCTGCCCGGCGTGAAGAAGGTCTTCGTGCGCTCGGGCATCCGGTTTGATTACCTCATGCTCGCGGATGATGACTTTCTCGAGGAACTCTGCCGGTATCATGTGAGCGGGCAGCTGAAGATCGCGCCGGAGCATATCTCCGACCGCGTGACGCATGCCATGGGCAAGTCGGACCGCTCCGTGTATCTGGCCTTTGCCAGGAAGTTCCGGAAGATCAACGAAAAGCTCGGCAAGAAGCAGTATCTCGTGCCGTATTTCATGTCGAGCCATCCGGGCTCGGAGCTCAGCGATGCCATCGAGCTCGCGGAGTTCATCCGGGATATGCACTATCATCCGCAGCAGGTGCAGGATTTCATCCCGACGCCGGGCACGCTTTCGACGTGCATGTGGTACACGGGGCTGGACCCCATGACCGGGGAGAAGGTCTGGTGCGCCAAGACCTATGAGGAAAAGCTCATGCAGCGTGCGCTCATGCAGTTCTGGCTGCCGAAGAACCACGCCATCGTGCGCAAAGCCCTGCGTCTGGGTCACCGCGAGGACCTCATCGGCTATGGACCGAAGTGCCTCGTGCGTCCGGAGAAAGAAGCCCCGCATGAGCAGGGGAAAGGCCGGAGCATGCATCGGAAAAAGAGCCGTGCATCCGGGCCGCAACATCAGAGGAAAAGGAGGGGTAAGCCATGAAATGCCCCTATTGCAAAAATACATCCAACCGCGTCGTCGACTCACGCACGGCCGAGGACGGCACGTCGATCCGGCGCCGCCGCGAGTGCATGAAATGCGGCCGCCGTTTCACGACCTATGAAGTCATCGAAAAGCTGCCGCTCATGGTCGTCAAGCACGACGGCCGCCGCGAGGCCTTTGACCGGGAGAAGATCCGGCAGGGCATCATCCGTTCGTGCGAGAAGCGCAACATCTCCATGGAGCGCATCAACACGCTCGTGCACGATATCGAGATCGAGATCCGCAATACGATGGAGCAGGAAGTACCGTCCTCCGAAATCGGTGAGCTCGTCATGAAGAAGTTGCGCGATTTCGACGGCGTGGCCTATATCCGGTTTGCCTCGGTCTACCGGAAATTCGATGATATCGGCAACTTCCTCGAGGAGCTCAAGGCAATGCAGGAGGGCAAGCCGGAGGGAGAGAAGCCGGAAACAGAGCCGGCAGCAAAGTAAGATGGATCCTATGTCGGGGGAGGGTACGGTTTGGACTGGACGCTGAAAAAGAAGCTGCAGCAGCTGAATGCGGAGGAGAAAGGATATTACCGGTTCCCTGCCGGTACGCGCACGCGTGTGGCGCTCACGTACCCGAATTCCTACTTCGTCGGCATGTCGAACCTCGGTCTGCATGTCATCTACGACCTGCTGAACCAGCGCGGCGACACGGCCTGTGAGCGGGCGTTTCTGCCGGACCGCGAGGAAATGCAGCGCTACCTCGATACACGTACGCCCATCATGACGGTCGAGACGCAGACACCGCTGTACGACTTCGCCATTATCGCTTTTGTGCTCTCTTTTGAGATGGACTATTTCCACGTCCTTTCCATGCTCAGCCAGGGAAAGGTGAAACTGCGCACGACAGACCGCGATGAGAGGGACCCGCTCATCATCGCCGGAGGGCCCTGCGCGACGTTCAATCCCGAGCCGCTCGCCGGTGTGGTCGATGCCTTCATCATCGGCGAGGGCGAGGCCATCATGCCGGCGTTCATGGACACGTACCATGCTGCACAGCACGAGGGTGTCTCGCGGCAGGAGCTCCTGCGGCGCCTCTCGCACGTACCCGGTGTCTATGTGCCGTCGCTCTACGAACCGGTCTATGATGAGGATGGCCGCGTGACGGAGATGGAGCCGCAGGACGGCGCACCTGCTATGGTTTCGCGCCAATATGTCCGGGAACTCGACCAGTATCCCGCCCATACGGTCGTCGTTACAGATCACACAGAGTTTAATTTCTACCTCATCGAGACGGCGCGCGGCTGCGGACGCCATTGCCGGTTCTGTATGGCAGGGTATTGCTTCCGCGTACCGCGCAACCGTTCGCTCGCGGTTGTGGAGCAAGAGGTGCGCGAGGCCAAGCAGTACGGCAAGAAAGTCGGGCTCATGGGGGCGGCGATTTCGGATTATCCCGAGGTCAATGCGCTCTGCCGGTTTATCCTCGGCGAGGGGCTCACGATGTCCGTCGCCTCGTTCCGCGCCGATTCCGTGACGCAGGAGCTCGTCGAGTCGCTCGCCGCGAGCGGGCTGAAGACGCTGACGCTCGCGCCCGAGGCCGGCACGAAGCGCATGCGTGCGGTCATCAACAAGGGCATCGAGGAGGAGCATCTTTTCCACTCCATCGACCTCGGCATGGCGGCGGGCATCCGCAATTTCCGCCTCTACATCATGGTAGGGCTGCCCTACGAGCGCGAGGAGGATATCGACGGCATCGTAGGCCTCGCGAACCGCGTGAAGGATTACATGGAGGAGAAGGGAAGCAAAGGCACGCTGACGTTATCGGTCAATCCCTTTATCCCGAAGCCGTTCACGCCGTTCCAGTGGCTCCCGATGGCCGACCGCAAGGTCGTCACGAAACATCTCAAGCGCCTGGAGAAAGAGCTCCGCAAGCGCAAGCACGTCATCGTCAACATCGAATCGCCGAAAGAGGCCTATGTGCAGGGCGTGCTCGCACGCGGCGACCGCCGCACGGGGGAGGCTCTGCTGCGTGCGCATGAGATGGGCGGCAGCAAGGCGTTCAAGCGCGCGATGAAGGCATGCGGGCTGGATGCGGCGTTCTATCTCTACCGCGCGCGCGGCTCCTCGGAGGTGTTCCCC
Source organism: uncultured Selenomonadales bacterium (assembly GCA_900315155.1). Classification (GTDB taxonomy): domain Bacteria; phylum Bacillota; class Negativicutes; order Selenomonadales; family Selenomonadaceae; genus UBA2897. The sequence goes on along the minus strand of OMYB01000016.1, from coordinate 15,796 downwards.
TGGGATCATCTTGATATGGGATTCCGCAAGAGTTATATCCGCGAGGAACTCCACAAGGCAGAACTCCTCGAGCCCACGATACGCTGCTTTGACGGCTGCCACCGCTGCGGCGTCTGCTGATGGGCTGGTGTGCTGATGTGCTGATGAAAGAAGGAAGTTGTCATGTCCTATATTCTTGACCATATGCAAAACAATGTCTGGCGGGGACGGTTCGATACGTTTCCCGAGGATGTGGCGGTGCACGGCATTTCCGCACGCCTCGGCGGCGTGAGCCAGGCTCCGTATGACTCGCTCGACCTCGGCCTCCACGTCGGGGATGACGCGGATGCCGTCTGGCAGAACCGCCAGATCTTTTTCCGTGCGCTCGGGCTCGATGCGGAGAAAATCGTGACGCCGCAGCAGGTGCATGGTGTGCATGTCGCGCGCGTATCCCGGGCCGAGGCTGGCCGCGGGGCGCATGCGTACGCGGACTGCATCCCCGAGACCGATGCGCTCATTACGAACGAACCGGGGCTTCCACTCATGCTCTGCTTTGCCGACTGCACGCCCATCCTGTTTCTCGACCCGGAACGACATGCCGTGGGCATCGCGCATGGCGGCTGGAAAGGGACTGTGCAGCGCATCGCGCAGGCGACCGTGCTCCACATGGAGAAGGAATTTGGCACGGACCCGACGGACCTGCTCGTCGGTATCGGCCCATCCATCGGCCCGTGCTGCTACGAGGTCGGCGAGGACGTCGCCGAACGGTTCCAGCAGGCCTTCCCGGGGCACGAGGGGGAAATCCTCAGCTCGGTGGATGGCAAACCGCATGTGAACCTCTGGCAGGCAAATACGCAGGCCCTGCTCGATGCTGGCGTGCCGCGCGCGAACATCGACCGCGCCGATACCTGCACGTCCTGCTCACATAAATGGTATTTCTCCTACCGTGCCGATGGCGGAAAGACCGGCCGTCTCGCTGCGGTGATCGCCCTGCGCTGACGACAGAGATAAAGGTTTTTATAAATTTTTCGAGCGTTTTTTTAGCGTTGGAAGGATAGTGTTCTTGATGATAGCGGAAAAGTTCCATGAAGTCGAAAAAGAGATTGAGGCAGCAAAAGCGCGCCGCACGCGCGTGCCGAAAGATGCTCCCGTGCTGCTCGTAGCCGTGACGAAGAACCACGATGTCGAGGCCATGCGCGAGGCCATCGATGCCGGCGCCACGGATGTCGGTGAGAACCGCATCCAGGAGGCCATGAGCAAATACGAAGTGCTCGGCCGCAAGGTGACATGGCATCTCATCGGCCACCTGCAGACGAACAAGGCAAAGCTTGCCGTGCAGTATTTCAGTCTGATCCACTCGGTGGATACGCCGCATCTCGCGCGTGCCCTCGATAAGGAGGCAGGAAAGATCGGCAAGGTGCAGGATGTGCTCGTGCAGGTCAACCTCGCGAAGGAAGACAGCAAATCCGGTGTCTACAAAGAAGACCTGCGCCCGATGCTCGACCTCGTCGACAGCCTGCCGAACCTGCATCTTGTCGGGCTCATGTGCATGGCTCCGAACTACGACGATGTCGAGCAGTGCCGGCCGCTGTTCCATGAAATGTATGAGATCTTCCAAAAAGTGAAGGAAATCCCGTTTCAAACGTCGAATATAAAATATTTATCCATGGGAATGACCCATGACTACCGGATTGCGGTAGAAGAAGGCGCGAACATTGTCCGCGTTGGTACGGCGATCTTCGGACCGCGTCAGTATTGAAGAAGTGGAGTGGATGAACATGCTGGATAAGATTGCCAATAAATTAGGCCTGAGCACCGCCGACGAAGAGGCTGCGCTCGACCGCCAGGAAGAGGAACTCAACCGCCGTGAAGCCGAAGAGCAGGAAAGAGAAAGAGCGAGAAAGATGAACGATAACAATGTGGTAAACCTCCATCCGTCCCAGGGCGGCTCCGCCCGCGACAACGTCGTCACGGCCTACAAGCTGAAGGTCGTCGTCATCGAGCCGAAATCGTTCGATGACGCGCAGCAGGTCGCAAACAACCTGCGCGAAAAGAAACCGGTCGTGATCAACTTCGAGAATACCGAGGCCGAGGCGGCACACCGCATCATCGATTTCATCAGCGGCACGACCTATGCGCTCAACGGCGAGATCAAGAAAGTCGGCCATAACGTATTCCTCTGCGCCCCGAGCAACGTCAACGTGACGTACACGGAGGAGGAGAAGAAGGTCTCGGCGGAGATGCCCTGGCTGAAAAAGCAGCAGTAAGGCGGGTACCCATCGAACAGGCAGAAACGCAGGAGGATGACATCTATGGAAGATTTGAGCGTCGGATTCATCGGTGGCGGTGCGATGGCGGAGGCTATCACGGCAGGCATCACGGGCCAGCAGGTCGTCAAACCGGAAAACGTCTATATTTCGGATCACAAGCAGACGCGCTGCGAAGAACTCCAGAAGCGCTATGGCGTGCAGGCGATGGTCGGTGCGGGAAGCTTTGCCTCCGACGTGGATGTGCTCATCCTCGCCATCAAGCCGCAGGTCGCACAGCCGGCCATGGACGAGGTGAAGAGCCTCATCCGCCCGGGCACGATCATCGTCTCGATTGTCGCAGGACTTACGCTCGCGGTCCTGGAACAGAACTTCCCGGGCCAGCCGGTCGTGCGCGTCATGCCGAATACGCCGCTCTCCGTCGGTGCCGGTATGTCGGCCTACGCCTGCGGCAGCCGCGCCTCGAAAGGTGACGGTGAGGTCGTACAGCAGATTTTCGCCTCCGCCGGTGAGGCCGTCGAGGTCAAGGAATCCGCCCTCGATGCCGTGACCGGTCTCTCGGGCAGCGGCCCGGCGTACGGCTTCCTCATGATCGATGCGCTCTCCGACGGCGGCGTGGCTGCCGGCCTGAAGCGCGGCGTGGCCATCAAGCTCGCGGCTCAGACGCTGCTCGGCGCGGCAAAGATGGTGCTCGAGACGGGCAGCCATCCCGATGTCCTGCGTGACCAGGTGACGAGCCCGGCCGGTACGACGATCGCGGGCGTGCGCGTCATGGAACAGCAGGGCGTGCGCGGTGCGCTCATCGATGCCGTCATAGCAGCAACCGAGAAATCAAAGGAGCTGGGAAAATAACCCTATGGCAAGTGAACAAAGAGAGAAACTGATCCGTTTTTACAAGGGAACGGAAGGAGAGGAGACGGTCATCCAGCTGGTGGACACAGCGGAAGCCGTACTCAAAAACCGGAAATTCCGTCTCAGCGGTTTCCTCGACCCGTTCGGGCAGGAAATCGCTGAAACGGTCGCGGCGAATTATGAGAACCTGCGCGTGGACTTTGACGGTGGCTATCCAGGTGCCGAGCGTGCCCGTGCGATGTTCGTGCATGAGGATTTTCCGGGCACGCCGCCGGGCTTTGACATCGCGTGCATCGAGGCGAAATGGAATGGGCAGTTTGCCCGCCTCAGCCACCGCGATGTGCTCGGCTCGCTCATGAGCCTCGGTATCGAGCGCGACCGCCTCGGCGACCTGCTCGTGACGAATGACTCCGTCAAGATCCTCTGCGACGAGAAGATGGCGGCCTATTTCCTCCAGAACCTCACGCGCATCGGCTCGGTGGGCGTCGAGGTGCAGGAGACGGGTCTCGATACGATTGCACCGAAAGAGGAACGCTGCAAGGAAATCCGCGCGACTGTTGCCTCCCTGCGCATCGACTCCATCGCGGCGTCGGGCTTTGGCTGTTCGCGCAGCCGCGCGGCCAGCGACATCGCCGCCGATAAGATGAAGCTCAACTGGCAGGCCGTCAAAAGTGCGTCGCAGTCCGTCAAGGAAGGGGATATCATCTCCATGCGCGGGCGCGGCCGCCTCGAGGTCGCCGAGGTGCGCGGCAAGACGAAGAAGGGCCGTACGGTCGTCGTCCTGAAGCGCTATCTCTAAGCCGTATCCGCCCATTATCCGTTCCATCGTACATTCTGAATTTCAATAAGGCAGGCTCCAAACATGTTAACACCAATCGATATCCATAACAAAGAATTCAAGCGCAGTTTCCGCGGCTATAACGAGGATGAGATTGACGATTTCCTCGATCAGGTCGTGAACGACTATGAGAAACTGTTCCGCGACAACGAGCGCCTGAAGGCAGAGGTCCAGCAGCAGAAAGAGAACCTCGCCCAGTATGAGAAGCTCGAAAAGAACCTCAAGGACACGCTCCTCGTGGCGCAGCAGACGGCGGAGGAGGTTACGGCGAACGCGCGCGACAACGCGGCCAAGCTACGGGAGAACACGGCGAAGGAATGCCAGAACATGCGCCGCGAAGCGGAACTCAATGCCGACAAGATCACGCAGGAGACGAATGCCAAGCTCGAGCGCAAACTCACGAATGCAAAGACCCAGCTCGCCGGCATCGTGGCCGAGTATGACCGCCTCGTGCAGGAAAAGACGAAGTTCCTCGAGCGCATGAAGGTCACGTTCGAAACAGAGCTCGCCTCGGTGAACAGCAGCCTGGGCAGCATGCCGAACCTCGAGGCAGAGAAAAAGAGCGAATCCAAGACTGTAGAAGGCGGGGAAAAGACCGATGCCGATTCTGCAGCTCACCAGGAGGGTTGATCGCGTGATAGCGGCTATCCTCTTTTTTGCCATCATCGCGGTCGACCAGATGACGAAATGGCATGTCGTGACGACGATGATGCCCGGTGAAAGCCTGCCCGTCCTGCGCGATGTCTTCCACTGGACCTATGTGCAGAACCACGGCGCGGCATTCGGCATCCTCGAGGACCATCAGGGATTCTTTATCCTCGCCGGCCTCGCGCTCATCGTGCTGTTCCTGCGCTATTATCCGAAGCTGAAGCAGACGACAGTCTGGATGCATTATGGGACACTCGCGATGCTCGCGGGCGCGGTGGGCAACCTCATCGACCGCGTGCGGCTCCATTACGTCGTGGATTTCTTTGATTTCCGCATCTGGCCGGTATTCAACATTGCCGATATCGCCATCGTAGGCGGTGTCATCAGCATGATTTATGCGATATTATTCAAAATGAAGGATGACGAAGCGTGACGGAAGAAACGTTGGAACAACAGGAGAAAATCTGCACGGCAGATCAGGCGGGCGAACGCCTCGATGTCTTCGTCACGCGGCAGGAGCCGGACCTCACGCGCTCCCATGTACAGAAGCTGTGCGCTGCCGGCGCCGTGACCGTGGATGGCAAGGTCCGCAAGGGCAGCTGGAAGCTCACGCCGGGCGAGCAGGTCGCCTATGCGGTGCCAGCGCCGCAGGCACTCGAAATCCAGGCGGAGGATATCCCGCTCAACATCCTCTATGAGGATGAGGATATCATCGTCGTCAACAAGGCGCGCGGCATGGTCGTGCACCCGGCGGCCGGCGTGACGAGCGGCACACTTGTAAATGCGCTGCTGTACCACTGCAAGGACCTTTCGGGGATCAACGGCGTGATCCGCCCGGGCATCGTGCACCGCCTGGATAAGGATACCTCGGGCGTCATGGTCTGTGCGAAAAACGACAGGGCACATATCGACCTCGCGGAGCAGATCCGCACGAAAGCGGCGCATCGCGTCTATAACGCCATCGTCTACGGCAATATCATCGAGGAGGATGGCATCATCAAAGGCGATATCGGACGCCATCCGACGGACCGCAAGAAGATGGCCATCGTACGCGAGCATGGCAAGCCGGCCGTGACGCATTTCCACGTACTGGAGCGGTTCGGGCAGTACACGTTTGTCGAGTGCCGTCTCGAGACGGGCCGCACGCATCAGATCCGCGTGCACATGACAAGCATCGGCCACTCGCTCGTCAATGACCCGAAATACGGGCCGCGCAGGATGGTCGGGAAATCCCCGTTTGCCATCAAAGGACAGGCGCTGCACTCGCGCACGCTCACGCTCACGCATCCGCGCACGCACGAGGTCATGACGTTCGAGGCAAAGCTCCCGGAGGACATGGAGAAAATCCTGCGCGCCCTGCGCAGCAAGAGGAAGTAATGAGATAGAGCCAGATAGAGCTCGATAGAGAAGGGGAGATTCCTATGCCAGCATTGATGGATAAGACCGTGCTCATGGACGCCGACGGCATCCGCCGGGCACTCGTACGCATTTCCCATGAAATTGTCGAGAAGAACAAGGGCGTGGAAAACCTCGTCCTCGTCGGCATCCGCACGCGCGGCGTACCGATTGCCAACCGCATTGCGGACACCATCGGGCACATCGAAGGCCAGCGCCCGCCTGTCGGCATCCTCGATATCACGCTGTACCGCGACGATCTCTCCACGCTCGCCTATCAGCCCATCGTGCACGAGACCGAGCTCCCCGTCGACATCACGGGCAAGACCGCCGTGCTCGTCGATGACGTTCTCTACACAGGCCGCACCATCCGCGCCGCCCTCGATGCCCTCATCGACATGGGCCGCCCGAGCGCCATCCAGCTCGCCGTCCTCATCGACCGCGGCCACCGCGAGCTCCCCATCCGCGCGGACTTCGTCGGAAAAAACGTCCCAACCTCCTCCCGCGAAGTCGTCAGCGTCCAGCTCACCGGCACGGACGGCTCCGAAAAAGTCGTCATCCGCGAGTTCGCAGAGCAATAAATGGGCGGATATACCAAAAATTATTAAGCCTTCTTCTTATCAAAAAGCCCTCGTGTCAAGATTACTGACGCGAGGGCTTTTTCGGTGATGCACCGATGGAAAGCGGAGAAAAGTTGATGCGTAAGGCAGGAATTATAGGCTCGTAGAACGAAAAAATAAAGATACAGAGTTGCAAGCAATGTCGAGGAGGATGTCATATGGAGGATAAGCTGCGTATCATCGCCGTCGGGCCTACGGCCATTTCCCTGGCAGGGGGAGTCTTTGAGGGCCAGTATGCGGACTGCGGTGCGGTGAGTTGCATCGAGAATCCCGGTGATGAGGAACTGGAAATGCTGCCACCGGAGCCGAGGACGCGCCTGGTGCTTTACTCCAGTGGAGAGGTCACGCTGGAGCAGCTGCGTAGAGTCGTGACACTGGCGAAAATCGGCGGGCGCATGATGGCATGCGAGCTGAGTGAGCCCAGTGTGCCGTCCCACCTGGCCCGTCATGTAGGCGCGCCTGTCTTGTTCAAGGTCGGCGACCGTTCGGAGTGCCATACGGCTTTGGCATGCCTGCTAGGCATGCTGTATCGTCCAGGCACGATCGGTGTGGATTGGGATGATATCTTCTCCCTTTTCAGCGGGGATGATTATGTCGTATTCCAGGTCACGAAGGGAAATGATCCGGGTGCTGCCGTTCAGGCAATAGAGAAAGCTTTGGCCACTTGGCGGGGGAGCATAGACTTGTTCGACAATTATCTGGTCAGTTTCTACGGAGGTAGTCAGAGTCTGGATATGAAAGAAATCCAAGAGGCGTCGCAGCTGCTCAGCAAAGCCGGGCAGGATGATGCGAATATCATCTGGGCGGCAAGCCTGAACGACCAGATGGAGGGCATGGTCCAGCTCACCATTTTTGCTGGTGTTGAGCAGAATGTGCCGAAGATGGCGAAGGATGTTCATGTCTGAAGTAGATCACGAGAAATGCCCGGATGTGAAACAGAAATACCGTTTCGAGAAAATAAGCTGAGAGGTACGTATCATCGTAAAGAAAAAAACATGTATTTTGTGAGAAATGCAGGCGTAAAACGGTAGAAAAATGTGATATAATAGAGAGAAAAGAGGTGAATTCTGTGATGGAGCGACTGCAGCGTAAGATAGACAAGGTGTTATCGGATTGGAAAAAATCTCCGGATCACATGCCTTTGATTGTCAAGGGAGCCCGCCAGATCGGCAAGACGGAGGCTATTACTCACTTCGCCAAGGCGAACTATCAGCACGTTGTCACGATAAACTTTGCCTTGCAGAAGCAGTTCTTGGACATTTTTGACCAGGGATATGAGGTTGATTCGATTCTGCAGGCCATCACGCTGAAAGCACCTTATCTGGAGGTAGAGCCAGGGAATACCCTGATTTTCTTTGATGAGATGCAGGCATGCCCGGATTGTGCGACAAGCCTGAAAGCATTTCAGATAGATGGCCGCTATGATGTCATCTGCTCTGGGTCCCTGATGGGAATCAGTTATCGGGAGATTGAATCGAACAGCGTTGGCTACAAACAGGATGTCACCATGTACCCGTTGGATTTCGAGGAATATCTTTGGGCTAAGGGGTATCATCCAGAGCAAATTGATGGCTTTTTCCAGCATATGCTGGATGTAACGCCTCTTTCTCAGGTGGAAATGGATGTCCTTATGCAGAATTTCCGGGAATTCCTGATACTCGGCGGTATGCCGGCTGTGGTTTGGCACTTCATCCAGAATGGAAATTACAGTGGTATCCTTCCGCTGCAGAAGCAGCTGCTGGCGGATTATGAGGAGGATATCACCAAATATTCCGGCGGACTGGACAAAGGGAAGATACTTAACGTTTACCGAAAGATTCCGGTTTTTCTCGGCAAGGATAATAAGAAATTCCAGATCAGCAAGATAGGGCACGGCGCGCGCAGCCGTGAGTATGCCGGTGTGACGGACTGGCTGAGCGATGCAGGAATCGTAAACCTGTGCTATTGCATGGAACATCCGGAGCTGCCTTTGCGGGGAAATTATGATCCGTCGAATTTCCGTATCTATTTTGGCGATACTGGACTGCTGATTGCCTCGCTGGACGAGGAGTCGCAGGATGATTTGCGTGTGAACCGGAATTTTGGCGTCTATAAGGGAGCACTGTTCGAGAACATTGTCGCACAAATGCTGGTGCAGCAGGGGTATGGGCTCTATTTCTATCGCAATTCCAGTGCAACACTGGAGATGGATTTCTTCATCCGCGATGCAGAATCCCTGATACCTGTCGAAGTCAAGGCAAATAACGGTGCAACAAAATCCCTGCATTCCCTGATATCCAATCCACGTTATCCGGATGTCCACTATGGAATCAAACTCGGGCAGATGAATATCGGCTGGAATGGAAAGTTTTATACGTTCCCGTATAGCCTGACGTTTTTGCTGAAACGCTGGCTGAAATGCCGGTTGTAGTTGAGCCTTCATTCAGCACAGAGTGGATATTTTACTTTAGGTCAGGTGATATAGTCATATGAAACAGTGAAGTTCTCGTATGGCGATAGAAAAGGTAAGAGCATATGGTCATTAGAAAGGGGATGAGGATATGGCACTGGATAACCTGCTCGGCATTACCGATTCGCTTGAACTGGCTCACAAGGAGGAGCAACTGACGAAGAAGCGTGCGCAGGAACTATACGACAAGAAACTCCTCGATACCTTCCAGGTGGGAACATTCGCCGGACTGAAACAGATTCACGGCTACCTGTTTCAGGATGTCTATCCCTTCGCCGGAAAGTTGCGCACGGTCAATATTGCAAAGGGAAACTTCCGCTTTGCCCCTGTCCTGTATTTGGAGGATGCGCTGCGTCAGATTGATCGGATGGCGCAGGACACCTATGAGCACATCATTGAGAAATATGTGGAGATGAATGTAGCGCATCCATTCCGCGAAGGGAACGGCCAAAGTACACGAATCTGGCTGGATGGTATCCTGAGACAGGAGCTGAAGCAGGTCGTGGACTGGAGTAAGGTGGACAAAGAAGACTACCTCATGGCTATGGAGCGAAGCCCTATTCGGGACACAGAAATCAAGGCGATTTTAAGGGCGGCCCTTACCGATAAGATTGATGACCGCGCCGTCTATATGAAAGGAATCGATGCATCGTATCGGTACGAAGGGTATAGTACGTTCAGGACAGAGAATGTTTGAGTCGCCAGGCAGGAATTATAGGCTCGTAGAACGAAAAAATAAAGATACAGGGTTGCAAGCAATGTCGAGGAGCGATTCACGATGCATGTTAAGCGGTTGGATCATTTTGTGCTGACAACGAAGCAACTACAGGATTGTCTGCATTTTTATCGGGATATTCTTGGTATGCGCGTGGATGAGTATGCTGGACGTTTTTCACTGTTTTTCGGAGATCAGAAAGTCAATATCCACCAGCGGCCAGCAGAGTTCTTGCCCGCAGCAGAGAAGCCGGTGTCAGGAAGTTTGGATCTATGTTTTGTGGTACAGGAATCTGTCGAAGAGCTTTTGCGGGAGTTACGGGAAAAACAGGTTGAGATTGAACTTGGACCAGTTGAGCGTCACGGCGCTCTGGGAACGATGCAGAGCATCTATCTGAGGGACTCGGATGGAAATCTGGTTGAACTTTGTCACTACAAAATCCCGCAAATCTGAAGTCCTGGAATCATCCCCAAAAAGCCTCGTGTCGAATTTACTGACGCGAGGACTTTTTCGGTTCTATTTGTATTGGCTGGACATCATTTCCTGATACATTGTTTTGATGCGGCAGCTACCCATTTCGCGTGCCAAAAGAGATGCAGGAGCAGCCCTGCGCCGAACAAGTACCCCGTCCATCAATGAATCACGTTCCCGTATAGCCTGACGTTTTTGCTGAAACGCTGGCTGAAATGCCGGTTGTAGAGGAAGCTTTGAGAAAATCAGCAGAGAGAGGTATAGATTATGGACACTGATTATCATTTTTGCACGATGTATGTGCTTTCCCGTTGGGCGGATTTCGGGAGCGCGAATTCCAAGATCATCGCGACGAGTGCGCAGCTCGTGGATGACAATATGGATGACAATTCTTTTTCGGATCAGGCAGAAAAAGCCGCGCTGGCACGTGGCATCCAGATCCGCTATTCATCGCAGAATATCTGGAACAACCTGACGGGGAAAGGGAACACAGAGGTGTGGATTCCGTTCCACTTCCTGCCCGGGCTGCAGGGCGAGACGACGGATGAAAAGCTCATCTGCCGCAAGCACAGTGCGCTCTCGACAGCACTCGGTGAGCGGCTGCTCGAGACGACGCTCGACAATGCGCAATTCGCATTCCGCCTTGGCGTCGGCCTCCATGTGCTGGCCGACACATGGGCACACCAGGGCTTTGCCGGCATCAATGCATCGATCAACCGCGTGCAGAACCTCATTTACAACGCGTCAGGGGAATCACTGGAAAAGGTGCTGAAGAATTTCGTCGACAACCACCAATTTGTGGCGGATTTCATTAACAACCTGAATCCGCTTGGACATGTCACCGCCCTGCATTGCCCCGATCAGCCCTATCTCTGGTGGAAGTCGAAATACCTGTTTGTGGACGGGCGGAAGAATTGGGAAGAATTCCTGGAAGCGTCGGAAGAAATCTTCCGCATCCTCCAGCAGGTCAGCTGCGTGCCTGTGACGGGGCTGTCGGACGAGCAGAAACAGATGCTGACGGACTGCTTCCAGGGCATCCAGGATGAAGATTTCGACGTTCGCTATCAGGAATGGCTCCGTCGCATCCATGAAAACTATTTCTGCATTCCGAATTTCGATGAAGGCGATGAAACCGTGGCATACAGCACCGGCACCATTTTGGGGGATCCCGACTTCTGCAAGTCGTTCTACGACGAGATCAACGATCATTTTTACTGGGTCCGTGACCAGCTGCAGGAACAGGGTATCGACGTCCTGAAGTCGGAAGCTGTTTACTGAAGATTGCCGCTGCCGATGACCTTGCCTGTAGATATGCCTCTTAGTTCTTTGCAGTCCAGGGCTCCTGCGCTGCGGCGATGAGAGGGGCGAGTTCCTTTTCGTCGGGCGTGACGTAGAGGGTTTTCTGATTCGTAAAGATCACGAAGCCCGGTTTTGAGCCGCTCGGCTTCTTTACATAGCGGATCTCCGTGTAGTCCACCGGCGTGTTCGAGCCGCTCTGTGCCTGGCTGAAATGCGCGGCCAAGCTGGCGGCGAGGTCGACGTCCTCATCGGTGAGAGGAGCACCGCCGTTGCGCAGGATGACGTGGGAGCCGGGGATTTTCTGCGTGTGGAACCAGGTATCGTTGTAGCTCGCGACCTTCGTCGTGAGTTTGTCGTTCTGGTAGTTGTTCTTGCCGACGAGGATCTCGGCGCCGCTCGGCGCCGTGAAGCGGAACGGCTTGGATGGCTTGTCGTTGTTCTTGCGGCGCGGGCGCTCGTGGAGGTAGCCGCCCGCGATGAGCTCGTTGTGGATTTCGCTGATCTCCGCGAGGCTGGAGGAGGCGAGGAGGGAGGCCTCGATGCTTTCGAGGTAGGCGATGTTCGCCTCGCATTCCTCACGCTGCTCGCGCAGGAGCTGCTGGGCACGTTTGAGTTTGTCGTACTTTTTGTAGCACGCCTGCATGTTATCGACGAGCGTCCAGCGCTGGTCGAGCGGGATCGTGATCGTCTCGCCCGTCTCGCTGTAGATATTCGGCACGGTGATTTCCTTGTCCTTGCGGTCTTCAAACTGGTATTGGTACGTCATGAGGTTATCGCCGCGGATTTTCCAGATCTCGGCATTCTCGGCGGCTTCGATTTCCTCGTCGAGCTTCTGCAGCTTGTTGGTGGCGCGGTTCTTTTCGTTTTTCACGAGCTTTTTGAACCGATCTTTGTCCGGCAGCACGTAGGCGCCGGCGAGGGCATCGGCTTTTTCGAGCATGGCGCTGACCGTTGGGAACGGGAGCGTCACGGCCTGCGGCAGGTAGTGGAGAGGGAACGCGCTCATCGCGAGCACTTTGCTGTTCTGCGCCTGGTCGAGGAGCAGGACAGGCTCTGGGTGCTTTGCTGATGCGGCCGCGGCAATCTCATCGAGGGCCTGACGGACGGCCGCGAAATCGACATCCTCGAGATCGCGGATGCGCGTCGACGGGGCGAGGCCGGCACCGAAACAGGCTTCTTTCGCCGATACGGGGCCAAAGCCCATGCAGGCGCTGAGGATGGCCTTGTCGAGACGCTGCTCCGGGTCGCTCTGGATGCGCGCCATGATGGCATCGCGGTCGCCCTCCAGGAGGTCGAGCTTTGCCTGCTGCGGCGGGAGCTCATACGTGTCGCCCGGCAGTACCGTGCGCACGCGGCTGTTGTTCGCGCCGATTTTCCGCAGGGCATCGAGGATGATGCCGTCCTGTACGAGGATGATGTTGCTGTACTTGCCCATGAGCTCGATGACGAGCGTTTTCGTCACGATCCTGCCACCGGCCGCGAGCGAGTCCACATCCATGAGCAGCAGGCGGTCGAGCCCATGCTGGCGGATCGATGCGATGCGCCCCGTCTCGAGCTGCTTGCGCAGGACCATGCAGAATACGGGCGGTTCCGGCGGATTTTCGCGATTCTTTCCCAGCAGATGCGCCGAAGGGTTCTGCGAGTTGATCGAGACCTGCAGCAAAAAATTCTGCCCCGGCTGCCGCACGGAGAAAATCACCTGCTGCTTGTTCGGCTGCGTAATCTTATCGATACGCCCTCCCGCGAGCGCCGCATTCAGCTCCCGCACGAGCGGCCGCATCGAGAAACCATCCAGACTCATATCTTCACACTCTTTCTATTCTTTCGCCGCAGCGATATTCATGTTTTCGATCGGTTGGTTGTCTTCCTAAAGGAGAAACCATCTACTAGTATAGCATATCTGCGGCTCTCTGTGTGCTTTCGTGTCTCATGGCTCCCGCACAGAACAGCGGAAAAAGGGCACTACTTCATGCAATCTTTTGATGGACGCAACCATCTATCTGTGATACTATACAGGCAGGGAAATCATTCTGGACTGATGAGGAGGTTTTTTCATGGAAAGCAAAGTAAAACTTCGTTGGGCGACGCTGGGCGTCGGGGTCATCGGGCATCAGCTTGCGGACGCGATGCAGGCACTCGGGGGCAATCTCTATGCCGTCGGTAACCGTACACATGAAAAAGCCGTCGCCTTTGCGGAGCAGTACGGCATCGGCAAGGTCTACGATCATCCGGAGGATATGTTCCAGGATCCGGATGTCGACGTCGTCTACATCTCGACACCGCACAACACGCATATCCAGTACCTGCGCCAAGCCCTGGCGGCGGGCAAACACGTGCTGTGCGAGAAGTCGATCACGCTGAACAGCGCGGAGCTCGAGGAGGCGATCGCCCTCGCGAAAGAGCACCACGTCGTGCTCGCCGAGGCGCAGACGATTTACCACATGCCGATCTACCGCAAGCTCGCCGAGAAGATCGCTGCGGGGCGGTTCGGTCCCCTGAACGTCATCACGATGAATTTCGGCAGCTACAAAGACTACAACATGAAGAACCGCTTCTTTAACCGCAGCCTCGCGGGCGGCGCGATGCTGGATATCGGCGTGTACGCGCTGTCGTTTGTGCGCCAGTTCATGGCCTCGTGCCCGGATGAACTCCTGACGCAGGTGAAATACGCGGAGACGGGCGTCGACGAGCAGGCGAGCCTGCTGCTGAAAAACAAAGAACAGCAGATGGCGACGGTCATGCTCTCGCTCCATTCGAAACAGCCGAAGCGCGGCACGCTCTCTTTTGACAAAGCCTATATCGAGCTCTACGAGTACCCGCGCGGCGACAAAGCCGTCATCACGTGGACCGAAGACGGCCACCAGGAGGAAATCCAGGCGGGCAGCACGGCCGAGGCACTCCAATATGAAGTGCTCGACATGGAGCAGGCCATTGCAGGCGACCCCTCCGTCATGCACCTCGACTACACCCGCGACGTCATGAAGCTCATGACCCAGGCACGGGAAATCTGGGGCATGAAGTATCCAGAGGAAGAGAACTGAGCCTCGCTGGTTGCCGTAAAAAAGCGTTCCTACTCGCTGGCATGTGAATCGTAAACGAAAATGCAAGTTTTTAAAGACTGTCTTTAGAACTTGCATTTTGGGGGACGACTATTATATATTGAGTTTAGAACATGTATGGTGGTGAGTTATCTGAGCGCGATGGCCGGCCGGAGTATTTTCGATTGCAAAGGCCTGCTGCCAATGGTATAATAAACGTAAAGGAAGTCGCCGATAGACGGTTGGCAACCTCGCTAATTGGTTAATGTTTCTGTGAACAATAACCGCCCAGTTTGGACGCCGGGGCGGTTATTGTTGTTTTATGACAACCAGAATGCAGAGCGTCAGGAATAAAACCACGATGATATCATTCACGGGCTTCACCTCCCGTTCAGGTATTTCGACCTTTCTGCGAGGCTTCACCAACCGCCTACCGTTATGGTGGCTTCCGTTTAGAATTATATCATGAATTGTGGTTGACGACAAGTGTATATCCTCAATAGAAAAACCGCCCGCGCGGGACAGTCCAAGCGGGCGTTTTTGGTATGCAGTTGTTAGTTTGTTTCGTCATTCTGTCTTTTGATCGATTAAGCACTGGACAAAGCCCGTTCCATGCGTGGCATCTGAGCCTATTTTCACGAGGTTCCATAACTTGCGCGAAACATCAAACATAGGAGAGAATTTCTGATAAGCAGGCAGGAAGATCTTTTTTGATGTCACTTTCCCAGTATCGAAGAACGACCCAACCCATATCAGTGAGCTGCGAGGTGACCTCATGATCTCGTTCTACATTGCGCGCGAGCTTGCCTTGCCAGTAATCTTTATGCGTACGGATTTGTTCGCCAGGTTTTGCCTCATGGTTATGTGCATGCCAAAAGTCGCCATCAATGAAAATGGCGATGTGTTGGCGGGTAAGAGCGATATCCGGTGTGCCAGGGAGTTTTCGATAGTTCTTTCGATAGCGCAATCCATGCTTCCATAGCGCCTTTCGCAACATGATTTCTGGTTTCGTGTCCTTGCTACGTATCCGGGACATCACCTTGCTTCTCGATTTCGTATCCATGAGTTGTCATCCCCAAGGGGGTTATTTCGTGTATTCTTGTCGGATTTCCTCAGCTAGATCTTTACTCAACTTTCCCACCTGCAAATAGCAGGCGAAGCGCCATGAAACAAGGCATTATTGGCACATAGATTAACTTCTTGACAATGCAAAGGCACCTTGCCT
>OMYB01000026.1 GCA_900315155.1 uncultured Selenomonadales bacterium | reverse complement strand
TTTGCTAGATGCATATCCATATCTTACGGGAGGTCCTCCTTTTTTGCAACATGAATTATGTATAGGGATTATTCATCCCACAGATTTTGTGATTGAACCTTATTTTTTTGATTTGCCACCGGTTCTCTTACCATTTGGTGGATTTCGGATTTCGAAAACTTTCGAATTAAGGCGAAGAGATTGGGATTGATGACGAAATTGCTGAAATACTATAGCATGTTCGCATGGAATGTGCTATAATTCTTTCCAAAGGGATGCGTTGCATGGCCTTGAGGAGAAGTGTCTGGATTCAGGAGAGAATCATGCAAGACAATTTACAACAGAATATGGCTAAGGTTTCACAGGAACTTCAGATGCATTGTCAGAAAATGTTTGGCAGTCCGTCGCTCAGTTGGCGGGGATACCCTGAGAGAAAGACAGAAAGCATTTTGCTGGGCAATCTGAACACCCTGCTGGAACGATCGCAGGCAGACAAGGAATACGGGAGTGCCCTGATCGCTGAGGCACGGGCAGATTATGCTGCGGGCAAAAAAGATCATTCCTGCATCACGGCACTGGACGCAGCGCAGACATTGGCGGAGTCCAATGCAGCTATGCGGGCGGCCATCCTTGTTATGCAGGAAATCATGCAGTACGTGGAGAAAGATAAGGTGAGGGGTAAGAACGGGCAGAAAGGGTGATGCTTATGACGACGATACATGGCGCGGTGATCATTGAACAAGGGGTGACGTTTGCCATTGTTGCCGTCAAGCCGTCTGTGACGAACTATACGGTGCGCATCACGCAGATGCGGCGTTCCCTCGCGTATTATTTTCCGAATATGCCGATCATCCTGATGAGCCAGGATCAAAGCGGTACGCCGCATTTTTATGGTCGGAAGGATATTGTGGATTTTCTGAAGTCTATCCGTCTCGATCAGATCCCCTGGAAAGAATACCATATCTACGAATATTGAGAAAATCTTGACGCAGGGACAGGTTCGTGTTATACTATTATGCGTTGATGACACCTCATCCAGGTGAGCGTGTTTTTGCCGGAGTGGCGGAATTGGCAGACGCAGCGGACTCAAAATCCGCCGATGGCAACATCTTGCGGGTTCAAGTCCCGCCTCCGGCACCATTTGGAATGAATAAGCTCTGCGGGTAAAGCCGCAGGGTTTTTTATTTTTTGAAAATGTCTTTGCAGGGTTGACATGCCCGATGGGGAAGCCTATAATAAGAGCCATCAACAGAAAGATAAAGGCTTTGACGAAGACATGACGGTGTGCCGCCGGTCTGTACAGAGACTACTGCATGTGCTGAGAGCAGTGGAGAACCGAGCATCGTTACCCCTTCTGAGCTGCCACAGCGAATGACGGTATCGAGTAGCTGCGGACGGAACGCACTCCGTTAACAAGACACGAGCGGCATGGAATGAAGCATTCCGTGCAAGCAGGGTGGAACCACGAAGCTATGGCCTCGTCCCTATTATAGGGACGGGGTCTTTTTAATTTAAGGAGGTATAGCTATGTTGAAGATTTCTCTGAAAGACGGTGCTGTGCGCGAGGTCGCGGAGGGCACGACGATTCAGGATTTCGTAAAGACGGTCAGCAACAGCCTGGCCAAGAAAGTTCTCGTCGCTAAGGTGGACGGCAAGGTCATGGACCTCATGACGGTGCTGGATAAGGACTGCCAGGTAGAGTTCCTCACGTTCGAGGATGCGGACGGCCGCTGGGCTCTGCGCCACACGGCTTCCCATATCCTCGCTCAGGCACTCAAGCGCCTTTACAAGGATCAGAACGTGAAGCTGGCTATCGGACCGGCTATCGATAACGGCTTCTATTATGATATCGACATGGATAAGCAGCTCAGCGAGTCGGATCTGCAGGCCATCGAGAAGGAAATGAAGAAAATCGTCAAAGATAACCTGAAGCTCGAGCGCAAAGAGGTTTCCCGCGAGGACGCCCTCAAGCTTTTCGAGGAGAAGGGCGAGAGCTACAAGGTCGAGCTCATCAACGATCTGCCGGAAGGCGAAAAGATCACGCTCTACACGCAGGGAGAGTTCACGGACCTCTGCGCCGGCCCACACGTCGTCTCGACGGGCAAGGTCAAGGCACTCAAACTCATGAGCATCGCCGGTGCTTACTGGCGCGGCGACGAGCACAACAAGATGCTGCAGCGCATCTACGGCACGGCTTTCGAGAAACAGACTGACCTCGATGCTTACCTCCATATGCTCGAGGAGGCCAAGAAGCGCGACCACCGCAAGCTCGGCAAGCAGCTCGACCTGTTCTCCCTGCATGAGGAGGGCCCCGGCTTCCCGTTCTTCCACCCGAACGGCATGGTGATCCGCAACGAGCTCATCAACTATTGGCGCGAAGTACATCGCCGCTATGGCTATCAGGAAATTCGCACGCCGATCATCCTGAACCGTCAGCTCTGGGAGACGTCCGGTCACTGGGCTCATTATAAGGATAACATGTACTTTACGAAGATCGATGACGAAGACTACGCGGTTAAGCCGATGAACTGCCCGGGCGGCATGCTCGTCTACAAGACGCAGCAGCGCAGCTACCGTGACCTGCCGCTCCGCCTCGGCGAGCTCGGCCTCGTGCATCGTCATGAGAAATCCGGTGAGCTCCACGGCCTTTTCCGCGTCCGCAACTTCACGCAGGATGATGCGCATCTGTTCGTTACGCCGGAGCAGGCAGAGGCGGAAATCCAGCACACGATCGACCTCTTTGATGAAGTCTACAAGACGTTCGGCCTCACGTACGTCGCTGAGCTCTCCACGCGCCCGGATGACTCCATGGGCACGGACGAGGAGTGGGAGGCTGCGACGAACGGCTTGCGTAAAGCTCTGGAGCATCGTGGCCTGAAATATATCGTCAACGAAGGCGATGGCGCGTTCTACGGCCCGAAGATCGACTTCCATCTGAAGGATTCCATCGGCCGTACGTGGCAGTGCGGTACGATTCAGTACGATATGCAGATGCCGGAGAAATTCGACCTCACGTATGTCGGTGAGGACGGCGAAAAACATCGCCCCATCATGCTGCACCGTGTTGTCTACGGCTCCATCGAGCGTTTCATCGGTATCCTCATCGAGAACTACGCCGGCGCGTTCCCGGCCTGGTTCGCTCCGGTCCAGGCACGCATCCTGCCGATCACGGACAAGCACGCTGACTATGCGCATCAGATCTATAAGAAGATGTTCGACCTCGGCCTGCGCGTGAAGGTCGACGACCGCAACGAGAAGGTCGGCTATAAGATCCGCGAGGCTCAGGTCCAGAAGACGCCGTACACGCTCGTCGTCGGCGACCAGGAAGTCGAGAACGGCACGGTCACGGTCCGCAAGCATGGCGAGAAGGACAGCACGTCCATGACGGTTGACGAATTCATCGCCTACCTGCAGGATAAGGTCAAGAACCGCGCGCAGGAATATTAATTTAAGGGTTGACACGCCTGTCCCAGCGTGCTATACTCTTAAAGTGCTTGCGAGAGAGCAAGCCACTAACAACAAGCAGAAGCCACCGCTTCTCACCTGCTGACGCATTCGTCTGTATGGTTCATCTGAGCATGAATTTTTGAGAGGTGGCGTTATGCCGCCTCTCTTTTTGTTAGTAATCTGGAATCAGGAGGTGTTTTTACCATTAGCAGAGATTCATTACGCATCAATGAGCAGATCCACATCCGCGAAGTCCGCGTGACGAGTGCGACGGGTGAGCAGCTCGGCATTATGCCGACGCGTGAGGCCCTTCGCATGGCGGAGGAGCAGCATCTCGATCTCGTCGAGGTTGCGCCGAAAGCGAAACCGCCGGTCTGCCGTATCATGGATTTCGGTAAGTACCGTTACGAGCAGCAGAAGCGCGAGAAAGAGGCGCGGAAGAAGCAGAAGGTCATCAGCATCAAAGAGGTCAAGCTTCGCCCGCACATCGAGCAGCATGACTTCAACGTCAAGCTGAAGAACGCGCTCCGCTTCGTAGAGGAAGGCAACAAGGTCAAGGTAACGATTATGTTCCGCGGCCGTGAGATGTCTCATCCGGAGCTCGGCAAAGAAGTTCTCGGCCGTGTGGCCGAGGCACTGGGCGACGGTGTGTCCATCGAGCGTCATCCGAAGCTTGAAGGAAGAAATATGTCGATGGTCGTTGCGCCGAAATCGCAGAAATCATCGAAGAGCAAGAATCCTGCCCCCAAGAAAAAGCCGGCGCAGGATCAGCCTAAGGGAGGAAATAACAATGCCGAAAATTAAGACTCGCAGAGCTGCAGCCAAGCGCTTCACGGTAACGGGCAGCGGCGAATTCAAACGCAACAAGGCTTTCAAGAGCCACATTCTCGAGAAGAAATCCCCGAAACGTAAACGCAACCTGCGCAAAGCAGCTCTCGCAACGGCAGCGGACAAGAACCGCGTCAAGAGAATGCTCCCGTACGCTTAATCCGCGTACCCTGCATCATTACGTTCGGAACTAGATACTAGGAGGAAAGAAACATGCCAAGAGTTAAAGTAGGCGTGACTGCACATAGACGTCATAAGAAGATCCTGAAGCTCGCAAAGGGCTACAAGGGCTCTAAGAGTAAACAGTTCAAGAAAGCCAACGAGACGGTCATGAAGGCACTGTGGTATGCCCGCCGTGACCGCCGTGCAAAGAAGGGTACGTTCCGCCGTCTGTGGATCGCCCGCATCAATGCTGCTGCACGTGCCAATGGTATCTCCTACAGCAAGCTCATCGCCGGCCTCACGAAGGCTGGTGTCGAAGTCAACCGCAAGATGCTGGCTGACCTCGCTATCACGGATGCTGCTGCTTTCGCAAAGCTCGTCGCTGTTGCCAAAGAGAACCAGTAATCCATAAGAGGAACCAGGGAGGATCGCCGTACCTCGTGTACGAGCGGTCCTCTTTTGCTATAGGGAAAGGAATTGCTATGCGTGAAAAGATCGACAGCCTGAGCAATCGGAAAATCAAGGATACGGCGGCTCTCGCCACACGACGCGGACGGCAGAAGCAGGGACGGTTCGTTGCAGAGGGATTGCGTCTCGGCGAAATGGCAGCCGCTGCGGCGGATGCAGGCTGGAAAACCTGCTATGCCCTTTATACGGCAGACCTGGCATCCGGGGAGCGTGGCGCAAAGCTGCTCGATACGCTGGAAGCACAGGGATGCCCGCTTTATGAAACGGCCGATGCTGCCTTTCGGAAAGCCTGCGCGACGGAGTCGCCACAGGGCATCCTCATCGTCCTGGAGATGAAGCAGAACGGGCTGGAATCCCTGCAGAATCAAGGGGAGAGCGCGCCGTTTTATGTCGTCCTCGATGGCGTCCAGGACCCTGGGAATGCGGGGACGATCATCCGCACCGCCGATGCAGCGGGAGCAGCCGGCGTCCTTTTCACGAAGGGATCCGTGGACGTCTACGAGGAAAAGACCGTACGGGCGACGATGGGATCGCTGTTTCACCTGCCCGTCGTGAGCGGCGTGACCGTAGATGAGCTGGCATCGTGGGCGCAGGAAAAAGGACTGCAGCTTCTGGCTGCAGCCCTGGACGAGACCGCACGGCCGCATTTTGCCTGCGACCTCACGCGGCCGACAGCTGTGGTATTCGGCAATGAGGGCAACGGCGTTTCTGCGGCGCTGCTGGTGCGAGCGCAAAAGGTCTATATCCCCATGTATGGGGCGGCGGAATCCCTGAATGTCGGTACGGCGGCAGCCATCGCGCTTTACGAGGCTGTCCGTCAGCGGCATTTTAGTGCCTAGATAACGTGGGCCCATTTATCCAGCAGGCGTAGAGGCCGAGGATACCGGTACCGATGCGGAGCGTGACCGTGTCATTCGGTGGTTCCAGCTCGTTGCTTATGGCATTCGGCCTTTCCTGCGCAAGCACGGCATCCCGGAGCGGCCAGTGCACGCCAGAGAGTGTGACGCCGGTGACTTCGGCAGTGAAGGGGAGCAGGGAAATGGCCTTCGGTTTCTGCGTAAACTGCACGGTAACAGACTCATTCGCATGCAGGAACAGGCACATTTCCTGTTCATCGGCGAGCACAATGTGCCCATCGGCACGGCTCGCGGAAAAGAGCGTGCTGTATGCATGATCGAAGCGGCCGCCAAATGCCCCTGTGAGGAGCAGGCAGGAAGATTCCTGCTGAGCAGCAGCGATGGCGAGCTGCGTGTCCGTGTCGTCTTTCTCGGCAGGATAGCGTTCGATGGGGATACCCTGAGACTCTGCCCATGACCAGTTTGCCGGATCCGCGCTATCGCCATCGCCGATCAGGCGCTCCAGCCGGATGCCCGCCCCGCGGCAGGCATCCAGGCCGTGGTCTACAGCGGTGACGCTGAGATTTTTGACGGCCGTGCGCAGCCACGAAGCCGATGGCGCGCGTCCGCCGAGTACGAGGACCTGTGGTGCGGCCCATTCCGTTGGAAAGAGAATCGAACCCTGTGGCAGGAACAGTCGACTTGACATAGAAAAACATCTCTCTTTACAAAACAAATATTCTCATGATATAATATCATGATACATTGAGAACTTCAATCCGAAAAGGAAAAGGAGGAATCTTTATGGTTAAGTTCACGTATTATGGTCATTCCTGCTTCCTGCTCGATGACGGAAAATATAAAGTACTCGCGGATCCGTTCCTCACGGGCAATCCGAAGGCGACGATCCAGGCCAAGGACGTGGAGTGCGATTATATCCTCATTTCTCATGCGCATGGCGATCATCTCGGCGATGCACCAGAAATCGCGGGCCGCACAGGCGCAGAGCTTGTGGGTATCCCGGAGGTGCTGGCACTTTGCGATGCACGCGTGCCGGGACTGAAGCAGCATCCGATGAATCTTGGCGGCTCGCTGACGCTGCCTTTTGGCAAGGTCCGCATGACGATGGCAAAGCACAGCTCCGGTGTGGCAGGCGGCGTGGCGTGCGGCTATGTCATCTATATCGGCGACCTCGAGATTTATTTCGCGGGGGATACGGCCCTGTTCTCCGACATGAAGATCATCGGCCGCAAGGATAACCTCGACTATGCCCTGCTGCCGATCGGCGACAACTATACGATGGGCCTCGAGGATGCTGCCCTGGCGGCGCAGTTCGTGAATGCGCGTCACGTGATTCCTATCCATTACAATACGTGGCCTCTCATCAATCAGGATGTGAAGCATTACAAGGAAATCACCGAGGCTATGACGCGTGCCGAGGTCCATATCGTCGACCCGGGCGAGACGATGGAGCTCGAGTGACGTGACGGACTCGGCACCGGCGGCGTCGCTACAGGCGAAAAAGGAAAAGGTGATCGTCATCCTCGGGCCAACGGCCGTGGGAAAGACAGACCTTTCCCTTGACCTGGCAGAACTCCTGCACAGTGAAATCATCTCGGGTGACTCGATGCTCGTCTACCGCGGGTTCGATATCGGTTCAGCAAAGCCAACGCCGGCAGAGCGGCGCGGCATCCCGCATCATCTCATCGACATCCTCGATGCGGATGAGCCGTACACGGTGACGCGGTTCCAGGAGCAGGCAGCAGCGTGGATTCATGCCTTGAACGAAAAAGGGCAGATTCCTATCCTGGCCGGTGGCACGGGCCTTTATATCAAGGCACTGCTCGAGGGCTATGCGTTCAGTCACGCCGAAGGCCATGAGGATTTTCGTGCCGAGATGGAGCGGCTGGCGCAGGAAAAAGGCAAAGAAGCTGTCCATGCGCTGCTCGAACAGGCAGATCCGGAAACGGCGGCGCGCCTGCATGTCAACGATTTCCGGCGCGTCGTGCGGGCTCTCGAAACGCTGAAATACGGCGGCACCATTGTCTCACAGGAAAAGCGGGCTGCGGATACGGCGGAAAGCCTCGTCTACGATGCCTGCGTGATCGGGCTGCGCAGGGAACGCCAGGCCCTCTATGCGCGGATCAATCGCCGCGTCGACCTCATGATGGAGGCCGGCCTCGAGGACGAGGTCCGCGGCCTGCTCGCCAAGGGCGTGGAGAGAGAGGCGCCTGCCATGAAGGGAATCGGCTACAAGGAAATCGCTGCCTATCTTGCAGGAGAAGGAAGCCGTAAAGAAGCTGTCGCGACCGTGAAGCTGCATACCCGCCATTTCGCGAAACGCCAGCTTACGTGGTACCGAAAGATGCCCTATATCGAATGGGTCGATGTGGATGGTTTGTCTCCGGAGGAAGTACGCAACCAGGCCCTGGCACGGCTGAAAAAAAGAGGGTTTTTCCCCATTGGTGTCGAACGTATGGGATGAGGAGTAGAAAGGAGAATACTCATGGCACAGAAGAATCTGCAGGATGCATTCCTGTATCAGGCGCGGAAAGAATCGGTTCCGGTGACGATCCACCTCGTCAACGGCTTTCAGATCAAAGGCCTCGTGAAAGGCTTTGATAATTTTACGGTTATCGTTGAGACGATGGGGAAGCAGCAGCTGGTCTATAAACATGCCATTTCGACGGTTATGCCGCTGCGCCCGCTCCATGCGAGCGTGCATGCCGTGCCCGATGCGCCAAAGGCGGATGCCGGCGAGGAGCAAAAATAAGGTTTATCTCCAAGAGGGCCTTCCCATGGGAGGCTCTTTTGTTTACCCTGCATGGGGCTTTGACAGAATGCCTTTTTTCTGTTATATTATTCCATAAATCTGACAAAATTACTCGGAATTGAAAGGCAGACGGATATGAAGATATCGACGAAGGGAAGATACAGCGTCACAGCGCTCTATGAGCTCGCGCTCCGTTATGGGGAGGGCGCGACATCCTTGAAGGCAATCAGCCAGAAGCAGGGCATTTCCGAGAGCTATCTGGAGCAGCTTATGGGGTCTCTGCGGAAAGCCGGCCTGGTTAAGAGCATCCGGGGGGCGCAGGGCGGATATATGCTGGCAAAACCTCCGTGCTCGATTACGGTCGGGGAAATCATCACGGCTGTCGAGGGGCCGATCGCGCTCGTGAACTGCCTGCTGGATGATGCGGATAAGGATAATCAGTACTGTGACCGCGCAGGCAGCTGCGTCACGCGTGGTGTCTGGGCGAAGGTTTGCGACAGCATCACGAAGGTGCTCGAGAGCATTACCCTGAAAGATCTCTGCGAGGATAATTCGCAGGAGCCGGACGTGGGCTGGGAGGAGAGGATTGGCTGTGGAAAATGAATCGGTATATCTGGATTACGCGGCGACGACACCGCTGGACAAACGCGTCCTCGATGCCATGATGCCATATCTGACGGATTACTTCGGCAATCCGTCGAGCCTTTACAGCTATGGACGGCGCGCCCGTCAGGCTGTGGCACGCGCGCGCCTGCAGGTCGCGGATCTCATCGGTGCGGAGCCGGAGGAGATTTTCTTTACCTCGGGCGGCAGCGAGAGCGATAACTGGGTCCTGCGTGACATTGCCCATACGCAGCGCGAGGCAGGGCTGGGCCGTCACATCATCGTTTCGTCCGTGGAACACCATGCCGTTCTCGAGACGTGCAAGGGCCTCGAGAAAGAAGGCTTTTCTGTTACTTACCTGCCTGTGGATGCCCAGGGGCGCGTCTCAACGGCAACAGTGGAGGCAGCGATGCGCGAGGATACCATCCTGCTCTCCATCATGCTCGCGAACAACGAGGTGGGAACGACGGAACCGATGGGGAGTATTTCACTGCTTTGCCAGGAAAGCAACGTGTTCTGCCATACCGATGCCGTGCAGGCAGTCGGGCATCTCCCTATCAACGTGCACACGCTGAGCGTGGATGCTCTCTCGATTTCGGGGCATAAGCTCTATGGCCCGAAAGGCATCGGTGCACTCTACCTGCGCAGCGGCTGGTCCATCGAGCCGCTCATTCGCGGTGGCTCGCAGGAGCGCGGCCTGCGGGCAGGAACGGAAAATGTGGCAGGTATCGTGGGCTTGGGCGAAGCTGCAGCGATTGCGCTGGAGGAAATGGCAAGGGAACGCACACGCCTCACGGAGCTCCGTGAAAAACTCATCCATGCCATCCTCACGATTGATGGTGCCTGGATTAACGGGCACCGGACAAAGCGCCTGCCGGGAAATATCAGCTTCGGCATCAAGGGCATCGACCATGAGACCCTGCTCATCCGCCTTGACCTGCTGGGCTTTGCCGTTTCGGCTGGCAGCGCCTGCAGTGCCGGTTCCGTCGAGCCATCGCATGTCCTCCTTGCGATGGGGCAGTCGAAGGAGCAGGCGGACAGCGCCGTACGCGTGACGATCGGTCGCTTTACGACGGAGGCGGATATCGATTCGTTCTTTGCCGCTCTCTGCGACGCCGTAGATTCGATGCGGGGATGATGGAATAAAATAGGCTCTATCATTTTTTCTGTGGGATGAGCCATCCCACGTACATCAATGGCGGCTCATGTCGATAAGTTTTAAGAAGAAATATTCATCGTCTGGATAGC
>OMYB01000009.1 GCA_900315155.1 uncultured Selenomonadales bacterium | reverse complement strand
ACGATGATTGAACCGAACAGGATTTCTATATTTATAATAGCACAGGGCATGTATGTTTGCAAGAACTTTTGTTCCCATAATTCTACGTTCGATATTCAAAACGTAGGAATTATACATGACCGTATCGAATATAATAGCAGGAGGCGAAATTGATGCTGGAAAAAGATATGCTGCTGCAGTTCTACCGAGAACTTACGGATTGGCTAGACAGGATTGCTGCCGCCCATTTTGTCAGCTACGATGCCCTGCAGAAGTATTTCATCCCCGAGGGCATCCAGAAGCGCATCCACGGGCTTGGCTTCGCCCTCACTTGCGACTGGCTCAAGGAATGCGGATGCACATGGCTCGCGAAGCCGGATATCCATATCAACAAGATTGTCAGCCGTATCAGGGAGAAGGATTCTGTCCCCGATAAGGAAGTCGTCCGCTTCCTCTTCGATTGGGCGAAACTCGTTCGTGAAGAAGGCGTAGACGAAGATGCCACCGCCTATAAGCTCGACAAGATGCTCTGGCTGGTCTGCACGGAGAACTTCTACCTCGACTTTCAGGGGAACAATCGTGACCGTATCTGCCAGCGGGTAGATACACTGTTACATACGGAGGGATGACCATGTTTGAAATCCTGTGCTTCGTCGGCCTAGGCTTTCTCCTGTTCCTTTCTATCAGCTGCATCGCCGGTGCGATATCCGGCGTATGGAAATCGTATAAGGCCCATAAAGATTTCCGAGGACAGTATCATCAACCAAAGCCGCCTAAAAGGAGCAAGCTACCATGAAAGCAATCCGATCCGTGTGCACAAACAGGTTCCATAACAAAATCCCTGCAGTGCAAATTACACTGCAGGGATTTTTTAGTATCGGTATATCGTACCAACGGCCAAATTTGTACCCGCTGTCATGGAATCTGCCAACCATTTGATATCCCATATGTTCATGGAACTTCATGCTGTTATCCGTAAGATACGCATCTCCATCCGCCTTTGGGACTGCGATGCAGGCATTGAGGTTCAGGATTCCCTGCGCGCGCAGGACATCCTCCATCTTCTGATAAAGCATTTTCCCCAGTCCATGCCGGTGTTCATCCATACGCAGATAGATCGACATCTCCACCGACCAGTCATAAGCTGCCCGGCCGATAAACGGACCAGCATAGGCATAACTCCATCTTTTTTCAGTCAAAGCCATCAAAACAGGGAGAATTCTTCGACTGGCTGATGGCGCACCAACCGAACATCGCTTTTCAGCAAGTCCTGTACGCGTCTGTCATCCAGCAGCCACTCGTCAATATCTTTCTCACGAATCATCGCCGACATACGATCATGGACGGGACGCATAACATCATCGGCTGCCTTCGTCAGGATAACGAAATGCGGGATCGTATCCTCGAACCGATAGATACCACATAGATAAAGCAAGCCGTTATCTGCCGCCGAAAATGTAATCTTGTGCTTGTCTGCGTCCCACTCGTAGAATTTCTCGGCAGGGAGAATGCACCGCTGTGTCCGCAGACTGCGGGAGAACATCGGCTTTTCGGCTGCCGTTTCCTCGCGTGCGTTGATGATGAGCTTGCCCGTATTCGGGTGCGTCATGCCCCATGCCATCGAGCATGCGGATATTCCCCCGCCATCTCTCGTCAGGACGGGGGCCTTTTCCTGCGGGTGAACATCCCCCGCCCGCAGCTGCTGATTCCAGCCATACGGGATAAGGAACCGCTGGACCCTATCTCCAATCTCATACCTGCTGCACATCGGAACTTACTCCCCCGCTACATGCTTTGCAAGGACGCTCTGCACCTTGAAAACATCCTGATCCTTGCCGAATGTCTTCTCGATGGCCGTATTCCCCATGCCGGCCACCCAGATACGCAGCTCCGCATCCATATCAAGATTGCCTGCTGTCTCGATGGAGAAATGCGTAATCTTTCCATAGGGGATAGAATGATACTCCGTTTTCTTGCCCGTGACGCCCTGCTTGTTGATCAGGATCATGCGTATGTTGGTGAGCAGAATCTTGTCGCGGATCAGACTGTATGCCTGCTCAATCGTTTCGCCGGGAGCAAGCAGCTTCTGATACTTCTCTTTGATATCCTCGATATCGGTCTCTGATGCATTTCCCATCAGTCCATCAATAATTCCCATAGATAACTCTCCCTTCATTGATCTAGTCAAGCCTTTTTGTAACACTTGGGTATAAAATTTAAGCTGCTTTCAGACGCGCTACTGTTGGCGGCAAACCGCCATTGTGGCTGTGTGGTCTGCGGCAGTTATATTTGGCTATGAATCGGTACGTGCCGTCATCTAGTTCAGCATTGCGGCTGAACCTATGTACGTAATAAAATTCGTGCTTGAAAGTATTGTAGAAACGCTCCATTGGTGCGTTGTCATAAGGACAGCCGGCCTGACTCATACTTTGCTGGATATGGTGTTTGGCGCAGTAGGCCGTGAACTGCTCCGATGTGAACTGGCACCCTTGGTCGCTGTGCAGTATCAGGCCTTTACCAGGCTTACGGCGCTGCAGCGCCTTGGCAAGTGTATCCACAGCCAGCTGGGCATCGATGTGCGCGCCATTAAGCGTAGCAACCACCTCACTGCAGTGCAGGTCAATAAACGCCGCAGGAGCCAGCGCACGCCGAATTCTTGCTGATTTTTCTGGATAAACTGATACTTGGCTAGTCTGCTTCCTTCGCAAAGAATGCTGCCGCTTTTTTTAGGAATGCATTTTCCTTTCGCAATTCTCGACGTGATAAACGCGATGACGCACACCTTGATCGCGAGGTTCAGCATGGCATTGAGCGCCGACGGGAGGAACAGGAACTTCGTCATGAAGAGCACCAGCTACGCTTTTAGACCGGCTGTTTGGGCACGAACTCCAGCCGCAGGCTCATGCCCAGCCCGTCAGCCAGCTTTTTCAGCATGTTGAGCGTCGGGTTGCGCGAACCGTTTTCCAGCCGGCTGATGTCGCCCTGGTCGATGCCTGTTCGCGCCGCCAGTTCTTGTTGCGTCAGGCACTGTTCCTTTCGGATGCGTACCAGCGTGCGGATAATGTCCATGTCCGGCTGTATCGCCTCGTATTCCTTGCGGAAATGCTCGTCCTGCAGCCGCTTGTTTAGCGAGTCTCTGAATGTAATCATACGGATTCCCCTTTCCTTGCCAAATACAGCTTGCGGTATTTCTTGGCCAGTTCTATCTGTCTCGGCGGTGTTTTCTGCTGTTTCTTGGTAAAGCCGTTGGTCATGACAATGTGCTGCCCGACATAAAAGAAGTACAGCACCCGCGTGATATTGGAGCCGAACTGTGCCCGCAGCTCGAAAATGCCATCGCCCAGCGGCCCTGAGTACGGCTTGCGCAGCGCATTGCCCTGCTCGGCCAGTATCTCCATAAGCCCGTAGACCTTGGCCGCCATCTTGTCATCCAGCGAGTCGAGGAACTCCTGTACCGGGCAGGACTGGTCATCCAGCTGGAAGAACTCAATCAAAAAATTGTCTTGTTCCATAGCTTCCCTCCACACATATTATATGGTATTTTTGCCATATAAGCAAGCGAAAAATGGCAGGCACCACGATGATGCCTGCCATTTGCTAGTTCCTTTTCGTTGTCCGTTGTGTCGCGTGACCAAAGATAACGCCCAGGGAACGTTACCTTCCCTGTGACTGGCTCATCCTGTCTAGGATGTCGGTCAGCCGCTTCTGCTGCTCCTGCAACTCCTGATAGCGCCGCCCCAGTTCGTCGTAGCGCCCCTTGAGCTCGCGGTACTGCTGATCGGTGGCCATTTGACCGTCCAGCTTCTTCATCTGCTCTTTCATCATGTTTCGGGTGCCGTAGATGGCGCCCGTGACTGCGCAGCGCGACTTCCCCCTCGTCAAATCTCCCTCGCCGCTATTCCTTGGTATGCACGTACTTGAGGCTATCGTTCCAGCCATATGCGTAACCAACGGCGATAGCACTCAGTACAAGGTCGTGCAGGATTTTCTTATACCATTCGAAGATGCTCCCATGCTCGTACACCGTGGGCGGCAGGCTTTTCAGTATCTCCTCAACGTCCGCCCAGGTCGATTCCATGCCCTGATACTGGAACAGGAGGGTGTGTGGATCATACTCTGCCTTGCCATCCTCGGCATCATCGATCGTGAATCCAAATGCTTTTTTGAAGCATTCCCGCTCGGCAGCATCGCGGATTTGGTCCACCATGCTGCCCTTGGGAGGCTTCTCTTGTTCCTCAACGGGTATTCGCACATCGAACCGGTACCCCTGTGCCTCCATGTACGCGCTGCATCTCTGCGTTCCTTTGTTCAGTCCCTCTATCAGCGATATGGAAATCGCATCGGATACGAATTTGCCGACAGGCTCGAGCTTCTCTTTCCGGTCGGCGCCATCCGGCAGTGGGACGGTACGGAGCACCTCATCGAAATGCCGCATTTCCTTGTCGAGTGCCGGTGAGATGATATCCTCCGGCTCGAAATGGACCGAATGGCTTTGCGCAGGTTTCTCTGTTCCCTGCTTCTGCCGCTCCATATCCTGACGTAACTCATCCAACGATTGCATATGCTGCTGACCTTCCCTCTACTGCTTCATTAGCTGCTCAATGAATATTGATTCTACGCAATCACCGAATTTCCCTTCCCGGAGCCCCGCCATAAGGTCAGCAGGCGCTCCAGGAGGCGCTGTACCTGTCCTTTCTGAATCCGCTTTTCAAAGGTATAACCGATCCAGTGATCCTCACGCCAGAGCGAGACAAACATAGCACAGCACTGTTTCTCGGATCCATGCGCGATGCACTGCTCGATTTTCTCGTCACAGATGTCGCACGGATAATACCCATTATAGATGTGGTCGATGAGACTGACGATGGCTCGCTCATCAATCGTGCCTTTTTCCGCAGCTTCCAGGGCTTTTACCGCATAGAGGATCTTCTCGCCCGAGTCTCTCTTTTGCTTTCCCTGGACCATCGGATAGAACGCTCGGCAGGCTGCTTCCAATTCTTCTTTTTTCAGCAGGGCATCGAGCCAGGACGCAGGAATCGCGTCATAGCCGTAAGCGAGCCCAGCCAGCCCTCCGGCGATAGCTCCTACGGTGTCCGTGTCCTCCCCCAGATTGACCGCCATGGTGACGCATTCCTCATAGCTCGTTGTATGGAGCAGACACCAAAGGACAGCCTCAAGCGTATCGACGACATAGCCGCTGCTGCGAATCTCAGAAGCGGGAAGTGCCGGACATCCTGGCATCCTGCTACCGCCATGCCCTGGCTATCGCAGAAAGCCAGGGACTACAATCCATCGCCTTCCCTCTGCTCGGTGCTGGTGTCCTCGGGTGGCCGACGGACATCGCCCTCGATACGGCCGTCCAGGCTATCCGCGGTTTCCTGCATACCAGTGAGATGACCGTCTATCTTGTCGTATTTGACCGCAAGGCTTTTCATCTGAGCGATGAACGGTATCAGAACGTAACCAGCTATCTGGAGGAGCACTATGTCGACCATGCCCTCGAAAACGAGTACCGCATCGACGACGAA
The DNA here is from genome assembly GCA_900315155.1 of uncultured Selenomonadales bacterium. Lineage (GTDB taxonomy): Bacteria > Bacillota > Negativicutes > Selenomonadales > Selenomonadaceae > UBA2897. The sequence continues at coordinate 89,627 of OMYB01000009.1, read as the reverse complement.
GCCTATGGCCCAGATCATCGTCGCCGCTTATACCGCCAGGGTACAGAACCGGCTCACCCGAAAACATTCCTTCAATCTGAGCTCAACCAGCTTGGCGAGACATTCTCTGAGACACTCTTCCGCTGGATTGACGACCGCGGCCTGAGTGACCCGGAGGTCTATAAGCGGGCCAACATCGACCGGCGGCTTTTCTCGAAAATACGCAGCCACAAAGATTATCAGCCACGCAAGGAGACGGTTCTCGCTATATCCATCGCCATGAAGCTCAACCTCGCGGAGACGCAGGAACTCCTAAGCCACGCCGGATATACCCTCTCCAACGGGAACCACCGCGATGTCGTCGTGCGGTATTTCATCGAGTCACAAAACTACGATATCTTTGATGTCAATGACACATTATATATCACACATATCCATGTGTGAATAGTGAAAGCATGAACCTGAAAACGCCCGTATGCAGCGTGACTTCCGTCAAACCTCTTTCCGCTATTCCTTGACGTGCACGTACTAGGAAGGCATACGGATCATACTCTGCCTTACCAGCCTCAGCATCATCGATGGTAGATTACATATCCTGTTAAACTCTGTTCTGCCGCATGCTGTTATAGATGCTGTCGATGAAGATGCCCATAACCTGTTTCTTGATGTCGTCATTGTCGAGCATCAGGCCGAAGAAGTCCTGATTCTGTTCCAAGCCCTCGATGAGTGCTGCGTCCAGGTGGTCGTTGAAGACAAAGGAAAAGTCTTTTTCCGTATTATTCTGCGCCGCGCGGCGGAGGTCGTCGGATTTCATGAGGATGTCGCGGATCTGCAGGGCGGATTTGACGGCGACATCCGTGTCGTAGTTCTTGCCGAGCTTGCTGTTGATCTCGGCGATGATTTCCGAGAGCTTCTCCTCTTTTTCCTCGGTCAGGTGGAGAGACTCGGCCGTGGGCAGTTTGACGACGGGCTTTGCCGTCATGGGCTGCGCGATATATTCGGCGCGTTTCTCCTGCACGAAGTTCGCCGCCTCGATCTTCCCTTTGAGATCGAAGCCTCCGCCCGGATGCCGCACGTTGAGCCATGCCAGCAGGTAGTCGATGAAAAGATATTTTTTATGCAATTCGACATCCGTAAGCTGCGTCACCAGCATGAGGAACTGATAGAGGTGGCGGAAATGACGCATGGCCTGCGTGATTTCTTTGCTCGTTTCCTCTGGCTCGTCCATGATGCGTTTGTTGGCGCGGGCCAGATAGGCCGTCATCTTTTGCCGCTTGCGGGCATCGAGCTTCTTCATATCGCCCTGCCCCGCGAAGAGCGTATCGGCAAATTTCTCGATATCGTCGGGATCCAGGACGAAATACCCGTCAATCTTTGCGGACAGGTCGTAGATGGAGGACGGGTTCACGCTGTTCGAGAGGATGGTCGTCTCGTAATACGGTGCGAAGGCATCCTGCATTTCCTTGTAATCGTTGATAAAATCGAGTACCACGACATGCTTATCGTACGGCGGGCAGATGCGGTTGAGCCGGGAAAGCGTCTGCACGGCATTGACGCCCTTGAGCTTTTTCAGCACATACATCGCGCAGAGCTTCGGCTGGTCGAAACCGGTCTGGTACTTGTTCGCGACGAGCAGCGCCTGATAGTCTTCTTTGTCGAACTCGTCCGCCGTATTCTTATCCGGGAAACCGTTCATGCCGGACTCGGTATATTCCGTTCCCTTGATTTTCACCGTGCCCGAGAAAGCCACGAGCGCCTGCACATCATGATACTCGTGCCGCCGGATATACTGCTCGAAAGCCTGCTTATAGAGCACCGCCTCTTCACGGGAGCTCGTGATGACCATCGCCTTTGCCCGGCCGCCGAGCCCATCCTTCACCACCGAGCGGAAATGCTCGATGATGATCTCGATGCGCTGGGCGATGTTCGTCGGGTGCAACACGGCAAAGCGGGCAATCTTCTTCTTGGCCGCACTCGTCTTGTATTTCGGATTGTCGGCGATCGTCTTGTTGATCGTGAAGAACGTCTGGTACGTCGTGTAATGCGAGAGCACGTCCAGGATAAAGCCCTCCTGGATGGCCTGCTTCATGCTGTAAAGGTGGAAAGCCTGCTTCTGCCCGTGCTCGTTCAGCCGCCCGAAAATCGCGAGCGTGGCCGGCTTCGGCGTAGCGGTAAACGCAAAGAACGAGACATTCTCCGGTTTGCCGAGGCGCCTTAGCTCCGCCGTAATGGCATCGTCGGTATTCTCTGCCTCCTCCGCAGCCTCCTCGTCCGTTTTCTCCGTACCGAGGGCCTTCATGACCGCCTGCATATCCTTCCCGGAGGTCGAGGAGTGTGCCTCGTCGATGATGACGGCGAAGTTCGTATCCTTCAGATTGCGCACAGAATCCACGATATAGGGGAACTTCTGAATCGTCGTACCGATAATCTTGACGTTGCCCTCAAGCGCCGTCTGCAGGTCTGCCGAGGTGCATTTGTCGTCCATGGGGCGGACCATGCCCTCTTTATGCTCGATGGCCAGAATTGCCCGCTGCAGCTGCTGGTCGACGATGACGCGGTCGGTGACGATGATGATCTTATCGTAAATCTGCTTGTTCTGCGCATTGTGGAGCGAAGCAAAGCGATACGCGAGCCACGTGATGGTATTCGTTTTGCCCGAGCCGGCACTGTGCTCGATGAGATAGTTCATCTTCGTGCCATGCTCGCACACGTCGGCCATGACTTTCCGGACGCAGTCGAGCTGGTGGTAGCGCGGGAAAATCAGCGTCTCCGAGATTTTCTTCTCATCCGTCTTCTGGTCAATTTTCTCCTTGACCTCGACGAAAATGTACTTGCTGATCAGGTCAAGCACCGTATCCTTTTTCAGGATATCCTCCCACATGTAATCGACGCCGCGCCCCGTCTCGGGGTTGATGTCGTTGCCAGCGCCACGGTTGATGTCTGTCCCGCAACCGCGGTTGAACGGCAGGAAATACGTGGACTTGCCCGCAAGGTGTGTCGTCATATAACACTGTTCGAGATCCATCGCAAAATGGACGAAGCAGCCCGCCTTGAACAGGAACAGGCGGTTCTTCGGGTCGCGCGTCGCACGGTACTGCGCGATCGCATCCTCGTAGTTCTGCCCCGCCGGATTGCATTTCAGCTCAAAGGAAATGATCGCAAGACCATTGAGGAACAGCACCAGGTCAACGCGCGTATCGTCATCCGGCCAGACCTCCTCCATGATCGAGAAAATATTCTGCACGTAGAGCTTCGTGAGCTCAGGGTTGAAATCCGTCGCGGGCTTCGTGTACATGAGGTCGAGGTGCAGCGAGGTGGAAAAATCCACGCCATGCTTCAGCACATGGATAATACTGCTCCCCCGCTTCGTGATCTCGCTGTTGATAAAGCTGGCAACGGTGTCCTCGGTCTTGTCCTTGTAGATTTTCCGCAGCTCCGCCAGCACATCGGGCTGCGTCGCACGCAGGAACTCGAACAACATCCCCCGGTCCATCGCAAAGCGCCGGTCATAGTCCCCGCCAGCCTTTGTCGCATGACGGACACGATAGCCATTCTGCTCCTTCAGGTAGTCCATGATGAAATGCTGATATTCCTTCTCGGTAAACAAGTCATTCATCGAAAGGGACCTCCTTTTTGCCGGTCACATATTCGTAAATAAGAGACTTCTTATAAGTTTGAAGTGTAGAAATTTGTGCGCGTTTCTTCGCAATAAGATTATCAATAGCTACACATCTATTTTTTAGATAATCCACTATTTCTTTTTGTTCTTCATCACTTGTCGTATAAGGAACAACCATATTTTCAAAATTTCTTTTTGTAAGTTGGTTGATTGTTGAAGTAAAAAATGTGCCGAGATAATGATCAAATATATTCGAATTTAACACATAGTGAATATATTGAGGATTGCTACATCTAATTTGATGAACGGAGCACTAATTTCCCTCCGCTTGCTTCGACTATATTCTCCGGCTTATATGTCAATCCATTTTTCGTGTTTCCAAGATATTTAAGTTTAATTGTAAGCCAATGTTCTGGAATTTTCCCCATCCACTCAATCCCGCTATCCTTCATCGGTGCATCAGGATTCAAGCCTTTTGTAACAGCCTTAGTAATGACAGATTTCTTGTAGTTTTCAAGAGTATCAATCTGGGATTGAATATTTTTATGAAGTTCAGATATTTTATGGAGCCTATTGTCGATAAAATTAGCTATTTTATTCTGTTCATCAATACATGGAACTGGGTATAGTAATTCTCCTAATTTTTTCCAATTTAAATCGCAAGATCGAACGCGTATCCCCATTGATAGAGCCATGAAGATATTTGAGTATGCCATATTACGAAGATAGTACATCATGAATCTTTTATTTTGGTTTGTCCCGAGTACATTAAGTACAGGTGATGCCTTACCTCGTGAATCGGATATTCCTATAGCACCAGCAAATCCATCCATTCCATGCACAACTAAATCTCCTGCATCTATTCCCTGATACCCAATTTCCTTCATAGAAATAGTAAAACCATCCTCGCGACGATTGCTACGCAGTGTCACTTCACCATCGCGAAAACAGGTAATAACCTCATCTGTTTCCCTTACCGGTTTTTGTAAATATTCTAATATATATTTTCCTCGAATGACTTTCCATGTAGAAGGAATTCGCCCTATCCATTTCACACCACTGTCTATCATTTCGCGCATAGTACCACCACCTTACTGAAAGAGTTCTGCTACACGTGTAGAGACTTCCTCTTCAAGGTCAAGAAACTGTTTTTCCAGTTCTTCAGAAGGTGTTGGCTCTTCGTATTTATAAAAATAGCGGGTAAAGGGTATCTCAGCCCCCGTCTTGATAACCGGCTTTGCCTTCTTGAGATTTTCCTCCCAGAAAGCCTTGGCGTCCGGTACGTAGGGCAGCACTTCGCGGGCCATGTAGGTTTCGATATCCTCTTTGTACGGCACGATTTCCGTATCTTTGGTCTCCGTGTCGTATATTATATTGCCCTTGCGGTCGCGCTGGATCTCGGCTTCTTTGTCCAATAGGAGCGCTGCAGGGGCTGCATCACCGCATATTCACGGTAGAGGAAGTCTTCGTTGTCAAAAATCTTGCAGAACTCGTTTTCCTCGAAGTTCGCATAGAGCTCCGTGATTTTCTTGCGGTCATCCGGCGTAATCTCGTTGCGCTTCTTACCCAAGGACTTACGGAGCGGATGGCACAGGTTGCTGGCGTCGATCAGCTGCACTTTGCCTTTACGGGCCTCGCGCTTATTCTTCGAGAGCACCCACAGATAGGTAGCGATACCCGTGTTGTAAAAAAGGTCCGTTGGCAGGGCGATAATCGCCTCGAGCAGATCCGACTCCAGCAACCAGCGGCGGATCTGACTTTCTCCCGACGCCGTGCCGCCCGAAAATAGCGGGCTGCCGTTCTCGACGATGACCGCGCGGCCCACCTTTTCGTCCATTTTGTCCACAGCTGACTGTACGAAAAGCAGCTGCGCATCGCTCGTACCTGGCAGACCGGCACCCCAGCGCCCGGCCAATCCTTTTGCATGTTCCTTCTTGACAGCAGCCTCTGCCCCCTCGGGCGCATCCTTTCCGCCCCATGCCGTCCCGAACGGCGGATTTTCGAGGACGAAGCGCATCCTGGTGTCGGGGAAGCAGTCCTGCTGGAACGTGTCTGCCTTGCGGATATGCTCCTCATCCTGCCCTTTGATCAACATCTCGGCGAGGCACTCCGCATATGACTCTGGATTGACCTCCTGCGAGAACAGCTTGATTTCGGCCGTAGCGTTGAATCGCTTGATGTAGTTGTACGCGGTCGAAAGCATACCGCCCGTACCGGCTGCCTGGTCGCAGATCGTGATGATTTTCTTGTCCTCAAAAATATCCTCACAGCCCTCGGCCAGGATGATGGAAACCATCGCCTTGATGATGTCGCGGCCCGTGTAGTGGTCGCCGGCCTCCGCATTTTCAGAGAATCGGCGAATCAAATCCTCGAAGATGTAGCCCATCTTGATGCTGTCAATGGTCTTCGGGTCGAGGTCGAGCTCGGAGAACGCCGTCACGACGGAGAGCAGACGGTTATTCGTGTCCATTTTCGTAATCTGCTTGTCGAAATCGAGATTCTCGATGATGCCCTGCACGTTGGCCGAGAATCCTTTCAGATAGCTGCGGAAATTCGCTGCCAGATGGTCCGCATCGTTCGTGAGCTCCTTCAGCGTGAATTCGCTCGTGTTGTAGAATTCATAGCCAGAGATCCGGTACATCGCCTTCGCCGGATACTTCGGATTCGCCTTGAACTTGGCCACGACCGCATCCTTCGTCTCCGCCAGCGCGCACTCAAAGCGGCGAATGATGGTCATAGGGATGATGACATCCTTGTACTTATCCGACTGATAAGGCCCACGAAGTTTGTTCGCGATGGACCAGATCATATTGGTTTCCGTGGTTACATCAACCGGGTTATCATCCCACATGGCATCGATCTTCTCTGGCATAAAAAAACTCCTCTTTCTCCACGATAATACGGCTAATAATGTCTATAAGACTATTCGTCGTCGCAGGACCTTTTCCCTGCCTGAAATTTCCGCCCCAAAATGTACTTTATAGCCCCTAGAAGGTGCTTCTCATTCTCATACGGGCAAATTTCAAAATAGGTATCCCCCGACAACATGGCGGAAAGATTGACGCCTTTCTTATAGAATACGTACACCGGCTTTTGATACTTTTCGGCATAAGCGAGCTCGTAACCAACGCCAAGTGATGGTGTCGAGCACTCTGCTATCACAATATCGCACTCACGCAGCCAAGCCGTATCCTGCGCATATATAGCCTTGTCGCCCTTACCTTCCACCGGGGACAGCCCCAGGTCTCCAACATGCTCTGTCAGAACGGTGTCCGTTTCATTGATGGTGGCAATAATCTTTTGGTACAATTCAGCATCCTGCCTGCCGCCGCGAATAGACCCAGCAAAATACACCTTTTTCTTCATAACGACACTCCTCCTGCTACAATCATTCATTATGTTATATATTTCGACATTTGGTCTTTCGTTTCCTTTATGAGGATTTGTTCGTATCTGTCAAAGATATTTTCTATCGGCTATGAAAAAGGAAACGAGGAACTGCCTTTCCTGGGCGGTTCCTCGTTTTGTGTCTATCGGGGAATTTTATCCTTTCGACGATACTTCGTTGTAGACGTCTTTGAGCAGGGTTTCTTTGCGGAGGGATTCGCAGGCGCAGTGTTTGTCGGTGGCGTCGACTTCGCGGATGGTTTCGAGGAGGATTTCGCCGATCATTGGGGCATCGTCGTAGAAGATGTCGGCCATGACGTCGTGGGAGACGCCGCCTTCGAGGCCTTCGCCGTAGTTGACGGTGAAGTATAGGCCGGCGTAGCAGGCTCCGATTTCGCGGGCGAGGTAGACCTCGGGGCAGATGGACTGGCCGACGATGTCGGCGTGGCCCTGGATCATGGCGATTTCGGCCGGGCTTTCGAAATGGCGGCCGTCGGTGACGGCGTAGGTGCCGCGGTCGAAGATGCGGCCGTCAAAGCGTTTGCGCGCGGCTTTGAGGAGTGCTTTGCGCAGCTCCGGGCAGAGTGCATCGCGCATGAGGAGCAGGTAGCGTCCGTCGAGCATGACGTCCTTGCGCACGGAGAGGTCGAGGTAGTCGTCCGGGACCATGAAGTCGCGGATGTCGAGCAGGTGGTTGACCGTGCCGACACCGCCCTCGGAGAGGATGCGCTTCACGCCCGCCTCGCGGAACGTCCAGAATACCTGACGGGATGCATCCGCGCGCGTGACGCCCGAGCGCCAGCCGTGCATGCGGCACGTGAGGACATGCTTGCCCGCGACCGAGAACAGGCGGAATGCCGGGCTCTCGCCGTACGGCGTCTCGAAATGCAGGTTGTCGGCGAGCACCTCGACGTCATCGGCCTGGCAGTTGTTCGGGAAATCCGAGGACAGCGTCCCCGAGCCGCCGACGATTGCATATTGTGCTTTTTGAATTTCTTGTGCAGCCATAATCTTCTCCCCAGTATCGTTAGTATCGTCAATATCATCAATATCGTCAGTACCGTTTGATGATATCGTATGTCGTATTTCTCTGCGCCGGGCGTTTTCCCGCGCCACGGATGAGGTCCGCCATTTTGCGGATGCTCATGTCGTAGCTCGTGCCGGCCGCGCGCACGACGTTTTCCTCGAGCATGATGCTGCCGAGGTCGTCGGCGCCGAAGCCGAGCGTGAGCTGCCCGATGCGCTCGCCCTGCGTGACCCAGGAGCCCTGGATGTGGGCGATGTTGTCCAGGTAGAGACGCGTGACGGCGAGCGTCTTCATGTAGTCCCAGCTCGAGGTTTTCTCACCGCCGAGCTGCGTGTGGCCGGGCTGGAACGTCCACGTGATGAACGCGCGGAACCCACCCGTCTCCTCCTGCAGCTGGCGGATTTTCTCCATGTGCTCGATGCGCTGCGCCATGCTCTCGCCAAAGCCGATGACCATCGTGGCCGTGGACTCCATGCCGATGGAGTGCGCCGCACGCATGACGGCGAGCCAGTCATCCGTCATGATCTTTTTCGGGCTCACGCGCTGGCGCACCTCGTCGACGAGGATTTCCGCGCCGCCACCCGGCAGACTGTCGAGGCCGGCCGCCTGCAGGCGTTTCAGCGTGTCCAGCACGGAGATGCCCTCCTGCCGCGCAAAATGCAAGATTTCCGTCGCTGTGAACGAGTGGATCGCGATGGACGGAAACTTGTCCTTGATGAGGCGCAGCATCTTTTCGTAGTACGGCAGGCCAAGGTCCGGGTAGAGTCCGCCCTGGATCATGACCTGCGTGCCGCCCGCCTCGACGGTCTCGCGGACCTTTTCGAGGATTTCGTCATAGCTCAGCAGATACGCGTCCTTGTGGTCCTTGCGGCGGAAAAACGCGCAGAACTTGCACTCGTTCACGCAGACATTCGTGTAGTTGATGTTGCGGTCGACGATGAACGTGACCGTGTTGTCAAAGCGCCGGGCGCGCTCCGCGTCGGCGAGGATGCCGAGCTCAATGGGGTCGCCCGTGAGGAGCATCTGCTCGCCCTGTTCTGGTGTCAAACACATCAGCCCTGCACCTCCTTTTCGTCATCCTGGTCCGGGATCGCGCGGTAGAACGTATCGCGTTCCACGGGCACGTATCCCGTCTCGCGGATGATTTTCTTCAGCGTCGAGCGCGTGATGCCCGTGTTCGTCTTCGCGCCCGCCGCATGGATGATTTTCTCCTCGCCGATCGTGCCATCGAGGTCGTCCGCGCCAAAGCCGAGCGCGAGCTGCGCAATCGGCATCGTGAGCATGATCCAGAACGCCTTGAAATGGTCGACGTTGTCGAGCACGAGGCGAGAGAGGGCGAGCATTTTCATATCCTCCCACGAGCCCACGCGCTGGAGGTGATGCTCCTCGCCGAGTTTCGTGTGCGCGGGATGGAACGGGAACAGCATGAACGCCTGGAACCCGCCCGTTTCGTCCTGCAGGCCGCGCAGCAGCAGCAGGTGGTCGATGCGCTCCTCGATGGTCTCGATATGGCCGTACATCATCGAGCAGTTCGTGCGGATGCCGAGCTCGTGTGCCGTGCGCATCGTCTCGAGCCACTCCGCCGTCGTCGCCTTTTTCGGGCAGATGATCTGGCGCACGCGGTCCGACAGGATCTCCGCGCCGCCGCCCGGCAGGCTGTCGAGGCCCGCCTCCTGCAGCACCTGCAGGACCTCGCGGATCGTCATGCCCGACGTCTTCGCGAAATTCACGATTTCCACGGGCGTGAATGCCTTGACGTCCGCTTTTGGCAGCGCCTTTCGGACCTGCTTCACGACGTCGACATAATAATCCAATGGCTTGTCCGGGTGCAGCGCCGAGACGATGTGGATCTCCGTGAGGTTGCGCGTCGCCTTGGCCTGCTCGAGCACGCGCGCGATGTCGTCGTGCTCCATGACGTAGCCGCGTTTGTCCCCCTGCTCGACCTGGAATGCGCAGAGCGGGCAGTTCGAGCTGCAGATATTCGTGAGGTTGATGTGGCGGTTGACCGTGTAGTAGACATTCTTGCCGCTCTTGCGCTCCTTCGCCGCACGCGCGCATTTCGCTAGGAAAAGCAGGTCGTTATCCTCGTAGAGCGCGAGCGCATCCTCCTTCGTGAGGCGATCACCGGACTCCGCTTTGCGGCGCGCCTCGAGCACGGCGGCGGAGCGGACTTTCGCCTGCGGATGCTCCCGCCCCGTCCCCATATGCGCGAGGACGGACGCCGGGAGGTCCGTCGGATTGTTTTCTGCCATCATGGTACCTCCCCTCAGTCGATCGTGCGGATGATGTTGAAATTGCAATCGCAGAGCGCAGGCGTGCGGCCAGCCTCTTTGATGATGCGGATGATCGTGTCCTCGGACAGCGAGCGCGGGCTCGTGGCCCCGGCATCGTGGAGGATCGTCTCCTTGTGGATCGTGCCGTCGATGTCGTTTGCACCAAAATTCAGCGCCACCTGCGCGACGGGCACCGTGAGCATGACCCAGTACGCCTTGATGTTGCGGAAGTTATCGAGCATGAGGCGCGAAATGGCCATCGTGCGCAGGTCGTCCCACATGCTCGTCTGCTTGACCGTCTTGCCGAGCTCCGTGTTCTTCGGCAGGAACGGGAAGCAGATAAACGTCTGGAACCCATGCGTCTCATCCTGCAGCGCGCGCAGTTTCAGCAGATGGTCGACGCGCTCCTCCAGCGTCTCGATCTGACCGTAGAGCATGGACGCATTCGTCGGGATGCCGAGCTCATGCGCCGTGCGGGCGACGTTCAGCCACTCGTCGGCCGTGGCCTTTTTCGGGCATAGCTCGCCGCGCACGCGGTCCGACAGGATCTCCGCGCCGCCGCCCGCGATGGCCTTCAGGCCCGCCGCCTTCAGCTTCGTGAGCACCTCGCGCACAGATAGGCCGGAAATCTTCGAAAAATGCGTGATCTCGACGCCCGTAAAGCCCTTGATGTACAGCTGCGGGAACGTATCATGCAGCGCCTGCAAAATGCCGAGGTAGTGCTCAAACGTCCAGGTCGGATGCAAGCCGCTCACGACATGCAGGCCGCCCATATCCGGGTCCTGCATCGCCTCGCGCACGAGCGAGATCGCCTGCTCCTTCGACATCGCATACGCGCCCTTATCCTCCGCATCGCGGCCGAACGCGCAGAACTTGCACCGCGACGTGCAGACATTCGTGAGATTCACGTGGCAGTTCACATTATAATAAACGATATCGCCGCACTTCTCCTGGCGCACATGATCCGCCAGCGCCCCGAGCCACGCGAGGTCATGGCAGTGAAACAGGCGCACGCCATCCTCCCGCGTCAGGCGCTCCCCGCGCAGGACCTTTTCCTCGATATCCTCAAATTCCTTGGTTGCGAGCAAAATTTCTCCTCCTCTAAAACGAAAGTGGTACTTCCATTATACCATAACAACCGTAAATAAAAAGGACACGTTTCGATAAAGCGCACAGAATAAAATCGCTTCTGTCAAAGCGAATGGGCAGAAGCGATTTTCTATGCAAAAAATTGGTCTCGGCTCACTGGTCGGCCGGGAAATAGATGCCGGCGCCGATGCGGGCGCGATAGGCGGTCTTCATGACGTAGCCGGAGATGTCGAGGTAGTGCTGGATGGCCGCGTCGTCGTGCTCGGCCCAGATCCGCGCGAAGTCCTCGAATTCGCTGATCATGCGGTGGCCTTTCGGGTTCTTGTCGACGGTCTGTGGCTCGCCGCCGTGCAGGCAGTACGTGAACGAGCGCAGCTCATTGGGCGCGCCGTTGACCCGCAGCCAGCCTTTGTCGCCCTGCACCTGCAGCAGACAGGGGCTCTCCGAGTCCTTTGCCCCCAGCGACGTCGCCGTAAACGAATCGTAGCGCAGCACCGCAACGCCGGACGTGTCTATGCCGTTCCACCCATAGTTCGGGAAATACGTGACCGTGCGTGGCCCGCCGAACAGGCCGATGATGACGTTCAGGTTGTAGATGTTGATATCGTAGAGCGCGCCGCCCGCGAACGCCGGATCAAACGCCGGCAGGACCTCATGCTGCACGTACCGATCATAGCGGCTGGAGTACTGCGAGTAGTTCGCCGTCACGGCACGGATCTGCCCGAGCTGCGGCAGGACGTCGAGCATCGCGCGGAAATTCGGCGTATGCAGCGGCGTCACGGCCTCGATGAGATAGAGGTGGTTCTCCTCCGCCAGGCGGCGCAGCTCATGGTACTCCGCCATCGTCACGGCAAACGGCTTCTCCACGATGACGTTCTTGCCCGCCTCCAGCGCCTGCCGCGCATACGCATAATGCGCGCTGTTCACCAGGCCGATGTAGACGGCATCACACGCCACCTCACGCAGCAGCGCCGCATAGTCCGTATACACCGCACGGATATGGTACGTATCCGCGAGAGCCTCCGCCCGTGCCCGGCTATGCTCCCGCGCCCAAATCGCCACGAGCTCATACGCCGGCATCGCGCTCACCACCCCGAGCGCCTCCTCCACGATTTTTCCCGAACCAATGATTGCCAGTTTCATACAAATTCCCCCTCAGTGCTTCCAATTATCATATCCTTTTCCCTCATTGTAACGCGCGAAAGACAGGATAGCAAGGACAGTGGATTGTATGCGAATGTTGGTGCATTCAGGGCTTGTACAGCTGTTTGATCTGGGTGTCGGTGTAGTAGTGTCGTAGGATGTCGTCGTAGGGCATCTTGGCGGCCCAGGCCTTGGCGCCGTATTGGGAGAGGCCGAGGCCGTGGCCCCAGCCGTAGCCGGTGAGGTGCAGGACGCCGCCGTCGAGTTTCGCCTCGAAAAGCGTGCTGCGCAGGGAGAAGGCGTTGCGCATTTCCTCGCCGGTGACGGTGATGCTGCCATCCTTGCCGATGAGTTTCATGCTGCGCACGCGGCCGGAGACCGTGCGGTCGGCCGTGCGCTTGCCGAAGGATAACGGCGAGAGCTGGACCTTTTTGAGCGTACCGAGTTTTCCTTTGTGCGTAAAATGTGCCGCCAGCGTGCTTGCCGGGATGTCCTTCGTCCACGGCTGCGTGCGCTGGGATTGCTCCGTCGCCGCGCGCAGGTACGGGATCCTGCTCCCCCAGACATCCTCACTGTTTTCGGTCATGCCGCCCGAATCGGTGTGGTAGAGCGCATCGATGAGGCGTCCCTGGTACTCGAGGACCTGCCCATACGTCGCCTGGACGGCCGTATCGCCGCCCGCCTGCTCACTCTCTGTCCCTTCATACGTCTGGCAGTGCGTCGTCGTGCAGAGGTCGTAGCCCTGCGCTTTGTGGCGGCCGCGGTTTTTCAGGGCAAAGGTGCGCGCGGCGACGGCCTGGGATTTCAGGGCCTCCTGGGGCCAGCTCGGTGGCATCTCCAGCGGTGTCACGCCGCGCACGTAGTCCTCGGTGCGGACGACGTTCACGACCGTCATCTTGCCGCCCGCGAGGCGCAATTCCACCGCACCGCGGTAGGTTTTGCCATTTACCTGTACGCGGAACATGTCCGCCTGCTTCGGATGCGCGGCCTGCAGCGTCAGCGTCGGGCCCGGGATATGACGGCCATCCAGCACAAAGGAACTGCCCTCTGCCGCAACTGTCATGGAGTGGCCGGACGCGATGTTCTTTACGGGCTTTGCCTGGCCGCTCACGAGGAAGTCTCCCGACACATTCACGCCCGTGAGGATGACGCTGCTCTGCCCACTCAGGAGACCGATGCGCAGGGACGGCTGCCAGGCGGCCTCGGTCTGCACGGGCAGGAAGATGCAGGCCAGGCTTAACGCAGCTGCTGCGGCTTCACGGGCGAGGCGGGCGCGCTTTTTCGCCTTGTTCTCCTTCTTGCGCTGCTTGCGGATGGCTTTGCTGTAGCGCTCCTCCTCGGAGAAAATGCAGCCGCAGTAGGGCTGGCGGTAGAGCTCGAGCTCGTGGCTGATGTCGATGCCCTCCTGCCAGCCGGGGCGGAAATCTTCGTAGTAGAATTTCACACCGTACTTCTCCGCAAAGTGCTCTGCCGTACGCTTCATGAGGTCGTGCTGCTGGTAGATGCTGTAGAAAAGCGTCGAGGTGAAGGCGTCGAAGCCGTTCTCTGCCGCGTACTTCGCCGTCTGCTCGAGGCGCCAGGTGTAGCACATCGTGCAGCGGCCATTCGGGATGTCCTCCGCGGGCAGGGCGCGTTTCAGGAAATCGCGGATGCGGTAGTTCTCATCCGTATGGATCGCCATGCCGACCTTTTCCGCAAACTCCTTCGCCGTTTTGAGGCGCATCTCCCACTCCTTGTACGGGTGGATGTTCGGGTTGAAAAAGTAGCCCGTCGGCTCGATGCCCTCCTCGCGGAGTTTCTTCACGGGATAACAGGAGCAAGGGCCGCAGCACATATGCAATAAAAGTTTCATGTCAATCCTCCGGGTAGGCGATGCCGAGGTGCTCGTAGGCGGATTTTGTCGCTACGCGGCCGCGGGGGGTGCGGTTGATGAAGCCGAGCTGGATGAGGTAGGGCTCGTAGACGTCCTCGATCGTGTCACGCGACTCGCTGATGGCAGCGGCGAGCGTGTCGAGGCCGACGGGGCCGCCGGCGAACTTTTGGATCATGGTCTCGAGCATGCGGCGGTCCGTGCGGTCGAGGCCAGCTTTGTCGACCTCGAGCATGCGCAGGGCTTTGTCCGCGATTTCGTCCGTGATGACGCCGCTGCCCTCAATCTGGGCGACATCGCGCACGCGTTTCAAAAGGCGGTTCGCGATGCGCGGGGTACCGCGGCTGCGGCGGGCGATTTCGAGTGCGCCCTGGTCCTCGATGGGGATTTCGAGGATTTCCGCCGCGCGCTTGATGATCTGCACGAGGGACTCCGGCGTGTAGTACTCGAGCCGCGAGATGATGCCGAAGCGATCCCGCAGCGGTGGCGCGAGCGAGCCGGCCTTTGTCGTGGCGCCGATGAGCGTGAACGGCGCGATATCGAGGCGGATGGAGCGCGCGCTCGGTCCCTTGCCGATGATGATGTCGAGCGCGAAGTCCTCCATGGCCGAGTAGAGCACCTCCTCGACGCTGTGCGAAAGGCGGTGGATCTCGTCGATGAACAGGACGTCGTGCTCCTGCAGGTTCGTGAGCAGGGCCGCGAGGTCGCCGGAGCGCTCGATGGCCGGGCCGGACGTCTGGCGGAAATTGACGCCGAGCTCGTTGGCGATGATGCCCGCGAGCGTCGTCTTGCCGAGGCCCGGCGGTCCATAGAGCAGGACGTGGTCCAGGGCATCGCCGCGCGAAAGAGCAGCCTGGATCCAGACGGACAGGTTGCTCTTGACCTTGTCCTGTCCGATGTATTCCGCGAACTTGCGCGGGCGCAGGCTGTACTGCCAGTCGTCAGCGTCCTGCTGGTCGAGAGAGACGATGCGGCTCTCGTCAATGTCCTCTACGTTGAATTCTTCCAACTCCTAACCTCCCTCCGATTAAAAGCCACTCAACTGTTTGAGGGCGAATTTGATGGCTTCTTCGGTCGCCTTGCATTTCGTCGCTTTGCGGAGGACCGGGGTGATTTCCTGGTCGCTGTAGCCGAGGGAGCGGAGCGCGGCCTGGGCCTCGCTGAGGATGTCGTCGCCGACCTCGCTTTCCGTCTCGAGGAAGAGCTCCTCGTCGTCCGGTGTCGTATGTGCGAACGAGAGCTTGTCTTTGAGCTCGAGCACGAGGCGCTCCGCGGATTTCTTGCCGATGCCCGGCAGTTTCGTGAGGACGGTGACCTGCTTGTTCTGGATGGCGCGGCAAAGGCTCTCGACCGTGATGGACGAAAGGATGCCGAGCGCGACCTTCGGGCCGATGCCCGAGACGCTGATGAGCTGCTGGAACAGGGCATACTCGTCCTCCGAGGCAAAACCGTAGAGCGTGATGTCATCCTCGCGCACGCTCATATGCGTAAAAAGCGTCGTCTCCTCGTGCAGGCGCAGCTTGCGGCGCGTGCTGTCCGCGAGATAGACGCGGTAGCCGACGCCATGCACGTCGAGCAGCACGCAGTCCGTGTAGAGATACGCGACCTTTCCGCGCAGAAAACCAATCATTCAGGAACCTCCTCCCAAAACCTCAAAACTCCGTACGATGGGGACCGCCCATCCCTTTCCTTCCCCGCTGACTCCTCACAATTGATTCCGCCAGCGGATGCTGTCGATGCAGTGCGTCGTGCAGATGGCGCACGCGAGGGCATCGGCCGTGTCATCGGGCTTTGGCGGCTCCGGCAGGTGCAGGAGTTTCGTGACCATGTAGATGACCTGCTGCTTCGTCGCCTTGCCGTAGCCCGTGACGTCCTGCTTGATCTGCATTGGCGTGCGCTCGACGATGCGCAGGTTGTTCTTTGCGGCCGCGAGCAGCACGACGCCGCGCGCCTGGCCGACCGGGATGGCCGTCGTGACGTTGCGGTTGAAGAACAGTTTCTCGATGCCCATGACGTCGGGCTGGTACTTCTTGATGAGCGCGTCGAGCTCGTCGTAGATCTTGACGAGGCGGTCCTCCATGCGCATTTTGGGCGACGTGAAAACGGACCCGTATGCGCGCGGAATGAGGCGGCTGCCCTGCGACTCGACGAAGCCGAAACCGCAGATCGCCGTACCCGGGTCTATGCCAAGTGCTAACATCTGTTTGCTCCCCTGCTAGTAAAGAAGGGACCCAGGCTGTACTGGGTCCCCTCCCTGTTCCTTGTGATGGTGACGATTACTCTTCGTCGTACTCGACGTTGCTGTAGACGTTCTGGATATCGTCGCTCTCGTCGAGCGCATCGATGAGGTCCTGGACCTTTTCTGCGTCCTTGCCGGAGACATGGACGTAGTTCTCCGGAACCATCGTGATCTCCGCCGAAGCCGTCTCGATGCCTTTTTCACCGAGCGCCTGCTCGATGGCATCGTACGCATCCGGGTCCGCCGTGATCTCGAAAACCTCGTCCTCGGACTTCATGTCGTCGGCACCGGCCTCGAGAACGATCTCCATGAGCGCATCCTCGTCGCCGAAAACTTCCTTCTCGACGATGAAGACGGCCTTTTTCTGGAACATCCAGGAAACGCAGCCGTCCTGGCCGAGGTTGCCGCCGTGCTTCGAGAACAAGTGGCGGACGTCCGCAGCCGTGCGGTTGCGGTTATCCGTGAGGATATCGAGCATGACGGCCGTACCAGCCGGGCCATAGCCCTCATACGTGAGCTCCTCGTAGTTGCTGCCCTCGGAGTTGCCGAGGCCCTTGTCGATGGCACGCTTGATGTTATCCTTCGGGATATTGTTTGCCTTCGCCTTCGAGAGAGCGAGCTTCAGGCGCATGTTGCCCGTCGGGTCTGCACCGCCCATGCGGACGGCGATGGTGATCTCACGGCCGATCTTCGTCGTGATCTTGCCGCGGATGGCATCGTTTGCACCCTTCTTGCGTTTGATATTGGCCCATTTAGAATGTCCTGACATGTAGAACAACGCTCCTTATATGTGATAGATTTGTCGCAATAGACACATTAACTTATTTAGTATACTACGATTCTTTGCGGACTTCAAGCGTTCGCGAGCTTGTAGAACTTCTTCTTACCCTTCTTCACGATGGCCGCGCCGTCCGTGAAGTCGCTGTCCTGCAGCACGTAGTTCTCGTCCGTGACCTTGGCATCGTTGAGCGTAAGGCCGTTCTGCTTGATGAGGCGGCGGCCCTCGCCCTTCGAGGCAAAGACCTGACCGGCCGTGAGGACATCGAGGAGCTTATCCCCGGCCTTGGCAGCGACGGTCGGCATGTTTTCTGCCGCGCCGGCTCCGCCGAAGACCTGCTCGGCGCCAGCCTTCGCCTTCTTGGCCTCCTCCTCGCCGTGGACGATCTTCGTGACCTCGTAGGCGAGCACGCTCTTGGCTTCGTTGATTTTCGAGCCCTCGAGGCTGCTGAGCTCATGCACCTGCTCCATCGGCAGGAACGTGAGCAGGGACAGGCATTTCTCGACATCGGCATCGTCAACGTTACGCCAGTACTGGTAGAACTCGTACGGGCTCGTCTTATCGGCGTCGAGCCAGAGCGCGCCGCCTGCCGTCTTGCCCATCTTCTTGCCGTCGCTCTTCGTGAGGAGCTTGTTCGTGAGGCCGTAGACCGAGACGTTCTGCTTGCGGCGGTTCAGCTCGACACCGGCGATGATGTTCGACCACTGGTCGTCACCGCCCATCTCGAGGCGGCAGCCATAGCGGCGGTTGAGCTCGAGGAAGTCATACGCCTGCATGACCATGTAGTTGAATTCGAGGAACGTGAGTCCCTTTTCCCAGCGCTGTTTGTAGCACTCGGCCGCGAGCATGCGGTTGACCGTAAAGCAGGCACCGACGTCGCGCAGGAGGTCGACGTAGTTGAGCTTGCGCAGCCAGTCGGCGTTGTTCGCCATGATGGCCTTGCCGTCGGAGAAATCGATAAAGCGCGAAATCTGTTTCTTGAAGCAGTTGCAGTTGTGCTCGATCTGCTCATCCGTCAGCATCTTGCGCATATCCGTGCGGCCGCTCGGGTCGCCGACCGTGCCCGTACCGCCGCCGACGAGGGCGATGGGACGGTGCCCGGCGCGCTGCAGGTGTGCCATGACCATGAGGGCCAGGAAATGACCGGCATGGAGGCTGTCCGCCGTCGGGTCGAAACCGATGTAGAACGTGACCTGCTCTTTTTCGAGGAGCTCGCGAAGCTCCTTCTCATTCGTGCATTGCGCGACGTAGCCGCGCTCTTTCAGGGTATCCAATACATTCTGTGCCAACAGACTCTCTCCTATCTTGACTGCCATGGCGCAAAGCATGCGCCGTAGTTCGTTTGTTTATTATGGAAGGACTCAGCGGCCCTTGCCTCCGGCTTCACCCGGCTCCGGTGCAGCAGTTGCCGGTGCCGGTGCTGGTGCAGCAGGCTGGGCCGGTGCCGCCGGCGCATTGGCATTGCCGCCTGCTGCCGGGCCGTTCTGCTTCTTGGAATCCTTCGTCTCCGCAGCCTTATCGGGCTTGGTCTCTTTCTTCGGCTTCATGCCCGGCGCGCTGTCGCCATCCTTCGCGACACTGCGCGCGCTCGCCGCCGAGCCGTCA
This sequence comes from uncultured Selenomonadales bacterium, assembly GCA_900315155.1. GTDB lineage: Bacteria > Bacillota > Negativicutes > Selenomonadales > Selenomonadaceae > UBA2897. The sequence goes on along the minus strand of OMYB01000009.1, from coordinate 70,618 downwards.
AAGTTCCTCGCCTGCGTGCCGGCCACTGCCTTCAGCATGAACTCGCGCCAGATCTTTGCGGGGAGCTGGCCGCCGGTCATGCTGCCGAGCGAGGCGTTGTCATCGTTGCCGATCCAGACGCCCGCGACGAGGTCCGGTGTATAGCCAACGAACCACGCGTTGCGGCTGTCATCCGTCGTACCGGTCTTGCCGGCAGCCGGGCGGCCGATGCGGGCATTGTAGCCCGTGCCGTGCTCGACGACATCCTCGAGCATGTCCGTGAGCTGCGCGGCGCTGCTCTCGCTGATGGCCTTTGTCTGCTTCGGATCCGCCTGTTTGATGACCTTTCCGTTGCGGTCGACGACCTTGATGATGACGACGGGTTCTACATGGATGCCCTTGTTCGCGAACGTGCCATAGGCACTCGTGAGCTCGAGCGGCGTCACGCCCTTCGTGAGGCCGCCGATAGCCGTCGCGAGGTTCTTATCGTTCTGCGGGCCGTCGAGCACGAACGTCGAGATACCCATCTGCTGCGCGTAGTAGATCGGCTTTTCGATACCGAGCGTCTTCGCGATGTTGATGGTCGGGACGTTCAGGGAATGCTTCGCGACGTCGCGCAGCGAGACACTGCCGCTGAACGAGCGGTCGTAGTTCTGCGGTTTCCAGCCGTTGATATCGATGGGCTTATCCTCGATCGTGGAATCCGGCGTGTACTTGTTCTCGAGGGCCGCCGCAAAGACAAACGGCTTGAACGCCGAGCCTGGCTGGCGCACGGCCATCGTGGCGCGGTTGAACTGGTCCGTGCCGCGGCCGCCGACCATCGCCTTGACGTAGCCCGTGTGCGGGTCGATGGCGACGAGAGCCCCCTGCGGCTGCTGGATGCCGTTGCCGTCCTTGCGGTAAAGCGGCAGATTCTTCATGGCCTGCTCGGCCTGCTCCTGCATCGTCATATCGATCGTGGTATAGATACGCAGGCCTTCTTTGTAGACCGCATCCGCACCGAGCTCATCGATGAGCTTCTGCGTCACGTATTCGACAAAGTACGATGCCTTGCCCTGCTCTTCCGATTTCGGCTTCGGCTGGACGATCGTCACATTCTCCGTTTTGAGTTTCGAGGCGGTTGAGGCGTTGATGTAGCCATACTTCGCCATCTGATCCAGCACGGTGGCTTTGCGCTCCATCGCCGCCTGCATGTTGCTCGACGGGGAGTAATAGTTCGGGCTCTTCGGGATGCCGGCGAGCATCGCGCACTCGTTGAGCGAGAGGTCCTCGACGTTCTTGCCGAAATACGTCTGCGCCGCGGCCTGCACGCCATACGCACCCTGGCCGAAATAAATCTGGTTCAGGTACATCTCGAGGATTTCCTGCTTCGTGTACTGGCGCTCGAGCTGCAGGGCGAGGAATACCTCCTGGACCTTGCGCTTGATCGTGCGGTCCTGCGTAAGGTAAGCGTTCTTCGCGAGCTGCTGCGTGATCGTCGAGCCGCCCTCGCTGACCGACCGGCCGCGCAGGTTCGCCCATGCCGCACGTGCAATGCCGCGCGGGTCTACGCCCATGTGCTCGTAGAAGCGGTTATCCTCGACGGCGACAAAGGCGTTCTGCAGGTCTTTCGGAATCTGGCCGATCTTGACCGGCTTGCGGTTCTCGTCCGCGTGTACATTGGCGATTTCGTTTCCCTGGCTGTCGTAGATGATCGACGTCGCGGGTGGCCGGATATCGTTCGCGATATCCGGTTTCGTATTCAGGCTGGCCGTCAGGAAGCCGCATCCGATTCCCAGGAACATGACGACGACGACGATGAGGAAGCCGAGGATTACGCGTTTTGCCGTTCCCATGCCGCTGTCTCCTTTCTGGGGCGCTCTTCTCTGGCGTCCATTGGTGGTCCGATTCTCCATGAATTTCCTCCTTAGGAATTTATCCATACTTAGCTCTTATTCTAGCACAAGATAGAGAAAATTCCTAGCATAAAGCGGAATCCTGTTTATTTCAGGTCGACAACGGTCGCTCCGGCACCGCCGTCGCTGATGTCCGCGAGGCGATAGGCTTTGACGCTCCGATGGCGTTTCAGGTAGGTCTGCACGCCCTTGCGCAGCGCCCCCGTTCCCTTGCCGTGGATGATGAGCACCTCCGAGATGCCCGCGATGACCGCGTCGTCGAGGAACTTGTCGAGCACGGACTCCGCCTCGTTGACCATGAGCCCGCGGATGTCGACCTCGCGGCGCGCCGTGGCCGTCTTCTGCAGGTACGTACCGCTCTGGCGGCTGTGGTTCGTCTGGCCGCTGCCCTTTTCGGCGTCTGCCTTTGCGGCATGCGAGATGAACGTGCAGTCCTTCGCGCGCACCTTCGTGCGGAGGCTGCCGAGCTGGACTTCGAGTTCCTGACCCGAAAGGCCGAGGACCGTGCCCTTCTGGTCGAGCTTCTTCACGTAGACGTTATCGCCCACGCGGATATCGGCGAGCTTCACCGGCTTGCCGACGCCCTTCTGCGCCATGATGCCCGGGCGCGCGTGCTCAAAGGCCTCGTTGAGGCGCTTGCGTGCATCCTGGATCGCCTGCTGGCGCTTCTTGACGCCCTGGTCGTTGAACTGCTCCTTGAGCTTTTCGATGACGTCCTCGGACTCGCGGCGCGTGCGGCGGATCATGGCCGCACTCTGCTCGCGCGCCTTGCGGATGATCTCGCCCTTCTTCTGGCTGAGCTCCGCGCGCGTCTTCTCGACCTTCGCCTCCAGCTGCTTGACGCGCTGCTGGCGTTCGAGGATGTCGGCGTTGCGCTGCTCGTACATCATCTTTTCCTGCTCGAGGTCGTTGAGGACGTGCTCGAACTGCGCGTGGTCCTCCTGCACGAGCTGCTTCGCGCGCAGGATCATGCTCTCGGGCAGGCCTAGGCGCTGGCTGATCGCAAACGCGTTGCTCGCGCCCGGGATGCCGATGAGCAGGCGGTACGTCGGGCGCAGCGTCTTCACGTCGAATTCGACGCAGGCATTCTGCACGCCGTCGCGCGTGTAGGCAAACGTCTTGAGCTCGGAGTAATGGGTCGTGACCATGACCGTCGCCTGCACCTCGAGCAGTTTCTCGAGGATGGCCATCGCGAGCGCCGCGCCCTCCTCCGGGTCCGTGCCCGCGCCGAGCTCATCGAGGAGCAGCAGGTCGCCGCGGTCCACCTGCCGGAGGATGCGGACGATATGCGTCATATGCGCGGAGAACGTCGAGAGGCTCTGCTCGATGCTCTGCTCGTCGCCGATGTCCGCGTAGATGTTATCGTAGACGGCGATCTCCGAGTCGCTCGCGCACGGCAGGTAGAGCCCGGACTGCGCCATGAGCACGAGAAGGCCGAGCGTCTTCATGCTGACCGTCTTGCCGCCCGTGTTCGGGCCCGTGACGAGCAGCATGCGGCAGTCGTCGAACGTGATGTCGATGGGCACGACTTTATCCCGCGCGATGAGCGGATGGCGCGCGCTTTTCAGCACCGTGCGTCCCGCGTCGTTGAGCTCGGGGCGGATTGCATCCATGTCGCGCGCGAGCTTTGCCTTTGCAAACGTGAAATCGAGGTCCGCAAGGATGCCGGCATTCGCGCGCAGCTCCGCACGGTTCTTGTCCACGCGGTGCGTGAGCTCGCGCAGGATGCGCTGGACCTCCTGATGCTCGGCAATCGTGAGCTGCTTGACATCGTTGTTGAGCTCGACGACCTCCATCGGCTCGATGTAGAGCGTCGAGCCCGTGGCCGAGCGGTCGTGCACGAGGCCGGGGAAGCTGTGGCGGTACTCCGCTTTGACCGGGATGACGTAGCGGTCATCGCGCATCGTGACGATCGCATCCTGGAAATATTTCTGGTTATCCTGGCTGTGCAGGATGGCGCCGACGCGCTCCTTGATGCGGCTCTGCGAACTGCGGAGCTCCGAGCGGATGCGGCGCAGCTCGACGCTTGCCGTATCGCGCAGATGCCCGTGGTCGTCGATCGCGTTGTCGAGGTCGCGCTCGAGCTGGCCGAGGATCTCGATGCTGTGCGCCCAGCCCTTGAGGATTGGCGCCTCCTGCTCGAGGTCGCGGAAGAAATATTTGACGTTGCGCATCGCGTAGAGCGTGCTCATGATGTCCGTGAATTCACCGAGATCGAGGGCGACGCCCTTCTTTGCCTTCTTCAGCAGCGGGCGGATATCGCGGATGCCGCCGAACGGGGGCAGCGTGAGTGCGTAGATCTCGACCGCCTCACGCGTCTCGGCCATGCGCTCGCAGACCTCGTCGTAGTCCGGGCTCGGCACGAGACTTTCGGCCTTCTCTTTGCCCGGCATCGAACTCGCGCGCTCGGCGAGCATCTCTGTGATCTTTTCATATTCTAAAACGTGGAAAGATTCCTGTTCCATGTGGAAAAATTACCTCTTGAACTTTTGAAAGAATAAAACATCCGAAAATCCGCGCGGTCCGTGCCACGCATGCCATCTGTACTATTGTACTATCAAAGCACGCCGCGGAAATAGTGGCCGCGCGTGACTTCCCTGCCCTCCTGCTCGTGCAGCCAGGCCTCCTGCGCCTCATCCGGCTCCAGGGGCATCTGCTCAGCCTTCCGCCAGGCCGTCACGATGTGGCGGATGGCGGCTATATCCATGTCGCGGGCCTCAATGCGCACAGTCCGGATGCCGTTCCGGCGGAACTTCATCGCGTGCGGCAGCATCGAGAGCGTGCGGCTGTTCAGCACGTGCATATGGCAGAACTGGTCCATGACGAGCGGGAACTTTGCCTCCTTGCGGTCGCGCAGGGCGAAATGCCGCCCGACGCAGGGGCGCGAGCACTGCATTTCCCTGCCCTCGCCGAGACCGCCGAGGAACGAGCCCGTCACGCAGTACTCCGAGACCATGAGCTCGAGGCGGCCGTAGCCGATGCACGTGAGCGGCAGCGGGCTGTGCGGGGCGATTTCCTTGATCTGACCGGCGTTGAGCTCGGGGGAAAGCGTCGCCTCAGCCACGCCGTAGTCCCGGAGGAACGCCAAGGTAAGCTGGTTGTACGAAATGAGCGAATAATCCGCGTGCAGGGCAAAATCCGTCGTATCCCGCACGATGGCGAGCTCGCTTAGATTATGCACGTGGACGGCCTCCGGCGGGCAGGATTTCCACGCCTCGAGCAGGTCGCGGAAACGCTGCTCATCCTGCATGCGCACGATGCGCGGCGTGTTGTAGTCGAGGCGGACGTCCTGCTCCTTCGCGTAGGCCCATACCTCTGCGTAGTCTTTCGCGTGCAGCATGCGGTGGGCATAGGACTCGCCGCCAAAGAGCAGGCCATCCGCCCCGGCCTCGACGGCCGCTTTCGCCTGTGCGAGGTTTTCGACCGTGACCATGAGCGAGGCCGTTTTCGTGATGCGGTGGCGCTGCTGCGTATCCTGCCAGCCATCGGCGTGACCGTGCCCGAGCGAGGCCGCAAAGCGTGCGAGGCGCTGGGTATCGAGCATCTCTACGGCGCGGCGGCGGGCCTCGTTGATCTCCGACATCGGCACCATGACCGCACCATCGATATGGCAGGTGAGCTCTGTGAGCTCGTAGACCGACGTGCCGAGGCGCGAAACCTGTTTCTGGATGGTCTCCTCGCTCAGCGGCCGCTTGCGGGCCGGCTCGCCGATGAAGTCCGTGGCGCCCTCGCCCACATCGCCATGCTCATCCGTCAGCACGATGCGCAGGGGCGCACCGACCGCTGCCGTGACCTCGGCGCGGATCGGGATGCGGCGCACAGGCGCGCCCGTCTGGTAGGCCTCGCGGGCCTTTGCCATGAGCTGCGCGTCGAAGACCTTGAATACGCGGTCATGCGGATGGACATGTCCCTCGATGGCAAACGTCACGGTATCGCCGGACGCTGCCTCCGTGATGCTCCTGCCCTTCGCATCGGTCATCGTGTCGATCGTCGCCGTCACGCGGCCGCCGACTTTGACCCAGAAATCGATCTGGTCGCCCTGGGCGAGACGGTTCGAGAGCTTCACCTGAACGGTGCCTCGATTCCAGTCCGCCTGGAGGACGCGGCCGACGAGCAGGCCACGGTTGTTCGGGCGGCGGTCGCTCATCATCGCCTTCCCCTCATGGCCGAGCAGAAAACCCGTCGTGAAGTCGCGGTTGAAGATCTGCGCGAGGCTATCGCGCTGCTCCTGCCGCACGGCGTAGCCTTCACCAGCGTCATACCGGTCGATGGCCTCGCGGTACGTGCGCACGACGGTCGCGACGTACTCCGGACGCTTCATGCGGCCTTCGATCTTGAGAGAGGCCACGCCCGCAGCGAGGAGCTCCGGCAGCACGTCGATCGTGTTACAATCACGCGGCGAAAGCAGGTACTGGCCCGCTTTATCCCCGAGCACATCCTGCCCGTTCTCATCGACGAGCGTATACGGCAGGCGGCAGGGCTGTGCACAGCGTCCCCGGTTGCCGCTGCGCCCGCCGATCATGCTGCTCATGAGGCACTGCCCCGAGTAGCAGATGCAGATGGCCCCGTGCATGAAGACCTCGATTTCTATAGGCGATGCCGCACAGATTGTCCGGATATCCGCGAGAGACACCTCGCGCGCGAGGACGACGCGCGTAAAGCCGAGCGCTGCGAGTGCCTTGACCCCTGCGAGGTTGTGCACGCTCATCTGCGTACTCGCATGGAGCGGGAGATCCGGCACGGTATCGTGCGCGAGCTTTGCGACGCCGAGGTCCTGCACGAGGATGGCATCGACGCCGATGTCCGCGAGAAAGCGCAGGTAATCGCGCAGGGCGGGCAGCTCGCTGTCGCTCACGATCGTGTTGACCGTGACGTTGATGCGCACGTCGCGCAGATGCGCGAAATGCACGGCCCAGCGCAGGCCCTCCTCATCGAAATTGCTGGCATAGGCCCTGGCGCCGAACGCAGAGCCTGCGAGATAGACGGCATTTGCGCCGCTCTCCACCGCCGCGATGAGCGCCTCTTTCGTTCCGGCTGGAGCGAGTAATTCCACCATGTCCGCTTGTTCCTCCCATAACTCCCTATTCGTTTTCGTCGAGCAGGCTCAGCTGCTGCTCGTCCATGCCTGCGGCGACATCGGCATCCGTCGGCAGGGGCGGCAGCTCCGCGAGGCTGTTCAGACCGAAACTGCGCAGAAACAAATCCGTCGTGCCGTACAGGATAGGCCGTCCGACGACCTTCTTGCGCCCTTTTTCCTCGATGAGCTCGAGGTCCAGGAGCTTCTGCAGCGCACGCTCGACGCGCACGCCGCGGATCTGCTCGATTTCCTGCTTCGTGATGGGCTGGCGGAACGCGACGATGGACAGCGTCTCCATCGTCGGCGCAGAGATGTGCCGGTCCGTGACCTCCGCGAGGCGCTCGACGACGGGGAACACCTGCGGCAGGGTCACGAGCTGCCAGCCGCCGCCCGTCTGCCGGAGCGTCAGGCCGCTCTCGTCGCGCCCCAGCTTTTCCCTGAGGGCCTGCGCGACCTGCTCGACATGGGCCTCGGGCCACTGCAGGATGCGGGCCAGTTCCGTGATGGAGACCGGGTTGCCGGCCGCAAAAAGAACGGCCTCCAAAAGGGCCGTATCAGCAATCGCTTCCAGTTTTTTCTCCTCCTCTTTCTGCCAGGCTGTCCCGCTCGGCCTGCTCGCGGACCTCCCCGAGATCCGCCGCGTCGGCATCCGTGCGCACGACGAGCTCGATGGGGGCGAACGGATGCGGCTGCGCCGCGCGGATGGCCCGCAGCTTCAGCAGCTCGAGCAGCGCGAGGAACGTCATGATGAGCTCGTCGCGCGTGCCCGTCTCGAATGCATCGGCAAAGCGCATGCGCCCGCCCGAGCGGTCCAGCTGCGAAAGGATTTTCTCGATCTGCCCCTGGATGCTCCAGTGCTCGTGTGTGACGAGAGCCTCCGGGATGTGCAGCTCCTCCTTGACCTTCAGTACGGTATGGAACGCCTCGACGAGCTGCCGGATGGAGAGATTCCCCGGTGGCAGATGATGCACGGGCAGGTCCATGGGCTCGCGCCCGACGAACTGCTCCTGCGTCGCGTGCATCGTACTGAGCTCCGCGCTGACCTGCTTGAACTTCCGGTACTCGAGGATGCGCTCGACGAGCTCCTTGCGCGGGTCTTCCTCCTCCGCATCCGCATCCTCTTTCGGGGCTTTCGGCAGCATCATGCGCGATTTGATCTGCAGCAGCGTCGCCGCCATGACGAGGAACGAGCTCGCGATCTCGATGTTGAACTCGCGGAACCGGTCGAGGTACGCGAGATACTGCTCCGTCAGGACCGCGATGGGGATATCGTAGATATCGATCTTGTTTTTCTCTATGAGATGCATGAGGAGGTCCATCGGCCCCTCAAAGCCCTCCAGCCTTACCTGATATGCCTGCATAAATGCCTCAAATCCCTGCTCCACTCCATCCGGCTGCCTGTGCCATCAGAAGAAAAACGGGCGCAGGATGGCAAAGAACACCTGATAGATGAGCGTGCGGCACGGGATAAAGATATAGCTGAGCGCCGGCGTCATGAGCAGCACGATGAGGATGAGCAGGCTGTAGCGCTCGAGGCTGCGGAATTTCCACGCGAGGTCGCGCGGCAGCAGCTGGACGAGCACATGCGAGCCATCGAGCGGCGGCAGCGGGATAAGGTTAAAGATTGCAAAACCGATGTTGTACTCGATGATGAGCTGCAGGACGAGCTTCGAGCCCGGCGTCACAGCGCCCATCTGGTACGTGATGAGCAGCACGACGAGCGCGAGAAACGCCATGACGAGGTTCGACAGTGGTCCCGCGAGCGAGACGAGGATATCGTCACGGCGCGGGTTCTTGAAATTGTTCGGGTTGATCATGACCGGCTTTGCCCAGCCGAAGCGGACGAGCAGCAGCATGATGAGACCGATCGGGTCGATATGCGCGACCGGGTTGAGCGTCAGGCGCCCCATCATCTTTGGCGTGAAATCCCCCAGCGCCACAGCCGTGCGCGCGTGCGCGTACTCGTGGATGACCATGGCGATGATGAGGCCCGGGAGTCCCGCGACGATTTCCATGAGACTGAAACCAAACATAACGTGTATCTTCCTCCGTGATTCCGTTGCTTCGGATTATTTCTGCAGCCTGCGGGCGAGCATGAGGATCGCGACAATAGACTTCGCATCGACGATGCGGCCGTCCTGTGCCATCGCGACGGCCTCCTCCAGCGGCACCTTGACGACGTTGATGAACTCATCCGGGTCCGTATGCTGCTGGCCCGGCGTGAGGTCCTGTGCCGCGTAGATATGAATTTTCTCGTTCGAGAAACCGACCGTCGTCGCGATGGTCGTCAGCTTTTCGTAGGTCGCGGCATCGTAGCCCGTCTCCTCCGACAGCTCGCGCCGGGCGCAGACGAATGGATCCTCATCCGGTGCATCGAGCTTGCCCGCCGGGATCTCGAGCGTCACGCACTGCACGGGATAGCGGTACTGCTTCACGAGGATGATGCGCCCATCCGGCAGCAGCGGGATCACCGCCGAGGCGCCCGGGTGCTTGATCCACTCGCGGCCCGTGATATCCCCATTCGGCAGCTTTACCGTATCCTTCTTCACATGCAGCAGCACGCCATCAAAGACATCCTCGCTGGAAACCTTCGTCTCGATCAGATCGGCATCGTTACCCTGTACCATCGTAAAAAACCTCCATCATGTATAGATAATCGATTCTATTTTATACCAAAACGCCAAAGAAAACAATCATCCAGGACCGCATTCCTGACGGAAAGCGGCGGCTTCGGCAGGGTTTCAAGCGAAGACGCGGGTCACTTTCACATTTCGGATGTAAAAGCGGTACAGCAGCGCCATGAGGATGACCGTCGGCGCCCAGCTCACGGGGTACGACATCATGATGGTGGCAAAGGACGGCCAGGCGACGAACGCCGTATAGATCCAAAGCACACGCACGCCGCAGATTGCGACGAGCGTGATGACCGCGGGCGGCATCGAGCAGCCGTAGCCGCGCAGCGCGCCCGAAAAGAGCTCGATCGTGCCATCCAGGATATAGAAACCAACGACGTAATAAATGCGCGTGCAGGCGATGGCGATGACGTCCGGATGCTGGTCGAAAATGGCCACGAGCTGCGGCGCAAACAGGCACGCGAGCGCGGGCACGACGATGGTGAACGTCGTCATGAGCTTGAGCCCAGCATGGAACACGGCACGGCAGCGCTCGATGTTCGCCGCCCCGTAGTTCTGCCCGACAAACGTCGTCACGGCCTGACCGAAAGACATCATGAAGCAGTAGATGTTAATCTCCACGATGAACGCGGCGGACGACGCGGCCATGACCGTCGCCCCCAGGCTGTTGATCGCCGCCTGGATGACGAGGTTTGACAGGCAGAACACCATGCCCTGAATGCCCGCGGGCAGGCCGATGCGCAGGATCTCGCGCACGTAGCTGCCGTGCCAGCGCAGCGCCCCCGGCTCGAGATGGATCGTGCCGTGCGCCTCGCAGAGAGCGCGGAACAGCAGCGCGGCCGCCACATAGTTCGCAACGACCGTGGCCGCAGCCACGCCCGCGATGCCCCAGTCCACGACCGTGACCGAGAAAAGGTTCAGCACGATATTCAGTACGCTGGCAACGGCGAGCGCGTACAGCGGCGTCTGCGTATTGCCCCGGCTGCGGAAAATGGCTGACTCGAAATTATACAGTCCGATGGCGGGCATGCCGAGCATGTAGATCCGCAGGTAGAGCTCCGCACTGTCCATGACCTCCTCCGGTACATCAAGTGCCATGAGCATCCAGCGCGCCGACAGCTCGCCAATGACCGTGAGCACGACACCTAAAAGGAGCGCGAGCAAAAAGGCCGTATGCACGGCATCCATGGTCTCCTTGAGCCGATGCCCACCGATACACCGCGCGATCACGACATTCGCGCCGAGCGAGACGCCCACGAACAGCGTCACGAACAAACTGATAATCGGCAGATTGTTCCCCACGGCCGCGATGGCATTGCTGCCCACGTACTGACCGAGGATGAACACATCTGCCGTGTTGAAAAGCTGCTGCAAGACCGCCGTAAACGCCAGCGGCAGCGCAAACGCCGTCAGCGGCCCCAAAAGCGGTCCATGCAGCATATCGATATCTCTGCGGAAAACCATCCGGGTGAAAACCTCCCTATCCGAAAAACAAACGGCCGGCAACCCAAAAAAGAATCCCCGACCTCATCCCATTAGTATACAAGAAGCCGGGAGAAAAGTAAAATCCATCCCCTGCTTTCAACAGTGTAAAATAGTTCTCGGTAAAGGGGTTGAAACATCAAAAAGAGACCTGTAGCCTAAACAATGCAGAAACTAGGAAAAGGCAGGTCTCTTATGGAATTTATTGTAACAGAAATGGTGGAAAGACCTGCCCCCGCACCGACGAGAACGACCTCCGCCTCGTCCAGCAGCGTGCACAAATGCTGTGCGAAATTATTGGAGAATGTCCGCATAAATATCACGATCCTCATCTTTGAACACATTGAAAACGACATACGGCGCGTCCGCGTGTGCCTGCCGGAATGTCCGAACGGTTTTGACGGCGATTTCGGCAGCTTCACGCTGCGGGAAATGAAACACACCCGTGGAAATACAGCAAAACGCCACCGTCTGCAAGGCGTGCTCCCGCGCCAAATCCAGGCACGACTGATAGCAGCTGCGCAAAAGCTCCCGGTCGCGAGCCGTTACCTGCCCGCGCACGATGGGGCCAACCGTATGCAGGACATAGCGCGCAGGCAGGGCAAAGCCAGGCGTGAGCTTCGCCCGGTCCGTCGGCTCCTCGTGCCCCTGCTCCTGCATGAGCGCATAGCACGCCTGCCGCAGCCGCAGCCCGGCCGCCTCCTCCCGGTACTCTGGCATAGCCTCCAGCAAAAACGCGAGTAACCGCGCAATAGATGTCTCTTTCCCCATACAGCTGCCTCCTCACATCGATTTATTTGATGTATATATCAATATTACATAAATAATGTAACATCGTTGAAGCGTTATGTCAAGCGGGTAAAAAAAGAAAAAGTAAAGGCCACGGTGAAGATTTGCCGTAACCTTTACTTTTTTCATCGTAAATGTTGTTTGTCTCAGCCTTTCGCCCTTTCGGCGCGGAACTGGGTTTTCTTTTCCCGGGCGTGCTGGAGCATTTCGCGGGCGTTGTCGAGGGAGGCGGTGGTGGCGTCGGCGCCGCTGGCCATGCGGGCGATTTCGCTGATGCGTTCGCGTTCGGCGAGCGGGCGGATGTGGGTCGCCGTGGCGTCGCCGTCGCTGGTTTTCGCGATGTAGAGGTGGATGTCGGCCATGCAGGCGATCTGCGGGAGGTGGGTGATGCAGAGGACCTGTTTGTAGCCGGCGACGAGGGCGATGCGTTCGGCGACCATCTGGGCGGTGCGGCCGCCGATGCCGGTGTCGATTTCGTCGAAGACCATGCTCGGGACGGAGGCGTCACGCGAGGCGGAGACGGTCTTGATGGCGAGGGCGATGCGGGAGAGCTCGCCGCCGGAGGCCACTTTCTGCAGGGGCTTCTCCGTCTCGCCGGGGTTCGCGGAGAAATACATCGCGACGTCGTCCTGTCCCGTCGCCGTGTAGCGCGCCTCACTGGCGGGGGTCCCTATTTCATCGACAGCGATGTGGAAGCGGGCCTGGGGCATGCCGAGGGCCAGGAGCTGGGAGGCGATGGCAGTCGAGAGCTCGGCGGCGGCTTTCTGGCGGCGGTTCGTGAGGACGTCGGCCGCCTGTTTCATTTTCGCAAAAGCCGCCTCGATGGCCTTTTTGAGCGCAGCCATGTCATCGTCGTAGTTTTCGATGTCGCTGAGCTCGGCCTCGACCTTCTCCTGATGCGCGAGGACGTCGGCGATCGTCGCGCCGTATTTCTTGCGGAGCTTATAGATGACATCCATGCGGCTCTGGAGCTTGTCGAGCTTTTCCGGGGAGAAATCCAGCCCCTCGCCGTAGTCGCGGAGCTCGTAGGCGGCCTCCTGCAGGGAGATCGTGGCCTCGTCCACCATCTTCTGGAGGTTGCCGAGGCCGTCGTCGTAGCGTGCCATCTCGTCGATGTCCTTTTTCACCTGCGCGAGCGCGGCGAGGACGCCGATGCCGTCTTTCGTGTGCGTGTCGAGGAGCGCGTAGGCCTCCTGCACGGAGTCGGAGATTTTCTCCGCGTGGCTGAGCTTCTTGATCTCCGCCTCGAGCGTCTCATCCTCGCCGGGCTGGAGCTTGGCCTCGGCGATCTCCCGATCCTGCCAGCGCAGCATGTCGAGGCGCTGCGCGTACTCGCGCGAGGCCTGCTCTTTTTCGGCGTAGTCCTTTTTCTTTTGACGCCAGTCCTGCCATGCCGTCTCGTAGGCCGCGCGCGCCTCCAGGATGTCGGGGTCGTAGGCGTCGAGGAGAGCGAGCTGGTTTTCCTGCCGCAGGAGCGCGAGGTTCGCCTGCTGGCCGTGGATATCGACGAGGTAGGCGCCGATCTGGCGCAGCACGGCCGCCGTGACGTGGCAGCCGTTGACGAGCACGACGCCGCGCCCGTTGCGCGTGATCTGCCGCGTGATGATGAGCGTCCCCTCGCTGTCGTCGATGGCCTGCCCCATGAGGAGCTCGTGCAGGCCCAGCGACTCGTCATCGAGCGTGAACACCGCTTCCACGCGGAGCCATTCACACCCGGTGCGGATGAAATCCGACGACATGCGCGCGCCGAGGATGGCGCCGAGCGAGTCGATGAGGATGGACTTGCCCGCGCCCGTCTCGCCCGTGAGGATGTTGAGGCCGGGGCCGAACTCGACCTGCACGTGCTCCAGCAGGGCAAAATTCCATACGGTCAGCGTTTTCAGCATAGTTTCTGATACTCCTTTTTACCCCCGCAGCGCAGTCAGCCTTTCGCCCCGCGCGACGGTGCATCGCCCATGAGACTCTCGACGCGGGCGATGACGGTTTTGACAGCCGATTTCGGCTTGACGACGCAGAGAATGGCATCATCGCCCGCGACCGTGCCGATGATCTCGTCCCACGAGCCGTGGTCGATAGCCGCGGCGACCGTGTTCGCACTGCCCGGCAGCGTCTTGATGACGACGATGTTCTCGCTCGCGTCCACGCCCGTCACCGTGTCTGCGAAGAGGCGTTTCACGCGGTCCGACGTGAAGATGACGCTCTCCTTCATCGGCATGGCGTAGCGGTAGCGCCCGTCCCCGATGGGGATCTTGATGAGCAGGAGTTCCTTGATGTCGCGCGAGACCGTGGCCTGCGTGACCTGGATGCCGTGGGCACGCAGGGCGTCCGCGAGGTCCTCCTGCGTCTCGATGACCTCGCGTGCGATGATTTCCTTGATCGTGGCATGGCGTTCGTTCTTCATAGCTTCCCTCTTTCCTCTACCGGGTCCGGCGCGGATGGGCCGGCGGCCGGCCTCGTGTCCGTGCGCCAGAGCTTGTCGCGCAGCACGGAGTAATAGTCGCGGTCCTCGAATTTCACGATGCCCGCCTGGACGTTCGATTTGCGGACGATGACCTCATCGCCCGGCAGCAGGCGAAAACTCTCCTGTCCGTCAAACGTCACGATGATGTCCTGATGCATCGCCGAAATCCGGATGTGCACGACGTCCTCCTCATCGATGAGCAGCGGGCGGAACGTCAGCGTGTGCGCGCAGATCGGCGTGAGCAGGAGTGCGCGGATGTTCGGGTTCATGATGGGGCCGCCCGCGGAGAGCGAGTAGGCCGTCGAGCCCGTCGGCGAGGAGACGATGAGCCCATCCGCCTTGAAATCGATGAGATGCGTACCATTGATATCGAGCCCGAGGCGCAGCATGCGCGCGACGCCGCCCTTCGTGACGACGACGTCGTTGATGGCATGGCCGAGGAACCGCTGATCCTCTCTCCCCTGATGCCGGACGAATCCCGAAAGCAGCAGGCGGTGTTCGACATAGTAGTCGCCATCGAGGAGCTGCTGGAGTTTCTGCTCCAGCTCGCCGACCTCGATATCCGCCATAAAGCCGAGCGTGCCGATGTTGACGCCGCAGACGGGCACGGCCATCTCGCCATAGCGCCGGCAGACGCCGAGGAGCGTGCCATCGCCGCCGAGCGAGAGCGCGATGTCGGCGGGTGCGTGCTCAATGTCTGGCACGCCGTACGCCTCGAGATCGAGGAACCGCGACTCATCGATCGGCAGCATGACCTGCACCCCTTTATCCGCAAAGAATGCCAGGATGCGGTCCAGCGTCTCGCGGGCCGCCGGCTTATCCACATTCGGGAAAACAGCGATTTTCAGCATAATCCAGTCCCTCTCTCAAAACATGCTCGATGTGAGGCCCCGCCTAACGGGCAGGCTCAATGGTCGAGCGCCTCGTGAGCCGCGCGCACGGTCTCCGTCACGAGCTCGTCCGTGACCGTGTCCTCCGCCTGCGCATCCTTCGTGAGGCGCACGAGATACTCGATATTGCCCTCCGGCCCTTTGACGGGCGAGAACGTCAGTGCCATGCAGACGAACCCCTGCTCGCGTGCGAACGCCGTGACGGCGCGGATGACCTCCTCGTGGACAGCCGGATCGCGCACGACGCCCTTCTTGCCGACCTTGTCGCGTCCCGCCTCAAACTGCGGCTTGATGAGCGCGACAAGCTCTCCCGCAGGCTTCAGCAGCTCGTACGCGACCGGGAGGACCTTCGTAAGCGAGATGAACGCGACGTCGATGGACGCGAAATCCAGCGGCTCGCCGATGTCCTCGGGCGTCACGTTGCGGATGTTCGTGCGCTCCATGTTCACGACACGCCCGTCCGTGCGGAGTTTCCACGCGAGCTGGCCGTAGCCGACGTCGATGGCAAAAACCTTGACGGCGCTGTTCTGCAGCATGCAGTCGGTAAAGCCGCCCGTCGACGCGCCGATATCCGCCGCGACCTTGCCCGCGAGCGTCACGCCGAATTCCTTCATGGCCTTTTCGAGCTTCAGCCCGCCGCGGCTCACATAGGGGATGTCGTGGCCGAGCAGGCGGATCTCGGCGTCCTCCTTGACCGTCGTGCCGGCCTTGTCGACCTTCTGGTTGTCGACGAGCACCTCGCCCGCCATGATCATGCGCTTCGCGCGCTCGCGGCTGCCGGCGAGCCCCTGCTCGACCAGCAGCAGATCCAATCGTTTCTTTGCCATCTCTATCTCAGTCTTTCTTTTTCTTCTTATCTTTGGCATGCCTATCGTCTTTCATCCCCGCGACGCGCTGGCGGATGCGCGCGGCGATCTGCTCCGGCTGGAGGCCGCAGAGCGCGAGCAGCTCGTCAGGGCTCCCCTGCTCGATGAAATGATCCGGGATGCCGAACCGCACGAGTGGCACAGCGAGGTCCTCATCGGCGAGGAACTCCGCGACAGCCGAGCCGAATCCGCCCGCCAGCGCGTTCTCCTCGAGCGTCACAAAGAGCTCCATCTCCCCCGCGAGTGCCAGCAGCAGGTCGCGGTCGAGCGGCTTTACGAAGCGCATATTGACGACCGTGCAGGTGATACCCTCTTCGGCGAGGATATCCGCCGCCTTCTGCACCTTATCGACCATGGAGCCCACGGCGAGCAGCGCAATTTTGCCGCCCTGGCGCAGCACCTCCGCCTTGCCGATGGGGATATCGAGATACGTATCCGTGAGCGGCACGCCGAGGCCCGCCCCGCGCGGATAACGTACGGCCGTCGGGCCATTCGTATGAACGGCCGTCCATACCATGTGCCGCAGCTCCTCCTCGTCCTTTGGCGCAAAAATCGTCATGTTCGGCATCATGCGCAGGTACGAGAGGTCAAAAACACCGTGATGTGTCGGGCCGTCCGCACCGACGAGGCCCGCGCGGTCGAGGCAGAGCGTCACGGGGAGGTTCTGCAGGCAGACATCGTGCTCGAGCTGGTCGAACGCGCGCTGCGCAAACGTCGAGTAGATCGCGACGACTGGATGACAGCCATCGGCCGCCATGCCCGCCGCGAGCGTGACGGCGTGCTCCTCCGCGATACCGACATCGAAATAGCGCTTCGGATAGCGCTCCTTGAACGGCATGAGCCCCGTGCCAGCCGGCATGGCCGCCGTGATAGCCAGGAGCAGCGGGTCTTTCTCCGCGAGGTCGAGCATCGTCTGGCCGAACACCGAGGTATAGGACGGCGCGCCCGCCTTTTTGCCGCACTCGCCCGTCTCGGGGTCAAACGTGCCGATGCCGTGGAACTTGCCCGGTGCCTGCTCGGCGGGCGCGTAGCCCTTGCCCTTCTTCGTGCGCACGTGGATGAGCACCGGTCCCTGCATGTTGCGGGCCTTCGAGAGGATCTCCTGCAGTAGGCCGATGTTGTGCCCATCGATGGGCCCGATGTAGTGGAATCCCAGCTCCTCGAAGACATCCCCCGGCACGAGCGCCGAGCGCACGCTGTCCTTGATGATGGACGCCGTACGCAGCACGCGGCTGCCGAAATGCGGAATCGAGTCGAGGAACTCGTGCACATCCTGCTTGGCCTTCGCGTACTGCGGATCGACGCGGATGCGCGAGAGGTACTCGCTCATGGCGCCGACGTTCTTGTCGATGGAGCGGCCGTTATCGTTGAGGATGACCGTGAGATCCGTGTGCAGATCCCCCGCGTGGTTTAGCGCCTCAAAGGCCATGCCGCCCGTGAACGCGCCATCGCCGAGCACGGCCACGACCTTGTTGCTGCGCCCGTGCAGGTCGCGCGAGACCGCCATGCCGAGCGCCGCGGAAATCGCCGTGGACGCATGGCCGACGCCGAACGCATCGTACGGGGACTCCGCGCGGTTCGGGAATCCCGTGATGCCGCCCTTCTGCCGCAGCGTCGAGAACCGGTCGCGGCGCCCCGTGAGAATCTTGTGCGTATACGCCTGGTGCCCGACATCCCAGACGAGCTTATCCTGCGGGAATTGATAGACGCTGTAGAGTGCCAGCGTGAGCTCGACCGTGCCGAGGCTCGGCGCGAGATGGCCGCCCGTCTGCGAGACTGTATCGACCATGAACTGGCGGATTTCGGCCGCGAGCTTCTCGAGCTCGGTTACGGAGAGCTTCTTCACATCGTCGGGTTCCTGGATCCGCATGAGCAACGGATACGTGGCCGCCGCTTCTCTGTTTTCCGTCATTACTTCTCCCTCTTTACCAAAAAGTCAAGCAGGCCGCGCAGGAAGTCCGCCTCCGGGCCGAAGCCTGCGAGGGCCTTCTCGCCCTGCTCCACGGCGTCTGCCGCGAGCTTTCTTGCCTCGCCGAGCGAGGTCAGCGTCACGTAGGTGGACTTGTCGTTGCGCTCGTCGCTGCCGACCGGCTTGCCGATCACGGCCTCATCGCCCGTAACGTCGAGGATATCGTCCGTGATCTGGAACGCGAGGCCGAATGCCTCCGCGTAGTCCGTGAGCGCCTGCAGCTGCTTTTCGTCCGCGCCTGCGAGGATGGCGCCCGAGCGCAGGGCCGCGCGGAACAGGGCGCCGGTCTTGCCCATGTGCATCTTTTTGAGGAGCTCCATCGGGATATGCTTGCCCTCGGACTCGAGGTCGATGGCCTGGCCGCCGACCATGCCGTTCGCGCCGGCCGCGATGCTCATCTCGCGCACGACCGCGAGCTTCGTCGCCGCATCGACGCCCTCCTGGCGCAGCATGACCTCAAAGGCCATCGTGAGCAGCGCATCGCCCGCGAGCGTCGCCATGCCCGCGCCGTACACCTTGTGGTTCGTCGGCTTGCCGCGGCGGGTGTCGTCGTTATCCATGGCCGGCAGATCGTCGTGGATGAGCGAGTACGTGTGGATCATCTCGAGCGCCACGCCCGTCGTGATGAAATCCGTGCCCTGTCCGCCGACCGCATCTGCCGCCGCCATGACGAGGATCGGGCGCAGGCGCTTGCCGCCCGCCATGAGGCTGTAGTCCATCGACGCGCAAAGCGTCTCATTGAGCGGGGCGTCGCGATGCAGTTCCTGCTTGAGATGCTCCTCCACGAGCTTGCGGCGCTCGTCCCAGATTGCCTTTATATCCATATCCATTGCCATAGCCATTCCTCAGTTCCCCTCAATTTCCAGTTTCTCTGTGCTGACCGTCTCCCCATCGCCCGTGACGAGCAGGTCCATCGTCTGCTCGGCGCGCGTGAGCTGCTGCAGGCAGTTCTTCGAAAGCTCGATGCCCTGCGAATAGTTCGTCATGAGCTCCTGCAGCGTCGCATCGCCGCTCTCCATGTCCTTCACGATCGTCTCGAGCTGGGCGAGCGACTCCTCAAAGGTCAATTGCTTCTTTCTTGGCATCTTACTTCTTCCTTTCTGTTCCCGTATAGGGCTTTCCTGCTGTGACCGGCACGCGGCCGTCCTTCAGGATGACCGTCATCGCATCGCCCTCCTGGACCTGACGGATGCTCGTGACCGCTGCACCCTCCCGCTCCAGGACGCCGTAGCCGCGCCGCAGGACGTGCAGCGGGCTCAGGAGCTCGAGGCGGTCCATGGCGAGCTGCAGGCGGTGCTTGCGCGCCTCCATCTGGGATTTGCCGAGCTCCTGCAGGCGTGCCATCGCGTGGTCGAGGCGCTGGCGGCGCGCCGCGAGCAGCAGCTGGGGCTGGCGCAGGGCCGTACTCGAGAGCAGGGCCCCGAGGCGCAGCCGCTTCTGCTGGATGCCGCGCCTGGAGACCGTTTGCAGGCGGTCCTGTAGGCTCTCTACGTAACGCGTGAGCTCCTCGCGGTCCGGCACGGCGAGCTCCGCGGCCTGCGACGGCGTCGCGGCGCGCCGGTCGGCGGCGAAATCCGCCAGCGTGAAGTCCGTCTCATGACCGACGGCCGAGATGACCGGGATCTTTGACTCGTAGATGGCACGCACGACCGGCTCCTCGTTAAAAGACCAGAGATCCTCCATCGAGCCGCCGCCGCGCCCCACAATCAATACATCGACGGGATACGACTCGTTGAAGAACCGGATGGCCGCCGCCACCTGCTCCGCCGACTGCTCCCCCTGCACGAGCACGGGCCGCAGCACGAGCTGGATGGACGGCCAGCGCCGTTTCGAGACGTGATAGATATCGCGCAGCACAGCGCCAGACGACGACGTCACGATGCCGATCGTGTGCGGGAACCGCGGCAGAGGCTTCTTGTGCGCCTCATCAAACAGCCCCTCCGCCGTGAGCTTCGCCTTCAGCTGCTCGAACGCGAGGGCGAGGTCGCCCGCGCCCTCCGGCTTCATGCTGTTCACGTAGAACTGGTACACGCCGTCGCGCTCGTAGACCGAGATGCGCCCCGATCCCACGACCTGCATGCCGTTTTCGGGCTGGAACCGCAGATGCGCCGCACTCGCGCGGAACATCACGCATTTCAGCGATGACGCCTCATCCTTCAGCGTAAAATAGCAGTGCCCCGAGGCATACCGCTTGAAATTCGAGATTTCGCCGCGGATGAGGATGCTCCCAAACGCCCGCTCGCGGTCGAACATCCCCTTGATGTATGCCGTCACCTGGCTGACACTGTGGATGGCCATGGATTTGCCCCCTTTTCCCCTTTATGAAAAAAGAGCCAGACCGCGTCCGGCTCTTCCCCTGCTATGTCAGGAAAGTTTTGTCATCGCGCCGAGGATGCCGTTCACATACCGTCCCGAATCATCGGTGCCATATTTCTTTGCCAGCTCGACCGCTTCATTGATGGCGACGCCCGGATCCAGCTTTTCCTCGGAGAAATACATCTCCCAGGCGGCGATGCGGCAGAGGTTGCGGTCCACGCCCGCCATGCGCTCCACCTTCCACTCCTTCGAGCTTTTCTGGATGCGCGCATCGATCTCCTCGAGATGCTGGCGGACACCCGTTACGATCGTCTTCATATAGGCACGGCTCTTTTCGCCCAGCGGCTTATCTGCCTCGCCGAGCGCCGTGTCGATGGCCAGCGTCTCATACATGGATTCCTGATCCGCGCTGTCCGCGTGGTTCAGGTCGAGCTGAAAAAGCGCCTGAAGGGCTCTTTCTCTCGCAGATCTACGACTCATAGTTTCCTTACCTTTCTTTCTACCGCATCAGTATCGCCCGATATCGTCGCCGAACCGGCGCCGCAGGGCACGCAGGGCGCTGTCGATCACCGACTCACCGCGCTGGACACGCGTGCCAATGTAGAGGCCCACGCCGCCGCAGAGAGCGAGGAACAGCATCGGCCAGAAGCCGAAGCAAAGGATGCACAGCCCCAGGCCAAGGCCGAGTCCCAGACCGATAGCCTGGCTGCGGTGGTAATCCCACAGGTGCAGGAGACTCTGCTGGAGTCTCTCCCTCAACGTATCCATACTGTCCATAAGACCGCTCCCTAAACATCCATCCGATTGATCCGATTGCCCCGATGATCCGTCAGACCACGCGGCGCCCGCGCACCGGCGTATTCGTCACGTCCGCAACGCGCACGCGCACCTCGGCATCCGCGATGCCGAACGTCGCGTCCAGCACGCGCTCGGCCGCCTCGCGCACCGCATCGCTCGCCGTGCGCACAGGGGCCTCCGTGCCGAGTACGACATTCACCCGCACACCGAGCAGAGAGGCCGGAGCCTGTCCCTTGCCTTTCCCCTTGACGCGGCGCACGAGAAGGTGGATCTCGCAGTCGCGCACGCCGTGCACCTGGCGGATGGTATCGCTGAGCAGGCTGCGGATCGCCTTGAGCGCGACCTGCACCTCACCGTTCGGCGTGGCAAGCGTCATCACCTCGCCATCCTCACGGAGCCGGTCCTCCTCGCTGCGGCCCTCGCACGCGATGCCGAGCAGATGGAGCGAGACAAGCAGCGCGATACCGGCTGCGAGCACGCTCTCCTTCTGTCCCAGGGCATAATGCACCTCATTGAGCCACAGGCTCTCCGGCAGCAGCCCCAGTGACGCGCCCAGCACGGCGGCAGACAGCGCAGCCATGCAGAGAGCAAAAACGAACAGCAGCAGCCGGTTGATGAATCCGCTTACCATGCCTGACTTTCACCTCGATCCAAAACCTGCCCTGCCCGACCGGCAAAAGGCAATCAGTGTACGCGTGCCTCCTCGGCTTTCGGCTCCTCGCTCGGGAAACCGACGCCCTGGACATGGACATTGACCTCGACGACGGAGAGGCCCGTCATCGTCTCGATGGCCTGCTTGACGTTCTCCTGGGCCGCCAGGGCGACATCCGGGATGCGTACGCCGTATTTCACGACGATGTACAGATCGACCGCGGCCTCTTTCTCGCCGACCTCGACCTTGACGCCCTTCGTAAAGTTCTTGCGGCCGAGCATCTCCGTGACGCCGCTCACGATGCCGCCGCTCATGCCGGCGATGCCCTCTACCTCGGTGGCAGCGAGCCCGGCGATGATGCTGACGACCTCATCCGCGATGCGGATCGAGCCGAGATTCGTCTCTTTTGCAAGTTCTTTCGTTACGTCTTTCTTATCCATCATAAACCCTCCCAGTCAAAAAGCATGTTGTATATTTATGCGTATACGTATTACTTCTAGCATTACTTAGGGGATTCCTGCCCACGAGGCAAATTTTCTTCGTTTCTGATGCAGGTTTCTTTTGCGTCTCATAAAAACTGCCGCGCTATGACACGTGCATCATAGAGCGGCAGTCCAAAGTCATATCCAAAACGGCGATTAAGCACGCTCGATGTAGTTGCCCGTGCGCGTATCGATGCGGAGCTTGTCGCCCTCGTTGACGAACAGCGGCACGCGGACCTGGTAGCCCGTCTGGACCGTAGCCATCTTCGTAGCGCCCGTAGCCGTGTTGCCCTTGACGGACGGCTCGCACTCCGTGACCTCTAGCACGACGGCGTTCGGCAGGCTGATGCCGATGACGCGGCCGTTGAAGCTCTGCACCTGGACTTCCATGTTCTCGAGGAGGAAGTTCAGTGCATCGCCGAGCTGCTCCTTGTTGAGCTCCGTCTGCTCATACGTCTCCGTATCCATGAACGTGTACATATCCCCGTCCGCATACAGATACTGCATCGTGCGCGTATCGATATGCGCGGCCGGCATCTTCTCGTTCGGGTTGAACGTGCGCTCGACAACGGCACCCGTCTCCACGTTCTTGATCTTCGTGCGGACGAAAGCAGCGCCCTTGCCCGGCTTGACATGCTGGAACTCGACAATCTGCCAAACGCCGCCATCGATCTCGATGGTCAGGCCCGTACGGAAATCAGTACTGTTAATCATGAAATTACGCCCTCCAATATCATCGTATCGGAAGAAGGCTTACGCCTTCCTCTATTTCTCATCAATATTATCATTATAATAAAACCATAGCCCGCTTGTCAACAGGAACTGCACGCTTTACTCCGCTGCCGGCATCGCACGCAGGATCTTGCTGCGCGAATAATGCCAGACCTTATCCCAGCGGCCTTCGTCCACGAGGTACTTGTGCCCCTTTTCCTGGACCTCGGCGAGCATCTCCTGCACCCACTGGCGGAACGCCTCAAAATTCTCCGGATGCTGGTTGTCGCCCTTGATCTGGCGGGCCTTGCCGCCCTCCTCGCGGTACGTCACATACCATTGATCCTCGTCCTTGGCGCCCTCGCCATGATAGCTGTCGAGCCACTCCGGCACATGCAGTTTCTCCCAGGCCTCGGCCCAGCGGCTGTGCCCCTCCTGCGGTGCCTCGTCTTTCACCATCTGCACGGCATTCCCGCTGATCTTGCTGCCGAACTGCCCCTTCAGGAACGTCAGGCACTTATCCTGCGAAACGATCGCATGGAACACCTTGAAACTCTGGTTGCTGCCATCAACATACTCAATCTCTTTCAGCACATCAGCCATCTCCTCTGTGATTGGCAAATTGTTTCTATTCTCCCACTTTGTTTTAGAAACTAGTCTTATTATATCATCTTTTCTTCAGATTGGGAAAATTTTCTCGCAAAACAGCAGAAAGTTCCTTGCAAAGTTCCATGCAAAAAGGCACCACACCCATGGTGCAGTGCCTTTCCGCAGATAGATTTTATGCTGGAACCAACGAAAGATCGCGGCTTATTTGCCGGCGAGGGCTTTGTAGACGTTGTAACGGATTTCCGCATCCTTCTGGGTCTTGGCGAAGAGTGCCTCGGCCTGATCCGGGAAGGAACGGGAGAGCGAGATGTAACGCGTCTCTCCCATGAGGAAGTCGTGGAACTTCGAGAAGTCCGGCTCCTTGGAGTCGAGGCTGAACGGGTTCTTGTCCGTGCCCTCGAGCTCCGGGTTGTAGCGGTAGTTCGCCCAGTAGCCGCACTCGACGGCGAGCTTGCCCTCGAGCTGGCTGCAGCCCATGCCCTTGCGGATGCCGTGGTTGATGCACGGGGAATAGCCGATGATGAGCGACGGGCCATGGTAGGCCTCCGCCTCCGCGATGGCTTTGAGGACCTGGTTGTGGTCGGCACCCATGTCGACCTGGGCGACGTAGACGTAGCCATAGGACATCGCCATGCGGCC
Organism: uncultured Selenomonadales bacterium; assembly: GCA_900315155.1. Taxonomy (GTDB): domain Bacteria; phylum Bacillota; class Negativicutes; order Selenomonadales; family Selenomonadaceae; genus UBA2897. Next base: position 46,370 of record OMYB01000009.1, on the reverse strand, counting down.
GAGGTCCTTCTTCTTCGTCTTCTTGCCCGAGGCAGCGAACTGGGCGATGGCAGCGGCCGGCGTAGCCTTCGAGGCCTGACCGCCCGTATTGGAGTAGACCTCCGTATCAAAGACGAAGATGTTGACATCCTCGCCCGATGCGAGCACGTGGTCGACACCGCCGTAGCCGATATCATAGGCCCAGCCGTCGCCGCCGAAGATCCACTGCGAGCGCTTCACGAAATAGTCGCGCTCCTCGTAGATGGCGTTGAGTGCCTCATCCGTGTCCTTCTCCTGCTCGAGGAGAGCCGTGAGCTTATCGGCGCGGTCGCGCGTGCCTTCACCGTCATCCATGTGCTCGACCCAGTCGTTCATCGCGGCCTGGAGATCGGCGCTTCCCTTACCGTCGGCGACAGCCTGCTTCATCGCATCGGCAAGGCGGCTGCGGAGTGCCTTCGTGCCGAGGACCATGCCGAGACCGAACTCGGCGTTATCCTCGAACAGGGAGTTTGCCCATGCCGGGCCGTGACCCTGCGCGTTCTTCGTGTACGGCATCGCCGGAGCGGATGCACCCCAGATGGAGGAGCAGCCCGTTGCGTTCGCGACCATCATGCGGTCGCCGAACAGCTGCGTGATGAGTTTCGCATACGGCGTCTCGCCGCAGCCGGCGCACGCACCGGAGAACTCGAACAGCGGCTGCTCGAACTGCGAGCCGATGACCGTCGTCTTCTTCATCGGGTTGGCCTTGACGGAGACCTTCTCCGCATCGACGCCGTAGTCGAACCACGCCTGCTGCTTTTTGACCTCCTCGGTCAGCGGAACCATCTCGAGCGCCTGTGCCGGGCAGACCTGCGCGCAGTTGCCGCAGCCGAGGCAGTCGAGCATGGACGTTGCGATCGTGAAATGCAGGCCCTTCTTGCTGTAGATCGGCATCTTTTCCGTCTTGTCCGCAGGCGTGAAGCCCTCCGGAGCCGCCTGGAGCTCTGCGTCGTTCGTGAGGACCGGGCGGATGGCAGCGTGCGGGCAGACGAACGAGCACTGGCTGCAGCCGATGCACTTCGTCTTATCCCAGACCGGCACTTTGATGGCCGTGCCGCGCTTCTCATGCGCCGTGCCGCCGAGCGGGAACGTGCCGTCTTCCATGCCCGTAAACGCCTTGACCGTGAGCTTGTCGCCTTCCTGGCGGTTCATCGGCTCCTGGATGTTCTTGATGAAGGCCGGTTTTGCGGCATCTTCCTCGACCGGTGCGTCTTTGGCATTTGCCCAGTCCGCCGGCACAGCGACCTCATGCAGCGCGTTGACGCCCTGGTCGACGGCGCCGTAGTTCATGTCGACGACCTTCTGACCCTTGCGGCCGTAGCTCGTGACGATGGCTTCCTTCAGGTACTTCACCGCATCGTCGATGGGGATGATGCCCGTGAGCTTGAAGAACGCGGACTGCATGACCATGTTGAAGCGGCCGCCGAGGCCGAGGTCCTGCGCGATCTTCACGGCGTTGACCGTGTAGAACTTCACGTCGTTCTGCGCGATATAGCGTTTCATCGCGGCCGGCAGGTTCTCACCGAGCTCTGCGTCGCTCCAGACCGTGTTGAGCAGGAACGTGCCGCCCTTCTTCAGGCCGGCGAGCAGGTCGTAGTTGTTCACGTACGACTGCTGCGAGCAGCTGATGAAATCCGCCTTGTTGATGAGGTACGGGCTCGTGATCGGCGTCTTGCCGAAACGCAGATGGCTCATCGTGATGCCGCCGGACTTCTTCGAGTCATAGGCGAAATAAGCCTGTGCGTACATGTCCGTCTTATCGCCGATGATCTTGATGGCCGACTTGTTCGCACCGACCGTACCATCGGAGCCCATGCCCCAGAACTTGCACGCCGTCGTGCCGTCCGCCGTGAGGTCGACATCCGTATGCGTCGGCGCGAGGCTCTTATTCGTCACGTCATCGACGATGCCGATCGTAAAGCCGTTCTGCGGAGCATCTTTCTTCAGCTCATCAAACACGGCAAAGACCTGATCCGGCGTCGTGTCCTTGCCGCCGAGGCCGTAACGGCCGCCGACGACGACCGGATGACGGTCCGTGCCGTAGAATGCAGCGCGCACATCGAGGTACAGCGGCTCGCCCTGCGCACCCGGCTCCTTCGTACGGTCGAGGACAGCGATCTTCTGGACCGATGCCGGGAGCTGTTTGAGGAAATGCTCGATGGAGAACGGACGGTAGAGATGGACGTCGAGGACGCCGACCTTTTCGCCATTGGCGTTCAGGTAGTCCGCCACCTCGCGGGCCGTCTGGCACACGGATCCCATCGCGATGATGACGCGGTCCGCATCCGCTGCGCCGTAGTAATCAAACAGATGATGCTCGCGGCCCGTGACCTTTGCGAGGTCAGCCATCGCCTCCTCGACGAGCGCCGGGATCGCATCGTAGTATTTATTGACCGCCTCGCGCTCCTGGAAATAGATATCCGGGTTCTGCGCCGTGCCGCGGATGACCGGATGATCCGGGTTCAGGGCGCCGCGGCGGAACGCCTTCACCGCATCCCAGTCAAGCAGCTTGCCGAGATCCTCATAGTCGATGAGCTCGATCTTCTGGATCTCATGCGACGTGCGGAAACCATCAAAGAAATTGATGAACGGCACGCGGCCCTTGATGGCGACGAGATGGGCGACCGCGGCGAGGTCCATGACCTCCTGGACGCTGGACTCCGCGAGCATCGCGCAGCCCGTCTGACGCGCGGCCATGACATCCTGATGGTCACCGAAGATGTTCAGGCTGGATGCGGCGAGTGCACGTGCGGAGACGTGGAACACGCCCGGCAGGAGCTCGCCCGCGATCTTGTACAGGTTCGGGATCATCAGCAGGAAGCCCTGCGAAGCCGTGTAGGTCGTCGTGAGTGCGCCAGCCTGCAGCGAACCGTGGACCGCGCCGGCGGCGCCGCCCTCGGACTCCATCTCGATGACGCGGACCTGCTGGCCGAACAGGTTTTTCTTGCCATGCGCTGCGAACTCATCTACATGCTCCGCCATCGGCGAGGACGGCGTGATCGGGTAGATGGCAGCAACGTCCGTGAAAGCATAGGATACATAGGCGGCAGCCGTATTGCCGTCCATGGTCTTCATCGTTTTGCTCATGTTTTTGTTTGCTCCCCTCTTACATATAGGATTTGCAGAATGATTTGGATGGGGCGCCCGTTTATCGGTGCACGCCCCTTAGCAGATACAAGTTCATTATACACCGCGCAAAAACGCTTGTAAACACTTCGAAAAGTTCCTCTCCCCCTGCGCCAGCCTCCCATGTGCCCGAAACATAAATATCATTTATGTTATCATAAGCACATAGGTCCAACAATCTTAGGATCTTCTATGCAAATCTAAAAATCTTCATCGAAAAAGACTGCCTGCAGAAAAAATAATGTAACTGCTTACATCATTCATCCATCCGGCAGTCCGAAAAAACATAAATAAATTTTATGGAAAGAAATTTTCAAGGCAGCATACCATCCCACTCCTGCCGCCGCGTCTCCTTCATCAGCAAAATCTAACAGGGTTACTTTTGGAGGAATTCGATCTGCGCGTCGATTTCAAACGGGATTTCCTTGGTCAGTTTTGCGATTTTGTGGCGCAGGAAGCCGACGGTCTGGACTTTGGAGGCCTGTGTGGTCGTCCAGCGCTGCACGAGCTGCATGTACTGCGGGTTTGAGCTGAGCGCCGTGCGGTATTGTTTCGAGAACGTGCAGTATTTGAAGAGGATCTGCCTTGCCACCTTGTTGAGGCGGGACATGCCGCCCGACTCATTTTGGATATAGGTCTCATAGTCCGCGATGAAGACGTCGCGGTAGCCGTTCCGGTGGCGTTTCAGCTGGTCCTTGACTTTCTCCTTGATGTCGGCCGAGAGATCGTGGTTCTTTTTGTAGAACTGGAGATAGTTCGTGTACTCCGAGGTCAGCGAGGGGTCCGAGACATCCGCGTAATGCACGCCCTGGATGCGTTTGCACATCTCCCAGCGGAACTGCGCGCACATGTGCAAAACGGTGTACTCGAGATCCGACGCGTGGAAAATGGACAGGATCATGTGCGACGGCGTCGTGCGGCGGCGCCCTTCGATTTCCTGCCACATCACGCCGCGGCTGCCGAAATTCGGCATGAGGATGATGTACGGCAGGACCTCCACATCGTAGTCGAAACGGTTGATTTTCCACTGCGTGTACGAGGTCACGGTCGGGCGGTAGAAGCAGCTGTAGTCGATGGAGCGGACACGGTTCAGCGCGTCGCGCACCTTCGCCGGCGTAACGAAGCAGTTCTCGAGCGGGCGCGTCACGGCCTGCGCAAAGAACGCCGGGATGAACGCAAAGACGATGCCATACGTCATCTTGTTCGCGCTCGTGATCATATTCGTCAGCTCGAAATGCACCATGGCCTTGCGGTCATCCATGCGCGCATCGGCCTCTTGCTCCGTAATCGCATGCGTGCGCAGTTCTTCCTTGACGCAGTCCGTCCAGTCCTGGTCGAAATCGTTCTTCGACGGCGGGACCTCGCCCTCGTAAATCTTGCGCAGCCAGCTATACGTCGTGAGAATGCGCCGCTCGGGGTCATCCTCCCAAAGCAGCGCGTATTTGTAGAGCGCCGCCGTGTTCTCCGCTCCGGCCAGATTTTCGTCGACAAAGCCGAACAGGAAGAACATCCGCACCTCGATGGGGATTTCCTCCACCTCGAGACTGCGGTAAAACGCCGCCTCGTAGATGGCGTAGAAATTCTCCGTGATCGACCGGCGCAGGCGCCGCATGGTGTCGGATTTTTCCATCTTGTTTTCGATCTGCATGAACGTCAGGATGTCCCGGCGGAACGTCTCCGCAATCTCGCGGCTGACACCCGAAAAGGCCAGGATCGTCGACATGGCGTTCTGAATGGATGGCAGTTCGCCGCTCCCGGACGCCATGGCCTCCTTGCGCATGGCCTCATCGAGCTTGGCTTTCTGCGTCTGGTACTCGCGCACGAAATCATCCGTCGCCGCATGCGTCTCACGGATAAAGGCAAGCTGCTGCTCGATCTCCGGCTGCAAGAGTCTCGCCATCTGTCCGGCCAGCATGATGTTACCCACGCAAAGGCGGATATCCAGCGGGTAGTAGTGCTGGCGGAGCTCCTCATCGTGCTCATCATACGCCTGCGTCAGATCCATCTGCCAGCTCGACAGAATCTGCGGACTCTCCGGCTCCGCAAGCGCCTCCACGGCCTCATATTTCTCTGGCGGCGTCATCAGGGTCGCGCACACATTGCGGTAGTCCGTATAATCTGCCTTGATGTCCAGGACAAGATTGCACCCTTTTTGATGCAGGGACGTCAGCGTATCCGCGAGGCTGTTCAGCAGCGCCATCGTCGCCGAGGCCATGACAGGCGCGATCGCCGGCGTCGACGCGATGACTCCTGCGAGATCCTCCTCGCTGTTATAGTCATATGAAAACAAGGTGCCGTCCTCGCTCGCCACATAATCATAATCATACACGGCCCCCGCAGGATAAAAGCTGCCGAGTATCGTGCCGTTATCCGCCTGCAGCGCAAAATCCTCCCCCGACCGGATCGACACGCTCCCCTTCAAAATCAGCTCCAGCGCCTCCACACGATCCCCTTTGCGATGCAAAATCTGCCCCTTAACAACATCCATCTTTCCCATAAATCTATGCCTCCGTCAGGCAGGCCGTCTCTGCTGGACGGCCATACCCTTTTATTCTTGCAAGAATTCATCTATTATACACGAATTCGCCTTTTCCATATATTTCTCGCATTCCATTCGGTTTTCCTGCAGAATAAAAAAAGAAGAGCCAGTCAGTTATCCGTCAGTCCATCGCGCGCATAGCAGAAGCACTCGGGCGCGTGCGAGTAGATGATGCCGATGGCTTGGAGGAAGGAGTAGATGCTCGTCGTGCCGGCGAATTTCGTGCCGCGGCGCTTGAGGTCTTTCGTGACGGCATCCGAGAGGACGTTGCGCGTCGTGGTCAGAGGCTCGTAGATCGTTTTCCCCTCCGTAAAGTGCCAGATATAGGCATCAAAACTCCCCCACTCCTGCTGGACGGCCTGATAGACGCGCGCATTGACGATGCTCGCGCGGATCTTGCCCGCGTGGCGGATGATGCCCGCGTCCTGTAGGAGCCGCGCCTCGTCCTCTGGCGTAAAGGCAGCCACGCGAGCCACGTCAAAACCCGCATACGCCCGGCGGAAATTCTCCCGCTTGTGCAGCAGCGTACGCCACGACAGCCCCGCCTGGAACAGTTCCAGCAGGAACAGCTCATAAATCTTTGCATCATCATGCTGCGGCACACACCACTCCGTATCGTGATAGGCCACATACAACGCATCATCCACCGGCACATAAGGACACCGTATCTTCTCCATGATTTCCCCCTAGCCGTCGACGCTCCGAAGCCCGGAACATGTACCAAATTTTCACAAGTGCAGGTAGATGCGTGCGAGCGCAAAACCACCCGCAACGGCCGCAAATCCGCAAGCGAGATTGGTCAACACATTCAGCGCCGCATAGAGATAACTGCCACCGCGCAGGAGTGTCAATGTCTCCATCGAAAACGACGAGAATGTGGTAAAGCCGCCGAGAAAACCGACCGTGAGCAGCAGCTTCCACGGCCCCGCCACGGTATGCGTCTGCTCAGTGAGCAGGAGCAGCACGCCCATGATCAGTCCCATGAGAAAGCTGCCCACCGTATTAACCGTCAATGTGCCAAACGGAAACACGGTCCCAAACCGCGCCCCAACCTGTGTCGTGACGAGATACCGGCAGACAGCACCCAGCCCACCGCCAACAAAGACAAGAAAAATCTGTGGCATATCAATCGACCTTTCGCGATAATTTCAGCTGGATAATTTCAGCTGAAAACATGCCGCGAAATCAACCGTATTTGGGGGTGGCTGATTTTGCGGCTGATTTCATTTTTCTTCAGCCCAACGCCACGTCCAGCACCATCATAAGCGTGAAGCCGAGGCCGAACGTGAGGACGCCCCAGTCCGAGTGCGCGTCACCGGCGTGGATCTCCGGGATGAGCTCCTCCACGACGACATAGAGCATGGCGCCCGCTGCAAAGGCCAGGCCGTAGGGCATAAACGGCAGGATATGCTCGGCGAGCAGCACGGTCAGCGCGCCGCCGATCGGCTCCACGATGCCAGAGAGCGCCCCGCCGAGGAACGCGCGCATCCGGCTCATCCCCGCCGCGCGCAGCGGCATGGAGATAATCGCGCCCTCGGGGAAATTCTGGATAGCGATGCCCACGGACATGGCGATGGCGCCGCCGAGCGTGATATCCGCATCGCCCAGCATAAAGCCCGCGAGCACGACGCCCACGGCCATGCCCTCGGGGATGTTGTGCAGCGTCACGGCCAGCACGAGCATCGTCGAGCGCGACAGCTGGCTGTGCGGCCCCTCTGTCTGCTGCGCGTACATGTGCAGATGCGGGATCACATGGTCGAGCAGCAGCAAAAAGCCCATGCCCAGCCAAAAACCGACGACGGCCGGCAGCCACGAAAGCCCTCCCATCGCCTCACTCTCCGCGAGCGCCGGCAGCAACAGGCTCCAGATCGAGGCCGCCACCATCACGCCCGCCGCGAAACCCGTGAGCATTTTCGACACAAGCTGCGGCATCTCCCCGCGCAGCAAAAAAACACAGGCCGCCCCCAGAACCGTGCCAAGAAACGGAATCAACAGTCCCTGCAAAACGATTTCATTCATCACTCATCACCCACTATTCCGTTCCTATCCCTTCAATTTCACCCACGTACGAGCAAATGTACCAAAGCAAAGCCTCCACATACGGCCGCAAAACCACAGGTGATATTCGCCAATACATTCATAGCTGCATAGAGATAACTGCCACCACGTAGGAGCGTCAGCGTCTCCATGGAAAACGATGAAAAGGTAGTAAAACCGCCAAGAAAGCCGACCGTCAGCAACAATTTCCACGGTCCCGCCACAAAATGTGATTGCTCAGTGAGCAATAGCAGCACGCCCATAATCAAGCCCATAAGAAAACTACCCACGGTATTGACCGTCAACGTGCCAAACGGAAACACGGTCCCAAACCGCGCTCCAACCTGTGTCGTGACCAGATACCGGCAGACAGCACCCACCCCACCACCAACAAATACAAGAAAAATCTGTGGCATGTAAATCGACCTTTCGAGATGATTTCAGTTGAAAATATGCCGCAAAAACAACCGTATTTTTTTACGGCTGATTTTGCAACTGATTTTGTGCCGATACGATTATAGATGTAGCTCGGCCACAGAGTACAGCGCCGCCTGTCCAGCCAGAGTCAGACGCTCGCCGTACAATCTCCGTTTCGATACTCATGCTACAGTCACATATTTTTGTTTTTTGCTGGCTGGTTTATCCGGCAAGGTCATCCGTAGTGCACCGCTTGCGATGAGGGGGCGCAGGTAATGTTTCGTCACGTAAAAAATAGTGCGCACGCCGAGAAATTCGGCGATTTCCTGACGCGACCTGGGGGTCTGGCAGTAGGCTAAAAGCGACGCCAGGGAGCGTTCTTGGCTGCGTCCTGCCTGTTGCACAGCGGGCTGCGCGGCTGTGTAGTCTGCCGCATGTTCCGCTATTTTCACATCCTTTGCACCGCGACTATCGTCCTGACGGCCGTTGTACAGGATCACCACAAACTCGTTGCGTCGGTTCTCAAATACCGGTGCGGGGAGCCCCGCAGCCTGCATTTCGCGGCGGATAGTCGGAATACCAGAATAACGGTTCTCTGTTTTGAGCAGGAATTCCGACATCGTGGCCAAAGCCGGATTGCGCAGGTCAGGACGCGCTTTGCCGAGGTCTTCTACTGTCATGCGGCCATAAAGTCCGCCAGGGCTGTGCACCTCCAGCCGGTCCGCGAAGAAATCAATCTGTATCGGTGTCCCCTCGGTAAAATGGCTGTAGTCGCGGTGAATGAGCGCATTGAGCACGATTTCACGAATCGCCTCTATGGGGTATTCGGTGCGGTCAACGCGTTCTCCTGTCTGCGCATCGATAATGGTCTGTACCTTCATATTGCGCTTGCAGAATGCCAGCGCCTCGGTCAGCATGTCGGGGAGCGTCCCCTCCATGCGCTTGTTGTCCTCAAAGCGCACGCCAGCCGCTGATACATCACCGATGTGCTGGCCCGGCACCACTACGGCCGTAATGCAGAGCTGCGGGAAATAGCCCTGCGGGTACAGGCCAAAATTCAAAATGGCGGCGAGTGTCGGCACGCCCGCCTGCGTGATAGCCAGCATTGCGTAGGTCTGCTCCTGCGTCAGACGGGCAAAGCCTGGCCGTTCCTCCTGCATACGGCCGATATAACGCTGCAGTTTGTTCGCATCGAGCATATCCAAGGTTGCCCGTGCATCCGTACGCTCATCATCATGCACACGTCGGCGATAGGCTTCGTAGCTGTAAATCTCATAGTCCGTCATGGGCATATCTGCATCACCGACACGAATATAAGAGCCCCTGATCCGCCCCGCGCCTGCATAGTAACAAGGGCGGTCGCTGGGGTCCGTTGCGGGAATCTCAGCCGAGCAAACGGTCTTGCCCTCAATCTCCGTCACCGTAAACACCGCGCGAATCGGTGGCACCATCTGGTTGCACTGCTCTGTCACCTTTTTCTGCAAGTCATGCAGGTCGTAGACGCCCACCGGCGCAAAGCCCTGTTGCTCGTCAAGGCCAAAAAGCAAAATCCCGCCCGCATCCTGATTAGCAAAACTCGACAAGCTATCATACAGACGCTTGGGGCAGCCTTCATGGGCCGCCTTGAGTTCGATGGTTTGCGTTTCTGTTTGTAAATAACGAACTCTTTCTACTAATTCTGTTAGTTCATTACTCAGCATTTTGCTTCACTCCCTCCATTTAGCTAAATTATAGCAAAATAAGCAAATAAAATCCATAATTTATTTGCTTATTTTGCATTTTACGTATGCCCACAACACTTGGCGCGTCCGTAGGCGGTGGCATCCGTAATTTTCAACCAAACAACCACGCCATGATGGGGATCGTGAGGAGGCTGCCGATGGTCGTGAGGGAGACGGCCTGGGTGGAGAGCGTCGTGCAGCGGCCGTATTCGTTTGCGAACATGACGAGCATGGAGCCGACGGGCATGCCGAACGTGACGGTGGCGATGCCCGTGAGCACGGGTGGGAACAGCCCCGTGGCCGTGAGCAGGGCCCAGAGGGTGGCTGGGATGACGACGAGGCGCACGGCGGCCATGGCATAGAGCCGTTTTTCCGTAAAGATATCCCGCAGCGCGATCTCCGCGAGGTTCGCCCCGAGCACGAGCATGGAGACGGGTGTCGTGATATTGCCGACGAGGTAGCAGGCGTCCGAGACGGGCGCGGGCAGGCGGAGCCCGCTGAAATAGAGCACGAGCGCGAACACCGTCAGAAGGAAGCCCGGGTTCCACAGGCATTTCCAGTCCAGCGGCGCCTCCGTCCCGCGCATGAGCCGCATGCCGTAGGAGTAGACGAGCAGGTCGAACGGCATGTGGATGATGGCCGTGTAAAAGATCGCATCATCCCCGAACAGCGTCTGCACGATGGGAAAACCCAAAAGCTCCGTATTCGCAAAGATGAACATGAACGCGTACGCCCCGCGCTCCTCCGCGGGCGGATGCAGCAGCGCCGTAAAGCCCTGCGCCAGGAATGGCAGCAGGGCGTAGATGGCCGCCCCGATGCCAAAGAACCACAAGACCGTCGGCATGTCCGCCGTCTGCATGCGGCAGACCGAGGCGACGACGAGCAGCGGACAGGTGATGTTGACCGCGAGGGACGAGAGCTCACGCATGCCATCGTGGCTGATGACCGCATACCGCCGCAGGACATAGCCGAGCGCGACGAGCAGGCCCAGCTGCATGAGCGTCCCGTAGACCGCCCCCAGTTCCATACGCCTCTCCTCCTTTCCCCGCTTGTTACACCCGCTCCAGGGGGAACGTCATGCAGTGCGGGCCGCCGCCCGCCTTGAGGATCTCCGTGATGGGCAGCTCGATGACCTCCATGCCGCGCTTGCAGAGCTCCGCGTTGACGCGCGTATTGCGGGCGAGGGAGAGCACGCGGTGGTCGCCGAGGGCCTGCAGGTTGCAGCCATGCAGGAAGATGGCCTCCTCCTCGACGGGGATGATCTCGATATCGAGTTTTTTGAGGCGCGCGAGGAACTCCGCGGGCATACCGTCTTGATACGCCACGGCCAGATGGTCGTCGACGAGGTTAAAGCACATGTCGAGGTGCAGATACGCCTCCTTGCCCGGCACGGGGATCACCTCATAGCCGTAGGGAGCGAGTCCTGCGCGCACCTCCTCGAAGCCCTTTGGATCCGTGCGCGCGAACATGCCGAGCGCGATGGTCTTCTCGTTGAGGAACATGAAATCGCCGCCCTCGAACAGACCCTCTTTCACCTCGACGATGCACGGCACGCCGAGCTCCTCCATGCGCCGCGCGTAGTCCACGTGCTCCTTGTCGCGCAGGTGCTCGCGGAACCGCCCGAGGATATAGCCCTCGCGCACGCACCCGCCGAAATCGCGGGAAAAGACGGAATTCGGCCGCTCGGGATCGGCATCGAGGAACGCCGTGGCATCATCGATTTTCAGATCGCTGCTGTCCGAGAGGCTCGGGAAAAACTGCCGGATGACGTAGTCCTCCCCGCTCTCCTCGGCAAAATCCGCGATGAGAGCCTCCAGCTGGTCGTAGAGCTGCGCCTCCTCGGCGTTCTCCTGGCGCAGCGTGTTGCACGGGCAGTACGGCGCGGCAAAGAACACGACGGCGAGCGGCTCCTGCACGCCCAGGTCCCTAACGAGCTGCCGCACGACGGCGAGCGCGCATTCCCTCCTGTCACGTTCCTCGGCGAGCAGGGCTGCGGCAAGCGACTCAGCCTCATGGACCGCGTGCATGCCAGCCTGATCGCGCACGGCCTCGACGAGCTGCGCATAGGTCATGACCTGCGGGCGGAACGGAATGGGACTCCCCTCCTGGCCCGCGAGTCCATCGTAGATCCTCGAGGCCTCTGCAATGCGTTTGGCAACCTCTTTCATACACAAAGCAGCGGTCTGACGGAACTCCTCGAGGACCTCCCCGGCGGACTTCGCGTGGATGAGATCGTTGAAATACAGGAAGGCCTCTTTCGCCGTCTGGACGTTATAGCCCTCCTTGAGATCCTGCAGCTTCAGCACGGACGGCGGCAGCGTGTACTCGCCGCGGTAGCCATCGCAGAAATCCGGGTTGTAGTTCACGGCGCGCACGATCTCCGCCGCGGCCACTGAGGCATCGAATCCCTCGAAGCACTGGCCGACATGCGTCTCACAGCCCTGGATGTAGATGCAGGGCAGGAGCTTGCCGACGGCACCCGTATAGATGTAGCGGTGCGGGTCGCCGGCGTAGAACGGGCAGGTGTAGTCGTTGTTGATGGCAAAGGCATACTCGAATCCCTTTTCCCTCTGCAGCTGCTGAAGGACCTTGAGCCCCTCGAGCATGCCGAGATGCTCGTTCTCCTCGACGGGGTTCAGCGAGAGCAGGATCGTCCCCGCGAACGTCTCACGACGTGTGCTCAGGTACTCAAGCAGGGCGATAAAGACCGCCCCACCGCTTTTCATATCGCAGGCGCCGCGCCCCGGCATCCAGTCGCCGCTCTCGAGCTCCTCGCGCATGTCCGCCGGCAGATCCATCGCGAGCATGGCGCGCCGCAGCAGGTCCGGTTTCGTCGCCAAAGGCTCGAGCGCCCCATAGTCCGCTGTCCCGACCGTATCCATATGACCGTGCCAGATGATCGCGCGGGAGCTTTCGCGCTTCGTGCCCGTGAGATAGGCAAAGATGTTGGCCCGCTGCAGCGCATCGCCCGGGAGCTCCTGCCGGATGACGCACGCGGGATGCGCGGCAAAATACGGGATCGCCCGCAGGGTCTTCTCGAGGAAATCCGCCGCGTCCTTTTCGGCGCCCGGCTCCCCATTCACGCTGCGCACGGCAACGAAATCACGCGTGATCGCCTCGGCGCGCACAGCGATATCCGGATATTTCATAACGTACTCCTTTTCTATCCCGTCTCCACCAGCCGGATGGAGCCATCTTTTCATCTTTTCATCGTTCCATCATTCCAGCCGTTCCTCATTCGCCCGCAGCCATGCGGCGCCGGGACGGAGCGAACGCCTCGATGATGTGGGCGCAGGACTGGCGCGCGAGCTCGCGGAGGGACGTATCCGAATAAAACGCGGCGTGCGGCGTGAGGATCACGTTGTCCCGCCCCAGCAGGCCGCAGGCGGAGAGGTCCGGCTCCTCGGAGGCGAGGACGTCGAGACCGGCGGCAGAGATCTGCCTGGCGTCGAGCGCGCGCACGAACTGCTCCGGCGTCTCATACACAGCCGTTTCAACGGCAGCCCCCGGCAGCCCCTGCGCGAGCAACTGTTTTTCATAGGAAAGATCCCGCTGCATCTCGCTCGGATAATCACAGATCAAAATTTTCATTCTCCGGCCGCCGTGAGCCAGGGATGCGTGACGAAAACAAAATTCGTATGCGAATCCATGACGTAGAAATCCAGCTTGCGCAGCTCCGCCTTCGTGTACTCGCGCGCCGTGATCGTCGCCTGGACGCAGTGCTGCAGATAGGCCTCATCCTCGATAGCCGCCGTGCCGATGGCCATGCTGACATCGCTGAGGTTGAACGGATTGAACGCCGCTTTCAGCCCCTCGAGGTCCTGGATGAGCGCGGCGCTCGCAAAGCAGTAGCCGATGTGCGCACCAGCGAGGTTGCGGGATTTCGACATGGTCTGGACGACGATCAGGTTGTCGTATTTATGGATGAGCGGCACGCAGCTCTCGTTGCCGTAGTCGACGTACGCCTCATCGATGACGACGAGCCGCTGCGGATTCGCCGCGACGATGCGCTCGATCTCGCTCACGGGCAGGACGTAGCCCGTCGGGGCATTCGGGTTCGCGAGCACGATGTGGCGGTCCGTCTCCACATAGCCTTTTACATCCACGGTAAAGTCGGCCCGGAGCGGCAGCTTGGCGTAGTCGATGCCAAAGCTTTTCGCCATCGTCTCATAGAAGCCATACGTCACGTCCGGGAACGCGATGCGCGCCTGCTCACACGTCGCTCTTCTTTGCAAAAGACGACCCGGCACGCATCCTGCCGAGCGTGCAGCAGCTCCATGCGCGCGGGATCTGTGCGCTCGCCGTCAAGACCGTATTCTACGACACATTGCCGGACGAGGTGATCGCATTCTGCGAGAAAAACGGCCTGCTCGTGCTCTACTCCCTAGCGGAGACCGAGCTAACGCAGCCCGCCACGGCCATCGCGAAACTCCTGCGCAGCTACGATTGGAGCGCGGCAGACTTCACGATCGGGGTCAGCACGTGCCAGCCGACGCACAGCAGCCTCCACCAGATCATCCGGGAAAGCATGGACGCCAACCTCCTCGCGCAGTACCAGCAGACCGACATCCTCCTCTACGCCGACCTGGGCATCTACCGCCAGCTCCTGCCGCTCAGCCGCGAGGCCGCGTTCCAGCAGCAGCTCGAAGCCGTCACCGAGACCCTGCTCGCCTACGACAGCCGCTACTCCTCCAGCCTCCTCGATACCCTGCTCGCCTACGTCTCGAACCACGGCGAAATCTCCCCCACCGCCCAGCAGCTCTACCAGCACCCGAACACCATCCGCTACCGCATCGCCAAAGCCAAGGAACTCCTCGCCCCCCTCCTCGGCCCCGCCGACTTCTACGAGCAGATCTCCAACCTCCTGCGCATCTACCTGCTGCAGCAGGTAGAAACACCTCACGAGGTTCGCTTCACCAAATGATTCCAGATCACATCAAGGTAAGCCGCTACATACTGCGGATTCTTGAAAAGCTCCGGTAATTTACTTTTCTGGTATGAGATTCTCAAATGTTCTGCCGCCAGTCTCACCAGCAAGGCCTCATAATATTTTTCCCACGAAATGTATTCCTGGCAGTCGCAGTAATCATAGGTCGCCACGAGCTCATTGGTCAGGTATTTGCTGAGGGAATCCGACTGCAGCAAAATATACTCAAAAGATTCTGGAGCGAGAATTTTGGCCCTGCCCGTCATTTCGGCCAACTGCAAGACTGGCTCGATAAAGCCGCCGAAAGCGGCACCATCTACGATAAGACAGATATCCTGGTGCTCACTCGCTGCATGCTTCAATTCCTTCAAAACATTGGAATTTCCGTTGGTAGGCTCCACCGGACAGGGAAAGGCCAGCTGCGCCATTTCCCAGCCGGAATGACTATCCTCAGTCAAGACATAGTCCGCATGTTTCTCTGCCCTGCCAGCCTGGTACAGTTCATACATGGACGTGATGGTCGTTTTGCCCTGGCGCGTTGTCCTCAGCTCATAGATGCTGGCAATAGCATAGGGCAGAGCCTGAAACATGCCGCTGCGGGAAACGATGACGGCATAGCAATCCGCTTTCCATATCGCACGCTGGAAAGCATCATCATACAGGCATCTCACATCCTCATCGATAAAGACAATGGCATCGTGGATGTCATTGAGGATCTCCACCCAATCCGAGGAATTCCTGAGTACGAGCATCCTGACCGGCTTATCCTGCGATAGTTTGATCCCCGAATCCTTGCCCAGTTCCAAATAATCGGCGATGAGCCTGAGCAGAGAGCTTTTTCCTGTGCCGCTGTTGCCTTTGATGACGGTAATCTTTCTCTCGATTTCCAGATGATAGACAGCCTTGCGCGAGACTATGTTGAGGTCAAATTTTCCCTTCATCGCTATATCCGCCTCCAACATATTGCAGTTTCTTTCTGGCAAAATCTTCCTGCGTTTCCATGATACTGCCATCATTCAGGCATCGGACAGGCTGCTGCAGACCCTGAAACAGAATGTCATAGCCGCTCAACGAGCACTTGATGTCTTTTTGGCGGGCTATCTCCAGGACAAAGGGCTCGCAATTCCCGCCGCATACAATCAAATCCGTATAGAAGTCATCGAGCATATACAGGCAAATCAAAGCCTTTACCCCACCGGACAGCCTTTCCGGCGGGATCTGACCCAGGACCGGACTCATGATACAGTGCTGGCTCTCCACATCGGATGCATCAACGGCCTTGATCATACGCTGGACAAACGGATCATCCATCCATTCGTCTTCATACGTGTTATTGAAAAAGGTGTCCACGCTCAGGATTGCGTCCTCATCGTAGCCAAAATATATCGCTAACATCGCCTTTCCTCCATATTTTCTCGATACATCATACGACTTTATCATGAGTTTATTGTATAACGTTTTTCAGGATACGACAACCAAAAAAGAAAGACACAGGATAGAAGAACGCATCCCGTGTCTTTTTCTTTTGGACTTGCTTGTCGGACTTATTTGACCTCGAGGTCCTCGCCGGTCTGGAGGCGGCTGTGGGTGCGGCCGTAGGCGTAGTAGATGACGAGGCCGATGGCGCTCCAGATCCAGAAGCGGACCCAGGTCATCGAGGAGAGGTTGTACATGATGTAGCCGCAGCTGACGACGGCCAGGACGGCGATGAGGTCGATGGCCGGGCAGCGGAACGCGCGGTGGGCCGTCGGGTATTTGCGGCGCATGACGGCCGCACCGATGCTCGCGACGATGAAGGCGAACAGCGTGCCGACGGAGCACATCTCCGCGAGGATGTTGATCGGCGTAAAGCCGGAGCAGAACGCGACGACGGCGCCGACGATGATCGTGATGCGGTACGGCGTCGCAAAGCGCGGCGAGAGCGCGCAGATACCCTTCGGGAACAGGCCGTCGCGGCTCATGGCGAAGAACGCGCGCGTCTGGGCGTAGATCATGTTCAGCAGGACGGTCGTGAGACCGGCGATGGCGCCCGTGCCGACGACGGCCGAGCCAAAGCGGTAGCCGAGCTCGCGCAGCGTGAACGCCACCGGCTCTGCGTTATCGAGCTCCGTGTACGGCACGTTGCCCGTCATGACGGCCGTGACGGCGACGTACAGGAGCGTACAGATGAGGAGCGAGCCGATGATGCCGATCGGCATGTCGTGCTCCGGATGTTTCGTCTCCTCGGCGGCCGTCGAGATGGCGTCGAAACCGAGGTAGCCGAAGATGATGACGGCTGCGCCCGCCGAGACGCCCGCCCAGCCGAACGGCATGAACGGTTCGAAGTTCGTGACATCGACGTGCGGCGCCGCGAGGAACAGGAACAGGAAGATGGCGAGCAGCTTGACGGCGACGAGGATGCGGTTCACCATCGTGCTCTCGCGCACGCCGCGGATGAGGAGTACGGTGAGGAACAGTGTGATGAGGATGGCCGGCAGGTTCATGATGCCGCCATCCGCCGGGACCTTCGTGAGCGCATCCGGCAGTAGGATGCCGGCGGACTTCAGCACGCCCGTGACGTAGGCCGACCAGCCGCCCGCGACGGCCGACGCGCCGACCGTGTACTCGAGGACGAGGTTCCAGCCGACGAGCCACGCGAGGATCTCACCGACCGAGGCGTAGGCGTACGCGTACGAGCTGCCCGCGACCGGCATGGACGAGGCCATCTCGGAGTACAGCAGGCTGACGAATCCACACGCCAGGCTCGCGAGCACGAACGAGAGCATGAGCGCCGGGCCTGCGTATTTCGCCGCAGCTACGCCCGGCAGCACGAAGATGCCCGTGCCGACGATGATGCCGACGCCCATGAACACGACATCCAGCGGTCCGAGGGCTTTGTTGAAATGGGTTTTCGAGGCATCAGACATATACTCGCTGATGCTCTTGGTGCGAAAAATATCCACACGATTCACTCCTAACGGATAAAGATTTATATTATGAGGCATGTTTGACACAAAAATAGTGCCATGCTTTACACATGACACTAATTATAGCATAATGCCGTTCATATGGGAAGGACAATCTGAAAGTTTATTGTATACCTACCCACATTTGGCCGTAAATC
The DNA here is from genome assembly GCA_900315155.1 of uncultured Selenomonadales bacterium. Classification (GTDB taxonomy): domain Bacteria; phylum Bacillota; class Negativicutes; order Selenomonadales; family Selenomonadaceae; genus UBA2897. Next base: position 28,482 of record OMYB01000009.1, on the reverse strand, counting down.
GTTGGATTTTCATCGGTAAAGAGGAGGATCAGAACCAGCCGCCGTCGTCTCCGCCACCGAAGAAGCCGCCATCGTCACCGCCGCCGCCGAAGAAACCGCCGTCATCTCCGCCGCCAAAGAGGTTGTCGAAGAAGCCGCCGCCATCCGAGCCGCTGTCCGTATCGGCAGACGTGTCCTCATAGCCGGGGTCCGTATCGGCAGACGTATCCTCATACCCAGGGTCCGTATCGGCAGAGGTGTCCTCATAGCCCGTGTAGTCATCCGACTGCGCCGTGTCGTCAGACGTCGATGGGGCCGCCGCATAGCCCGGGTCCTGCGAAGCCTGCTCTGCCCCCGTCACCACCGTGCCGTGGCTGCCCGTGAGCGCATTGGCGAGCATCGTGCCGGCTGCGGCACCCGCCATGCCGGCCGCCGCCGTTTTCAGGAAGGACGGACCGCTGCTCTGCTGAGGAGCCTGCTGGCCCTGCGCGTTCTGGCCGTCGCGGCGGAGCGGCAGCACGGGAGCCTTATGCTGTGCGGCATGCTCCTGCTTCTCGAGCTGCATGATGTACTCTTTCTCCGTCATGCCCTTCGTCCCCTCCGGCAGCGGCGTGCCGAGTGGGAGGAACTTGCTCTGGACGCGGCGCAGGGAGTCAAGCTTCTTAAAGTGCTCGACCATCTCCTTCAGCCCCATGAGCTCTGCGCCAGCCCCGCTCTTCTCCGCCTCGGCGATATGCTGTGCCGCGGCGAGGTAGTCCGGCAGGCTTCCTCCGCAGAGAATGCGCGCTGCCGCCTCCGTTTCTGCCTTTGCCTTTTCGATGTCCACGTGTTCCGCCTGAGCGCCCTCGAGCTTATGCCCGCAGACCACGCAGAACCGATCCGTCTCCGCAGCTGGATGACCACAATTCGGACAAAAATTTGCCATGATGTATTTCCTCACTTTCCAATGTTTCTTGCACCTAACGTATTTCGCTAAGCAAGCGGATATTCCTTCTTTGATACGAGAAGAATAGCATAGAAACATGAAAAAAGACTGCACATTCCGTGCAGTCTTGCAAATTCACAACATGGTCGGGATGACAGGACTTGAACCTGCGGCCTCCTCGTCCCGAACGAGGCGCGCTACCAAACTGTGCCACATCCCGACAACAGAAACTATTATACTACGGTCTTCTCCTCTTGGCAAGTCTTTTTTAAAAAAAGTTTTTTCAGCGACGGAATCCACGAAACCGGCGGATGCGCATCGAAGTAGAGGAAGATGATCGGGATGACGATGAGCGTGAACACCGTCGAAGTCACGAGGCCGCCGATGATGACCCAGGCCATGGACGAGCGCGTCTCCGAGCCCGCCGTGAGCGAGAGCGCCATCGGCATCATGCCAACGATCATCGTGATGGTCGTCATGAAAATCGGCTTCAGGCGCACCTTGCCGGCCTCGACGACGGCCTCATAGGCCGTGCGCCCCCGCTCCATGAGCGTCAGCGTGTAGTCGATGAGCAGCGTGCCGTTCTTCGCGACGATACCATCCATGACGAGGATGCCGATGAGCGAGTACAGGTTCAGCGTGTTATGCGTGAGGAACAGGATGAACAGCGCACCGATGATGCCGAGCGGCAGCGAGAACATGCGGATGAACGGCGTGATCGTCGATTCGTAGAGGATGCCGAGCAGCATGTAGATGAGGAGCATCGCGAGCAGCAGCGCGTTCAGGAGCTGCGTGAACGTATCGTTCATGTTCGTGGCCTGCCCCTTGAAGGAAAACGTCACGTTTTTGCCGAGGTTGCCGTCTTTGAGCACCTGGCGTGCATCCTTGATGACGTCGCCGAGCGGGCGTCCTGAGATATTCGCACCGATGGAGATCGAACGCGCCTTGTCGACGCGGCGGATGGACACGGGGCCGCGGCCATCGCGGATCGTCGCGACATCGCCGAGGTACAGGAGCTTGCCACCCGCCTGCACGGGGACGCGCGCGACGTCCGAGGCCTTGTAGCCGTCGGCGTCCTTGAAGCGGACCTTGATATCCGTATCCTGCCCGCCGTTCAGGGCATCGTTTTTGAGCGAGCCCGCGGACAGGCCGGAGATGGCCGAGGTAAACGCCGAGTCCACATCGGCGAGCGACGCCCCGTACGTCTTCATCTTGTCGCGGTCCACCGTGAGCTGCAGTTCCGGCATGCCCTCGGTGTACGAGCTGTTCACATCCGTGATGCCCGGCACCTGCTTCAGGAGTTCCTGTGCCTTGGCTGCAGCCTCGTCGAGCTCAGCGGCGTCCGTGTCGCGCAGCTCAATGCGCAGGGCACCGCTGCCGCCCTTGCCGCCACCGCCGCCGGAGATGCCGGCGACCGAGCTCTGCGCCTCCGTCACGCGCACCTGGGCCGCGCGGATATCCGCCGCAAAGAGACGCATCTCGTTCGCGACATCCCATACGGAGCGCTCGCGCTCCTGGCGGTCCGTGAGCTGCACCTTGATGCGGCCCTCGTAGCCGTTCGAGCCGCCCGCGTACGTCATGTAGTAGAGCACCTCCGGCATTTCGCCGAGCTTCTCCTCGATCTGCCGCGCGACGGCGTTCGGCACCTCGGCAGACGAGCCGACGGGTGCCTGGATGTTGATCGTAAAGCTCGACTCATCCGTCTGCGGCATGTACTCCGAGCCGATGAAGCCGAGCGGCACCATGGAGACGACGGCCATGAACACGGCAAGGATGCCCACGAGGAGCTTCTTTTTATGACCGAAACTCCAGAGCAGGATCTTCTCGTACGCGCGCACGGCGCCCTCCTCCAGCCGGTCCATGAAGCGCCAGAGCCGCGTATCTGGCACGTGGTAGCCGTGGCGGAAGAATTTCGATGCGAGCATCGGCGTGAGCGTGAACGAGATGAGGAGCGAGAACAGGCCCGCGAACACGATCGTCAGGCCGAACTGGCGGAAATACTGCCCCGTCATGCCCGTCATGAACGCGATCGGCATGAACACGGCCGCATCGCAGAGCGTGATGGCGATGGCGGCCATGCCGATTTCCGTACGGCCATGCTCGGCCGCGAGGTCCGGCTCCTCACCGAGTTTCAGATGCCGCACGATATTTTCGAGCACGACGATCGAGTCATCGACGAGGATGCCGACGCAGAGCGTCATGCCCATGAGGGACATCATGTTAAAGGTGAATCCCGCGCAGTACATAACGAAGAACGTCGAGATGAGCGACGTCGGGATCGCGATCATGACGGCGAGCGTCGAGCGCCAGCCGCGCAGGAACAGGAACAGCACAAGACCCGTCGTGATGAGACCCTCGACGAGCGTGCCGAGCGTGTTGTGCAGGGACGTCTTGACGTAGTCCGCGTTGTTCGAGACGACGACGAACTGGTAGTCCGGGTGATCCTTGCGCAGCTGCTCGACCTTCTTGAGGATGTTGTCGGCCGTCTCGACGAGGTTCGCGTCGCTGTTCTTGAAAATGAGGACGTTGACCGCATCCTCGCCGTTCAGGCGGCCGAACCGCGTCGTGCGCTCGTCCTGCTCGCGGATCGTCGCGACAGCCGTGAGCGGGATCATCTGGCCCTCGGTGTTCTGCACCTGGACCTTCTCGATGTCCTCCGCCTTCGTATACTGGGCGACGACGCGCACGTCGGACTGCGTTGTCGCCGTATAGACCGTACCCGACGGCAGCAGCTGGTTCTCGTTCTGGATGGCCGACTTGATCTTCGCGAGCGTCAGCTTGTAGGCCGCCATCTTGTCGCGGTCGACATCGACGGCCACCTCGAGGTCGCGGCCGCCGTGGAGCTCGATCTCCGAGACGCCGCCCGCCTGCTCGATTTCATCCTGAAAGACGTTGTACGTCTGCATGTAGGTCTCGGCCGAGCTGTGCTGGCTGAGCACGGCGAGCTCCACGATCGGCGTCGCGTTCATGTCGCGCTTGACGACGACCGGGGCATCCGCCTCATCCGGCAGCTTGTTCGCGATAGCCTCGACCTTCTTGCTCGCGTCGATGGCCGCCGTATCCGCGTCCGCGTCAAAGTTCATCTTCAGCGTGACGCGTGCGCGGCCGTAGCTCGCCGTCGAGGTCATCTGGTCGATATCCGACATGCCGGCGAGCGCGTTCTCGACGGGCTTGACGACCTCCTGCTCCACGGACTCCGCGCTCGCGCCCGGGTACTTGACCGTGACCGTGACGTACGGCGTGTTGAGTGCCGGCAGCAGCTCGACGCCGATACGGTAAAAGCTGTAGAGACCGAGCACGACGAAGAACATCACGACCATGACGATGCCGACCGGCCGCTTGATGGATAGTCTGGTGATATTCATGCCTCACCATCTCCATCCTTGGCAGCATCCGCATCCGCGGAGGTGTCGATCTCGACCTTCGTGCCCTCGCCGAGCTTATCCTGGTTGTTCAGCACGACCGTATCGCCCTCGGAGAGGCCCTCGAGGATCTCCTCGGACTCGTTGTTCATGAGGCCGATGCGGACCTCGCGCTCGTGCGTCCGCCCCTCCTCGTCTACGACGAAGACGACGGTCTTGCCGTTCTTCGAGAGCACGGCCGATTTCGGCACGTAGAGCGTGTTGCGGCGCTGCAGGATGTCGATGGCCGTATGGGCATAAAGTCCCGCCTTTATCGCCAGATCCGCCGCGCCGAGGGACGTATCCTCCGCATCCGCGCTCACGGCCGTCGTATCGAGCTCGATGCGGACCTGATACGTCTTCGAGCTGCTGTCCATGGCCGGCGACACATAGACGATCGTGCCCGGCACATCGCGGCCGAGCGCGTCGATCGTGACCTTGACCTGCATGCCCGTCTGGAGGATGGCCGCATCGCTCTCGGCGATCGTGCAGTCGACGTTGAGATGACGGTTATCGACGAGGGAAAGCAGCTGCTTGTTCGCCTGGGCGATGGCGCCGACCTCGGCATCGCGGTAGCCGATGACGCCGTCACGCGGGGCGCGCAGCACGAGGTCCGCACGCTGCTGCTCGAGGGCCTCCGTCGCATGCGCCTGCTTTTCTGCCGTGAACTGCTTCGACGCGACGCTCGCCGCCGTGCCGCCCGCGGCCTGGTTCTCCAGCACCTCGAACGCCGCTTTCGTCGTCTCGTACTCCTGGCGCACGCTGTCGAGCGTATCCTGCGAAATGGCGCCGATGGAGTAGAGATACTGGTTGCGCTCGTACTTTGCGGCCTCGAGCTCGTAGTTGTTGCGCGCCTTCACGTAGTTCGCGTTATACGTTGCGGACGCCTCGCGCGCATCGGCCGACGCCGCCTGTGCCGACGCCGCGTTCTGCTGGATGGAGATATCCACGTCGCTCGTATCCTGCACGAGGAGCACCTGCCCCGCCGTCACGTGGTCGCCGAGGTCCACGTACACGGCCGTGATACGGCCCGTATATTTCGGCGCGAGCGGGATATTCGCATCCGCCACGGTCTGGCCGGAGAGGTCGATGTGGCGCATCATATCCTGCCGCACGAGCGTCTGCACCTTCACGAGCGGCCTCGCGTGCTTGACCTTCACCTTCGTCCCCTTATTCGACCCGAACCAGGCGTACATGCCCACACATACGAGCACGATGCCGATCAGGATCACGAAAACCTTCTGCTGCCGGGAGAATTCTCCAAAGCGATGCCTTACCATAGTATTTTGTCCACCTTTTTGTTATTCATTCATAGCATTCATTATAGCATCTTTTTGCAGAGGAAACGATAAACAAGGAGGAAAATTTTACTTAACATCGAATAAGATACAGGGAACGAAAAGAATGGACGATAGGAGGCTATCTTTATGTTAAAAGCAATGAAAATCACGGACAGCATCTACTGGGTAGGTGCCATCGACTGGAATATGCGCACGTTCCACGGCTACGCGACGGGGCGCGGCACGTCGTACAACGCGTACCTCATCCTCGACGAAAAGATCACACTCATCGACACGGTAAAAGAGCCGTTCAAGGAGGAGCTCCTCGAGCGCATCTCCTCCGTCATCGACCCCTCGAGCATCGACTACATCATCTCGAGCCACGTCGAGCCGGACCACTCGGGCGCGCTGCCTTTCATGGCGGCGCACTGCCCGAAGGCCACGATCTACACGAGCGCCCCGCAAGGCCGCAAAGGCCTGCTGAACCGTTACGGCGTGCTGAAATACGAGGGCGTCAAGGCCGGCGATGTGCTGAAGATCGGCAAGCGCACGCTGCAGTTCCTCCCCGTCCCGATGCTGCACTGGCCGGACAGCATGGTCACGTACTGCCCGGAGGAGAAAGTCCTGTTCTCGAACGACGCGTTTGGCCAGCACCTCGCGACGACAGGCCGTTTCGATGATGAGAACGATCTCCCGACCGTCATGGCCGAGGCAAAGAAATACTACGCGAACATCCTCATGCTCTACGGCATGCAGGCGAAAAAGGCCATGCAGGCCCTCTCGCCGTTCCGCATCGAGATGATCCTCACGGGCCACGGCGTGAGCTGGCGCAAAAACATCCCGCTTATCCTGAACTGCTACGAGAAATGGGCGAGCCACGAGGTCGAGGACCGCGCCGTCATCGTCTACGACTCCATGTGGGGCTCGACGGAGACCATCGCGAAGACCATCGCGGACGCCTTCGCGCAGAAGATGCCCGTCGCGCTCTACGACCTCAAGAAAAACGAGCTCTCCGACATCGTCACGGACGTCCTCACGAGCCGCTACCTCGCCGTGGGCTCGCCGACGATCAACAACCAGATGATGCCGACCGTCGCCGCGTTCCTCTGCTACCTCAAGGGCCTCGCGCCGAAGAACCACAAGGCGTTCGCGTTCGGCTCGTTCGGCTGGGGCGGCCAGAGCGTGCAGCTCGTCGAGACGGATCTCCACGCCATCGGCTGCGAGATTTGCCTGGGCAAGATCCGCATCCAGGACAAACCGACACAGGAACAGCTCGACGCCATAGCGCAGCAGATTGCGCTTCTTTGATGGAATGAAAAGACCTGCACAGCCCCCTATTGCTGTGCAGGTCTTTTTTCATACCAATTCCCCTTGGTATTCTCCCATTTCCCGGAAAGCGGTATCTCTGCGGCTTTCCAGTTCCTATCACCTCGTTCCGGCCCCTTACCGGAATGCGGCGAGTTGAATAACGGTTGCACCATCGTGGTGCGGATCCTCTGCCTCGCTGTCCCCTTGCAGCACAGTCCGTGTCCGTTCTGTCCGTTTCGGGACAGGCGTAAACAGCAGCTCCTCCATCTGGATGCTCGCGAGGTAATCCTTCAGGTAGCCCTTCCGGCGAGCCTCACGGATCTTCTGAGCGAGGAGCACCGCGGCATGGTCCTGTACCTCGAGGAGACTGCCCTTACGGGCGATATCTCCCAGGCCGGCGGCCAGGCCGATGCGCATGAGGAACTCGGGGAGCCTGCCGCGAGAGTACGCAAGCTCCATGCGTTCCTGCAAACGGATTGCGGCACGTACGAGGATACCATCGAGGCGCTCATCGAAACGACTTTGTTTCATGCTGCTCGCCTCCTATGAGAATCTTTACGCAGTTGCTTGACGATGCCAACTGCTTGCATTCGATTCTCACTTTTCTACTTCGACGTTTCTGCGGCATCTCCTCCTTCTTTTTGTAAAAAAATCGAAAAATATTTAAAAATTTTACTTATTCCTGCCTTTTCCCTTGACCTTGAGCGAAATCGTAAACGTCGTGCCCTTTCCCAGTTCGCTGTCGATCGCGATATGACCGTGATAGAGCTTCACGATTTCCTGCGCGATGGCGAGGCCGAGGCCGTTGCCGCCCATCTCGCGCGAGCGCGCCTTGTCGACGCGGTAGAAGCGGTCGAAAATCTTTTCCTGGTCCGCGGGCGCGATGCCGATGCCCGTGTCCTGCACGGAGAACCGCAGCGTGCCATGCTCGTACGGTGCGAGGCGCACGGTCACGCGGCCGCCGTCCGGCGTGTATTTCACGGCGTTATCGATGAAGATGAGCGCGAGCTGGCGGAGTTTCTGCTCGTCGGCGTGGATGATGGTCTCCGGGAGTTCCTCCGCATCGATTGTGATGTGTTTCTGCTCGGCGAGCGGGCCCATGAGGCGCGTGGTCTGGCCGAGGATATCGGCGAAATCGAACTTCGTCGTCGTGAGTTTCAGCGCCTGGTTATCGCTGCGCGCGACGACGAGGAGGTCGGAGACGAGCTTCGACATCTTCTTGACCTCGTCGCGCACATCGGCGATGACCTGCTTGAGGAACGGCGACTGGATGGACGGGTCGTTCTCGAGGAGGTCGGCCGACGCCATGACGACGGCGAGCGGCGTGCGCAGCTCATGCGAGGCATCTGCGGCGAACTGGCGCTGCTTCTCGTAGGCCGTCTTCAGCGGCACCATGGCCTTGCCCGCGAGCAGATGCGCGATGAAAAGCGCGATGATGAGCATGAGGATGGCCGTGACGACGAGCGCGTACGTCGCCTTTTCGAGGCCGTACGACAGCGTCGTGATGTCCTTGCCGACGTAGATGGTCTGCGTGCTGCCATCGATGTAGATCGTGCGCGACGTCATCATGACCTTCGCCGCGCGGTTGTGGCGGTCCTTTTCCCGCGAGAACACGACGACGTCCTCCGGCGCCGCGTGCCAGGCCGTGATCTGGTCGAGGACAAACGGCTCGATGCGAAACGACGCCCTGGCGAAGTTCGTCAGCCGCCCGTCCCCGTCAAATACGTAGAAAAACAGGCGGTCGTTCGTGCTCTTGTACGCCTGCATCTCCTCGGGCTGGTCCCCCGCGTGCTCCGCCATGTACTGCGTGATGTCCGTGACATCCGTCGCCGTATCCTGCAGCTCGCGCGCCTGCTCCGAGGTGATGGCCCACTCCATCGTGCTGTGGACCGTGACCATGAGCACGGCGAGGAACAGCACCATGATGATCGAGTACAGCAGCGTCATGCGCCGCCGGCTCTTGAGAAAGATGTTCAGTTTATCGCCCATTTACGCCTGCCCCGCATCCAGCCGGTAGCCGACGCCGCGCACGGTCTTGATGATCGTGCTGCCCGTGCCGAGCTTCTTGCGGAGGATCTTCATGTACGAGTCGATGTTGTTCGAGCTCACGTCCGACTCCAGGCCCCAGATGCGGTCGAGGATGATGTCGCGCGGCACGACGATGCCGATGTTCTGCGCGAGCAGGTCAAAAATCTGGAACTCGCGCGGCGACAGCTGGATGACCTCCTCGCCGCGCTTCAGGACCTTCGCCGTGCGGTTCAGCGTAAACTCGCCGACCTGCACGATGTCCTGCTGGATCTTCTGCGTGCTGCGGCGGCCGAGGGCGCGCAGGCGGGCGAGCAGCTCCGCGAACTCAAACGGCTTCACGAGATAGTCGTCCGCGCCCGCATCCAGCCCCGTCACGCGGTCCTCCACGGAGTCGCGCGCCGTCAGCATGAGGATCGCGCGGCTGTAGCCCTCCTTTCTGAGCCGGCTGCACGCGGCGATGCCCGTCTCCCCCGGCATCATCCAGTCCAGGATGAGGATATCGTACTCCGTATACGTCGCATACTCATAGATATCGCTGCCATTCGTCACCCAGTCCACCTGGATCTCATTCTGTTCCAGCATATATTGAATCAGTTTCCCGAGGCGCTTATCATCCTCGGCCAGTAAAACGCGCATATATCCGTGCCTCCATTATTTTTTACTATCTCTATTTAACTACCCACAGCTGAATTTCGGCTGAATAAAAAAGAGCCGGCAAAAGCCGACTCTCGGGTAATCGAAGAAATTTTTAGTCTCTGCCGAACTTATCTTTGAGGATGACGTCGTGCGAGCCGCCCTCGACGATGGAGGTCGCGGACACGAGCGTGAGCTTCGCTTTGTCGCGGAACTCCGGCAGCGTGAGGGCGCCGCAGTTGCACATCGTGGAGCGGATCTTCGCGAGCGACGTGTGGACGTTGTCCTTCAGTGGGCCGGCGTACGGCACGAACGAGTCGACGCCCTCCTCGAACGACAGCTTGCGGTCGCCGCCGAGGTCGTAGCGCTGCCAGTTGCGCGCACGGTTCGAGCCCTCACCCCAGTACTCTTTGTAGTACGTGCCGTTGACCTTGACTTTGTTCGTCGGGCTCTCGTCGAAACGGGAGAAGTAACGGCCGAGCATGAGGAAATCGGCGCCCATGGCGAGCGCGAGCGTCATGTGGTAGTCGTGGACGATACCGCCGTCGGAGCAGACCGGGATGTAGACGCCCGTCTCCTTGTAATACTCATCGCGGGCCGCACAGACATCGATGAGCGCCGTCGCCTGGCCGCGGCCGATGCCTTTCGTCTCGCGCGTGATGCAGATGGAGCCGCCGCCGATACCGACTTTGATGAAGTCCGCGCCCGCCTCGGCGAGGAAGCGGAAACCGTCGCCGTCGACGACGTTGCCCGCGCCGACCTTCGCCTCCGGGTAGTGCTCATGCACCCAGTTCAGCGTGATGCGCTGCCACTCGGAGAAACCCTCCGACGAGTCGATGCACAGGACATCGGCACCCGCCTCGAGGAGCTTCGGCACGCGCTCCGCGTAGTCGCGCGTGTTGATGCCGGCGCCGACGATGTAGCGCTTGTTCGCATCCGTGAGCTCGAGGTCGTTTTCCTTGTTATCCGTATAATCCTTGCGGAACACCATGTACTTGAGATGCTGCTCTTTATCGACGAGCGGCAGCATGTTCAGTTTGTGCTCCCAGATGAGATCGTTAGCTTTCTTGAGATCCGTCGTGCCGGCATCCGCCTTGACGAGCTGATCAAAAGGCGTCATGAAATCCGCCGCCTTCGTGTCCATGCTCATGCGCGAGATGCGGTAATCGCGGCTCGTCACGATGCCGAGCAGCTTGCCATTCGGCGTGCCGTCCTCGGTGACCGCCATCGTGGAGTGGCCCGTCTGCGCGAGGAGCTTCAGGATCTCGCCGAGCGTCGTGTCCGGGCGGATGTTCGAGTCGCTGCTGACAAAACCAGATTTGTAATGCTTGACGCGGGCGACCATCGCGGCCTCCTGCTCCGGCGTCTGCGAACCAAAGATAAAGGACACGCCGCCCTCTTTCGCGAGCGCGATAGCCATGGTGTCGTTCGAGACCGCCTGCATGATGGCCGAGGTCATTGGGATGTTCATCGAGATGGCCGGCTCCTCACCCTTGCGGAACTTCACCAGCGGCGTCTTCAGCGAGACGTTCTTCGGGATGCACTGATCCGAAGAATACCCCGGAACGAGCAGATACTCGCCAAACGTGTGAGATGGTTCTTTGAAATAGAATGCCAACGTAAACCCCTCTTTCAAAATACAAGGAACGGGATATTTCAAGGACACGCGTCCTCTTTTCAGGACGTTATCCGAAATATATTGTTACAATTCTACAATAACGCAGAATCCCTGTCAATCCTATTTCATAAATTCCGTTTAATGGATGGCACGAAAATCCGTCTTGCTCAGATACTCCCGGAACGCCGGCCCCAGATCCTCTCTTCGCAGTGCGAACTCGACCGTGGCCTTGAGGAAGCCGAGCTTGTCGCCGAGGTCGTAGCGCATGCCCTCAAAATCATACGCGTACATCGCCTGCTGCTTTGCAAGGATCTTCAGCGCATCCGTGAGCTGGATCTCCCCGCCCTTGCCCGGCTGCGTCTGCTCGAGAATATCGAAAATCTCCGACGCGATGATGTAGCGCCCGAGCACGGCCATGCGGCTCGGCGCCTCCTCGAGGGCAGGCTTCTCCACCATATCCGTGACGCGCAGGCAGCGGCTCGTATCGAGCGCCTGGGCCGCCTGGCCGCCCGACGCAAGGCTCTCCGGCTCGACGGGCGTCCCCGCCACGATGCCGTACGACGACACGCGCTCCTCCGGGACGGTCTGGCAGCCGAGCACGGAGCCGCCATGCGTCGCCTCGTAGACATCGATGAGCTGCCGCAGGGCCGGGCGCTCCGGATGATACACGACATCATCGCCGAGCAGCACGGCAAACGGCTCATCGCCCACGAAATGCTTCGCGCAGAGAATCGCATCGCCGAGGCCGCGCATCTCGCGCTGGCGGATATAGTGGATCTCGATGGCCGCCGTGCGCTGCACCTCGCGGAGCTGATCGAGCTTCCCCTTTTTCTCGAGCTCCATCTCGAGCGCCGGCGCACTGTCGAAATGATCCTCGATCGCGCGCTTGCCATGCCCCGAGATAATGAGGATCTGCTCGATGCCGCTCGCGAGCGCCTCCTCGACGATGTACTGCACCGTCGGCTTATCCACGATCGGCAGCATCTCCTTCGGCGTCGCCTTCGTCGCCGGCAAAAACCGCGTCCCAAACCCCGCCGCCGGGATCACCGCTTTACGAACTTTCTTCAACATAGCCCTATTCCCCTTTATCTATAGTTTCATACGTCAATTATAGCATATATAAGGCTGATGAGAAACAAATTTCACTGCGCGAACCCGTAGTCGAGCAGCCTCGCCGCCTCTGTAAACCGGCTCTCGTCGTCCTGCGAGTGCATGACGACGGCGACGAGCGTGCGGCCGTTCCGTTTGGCGGCGACGGCGAGGCAGCCGCGGGCGGCATTCGTCCAGCCCGTTTTGCCGCCGATGCAGCCCGGATACGTCGTGAGGAGCTCGTTCGTATTCTCGCAGAACTCGACGCGGCCGGCCGGGCGCACGTAGTAGATGCGCACGGCGTCGATGCCGATGATGGCGCGGAACCGCGTGTCGCCGAGCGCGTAGCTCATGATGCGCGCCATGTCATGCGCCGTCGAGTAGTGATCGCTGTCCGGCATGCCGTTCGCGTTGACGAAATGCGTACCCGTGCAGCCGAGCTCCCTGGCCTTGGCGTTCATCTTTTCGGCAAAATGCGGGATATCCCCGCCCACGGCCTCGCCGACCGCCGTCGCCGCGCCGTTATCGGAAATGGTCATCATCTGGCGCAGCAAATCGCTCATGCGCACGGTATCCCCCGCGTGGATACGCGTGCACTCCACGTCCGCCGCATTCGCACTCGCCACGACGAGCTCATCCGCACCCGCCTCCTCGAGCGCCAGCACGCACGTCATCATCTTCGTCATGCTCGCCGGATATTCGCGCTTATCCGCGTTCTTCGCAAAGAGGACCTCGCCCGTCTTCGCATCGACGACGATGCCCGCATCCGCCGAAATCGCCGGCCCCTGCGTATCCGCCGCCTCCGCGACCGGCACGAGCTCGTCGCCCACCGGCCCCGGCACGCGCAGCATACCGCCCGGCCCCGGCGCGATCACGGGCGCCGCCAGCAGCGCAAAAAACGCCAGCGCCGCCGCGCCCCGGCGCCAATTCCTCATCTTCAGCATGAAACCCTTCGATTCCTGTTTCGGCAAAATAAGACCTCCCTAAAAATTCAGCCCTTCTATTATACCGCACGGCAAAGAAAATAACAGGGGAAATTTTGTCGCATGGAAAGAAAGGTTTGTTTTTACGGAGAAAATCCGTCACATAGGAAGGAATCTTTGTTTTCATGGAGAATATCTGTCATTTGGAAAGAAATTTTTGTTTTCACAAAGAAATACATGCACAGAAAGCGGGCTTCCCTTTGGTGGAAGCCGGACAAAACAGAAAGGAGATTCCCAGATGAAGATAGAGAACCAGGCGTTTACCTTTCTCGTGGACGAAGCGCTGCGCGAGGCGGGGCGCACGCAGGCGGGCACGGCACTCGTGCGGCTCGTGGACCAGCTGCTCGGGACAGCCGCCACGCTAGGCGCCAGCGACCTCCACATCGAGCCCAGGGCAGAGGCCGTCCACCTGCGCTACCGCGTCGACGGCGTGCTCCGCGAGCCTTTGCCGCCGCTGCCCATCGCCCTGCACGCATCGCTCACGGCGCGCCTCAAGGTCATGGCTGGCATGGACATCACGGGGCACCAGCTCCCGCAGGACGGCCACATCACCCACCTCGGCAGTGGCGAGCCCGTCGACGTCCGCGTCTCCTCGCTCCCCGGCACGCACGGCGAAATCCTCGTCCTCCGCTTCCTCGCCCGCGACGACCGCCTCCTCTCCCTCGACGAGCTTGGTTTCACGCCCGAAAACCTCGCCCTGTTCCGCACGCTCATCCACGGCAGTGCGGGCCTCGTCATCATCACAGGGCCGATGAACTCGGGCAAATCGACGACGCTCTACGCCGCCATCGCCGAGCTCGCCGACCCCGGCACGAGCATCGTCACGCTCGAGGACCCCGTCGAGCGCCAGCTGCCCGGCATCTGCCAGGTCCAGATGAACGAGCGCGTGGGCCTCACCTACCCCGTCGCCCTGCGCGCTCTCCTGCGCCAGGACGCGGAGAAAATCCTCCTCGGCGAGATTCGCGACGAAAAGACCGCCGAAATGGCCGTGCGCATCGCCCTCACGGGGCACCTCGTGCTCACGACGCTCCACACGGAGGACACGGCCACCGCCATTGCCCGCCTCCGCGAGATGGGCATCCCGCCCTACCTCCTCGCCGCCACGCTCCGCGGCATCGTCAGCCAAAGGCTCGTCCGCCGCCTCTGCCCACAGTGTAGAGAGAAGGCTGCCGGAACAAGACCCTCTCCGCCTCGCTATCGCTCGGCACCTCCCCCAACGGGGGGAGGCATTGGCTGCGAGACATGCCACGGGACGGGATACGCGGGGCGCATCGCGCTGCATGAGATCCTGCCCGTGACGCCCGCCATCCGCCAGGCCATCCTCGACGGCGCCCCCACCAGCGCCATCCGCGACATCCAATGCGCCGCCGGTCTCCCCACCCTCGAGACCGACGCCCGCGCCAAAATCGCCGCCAACCTCACCACCGCCACCGAACTTCACCGCGTCCTCTAACTCCACCGTATACCAGCCACGAAAGCATAAAAATAGCCGTCACCCTTCCGCCTGAGTAAGGCTCCCCCCGTTGGGGGAGCTGTCGCGCTTGCGCGACTGAGGAGGTCCTGTTTCGGGGCCTCGTACTCTCATGCATATGGCAACGGCTTTTCCCGTAGAAACATGACGTCAGATTTCAGCATAGAACCTAGCCCCGACGCCCGCGGGGTGGATGGGTTCTGCGCCTTTGGCGCTATACGCAGCGCCCTCGGCTGCGACATAGGCGGGCTCGGTCTCGGCGCGGCCCTCCGGGGTCTCTCCGCCCGCCGCGCTCGTGGCGTTTACGCGCCGCACAGCGCCGACGCCATCCGTGCCAGCCAGCGCATTCTCGAACTCATCCGTGACCTTATCCTTTTCCGGAATCGTAATCGGGGCGTACGCCGTCTGGTTCATATAGGCCTGCCGGCTCGTCGCTCCGACACCGCTGATTGCATCGATGCTCATGGTGTTCACCTCCCCGTTTCATGGTACCAAAAATAGGCTGCCGGGATATCCCTCCCTGCAACCTATATATCGAAAGATACCGCAAAAAGTTAAGATAAAAAACGGGAAAACCGGCTGCTCCACGCCTTCGGGCTCATGCCGTACGCCTTCTGGAACGCCTTTTCGGCGTCCTTCGTGCGCGCGAGCTCGCGCAGATACTGGCGATACGCGCCCCAGCCGTGCTCCTGCACGAGGCGGCTGCAGGCAAGCTGGGCGAGCTCCGACAGGGTATCGCTGTCCGTCATCTGCGCACCCTTTGCCCAGCCGTCGTCCGTTGCGAGAACCGTGAGCGCAGGCAGCGGCCTCCCCGTGAGGTCCTCCTGCCATGCCTGCTGATACATACCGAGCGTACTACCGTTCTCCTCCAGGAGGCACGCGATGCCCATGAGGTAGCCCATGCCGCGGTCGAGCCACGTGATGCCCCGAGCGTGCGGGCCGCTCTCCTGTGCCGTGAGCATGCGCGTGGCGAGGACGCCCATGGTGAACGTCCGCTCCCGCGGTTTCTGCATCGCGCTCACATCGACGAGGACCGTGCTGCCGCTCTGGACCCAAAGGCTGCCCGCGGCGAGCTTCTGCGCCTGCTCCGCATCGATGCCGCACCACTCCTGCGCGGCCTGTGCCATGTCCTCGCGGCTCGCGCAGAGCACGATGTCATACTCGCCCACGAGGCGCACGCCGAGTTTCGCCTCCGCGCGCCGCCGTCCAGATGCAAAAGCCTGTTTCAGCGCCGCTTCCACGCCGGATGCCCCCGGGCGTACCGTATACGCGACATGCGCGCCCAGCGTCCGCTCCTGCTGCCACCATGCCCCGTACTCGCGGAGGAAATCCTCGAGACTCACGCCGAACGTCTTCTCGAACGCGGCCTCGCCCGTTTTTTCCGTACGCAGGGCGCGGAAATAGTCCGCCATCCGCGCGAGGGGCTGGTCGCCGCCATAATGCTCGATGAGATACAGCGTCATGAGGT
The DNA here is from genome assembly GCA_900315155.1 of uncultured Selenomonadales bacterium. Classification (GTDB taxonomy): domain Bacteria; phylum Bacillota; class Negativicutes; order Selenomonadales; family Selenomonadaceae; genus UBA2897. Next base: position 12,299 of record OMYB01000009.1, on the reverse strand, counting down.
CGGACAGCGGATACGAGTGGAAATCCTCCCCCATGAGCTCGTGCCGCCCCTGCTGCGTGACATGCTGCAGGTCTTCGATGCGCGCCATCTTCGGCGCCGAGAGGAGGACGTTCAGCGTGTCCTTACTGTCTTTCTGCGCGGACTTCCCACCGAGGCGTTCCGCGACGAGGGCACCCACGTAGTCCGCCGAGCCTTCGCCGAGCCAGAACAGCGCCTTTTCATCCGTGTCCTGCCCGCCCGAGAGCTCGTACTGCATCTGGTGGAACAGCTCGTGCGCCGTCGTGCTCCAGCGGTCCTGGGGCGACGACATGACATCCGCGCCGCCGTTGATGGCCGTGATGTGGCGCGAGCCGCCCGTCCAGCCGCCCGAGATCTGCGCGACCTCCCCCGCCTCGTCCGCCGACAGGTCGAACTCCCGCGCCAGCACCGTGACATAATCCTCCTGCGTCGCCGCCGCGAACACCTTCACGCCATGCGACAGCCCGCCTGCGGTACCGATGCCCTGCTCCTCCATGAGGGCTGCAAAGCCCGCGACGCCCTTTTGCACATCGGCCTCCACCGCATCGGGGACATCGCCCTCACGCAGCACATGGATGCCCGGCTCGTCCCCGTACTCCTCCAGCACCCGCGGTCCCAGCGTCCACCCGAAAGCCACGAGTCCCGCGAGCAAAAACACCAGCAGCAGCTTCTTCACGGTAAACGCCTCCTTTCATACTCACCCCTGCCGGTTCTGCCAGCGGCAGGTGGTGGCCTCGATGGCGTCGATGAGGCCAAAGAGCAGCAGGCCCATGATGCTGAGAACGACGATGCCGGCGTACATCTCGAGGTAGTTCACGCGCAGCCACGCGTCCATGATGAAATACCCCATGCCGTACTGCGTCCCGAACGTCTCGGTGAAGAACAGCACGGACACGGCCGTGGCCATGGCGACGCGGATGGCCGTGAGGAACTTCGGCCACGTCGCGGGGAAGATCACGTGGCGGAAAATCTGCGCACGCGAGGCCCCGAGTGAGTAGAGCGGATAGTAGAGCTCCGCGGGGATCGCCCGGATCGCGTCGCGCACGGCGATGACGACCTGGAACACGATGATGAGGAAAATCATGAGGATTTTCGACAGCTCCCCGACGCCCGCGAGCAGCATGAGGATTGGGAGCAGGGCGATTTTCGGCACGGGATACGTGAGGTAGACGAGCGGCGCGAGCACGCGGTCCGCCCGGCGGAAATACCCCATGACGAGCCCGAGTGGATACCCCACGCCCACGGCGAGCACGAGCCCCGCCGCGATGCGCCAGAGGCTGTAGCCACCGTGGATGGCGATGAAATCCCAGAAAATCCGCACGAGCTTCTCCGCGACGCGCTGCGGCGTCGGCACGATGGGCAGCTGCAGGATCTGCGCGATGAGCTCCCACAAAACGAGCAGGATGACCGCGCCCGTCAGGTAAAACGCCAAAACCCGGCCCAGTTTCCGCATCACTCTGCCCCCTTTCCGTCCGGACCATCCTGCCCTGCCGGCTCTGCCTGACTGTTCTGCCGTGCTGGACCTGTCATACGCCCGTCAGCGCCATTCTCCCTGCGGATCATCTGGCGGATGGCGGCGCGGAGCTCCTGGCTGCGCTGCTGGAATGCGCGGCTCCCGCGGGCCGCCTCGTCTCCTGCGAGCGGGTTCTCGATGACGCGCGCGATCGTGCCCGGATGCGGCGACATGAGGACGATGTGCTGCCCGAGGTAGAGCGCCTCCTCGACGTAATGCGTCACGAGGACGGTCGTCACCTGGGATTCCTGCCAGAGATGGAGGAAAACCTCCTGCATCTCCTCGCGCGTGATGGCATCGAGCGCCGAGAACGGCTCATCCATGAGGAGGATATCCGGTCGCAGCAAAAAGACGCGTGCGAGAGACACGCGCTGCTGCTGCCCGCCGCTGAGCGCCCGCGGATACCGGTCGAGCAGATTTTCGATGCCGAGCTTCGCGCAGAGCGTATGGAAAACCGCTTCATCCACGGGTTTCCCCTTGATCCGGCACGCGAGGCGGACATTCTGCTCCACCGTATCCCACGGCAGGAGGCCGTAGTTCTGCTGCATATAGCCGATGGACTGCTGTCGCGGGTTCACGGGGGCGCCGCCGATCGTCACGCGGCCAGCCATGAGGGAGGCGGCATGCCCCTCATCGCGGCTCTCCCCGACGGAGGGCGTCAGCAAGCCGGCGATGGCCTTGAGGAGCGTCGATTTGCCACAGCCCGACGGGCCGATCACGGCGCACACCGTGCCGCGCGGCACCGTGAGATGCACGTCCGCGAGCGCCGGTGTGGCGCCATGCGGCGTGCGGTAAGACGCGGAGATGTGGTCCACGTGGATTTCTGGCATAGTGGGCACCTCCTTATTCGTACGAGCCTATCGGAACAGGACCCTCTCAGTCTCGCTTCGCGAGCCAGCTCTCCGGTGTATGGCAGGCACTAACCGCTAAAGCGCCAAGTGCCTGCGCACCCCAACGGGGGGAGCCTAACGCATCATCCGTCTGCGTTCGAACTATTTCAGCATGTTAAACAGGGCCTGGGCGCCGGCTTTGGCGTAGCCGAGAGCCTCGTTGATGACGCCTTCGTTCTGCTTGTAGGTCTCGACGGCCTTTTCCTTGACTTCGCTTGCCTGCTGGCCGACCGCTTTGGCCGTGTCGATCTTCTGGTCGATGGCATCGGCCTGGGACTTCGCGGCGTCGACTTTCTGCTGAAGCGCGGCGGCGTCGCTGCCTTTCGCGCCCGTCACGCCGATGGAGCCGCTCTTGCCCGTGACCTTGTCAAAGAAGCGCTCGACGGCGTTCTTTTTCTGCTCTTTCTCGAGCTCTGCCTGCCGCGCCTCGAGCTCGCGGATCTGGCGCTGGAGGTCGGCTTTCTGCCGCTGCAGGTCGTTGACCTCGCCGGCCATCTTCTCCTGGTTTTCCTTGAGCTGCTGCTGCTCGATGCGCTGCTGCTCCGCCTCGAGGTTCTTCGCCTGGTGGTACCCGGCGGCCATGAATCCGAGGAACAGCATAACGACAAAGCCGCCCACGAGCAGCGCTGCCCGCTTGCGCTTCGTCGTCCAAAACCCCGGTTTCGGCGGCTGCCCCTGCGGCCTATCCGGCTGCGGCTGCTCCGGCGTTAAGCGGCGTACATTGCCATGCACAGCAGGCAGCTCCATCGTGTCGCCCATGTCCTGTTTCGGCATTACACGGGTTTCATCTAAATCTTCTTTATTCATGCTTGCTTTCTTCCTTTGCCGCCATGTAGGCGTGCTCTTTTTGCATGGTCTCGCAGAGGCGGCGGAGGGTCCAGAGGGTGTTGAACGGCGTGACGACGGACTTGTAGGCGATGTGCTCGACGCCGTCCGCCTTCAGCTGGGCGAGCACCTGATCGAGGCGCTTGCCGCGGACGCCGCGCAGGACCATGACCTCGTGCGGGAACACGAATCCGTCGTCGTCCTCCGGGCTAACAGGCTTCGACGCGCGGAACCCCGCCATGCCAAAGAGATAGCCGACTTTCTCGTACCATTTCTCCTCGGGCACGACGCGGCTCGGGATGTTCAGCCGGTGCAGGGATTTCTGTGCGGCCGCGAGGCGTTCCTCGTCATGGAATCCGTAAAAAAGGGCTTCTTCCTTCTTTTGCTTCATTTTTACTTTCTTTCCTCAAAAAGACTCACGGCATGAGACCGCGCATCAGGAGGTAGGTCACGAGCTCGTCGAGCGCGACGCCCTCCTCGACCGAGCGGCGCTCCAGGGCCGTGCGCAGCGTCAACGGCAGCTTCACCGTGATCGCATTCTCGCCCGGCGCCGGCGCCACGGGTTTCGCCGGCTTTTTCTCCGCCTTCTTCAGCGGTTTCGTCTGGCGGCGCTTTGCCTTTGGCTCTCCCTGCTTCTCGGGCTGGCTGTTCTCCGTTTTCGCGCCCTTCTGGTCCTGCTGGGCGTTCTCGGCTTTTGCGGCCTTCTTCGATGGTTTTCCGCTGTTTCCGTTCTTCTCCACCTTCTCGGCTTTCTCGGCCTTCTCCGCCTTCTTGCGGCTCTTTTTCGGCTTTTCCTCCGGCGGGTAGACGAAGAACTCGTCGTAGGCGTTGCGCAGCGTTTCGCTGGCCTGCTTCGTGCCGACGCCGATGATGTAGGACTTCTCCTGCTCGTTCAGCATCTCCGCGATGCGGACGAAATCGGAGTCCGTCGTGATGACGAAATACCGGCGTACGCCCTCGTCATACAACAGCTTCGCCGAATCGTACAGCGCCGAGTCGAGGGAATTCTTTCCCAGATACGTGCGGTTGATCTGGCGGAACGTGAACCCCGGGCGGCGCAGGAGCTTGTCCCAGCGCTTCTGCTCCGGGCGCTCATCCCAGTCCGACACCACGATCGTGCGGCACGGCTGGTACCGCTTCGCCTTGCCGAGCGTATAGCTCAGCATCTCAAAGGGAGCGTTCTCGATGTCATACAAAATCGCGACCGTCTCCCGGCTCGAATCCAATGTTATGCTAATGGTAAAACCTTCTTTCCTATATTATACATGCTGTCGCACGCCTTCGATGATGCCCCCGCCGATGACGGTGTCGCCGTCGTAGAAAACGGCGGACTGCCCCGGCGTGATGGCGCGCTGCGGCTCGTCAAACGTGACGGCGACGCGGCCCTCGCCCTCCGGCGCGATCGTCGCCAGGCCCTCGCGTTTGCCATAGCGGACCTTGACGCTCGCGCGGATGGGCCCCGTGAGCGCGTCGATGGCGATCCAGTTGAGGTCGCCGGCGATGAGGCCCTTCGCGTAGACGTCATCCTTGCCGCCGACGATGACCTGATTTTTCTCCATGTCGAGCGCGACGACGTAGAGCGGCTCGGGCGCCGCGATGCCGAGGCCTTTGCGCTGGCCGATCGTGTAGAGGGGCACGCCCTCATGGTGGCCGAGCACATGCCCCGCGCGGTCGACGATGTCGCCGGGGACGAGACACTCTGGTTCCTTCGCGCGCAGGTACGCCTTATAGTCGTCATTTGGCACAAAGCAGATTTCCTGGCTGTCCGGTTTGTGTGCGACCGGCAGATGGTACTGCTCCGCAAGCTCTCTCGTGCGGACTTTTGTGTACGCTCCAAGCGGCATGAGGAAATGCGCGAGCGAGCTCTGGTTCAGGTGGTAGAGCGCGTACGACTGGTCTTTCGCGCCATCCACGCCTTTTTTCAGCAAAAACCGTCCCGCCGCATCCTGCTCGATGCGCGCATAATGTCCCGTGGCCACGTACGTCGCGCCGAGCTCGAGCGCTTTGCCGAGCAGCCCCTCGAACTTCACATAGCGGTTGCACGCGATGCACGGATTCGGCGTCCAGCCCTTCGCGTAGTCGGCGAGGAAGTAGTCGATGACCTTCTCGCGGAACATGTCGCGGAAGTTCATCGTGTAATGCGGGATGCCGAGAATCTCGCACACGCGACGCGCATCGTCCACGGAGCTCAGACTGCAGCACCCGCGGTCGCACGGATCCGCGTCGCGGTTCTCATCCGAGAGCCGCATCGTCACGCCGATCACGTCATACCCCTGCTCCAGCAGCAGCGCCGCCGTCAGCGAACTATCCACGCCCCCCGACATCGCGCAGACCACTCTCTTCTTCTCCATCGCTCGAGCCTCCCCGTCAGAATATCACTTCTTATTATACCATCGCACGGGCACGCAAAACAAGCCCCCCCCAACCGCCAGCGGCGACTGAGGGGGGCCTCTGCCTCGCTTTTATTCCTGCGCGGCTCTCTCGAGCGCGCTCTTGATGACGTCGTCCATGTCGTAGTATTTGTACTCCGCGAGGCGCCCGCCGAAGATGGTGTTTTCCTCTTTTTCGGCGCGTGCGCGGTACGCGGCGACGAGGTCCTGGTTGCGCTGGTCGTTGACGGGGTAGTAGGCCTCGTCGCCCGGCTTCCAGTCGGCCGGGTACTCGCGCGTGACGTACGTGACGGCCTTCTCGGCGATCGCCGCGTTGCCGCGCATGAAATGCTTGTGCTCGATGGTCCGCGTGTAGGGCACGGCGCGCTCCGTGTAGTTCATGACGGCAACGCCCTGGTGGTTCGCCTCGTCAAACCGCTCCGTCTCAAACCGCAGGCCGCGGTACTCGAGGCGTCCGAGCCGGCAGCCGAAATACGCATCCAGCGGACCCGTGTACACCACTTTGCCCGCCTGACCAGCATACGCCTCGCGCACAGGGAGGTAGTCGACGCCCGTGCGGACCTCGATGGAGCCGGGGAGGTCTTTGTCGTCGAGCAGGGCTTCGATGAGGCTGTTGTAGCCGTTTTCCGGGATGCCCTGGTATTTGTCGTTGAAATAATTGTTGTCGAACGTGTACCGCACGGGCAGCCGCCGGATGATGAACGCGGGGAGCTCCGTGCAGCTGCGGCCCCACTGCTTCTCCGTGTAGCCCTTGATCAGCTTTTCATAGATATCCTGCCCGACGAGCGAAATGGCCTGCTCCTCGAGGTTCTGCGGCTCACCCTGCACGGCCGCGCGCTGCCGGGCGATGATCTCCCGGGCCTCCCGTGGCGTCACGATGTCCCAGAGTTCGCGGAACGTGTTCATGTTGAACGGGAGATTGTACAAATGCCCCCGGTAGTTCGCGACCGGTGAATTGATGTACCCGTTGAACGACACGAACTGGTTCACATACGCCCACACATCCTCGTACGACGTGTGAAAGATATGCGCCCCGTAGCGATGGATGAGGATGCCATCCTTCTCCTCGCCGTACACATTGCCGCCCACATGCGCCCGCTTCTCCAGCACGAGGCACGACTTCCCCTTAGCCGCCATTTCATGCGCAAACACGCACCCAAACAACCCGCTGCCGACAACCAGATAATCCACCATCATAACTCCTCCCGATTTTATTTATCGTATGAAAAATTCAGGCTTGTTGCGGCGCGCTCTTTCAGCGTGGGAGCCTTCTGGTCCTTTTCCGACAAAATGACGGGCTGCAGCGGCCACGCGACGCCGATGTCGGGGTCGTTCCAGGCGATGTTGCCGTCGCACTCCGGCGCGTAGTAGTTGTCCGCCTTGTACTGTACCTCGACGTCATCCGTCAGCGTGATGAACCCATGCGCAAAGCCGCGCGGGATGAACAGCTGTTTTTTATTCTCGGCCGAAAGCTCGACACCGACCCACTGCCCGTACTGCGGCGAGCCCCGGCGGATATCGACGGCCACATCAAAGATGGCCCCCCGCGTCGCGCGCAGGAGCTTCGCCTGGCACATCGGGTTCAGCTGATAATGCAGCCCCCGCAGCGTGCCCTTCTGCGCCGAGTACGACTGGTTATCCTGCACGAACTCCACATGGATCCCCGCCTCCTCCAGCTTTCGCTGCGACCAGCTTTCCATAAACCACCCGCGCGCGTCGCCGAACACCTGCGGCTCCACCACAAAAACACCCTTCAAACTCGTCTCCGTAACCTGCAAAATAATCCCTCCAACAAAATGCCTTTTCTTCGCGCCTCCCGCTCCCGCAGACGGATGTTGCGTATGGCTCCCCCCATTGGGGTGCGCAGGCACTTGGCGCTTTAGCGTTTAGTGCCTGCCATACACCGGAGAGCTGTCGCGCCAGCGACTGAGGAGGTCCTGTTCCGGCAGCCTCGCACTTATTCTTCGATCATTCTCATGAGGTATTTCCCGTAGTCATTCTTCAGCAGCGGCTGCGCGAGCTTTTCGACCTGCGCCCGGTCGATGTAACCCATGCGGTACGCGATTTCCTCGAGGCAGGCGATTTTCAGCCCCTGCCGTGCCTGGATGGTCTGGACGAACTGCCCGGCCTGCAGCAGGCTTTCATGCGTCCCCGTATCGAGCCACGCAAACCCGCGGCGCATCTTCTCGACGTTCAGCGTGCCGCGCCCGAGGTACACTTTGTTCACATCCGTGATCTCGAGCTCGCCGCGCGCCGAGGGCTTGATGCTCTTCGCGATATCGACGATGTCCCGGTCGTAGAAATACAGTCCCGTGACCGCGTAGTTCGACTTCGGCTGCGCCGGCTTTTCCTCGAGCGAAAGCGCCCGGCCCTCCCGGTCGAACTCCACGACGCCGTAGCGCTCCGGGTCGGACACGTAGTACGCAAACACCGTTGCGCCCGACGCCCGCTGCGCCGCCCGCTGCATCATGACGGCGAGATCGGACCCGTAGAAAATGTTATCCCCGAGCACGAGCGCGCACCCCTCGCCCGCGATGAAGTCCTCGCCGATGAGGAACGCCTGCGCGAGGCCGTCCGGGCTCGGCTGGACCGCGTACGAAATGTGGATGCCCAGCTGCGACCCGTCGCCCAGCAGCGCCGGATAAAGCTCCCGGTCCGCCGGCGTCGTGATCACCAGGATATCGTTGATGCCAGCGAGCATCAGCGTGCTCAGCGGATAATAAATCATCGGCTTATCATACACCGGCATGAGCTGCTTCGAAACCACGCGCGTCAGCGGATACAACCGCGTCCCCGACCCGCCCGCAAGAATGATTCCCTTCCTTATATTACTCATATTCTCCCTCCTAATCTATCTCTTACCATCATAGCGAATCGGCACCCGCGTGTCAACGGCATTCCCCCAGCCTCCCCTATGGGGGAGGTGCCGAGCGCAGCGAGGCGGAGAGGGTCGTCACCCCACGTCCGGGGGGTGGCGATTGGGTGGATGACGATTTCCCGGCTATTCCTCACCCTTGCAGCCATTTGTTTTGATACTCCTCTGCCTTGGTCTGCAGCAGCTGGAAATCACAACAGAACTGGAACAAGAAATCCTGTGGATTGGAGCCGCGGCGGTACACCTTCTGGGCCTGCCGCTGCAGCGCATCCACATGATCGCGGCAGTAAGCCAACTCCTTGCGTACCAGGGAGGCATACCGTGGATCCTCATGCTGCAGTCGATGAAAATCCACCTTTTGAATCGTATCGCGGAGCACGGGGAACATGAAATTCAGCCGGATCGACGAAATCGCTTTATCCCCATCATATATCAGAAAAGTAGACGCGTTCGGCTTTTTGTAGTGGGACACCGGCGCATAATATGCCATCCCCGCCAACTGTATCAGCGCACCACAGACAAACTTCTTATGCGAATCGTAATCGATGTTGGGTATCTTGCTTTCCCACCGCTTCAAATACTCGATATACTGCTTGTCAACATAGAAAAAATTCAGCATACAACCTCCACAATATAATAGGCGAATGGCACGAGCCACCCGCCTATTATTAAGGTCTGCCGTCACGGTCGCAGGCACCGTTCATTAAAGTCTGCCATCCCGGTCGCAGGCACCGTTCATTAAAGTCTGCCGTTTCGGTCGCAGGCACCGTTCATTATCTATATTTAATATACCATCACAGTACCCATTTGTCAATCATGAAAAAGCTCATGTTGCAAGAATCTCGGCAGACCTATCCGTTGAGGGCGCCTGGATCCTATTCCTGATGCCTTCTTTGATGCCCTGCTTGAGCCCTGGGCCTGCCTCATCGCCACGACCAACCAGCTGCCCTATACGCGCGCCTTCATCCTCTCCGGGCTGGCAGGCACATGCGCCGCCTGGATCGCCCTCCGCGCCGGATGGGGCATCTACGGCCTCATCCTCCCGCCTTTTCTCATCCAAAGCCTCTACAATAAGCGGAGAGGGTCGTCTCCCCACCGGAGATCTGTCGCGTCAGCGACTGAGGGGGTCTTCCCGTTCGCGGCTCACCTCCTGCCCGCCGTCAGCCTCGCCCCTGGCTCCTTCTCTGAAGGAGCTGTCAGCGCAGCTGACTGAGGATGTGCCTCCGGACGCCCCCGCGAGCCACTCTCTCCACGGCTCTCCACGCCATCCACACGAGGGGAATGTGGCAAAGACCTTGGCTTCCTGTTCGAGGGAGCAAACAAAAAACCGTGGGGTCACTACTCCCCACGGCTCGCATGACTTGAATACTCGTTTCCTTGTCATGTATATTATACGTCTGCCTTGCTTTTTCGTCAAGAATTTTGATATACTAAAGTCGTTGCGGTACACCGCCGAAAGGAGGTGTTTTCGTATGACTTTACTCGGTTCCTACTTCGTGTCTGTTCTGGCAGGCCTGACTTGTCACCTTGCCTGCAAGTAGCCTCACTACCTCGTCACGGCAGCCACCTGCTTCGGCAGGTGGTTTTTTTTAAGCAGAAATGACACATCAAAGGCATCGGCTCCCACGGGCGTCCGCAAGCACATCCTCAGACTGGCACCACCCAGCCTCCCCTATGGGGGAGGTGCCGAGCGCCAGCGAGGCGGAGAGGGTCGTCACCCCCACCGGAGAGCTGTCGCGTCAGCGACTGAGGGGGTCCCCCCGTTGAAATACACAAAAACCGTGGGGTCACTACTCCCACGGCTCGCATGACAACATATTCACTTCTTTGTCATTTATATTATACGTCCAACTTGCCTTTGCGTCAAGAAATTTGCTATACTAAACACGTTGCGGTACACCGCCGAAAGGAGGTGTATACGTATGACACTATTCACTTCGTATCTCGTGTCTGTCGCGGCAGGCTTGACCTGTCACCTTGCCAGCCTCACTACCTCGTCACGGCAGCCACCTGCTTCGGCAGGTGGTTTTTTTTAAGCAGAAATGACACATCAAAGGCATCGGCTCCCACGGGCGTCCGCAGGCACATCCCCAAACTGCCACCAACCCAGCCTCCCCTATGGGGGAGGTGCCGAGCGCCAGCGAGGCGGAGAGGGTCGTCACCCCGCCGGAGAGCTGTCGCGTCAGCGACTGAGGGGGTCTCCCCGCTCCGTACCGCTCGCACGGGCACCTGACATTGGTATGTTCCTCACTGCCCCGCCTGCACGCATGCGAGCCACCTTTATTGTGACTGCCTCTTACTAGAGCATGCTGAGGTATGCCAGGTTGCTGACGTGGAATCTCCGACGCAGGAAAGGGATCGCGTCTTCATCCTGCTGGTCCGGCGCAAGGGTGCCTTTTGCGCGCAGCTCCTGGATCATGTTCTGCATGCCGTGCACGACATTCTTCTCCTCCGATGTGATGGTAGCATGTTCCCGCGCGTCGAGCAGCTCCGCCTCATAGTTAGCCTGCAGGTTAAGCCAGAACGTTTTGGGCACACCAAAAGCACACTCCAGGGCATAGGCAAACTTCCCGGATATACCCTTTTTCCCGTGAATGACGCTGCTGATAAACGCCGGTGTCGTCCCAGTCCGCACGGCAAGTTCCTGCTGCGTCATGCCGCGAGCCTCCAACAGATCCGCGATCGTCTCGCCGGGATGAATGATCAGCTCAGGGGATAAACCAATTGTCTTTGTCGCCATGATAATCCACCACTCCCTCTACTTCCACTTCCGTACAAATCATCACGGTCTCCTCCGTGGCATCCGGCTCAAGAATAAGTCTTGCATTCGCCGAAATACGTAAAGAATACCGGATGCGCTGAGTCCCCTCCAGCTGCTCCGGGCGACCCAGTCCCAACTGCAGGAAATCACCAAAGCATTCCGCAGCTTTCAGGTAGTTCATGAACTTCTTGATACTACGAACCCAGGCAAAAGGCAGTTTCCGTTGGAGCCTGTTGTAATCCGAGAAATATTTTTCCACTTTCGTATTCGCATAAGTGATTTGCAAACGATACAGCCCCTTGAATTAACCTTATGGTTAATTATAGTAAAATCATGTTATCCTGTCAATGATTTTAGCATAACACAAGTTGCAGTATATTTCAATAGGACAAAAATGCAATACGAGTAATCATTCCCTCACCATTTTTTGGTATTCTCTCTGGCTCATGCCTTCGACTTGACGAAAGGTCCTCGCGATGTAGTTGGCACTGCTCAGGCCGACGGTGATGCTGATTTCTTTCAAAAAGACATCGACTCCCATGGGCATCCGCAGGCACATCCCCAGACTGGCACCACCCAAGCCTCCCCCATGGGGGAGGTGCCGAGCGCCAGCGAGGCAGAGAGGGTCGTCACCCCGCCGTGGTGCGCAGGCACTTGGCGCCTCAGACTGGCACCCACCCAGCCTCCCCCATGGGGGAGGTGCCGAGCGCCAGCGAGGCGGAGAGGGTCGTCCCTTTTCTAAAGGGAAAGAATCCTCTTGACACGCAATTTTGTCCGTGATATAGTCAATATATACAAACGATTCCCTCAGGCAAACTATTTTAAAATTCAAATGTATCACAGGCTCGAATTATGCTATAATTTAGGGAGGTAGAGACTTTGGCTACCCAAGAAACCACGCACCGCAAGGATTTTCTGGAGGCTATCCTGTAGCCGCTAACTTCCAATGTCTCCGAGTTGCTCTCTGCTTTTGGCCAGCCTCGTGGTTTTTGCTCCCTTGTGTTGCCGTGTACAAGCGTGTATAATT
>OMYB01000004.1 GCA_900315155.1 uncultured Selenomonadales bacterium | reverse complement strand
GAAGCATACTTCCCAGCCATGTTGCTGGATGCAGCGAAAGCAGCCGCCTGATTCATTATAAAATTATCGGATTTTTGTCTTGACAACCGTGCCATTATAGACGCGGATGGCTCGCCTTTTGAAGTCGATGCTTCCAGTCTGAAAGGCAGCGACACGCTCAAGAGCATCCAGGACAGCACGCATAAGCTGAACTTCACGCTTACGAATGGTGCTTTGGCCGATAAGAGTACGGGCAAAGTAACCAAGGATGTTGGCAAATATAAGATTACGGCTGTGGATACCGGCTCTACCCTGCAGAACTATACGGTTGCCGCAGGTACGGATAGCAAGTATGGCAACGTGGAAGTCCAGAAAGCCAGCCTCACGGCCACGCTCAACGATACCTCCACGACCTATGGCAAAGCATTCGATACCTCGAAGGCTCTGACCGTCAAAGGCCTGGTCAACGGCGATACCGTTTCTGACGTCAATCCGAAAATCACGATTGCCGGCCAGCCATCTCAGGCCGAAGTTAAGGCTGGAAAAGTCACGGCCAATGTCGGGTCCTATGATATGACCGTTTCCGGCAGCTCGAAAAACTACAATATCAACTGGACGAAGGACAAGGCAAATGCTGTTGTCAACAAAGCGGATCTCAACCTCGATAATCTGAAGGTTGCGGATACAACTACGGTCTATGGCACGAAATTCGATACATCCAAATATACGGCTGTCAGCAAAGACGGCAAGTCTGCCGGTCTCGTCAACGGCGATACGCTGAAGAGCATTGGCCTGAAGTTCACGAACGAAGGCGATGGCACGGATGGCCGCGCAACGCAGAATGTCGGTACCTACACGATTACGGCTAACATCGATGCCGCAGCTCTCAGCAATTACAACATGACGGGCAAGGCGAAAGTGATCACGGGTACAGCTGCGGTTACGCCGGCTGCACTCACGCTGACGGCTACGCCGGTAACGGTCGAAGCTGGCTGGGCTACGCGGGATGGCTACACCCTCGATGCTACGAAGGAAGGCCGCAACAGCGTCACTCCGTATGCAGGCACGGTAGCAGGCTATGTCAACAACGATACGGGCTCCATCCTCGATGGGCATGCCGTTACCTTCAAGGCTAACGCAAGCAGCCTCTCGGAAGCAGGCCAGTATGCCCTCACGGGTTACATTGATGGCAGCGACAACTTGTTTACAAACTACACGCTGACGCAGGCTGCCTCCAATGGCACAGCTCTGACGCTCACGCCGGCTACCACTCTGTCCCGTACGGAGCTGCCGGTCTATGGCAACACGGTTGCAGCCATGACGAGCAACTTCGGTTCTGCAGTGAGCACGTCGGCAGATGGTTCGGTCCAGCCGCTTGTGGTTAACCACACAAGCGATGTCACTTCCTCTGCCCCAACGGCTGAGAACAAGGAGACGGGCAAGAAGCAGGAGGCTAAGACCTCCTCGGCAACGAATACCTCTGCTCCAGCTCACGACGGCAGCAGCCCGGTCCTCACGGTTACGGACTAACCAAAACCCCATCTATGGATTGACTCCATAAAACAAGAACCGGCCCCACACCAAACGGTGTGGGGCCGGTTTTACGTTGTAAAACTTGTTGAGCCGAAGCTTACTGGATGAGACCCATATCCTTCATCCAGCCGAGGAGATCGTGCTGCCAGTCGCTCGTGCTCGTGTCGAGCTTGTGGCCGAGGCCGAAGCCGTGGCCGCCCTCGCGGAAGACGTGGAGCTCTGCCTGGACGCCATTCTTGCGCAGGGCCTGGAAGTAGCGGATGCTGTTGACGGGCGGTACAACCGGGTCGTCAGCCGCGCAGACGATGAAAGCCGGCGGCGTCTGAGCCGTCACATGCAGCTCCGAAGAATATTTCTCCTCGAGCTCTTTCTTGACGCTGAGACCGCCAAAGAGACGCTTTTTTGTGCCTTCATGGCAGTATTCCGGCAACATGGAGATGACCGGGTAGCCGAGGACCGTGAAGTCCGGACGGGCCGAAACCTGATCCTGCGCATCGACCGGCTCGTAGACCTTGCGGTCGTAGTTCGTGCTCACCGAGGAAGCCATGTGGCCGCCTGCAGAGAAGCCCATGATGCCGATCTTGTTCGGGTCGATGTTCCACTCTTTCGCATGGGCACGCACGATACGCACGGCACGCTGCCCGTCCTCGAGCGAGACGTCCTGACGGTTCTTGTGCATGTTGCTCGGCAGGCGGTAGCGGAGGATGAACACCGTGACGCCCTCCGGGTTCAGCAGGTCGGCCATCTCATCGGACTCCTTGTCCATGACCACGCGCGCATAGCCGCCACCCGGGCCGACGATGAGCGCCGTGCCGTTCGGGTTGGCCGGGACATGGGCGATCATGTGCGGCACATCGATATCCGTCATGATGCGGTCATGGTGAGCCGGGTCCTCACTGCGCTCGGTAACCTTGTTATGAAAGCTGACGTTCTCGCTGCCCGGTGCTGCCCCTGGCCAGAGGTTCATGCTCTCGCCATTTTGCAACGGTGCCGCACCTGCGACACCACCCACGCCGAAAACAGCCGTAAGCAGGGTCGCAGCCAAAATCTTTTTCCATTTCATAGAGATTCCTCCTTACTTGTATTCGATTCTATTATAAAACGCCCATGAATCCAGATACAGTAAGGAAATTTAGCACTTTCATCAAGATTTTTATTTGAGGAAATCACTCAGAAAAGAAGGATGTCGACGATGACGCCAGGAATGCCGAAGACGCCCGCGATGAGGGCCGTGAAGAAGTTGATCTTGACCTGGAGGCCGATGAGGCTCACGATCCAGAGCATCACGGCCCCGACGAGGCTGTTCGTGATGAGCTTCCAGAGGATTTTTGCAGGGATCGAGATGATCTTTGCGATGAGGCAGAGCACGATGATGCCGACCGCAAAGGCTGTGATAAGTTCAAACATCAGATTTCTCTCCTATTCTCCATGGCCTTTGAGAGCGTGACCTCATCGGCGTACTCGAGGTCGCCGCCGATAGGCAGTCCGTGGGCGATGCGTGTGACCTTGATGCCCATAGGTTTCAGCAGTTTCGCGATGTACATGGCCGTGGCCTCGCCCTCGACGTTCGGGTTCGTGGCCATGATGACCTCTTGCACGCGCTCGTCCGTAAGGCGCGTCAGGAGCTCCTTGACGCGGATCTGGTCCGGGCCAACGCCCTCAAGCGGGGACAGTGCGCCGTGCAGGACATGGTAGACGCCCTGGAAATCGCGCATGCGCTCCATGGCTGCGACGTCCTGCGGCTGCTCGACGACGCAGATGACCGAGTGGTCACGCTTTTCGGAGGCACAGATCTGACAGGGGTCCTGATCCGTGAGGTTATAGCAGACGCTGCAGAATCCAATTTTCTCCTTGGCCTCGAGGATGGAGTCGGCGAGTGCCTTTGCCTGGGCAGGATCCATATCGAGCACATGATAAGCAAGACGCACTGCCGTCTTGGACCCAATGCCCGGCAGTGCGCGAAAATGCTCGATGAGTTTTGCGAGTGGTGCGATGTACTGCATCAAAACAGTCCCGGGGGCAGGCCGAGGCCGCTCGTGAGCTTGCCCATCTCGGAGGCCATCATATCGTCAACCTTCTTCGTTGCCTCGTTGAACGCAGCAGCGACGAGGTCCTGCAGCATCTCGACGTCCTCGGGATCCACAGCTGCCGGATCGATCGTGAGGCTCACGACCTGCTTCTCGCCATTCATGACGATCTTGACGGCACCGCCGCCCGACGTGACGTCGACGGTCTTGCGCTTCAGCTCGTCCTGCATCTTCTTCATTTCGTTCTGCATTTTCTGGACTTTTTTCATCATGCCGGCCATGTTGCCCATGTTGCCCATTCCACCAAACATTGTGTTTCTCCCTTCATTGATACGGGTTTTCTTCCTATTTTTTCTTCTATTAGCCTACCAAATTCCAGCGCCTTCGTCAACTATCCCCGTCACTCTTCCTCGGGAAAAGGCGCATCCTCATCATCCGGCGGCGGTGCATCGAAATCATCCGGAGGTGGTGCATCGGAATCGTCCGGAGGCGGGACCTCGTCATCGCTCATCGAAACGACCGTGCCGTTCAGGAGGCTCATCGCTGCATCCACGGCATGGCGTTTCTCCTCCGGGGCATTCGCCAGCTCCTCTTTCATGGTCTTCTGCGCGAGTGCCTGCTCTTTCTTCTTCTCGGCAGCCTGTTTCGCCTGCTCGGCCTTTGCCTTAGCCGCGCGCGTCTCCTTCTTCTCCGTTACCGCGCCATGGCTGCCGGAGAGCATTTCGCCATTGTCGGCGATGCAGCGCACGAGGCGGTCCTTGCCCGAGAGTTTCCGCAGCGTATCCGCGATGAGGTCGCTGTAGCTGTTCTGCGCGATGGCCGCCATCGTCGAATTGAATTGGATGTAGAAAATCTGGTCCGTCATGCCGGCGAACTTCGCGCGGCCGATGGTAAAGGCCACACGGCGGAGTTTCGGGTCTTTCTTCAACTCCGCTATCATCTGCTGATAGAGCTGCTGCCCTTCGTCCGTGACGAGTTTCGGGTCCGGCACCGTGCCCGCAGGGAGCGGCGGCGCATTCCGCGAAGAGACCTTCTTCTTGGATTGTTCCTCTGCTCCTGTGGAATCCGCTGCTTTGGCCGCTGGGATGCCCTTCTCGATGAGCTCGGTAACCTTCGCGAGCTGCGCCTCGAGTTTCGCGATGCGCGCCCCGTCCGCAGCCGGTGCTGCGCCGCCGGAAGGAGCGGAAACGGCGGGCGCTGCAGAGGATACACCTGCCTGTGCGGTTCCCTGCCCCATGGCTTCCGCGGTTACGGCTTTCTCGTCGACGCCGTGCGCGAGAGCAAGCAGTGCCACCTCAACGGTGATGCGCGGCTGCGGCGACCATTTCATTTCATTCATCGCCTCGTGCAGGCGCGTGATGATGGCCATGACCTGCGCAGGGGTGAAGTACTGGCTCTGATCCTGCAGCACGTCCTGCTGCTCCGCGTAGAGGTCCATTTTCTCGAGCGTTCCCGCCGCCTGATAGATCATGATGCTGCGGAAATGGAGCGAAAGCTCGGCGAGAATCTGGCGCAGGTCCTTGCCATCGCGCAGGAGTTCCGCCACGATCTCGAGGATCTCCTGCGGCCGATGGCCTGCCATGGCTCCCGTCATGCGATAGATCCAGTCGTGGCCGACGAGGCCGAGAATCTGGCGCACGCGCTCGGCTGTGATTTTCCCCTCCGCCAATGCCGAGCACTGGTCGAGGATGGAGAGCGCATCGCGCAGGCCGCCGTCCGCCTGGATGGCGATCATCGCGAGGGCCTCGTCCTCCGCCTCCATCCCCATCTGCGCCACGATCGTGTGGAGGCGCTGCTCGATGTCCTCCACCGTGATGCGGTGGAAATCATAGCGCTGGCAGCGGGACTGGATGGTCGGTGGGACCTTGTGCGCCTCCGTCGTCGCGAGAATGAACACGACATGCTCCGGCGGTTCCTCGAGCGTCTTCAGCAGGGCGTTGAACGCCTCAGAGGTCAGCATGTGCACCTCGTCGATGATATAGACCTTGTACCGGCTCTCGGCGGGAGCAAATTTCACCGTCTCGCGCAGGTCGCGGATCTCGTCGATGCCGCGGTTCGACGCCGCATCGATTTCGAAAACGTCCATCGAGGTGCCATCCGTGATCTTTTTGCATGGCTCACACGCGCCGCAGGGCTCCGGCGTCGGGCCGTGCTCGCAGTTGAGTGCCTTCGCAAGGATTTTCGCCGTACTCGTCTTGCCTGTGCCGCGCGGGCCGGCAAATAGGTAGGCATGGCCGATCTTGCCCGTCGTGATGGCGTGCGAGAGCGTCTGGCTGATATGGTCCTGCCCGACGAGGTCGGCAAAGGTCTGGGGGCGCCATTTGCGATAAAGGGCGATGTATGCCATACAGATCTACCTCCAACAAAAAAAGCCGCGCGATGCGCGACTACTGCCTTTTTCACGTCGAACCACAGCCCCCAGGCACCCTCGCGGCACATGAGACGGTTCACTTAACGCTGCTTCCTTCCGGACCTGACGTGGTTCGTGAGGCCTCATTGCGCAAGACCAGGACGCTGCGGTCCGACCTGAAAAAGGAATCTAAATCCTAAAAAATCTAAAAAAGAATATAAAAATGGCGGAGAGTGAGAGATTCGAACTCTCGATACAGGTTTCCCCGTATACACGCTTTCCAGGCGTGCTCCTTCAACCACTCGGACAACTCTCCACAATGCTCTACTAAGAAAAGCTATTCAATTTTTTGCTCGCTTGTCGCTCACAACAATAGATATTCTAGCAGAGCGAAGTCAGTCTGTCAACTGTTTTTTGACGTTTTTTCAAAAAATCTTTTCAGAAGAACTCATCCATCGCAAGGATGACCTCGAAACGGCCCACGCTCGAGGCCAGGGCAATCTCCAGCTTCTGGCTGCCCTCAGGGATGACGTTGACGCCGTAGCGCGGAAGGTCGAGCTCCACGTCCTTCGACTGCGTCTTCTCGGCCAGCTGGATGCTGTAGAGACCGCTGAACACGTTGATGAACTCCTCCATGCTGTCGTAGGCCATGCCATCGACCTCCTGGAGGTCCTCGCCGCTGAATGCGCGCGCCATCTCGAGGAAGACCTTCTCACCGGTGAGCACGCTGCCCACGATCGAGATATCGCCGCTGACGCGCTGCGAGACGACATAGGTCATGCCCTTCAGGCGCGTCGATTCCGTGACGGGATACGGCTCCACGACACAGGGAATGTGCAGGTATTTCCAGCAGCTCTCAACGAACAGCTCGATATAATCGCTGTAGTAATCGAGCTCTTTGCCGTACTCGCCAGCAGAGCCCTCAGCCACGCGCTCCACCGCATGATACACGGGATGCACGTCAAAGGCATCGTCAGGGAGCATCTGCGCCAGATTGCGCCCCCGTTCTTCCGGGTTCATCGCCATGATGTCCTGGAGGAGTTTCTGCGCATCGCGCTCACCGGCATTCACGAGGCACTGCGGGAAGTTGACCTCATTGATTTCCGTCGGCATGCGCATCGACCTTCTTCCTCACGGCAGCCACAGCTTTGGCAATCTGTTCCGACGTATAGGGCTTTTGGATGAAATCCATCGCTCCCATCTTGAGCGTCGTCATGAGTTTCTGCGGTGTGCCTGCGGAGGAGAGCATGATGACCGGCAGATCCGGGGATACCTCCCGGATGACCTGCAATGCCTCAATGCCGCCCACCTCCGGCATGACGATGTCGAGGAAGACGCAGTCCGGCTGCGACTGGAGCACGTCCATGATCGCATCTTTGCCGTTTTCCGCCTCGTAGACCTCGCAGTCGAGCTTCTCGAGTTCCTCGCGGAGCTTTTTGCGCAGCAGCCGCGAATCATCCGTAATGAGTACCTTTAATTTCCTATCCAAAATCGGTCGCCTCCATCTATGATCACCCGGCCGAAAATTCAGCCTGAGAATCCCGTCTATGTGGATAATTCGAGAAGGGTGGCGGGAATCCCTGCAAAAAAAAGCACGGCTGGAAGAAATTTTCCAGTCGTGCCTGATTATATCGTTTTATTACCAGATGAATAGGCCGGCAATACCTGCGGACATGAGGGAAACCAGGATGCCCGAGAGGAGCATGTAGCCGACGTTGCGGGAGATGAGCTCGTTCTTGCTGTCATCGACAAGGCCCTTGAAGCAGCCGATGATCATGCCGATCGTGGAGAAGTTCGCGAACGACGTGACGAAGACCGTCAGCACGCCCTGCATATGCGGGGAGAACGTGTTCATGATATCCTTGACGTTCAGCATGACGACGAACTCGTTCGTGACGAGCTTCGTGCCCATGTACTGAGCCAGCTTGAAGGCCTCCGTAGCATCGAGGCCGAGCAGCCAGGCAAACGGGAACATGATGCAGCCGAGGATGTTCTCGAGCGTGAGAGCCGGGTGCACGCAGATGAGGAGCATATCGATGCACTTTGCGAGGGCAACGAATGCGATGACGTTGGCGCAGATGATCAGCACCAGGCGGCCGGCGCCGAGAATGGAGTCGCCGAGGAAGGAGAAGAACGGTTTGCGCTCGACACCTTCATCGTTAAGCGTAGCGATGATATCCTCTTCTTCGCTGATCTTAACCGGGTGAAGGAGGTTCGTGACGATGAGCGCGTTGATGACGTTCAGAGGAACAGCCGTGATGATGAACTCAGCCGGCATCATCTGCGTGTACACGCCGATCAGAGCGGCCGTGACGCAGCTCATGGACATCATGGCGAGCGTGAGGCAGCGGTCTGCCTTCATGCGCTTCAGCTGGAGGCTGGAGACGGCGAGCGACTCCGTGTTGCCGAGGAACATCATCTCGATGGCGAAGAATGCCTCGAACTTCGGCTGACGCGTGATGAGTGCCAGCACTTTGCCGATCCATTTGATGATGAATGGCAGGATACCCGTATAAGTCAGGATATCAAAGAGCGGCACGACGAAGAGGATCGGGAGCAGGGCCGAGGTGAAGAAGTTCATCTGGCCGCCGGCCGGGTGAACCCAGTCCGGAAAAGCAAACGCGATACCTTCATAGGATACGTTGATCAGCCAGACAAACGCAGCGGCAGCGCCGGCGATGATCTGACGGCCGATCGGGAACGACATGAGGAACCAGGCGAGGAACAGGTTCAATGCCAGCAGGACACCGACACCGCGCCAGTTGATTTCCTTGCGCCGTTTGGAAAAGAGCACGCCGATGCCGATGAAGACCAGCACGCCCAGGACGTTGATGAGTAACATGGTAAAACTCCTTTACTTGTTTTGTGGACGCTCAGCCTTCGAGGTCTTCCGGCGAGAAAGCGAACGGCAGGAGTTCCTCCAGCGTTACGACTTTGACGTCACCCTTCAGGTTGGCCATGATGATCTTCGGAATACGGAACTCGCCCATAACCTGGCGGCATGCACCGCACGGGGAGCACGGTCCCTCGGTGTCCGCGATGAGGGCAATCGCCTCGATGTCGCGTTCGCCTTCGGAAACGGCCTTGAAGATGGCCGTGCGCTCGGCGCAGTTCGTCACCGGATAGCTCGAGTTCTCAATGTTGCAGCCGCCGTAGACATTGCCCTTTTTCGTGAGCACTGCCGCGCCGACCGGGAAATGAGAGTACGGGCTGTACGAATTCTCGCGATATTTCTTCGCAACTTCGATCAATTCCTGATCCGTCATTTTTCCACTCTCCTAACTATAATCAAACACATACCCTGTGTCAATATTTCTCGACTTTATCTTTCTCTACGCGGGCGTAGACGAGCGGCTCCTTCTCCGGCTGCGTATCGCCGATCTCGATGGCCTCGCGGTACATCTTCTCGGCGTCAGCGAGAGCGGATTCTTTCGACGTGTAGAGCGTGACGAGGTTGTCGCCCTTCTTGACAGCATCGCCATATTTCTTGTGGAGGATCAGGCCAGCGCTGAAATCGATGTCGCTTTCCTTCGTCTCACGGCCTGCGCCGAGCACGACGGACGTCTCGCCGATCTCCTCTGCGTTCATCTTCGTGATGAAGCCGTCGCGGTCTGCCTTGACCTCAGCCTTGAACGGAGCCTGCGCGAACTTCTTGTAGTCACGCAGCACGCTGTCGTCGCCGCCCTGAGCCTTGACCATCTTGCAGAAGGCCTCGAAGGCGCTGCCATCCTCGATGGATTTCTCCGCCATCTTACGGCACTCTTCCGGCGTTCCTTTGCCGACGAGATAGAGCATGTTGGAGGCGAGCTGCAGGGAAACCTCGCGGAGGTCTGCCGGGCCGTGGCCTTTCAGCACGTCCATGGACTCCATGACTTCGATGCTGTTGCCGATGCCGTAGCCGAGCGGCGTATCCATATCCGTGATGAGCGCAACCGTACGGCGGCCTGCACCCTCGCCGATGTTGACCATCGTCTGAGCGAGCTTGATGGAGTCATCGAGCGTCTTCATGAAAGCACCGGAACCCGTCTTGACGTCGAGCAGGATGCAGTCAGAGCCGGCGGCGAGCTTCTTGCTCATGATGGAGGAAGCAATCAGAGGAATGCAGTCAACCGTGGCCGTGACATCGCGCAGCGCATAGAGCTTCTTATCGGCCGGTGCGAGGTTGCCGGACTGGCCGATGACGCTGACGCCGCATTTGTTCACCGTATCAAAGAACTGCTCGCGCGTGAGCGAAGTCTGATAGCCCGGGATGGACTCGAGCTTATCCACCGTGCCGCCCGTATGGCCGAGGCCGCGGCCGGACATCTTGGCAACCTTGCCGCCGCAGGCTGCGACGATCGGAGCGACGATGAGCGTCGTCTTATCGCCGACACCGCCTGTGGAGTGCTTGTCGACTTTCTTGCCCTCGATGGCGGAAAGATCGATCATGTCGCCGGACTTCGCCATGACTTTCGTGAGTTCCGTGATCTCATGGTCGTTCATGCCATTGAACCAGATGGCCATGAGCATGGAGGACATCTGATAGTCAGGGATTTCGCCTTTGACATAGCCGTCGATCATGAACTGGATTTCCTCATCCGTCAGGGCGCTGTTGTGCTTTTTCTTCGTGATCAGATCATACATTCTCATGATAAGATACCTTCTTTATTTCAAAATTTCTTCTGTCAAATTCAAATTTCTGGAATCAGTCTGCCAGGATCTGCGGCAGGAGGCTCGTGCCTTTCGTCTGCAGGTCGGCATCGAACATATCGGCAACCGTGGCGCCGATCTGTGCGAACGTCGGATACGTGCCGAGATTCAGGCCCTGCTTGATGTGCTTGCCATAGATGAGCAGGGGGACGTACTCACGCGTGTGGTCCGTGCCCGGAGCACCTGGATCGCAGCCATGGTCCGCCGTGATCATGAGCACGTCGTCGTCCTTCATCTTGGCCATGAACTCGCCGAGCTGCTTATCGAAATCCGTGGCGGCCTGTGCATAGCCATCGATGTTGCGGCGATGGCCATAGACCATATCGAAGTCCACGAGGTTGACGAAGCAGAGGCCCGTGAAATCTTCTTCCATGACCTTCAGCGTCTTCTCCATGCCGTCGTTGTTGTCCTTGTTGACGCCGAGCGTGCGGCTCACGCCGCGGCCAGCGAAGATATCGGAAATCTTGCCGACGCCGATCGTCGCGAGGCCTTTGCGCTGCAGGGCATCGAGCATCGTGTCGCCCGTCGGGTCGAGGGAGAAGTCATGACGGCGCGGCGTACGCTCATAGTTCGGGTACTCGCCGACATACGGGCGGGCGATGATGCGGCCCACGCCGTATTTGCCCTGCATGATCTTGCGGGCCGTGCGGCAGTAATCGTAGAGCTGCTCCACCGGGACATCATCCTCGTGAGCGGCGATCTGGAGCACGGAGTCAGCCGACGTGTAGACGATGAGGCCGCCCGTCTCCTTCTGCTCGCGGCCGTAATCGTGGATGACGGCCGTGCCGGAATACGGCTTGTTGCAGAGGATCTTCTTGCCGAAAGCCTTCTCGAGCTTGTCGATGACTTCCTGCGGGAAACCATCCAGGAACGTCGGCATCGGGTTCTCGGAGATGACGCCGCCGATTTCCCAGTGGCCCGTCGTGGTATCCTTGCCGCGGGAAAGCTCACGCAGACGGGCGAACGAGCCGATCGGCTTCTCGACCGGCGTACCGCAGTCGACACCGTCGATGTTGAACAGGCCGATCTTCTTCATGTTCGGCGTGTCGTACTTCGGAGACTGGGAAATGGTCTTCAGCGTGTTGCAGACGTCATCGCCGAAATCCGGCGCATCCGGCTCGCGGCCGATGCCGTAGCTATCCAGCACGATGACAAAGCAGCGTTTAATCTTACTCATGCTATGCACTTCTTTCTATATCAGAGTTCGTCTTTCAGGACATTGACAGCAGCACTGCAGCCGAGGCGGTCGCAGCCGAGCTCGAGGTAAGCTTCCATTTCTTCCCGCGTATGGATGCCACCAGCCGGCTTCATGCGGACGTTCGGGCCGATGTGCTCTTTGAACAGCTTGATATCCTCGAGCGTTGCGCCCTTCGGACCAAAGCCCGTCGACGTCTTGATGAAGTCTGCGCCAGCCTCCGTTACGCACTTGCAGGCAGCAATCTTCTCTTCCTCCGTGAGGAAGCAGGTCTCGACGATGACTTTCAGGACGCGGTCGCCGACGAGGTTCTTGAGCGCCTTGATCTCATTCGTGACATACTCCGTGTCGCCATCTTTCAGCGCGCCGACGTTGATGACCATGTCGATCTCGCTGGCACCATCCGCGAGTGCCTGAGCGGTCTCAGCGATCTTCGCAGCCGTGTTGCAGTTGCCGTTCGGGAAACCGACGACCGTTGCTACCTTGATCTTGTCGCCGTACGTGTCCTTAATGCGCTTGATGAAGCAGGAAGGAACCATGGCCGTAGCCGTGTGATACTCGATGACCTCGTCGCAGATCTTCTGGATGTCTGCCCACGTTGCACTCTGCTTGAGGTACGTGTGGTCTACCTTAGCCAGGATGTCTTGTGCTTTCATGTGTAATGTTTCCCCCTATTAGTAATTGTCTGACGATTTGCATAGCGCAAATTTGTTTTTGTCTATGCTCTTATTCTAGCGCGTTTGATACTGTACAAAAAGGACACATGACTGTATTTTTCGATTATTTTCCGAAAAAGCTGCGGGAACATGGCAGGAACATAACAAAAAAGGACATACAGCGCGTGCATGTCCTTTTTTATCCGATGATACTGGCGGATCAGTCGCGGCTCTCGAGCTCGAAACCGGCCTGTTTGCGTGCGGCGTACTCGCGGTCGAGGATGCCAAGCACCACAAGGTTCTCGTAGATGCCGTTCGTGAGGATGGTCTCGCGGATAAGCCCCTCGCGCTGCAGGCCCTCGCTCTCATAGAGATGCAGGGCGCGCGCATTATAGTCCTTGCAGTCGAGCCATCCCCGGTGGAATTTCAGGTCCTCGAACGTCCACGCCTTCAGGAGCTGCATGGCCTCATGCCCATAGCCCTTCCCCTTCACGTCGATGACGACATGCATCCACTCGCACTCTTTCTGCTCTGTGTTCAGCCCCTCGACGAGCAGGTAGCCGACGGGCTCCTGCATATCGATCGTCTCGAGCACGATATCGAGCGCGCCCATCTTGCCGTCGAGCTCGATGAGCTTCGTATGGAACTCCCGGTCGAACGGCACGATAAACTTCACGTTTTCCCGGTCGAACTCCAGGCGCATGATGAAGTCGAGGTCGTCCTTCGTCGCCTTGCGCATCTGGATACGCTTGCCGCGGTGCAGCACACTCTGTTTGCTGAAATCCATAGTCTTCCTCTTTCCTAAAATGCCGAAATGCTTTACAATAAGATGACAAGTCAAGTATACGCAATCCCTGCCTAAAAAACAAGGGATATCAGAAAGGAAGGTACCTCATGGACTATGCTCTCGCATGGCTCGGCAGCCTCGACACGAAAGAACTGTTCGAGCTCCTGTTCCTGCCGGCCTGCATCCTCGCGGCCGCGCTGACCATCGGCATCGTACTAAACAAGGTCGTCAACCGACGTATCGCGCACCATCTCACGGGCGATGAGGCCCACTGGCAGTACACGCTCATCCACGCGATGAAGGGCACGCCGATCTCCTTCTGCCTCGTGTCCGGCCTGTACTGGATCGTCAACACGATCAACATCCCGCCGACGCTGTCCAAGCTTTTCTCCTATATCCTGTTCACGGTCATCGTGATGACGATCACGCGCATCATCGCGCGTACCGTGCAGAGCCTCGTCCAGCTCCGCATCGAGAAATCCGATGAGAAACTCCCGAAGACGACGCTGCTCGACACGATCCTCATGGTCGTCATCTACGCGATGGGCGTGCTCGTCATCCTGCAGTATTTCGGCATCTCCATCGCCCCGATCCTCACCGCCATGGGCGTCGGCGGCATGGCGGTAGCCCTCGCGCTGCAGGAAACGCTCGCGAATATCTTCTCCGGCCTCCACCTCATCCTCTCGAAACAGCTGCGTATCGGCGACTACATCATGCTCAGCACGGGCGAGACCGGCCGCGTCACGGATATCACCTGGCGCTTCACGACCATCGTGCCGGTCGGCGAAAGCAACATGGTCGTCATCCCGAACCAGAAGATCGCCTCTGCCACCATCACGAACTACAGCATGCCGCGCCGCAACGTCATAATCAGCATCCCCATCGGCGTTGCCTATGACAGCGACCTCGAGCAGGTCGAACAAGTCACGATACAGGTAGCCGATGAAGTCCTCGAGGACGTCGACCACGCCATCACGAAGCAGCCTTTCGTCCGCTTCACTGCGTTCGGCGAATCCAGCATCGACTTCAACGTCTTCATCCAGTCGAGCAATTTCGACAACCAGGCGCTCATCAAGCATGAGTTCATCAAACGTCTCACAAAAAAATACCGTGAGCTCGGCATCGATATCCCCTATCCGATCCGCACCGTCCTGCATGGGGATAACTGACCTTTCCACAGAATTATCCACACGCTGTCCACAGCTGTGGAAAACCACAATATCTTGTTTTCCTGTTGACGTCAACCACAACATATTGTATAATTTAGGAGCACTAGGGGAGAAACCACAAGATATGGTATCCCCGGAGCGATGCAAACCACAAGGGCCTCAGCGCCTCGCAATAAAGGAACAGGTGACGATCATGAGAGTAAACGGTATTGATGTAACAGTAGAGAACCTCCCGAACATGTCCGCACAGGAGGTCGAGAACTACATCCGCTACGTCGAAGATCAGACGTCGGAGAAAGTGCAGACGCTGCACCTCTCCCCCGCTGCTGACGGCAGCGTCCAGATCGACTACGCGCTGCAGCCGCAGA
Organism: uncultured Selenomonadales bacterium; assembly: GCA_900315155.1. Taxonomy (GTDB): domain Bacteria; phylum Bacillota; class Negativicutes; order Selenomonadales; family Selenomonadaceae; genus UBA2897. Next base: position 151,511 of record OMYB01000004.1, on the reverse strand, counting down.
AGTTCGAGCGCATCCGCCGCATCACGGGCTACCTCGTCGGCACGGTCGACCGCTGGAACAACGCGAAACAGGCCGAGCTCCACGACCGCGTCAAGCACAGCCTGCACTGAGCAGAGGTGACCTGCGTTGAAACTGCGTCTTGCCGGTATCGTCGATGACTCCGTCGTCGACGGCGAGGGCGTACGGCTGACCGTATTCGTACAGGGATGCCCGCGCCGCTGCCCCGGCTGCCACAATCCCGAAGCCCAGCCCTATGATGGCGGTACCGAGACAACGACCGATGCGATTCTCGCCAAGGTCGATGCGAACCCGCTGCTCAACGGCGTCACGTTTTCAGGCGGTGAGCCTTTCACCCAGCCGGAGGCACTCACGGAAATCGCACGCGCGGTGCATGCCCGCCACCTCGACGTCTGGTGCTACACGGGTTACACGCTCGAGGATCTCCAGTCCATGCGCCTGCCGGTCATCGACGACCTGCTCAGCGAGGTCGACGTGCTCATTGACGGCGATTTCCAGTACGAGCAGCGTGACCTCACGCTCCGCTTCCGCGGCTCGCGCAACCAACGCGTCATCGACATGAACGCCACGCGCCGCACCGGCGAAGTCGTGCTGAAGTACAAACCAAATGAATGAATCCGAGAAGTCCTGAACGAAAACGGGACTTCTCTTTTTTTATGGAGAAAGAAGGATTTCCTCCTACCTCTCACGAAATAAGCAGTATAAAGATTCACGGAAACCACGCGGAGAAACGAAGGGAGGCATGCTTATGGAAAACGATAAGAAGCTGTCCCGTATCCTCGTGCCCGTGGATGGTTCCGAAGGCTCCAATCGCGCCATTGCGATGGCAAGCGCTATCGCGGAAGGCACGGGAGCCACGCTCTATCTGCTGCACGTTTCCTATTTCGACCGCACGACGGACGATGTCACAGAGTCCTGGCTGCCCAGCAGCATTACGGCGCCTGCGGGACGTGAGGAGGAGGAAATCCTCACGCGTGCACGCCAGCTGATCCCGGATACGGTGACGGTAGAATGCCATCATCGCACGGGAACGCCAGCCGAAGAGATCCTGAGCTTCACCGAGGAGCACCATGTGGATCTCATCGTCATCGGCGGGCGCAAACTGGGTCTCGTCGAGGGATTCTTTGCGGGAAGCGTGAGCCGGGAGATACTGAAGTCCGCTCCGGTATCCGTCCTGCTGGCCAGATAGGATTTTCCCATACGGTTTCTTTTATCGGATTCGTTTCATGAGTTTCATGATAAGGAGGGTTTTACCATGATCAAGAACATTCTTGTCCCAGTCGATGGTTCCGAAGGCTCGGACCGCGCCGTGACCGAGGCAATCGATATTGCTCAGGCTATCGGTGCCAAGCTGAATTTCCTCTACGTCGCCAACATCAACCAGCTCGCGATCAATGCCTGCCTCTCGGACGCCATCCTCGAGGCCGTCACGAAAGCCGGCAACGTCATCCTCGACCGTGTCATGGAGATGGTTCCGTCCGGTATCGAGAAGGAAGCTTTCTCCGAGACCGGCTCGCCGGCCGTCGTCATCCTCGATTTTGCGACGAGCAATGACATGGACCTCATCGTGATGGGCAGCCGCGGCCTCGGCGTCGTGAAGGGCGTCCTGCTCGGCAGCGTCAGCCAGTACATCGTCGAGCAGTCGAAATGCCCGGTCCTCGTCGTAAAATAACGACATCAAGCGAAAATCCAACCATTATAGAACCAAATAGAACCTTGCAAACCTTGGAACAAGAGACGGAGCAATTTTGCTCCGTCTTTTTTCTGTTTTCGCATTGACGCAGGCTTTTCCATTCCTATATAATGAAATCGGTATACTTATCGTTTTATTTTCTCCATTTATACATATTCTGGAAAGGAAGGAAAGAACTTGACATTCCTGATTGCCTTGTCGCCGATCCTATGGCTGATCGTCGCACTCACCGTTCTCCACATGTCCGCGTGGAAGGCGTGCTCCCTCGCCCTTGTCATCGCCCTCGCCGCTGCTCTTGGCATCGAGGGGATGACGGGCACCCATGCCATCCAGGCTGTCCTCCAGGGCGTAGCACTCGCCTGCTGGCCGATCCTGCTCGTCATCGTCGCAGCCATCTTCACGTACAACCTGACGCTCCACACGAAAGCTATGGACGTCATCAAGCAGATGCTGACCTCGGTCTCGAGTGACCGCCGCGTCCTCATCCTGCTCATCGGCTGGGGCTTCGGCGCATTCCTCGAGGGCATGGCCGGCTTTGGTACGGCCGTCGCCATCCCGGCGGGCATGCTCGCGGGCATCGGCATCAACCCGGTCCTCGCGGCCTGCGTCTGCCTCGTCGCGAACTCCGTGCCGACGGCCTACGGCTCCATCGGTATCCCGCTCGTCACGCTGAGTGGCGTCACGGCCATCGATCCGGTCCAGCTCGCGACCTACACGGCGCTGCAGCTCGCTCCGCTCACGATGCTCTGCCCGATCATCATGACGATTGCCGCCGGCGGCTCGCTCAAAGCGCTCAAAGGCATGGGCCTCATCATCTTTGCCGCTATCGCTGGCTTCCTCATCCCGGAGCTCATCGTCGCCTCCTTTGTCGGCCCGGAGCTCGCCGTCGTCGCCGCAGCCATCGGCACGATCGGCAGCATCGTCGCCGCGGCCAAAGCATTCCCGGTGAATGACCCGGCCTATGCCATGGCGTCACGCGAAGAAGAAGCATCCGTGACGATGCACGATGGCCTCATCGCCTGCCTGCCGTTCATCCTCATTTTCTTCTTCCTGCTCTTCACCTCGAAGCTCGTTCCGCCCATCCACGATCCGCTGAACCTGATCAAGACGAGCGTCGAAATCTATGAAGGTGCCGCTCCGTACACGTTCACCTGGGTGGCCACGCCGGGTATCCTCATCCTGCTCGCTGCCTTTATCGGCGGCCACGTACAGGGGGCAGGCTTCGGTGAGATGGCCGGCGTCCTGCGCCACACGTTCGTCAGCCTGCGTTTCACGATGATCACGATCATCACGGTCATCGCGACGGCGGAGGTCATGGGCTTCAGTGGCATGACGCACCAGATTGCGGAGACGGCCGTCGCCGCTACGGGCTCCGGCTATCCGGCCATCGCCGCCTTCATCGGCTCCATCGGTACGTTCATCACGGGCTCCGCCACGTCGAGCTGCGTCCTGTTCGGCAAACTGCAGACCGACTCCGCCATCGCCATCGGCGCGGGCGAAAACGTCCAGGCCTGGATCGCCGCGGCGAACGCGACGGGCGCCTGCGCCGGCAAGATGATCTCGCCGCAGACGATCGCCATCGCCATCGGCGCCATCGGCGTCACCGGCGTGGACAGCCAGCTCCTCCGCTTCGCCGTCAAGGTCTATGCGCCCTACATCATCATCATGGGCTGCATCGTCTACTTCGGCCAGGCACTGGTTGGGTAAAAACAATACAACCAGCCGCTGTTGCGCAAAGCAGCAGCGGCTTTTTTGTGTTATACTGGTATAGTATGTATGATTTCAATAGGAGAAGACAGATCTTATGATAGACTTAGGCAAGCTTACGACGGAGGAACGGAACCCCCGCTCGACGCATATCGATGAGCTCCCAACGCTCGACATGCTGACCGTCATCAACGAGGAAGACCAGCAGGTACCCCTGGCTGTGGCGAAGATCCTGCCCCAGATTGCCGTGGCCGTCGATACGATCGCCGAGCGCCTCTCGCGCGGCGGGCGGCTGTTTTACATGGGCGCGGGCACATCGGGACGCCTCGGCATCCTCGACGCCGTCGAATGCCCGCCGACCTACGGCACAGAGCCGCAGCTCGTCCAGGGGCTCATCGCCGGCGGCAAAAACGCGATTTTCCGCGCAAAGGAAGGGGCCGAAGACAGCGCGGAACTCGGCCGGGAAGACCTGCAGAAACACGGATTCACCGACCGTGACGTGCTCGTGGGCATCGCAGCATCGGGCCGCACGCCCTACGTGCTCGGCGGTATCGCCTTTGCCCGTGAGCTCGGTGCACCGACCATCGCGCTCTCCTGCAGCGAGAACTCCGAAATCGCCGCAGCCGCCGACATCGCGCTCACGCCGATCACGGGACCGGAGGTCATCACGGGCTCGACGCGCATGAAGGCGGGCACGGCGCAGAAACTCGTCCTCAACATGCTCTCGACGGGCGCGATGATCCGCCTCGGCAAAGTCTACGGCAACCTCATGGTCGACGTAAAGACGAGCAACCAGAAACTCGAAGAACGCGCCCGCCGCATCGTCATGGAGGCCACGGGATGCACGCGTGAGGAGGCCGATGCCGCCCTGGGGGAGGCCGATGGACGCGCGAAACCGGCCATCCTCATCCAGCTCACGGGCTGCACCGCTGACGAGGCAAAGACGCGCCTTGATGCCGCCCACGGACGCCTGAAGGAGGCTCTCGTATGAAGCAGGACCAATATGATGCACTCGCCTGGGCCATCTTCCTCGCGACGGGACCGGCGGAAAACGTCCGCTCCGTCGCGCACTGCATGACGCGCCTGCGCCTGCACCTAGATCATCCGGCGCCGGATCTCTCTGCCAAACTGCAGGCCATCAATGGCGTGCTCGGCACGAACCAGAGCGGTGACGAACTGCAGATCATCCTCGGACCAGGAAGGGCCGCAGAGGTCGCCGACCGCTACGCGAAGCTCGCGGGGAAGGCTGCTGGAAACGTTATGGAAACGGTAGAGAGCGGCTTGCAGGGGGAACCCTATCCGTCAGCTTCCCCTGAGGGGAAGCCTTCCTCCACACGCCCGGCTATTGGCGACGGCAAGGCGCTCCACGCGAAGATCCGCGCGAAGAACGCGACCCCTGTGAAACTCTTCTTCCGCCGCATCGCGAGCATTTTCATCCCGCTGATCCCCGGTTTCATCGCCTGCGGCCTCATCAGCGGCCTGCTGAACATCGCGGGCAAGGCGGATCCCCTGCTCGTCGGCACGGGGGTGTATCAGCTGCTCGTCGTTGCGGGGAACTGCGTCTTCTGGGGCATGAACCTCTTCGTCGGCTGGAATGCGGCGAAGGAATTCGGCGGCACACCCATCATCGGCGGTGCGCTCGGCGCCCTGCTCTCGCATCCCGGCCTCGCGGGCGTCACGCTCGGCAGTTATCCGCTCGTGCCCGGCCGCGGCGGCGTCATCTCCGTGCTGCTCGTCGCCGGTCTCGCCGCCTTCCTCGAGCGGCGCATCCGCCGCATCGTGCCGGAGATCCTGAGCCTGTTCCTCGTCCCCCTGCTGACGTTCCTGCTCGCCGGCTGTGGTGCCATCCTCATCCTGCAGCCTCTCGGCGGATTCGTCTCCGATTGCATCGGCCACGGCGCCACGGCCGCCATCGGCCAGGGCGGTGCCCTCACTGGCTTTGTGCTCGGCGGCACCTTCCTCCCGATGGTCATGCTCGGCATCCATCAGACCCTCACGCCCATCCATGCGGAGCTCCTGAACCAGTACGGCGTGACGATCCTGCTGCCCGTGCTCGCGATGGCAGGCGCCGGGCAGGTCGGCGCGAGCTTCGCTGTCTGGTGGCGCACAAAAAACGAGCATTTGAAGAAAACCGTCGCCTCGGCCCTGCCCGTCGGCATCCTCGGCGTCGGCGAGCCGCTCATCTACGGCGTCACCCTGCCGCTCGGCAAGCCCTTCATCGGGGCGTGCATCGGTGGGGCTTTTGGTGGAGCCGTACAGGCGGCCTTCATGGTCGGCGCGGCCACGATGGGCATCTCCGGCCTGCCGCTCGCTGCGGCGACCGACCACATCGGCGTCTACCTCATCGGCCTCCTCACGGCATACATTACGGGCTTCATCGCGACCTGCCTCATCGGTTTCGATGACCCGGAAAATTAACATTCTATAGAAAGAAGGAACTTTCCCACCATGGCAAATGGTATCTCTATGACAAATGGTATCTCTATCTATCCCGGCCTCGGCGACAATACGCTCGAGGAAAATCTCCACCTCATCCATCAGGCTGCTGCCTGCGGCATAAAGCGCGTCTTCACGTCCCTGCAGATTCCTGAGACCAACGTGGATGACCTGAAAGCCGAAATCGGCACGCTGCTCGGTGCGGCACGCGAGCACCACATGGAGGTCATCTCCGACGTCTCGCCGCGCACGCGGGAAATGCTCAATATCCGCGAGTTTTCCCTCAATGCGTTCCGCATGCTCGGCATCACGACGCTGCGCCTCGACGATGGTTTTTCCGTGGACGATATCGTAAAATACTCGCACAACAAACAGGGCATCCGCATCCAGCTCAACGCCTCAACGATTACCTACTCCATGCTGGAGGATCTCGCGGAAAAAGAAGTCGATTTCGACCATATCGATGCCCTGCATAATTTCTACCCGCACATCGGCACCGGCCTCACCGAGGCCGCCCTCGTCGAACAGAACATGCTGCTTCACCGTTTCGGCATCGGCGTCGGGGCATTCGTTCCCTCCGAGGGACGCCGCCGCTCGCCGTTCTGTGACGGCCTGCCGACGCTCGAAGACCATCGCAATCTGCCGGCCATCACGGGCGCGCGCCAGCTCATCATGCTCGGCTGCGACTCGGTATTCATCGGGGACTCCCTGCCTCCCGACGGTGAGCTCAACGCGCTCGGAAGCCTCCCGAACAACCGTGTCACGATTTCTGCCCGCCTCATCACGCACAACACAGCCCTGCGCGATCTCCTGCGCAGCACCTTTACGGTCCGCCCGGACGAGGGCCGCGACGTCGTCCGCGCCATAGAAAGCCGCGCTGCGGTAAAAAAATCCGGCATCACCATCCCTGCCGAGAACACGGTCGAACGCCCGAAAGGCGCTGTCACGCTCGACAATGAGGGATACGGCCGCTACATGGGTGAACTGGAGATTGTCAGCGCAGATAAGCTGCCGGCGGACAAGCGCACGAACGTTGTCGCGCAAATCGACCCATACGATATCCCACTCATCCGCCATCTTACCGGAAACCGCAAATTTTCATTCCGTTTCCACGATGAAACTGATATAATATAAAAAGGTAATCAACAGAGGTAAATCATGGCAGAATACGAATCGGAACCATCGACAAAAAACAGCCGCCATGCGGGGCCGGACTGCGATCTCTGCGAGATTCATCATACGCATCCCGCAAAGATCCAGATGGCCCGCCTGCACGAGCTCGACGATGACACGAGCCTGCGCCTCGCCGAGATTTTCAAGGTGCTCGGCGACCAGACCCGCATCAAGCTGCTCTCACTGCTCGTCGCAGAGGACGAAATGTGCGTCTGCGACATCGCCGAGACCCTGCACATGCAGCAGTCGGCCATTTCGCACCAGCTGCGCGTCCTGCGCAACGCCCGCCTCGTCAAATACCGCAAGGCAGGCAAAGAGGCGTTTTACTCGCTCGATGATGACCATGTCGTCAAGCTCATGAGCCAGGGGCTCGAGCACGTGCTGCATGGCTAAAAAGGAAAAAGGAGGCCATACGCTTGAAACGTTTTCATCTAAAACCTATCTTGCTTGGCGCAGGACTTGGTATCCTGCTGCTCTCGGGCACCGCTCTGGCCTCCCCGACGCTGCAGGCCGGCTCGCACGGTCACGACGTGCTCGTGCTGCAGCAGAAACTGCAGAAAATCGGCTATAACGTCGGCGGTGCGGACGGCATCTACGGTCAGGGCACGGAGCGCGCCGTGGCAGAGTTCCAGCGCGATAACAAGATCCGCATCACGGGCATCGTGAACAACTCCACGTGGCGCGCCCTGCTCAAGGCGAAAAAACGCCCCTGGGGAAGCGATGCAAAGCCACCCGTCAAGGTAAAGCCCTCCACCACGCCATCCGTGAATACCGGCGGAACATGGGCACCCAGCCGTGAGCTCGCCCCGAACAATGTCCCGATCCTGCCGCGCAGCAAGGTGCAGAGCCTCATCTTCACGGCGAAGAAATACATGGGCACACCCTACGTATTCGGCGGCAGCACGCCAAAGGCCTTTGACTGCTCCGGCTACCTGCAGTACATCTTCCGCGAAAACGGCATCGAGATCCCGCGCACGGCCGACGAGCAGTACAAACTCGGTCGGCGCACGGCGAGCGCGCGCGAGCTCGTCCCCGGTGATCTCGTCTTTTTCACCACCTACGAGCCCGGCGCCTCGCACTGCGGCCTCTACCTCGGCCAGGGCGACTTCATCCACGCCTCCTCCAGCAAAGGCGTGCGCGTCGACAACCTCAGCAACGGCTACTGGGCCCCGAAATACCTCGGCGGCAAGCATATCGTAAAGTAAATTTCACATAACACATGACGTAAAAACGGGCAGTCACCCGGGGAAATTCCTCGTGGTGACTGCCCGTGTCCTTTATGGGGACAAAAGAGGGGAAAGAGATACGTTGAAAAGAGAGAAAGAATAGGGGTTTAGGGAATTGCCCTTCAGGGCCGGTGTATCGACCCTGCGAGCTGGGCTGATGTCAGGGGCGCAGGCTGGGCAAACCAGGCAAGCGCGTAGGCACCGGCCGCTATATAGTCAATGGCGTATTCATTCGTCGACCACGACGTGAGTACGTCGAGGTACGACTTGGCCACGGGGATATGGCCGCTGGCCAGATATTTCGTCTGGTCAGGATCGCCACCGCTGACATGGTTGGGGCCGCCCACGATGAGACCGGGCACGTAGGCACCGGTGCTCTCGTGGATACGGTTGTGCGGATGGGCGGGCGGATTGCTGCCCACGCCGGTCATAAAGCTCTTGTCGAGGCCGTTGCGGCCGAACAGGTAATGTACCTGCGCAAGAGCACCCTCGACGTATGCCTCGTCCGGCTTGATCTGGTTGGCCATGAGCAGGATATCGCCTTTAGTCAGCGCATTTTTCGTCGAGGCCCATGTGTACTCACCCGGCAGCAGCGCGCACTGCATACCATCCTCATGGATACGCGCCACGATGGCGTCCGCATAGTCGAGGAAAGCCTGCCGTACGCTAGCCTGCAGCTGGGTATCGGCCTTGTTAGCCTTTAGATAGGCGAACTGGCCGAGCGCGAGCGTGTTATCCCAGGTAAAGAAACTGGGCACGCTCGTCACGCAGGCACGGCCTTTGCCCAGGAGGTACTGCTCGTACTGCGCCGCGCCCGTCGTGCGATAGAGCTCCGCGGCGAGCCAGACGCGTTCCTCCGCATCCGTGGCCTTGTTGTACGGGCCTGAGCCGCTTTCCTGCCCCGCATCCGTACGGTAGACGGCCTGCGGCGTGCGCGCGAGGTACTGCCAGACGCGCTCGGCATTTTTCAGCAGCTGCTTGGCATAGGCTTTATCGTACGGTGCATAGACGCGTGCACCGATGGCGAGCGCCGCGCCGTACATGGCCGTGGCACTGGAGCAGCTGCCGTAGATGAAGCGCTCCTGCGTATCCGTGTCCGGCGTCTTATCGAAGCCCGGCCACTGTGCGCCCGCGACCTTGTGGAACGTCGAGCCGTCTTTGCGCTGCATTTTTTGCAGCCAGTCGAGCTCATACTGTACCTCCGTCAGCACATCGGGCATTTTGCTGTTCGCCGCCACCCCCGTCGGGAACACGAGCTGTCCCACGGTGAAATGCGCCGGATGTGCCTCGTAGGCCAGTAGCAGCTCCGCTGCGCTCAGCGCGCCCGTCGTCGTGTATTTGCCATAGTCGCCCGCATCGTACCAGCCGCCCGTCATATCGAGCTGCTGGCCTTTTTTATTGAGCTTATCCGTGAAATACACCGTCGCGTGCACGTCCTGCGGGTGGCCGCCAGCGACCTTCAGCCCCGTGACGCTGTCGTCAATGGGCTGGTTGCACCGCGCGAGTGTATAGCTGCGCCAGGCCTGCACGGCCGGCACGGCGTAGACGTTGTCACCGATGTCGAACGCATACGAGCTGCGGCTGCCCACCTGCAGGTGATAGCGGCCCGGCTTGTTGAACGTCGTAAAGTCCGCGCGCTGCAGCGTCTCCTCGGTCATGGCGTCCTTAGCGGGTGCACTGAGCTCCCCCGTATAGACCGTTTTGCCTGTCGCTTCATCGACGAGCGAGAAATTCTGTACGTCACCCGCCGTAACCATGGCGATTTTGTCATGCCCCGTCAGGTAGCCGACCTGGTCGACGTGCAGGCCCGCATCGGCAGCCTCCGCCGCGAGCGCCCCGCCCGTCAGCAGGCAGGCCGTGAGCAGCCCCATGAGCACGCGCCGGCATAATCTGCTTTTTCGCATCGTTTTGCCTCCTTCCGCGCGGGCTTACTCAGCGGACGGCGTGTATTTGATCCATTTGTACTCAGCGAACAGCGGCATATCGCCATCATTGAACGGCTTCAGCCATGCATCCACGCCTTTGCCGCACCACGCATTCATCATGATCTTGCCCTTCGTCATCGGCAGGTCCTTGCCCTCGACACGGTGCGCCTCTTTGCCATCGACGTACCAGACGATTTTATCCTTGTGCCACTCAAAAGCATAGGTGTGGAAATCGTCGGAGGCATCGAAGCCGAGGTCGTACATGCGCTCGTGACCGCCCTTGCCGTTGCGGAAATAGTTGAACTGCACCTTCGTCGTGTCTTTGCCGAGCACCTCGACATCGATCTCATCCCACGGATCGCCATCGTAGGGGCCCGTGTAGGTGAAGAACGAGGAGACCACGCCGTCGTTCTTGATGGCCTTCATGCAGACCTCATAGCGGCCGTAGCCATAGGTCTTCTTGCTGCGGAACTCGCCGCCGGAGTACGGCACCTTGTCCTGCAAGCCATCGGCGTCGATTTTCAGCGACATGATGCCGTCGTCGACAGAGACGTTATCCTTGTGCCACCAGCAGTTGAACGGCATGCCGTTCGTCCAGCCGTCCGACGGCTCAAAGCGGTCGGGGATGCCGTTCTTGAAATCCACCTGGAACGCGTCGGCTGCCTCCGTCTGCGTCGCAGGCGTGGCCTCTGCGGTCATGGGCGCGACCGTCCCGACAAATGCCGTCGGCACGCCGACGAAAGCAGCAGCGCAGAGCATGGCCGTAATTTTCTTACGTAAAGACATAATGAACTTCCTTTCTATTCGATACTCAAATCTTCACCATTCGAGGCGATGACTTTTTTGAACCAGTAGTATGATTTCTTCGGCGTACGTTTCAGTGTACCGTGCCCGGCGTTGTCCTTGTCCACATAGACAAAACCGTAGCGTTTCTCCATCTCGCCCGTGCTGGCCGAAACGAGATCGATGGGTCCCCAGGGGCAATAGCCCATGAGCGCCACGCCGTCCTCGTCGATGGCCTTTTTCATCTCGGCGATATGCGCGGCGAAATACGCGATGCGCTCGTCATCGTGCACCATGCCGTCGGCGCCCGGCTGCTCATGCAGGCCGATGCCGTTCTCGACGATCATGAGCGGCAGCTCGTAGCGCTCGGAGAGCACGTTGAGCATGTAGCGGAGGCCCACGGGGTCAATCTGCCAGCCCCAGTCCGAGGCCTTGACGTACGGATTCTTTACCTCGACGTCCGTGCCCTGCTCCGTGTCATAGGCGCGCGCCACGCTCATGTAGTACGAAAGCGCGAAATAGTCCACCTTGCCGCGCTCGAGGAGCTCGAGGTCTCCGTCAGCCATCTTGATGTGGTAGCCCTTGTTCTCCCACTCCTTGAGCATATAGGCCGGGTAGTGGCCGCGGCACTGCACGTCACCGTAGTAAAAGCTGCGGTCCATTTCCTTCAGCGCCGCCATCTGGTCCATGGGCTTGCTCGTGCTCGGATAGCACGGCACCATGGCGAGCATGCAGCCGATCTGGAAATCCGGGTTGATTTTGTGCCCGATGATCACGGCCTCGGCCGAGGCCACGAACTCATGGTGCGCGACCTGATAGAGCACGGCGTGCTTGTCCTCGCCCGGCTGATAAATGACGCCGGAGTTCGTGAACGCGGCGAATTTCTGCTCGACATCGCGCTGGTTGTTGATTTCGTTGAAGGTCATCCAGTATTTGACCTTGTGCTGGTAGCGGCAGAAGCAGACCTCAGCGAAGCGCACGAAGAAGTCCACGAGCTCGCGGTTGCGCCAGCCGCCATACTTCGTTACGAGGTGGTACGGCATCTCGAAATGCGAGAGCGTGACCACAGGCTCCATGCCGAGCGCGTGCATCGTGTCAAAGAGGTCGTCGTAGAACTGCAGCCCGGCCTCATTCGGCTCGGCCTCGTCGCCGTTGGGGAAAATGCGCGTCCACGCGATGCTCGTGCGGAAGCATTTGCAGCCCATGTCGGCAAGCAGCTTGAGATCCTCTTTATAATGATGGTAAAAGTCGATGGCCTCGTGGTTCGGATAGTATTTGCCCGGCAGCACACCGTCCGTGATTTCACGCGGCTGACCTGGGCCGCCCACGGTCATGACGTCGGCGACACTCGGGCCCTTGCCGCCCTCCTGCCAGCCGCCCTCCAGCTGATGGGCCGCCACGGCACCGCCCCAGAGGAACCCCTGCGGGATAGTCATACGCGTCCCTCCTGTTTGTCCAGGCGCTGATAGAGCTCGATAAACTCCTGCGCAATCGTCTTGAACGCCTCGGCACTCATGAGCTGGTCCTCGGCGTGCAGGATGAGCAGGCCGATGGGCTCGCCCGTGCCGTTTGCCTCCTGCTCCAGCAATTTCGCGTGGGCGTCATGCCCCTCGACAAAGTCTTTTTCGCCCTCGGCGATGAGCTGCGCAGCACCAGCGTAGTCGCCCTGTTTCGCGGCCTGAATGGCCTCGATGTAGCAGCTGCGCGCCGTGCCCACGGCCGAGATAATCTGAAAGGCGATGAGTTCATTCCCTTCCATGCTCAACCCTCCATGAGCTGCTGCGCAAGCGCGAGCACACCCTGACCGTCCATGCGGCCGTACATGCGCATGTCGATGGCCTCGACGGGCACGCCTGGCACCTGCGCGGCAATTTTATCCTTCGAGAAACGGATCTGCGGGCCGAGCAGCACGACATCGGCATCCGCCGCCTTCGTGGCCGCCTCGGAGGCCGAGTAGGCCGCAATGCTGCAATCAAAGTTCTGCTCCTTGGCTGCCGCCTGCATTTTCTTCACGAGCATGCTCGTCGACATGCCCGAGGCACAGAGTAAGACAATCTTCTTCATTTTAAGAACCTCCCAGACCAGCCACCGGCGCCCTGCCAGGCACCGTAGCATCCACTATTTTATGGATAAATCAGAAATGATAATCGACCATTGTGCGGACGAAGTTACGGTGATATTTGTGGTCGAGCAGGCCATAACGCGTATCAAAGGCCGTAGCGCCCTCATAGAACGTCTCCCACTCCAAATTCTTCATCGGCACGAACTTGAAGCCGACCGCCCAGCCTTTCGAGCCCGGCTGGAACGCGCTCCACTCCTTATCGCCGAAGATACCGACGAGATTGTTGTAGTTCCGCGCATAATCGAACCAACGGGCATAGAGCTGGAAGGAGCCCGGATTATCGATATTGGACCAGCGGTAGTTCAGGCGGATAGCCTTGCAGACATTATCATTGAACTTGTTATCCTGACGGCCATCGGCGCCCCACTGCGTAATCGTATAGCCGGGGTTATCCGTCTTGACATAGTCGCCGATGAAGAAGATATTCTTGAGCGGGTTCCACATGGCACTGAGTACGAAGCCATAACGCCCTGCCGTATTACGGTAGTCCGTATACTCCGTCTTGGTCGTCATGACGCCATGCATATAGGCGTTCTGAGAGGATACATCCGCATTCGTAATGTTCAGGCCATTCCCTTCCTTGACACCATTGAAGCCAGCCTCAATGGCTTTATGCAATTGTGCCCCATTCGTAAGTTTATCGCCATTTTCAGCATAATACTCGGAACCTCCAACCAGGCCAATATACCCTGACTTGAACGTGCCGTTATCCAGCGTGACACCAGAGGCCGTAATCGTTGCCGGCTGCTGCGCATCCTTGTTGCCAATGTAGGCAGTCACGGTCGGGTCGTAGTAGTTTTTGCCCATGATGTCGTTACGGCCGATATTCAGTTTAGCGAAGGCGCAGTTAATCTGCAAGCCGTGCCCGACCTGGCCCTGTACACCGCCGCCGTAGATGCTGAAGTCATAACCTTTATCCGTCGGCGTCAGATAGAACGTGGAGGCACGCAGTTTCGATTTGGGGATATCCGTGCTCAGGATGACACCGTCGCTCTCGTTGCCGAACAGGATATTCTGCATACCGAGACCACGCCAACGGCGGCCGACATCCACATTCAGCTTACCGATGCTGCCCTCTGCCCACACGCGCTGGATCGTGCCATCCGTCTCACCGTCGTGGCCGTCGTGGTATTTGTGCACGCCATCGGCCTGTGACAGGTTCGCATAACGTTCGTTCGTCTCGCTTTGGAAATTGAAATTCCATTTGTCATTGACGTGGAATTTCGCATGCAGATCGAGGTAGGTACGACGCCCGTCGTTGCGATCGATGTAGCCCTGCACATTATCGTTATCCCAGGACACGCGGCCAAAGCCCGTAAACTGGATGCGGTCTTTATGCTCATTGAGGTTCTTGTTCAGGCCCTTGAGCTGCGATTTCTGGCTCTTGACCTGATTTTTCAGCTGGCTGTTCTGGTGCTTGAGCGTGGCGAGCTCATCAGCGAGCTTCTGCTGCTCCTGCTCCAGTGCCGCGATGCGGCTGTCGAGGTCCGTAGCTGGTGCCGGGGCCGCGAACACGGAACCCGTGAGGCTCAGCGTCAGGCCCATGAGGATGGCCGTGGTCTTGCGTTTGTTGATACTAGCGAACATCTTTATTCCTCCCCTTCGCGTGCGGTGGGGCCGCACACTCTCTCGATGTACTAACAAGTCTATATAAAGTTACTTGCTGGCGAAATCACTCAGCCTGCTCCGATGCTTCTGCAGCCTCAGCGGTCTGTTCCTCAGCCAGCAGGCTGCGGTCCTGTGCCCGTAGGAACGGATAGTAGATGACCGTCGCGATGGCGAGGTTCACGATCTGTACGACCGCGCCCTGCCAGCCATCGAGCAAAAAGCCTGCGATAATCGGCGGCGTCGTCCACGGTACCTGCACGGCGCTGAACGGAGCCATAAAACCCGTATAGATGGCGAAATATGTCACAAACAGCGCGATGAGCGGTACGAGAATGAACGGCACGAGCAGATACGGGTTGAACACAATCGGCAGGCCGAAGATAACCGGCTCGTTGATGTTGAACAGGCCCGGTACGAACGACATCCGCATCATGGATTTCAGCTGCTTCGACTTCGCCGTGATGAGGCCCGCGATGAGCAGGCCGAGCGTGAGGCCGCAGCCGCCGCTCTTGACGAAGACATCGTTGATCTGGCAGGTGATGATTTTCGCGGCCGGATTGTTCACGAGCGTCATGCCCATGTCCAGCAGGTGCTGGTTATCGAGCGAGTTCGCGATGAGCAGCGGGCCGACGACGCCGCCCACGACGTTCGGGCCGTGGATACCGGCCCAGAACAGGATGCTCTGCAGGCTGACGATGATAACGCCGCCGCCCAGCGTATCCGAGAGGCCCTGCAGCGGGGTCTGGATGACTTTGAAAATGCACTCCGGCAGCGTCGTGGCACCGACGTAGTGAAACAGGCCGTAAATGACGGCTGCGCCTGTGAACAGGATCATGCCCGGAACGAGTGCGGAGAAGGCGCGCGTCACGCCCTCTGGCACGGCGTCCGGCATCTTGATGCTCAGGTGGTTTTTCTCGCAGTAGCAGAAGATGTACGAGACGGCGAACGCGATGAGGATGGCTGTGATGACGCCGTTGCTGCCGGCCCAGGCCTTCGGAATGATGTCGGCCACCGTCTCGCCGCCTTTCGTCGTGAGCGTCGGCGGCATGACCATGATAAACGTCGACAGCGCAAGCACCGAAGCCATCATGGCGTCGCATCCCTCGTTCTCCACGAACTTGTAGGTGATGGTCAGCACCACGATGAGTGCCAACACGCTGAACGTGCCGCCGGCCACCGCGTTGAGCGGGGCCGTCCAGTCCGGACCGAAGATACCCGCCATGAACGGTGCATACCCCGGCACCGGCAGATTGGCGAGCAGCAGGAACACCGAGCCGCAGATCGTGAACGGCGTCGTGGCGATGAAACCATCACGCAGCGCAGCCACGACGCGGAGCTGGGCGAACGTGCCCATGAACTCGATGAACTTGTCGAAAATTGCTTGCTTGTTCATTTTCCCCTAGAACCTCTTTTCCTAAAATTAACTTTGTGGGGGATTTCCCTTAACGCAGTTACACTATAGCACAGCGGCAATTCGCGTCACAATACGAATAAAGCAGGACGAAACACTGCTCCAAAGCTCTTTCTTTTTTATGCGCGCCTTTGAAACACTGCTCCAAGAGCACGCAAAAAAGCCCCCGGATCCTATGATCCGAGGGCTTTTCCGTCGCGTATTCGATTAATAATGGAAATTATGGCTGAGCCAGCTCTCTTTTTCCCGTGCGTTATGATAATCGACCTGCGTCATGAGCACGGCAAACAGCACGTCGACGACGTACTTCGCGCCCATGAGGAACACACGCGGGCCGAGCTGCTCCATCGCGCGCACCGTGGCCACGGGCAGCACGACATCGGCAATCTCCGCAAGCGTCGAGTCCTTTACCGAGGTAATGAGGATGAAATGAACCCCGCGCATTTTCAGCATACGCGCGATATCGATGAGCATGCGGTTCTCGCCCGTGCGGCTGATGAAAAAGCCTACGTGCTCCTTCGGCACGCTCGTGCACTGCAGATACTGCATCGTCATGGCCGCGTGCACCGTCGAGCATTTATCGGCCATGATAAAGCTCGCGGCCGCCATGTTCGCGATATCGAGGTTCGTATCTGTGGCGTAGAAATCGACGTGCTGCGTGCCCGAGAGCAGATGATAAGCGCGCATGAAGTCGGCGGGGTCGAGCATGGCGCGCGTATCCCGCAGCGCGTCGAGCTCAATGCTCGTGACCTTGTCGAGGATGGAATGGATGGAGTCGCGATCCGTCATGGCGACGCTCTCGCCGTGCGGCTGGCGGATGTACTGCAGCATCTCCGCGAGGAACTTCACGCGGAACTCCGTATAGCCGCCAAAGCCCAGTTTCTGGCAGAAACGCACGATAGCCGCCGAACTCGTAAACGTCTCTTTTGCGAGCTGCCGCGTCGTCATCTCCGGCAGCCGTCGGAAATGCTCCAGCACATACTGCGCGATCATCTTTTCCGAGGCAGAAAAATCCACTTGCTCCTGCAGTTTCGTCACCAATTCACTGACCATAACATTCTCCCCAACAACACCGTTCGCACTGCCATCACAGCGTTACTTTGCTTCATCGTGATTCCCCGAGACCATTTTATCATATCGAATCCGGCCATACAATCGGATTCAATCCCCTTGAGCCCCCGATGTCATCCTCGAAACCGTACAAAGAACCCGCCCGGTTGGCTATCCGGCCAGCGAAAAAAATAAAATTTCTGCCTATTCCCCCCATAATAATCTCTTGTTATAATAAATGTAGAATTCGATATCAAAAATTTAGGAGGTGCTGATTGTGAAACGAAAAATCAAACGAATCCTGTCGCCGCTCGAGTCGTTCCTGCGCTGGGAGTCCAGCAGCGGCGTCATTCTGCTCGCGAGTGCTGTGGTCGCGCTCCTGCTCGCGAACTCTCCGCTCGGCGAAGGGTATGAGCATTTCCTCCACACGGAGATCGGCATCGCGGGGCTCTCCATGAGCCTCACGCACTGGATCAACGACGGACTCATGGCCGTGTTCTTCTTTGTCATCGGCCTCGAGGTCAAGCGCGAGTTCCTCTACGGCGAGCTCCGCACCGTGTCCGCGATGATCCTGCCCGTCTGCGCGGCACTCGGCGGCATGCTCGTGCCCGCGCTCTTTTACAGCCTCATCAATGCGGGCACGCCGACGGCTGGCGGCTGGGGCATCCCGATGGCCACAGATATCGCCTTTGCGCTCGGCATCATGACGCTCGCGGCGCGCAACGCCCCCGTCGGCCTCGTCGTGTTCCTCACGGCACTCGCCATCGTCGATGACCTCGGCGCCATCGTCGTCATCGCGCTGTTCTACAGCACGGATGTCTCCCTCGTCACGCTGGGCGCGGGCCTCGCGGCGCTATTGGGCGCCTTCCTGCTGAACCGCTTTGGCGTGCATCGCTTCCTCCCCTACCTCGCGTTCGGCCTGTGCGCCTGGTTCGCGTTCCTCAGCTCCGGCATCCACCCGACCATCGCCGGCGTGCTCCTCGGCTTCACGATTCCGGCCACGGCACCGAGCAGCCTGCGGAACACGCTGCCTGCGTCGGAGCCCGCAGAGGGTGAGGCGCGCCCGTCGCATCACGGCTCCCTGCTGCATTATCTGGAGACGGCGCTCGAGCCCTGGTCTGCCTACGTCATCATGCCGATTTTTGCCCTTGCGAACGCGGGCGTGAACATCACGGGGGCAAACCTCGACTTCACCTCGCCGCTCTTCCTCGGCATCGCCGCCGGCCTCATCCTCGGCAAGCCGATTGGCATCTACGGCAGCGTCCGCCTCATCACGAAATTCTCCGGGGCTCCTCTGCCGGGCAAAGCCACGAACGGGCAGGCCATCGCCACCGGCACCCTCGGCGGCATCGGCTTCACGATGAGTATCTTCATCGCAACGCTCGCGTTCCCGGACGCAGCGACCCTCGCCTCCGCAAAACTCAGCATCCTCACCTCCTCCGTCCTCGCCGGCATCCTCGGCGCCGTACTGTTCCAGTTCACAAAAAAATAGATTCTCCATCCAGGAAACGCACGCAGCGCATAAAGAAACGCACGCGTGTGTTAGAATGCGTGTACCATCGGATATTTTCGTCGAAACCGTCCCCATTGAATTCTTGTACTTTTTCTTGTACAATCAAAAGTACAGAAAGGAGTGTCTGCTTATGTTAGCTGTCAACTATACTACTTACCGCAAAAATTTGAAGGATTACTGCGATCGTGCTATCGATGATGATGAGACCGTCATCGTTACCCGCAAGAATGAACGAAATGTCGTCATGATGGGATTGGATGCGTATAACAACCTCATGGAGAACCTCTTCATCACACGTGACCGCAAGAACTACCAGCACATCCTCAAAGGTATCCACGAGTTGGAAGCTGGCCATACCGTCCAAAAATCCAGCAAAGATCTGGAGGAACTACTGGATGAATAAACTGTTCTCCCAAACCGGCTGGGATGATTTCATGGCATGGGTACGAGAGGATCGCAAGATTGCAAAAAAGATCCATACCTTGCTGAAAGATATCGAACGGAACGGAAATGAGGGAATCGGAAAACCCGAGCCCTTGCGTCACGACCTGGCAGGATACTGGAGCCGCCGAATCACAGAAAAAGACCGCCTCATCTACCGCTTCGATGAAACTACCATCTATATCGCCGCGTGCAAAGGGCATTATGACGACGAACGATAAATCTGATTTAGGCAGACAATCAGCCACCTGCAGGTGTATAATATAGGCACAACAGGAAAGGAGAGGACGTGCATGGAAAATGTAGCTTTTAGTGAACCACCCATGATGGAATTGATTGAGGGCAAAGTCTTTATGATGTCGCCACGCCCCCGCCCCACCCATAATATGATTATCTCGCATCTCACCCGCATTTTTGGCAATTACCTTTGGGATAAACCGTGTATCGTATTTTCTGACGGTGTCGATGTCTATCTCGATGAGCAAAACCACTATATCCCCGACGTCATGATTGTCTGCAACCGCGATATCATCAAGCAGGATGCCATCCATGGCGCGCCTGACCTCGTGGTGGAGGTTCTCTCACCGACCACGGCAAAAAATGACCGCAGCACGAAGATGCGCCACTATGCAGCCGCGGGTGTCAAGGAATACTGGATTATCTCGCCCCTGTCCCGCTCCATCGAGGTCTACCTCCTGCACGACGGTACCTTCGAACTCGACGATATCTACACCGACTATCCCGACTGGGATCTCGCACGCATGACCGACGAAGAGCGCGCCGCCGTCAAAACACAGATCAAAGTTTCCCTCTACGACGACCTCTACGTCAACGTAACCGACGTGTTCCATAAACTGTGAATCCCACGTGCCACACATTTCGCATAATAAAAATCCTGCATCGCCGTTCGACGTGCAGGATTTTTTTGCGTTCAGCTCAATTTTACCGCTTCATGTTGATGAGCGTCTCAAGCATTTCGTCGGAGACCGTGATGATTTTCGAGTTGGACTGGAAGCCGCGCTGGGTGATGATCATCTGAGAGAATTCGTTCGCGACATCGACGTTCGACATCTCGAGAGATGAGGTGGAGATAGTCACGCCCAGCGTCGTGTTATCTCCCACTTTGGGATTGCCCGAGTTATTCGACTTCTGGTAGAGGCTGTTGCCCATCTTCGTGAGACCCGCCGAATTCGTGAACTGCGCGATAGCCACCTGTCCTTCGACCTGCTGTACGTCATTCGTGTAGGTACCGATGATGCGACCCTGCTCGTCAATACTTACACTGGCGAGATTGCCGGAGGCGTTGCCATCGCTCGTGCAGGTAATCGTACTACCGGCGGCGTACTGCGTCAGCTGCGAGAAATCAATCGTGAGCGTCATCGGTGACTCCGAACCATTGAGCAGGGTCAGCGTCTGCTGCGTCGCACTGCCCGTCTCCACGGTGCCGGATGGATTGAAAATGATATCCGTCGGCGTCATCTTTATCTGCGTAGTCGAGGCATCGTCCTCAGTAATCGTTGCCGTATCGGAGCCAGCATGCCCCTTCGGGTCGACCGAGACCGTCCACGTGTTACCGCCCGTTTCCGTGCGACCATCGCCCGTTTTCGTCTTGGTGAAATACAACGTGATATTGTGCTCGTTGCCCAGTTTATCAAAGACCTTCATCGTCGTTGCGATAGGCATGCTATAACCGATATTGTAGCTGCCCGACGTCTCCGTCACCGTGCTGCCATCACTCATGGTCAACGTGATGGATTTGATAGCTGGTGCCGTATACGTGCTGACATCCGCTGGGGTATCCTTACCAGGAATCTGGTAAGCACCCGTGTCCGAACTGCTGACCGTGACTTCATCATCATCATCGCCGACTTTCAGCTTAATGCCATCTACGGTCAGACCGCTGGCCGGTTTGATATAAGCACCGTTCGTCTTGACGTCAAAATCATCATACGTCTTGCCATCGTCTGAGAGAATCGACCCGGTAAACTCCGTCACCGTCGGCGCGTCATCCGCCGTAATCGAGGCTACCGTGGACGTCGGCAACCCTGTGAAGGCAGAAATATTAGCGGAAATATTCTGGCCTACCGTGTACCGGCTGGTATCCGTCGTCTTAATCGTTGAGCCATCGGAAAGGTGCACGAGGCCGCCCGCGATGGATTTGACCGACAACGTCGCAGGCAGTGTGCCCAGCTTATAGTCCGTAGCAGAGGCCGCCGATATCGTCAGCGTATCACCATTATCGAGCGTGGCTTTATACGTCGTGCCGCTGTTATTCGTCAACGTATCCCCGTTATCGAGCGTCACCATGTTGCCCTTAACTTCCTTAACGGCCACACCCAGATTCGTAGCCGAGATACTGCTGCCCTTCGTGTAGGTGCTGGCCGTCGTGCCGCTCATTTTGAGGGTATCACCATTATTCAGCGTCACGGTATACGTGCTGTTCGAGTCGCTGATGCTGGCGCCGTCCTTGAAGGACACGGACGTGCCTGACGTTGTATCGATGGTGGTAATCGTCGTATCCAACGGCGATCCGACGGTATACTGGGCCGTAGAGGTCTTCGGGACATTGACCGTATCGCCGTTGCTCAGCGTGACCGGTACCGCACTGCGGGCCTGACTCTTAATCGTCTGCGCCGTAGCCGGTGTAATCGAATCCACCGTAGGCACCGTGTTGAAAGCGATACTCTTCACCGTAGTCGCCGTACCAGCTGCAATAGAGCTCACCGTCAACGCTGGCACAGCCTTCTCCAGTGTATAGGAGCCTGCATTGCTGGTCGTAATCGTCGAACCATCGGAGAGCGTCACCGTATTGCCATTGATACCCGTCACGGTCAAAGCCGTGTCCAGCGCCGAACCCGTCGTATAGGCCGTCGTCGAGCTGCTGGAGATATTCAACGTATCACCATTACTGAGCGTCGCTTTATAGCTATTCTTCGAGCTGGCAATGCTATCGCCCTTGTCATAAGTGACCTTTGCCCCCGTCACGGATTTGATGTCCGAGGTCAACGCACTGTCCATAATATAGTCATAGGTACTGGAGCCATTCGTCAGCACATCACCGTTGGAAAGGGTAATCGTAAAATCACTGATATTGTTCGTACCTTGCAAGGTATCGCCATTGGCCAATGTGACTCCATTGGCACTGCTGAGCTCGCTCACCTTGCTGCTCAGGGCACTGTCCGTAGCATAGGCACCCTTGGGCGATACCACCGTATTACCATTGCTCAGTGTGACCGTATAGGTATTGCTGGAATTGGCAATCTGCGAACCATCTGCATACGTGACGGCGCGACCCTTGATGCCGCTGATAGCCGTCGGCAGACTGTTCGAAATCGCATAGTCCGTCAGCGTGGTCGTCGTACTCGGCAGGTTGGTCACTACGTCGCCATCATCCAGCGTCACGCTGATGAGACGGTTACCATGCACGCCATAGTTATGGCTCATGGAATACTGACCTTTAGCGGAATCAATCGTGATATTACCCGCAAAACTCACCGTTTCCTGGGTAATCTCGCCTGCCACGGTCGGCTCACCGACGCTCCAGCTTTTACCAGTCGAGGTGACTTTAAGCGTGTTACCATTGCCGTCCAGCACAGACATGCTGGTAATTTTCGGTGCCGCCGAGTTCAGGTTGCTCGTATAGGTGACCTGCGAGGTAACCTTTGGCGGCATAATACCTTTATCGGTCAAAAGCTGAATATTGCCCGGCTGATCGCCCGTGTTCACCACGCCGTCTTTCGCCGTCCAGCCCTGTACATAAAGGCCAGCACTGTTGACGAAGTTGCCCGCCTGGTCGAACTGGAAATCACCGTTGCGCGTGTAGTAGGTCTGCTTGCCCTGTTTGACAATAAACAGACCGTTGCCCTGCAGCGCCATATCCGTATTTTTACCCGTGGACTGCGTCGATCCGTCCGTGAACAACAGGTCGACGCTGGATACTACCGAGCCGAGGCCGATCTGTTTCGGGTTCGTACCGCCGACGTTGCCATTGTTGCTGGGACCGGCTGCCGCCGTCAGAGTCTGCGAGAACATGTCTGCAAACGTGGTGCGGCTGGCTTTAAAGCCCGTCGTGTTGACGTTGGCGATGTTGTTGCCGATGACATCCATACCGGTCTGGTGAGCCTTGAGGCCCGAGACACCGGAAAACAGGGAACGCATCATAGTGAATCACTGCTCCTTTTCCTGGTCATCGCTGAGGATGACCGCACTGTCGATATTCGTAAAGATCCTTTCCCGCATGCTCGCACCGTCCACGGCCGTGACCACGATCCGTTTCGGCACGCTGAGGATGAGCACGGCCTTGCCGGGCACGTGCACGAACGCCTCTTTGACGCCCTTGGCCGCCAGTTGGTCGGCCGCCCGCACGAGGCTCGCCTGCTCCGCGTCCGTCAGCGCGATGTGCCGCTCGGCGAGCCGGTCGGCCGCGTGCCCCGAAAAGCGCACGGGCGCGCCCGTCTGCGCTGCCTTCAGTGTCTGCGAAAAAGTATCCCCACCGCGCGTGCGCTGCCGCCCACGCCGGTGCTCTGTGACCGCATGTCCCTGCGTCACTCCAGAGATTTTCACTCCGTTGCCTCCCTGCTGAAACAGCCGCCACGCGTACTGCACGGCCCTGTTTTTGTTAACATAATTTATGTGATAAATCATGTTCTATTTTATATATCGATGAATACGCAACTTTATTAAGTCGTCACGCAAAATTTTAACATAATTTGTAACATAAATTGCACATGATTTTATAGCATATAAAAATCATGTGCAGCAAGCTAGAATATGTTATGAGGTGAGGAATATGGAATCGTTGGTCATCACCAAGAAAAAACGCGGCGAGGACGGCTACAAGGTGTTCTCCGTCCGCCTGAAAGAAGAGACGCTCGACCGCCTGAATACACTCTGCGAAGCCACGGGCCGCACACGCAACGAGCTCATCGGCCTGCTGCTGGACTTCGCGATCCAGCATAGCGAAGTCGCCACCGACAAATGACAGACAATTAGAATTTTCTGACGAATATGGACAAAAAACGGGCAGTTACCCGAGGTATTCCTCGTGGTAACTGCCCGTTCTCTTATACAGAGGCGAAAAATAAAATTTTCTCCTATTTTCGCGAATCTGCGACGGCCTGGAACGCACGGCCGGCGGCTTCGATCGTGCGGTCGATGTCCTCGTCGGTGTGGGCGCCGCTCATGAAGAGGGTCTCGTACTGGGACGGGGCGAGGTAGATGCCCTGCTCCAGCATGCTCTTGAACCAGATTTTGAACGCTTCCTGGTCGGAGGCGGCGGAGTCGTCGTAGTTCCAGACTTCGTGCTCGTTGAAGAAAATGCCGAACATGGAGCCTGCCTGATGCGCCTGGATCGTGACGCCGGCTTCTTTCGCCTTGGCCTGCCAGCCGAGGATGAGCTTCTTCGTCTTGAGCGTGAGCTCGCGGCTGTAGTCGGCTTTGCCCGGCTCGGGCTCGGCCGTAATGATTTTCAGCGTCTCGAGGCCGGCCGTCATGGCGAGCGGGTTGCCGGAGAGCGTGCCTGCCTGATAGACGGGGCCGACCGGGCTGACCTGCATCATGATGTCACGGCGTCCGCCGTAGGCTGCGACGGGGAGGCCGCCACCGATGATCTTGCCGAGGCACGTGAGATCCGGCGTAATGCCGTAGGCCGCCTGTGCACCGCCGAGGCTTGCGCGGAACCCGCACATGACCTCGTCAAAAATGAGGACGATGCCGTGCTCCTCCGTGAGCTGGCGCATCGTGCGCAGGTAGCCCTGCTTCGGCAGGACGCAGCCCATGTTGCCGGCGACCGGCTCAACGATGACAGCAGCGATTTCCTCACCGTACTCGTCGATGACTTTCTTCAGTGCATCGATATCATTGTACGGGATGGCGATTGTGTCGGCCGCCGTCCCTTTCGTGACGCCCGGCGAGCTCGGCACGCCGAACGTCGCCATGCCGGAGCCTGCACTCACGAGCAGGCTGTCGCTGTGGCCATGATAGCAGCCAATGAATTTCACGATCTTGTCGCGGTGCGTATAGCCGCGCGCGAGGCGCAGCGCGCTCATGGTGGCCTCCGTGCCCGAGTTCACCATGCGGATGACCTCGATGGACGGATAGACCTCCATGACTTTTTTCGCGAGCTCGCTCTCGATACACGTCGGTGCACCGTAGCTCGTGCCGCGCGTCGCAGCCTCCTGCAGCGCCTTGACGACCTGCGGATGCGCGTGCCCGACGACGAGCGGCCCCCACGAGCCGACGTAGTCGATGTACTCGTTGCCGTCGATATCGTAGATTTTATCGCCTGCGCCGTGGTCGATGAACGGTGGGTTGCAGTCGACGTTCGCGTAGGAGCGCACCGGGCTGTTGACGCCGCCCGGCATGAGCTGCTTCGCTTCTTCAAAAGCGGCAGCGGATTTTTCGAGATTCAGCATTGTATCGTTTTCTCCTCTCAAAGGAACGGCTCAGTAGCAGCCGCCCTCCTGCAGGTAACGGCAGGCATCCATAGCAAAATATGTGATGATGGCATCGGCACCCGCGCGCTTCATGCAGAGCAGGGACTCCATGACGATGCGTTTCTCATCGATCCAGCCGTTCCGTGCGGCGGCCTTGATCATCGCGTACTCACCGCTGACGTTGTACGTGACGAGCGGCAGGTCCATGTGCTCGCGCGCCTGCTTGACGATATCGAGGTAAGCGAGGGCCGGCTTCACGATGATCATGTCGGCGCCCTCGGCGATATCGAGGTCGAGCTCCTTCATGGCCTCGCGGCTGTTGGCCGGATCCATCTGGTACTGCTTGCGGTCGCCGAACTGCGGCGCGCTGTCCGCGGCATCGCGGAACGGGCCATAGTAGCCGGATGCATATTTCACGGCATAGCTCAGGATCGACGTGTTGATGAAGCCGTTTGCATCGAGAGCCTCGCGGATGGCAGCGACGCGACCGTCCATCATGTCGGACGGCGCGACGATATCGACACCGGCCTCGGCCTGCGAGACAGCGACTTTCTGCAAGAGCTTCAGCGTCTTATCGTTATCGACGTAGTGCCCTTCGAGATGGCCGCAGTGACCGTGCGACGTGTACTGGCAAAGGCAGACATCGCCGATGATCGTCATGTCCGGAATCGCCTTCTTGATGGCGGACATCGCGCGCTGCACCGGGCTCGTCATATCCCATGCCGAGGATCCGTCCGCATCCTTGTACTCCGGCAGGCCAAAAATCTCGAGTGCCGGGATGCCGAGCTCCCATGCCTCGCGTGCGAACTTCAGGGCATTGTCCACGGAAAGGTGGTATACACCCGGCATGCTCGGGATTTCTTCCTTCACGTTCTCGCCAGGAACGACGAAAATCGGCAGGATGAAATCTTTCGGGGACAGCGTGTTCTCGCGAACCATGTCGCGGATAGCCGGGGAAATGCGCATGCGGCGCGGACGAAGACTCTTGTTGTACATAATCGACATCTCCTAAAATCAGTGAACAGAGGAACGGATTGCCTCGACGAGGCCATCGATCGTATAGGTTTCTGCTACGATGTCCACATGGACACCGAGAGATTTTGCGGTATCCGCCGTAACGGGGCCGATGCAGGCCGTTTTGACCTTGGCAAGCGGTTCCGCGCTGCCGAGGATCTTGACGAGATTCTTGACCGTGCTGCTGCTCGTGAACGTGATGAGGTCAATCTCACCGCTCTCGAGTTTCTTCGCGAGCTCCCCGCCATCCGTATCGGCCGTTACCGTCTGGTAGGCTGGTACGACATCGACCTCGGCGCCCATTTCGCGCAGGCCATCCGGCAGGACCTCGCGGGCCACCTCGGCGCGCGGGATGAGGACTTTCGCATGTGGCGGCAGCTGACCCTTGAAGGACTCGAGCATGCCTTCCGCGCAATATTCCCCCGGAATGAGGTCAGCGTGGACACCATACGTTTTGAGTGCCTCAGCCGTGGCCGTACCGATCGTCGCGATGCGCGCATAGCCGAGCGCGCGCGTGTCTTTTCCGGCCTGATGCAGGCGGTCAAAGAACTGGCTCACGCCATTCATGCTCGTGAAGACGATCCAGTTGTAACGGTTGAGGTCCGCGATGGCCTTATCGATCGCAGCGTAGTGATCCGAAGGAGCCGTGAACGTAATGGCCGGGATTTCCTGCACAGCGGCGCCCAGCTTTTCGAGCTCCTTCGTGAGGCGCGATGCCTGCGGACGCGCGCGCGTGACGATGACATTCTTGCCGAAAAGCGGCTTTTGACTCGGGCGGTCGAACCACTGGAGCTGATGCCGTAGCCGGCAGACGTCGCCGACGATGAAGATGGCCGGCGGTTTCATACCCGTGCGGACAACGTCATCGGCAGCCGTGCCTACCGTCGTCTCAAGCACGCGCTGCTCCGGTTTCGTGCCCCAGCGGATGACGGCGGCCGGCGTATCGGCCGGGCGGCCGTTCTCGATGAGCTTCGCCGTGATATTCGGCAGGTTCGCGATGCCCATGAGGAAAATCAGCGTATCCGTGCCCGTCGCAAGCTTGTCCCAGCGGATGCCCGACTGGCCCTTTGTCGGATCCTCATGGCCCGTGATGACGGAAAACGACGTCGCGATGCCGCGGTGCGTCACGGGGATGCCGGCATAGTTCGGCACAGAGATAGCCGACGTGATGCCTGGGACGACCTCGAACGGCACGTCATTTTCATCGAGCAGGATGCCCTCCTCACCGCCGCGGCCAAAGACGTAGGGGTCGCCGCCCTTGAGACGCACGACAGTCTTGCCCTCCTTCGCCTTGTCGACGAGGAGTTGGCTGATGTCCGGCTGCTTCATCGTGTGGTGGCTCGAGACCTTACCGACGTATATCCGCTCGGCGTCCTCCGGTGCCCATTGGAGGATGCGCGGGTCGGCGAGGTGGTCGTAGACGACGACGTCTGCCTGCTGCAGGCATTCCACGGCCTTCAGCGTCACGAGGCGATAGTCTCCGGGGCCTGCACCCACGAGGTATACCATTCCTGTCATATCGATACTCCTTATTTACGATCCAGCAGTAAGCCCAATTCATGCATGATAGCAAGGCCGCCTGCCTGTAACAATTGATCAGCAAGTTTTGTTCCAAGGTTTTCGGCGTCGGATACCGGGCCTTCGATGGTGTCGCGGTAGAGGCGCTGGCCATCGAGGGAGGCGATGACGGCTTCGATGTGGAGCCCTTTCCCTGCCTCGAGCGGCACAGCATAGACGCCGACCGGGACCTGGCAGCCGCCCTCGACTCTTGCGAGGAAGGCGCGCTCCGCCTGGGCGCAGTGTGCCGTGGCCTCGTCGTTGAGGAACGCGATGAGCTCGCGCACTTCTTTGTCATCCTCACGCGTCTCGATGGCGAGCGCCCCCTGCCCGACAGCGGGGAGGATGACGGACTGCGGCAGAACCTCGGTGATGCGTCCGGCGAAGCCGAGGCGCTTGAGCCCGGCCACGGCGAGAATGGCTGCATCGAACTGGCCTTCATCGAGCTTTTGGAGGCGCGTGTTGACGTTGCCGCGCAGGCTCTCGATCTGGAGGTCCGGGCGCACGTGGAGGAGCTGCGCCTTGCGGCGCAGGCTCGACGTGCCCACCTTTGCGCCCTGCGACAGCTCCGCAAAGCTCTGGTATGTATTGCTGACGAAAGCATCACCAGGATCATACCGTTCCGTGATCGCCGCAAGGATAAGTCCCTCCGGCACCTCCGTCGGCATATCCTTGAGGCTGTGCACAGCGAGGTCGATTTCCCCATCGAGCATGGCCTGCTCGAGTTCCTTGGTAAAAAGCCCCTTGCCGCCGATTTTTGCCAGCGGGGCATCGAGGATCTTATCGCCCTTTGTCGTCATGAGCTTTTTCTCGACGACGAGGTCCGGGTACTGTTTCCGCAGGCAGTCAGCGACGTAGTCGGCCTGCCAGAGCGCGAGCTTACTGCTGCGCGTACCGATCGTTATCTTTTGTTTCACGGTCTTCCTTCTCTCCTATGGTTTCTCCCATATCCGTGCCCAGCGTATCGAGCTTGAACAGGGCACGCATCGCATCGACGTAGAATGGTTCCAGCGGCGTGCCTGCCGAGGAATTGAGCTTCATCATCGGCATGCGGAGGATTTTCCGCACGATCATGCGCGTCATGTGATCGATCTGGCGGCGTTCCTGTTTCGTGAGGTCCGGCAGTTTGCTGCTCGCCCGTTTGATCTCGCGTTCGCGGATGCGCTCGCAGCGATCCGACAGGCGCGCCATGAGTGGGCGGAACGCGAGGTACTGGAACTTATCCTTGATATTCCGGACTTCCTCCTCGACGATGCCGACGGCGCCCTTGGCCTCTTCCTGCCGCTCCTGCACATGCTCATCGACGACTTCTTCCAAGGCGTCGATGTTGTAGAGCGTGACGCCCTTGATATCGCCGACATCCGGGTCAACATCGCGCGGTACGGCGATATCGATGAAGAAAAGCGGCCGGCCATTGCGCTTCGTCATGAGGCGCTGGGTTTCCCACGGCTTCACGACATAGTGTGGCGCGCCCGTCGACGTCACGACGACATCGACATCCACGGCCGTCTGCAGCGCCCCCTCCCAGGGGATGGCCTCGCCATCGAAACGCGCCGCCAGCTCTTGTGCGTGCTCGATGTGACGGTTCGCGACATAGATCTTGTCGACGCCGTGGCTCTTGAGATGCTGCGTCGTGAGCTCCGCCATCTTGCCTGCACCGAAAATCAGGGCATTCTTCCCTTCGAGTCCATGGAGCTCCTTTTTCGCGAGCTCGACGGCCGCGTAGCTGACGGAGACGGAGTTGTACTGGATGCGCGTCTCCGTGCGCACGCGCTTGCCCGTCGCGATCGCGCGGTGAAACAGCGTGTTGAGCACCGTGCTCGTCGTGCCGGCCTCGCGTGCCATGGCATAGGCCTCCTTGACCTGCGAGAGAATCTGCCCTTCGCCGAGCACGAGCGAGTCGAGGCTCGAGGCGACGTTGAACAGGTGGCGGATACACTCCTCATCCACGAAGGTATAGAGATATTCGTCGATGTCCTCATCGTTGCCCGTGAGATCGAAAAGGAACTGCTTCAGCGTCGGCAGGTCCTCTTTCGCATCATCGACGACCGCGTACATCTCACTGCGGTTGCATGTCGAGAGAACGACGGCCTCGTTGATACCCTCGTAGTCGTTGAGGTTCGCGAGCCCCTGGCGTACGGACTGCTTCGGTATCGAGAACCGCTCGCGCACTTCTACCGGGGCTGTCTTATGATTCAGTCCCAAAACCAATAACTGCATTTCTTAGCTCATCCTCCGCATGGTCCAGCTGACCATTCCTTACACACTCCAAAAGCCGTGCATCCATCGCGTGGCGCCAGAACGCCTGCCTCGCGCTGCTCCCGCAAAGGCGGTCTTTCATCTCCTGGCGCACCGATGCGACGCGCTCGAGCCACGCCCCGAAACTCTCGGGATAAAACGCCTCGAGCTCCTGCCGGATGCACCGCGAAAGCTCGGGGCTGCCGCCGCCCGTCGAGACCGTGAGCAGCAGATCGCCGCGGCGCACGCTCGCAGGCACGGCAAAATCCGACCGCGCTGGCTCGACCGCATCATTGAGGAGTGCCCCCTCCGTGCGCGCCTCCTGCGCTGCCTCCGCGCATACCTCCCGGCTGGCTGCGGCCACAAACACGAGAAAAGCCCCTTTGAGGCATCCTTTCGTATAGGGCTGCTGCCGCCAAAGGAGCTTTTTTTCGGATGCCCATACCTGCAGATTCTCCGTCGCCTCTGGCGCGATGACCGTAACCGCCGCGCCGCTCTCGATGAGCCGTTTCGCCTTGCGCTCGGCCACGCGGCCACCGCCCACGATGATGCAGCGCCTCCCTGTGAGGTTCAGCACGACCGGATAACCCATTGCATGCACCTTCTTTGCACCCGTTTCTATTTTATGAATCCCTATCATTTACGAATTGGATTCATTTATTTCCATTCTTAATTATACCAACTTTTGGCACAAAACAAAAGAGTGCTATCCAAAAACGGGCAACACTCTTATCAATTCTTTTCCCTGCAGCATGGACTCAGTCCAGATGGATGATGTTGTTCTTCAGCACATAGACGAGCGCCTGCGTACGGTCGTTGACATGGAGCTTGTGATAAATGCTCGTCAGGTGATTCTTGACCGTCTTCTCACTGACGCCCAGCGACTTTCCGATATCGACATTGCTGTAGCCTTTGGCAACGCAGCCGAGCACATCCATCTCACGTGCCGTGAGCCGCTCGCTGTGGCTGTCCTTCAGCATTTCCCGCGCCTTCTGCGCCAGGTCTCCCTCCGGATGGACGCTGCCAAAGACGCGCTCCGCAATCGACGGATAGATGAATGGCTTGCCTTCGTTGACGATATGAATGGCACGCACGAGCGTTGCGGGCTCGACATCCTTCAGCAGATACCCGAGCGCACCGTTTTTCAGGAGCTCGAGAACATAATTATCCCCATCGTGAATGGTCAGCGCAATAATCTTCGTCGGGCATTGTGCCGCCTTCAGTTGACGGGCTACCTCAAGACCGGACATTCCCGGCATGTTGAGGTCGAGAAGAAGGATATCCGGCTGCAGCATCTTCGTGCGCGCCAGCGCCTCCTGCCCGTCCTCGGCCTCGCCGATGACCTCGAGGTCTTCCTCGAAATTGAGGACGCGCTTGATACCCTGGCGAAGCAATGCGTGATCATCTGCAATCACGATCTTGATAGACATGTTATCGACTCCTTTTTTCACTGCCGCATGCCCCCTCTCCCTGTACAGGCAGGACATGGGCGGTCAGGAAGATCATAATTTCTGATTCCTGATGCGTGTGGTGAACGTATTGGAAAAAACTGCCCAGGATCGGCAGGCTGCTCAGGAACGGGATGCGGGAAAGATTCCGCGACTCCTCCCGTCCGATGAGGCCGCCGATGACCATGGATTTTCCATCCTGAAGGCGTACGCGCGTGTCGGCGCTGCGCTTCTGGAAACGATAGGCTTTCATATCCGCGACGTATTCCGGCGTGCTGACCTCCGTATGTACCTCGGCGAGGATGCCCCCATCCGCGTTGACGCGGGGCGTGCAGCGGAGGATAATGCCGGCCTGCTTGTAGTCGTACTCCGTCGTTGTCTCACGATAGGTCGAGCGGCTCCGCGGCACGGGTACCTCACCGCCGATATTGATGCGTGCCTCGTGCCCCTGGATCGTCGTGATGTTCGGACGGGCGAGGATCTTCGCCTGCCCGTTCTGGATCAGCTCGTGGAGCTTCACATCAAACGTGCCGCGCAACGGCCCGCCCGCAGGGTCATGGCGAAAGATAATGGTCTCATCCGTTCCCTCACCGCCGAGCTCCGTGCCGATGGATTTCGAGCCATCCCGCGTCAGTGCCACGACGCGCGCCTCCAGCGATACCTGCCTGGCAGGCACATCGAGCTGCCGGGCGATGCGCTCCACGCGCGCCGCCTCCGCAGCGGTTCCGTAGTAGACCAGGGAAGACGTGGCCTCATCCACGAGAACCCGGCCGATTGTCCCGGACTCCACGGTCTTCCCCGCACGCTCTTCGTCGTTTTTACTGTTGCCTATCTTATTATTATTCGTCACCGCAAAGCTATTTTCCTCCTTTCCCAGCGATAAATTCACCGCCTGTGCGAGTTCATGCGGGTCGGCGTACTGCACGGGCCAGATATGCGCCTCGCGCAGGCCATCTCCCTTTGCCGCTGTTACGAGATAGGTATGGTCCCCCTCGGGAATCAGCGATAGGCCGCGCACCGCTGCGATGTGCCGCAGAATCTCCTCCGGTTCTGCCGTGAGCGAAAGCGTCACGGTTCCGTCCACACTGCCATCGAGTACGAGGTTGATACCGCCCACGCGCGCCGCCGAGAGCAGCGCTGAGCGCACATCCCCATCGGCCACCTGCATCGTAACCGGCGCCGCCGATGCTGTCCCGCACACCATGCCGAGCCATCCGGCCAGCAAAGCCATCCACAATCCGATTTTCTTCCACATTCCACGCAATCCTCCCCATAGTCCAAACATCCTATCCGCGCTCCATGAAACATCCCCGGCAGTCAGAATCCCGCCAAATCGAGATGCAGGCCGCCACGATCGTTTGCGAGTTCTGCGCCCGCCTCGCTGACAGCCACCAGTGTCCACCCATCGAATATCTCGCCCGGCGCCACCGCCGCCGTCGTCACGCCATCGCTGAGCAGGGCCATATTGCCATGCCTGCCGGTCACGATGCCTTTGAGCACGGGCTGCTGGATGGGCGCAGGCGCTTCCCAGGCGGGTACGGTATTTCCCGGCGGATTGCCTGCACCTCCTCCATTTCCGCCAGGGACAGGCATCACCGGCATGGCTGCGTAATCCGGCATCATCCCATTCGCATCTGTCCCTGCTGCCGGGCTCCCATTGGCCGCCGTATTGGCCGCAGCATCGGCAGCCGCCAATACGGCCGCCGTCTCGCCTTCTCCTTCATGCACTGCGGTAAAGGGATCGCGCAATCCTTTTGCTGCATCGGCCTGAGCGGCTCCCGCCACATCTTTCCGGACTCCCGGTTTCTTTTTCGCCTTATCCTTTGCCTTCGCGCCGCCCGCTTTTGGCCCCGGAGGATTTCCCTGCGCCTCCACGGATGGCGTGCCCGCGTCCTCTGCCGACGTGCTGCTGAGGGATAAACACGACCAAAGTGCGAATCCGATGGACAGGACACAAGCGATTCCGGCGAGAATTTGTCTTTTCTGTAAACTCATATGTGCTTTCATAGGTAAAAACTCCGCAAGAAAGGCCCTGCCGGAAACGGCAGAGCCTGAAGGCACTTTCGTGCCAATGAACCCGAATTATTTTGCGGCTTTCGCAGCATCCTTCTCTTTCTTCAGAGCCTGGAGGCGCGGCCACATGATCTTCTTATAGCCCTCAACGCCCGGCTGATCGAACGCATCGACGTCAGCGAGCTCGCCTTCATAGGCGATGGAAAGGCAGAGCATGTAGAGGAGCTCGCCGAGATGATACGGCGTAAGCTCCGGCAGGATGTACGTGGCGTTGTAGCGCTTGTTCGATGCCATAGCGTCCGCATTGGACTCCAGCGCAGCCTCGAGGGCCTCGCTCATCGTGACACCGGCGACGCTTGCGAGCTTCGTTGCCTCCGGGAATACATCCGGAATCTCGACGTCCTGCGGCCAGTTCGCAACCTTGATGAACTGGACAACCTTGTTCAGGCGGCCCTGCTGATGCTGCTGCGTCATGGAGTGCATATCCGTCGTACCGACAGCGACGACCGGCGTACGGCCATAGCAGACTTCCTTGCCCTCTTTGTTGAACTGCTTGCCGAGGGACTCCGCGAGGAGCTGGATGTACCACTCGGACGTGGAGCGGAGGTAATCGCAATACGGCATGAGCACCTCGATATCGCGGCCGTGCTTCTGGCTGGCAGCATATTTCAGGGCCGCGTTGAGCATAGCCGGGTTCTGCCAGATATCATCGCTCTGGCAGATCTTGTCCATGTCCTTCGCGCCCTGCAGGAAAGACTGGATATCGTAGCCGACGCAGGCAGCCAGCGTGAGGCCGACCTCGCTGAAGATGGAGAAGCGTCCGCCGACGCCATCCGGGACCGCGTACTGCGGCCAGCCCTTCTCGATGGCGAGCTTCTTGAGGATCGTCTGGTTCTCCATGTTCGGATCCGTGACCGCAACGACCTCGAGGTCGATGTTCTCGTCCTGCGAGAGCTGGTCATACTCGACCATGAAGTTGCTCATCGTGTCGAGCGTGCCGCCCGATTTCGAGATGACGAGCAGCAGGACCTTGAGCTTCTTCTGGCCGTGTACTTTCGCGAGCTTGCCCTGGTTCTTCAGCGCATGGATGAGGTCCGTCGTGCGGCGGGCATCGATGTTGTTGCCGCTGAAGTAGATCTTTGGGAAGCCGTTGCGCTCCTCTTTCGGCAGCTCATTCCAGAAATCGCCGCAGTAGGTATCAAAAATGACTTTATCGCCAAGATAGGAACCGCCGATGCCGAGGGATACGACGACATCCACATTATCCTTGACATGATCCGTGAGCTCCTGCAGATGCTTCATGGAGGACGGGCTGTTCAGATGGCCCTCCTCGATATACGGCAGCTGGGAGAACAGGACCTTCTCCGGTTCGCCATCCTTCGAGAGATGCGCGCGGATATAGCCTTTCTCGCGCATGACCTTCAGGGCCTCATGGGCTTTCTTCAGGTCTTCCTCGTAAAACTTCAGATCTTCGTCGGTGACTTTACCCTCGCCGTAAAGATTGTCGTAGTCGAACTCAAAACCGGATTTCAGTTTCAAACTCATTGTTGCCAACACTCCTCTTTGTTTCCCATCATATGTACATGTTATCTTTCGATACGCAAACATTATACCATGATAGGTTTGGTTCGTAAACGTTTTGACTGGGATTGAAACAGGATTACGCGTTCTGGAACTTTATCAGGCCAGAATCGGTTTGACTGCCTCTGCGAGCTTATCCTTCTCCGCCTGTGCCTCGGCGAGATCTTTGCCAAGCGTCGTGAAGTACGTCTTGATCTTCGGCTCGGTACCGGACGGACGGACGACAATCGTAGAACCGTCATCGAGCGAGTACGTGAGCACGTTCGCCTTCGGCAGGCCTGTCTTCTCCGGCTCGGAATAATCCGTGACCTTCGCGACTTTCTTGCCTGCGAACTCCGTCGGCGGGTTCTCGCGCAGATGCGTCATGATGCCCTTCATCTTATCCATACCGGAGAGGCCCGGGAACTCGAACGCATCGACCTTGTTGTAATAGCGGCCGTACTGCTGGTAAATCTCCTCGAGGCGCTGCTTGATGGAGGAACCGATAGAGCGGTAGTAGGCAGCCATCTCGCAGATGAGCATGGAGGAAATGACGGCATCCTTATCGCGGACATACGGGCCTGCGAGGTAGCCATAGCTCTCCTCGAAACCGAAAATGAAGCGGTCCGTCTCACCGGCGGCCTCGAGCTGGGCAATCTGATCGCCGATCCACTTGAAGCCCGTCAGCACGTGGCGGAGCTCAACGCCGTAATGCTCAGCGACCTTGTCTGCGAGCGGCGTGGAGACGATGGACATGACGGCTACCGGGTTCTTTGGCATCGTGCCCTTCTCGATGCGGCCCTGGCAGATGTAGTCGAGCAGCAGCACGCCCATCTCGTTGCCCGTGACGAGCTCGTAGGAGCCATCCGGGCACTTCATGGCGATGCCGACACGGTCCGCATCCGGGTCCGTAGCGAGCATGAGGTCTGCGCCCTCTTTCTTCGCGAGCTCGAGGCCCATCTTCAGCGCATCGAAAATCTCCGGGTTCGGGTACGTGCAGGTCGTGAAGTAGCCGTTCGGATACTCCTGCTCCGGTACGATCGTGATATCCGTGATGCCGATGTCTTTCAGCACGCGCGTCACCGGAACGAGACCCGTGCCGTTCAGCGGGGAGTAGACGAGCTTCAGGCCGGCCGTCTTCGCGAGGCCCGGACGCACCTGACGAGCCTCGATGGCCTCGTAGAACGCATCTTTGCAGTCATCGCCGACGAACTGGATGAGGCCCTTCTCGACGCCCTCGGCGAAGCTGACGTATTTCGCACCCGTAAGCACGTCCGTCTTCTGGATGACATCGTAGACGACGGCGACGGCATCATCGGTGAGCTGGCAGCCATCCGGGCCATAGGCCTTATAGCCGTTGTACTTCGCCGGGTTATGGGAGGCCGTGACCATGATGCCCGCGTTGCACTTGTAGTAGCGCGTCGCGAACGACAGTGCCGGCACCGGCATGAGCTCATCGTAGATGCGGACATGGATGCCGTTTGCCGCGAGGACACCTGCCGCAGCGCGTGCGAAGTTCCAGCCTTTCAGGCGGCTGTCGTAGCTGATCGCAACCGTCTGCGTGCCGCCCTGCGTCTTGACCCAGTCCGCGACGCCCTGCGTAGCCTGGCGCACGACCCAGATATTCATGCGGTTCGTGCCGGCGCCGAGCGTGCCGCGCAGGCCGGCCGTGCCGAACTCCAGGGCCACAGCGAAGCGGTCCTTGATCGCCTCGTCGTCGCCCTCGATGTCGTGGAGTTCCTTGTTGAGATCGAAATCCTGCAGATCCGCTACAGCCCAGCGTTTGTACTCGTCCTGATACATATGATCCACCCTTTCTATGCAAAACCCTAAACGGTTCACTTACCTTCTTTCTTATTTCGGCGCGCACAAAAAAAATCCTGTCTCTTCGACAGGATTTATGTAAAAAGTCTCAAGGTTAAGCGATGATGCCGTCTTTCCTGGCGAGGAGCTTTTTCCTCGTAAACCAGTATGAGATTGCCAGCGGCACGCACGAGCCGAGCCAGGCCATAGGGCTCGCGAAGCAGGCGCCGAGATAGCCGAACCACGCGACGAGGAAGATGGCTGCCGCCGCGCGCATGACGAGCTCCATGATGCCCGCGAACGTCGGCACGGTACTG
Organism: uncultured Selenomonadales bacterium; assembly: GCA_900315155.1. Lineage (GTDB taxonomy): Bacteria > Bacillota > Negativicutes > Selenomonadales > Selenomonadaceae > UBA2897. Next base: position 114,021 of record OMYB01000004.1, on the reverse strand, counting down.
TGACCCAGGCCCTGCAGCGTATAGCGGAAGATGAACAGCAGCGAGAGGATCCAGTAGCTGGCGCCCTGGATGATGAGGTACATATGACCGTACTCGACGACCTGCTCCTCGCCATCACCGACGAACAGCCAGATGAGATGGGGCCCGAGAAACGCGTTGATGAGGCCGGCGACGATGGAAAAGCCGACGGACATGTAGATGCACTGCCGCACGCCCACGGTGATGCGCTGGAACCGGCGCGCGCCGTAGTTCTGCGCCGTATAGGCTGCCATGGCGATACCGAAGGACATCATCGGCATGTTCGCGATGGCATCGACCTTCTGCGACGCCGCATACGAGGCGACGGCCACCGGACCGAGGTCGTTGAGCGCAGCCTGCAGGATGACAGCGCCGATGGCGATGATCGAGGCCTGGAATCCCATCGGCAGGCCGATGCGCAGATGCTCCCAGAGCGTTGCTTTCGACAGATGCCAGTCCTCGCGATGGATGTGCAGCACGGGAACCTTGCGCCAGATATACCAGAGACAGGCCAGCACGCCGAGCCCCTGCGCCACGACGATGGCCCATGCCGCGCCCGGGATGCCCCAGCCAAATCCCATGATGAAAAGCGGCTCCAGCACGATATTCGTGCTCAGCGAAAACGCGAGCACGATGGTCGGTGCCGTACTGTTGCCCAGCGTGCGCACGATATTCGTCGTCATCATGAGCGCAAACGTCACGGGCAGGCCCCAGAAGCAGATGCTGATGAAGTCATAGGCCCCCTGCAGAATCTCCGGTGGCGTCTGCATCCAGATGAGCAGCTGCCAGACGATGGCATTGCTGAACAGCATGAGCACGACGGCCGTGAGCACGCTGATGACGACGCAGGCCGCCGCACTCTGCCGCACGCCTTTTTCGTCCTTTGCGCCGAAACGCTGGCCCGTATAGATGGCGAAACCGGACGTCGCCCCCATGACAACCCCCATGATGAGGAACAGCAGCGGGCCCGTGCACCCTACGGCCGCGAGCGCCTCGACGCCCAGGATACGCCCGACGATAAGCGTATCGACGAAGCCGTAGAGCTGCTGGAAAATATTGCCCGCGATGAGGGGCAGCGTAAAGAAGAGGATGAGCCTGGCCGGGCTCCCCTCCGTCATATCTTTTGTCATAAAACCCGAATCCCCCTTTATTTCTCGATATAGCGCGTCACGAACGTGCGCAGCGTCTCCTGCATGACCGTCACGTTGTCGAGCAGGGCGTCCGCCGTCGGGCGCAGTTTCGTATAGTTGAAGACCGGATGATGCGTCACCGAGTAGTCGGCCGGATACGCGGTCGCATCGATGCCCTGCTTCTCGAAATTCAGCATCGCGCGGTTCATGTGGAACGCCGACGTCACGACAATCGGATGCGTAAAGCCCTGCTCCCGCAGGATATCCGCCGAGAACTTCGCATTCTGCGTCGTGTTGATGCTCCTCGTCTCCGCAAAGATCTGATCCTCCGGCACACCGAGCGACACGAGGATCCGCGCCGCAATGCGCGCCTCATCCCCCGTATCCGAGTAGACGCGCCCGCCCGACAGCAGGATGGGCACATGGAGCTCGCGCTGCAGGCGCAAGGCCGTGAGCAGGCGGTTTGCCGGGCGCGCACAGAGCTCGCCCTCCCCGTCGACGCCCGGGCTGTCCGGCATCGCGCCGCCGCCCAGCATGACGATGACATCACCCTCAGGATGTGCCGGCGGCTCATAGCACTGCTCCAGCTCGCTCATGAAATGCTCCGAGACGAGCTGCGTGCAGAGCAGGTAGAACGCAAACGTCAGACCGGCGATAACCGCCGCAATCCGTTTCTCTCCCTTTTTCCGCCACAGCCAGATGGCCAGCGCGAAAAAAGCCAGGATGAAGATGCCTGGCGGCAGCACCCAGCTTGCCCCGAATTTCAAGAAATAAACCACGATATCCTCCCGAGCGTCCCCTGATCTCCAATAAAAGAAAGCGCAAACTCCCCTCGGGGAATCTCCGCATGCCATTTTACCCGTGTCAGCGCTTCCATCTGCGCCGTTCCGTGCTATAATAAGTTACGTAGGCTATTCTATCAAATACTGCGGAAAAAATAAAGGAGAGTTTCATTATGGCATTCATTGAACCGAATCCGACCCAGGCCACGAACAAAGCCGACGGCAAAGGCACGATCACGATCGTCAAGCTCCTCACGGACAAGGAGCTCGATGGCAAGTGCAGCATGTACGCCAAAGTCATCATCCCGCCTCTCTGCTCCATCGGTGAGCACGAGCACCACGGCAACACGGAGACGTACCACATCCTCTCCGGCACGGCGCTCTACAACGACAACGGCAACAAAGTAACGCTGCACGCTGGTGCTACGACGTTCTGCCCGGATGGCGAAAAGCACGGCATCGAGAACGCCTCGAAGACCGAGGACCTCGTGTTCATGGCACTCATCATCAACAAGTAAGCCCGGGCATACAAAAAAGACTGCGGCAGGCAAAACCTGCTGCAGTCTTTTTATTATCGGAAAAAAAGGTTAATGGCTCGCGGCCGCCTCAGCGTCCTCCTCCGGCTCCGGAATGAGGTCACTGGCTTTCAGCGTACCCTCTTTCGCGCGCTGGGCAAACTCCGACGTGGCCGTAAACAGGACATCCGTGGAACTGTTCAGCGCCGTCTCGCAGGAGTCCTGGATGACGCCGATGATGAAACCGACGCCGACGACCTGCATGGCGATGTCGTTGCCGATACCGAAGGAAGCGCAGGCAACCGGGATGAGCAGCAGGGAGCCGCCCGCTACACCGGATGCACCGCAGGCACCGATGGTGGAAACGAGGCAGAGCAGCAGCGCCGTCGGCAGGTCGACCGTGATGCCGAGCGTATGCGCGGCGGCAAGGGAGAGCACGGCAATCGTGATGGCCGCGCCGCTCATGTTGATCGTAGCGCCGAGCGGGATGGAGATGGAGTACGTATCCTCATTGAGATGCAGGCGCTTGCACAGCGAAAGGTTGACCGGGATGTTTGCGGCCGAGCTGCGCGTAAAGAACGCATAGAGGCCGCTTTCCTTCAGCGTAGCCCAGATCAGCGGGTACGGATTGCGGTGGATATGCAGGTAGACGATGATCGGGTTCATGATGAGTGCCACGGAGAAGAACGCCGCGAGCAGCACACTGATGATCTGCGCATAGCCGATGAGCGCGCCGAGGCCGTTCGTGCCGATGGCGTTCGCGACGAGGCCCATGATACCGAAAGGGGCAAAGCGGATGACCCACTGCACGATTTTCGTGACGGCCTTCGCGAGGTCGGCGATGAACACTTTCGTGCCGTCGCTGGCCGCATGGAGCGCGATACCGGCGAGCACCGCCCAGCCGAGGATGCCGATGTAGTTCGCCGAGGCCAGCGCATGGATCGGGTTATCGACCACGGACAGGATCAAATTGTGCACGACCTCGACGATACCGGACGGCGGAGCGACCTTCGCATCCGCGACCTGCAGCTGCAGCGACGTCGGGAACGCAAAGGAATACGCCACGGCGACGAGCGAGGCGAGGAACGTCGCGACGACATAGAGCCGGACGATCGGCTTCATAGACGCGCTCGCATCGGCATTTTTCTGCGCCATCGCATTCATGACGAGCACGAACACGAGGATCGGCGCAACGCCTTTCAACGCCTTGACGAAGAGATCGCCGAGCACGGAGACCGCCGGAACGGCTGCCGGTGCCGCGAGGGCGATGATGATACCGATGATGAGGCCGACGATGATCAGCTTGATCAGCGCCGTCTCCTGATACTTCTTTCCCAGCTGTTTCAGCATAAGGAATCCTCCTTTGAGATGCGCATGCCTCCATCCTTTTCCGTCGGACATGCGTGTATGATTTACAGATAATGACTTAACAGTTACGAGTATACACTACGAGTGAATACTTTGCAAGCTTTTTCGCGTAATTTTGTGTATACATCGTGTACTTTATCCATCCGCGGAAAAATTCCGAAGAAAAAAAGCAGGCATTGTCCGTACTCACTGGACAGCACCTGCTTTTGTTTACATCTGTATCACTTTGTACCCGCGAGCTCCTGCAGATAACGGTCCACGGCATCCTGCCAGGCTGGCAGGCGGTGGAACCCGGCTGCATCGAGGCAGGCCTTGCTCATGCGGGAGTTCTTCGGGCGCACCGCCTTCGTCGGGTAGGCGGACGAAGGAACGGGCTCGACAACCGTGGCTTTGCCAGCCTGGCGGAACGTCTCTGCCGCGAGCTCCGCCCACGAGCAGTATCCCTCGTTCGTTGCATGGTAGACGCCGTACTTCGTGCTCGCAGCCATATCCGCGAGCAGGACCGCGAGATCTTTCGTATAGGTCGGCGAACCGACCTGGTCATCCACGACCGTGAGCCGGTCGTGGTTCTCGCTGAGCTTCAGCATCGTGCGGATGAAATTCTTGCCGTTGATGCCGAAGACCCACGAGATGCGTACGATAAAGTATTTCGTGAGGAGTTCCTGCACCGCCTCTTCACCGTGGAGCTTCGAAGCCCCATAGGCATTGCAGGGCGCTTTTTCTCCATTCGGCATCCACGGCTCTGTCCCGGTACCCGGGAACACGTAGTCCGTGCTGATATAGATCAGCTTGGCATCCAGATCGCGGCAGATTTCCGCGATATTCCGCGTGCCGCCCGCGTTCACGGCCTCACAGGCATCCTTTTCATCCTCGGCGCGGTCGACGGCCGTCCATGCCGCACAGTGCACGACGACATCCGGCGAATAGGCTGTGATGACCTCGCGCGCCTTCGCGTAGTCCGTCAGCGAAAAATCCTTGCTGCTGACGCCTTTGACCTTGACGCCGCGTTTCGCGAACTCCGCCACACAGTCATGCCCAAGTTGTCCCGTAACACCCGTAACCAAAACTTTCATGCCCAGTCCACTCCCCACTCTCAACTCTCAACTCTCAACACTTAGGATACCAGCGGAATCGTCAGGATAAATTTCGTCCCTTTCCCGAGGTCGCTCTCGATCGCGATGTCAATATCATGCTGCTCGGCAATCCACCGTGCGATAGACAGGCCGAGTCCGGTACCGCCAACGCCGCCGTCTTTCGTACGGGAGCTATCGACGCGGTAAAAACGCTCGAAGATCTTTTCCTGGTTCTCCTTCGCGATGCCGATACCATCATCGGCCAGCTCGAGGATCATGGACTTCCCGTCCTCCGAGCGATGCGAATCCGCCCAGATATGGCCGCCCTTCGGCGTATATTTCGAGCTGTTCTGCAGGAACACGCGGATCATCTGGCGCATCGTCACCGGATCGGCGTAGATTTCGCCCTCATCGTTGCGCCTGAGCTCGACCGTGTGGTCTTTCTCAACGAGCTTCATCTTCTTCATGACATCCTCGACGAGCTCCGAAAGTTCCAGATTCTCCTTATGGAGCACCTGGCGCTTCTGATCCGCGCGTGCCAGGAACAGCAGCTTCTCGATGAGCTGCTGCATATCCACAGCCTCGGAATGGATGGAAGCGATGCCTTCATCGAGCACGTCCTTATCCGAGCGGCCCCAGCGCGAAAGCAGGTCCGAGTATCCGAGGATCACCGTGACCGGCGTGCGGAGCTCATGCGAGGCATCCGAAACAAATCGCTGCTGCTTCTTGAGCCCCGTCTCGAGGCGGTCCAGCATATGATTGAACGTATCCGCCAGCTCCGAAAGCTCATCGTGCGAGGCCGGCACCGGCACACGCCGGTCCATGCGCTCGATCTCGATTTTCCGCACGAGCTTCGTCATCGTACGGATCGGCTGCAGGATGCGGTTGCTCATGAAATAACCCACAAACAGGGCGAGCAGGAAGCTCACCACCGTCAAGGCGAGGACACTGTACTGCAGCGTCCGCAGGAAGCTCTCATCCGCCGTGATCGTGCGGTAGAAATGCAGCTGCAGGAGCTCGCCGCGGTAGACCGTCGTGAGGCGGGAATGGTAGATGATCATGTTATGGACCTTCGATACCTGCATCTCGCGGTTCGCCCACAACGGCTTTTTCCGTACGACGCCGTCGTCGATCTCATCGATAGACGGATAGCGCGAGTCGGTATCGATCATGAGCTGCCCGCTCACATCCGTCACGCGCAGGATGACACCCGGCATGATCGGGTCATCGCGCCAGAAATTCCGCGTGAACGCCGTCTCGTCATCGATATGGCGCTCGACGTTATGCATGGTGATTTCCAGCTCTTTCTCTGCCTGATTATAATACGAAAAATAGATTCCCAGCCCCGTGACAAAACTCATCAGGCATAACATAACAAAAAGGATGGCGCCGTAAAGGCAGGCGATCTTCGTCGAGATGCGGAGCTTCGCCGTTCTGCCATCCAAAATTGTCCGGTTTTGCTGGAGCCAGGACTTAATCCTTGACCACATAGCCTACACCACGGATTGTGTAGATATACTTCTGATTGAAATGGTCATCGATCTTGGCGCGCAGGTAGCGGATATAGACGTCGACAACATTCGTGTCGCCCGTATAATCGTAGCCCCAGACCTCCTGCAGGATCTGGTCGCGCGTGAGGACGGTGCGCTTGTTGCGCAGCATGTATTCGAGCAGGGAGTATTCCTTCTTCGTGAGCTGCACATCCTCGCCCTTTACCGTAACCTCATAGCGGCTCGGGTACATGACGAGATCCTTGACCGTAAGCTTCTCGCCTGCCGGCGTATCCTCCGATCCGCGGCGCTTGCGCAGGGCATTGCGCACGCGCGCGAGCAGTTCCTGGATAGCAAACGGCTTCGTCATATAGTCATCCGCACCAAGATCCAGTCCCGTGACCTTGTCCTCGACCTCATCGCGTGCCGTCAGCATGATGATCGGCACATTCGAGACCTCACGCACGCGGCGGCAGATCTCCATGCCGTCCATGCCGGGCAGCATGACATCGAGCAGGATCAGTGAAAAATCGCCCTGCACGATGCGCTCCAGGGCGCGCGTGCCGTTATCCTCCGTCTCGGTCTCATATCCTTCATGTTCCAACTCAATCTGAAGGAAGCGCGCAATCCGCTTGTCATCCTCCACGATAAAAATACGGGTCGGGTCAGCCATCATAATCCCTCCAAAATTTTTCCTTGCTACTGTTTACTATATATCAGGAAACAGGAAAAGGAAAGCGGGTATCCATAAAATCTGATGAAGATTCCCATTAGATTCGTGGAACCGCTCTCCCCTGTATCATTCTTCCTCGATTTCGCCCAGGTACATCTCGCGGAAAAGCTGGATGAGATGCTTGCTCGCCGAGGAAAGCGTGCGGTTCTTCAGCCAGGCCACGACGGTGTGCGTATTCATCTCCGGCTCGACGAGCTTCTTATAGAGCAGGTTCCCATCCGTGAGCAGCGTCTTCGACGAAACCGGCATGAGCGCCTTGCCCATGCCCATCTTCGCGAGCAGCAGATCCTGCACGATACTGTCGCTTGTGCAGAGGATATGCGGCTCAAACCCTGCCTTCCGGCAGTTCGTCGTAAAGACGGACTGCCAGCGCAGCGGGATGATGATATCCTGCCCCTCGAGTTCCTTCAGCGAAACCATATCCGGCTTCTCACCGATTTCCTGGTCCTTGTTCATGATGAGCACGAGCGGCTCATTCGGCAGCACGATCGACTCGTAGACCCGGCTGTCCACCTGCGTGCGCGTGATGCCGATCTCGATCACGCGGTTATCGAGAAGCTCGAGGATACGTGTACCCTCGCCCTCCCAGAGCTGGTAGGTCACGTTCGGATAGCGGCGGTGGAACTCCGTGATGAGCTCCGGCAGCAGCATGGCACCGGACGTCGTGATCGTGCCGAGTCGGATGGATCCGGCGACACCCGAACCGATTTCCGTGATTTCGCGCACAGTACCGTCGACCATGCCGAGGATATGCTCCACGCGCGAGTAGAGCACACGCCCTGCATCCGTCAGGCGGATGCGGCGGCTGCCGCGCTCAAAAAGCTGCACGCCGAGTCCCGACTCGAGCCGCTTCATCTGACGCGAGAGCGCCGGCTGGGCAAGATCCAGCCGCTGCGCCGCATGGCTGATGTTCCCCTCCTCAACGATGGCATAAAATGCCCGCATATCCTTGATTTCCATAGGTTTATCCTCTTTCTTCACCGTATGCCCCGCACTTCTGTACTTCTGTACTATAACAAAATTTACATATCTACTAACATTTATTATACTTTTTTCGTGCAAAAGAGGCAATAATTTTGCCGCCTTTTTATAGAAAAAACGATTATTTTTCCATTTTCCGGAACAATTCTGTACATTCGCACTTGCCTCAAACACGCGCACTATGTTATAGTATAGCATTGAAAAAAAGCTTTTAATTATAGAAGGAACTGCAAAAGGAGTTTTACATATGACGAGAATCAAAGATGCGCTCGATGCTGTCTCGGCAGCGGTTATCGCGCAGAAAGATTACCTCACCTCGCTCGATGCGAAGATCGGCGACGGTGACCACGGCCTGAACATGGCACGCGGGTTTCACGCAGCCCTGGAGGCGGTCGACGAAATGGACGATACGACGAAGCCCGGCCCTGTGCTCCACGCCATCGGCAAGGCACTCATCCAGAACGTCGGTGGCGCGGCCGGCCCGCTGTACGGCACGGGATTCCTGCGCGCAGCCGAAGCCTGCGACGACAGCACGACGCTCAACGTCACGAGCATCGAAAAACTGCTCGGCGCCGCCATCGAGGGCATCAAGGCGCGCGGCCGCGCCGACCGCGGCGACAAGACGATGCTCGACACGCTCATCCCGCTGCATGAATGCTTTCTCCCCGAAAACGCCGGCGACCGCCCGCTGCTCACCGTGCTCGCACGCGGTGCCGAGGCGGCAAAAGCCGGCGTCGACTACACGAAAAAGATTCCAGCAAAGAAAGGCCGTGCCAGCCTCGTCGGCGAGCGCAGCATCGGCGTCGAAGATCCGGGAGCCATGAGCGCCTTCATCATGTACCGCGCCCTCTACCTCTTCCTCCGCCGCTAAACTTGTAGTATACTAAGTAGGAACGCTAAACGAACTGTATCAGGAGGAAAAAATCTTGACTGACAAGAAAGTACGCACCCGTTTCGCCCCGAGCCCAACGGGCTATATGCACATCGGCAACCTGCGCACGGCGCTCTACGCCTATCTCTACGCAAAGGCGGAGCACGGCACGTTCATCCTGCGCATCGAGGACACGGACCGCGCCCGCTACGTCGCTGACGCCGTGGAGTTCATCAATCGCACGCTGAAGCTCGCCCAGATCATCCCGGACGAGAGCCCGGCACTCGGCGGACCGTACGCACCGTACGTCCAGAGCGAACGCATGGACATCTACAAGAAGTACGCCGAGGAACTCGTGAAGCTCGGCAAGGCTTACTATTGCTTCTGCGACCCGGACGAAGACCACTCCACGGGCAAATTCGGCGGCTATGACCGCACCTGCCGCGACCTGCCGCAGGAAGTCATCGACGAGCACCTGAAAAACGGCGATCCGTACGTCATCCGTCAGAAGATGCCGCTCGACGGTGAGACGACCTATTTCGACGTACTGCACGGCAACATCAGCATCCCGAACGAAGAGCTTGAGGACCAGGTCCTGCTGAAGCGCGATGGCATGCCGACCTACAACTTCGCCAACGTCATCGATGACCATCTCATGGATGTCACGCACATCATCCGTGGCGCGGAATTCATCACCTCCACGCCGAAGCACGTGCTGCTCTACCAGTCCTACGGCTGGGAGATCCCGACCTTCATCCACCTCGCCCCGGTCATGGGCAAGAACGCCGACGGCTCGACCTCGAAGCTCTCGAAGCGCCACGGCGCCACGTCCTTTGACGATCTCGTCAAGATGGGCTATCTGCCGCAGGCCATCGTCAACTACGTCGCCCTGCTCGGCTGGAGCCCGAAAGACACGAACCAGGAGATCTTCTCCATGGACGAGCTCATCAGCCATTTCAGCCTCGATGGTCTCTCGAAGTCCCCGGCTGTCTTTGACTATGCCAAGCTCGGCTGGGTCAATGGCGAGTATTTCAAGGCCATGAGCGACGAAGCATTTGCGGAGCAGGCCCGCCCGTTCGCCGGTGATCTGCCGGACTACCTCGAGGAGAAATGGGACCAGGTTGCCGCACTCCTGCGCACGCGCATCGAGCGCTTCGGCGAGATCCCGGATCAGATTCGCTTCCTCATCGAGTACCCGGCGTTCGACGCCAGCCTCTACGAGAACAAGCGCAACAAAGTCACGCCGGAGAAATCCCGCGAGCTGCTACCAGCCGTCATCGAGCTCCTCGAGGGCATCGGCGAGGCCGACTGGAACAACGACACGCTCTACGCGAAACTCCAGGAGCACATCGAGGCCACGGGCCTCAAGAAAGGCCTCGTCATGTGGGTCGTCCGCATCGCCGCCGCAGGCCAGAAAGTCACGCCGGGCGGGGCTACCGAGATCCTCGCACTGCTGGGCAAGAAAAATTCTTTGGAAAGATTGAAAAAAAGTCTTGCAAATCTTGCAGACATGTAATATAATATTATTCGTCCCTGAGATACGGGACACAAAAGAATAAAAATGATGGCACCTTCGTCAAGCGGTTAAGACACCGGCCTCTCACGCCGGGTTCATGGGTTCGAATCCCATAGGTGTCACCACGGCACCTTCGTCAAGCGGTTAAGACACCGGCCTCTCACGCCGGGTTCATGGGTTCGAATCCCATAGGTGTCACCATTAGAAATGACAAGAGGCTGTGAATGAGCAATCACTCATCACAGCCTCTTTTTGGGTTCTATAATACCCAACGAGAACGACTTATGCCATTTTCCGCTCATAAACAGAACGCGGCATAGAGGGGGATCGTCATCAAACCCTCCTCAAAGCCGAAATTCTTTTGCGAAAGCCGCACCGCATAAGCCGGGTTGAACCTCTTCCGGTAGACCGCAAGACTCTTCGAACGGGTATGATCCGCCGCCTTTACCTCAATGGGGATGATGTCACCGCCCCGCTGGATCAGGAAGTCGATCTCTGCCTTTTCCTCGGACTCCCAGTAATACGTGCGATACCCATTGGCGACGAGCTGCGTATTGACATAATTCTCGACCATGCCGCCCTTGAAATCATCGAGTTCACCGAGATCCATCCCATACAGGATATCATCTGCATGGAGATCCTTTTTCGCCGTGAGCAGGCCCGGATCCGAAACGTAAATTTTGAACGCATCGATATCCCGATAATTATCCAAGGGCTTCTTCACCTGCTCCGCCCGGTAGACCTGCGACACGATACCGGAGAGCACCAGCCATTCGATGGCATGTTCAAATTCCGCGGCACGGCCGCCTTTTTTCAGCAGTTTATACTGAAACCTGGTATTCGTGCGGGACAACTGGACCGTGATATTATCGTAGGTGAGCCTTGTCCTGCGTATCTCCGTCTTTGTATTATACTTGCTCATATCATCGAGATAACCGATCAGGATATCGTCCTGCGCACTCCGCACCAGCAGATAATCCCCTGTCGCGGCAAACTTCGAGACACACTCCGGCATACCGCCGACGACGAGATACTGACGGTACCGTTCCATGGCCGTCTGATGCAGCACAGCCGGCAAAGGACGGGACGCCTCAAAAGCATCGCGTATCGCTGCTGCCAGCTCCTCCTCACCCACGCCCCAGAGAAACTCCTCGAAATCCATCGGCCGCATGGTCATGAGATTGACTTTTCCGACGGGGAAAGCGAACTGCTCCCGATTCACCGCAACGCCGAGCAGGCTCCCCATCGCGATCACATGCTGCTCCGGAGCCTCCTCACAAAAATACTTGAGCGCGGTCAGTGCCTTATCGCATCGCTGAATTTCATCAAACACAATCAGCGTTTTCCCCGGAATGATCGTCTGCCCGGAAATATGAGCCAGGATAGGCAGCAGATACGACGGAGACAGATCTTCATCAAACGTCTCCCGAAGCGCAGCGCGCTGCTCAAAATTGAAATACGCCACGTTCTCATAATGCTCGCGCCCAAAAGCCAGCACGGAATACGTCTTCCCTACCTGGCGCGCCCCCTGGAGCAGCAATGGCTTATGGAAAGGATCCTTCTTCCACGCCAGCAGTCTCTCCTCTACTTTCCGCTTCGTGATTATCCCCTCTTTCTTGAAAACTATGTTGCGTCTAAAGCATACCATAGAAAAGTGATATCTTCAAGGAAAATACGTACGGTTTGGTGTAAATATTACGGTAAAAATCACATCATTTAGAGAAAAAGTCTCAAAGAACATACTTGTAGCAACGTCAGAGCAGCCCCGCTTACCTTTAAGCAAGTAAGATTTAGAAGTCTTTACAGTCAATACAAATCGATCTAAAATAATAATGGGATGCACATTATTCATAGGAAAGGTGACTTGAAATGGCCAAGGCAAGAAAAGTTGATATTGTATGGGAAGAACTCTTCAATATGTATCCGATACTAAAACAGATTCAAGAAAAAGGATTTGCTGAAATATCTGCGGAACAAATCAAAAATTATCTGGGAACCGAACCAAGACTAGTTACAAAATTCGACCATTACTATCAACTCCCCAAAATTTTTCAAGAGAATCTCTTATCCATCCTTCCTCTCACTCGCGGATCCTATACAATTGGACATTATCTCACGCACCACACAATTGAAAATGAAATGAGCAACGAAGAGAACTGGAAAATAGAATCCATGCACTGGAATTCACTTCTTGAAAGTTTAAATATTCATAATGTACCATCCGAAACCATCGCGGTAAATATTGCTGAAATTTCTGGTATTTTATCCGAGTTTCTCGGTGAAGATAAACTCTATGCCACAACTGCCGGCCGCATGGGCTCTGGGTGCTTCGACTTCCAGATCGGTATAAACGATAATCAAAACATACTGCAAACAATTCCGGTAGAAAATTCCCAAATTGAAATCGATGCTGGATATGAGTCCATGCGGTCTTTAACACTCATAGAGGCTAAAAAGCATCTTTATGATGACTTTCTTATTCGTCAGCTCTATTACCCTATGCGGACATGGCGTATGCGAATAAAAAAACCTGTGCGAACAGTATTCTTTATGTATTCCAGCGGTATATATCATTTAATGGAGTATGAATTTCCAAATCCAAAGATATACTCCGATATACGACTAGTAAACTGTAGGCACTTCACCTTAGATGACACCAATATACAGATTAACGATGTTATTTCTATTATACAAAATACCGTTCCAGAAGAAGAACCTAAAAATATTCCCTTCCCTCAAGCTGATAAGATGTGGCGGATTCTGGATATGACTGAAAAGCTATGTGACGAACCTATGAACAGTGTCGAGTTAGCTGATGAGTATGGTTTCAGAGTTCGTCAGGGCAACTACTATGCATCTGCCTGCAAATATCTTGGGCTTGTAGACAGTACCCCTAATAATCAATTTGCTGTTACAGAAATCGGCCGTCGGATTGCTTCGGCCAGTACATCTCAAAAGCATCTCCTAATTGCTTGCCAGTTAATGAAACATGCTGCATTGCATGTAGTAGCGCAGCATGCAATACAGTCAATTGCGTCTCCTGAGGGACATGCTCTCATGCGCATCCCTCCTCTAAGCGCCTTTATCGAGGCTATGCACAGAACAGGCATCTCCCTAGGATCCGAAAAAATGTACCAGAGAAGAGGCCAAACGATTCGAAGTTGGATGATTTGGCTTTTCAGCAACTGTACGGATTTGGAAATTATCGAGTAAGAGAGCTTTCAAAATAAAGAGGGCAGCATCATCTCGCTTTGGAATGTTGATTTTCCAAGGCACATGGGCTGTTTACCATGTGCGAAGTTTGAGTTTTTTATATGAATTCAATCCCAAGGTATGTCTGTGACATATTCCGATCGTTGCTCAAAAACACAAGGATTAGAAGGATGAACATAAGAGAGATCATGCAATCTCTTGATATATCTATCACGAATCTTGCGATCTTCAATCTCTTTTCTGCGGCGCACGGAGAGTTCAAGAAAATCCTTCTCTTGCTCTATTCCTAAGAAATATCGATTAGTCAAACTCGCGGCAATCCCTGTTGTGCTAGCCCCAGTGAATGGGTCCAACACCCAATCCCCCGAACGTGTGGATGCTAGGAGAATACGCGTCAGCAAAGCTAATGGCTTTTGGGTAGGATGCTTACCACAAGATTTTTCCCATCGGGCGATAGCCGGCATCACCCATATATCTCGCATTTGCTTCCCACCATTAATTTGCTTCATCAGTGCGTAGTTGTAATAGTGTGGAACTTTTTTATATTTTCTCGCCCATATAACAAATTCGGTAGAGTGAGTAAAATATCTGCAGGATAAATTAGGCGGTGGATTTGTTTTAGCCCATGTAATAACATTTAGTATTTTAAAATCTAATTCGGTTAATGCCTGAGCAACAGAAAAAATATTATGATATGTTCCGCTAATCCAAATAGTTCCATCATCTGTCAGTTTATCGCGACAGAGTTCGATCCATTGCTTATGAAAAGCATTATCTGCCTCAAATCCATGTGAACGATCCCATTTCCCCTTATTAACGCTAACCACTTTTCCGCTCTGGACAGAAATTCCACCATTAGACAGAAAATATGGAGGATCCGCGAAAATCATATTAAACTTAAAATCAAACTTCCGTAAAAGTTTAAATGTATCTCCTAGTAATAACGTAAAATCTTTCTCTGGAGACTTATAAAATGATTTCAGTTTATCCACAATAGCACCTTGGAGTCATAGTCTTTTCTTATCAATAATTGCAAATAATAATTTCTTTACCTGTTCGCTTACTGGGATCTGCATTGATAAATCTATGAACGGAAACTGTTTCTATTCTAAAGTCTTTATATAACTCACGAATAAATTCCGTATTATGATTTGTCAGCATACAAAAGCAGCCCTTGTCCGTTAAATCACGATACAATCGAGCCAACCTTTCATGATCCTTCTTTGGAAAACCTTCCTTAGTATAAGAATCAAAAGATAATGGATTAACAGGGGCATACGGACTGTCAAAAAAAACGAAATCTCCTTTTTGAGCCATTCTCGCTACCTTAGCAAAATCTCCTTGATAAATTTCTATATCTTGTAAAAAAACAGAAATAGCCCTTATATTCTCTTCATTAATAGATGGACGAATACTTTGATTATATGGAACATTGAATTCTCCATGACTATTGACGCGATAAAGTCCGTTAAAACAATGCTTATTTAAAAAGATGAACAGAGCTGCAGTTTCTGTGGTATATTTTCTTGCTTTCAATAGCTCATTAAAGCGAGTTCGCTTATCATAATAAAATTCCTTTTTCCCAGAAATTATTTTCTGATCCAAAATGCGAATTTCATCGATAAGCTTTTGGGGATATCGTTTTATTACACGATAAGTGTTAATCAACGCCGTATTGCTGTCATTGATATAACTTCCTGCTTGAGCCAATGCAAAACAGACCGCTCCCCCACCTACAAAAGGTTCAATATATCGATTGTACGATTTGGGCATTCTGGCTGCAATAGAATCTAAAAGCTGGCGTTTACCGCCAGCCCATTTTACGAACGGAGTTAATGTGGTATTCATAAAAATGGTGTTGTGAACACCATGCCCCTCTCTAGTGAAATATCATAGTTCCAGTATAATAGGCACAATTTTTTATGTCAAGAGTCCATCATTGATGGATGCTATTTCACTTCGTAACATTTCCATCAGCTAAAATTTGCAACTGCCGTGCCAACTGTCCCACGCCGATCATGCCTGCGGTATTGCCGAGCAGGGCGTAGTCGATCCTGGTGTTTTTCCGCATGGCCTCGGGAACGAGGCGTTCGACTTCGCGGGTGATGAGCGGAGCGAGCATCTGGCGTTGAGCCATGATGCCGCCGCCGAGGACGATGATTTCCGGGTTGAGGAGACAGCAGATATTCGCGATGCCCTCTGAGAGGTTTTGCGTGAAATGCACGATGGCGGCCTGCGCATCGGCGTCGCCGCGGCGTGCCCAGGCAAAGACCTGCTCGCCTGTGAGCTCAGCCGGGCTCACGTTGTGCGTGTAGGCGGCCTCCTGCAGCATGGCGCGCGTCGAGGCGATTTCCTCGAAGATGCGCTGGTCGCCGTGCACGCGCATAAAGCCGGCCTCACCGGCGCTGTAGCTCGCGCCGTGCCAGATCTTGCCGTCGAGGATGAGGCAGCCGCCGATGCCTGTGCCTACGGTCATGACAAAGGCCGATTTCGCGCCGCGTGCGGCGCCCTGCGTGTACTCGCCGATAGCCGCCGCATTGACGTCGTTCTCGACGACACAGGGCAGCCCCGTCGCCTCGCGCACGAGCTTACCAAGCCTCGTTCCGCTGTAGCCGGGGAAACTCTCCCCACCAGCGAAAACGATTTCGCCGTCCTGGCCCGGCTTCACAATGCCTGCCGTGTCGATGCCGACAGCGTCGACGTAGAAGTGCTGCTGATACTCCTTCACGATGCCGATGACTTTCTCTACGATGCCATCAGCACCGTCTTCCCGTGCCTTCGTCGGCATGCTCCCCTGCTGCTTCAGCGTTCCCTCTGGCGTCATGAGGCCGTATTTGATAGCCGTGCCGCCGATATCGATGACTGCGATATTATGCATGTTCTTTTTCCTCCCCTGCTGCAAAGACATTACCGCCGATCACGGTCGTGATGTGCCGGAGCTCGTCGTCGAAAATCGCGAAGTCCGCGCGCTTGCCTTCCTCAATCGAGCCGCACGCATCGAGGATACCGAGTTCTCCAGCCGGCACCTTCGTGACGAGCTCCACGGCCTGCGGCGTCGTGATGCCCACGTTGTCGCGGAAGATACGCACGCCGTCGTTGAGCGAGAGCACCGAGGCCGCAATCGTACCATCGGCGAGCGTCGCGAGATTGCCCTTGACGAAAACCTTCTGCCCGCCGAGCTCCGACTCGCCGTCGCCAAGCCCGCAGGCGCGCAGAGAGTCGGTGATGAGTACGAGGTTCCTCCCACCCTTGGCATGCCAGGCGAGGCGCTGAGCGGCCGGATGGACGTGCACGTTATCCGTGATGAGCTCGCACATCGCATCGCTGTCGAACGCCGCCCCCACAACGCCGGGATTCCGGTGATGGAACTTCGTCTGGGCATTGTAGAGGTGTGTGACGTGCGTGACGCCATGTGCCATGGCGTCCATGGCCTGCTCATACGTTGCCGCCGTGTGCCCCATCGAAACGATGATACCAGCCTCACTGCACTGGTCGATAAAAGAGTAATCGCCGTGCAGTTCCTCGGGCGCGATCGTGATGATGCGCACGGTATCGGCATAGGGACGGATCTTCTCGAAATCGGCTTTCTGGATATTCGACTCCTTCTGAGCGCCTTTGTACGCCGGACTCACGAACGGCCCCTCCATGTTCGCACCGAGTACGCGGGCACCCTGCCAGTCCGCTGCCTGCAGGGCTCCACGCACGCGTGTGAGCGCCCGCCCGATGGAATCAAAATCATACGTCATCGTCGTAGGCAGGAATCCCGTAACGCCATGACGAGCCTGCATGGCCGCCATCTGCGGTAGCGCCTCCGGGTCATCATCCATCGTATCGTATCCCGCACAGCCGTGTATGTGGATGTTCAGGAACCCCGGCGCAAGCCAGCGTCCCCCGGCATCCAGTACGTCTCCCGTGAAGGGGATATGCGCAAATTCCTGCATCGGCAGGATTTTTTCGATGTGCTCGTCATAAAAGACGGCTGTATCTTCTTCGGCAAAAAAAGAGCCCGATGCATCCGGGAGGATAGCACGGGCATTGATGATAGCTTTCATGATAGGATGAGCTCCAATCGTTATTTCTCTCTGTAAAGATAATTATATGGCCTGCGATGCGCGGTGCCGGCGGAAGCCCTTGTCCTGGGCGACGTATCTGCCCATGGCCTTGATGCGGCCGCCCATGCAGGCGCGGCAGTCAGCCGGGGTGTCGGCGACGCAGATTTTGCCGGGGTAGAGGGCGTATTTGCGGCGGTAGTCGCCCTCCGTGACGTTCGGCATGACGACGTTCGCGCCGGAGGCGAGAATGATCTCGCGGCCGCGCGGTACCATGGTCTCCATGGCGGTCGTCGCGGGGATATTGGCTTCGGGGAGCAGCAGCCGCAGCAGCGAGACCATGCGCCGTGTAAGGTTAAAGTCCCCGGGTTCCGCCTTTCCGAGCGGCGTGTCCCCGTTCGGGATCAGAGGACCGATACCGAGCATGTCGGCGTCAAGCTCCTGATAGTAGAGGATGTCGCGCGCGAGCATCCCGAGCGTCTGGCCCGGCAGGCCGACGAGCGTGCCAGTGCCGACCTCGTAACCGAGATCCCGCAGGTCATGCAGGCATCGGTCGCGGTTCGCCCAGCTCATGCCCGGATCGAGTTTTTCGTAGAGGGCGCGGTCCGTCGTCTCGATGCGCAGCAGATAGCGATCCGCCCCTGCCTCGCGGAACGCCGCGTACTCCTCGCGCGTGCGCTCCCCGATGGAGAGCGTGATCGCGAGGTCGAGCTTCTTGATTTCGCGCAGGATCGCACAGAGGCGCTCCGTCGTGAAATACAGATCCTCGCCCGACTGCAGCACGACCGTGTGATAGCCGTAGCCCTTCGCCTTCCGCGCGAGGTCGACGATCGTATCGGCATCGAGGCGGTAGCGCTCCGTTTTCGGATTGTCGCGGCGCAGGCCACAGTACATGCAGTCCTGCCGGCAGATATTCGAAAACTCGATGAGCCCGCGCAAATGCACGCCGTCACCGACGTACGCCTTTCGCACGCGGTCTGCGGCCTCAGCCAGCCGTTCCGTGCACGCGGCATCGCCGAGCAGACGGACGAGCTCCCGCTCTGTGAGCTGGTGCGTCCGTTCCGCCTTTTCGATGAGGCTTTTGACCTCCTGCCCGCTTTCCTGCTGGTCTGCCATGGTCGATTCCTTGCTTTCCACTTTCCTGTCAGGGCTGTCCTACGTTATTTTGGGGCAGCCTTTTTCTTATGTTCCAGTGCCTTCTTGTCTGCTTTCGAGAGCGGAGCGCCCGTGCGCTCGATGAGCTCATCCTGGTGCTTTTCGGCGTACTGTACGATCGTGCGGTAGAAGCAGCCATCAACGTCCTTTTCGGAGAGCGTCGCGTAGTTGACGGGCGTCTCAGCGTCCATATCCCGGTTGATGACCGTAAACGTGCTGTCGAGGTCATCGTGCTCGACGACCTGCACGGTCTGCGCCTTCAGGTTGATCCGCAGATACTCCGCGGCACCGGCGAGATCGCCGTATTTGTCAACGGGGAGCTGTTTCCAGCGACGTTTCGAGACGACATCGCGCACCATGATATCGTCATACGTGCGCAGTGTCGGCACGATGAGCGTATTGAGATCTACGTTCCCCTTTGCATCGATCGCATACTTGATCTGCTGTTTATTGAAAAAATAGTTCTGCCGAGGTGTCGACTGAACCCATTGAAAGATGTTCTCTGGCACATTTACCGTGGCAGCCTCCGCGGCCGGCATGGCCGGAGCTTGCAAAAACAGTGCTGCGGCGGCCAGGAGTCCCAGCCCCCATCGCATTCCTTTCATATTGTACCCCCTATGGTGAGTGAATGTACTCTTTTGGTTTGCCAATCCTCCGATTCGCAAAACTATGTTAAAGGATAACATAAAAAGATGAAAGGCAAATGAAACAATTCAAGAAAATCAATCGTTCTCGCCCTCGTAGTTCTCGATCTCGTACGGCGTCTCCTGATAGACGTAGTAGTTCAGCCAGTTCGCGAAAAGCAGGTGGGCGACGCTGCGCCAACGGACAACGGGCTGCTTCGTCGGGTCGTCGTCCGGGTAGTAGTTCTGCGGGATGCGCGGATGCAGGCCGGCCTTTTCGTCGCGGTCGTACTCCTGCTTCAGCGTGATCGGGTCATACTCCGCATGGCCCGTGATAAAGAACTGTCGTTTCTTGAGGTTCGCAACGGCATAGACGCCCGCATCGCCCTCCGCCTCGGCGAGCAGCGTGAGCGCCGGGACCTTCAGGATGTCTTCTTTTTTCTCCGTCGTATGGCGGGAGTGCGGCACGTAGAACTCGTCATCGAATCCGCGGAACAGCTTCTCGTGCTCGACACAGAGGTGGTGCTTGTACACACCGAAAATTTTCTCCGGCACGGTGTACTTGGGCACGCCGTAGTGATAGTAGAGGCCGGCCTGTGCGCCCCAGCAGATATGGAACGTGGAGAACACGTGCGTCTTGCTCCACTCCATGATCTCCGCGACCTCGTCCCAGTAGGCGACCTCCTCAAAAGGCATTTCCTCGACCGGTGCGCCCGTGATGATCATGCCATCGTATTTCCGGTCCTTGATGTCGTCAAACGTCCCGTAAAACTCGGAGAGGTACTCCTGCGGCGTGTGTGTCGGCACGTACGATTTCGTGTAGATGAAATCGACCTCGACCTGCAGCGGCGTGTTGCCGATCAGGCGCAGGAGCTGCGTCTCCGTGACGTATTTGATCGGCATGAGGTTCAGGATGAGGATGCGCAGCGGGCGGATATTCTGGCTGTAGGCCCGGTCTGCATCCATGACAAAGACGTTCTCGCTTTCGAGGATATGGGTAGCCGGCAGGTTATTGGGGAGCTTAATCGGCATAATAGCACTTCCTTAAATATGTGACATACGGGTTATTCGCGATGAGTGTGGAAAAATGCAGCTGGGCCGTCAGTTGTCGATGCGGTAGCGGTTGACCCACCACTCATGGCCCTGGACGTAGGAACGCAGGGACTCCAGGCCGTCATAGCGGACGGTGCCCCGGCGGATGCTGCGGTAGATGCCGTCGATATCCTTCAGCACCTCCCAGCCCGTCTGCTGGCTCCAGTATTGGCCGCTGATCACCTTTTCCGAACCCTGCTGCAGGTTGACGGCCTGCTTGAGGAACTTGATCTCGATGACGTTGCCGTTGCTGTCCTTCGTCTCCTGCCAGTACCAGCCAATGAGGTTGTTGCCCTTCATGCGGAGCGTGGATGTATCGACCATCATCGAGGTGCGCTGCCCATCGACCGTGGGCTCCTCCCACAGGGACAGCCAGCGGTCTTTGGCCTTGGCGTGCTCGCGCTCCGCCTCCGTCGCAAAGGCCTGATCGACGATGGCATCATAGAACACCTCGTCAAAGCTCTGGCTGTTGATCTCCTTGCTGCTGCCCGGCGTGTCCGAATGCCAGATGCGGTTGCCCTTCGCATCATAGAAGGCCTCCTCCTGATACTGGAGCGTCCGCTGCTGCGGGTCGATATGCACGAGCGCATAGCTGTAGCTCAGCTGCGCGGGGTTCGGGATCTGCTTGCTGAGGCCGTAGGCCGCGAGCGTCTCCTGTGCGCCGCCGTAGCTGTAGGTCGTGCGCGTCCAGGCCGCGAGCAGCGTCGGCACCTTGCCGCGCGACGTCTCGACCTCCATCTGCTTCACGACGGAAGCCGGATCGAAAAACTTGCTATACTTGCTATCGGAGCTCAGCCAATACCAGTTGTCCGCATGGGCGGCCGGCATCTGCACGAGGCAGAGCGCCACGAGCAGGAATACAGAGCTGAAAAGGCTCAAAAGGGTTCTTTTCATCAAACAGCACCTCCAGTAGTTGTAGAAAACGAGAAAACAGGCAAACCGACGGAACGCATGGGCTTTCATAAAAATCAGTTGCCGGATGGCAGCGTCACATCGTCGAGGATGCCGAGAAGATAGGCGATCGTGATACCGTAGTTCGTCATTGGCACGCCCTGCTCGCGGCACTCGGCCACGCGGCTCAGGACGTATTTGCGGTTGAACATGCAGCCGCCGCAGTGGATCACGAGGTCGACGCCCGAGAGATCCGCCGGGAAATCGCGCCCCGCCACGACATCGATGCGCAGGTCCCCGCCGAGCTTCTTTCGGAGCAGGCGTGGGATCTTCACACGGCCGATGTCCTCTTTGAGCGGCTTATGCGTGCAGGCCTCGGCGATGAGGATATGCGCGTCCTTCGGCAGATCGGCAATCTTGCGCGCCGAGGCGGCAAAGTAATCGATATCGCCCTTATACCCTGCAAAGAGTACCGAGAACGACGTGAGCAGGCTCTTTTCCGGTTTTTGGGCATGCACCGTGCGGAACGCCTGCGAATCCGTGATGATGAGCTTCGGCGGTTCCGTGAGCTTCGCGAGCGTTGTCTCCAGGCAGTCCGTCGTGCAGCTCATGACGAGGCATTTCTTGTCGAGGAGCTCGCGGAGCGTCTGCACCTGCGGCAGGATCAGGCGGCCCTGCGGCGCCTGGATGTCCTGCGGCATGACGAGCAGCACGAGGTCGCCCGCCGCGCAGAGATCACCCGTAATCGAGCCGCTCGCATAGCCCTCCGGCAGCTGGCGGATGATCTCGGCGCGCAGCGCCTCGACGCCCGTGCCATCCACGGCACTGACGACGACCGGCCGGAGCCCTGTCTTTTCCTCCACCTGCTGCACGAGCGCGGCACCCTTATCGGCGAGCGTATCGATCTGGCTCACGACGGCGACGACCGGCGTATCCGTCTCACGGAAACGCGCGAGCCACGCGAGCTCCTCCTCCATATCCTCATCGTGGAACAGGATCAGCGCGATATCCGTCGCCTTCGCGGCCTCCTGCGTCTTGCCGACGCGCAGGGTCCCGAGCTGGCCGACGTCATCGAAACCAGCCGTATCGATAAAGACCACAGGCCCGATGCCGTGCAGCTCCATCGCTTTGTAGACGGGATCCGTCGTCGTGCCGGCGACCTCCGAGACCGTGGCGACGGACTGGCCCGTGAGCGCATTCAGCAGGCTGGACTTGCCGCTGTTCCGGCGTCCATAGAGGCCGATGTGCAGGCGCGTCGCCCGCGGTGTATCATTAAGACTCATCTTGATCACTCTCCTGCCTACCAGTATAACACAATCGACCCGAAATATGCTAGAATAAGGACATACGACCGCATAAACCAGCAGCAAAGGAGTCATACCGCTATGTCCGATTATCTCAATTTCGTCGTCGGGGAGAAATTCCCTCTGCCGATCCAGGCACAGGGCCAGGGCGGCCTGTTTCAGGCAGACGCCAATGGCCTGCTCTTCATCCTGCAGCTCGCCAGGCTCGATGTCATCGCCACGGAGGCGTTCCGCACGGGAAAGATGGAGTTCGCGCTCTGTGAGGAGGACGGCCTGCTCTTCCTGCTCTACCAGATTGATGGCATCTTCAAGGAGGGCTGGGGGGATGCACCGCTCGCCCTGCATACGCTGAAGCCGGAACACCGCCCGACGGAAAAAAGCCTCGCCGACCCCTGTCTCCACCTCTACCTCGTCGACAGCACGCTGCAGCTGCTCTGTGCGCAGCGCGATATCGTCCTCGATGCGCCGTTCATCGAGGCGATCCGCCGCCATGTTGCCGCCCGCCAGGCTGACCCGTTGGAGCCCGCCGCGTACATGCGCCGCCTGCAGGGCATCTATGCGAAATATCCGAACGACACCCTCATGCGGAAAAACGCCATAGCCGTACAGACCGTCCCGCTCGAAATCACGCCGCTGCCGGGCATGCCGGCGGCCAAAAAGCACTAAGGCAAAAGCGCGAACGGAAAAAGATACACGCGCGCGCACGCAAAAAAGCGCACCAAAAAAGGCCCCTTGTGGATGCAAGGGCCCTTTTTGTATGGGACATTGCTTATGAATTGCTTTTATGATCCAAACCTTTCTCCAGGCTCGGCGCAATGCCCTTTATGCAATAATTTCATCATTAAACACGTGTCAGGCGATCTCAGTTTTGACAGCCACTTCACGTTTTTCACGGCTATCGAGCCAATCGGCTACTGCCTGTCGCTCGTCTACCTTGCGGGTCGGCGTGCGGAGGTCGACCGTGTCGTCGGCGTAACTAGCAAAATTCTTCTTGCCAGCGAGTTTCGCAGCCTTCGTAAGCTGTCCTACGCGGACGGGAATATATACATTCTCCATCCATTGAGAATCAATTTTCATCTTCATGGTGAATCACTCCTTGTTTCTGCGTTAAATCAGCGATGTTTATGAGCCATCCACAGCGCATGCCTGCTGATCCTATCGCATCCCCATGCTGGTCGAGAGTTACCACACATTGATGCTAAGCAGATCCACGGAGATTCCATGAAACTGACGTGTAACGATGAAGTATCGCCACAATGAAGCGGATAATGTGTTTCCCTAAGTAACTGTGTAACCATCGGATCTTTTGATCCATTTCCCTTATCTGCTTCTATTTTAACCGAAGCTTGTATATTTGTCAATAGCTTTTTCAGAAAATTTTTACGAATCATAAATAGGACTTATGGTGCAAGGCAACGAAACCTGTCGAAATTTATTTAAGCCGGGCAACGATGTCCACAACCCGAGAAATCCCGTTTTTCCTCAATCCAATGGTAGGAGTTCGCGCCGCCGGTGCGAGAAATGCAGGACCTTATCGTAGCCGAAGCTGCGTGCATAAGCCACGGCCTCATCGTGGTAGGCGCCGCAGTCCTCCGGCTTGTGCGCGTCGGAGGTCGTGATGATCGGCAGCTCGTATTTCGCCGCCTGGCGCATGAAGTCCGGATACGGCGAGATCTCCTTGACCGGATAGCGGTAGTACGTGCCCGTGTTCACGTCGATGCCCATCTTGGCCTTGGCGAGAGCCTTTGCCACACGCTCGAGGTACGGCGTCACATCAAACGCCGGGAAATCCCGGAACAGGCGGATGTTGAACGGATGGCCGAGCACGTCGTAGAGACCTGCGTCTGCGAGTTTTTCGACCTCCTCCGTGTACCATTCGTAGATATCCTCGAGCGGATGGTTCTCCCACTCCGCCCGGATCTCCGACGAATCATAAGCCCAGCCGCGCAGGAAATGCACGGAGCCGATGACATAGTCCCAGTCGTAGTCCCGCAGGATGTCACGCACGGCGGACTGATCCTGGAAATTGCACACCTCGATGCCCGTCTTCACATCCGGGTGATCCTTGCGCAGGACCTCCATGAAGCGGAAATAGTCGTCGAGCGTGTACTTGAACTTGTTCGTCTGCAGCCACTTCTGCTGGAACGTGCCGACGAAGGAATCGTCGAGGATGAGGTCGTGATAGTAGAGATCCTTAAACTCGGGAAACGTGTGTGAATGCTCCGAGATGCCGATCTCATCGAGGTGACGGTCCGCTGCCGCCCGGAAAAATCCCTCGGCCCAATCCTTATCGTAGGAGCCCTTTTCAAAGTGCATGTGATAATCGATACGCATCGTCGTCTCTCCCTCCAATAATCAGATGAGTCCCATCTCTACGAGCCGCTGAATGCCTTTGATGACGCCGTGGTCGTTGTTGCTCGCGGTCTCGTAGCGCGCGAGTTTCTTGATCTCCGGCACGGCGTTTTCCATGGCAAAACTGTAGGTGACAGCCTGCATCATCGTCTCGTCGTTCAGGTAGTCGCCAAATGCCGCGCACTCATCCGGCGTGAATCCCAGGCGTTTCTGGATCTCGTGGATGGCCGTGCCCTTGCCAACGCCTGGGTTCATGACATCGACCCACCAGGCGCTCGAGAGCAGCACCTGCATCCGATCGCCGAACTGCTCCCGGATGAGCGGATAGATCGTGTCCTCAGCATGGCCGGTCTCATCCCACAGCGAGACCTTTACGGCCTCATCCGGCACATCGTGAAAATCCGCAATCGGTTCCGAATGGGAGTAATACTTCCCGAGCTCCGCGCGAAACGCCGGCGTATGCTGCTCCGTGCGCACGTAGGCATCCTTCTTGCCGCAGAACACCTCAAAGATATGCGGGACATCCTCTGCCGCCTTCAGGATGGCCTTTGCGGTCTCCGTATCCATCGTATCGGAAAACAGCTCCTGCCCACGGTATTTCACGAGCGTCCCGTTCTCCGCGAGGAAAAGGAAGTCATTCTCGTAGCCCTGGAACGTGTCGAGCAGCGAATAATACTGCCGCCCCGACGCCAGCCCGAACAGCACGCCCCGCTCCTTCAGCATCGCTATCGTCTCCGGCAGCTCCTCCGGCAGCTGGTTATGATCATCCAGCAGCGTGCCATCCATATCCGAAAAAATGACCTTGATCATCGTATAGCCCCTTTCCGAAAAGCTCAAATCTCGCGCTCATTATAACAAAAAACCCCGCTTGCGTAAAGCGGGGCCGGCCTGATTCGTTATTCGCCTTTGCGGCCGTGGTAGAGGCACCAGGGTTCTTCACTCATGTAGTCGCCGTCGTGGTAGCAGGCGGCACGGGCGCGGCAGCCGCCGCACATGCCTTTGTACCGGCAGGCGCCGCAGCCGCCGCTGTAGTCGCAGGTGCGGAGCTTTTTGAGCACGGGGCTGTTCTCCCAGATTTCGTCGAACGGCGTCTCGCGGACGTCGCCGATTTCCATCTTGAGGTAGGCGCACGGCTGCACCTTGCCTTTCGGGCTGATGATGCAGTAGCTGAGGCCGGCGAGGCAGCCGCGGTGGAAGCGCGTCTGGATACCGAGCTGGTCGGCGATGCGCAGGAACTGCGGCGCACACGTCGGCTTGAGCTCGATGTCGACCTGCTCCTGCTTCTTCATGATGCGCGTGAGCACGTCCTCATACTGCTCGGCGCGCAGGCTTTCCTCCTCGATGGTCGCGGCCCGGCCCGTCGGCACGAGGAAGAAGAAATGCACGGCGTGGGCGCCGATTTTCTGGGCGTAGTCGACCATGTCCTCGATCTCGTGCTGGTTCCAGTCCATGACCGTCATGTGGATCTGGAACGGGATACCGGCGTCCTTGCAGTTCATCATGCCGCGCACAGCACCATCCCAGCCGCCCGGGAACGAGCGGAACTTATCGTGCTTCGCCTTGTCGAGCGAGTCGAGCGAGATGCCGACGCCGCGCGTGCCCGCTGCCTTGAGCTTCTTTGCGAGCTCCGGCGTGATGAGCGTGCCGTTCGTGCCGAACACGGGGAACATGTGGAGGTCCGTCGCATACTGCACGAGTTCCACGATGTCCGGGCGCGTCATCGGTTCGCCGCCCGAGAAAATCATGATCTTGAAGCCGGCCTTCGCGATTTCACGCAGCATCTTCTTCGCTTCGTCCGTCGAAAGCTCCTCGTCGGCCTTGCAGCCCGCGTCGCGGTAGCAGTGCGCACAGTACATGTTGCAGCCGTTCGTCGTATTCCAGGAAATGATCTTCATCGCTTATTTCTCCTCCGTCAGGCCGATTTCCTCATCCGTCAGATAGCAGGCCGGGTCGGATTCCCAGAAGTCGCCCGTGACCGCCTCGGCGCGCGTGCGGAAGTTGCCGTTGCAGCAGTACTGCCATTTGCACTTCGCGCAGCGGCCCTTCAGCAGCGGCTTGCGGTCCTTGAGGCCGGCCATGATCGGGTTCGTCGTATCCTGCCAGATATCGCCGAATGCACGCTCGCGCACGTTGCCGAACGTATGATGCTGCGTGAACTGATCCGGATGAACGTAGCCGAGCGGATCGACCTCGGCAAACGCGATGCCCGAGCGGTTGCCGCCGTTCATGGAGAGATATTTGAGGATCTGCTCCGCCGTCGACTCGTCGCCGGCCTCCTTGGCCTTGAGGTACATATAGATGCCGTCGCAGTGGTTGTCGACGGTCAGGATTTCTTTCTTAAGGTCGCGCTCCTCGTAGTCCTTCGTGCGGCGGATGATCGTGTCCATGGCCTTGCGCGACTCCTCATGCGTGAGGTCGTCCGCGACCATGCCCTCGCCGCGGCCGCTGTAGACGAGATGATAGAAGCAGACGCGGTTGATGTTCTCGGCCTCGATGAAGTCGAAGATCTTGTCGAGCTCGCGCGCGTTATGCTGGTTGATCGTGAAACGCAGGCCGACGCGCTGGCCGACGGCGACGCAATTCTCGATGCCCTTCATGGCCTTCTCGTACGAGCCCTCGACGCCGCGGAACTTATCGTTGACGTCTTTGAGGCCGTCGAGCGAGATGCCGACATAGCCGACGCCGATATCCTTGATGCGCTGCGCGACCTCGCGCGTGATCAGCGTGCCGTTCGTCGAGAGCGTCGGGCGCACGCCCGCTTTCTGTGCGTACTCTGCGAGCTCAAAGAAGTCCGGACGAATGAGCGGCTCACCGCCCGAGAACAGCAGGACCGGCACATGGAACGCGGCGAGGTCATCGATGAACTTCTTCGCCTCGTCCGTCGTGAGCTCGTTTTTATACTTCTGCGCATCGGACTTCATATAGCAATGCATGCACTTGAGGTTGCACGTCTTCGTCGAGTTCCAGACGACGACCGGCCCCATGCCCTCAGCCGCGCCGTTGCGCATGCTGTGCGCATTCTTCGTATAGCGCAGCTTGTCACCAAAGTACTCTCTTGCAAATAACAGCTTGGTTACACTGATCATAAAACTTTTCTCTCCTAATACACAATCCTTACTTCTGCATGCGGATGCCATCGAGCAGCAGCTTCGTCTTCATCGCGACATTCTCCTGAAACGTGAATCCCAATTTGCTGAACGCCGCAGCCTGGAAAATCGAATGGAACATCTCCGCGATGAGGTCGGCCGGCACATCCGTGCGAATCTCGCCGAGCTCCTGCCCGTGCTCGATGATGCTCTTGTACACGGGCTTGAAACCCGGTGTCGGCATGACCTGCCCCTTTTCCTTGCGCTCCGTGAGCTCGGAGGCAGAAAGGAACAACGGCAGCACGAAACGGTTCTCGTCGAGAAACTCCGCCGTGATGGCGCAGGCGATATCGAGCAGTTCGATCTGCGACTTACCCGCCGCCCGATTCTCCTCAAGCGCATCATGCACACGCCTGACGAGGCGTTCGAGCAGACACATGAGGATCTGCTCTTTCGAATCGAAATAATTATAGAACGTCCCCGTCCCCAGATCCGCCGTCTCCATGATATCGGCCACCGAGGTCTTGCTGAACCCCTTCTCCGAAAAATTCTTCACGGCGGCCTTCAGGATTTCCTGCCGGGACTGCTGCTTCTTGCGCTCCCTGCGTCCCATCTTCTCCTTGGCCATCCCCAGCACCTCTTTCGTCAAACATGAACCTAGTTCATAATTCTTTATCAGTATACCATATTCCTGCTTATTTCCGCTACTTTTTCTTTTCCCGAATAACAGACAACAAAAAACGGCCCGCACATCGTGCGGACCGTATCCTTTCAAAGTGGTGACCCAGGGGGGACTCGAACCCTCGACCCTTTGATTCGTAGTCAAATACTCTAATCCAACTGAGCTACTGGGCCACTTGGCTAACTGCTTTCGCAATCAACAGATATTATATTATCACGGACTGGAGAGCCTGTCAATGCTTTTTTCGAAGATTTTTTGGATTTTTTCGCGCCGCGATCAGTTGTTGACGACTGCCTCTGCCTCGTCCTCATCCTCTTTGTTGATGAGATGGTTGAGGAGCGGCACGGCGAGGGCCATGACGACCGTCACGCCGAGGGTCACGAGACCGATCTGCGTGAAGACGTGGCTGTAGACCGGGAGCGTCTGCAGCGGATCGACGATGTCCTTCGAGACCGTCGTGAGCGTTGCCACCCAGCCGCCGAGCACGGCGGAGATGGCGCTCGTGAGGAACCAGGCACCCATGAGGAAGCCGAGCAGGCGCTGCGGCACGAGTTTCGAGATCATCGAGAGGCCGAGGCCACTGATGAGGAGCTCGCCGATGGCGGACAGGAAGTACGAGCCGACCAGCCACCAGGCGGAGACGATGCCAGCCTCATTCGCAAAGTTTGCAGAGAAACCGACGAGCAGGAACGAGCCTGCGCAGAGCAGCATGCCCAGCGAGAACTTCGCCGGCATGGAGAGATCCGTTCCACGGTCGCCGAAATGCGCATACATCCAGGCGAGAATCGGGCTGGCGATCATGATCCAGAACGGGTTCAGCGTCTGGAACACCTCAGCGTCGCTGATGGTGATGCCGAGGATGGAGTGCTCGACGTTCTTGATCGCGAAGAAGTTCAGCGACGTCGGCATCTGCTGGTACAGCGTAAAGAACACGATGGCCTCGACGATGAGAATCATGGCCGCAATCATCTTGCGCTTCTCCGCACCGTGGGACTGGAAAATCATCTTGAAGAAAACACCGAAAACGAAAATGCCGATGGCGGCGAGCAGCACGTGCGCGACCGTCAGGTTCTCCAGCATCCACGCGGAGAACAGTGTCATGACGACGACACCGGCGATCGTGAGGAGCAGCTTGCCCTTGTTCAGCGGCTGCTTTCCGATCGGGGAGTCCACGCCGCGCACGAGATAGCGGAACGAGACAAAGGAACCGACGGCGATGACGAGGCCCATGGCGCAGATCATGAAGCCGAGGGACAGGCCGAATTTACCGCCGATGATCGGCACGAGCAGCATGGAGATGAACGAGCCGATGTTGACGGCCATGTAGTACATCGTGAATGCGCTGTCAAGGTGTGCCTCGTCGCCCTCGTAGATACGGGACAGCAGCGAGGACGGGTTCGCCTTGAAAATACCATTGCCGCAGGCGATGGCACCGAGTGCGATGAAAACGAGCATCTTATCGGAGCCCGCGAGAGCCATGAGGCCGTAGCCGAGCATCAGGACGACCGCGCCGAGCGTGATTGTGCGCTGGATGCCAAGCACCTTATCGCCGAGGTAGCCGCCGATCGAGACATAGCCGTAGACCATGGCACTGAACGCACCGAATACGACAAAAGACTCTGCATCGGCCATGCCGAGGCTGCGGACAAAGAACGAGGCCAATACCGCCTGCAGGCCGTAGTAGCCAAAACGCTCCCAGAATTCCAGGAAGAACAGCATGTTGAAGGCTTTCTTCCGGTTGATGGGTTGAGAAACCATAATACAAAAACTCCTATCTGTAAAGTTTACACATGTTACACAAGGTATACCTCCCTGTGCTTACTTGCAGGAGACATTCTATCATATTTTGTCAAAACTGTCTATATCGTACGGACGGTGGACGGGGTTATCAACTTTTAGTAAATTAAAGCGTAAAATTCGGTAAAAATTGACTTTCGCGTCCTGTCTGATAGAATAAAGATAGAACGTGGAAAGGAAGAAAAAGCTATGTTGTACATTATCACGAAACTCGTTACCGAAAAAAAATCTGTAGAATTTTCCCTTATCGGCGCCACAGAGGACAAAAAGAAAGCCGCAGCAATCGCTGCGGACGTTTACAAGGACTACAATAAGAATGCCTCGTTCCAGAATATCGCGATGATCACGGAATGGCTCGAGACGCGGAAGAAATACTCGTTCCGCAAGGACAAGGAGCACCGCCTGCAGCTCGCCATCACGGAGCTGGACGGCGAGGTCCTGCCAGAGGACAAGCAGCTCGTCTACAGCGACCAGCAGGAGCAGGACGAGCTCATGCGCCGCGTGAGCCAGGCCCTGTTCGAGGGCGAGCACCACGTCAGCCGTGACGCACACGGAACGTTCAGCTGCCCGGCAGAACAGGAGTGACGACCCTCTCCGCCTCGCTGACGCTCGGCACCTCCCCCAAAGGGGAGGCTTTTTTTGTACGAAAAAAGCCCCGCATGTGCGGAGCTTCATATTCCAAGGTGGTGGGCAGGGATGGATTCGAACCATCGTAATCCGAAGATGACAGATTTACAGTCTGTTCCCTTTAACCACTCGGGCACCTACCCATATATGGTGACCCAGGGGGGACTCGAACCCTCGACCCTTTGATTCGTAGTCAAATACTCTAATCCAACTGAGCTACTGGGCCATATCAAGTAGTATGGAATATGCAATTATAATTGGTGGGCCCACTTGGACTCGAACCAAGGACCGACCGGTTATGAGCCGGTTGCTCTAACCAACTGAGCTATAGGCCCATGTATATAAAACCAAACTGGTTTTATTGCAAAAAAAATGGAGCGGAAAACGAGATTCGGACTCGCGACCCCCACCTTGGCAAGGTGGTGCTCTACCACTGAGCTATTTCCGCATCATGGAGCGGAAAACGAGATTCGAACTCGCGACCCCCACCTTGGCAAGGTGGTGCTCTACCACTGAGCTATTTCCGCATTTTTGCCCTCCAGCGAGGCTCCGAAAAATCATCGCAGGATGCTCTCGCTGACTGACAAAATATATTATAAGCATTTCACGGGGGCATGTCAACCCCTATTTTTATTTTTTCTCATTTTCCAGCCAGACGCTCCACGGCGCCATGAAGCTATCTGCGCGGTGCGCCTCCACGTAGTCGTAGAACAGGCGGATCCCCTGCGCGTAGTCCGGGCGCGCCGTGAGGTCGATGCCTCCGATCTCGTGCTGGTGCGCGAGGATCTCCGCGAGCGTCTGGTCCGGCGCGCGCAGGATCTCCGCCATGGCGAGGAACGTCGTCGTGCGCCCCTGCCCCGCCTGGCAGTGCAGATGCAGCCACGTATCCGGCGGCAGACTGCGGACGAGCGCGACAAACGCATCGACGGCCTGCGGCTCCGGCCACGTCATATCCGTCGCCGCGATGCGGGCATAGCGAAAGCCCGCCTGCGTGGCAAGCCGCCGCTCCGTGAGTCCCTCCTGGACGTACATCTCGATGGGCGTCCACTCTGCAGCGAGGTCGGCACGCCCCATCGGCACGGCGCGCAGGACGCTGCCCTGCTCCGCCGCGAGGCGCGCTGCCTCATCCTGCTCGACGGCCGCTGCCGCCATACCGCGGTTGCCCGCGTTGCGCGCCGTATGCCACGAGATCGCTGCCTCCACCGTATCCGGGCCGCTCGTGCCCGCGGCATAGCCATGCGACTCCTGCCGCAGGTCGATGAGGTAGATGTCCCCCCGCGTCTCCTCCCGCAGCCTGCTGTACAGCCGCGAAAGCCCCATAAAAGTCGGCTGCCCGGAGCCGGACAGCCGATTTTCTGCATCGACGCGGAAATGCGTCGGGAGGTCGAGTGCCCTCCCCTGAGCATCGAGCCGCCAGGATGGGGATACCACCACAGCGGCCGCTGCCGTCGCGAGCTGCGAGAGGATCAGGCAGCCCGCCAGGATTCCGATTCGAATGTTTTTCATTTGTAGTACCTATGAAGTCCCTGTGCCTTACCAGATCTTGCCCATGAGGAACCAGCAGCGGTTCTTGGCCTTTGCCTCCGAGGAGAGGTTCGGGTCCCCGCCGACGCGGCGTGCGTAGTCGAGACGGGCGAACCAGTCACTCGGCTGCGAATAGGCGAGGCCGATGCCCCAGCCCTTCAGCGTGATGCCGCTCTCAGTGCCCTGCAGGACGCCGTCCTTGCTATACTTCACATGACCGGCATCGAAATAGATGCTCGGCACGAGGCCCGGCACATCCGTATACATGCGCCACTCCGCCGTACCCATCCAGCCGATGTCACCGGATCCCTCGCCCTGCGGATACGCACGGACACCGTTCGCGCCGCCGAGGGAAAGCTCCTCCGATCCATCGAGATTGTGGTTGGCCGTCTGGGCAGCGAGCTTGATGAGCAGGTCGCTGCGATGGCCCGTCCCCACGACGGAGGAAAGGTTGATCTCAGCCTTCGTATAGTGTCCTGCATCGTGGTTATGCCCCTCATCGATGGCGCGGGCATAGTCCGAATTCGGCGTCATTTTGCCCGTCGTCACCTTGAAGTCATAATTCGTGAGGAAGTTGTTGCGCTTCCAATAACCGGAAAGGCCGGCGTAAACGCTGTTGGAGTGTTTTGCGCTGTCGAGTTCCGCACCCTCGAAATTGAGGTCATCGTGCAGGTTCCGGTAGTTATAACCATAGTTGAACTGCATCTGGCGGCTCGTGAGATGATAAAGCGGACGACTGCCGAAAATACTGTACGTCGTCGCAATACCGGTCGCATTCAGGCGGTTCAGGCTCGCACCGAGGTCATAGTCCATGCGGCTCACACCAAAACCGAGCGTCGTGCCGCCATGGCCTACGAGCGTCTCGTAGTTCACATAGTAGTTGTGCAGATTCTTGTTCGAGATCAGCCCACCGACATTGACCTTTGCGCCCGTGCCATTCACATCATAGATGCTGTGCTGCACGCCGAGGCGGTAGCGGCCCGAGGTTTTTGCACCGTAATTCTCGGTATAGAGGACCGTATTCGTCCCCTTGCCGTTCTCAATGCGCACCGTGAGGTCGCTCGTGCCGAACTCCTTGCCGGGGCTCAGGACACCGACGGCCTTCGTGCCGCTGACATCCGAGATGGAGTACAGCAGCGTCTCGAGGTCCTTGCTCTGAATGATATCGCCAGCCTTGACGCCGTGCAGGAATCCTTCGGCCACGCTGTTCTTCAGCTTGCTCCGGTTATCCAGATGCACGGCGCCGAACCGGCCCGGAATCATCTTGATGAGCACGACGCCGTCCTTGGACTCCTGTGCCGGCACATAGGCCGCCGCAGCCGGATAGCCGTGCATGCGCGCATAGCGCGTGACCTCGTTGACCGTACGGTTCAGATCCGTCAGTGTCAGGTCGTGCCCCATCGACTTCTCGAGAATGGCCGAAAGGTCATCCTCATTGAGATAGAGCTCCAGCGCCTCGAGGCGGAAATTCCGGATCGTGAAATGGACCTCATCCTGCGTCGTTTCCGCCGGCGTCTGCCCGTTCTCGATCTCTGCCTGCGCCGGCTGCTGTGGCGTAGGCATTGCGCCCTGCGCCTGCTTCTGGGCCTGCTGCTGCATCTTACCAACGACGCTATCCCTCTGATGCTGCAGTTCTGGCGGCACTTGCACGGTTGATGCCGCAGGCGCGGCCATTGCCACGCCCGGCAGCACACCTGCCGCCATCACAGCCGCGAGGGCCAGACCGATTTTCTTGTTAAGCCGATTCATGCACATACCCCTAATCTATTGGTTTCCCTGTTGTTTCTCTTTTATGCCTCATTGCGGATGGCGATCTCGCCCTCCGGATTCTCGGCGTAAATGGCGATGCCAGCACCGTTGTCCGTGTTTTCGACGACGATCTCATCCGACTGCAGATTGACGGCCTCCGCCGCATCGATATTCACGACATTCGTGTTCTCGATACCGATCTGGCCGATGACCTGGCTGCCCGTATCGGCCGGCGTATAGGCCTGCGTGCCGGAGATGCTCTCCGACGTGCCAGCTGCCGCCTGATCCGCGGCCTTGTTGATGGCACCGGCAGACGTACCGCCGCTATAGGCCACCGTCTCCGCCGGCTTGCGGTAGAAAGCACCGAAATCCGTCGGCGAGGCTTCATGATAGCCCGTCGTCGTCGTCGTTGCCTGATGGGCCGGCGTGATGCGGTCATGGTACTCCTTGAGGTTGACGACCTCAAAGGCCGTCGCATTCGCTGCATCCTGATCGAACGTATAGTTCAGGCCAAAATTACCGCTCTGTGCCCCATTGTACCAGCCGTAGATACCGTAGTTGCCCGGGATCTCCGTCGTGACGTTATCCGCCGGGTCCGTATGGAACGTGAACGCCGTGCTCTGGCCTTCCTCGCCGCTGACCCAGCCCGTGACCGAGCCGTTATAGGACGTCGGCAGGCCGCGCAGGTCATACTGCAGACGGGACACCGGCTCCGCCGTGACCGTCAGTCCTTTGCGGCGTATCACACCGGTACCCGTGATTTCCGGATCTTCGATGATGTAGTCCGTATTGAGTGCGGCAAGATCGTACGTGACCGTACGATCCGTCGTGTCGGCAGACTCACTGTCGGCCGCGTTCGCACTACTGTACGTACCCTTAGCCGTAAAACCGAGCATATCGATCGTATCGCCCTTGGCAAGGTTTCCGATGGAAAGATGCGATGCCGCATCCGCTACCGCCTTTGTCCCATCATACGTCTTCTCTGCCGGCGAAATCACGTCAATCGTCAGCACGCGGCCTTCGATGGTGCCCTTTGCAGCATCATGGAGTACAGCTGTCTGCGTGCTGTCATCCGACGTCACCGTCGTCTGGCTTTCCAGTGGCTGGCGCTCCAGCGTATAGTTCGCATTATCCCATTTGAGCTTATACGTCACGCCGATGCGCGCATCCGGATCCGTGTTGGCATGCTGCGAATCATACGTCGGCGTGCCATCCAGGGTGACATTCACTTCATCCAGTTTGTTGAGCGTATCATTCGTGACGAGGTTCGTCGTATCGACGTTGACATTCTGCATCGAAGCGTAATCGATGCCATCGGCAGACGTTCCTTTGACCTCCGTCGTGCCATCGTAGATCTTGTGCGGGCTTTCCTTCAGGCTGACCTGCAGGGCGCGCGGCGTAATCGTACC
Source organism: uncultured Selenomonadales bacterium (assembly GCA_900315155.1). Lineage (GTDB taxonomy): Bacteria > Bacillota > Negativicutes > Selenomonadales > Selenomonadaceae > UBA2897. The sequence goes on along the minus strand of OMYB01000004.1, from coordinate 77,991 downwards.
GCTGCCCGTGAGGCTCGGCGTCATAAGTTCATAGTTATCGGCATCCGTGCCCGTCAGATTGAAGTTCGTGAAATAGACATCCTGCGTCGTGACATTGCCATCGGCATCATGGGCGACATTCTCGCTGGCATAATGTGCCTGAACGGTGCTGCCATCAAAGGCCGCATCATCACCGCCGACAAGGCCGGTCGTATCGTCCGCCTTGGTGGTCATGATGTAGTCGCCATAGCTGCCATCGATATCTTTCGTGCCGTCATAGGTCTTGTTGATTCCGCTGACCGCATCGCCCTTGAACTGGACATACACCTTGCGTTTCGCGATCGTACCCGTCGCTTCGCGCTCCGTATAGTCATCCACGGCATCATCATCTTTGGCAAAGACATAGTTGCCCTTGGTATTGCCATCGAGGCTGATCTCGTATTTGACGGTCTTGTCCACACCGGCATTCTTGCCGTTATCCTTGGCATCGCTGCCTTCGTAGTAGGCCACGACCGTCGGCTTCACCGTCTGGATATCTTTATCGACAAAGCCCGTAACCGAGATATTACCGGCATCGGCATTTCTCGTGCCATCATAGATCTTATCCTGGCCATCGGCTTTCAGCACCGTGACGGTGAGCGTCTTCGGCGTGATCGTGCCCGTGGTCTGCCAGGTCTTGCTCTGGACGGCTTTCACGGTATCGTCATCCATCGTGTAGTTGCCGAAACCGCTGTCGTTCGTGAACGATGGCTTATCGACGGACTGCAGCGTATAGTTGACCGTGATATCCTTACCCTGATCGGACTGCGTGTAGTTTGCGCCATCCTGGTTCAGCGTATAGCCGATTTCAATCAATTTCTTATCGCCGACATCGCTCTGGTAGTAAAGCGTCAGCTTGCTGGACGGATCGTTGATTGTGGTATCGCCTTTCTTGACCAAAGCCACGACATCATCCGTGCCGTCATACTCTTTCGAAATCGTCCCCCACTTCGCCTTTACGGCATCTGCCGTGATTGCCAGCGGCAGGATCCTGCCTTTCTCTGCTCCTTCCTTGAAGTAAGCCGTATCCGCAATCGTATAGTTGCTGGCGAGGGCTTCCTTCGTGCCGGTGCTCTGGCTGTTGGCCAAAGCATCCTGCAGGTTCGTATAGGCCAGGGCCTTCTGCCCGACGGAGTTATCCGCGAGGCGGTTGACATTCGCATCCGCCCGGAAGCTGCCATCGGCATCGATCACACCATAGGTGCCGGCGATACTGTGCGCGCTGCCATCCGTGTATGGCGTCAGGATTTCCCCATCGACAAGGCCGGTATCCGCCCGCCCATCGACGGTTCCGAATACAGCCCCGTTGATTTTCTTGACCACGGCATCGCCATCATAGGTCTTATCCGTGGCATCCACATAGAGGTCCAGCTGACGCTTGTCGATCGTACCCGTGGTCGAGGTATCCTCAAAGATGGAATTACCATCGGCATCGACGACCTGATAGTTGCCGCCCTGGCTCGTGAGATGATAGGTAACGGTCCAATCACCGGCATTCTTGTCGCCATACTCGGCCGTTGCCGTATTGATCGTATTGGCGTCTTCGCCAGCGACGATATTGTTGTAGTGGACGAGCTGCTCACCCGTGAGGACCGTCGTCCTGCCATCCGCATCGGTGGCGACGACATTCTTCGTTCCATCATAGGTCTTTTTGATACTCGGGTTGACGATCGTATAGGTCGTCTTGCGCGGGTTGATGACGCCATCCGTCGTGCGCGCCAGGCTCGTGAGATTCATGAATCCCGCTGCCTCGTTTTTGACCGTGAATGCATACGTCACGTCCTGCGTCGCACCATAATGGCTGTTTGCATCGGCAAAATGCGTGCCCGTATCCTGGATCGTGTAATCGACGAGCGTCTCGCCATCGTCCGCATCATAGAGGCCATTGCCATTGAGGTCGATGAACGGAGACTGAGTACCTTTTTCTGCGTCCGTCTTCCGGATGAAGGAGTCTGCATCGATGACCTTATCCGTGCCATCGTAGTCTTTCGTCACTTTGTCGAAAGCGAAGACATACTGATCATCCTGAATCGCATACGGCGTAATCGTGCCATTGCCTGCGGCCTTGCCATCGACGATGGTCTTGCCGTCGCGGTCGACGAGCTCGTAGTTCTTCGTCATATCCCCATTCTTGAAGGCAATGCCCGTATAGTTCACCGTCGTCGCATCCGTGCCGGCGCTGTCAAACGTACCGCTGATGGCATCCTCTGTGAGGCTGACATCATCCGTACCATAGCCTTTCAGCGGATTATGCGTGATAGCTTCCGTGCCGGTCCGGTTGATCCAGTCCGACGTCGAGTCCTTGTACAGCAGATTATTGCCATCATAGGTCTTCGTTTGGTCGCCAAAGACGACGTTCAGCTGACGGCGGTTGATGATGCCCGTTCCTTTCAGCGTCTCGTCTGCCTTGCCATCCTTGTCCGGATTGATGATATAGTTTGCCGCATGCTTCGCTGCGGCCGTATCCTTCAGATGCGCCGTATAGAACACATCCTGCGCTTTCACCTTGCCTTCATCATCATAGGCAACGTTCGCATCGGCATAATGCGCATTGAGCTTATCCATATCGAGCGCAACGGTATCGCCCTGGATGAGGCCCTTGAGAGCGACCTTGTTCGTGAGGTCGATCGCATGGCCGTCATCATCGACGAGCTTTGTCGTGCCATCGTACTGTTTCGTGATGGGATCCGCCGGAGTATCTGTGAGCGATGCCTGGACAAATTTTGCCGTGATCGTCGCATCCGGATGCGCGAGGACCGCATGGCTTCCTGCATCGTAGCGCACCGTGTCATCGGCTTCCGTCACCGCTTTGCTGAAATCAAAGTTATTCGCGATGTTGTCAGCCAGCGTAAGCGTATAGTCTGCCTGCTTGGCATCCGCGACGTTTTCGCTGTTGTACGCTGCGGATACCGTGAAGTCCTTCGGCGTCTTGCCATCGGTATCGAAAGCATGCAGCTCGATGCCGCCGATGGTCAGCGATTTCAGATAATCCTCTGCTTTCGCGCTGCCCGTCTGGCTGCCGGCCCAGTACTCCCCCTCTTTATCCCGATGGGTATAGGTGACATCGCGGGTACCATCATAGACCTTGGTGATCGTATCGAACACCGTCTTGATATCCTCGGCAGACGCCAGCTTCATGCGCGTGATGCTGCCCTTGTTGTCGCCGACCGTATACGTTGCCGTATCGCCGATCGTGAACTCATAGTTCGAGCCCTTCGTATCCTTCGTACTCGTGGCATGGTTCAGCGCCTGCTGGATCCCCGTCAGCTGGATGGCCTTCGCGGCTTCATCGCCATTGACGTCGCCGTTGGCCTTGAACTCCATCTTCGTGCTGTCATTCGTACCATATTGTCCTGTGATATAGCCCTTGCCCAGCGTCAGGTCTTCGCCCTTATTCAGCCCGGAGAGCGAAATCGTGCCATCGTCGATGGCATCATTGATCATCGCCGCCGTAATATCGGCCGTGCCGTCATACGCGCGCGTCAGGGCATTTCCCTTGACCTGGAACGAGACCAGCAGCGGCTTGATGAGACCGCCCTCTGCATCGAGGATGGTGTTGTCCTTGAGGAGCTCCTCTGTGTCTTTTCCCTTCGTGGCTGCATCATAGAACGCATAGTTCTCTGCCTTCCCCGTTCCGCCGACGCCAAGGACGTACTTGATGGCCGTGTGGGCCACCTTCCCATCCTTGTCGCGGGCGACATCGGGGCTGTTATACAGGGCATCGACATCCAGGACGGCCCCATCGCCATACGTGAAATCAGCACCATGAATCAGGCTCTTCCAGTCGCGTACATCCGTAATGACCGTCTTGCCATCATAATCCTTCGTGACCGGCTTATCTTTGAGAGAATCCAGCGAGATATAAAGCTTGCGCGGGGTGATGCTGCCGACAGCTCCGCCATAGCTATTGCTCTTTTCGTCACTATCCAGCGAATTATAGGTCTTGCCGACGAACTGACTCAGCAGATCCTCCGACATGTTGTAGTTATTGAATTCTTTTTCCTCGATGCCCCCCAGTTTATAGGTAACACCGACATTGCTCTTTGTGACATCCTTCTGTCCGTCGTTATAGACCGCAGACTTCAGCTCGTAAGCGATATCGACATCTTCATCGGTCCCAACCTTCGTATGATCGATGGCCAAATGGAATTTCGACTTGGCATTTTTCAGCTTCTCAGCGGAATCCCCCTGCTTGTAAATATACTCATTCCCGTCGTATTCTTTGGTGATTGCATCGAAATGCGGCGTCTTGAAATCATCCTGCGTCAGATCGAGACGCGTGATCTTGCCTTTGCCAGAAGATGCAGCAAAGAAGGCGGTATCATCGATGGTGTAGTTCTTGACGTTGGCGCTGCCCGTTGCTTTTTTCAAAGCCGTCGTGAGGCCCGTGAGCTGGATATTCTTGTATTCTTCTGTTTTTCCTTTCTGGCCCTGCACATCTCCGTTTCTCACGAAGTTCTCAGCCGTACTATTTTCCGTACCGTAATAGCCCTTGATACTTCCGAAATCCAGATTCAGCGTCTCGTTATTCTGAGTCTGAATCTGGATATTCGTACCATTGATAGCATCCTGTTTGATGGTATCCTTGCCATTATAGGTACGCGTGAACGGCTCGCCGGTGACTTCGAGCGTCAGCTTGCGCGGCTTGATCGTGCCTTCGCCCGTGAGCGTATCGCTGAGGACGTTATAGTTGCCCGCATGATCGCCGTCCAGCTTGACCGTGTAGGTGATGGCCTGCGCGATTGGCGTCGTGCCATCTTCACCGTACTGGACATTTCCATTCGCATCGGCATACACAGCCGTGCTGCTGCCTGTCGTGACGGCATTCTCACCGGTGATGAGGCCGGTGAGCGCAATCTTGTTCTTGAAGAAATCGGCATCGACATCCGTCGTATCATTCAGGCGGACCGCTGCCGTACCATCGTACTGCTTCCAGATAGTAGAGTCGAGCGGCGTATTCGTCAGATCTGCCGTGATGTTTTTCTGCGTGATCTTGCCTTTATGGGAGGCAAACACCTGACCATTCACGCCGTCTTTGCTGCCCTTGTAGATATCCGACGAAAGACCGCTGAAATCGAAGTTCGTGACGGTATCACCCTGCAAAGCAAAAGTATATTCCGCCTTCGTCGCATCCGCCACATTTGCAGAGTTATACTCCGCCTTGCTGATTGTATAATCTTTGCCCAGTTCCAGCGTGACGCCGCCGATCGTCAGCGACTTGAAATACTGCTCTGCCGTAGCCGAGCCAGCCTGTGCACCCCAGTGCTCGTCTTTGTGCTCGTCCGTATCGGCATGGGTATAGGCCACATCCCGCTTGCCATCGTAGACCTTCGTGATGGCCTCGTTATCCGCCAGGTTGAACAGACGCTCGATATCTGCGTCCGTCAGCTTCAGCGTAAGGATAGCATTGCCATCCTGCTGAGCCGTATAGGTATCCGCCGTATCCGTCTTTTTCGCATTTTTGAGGAAATAGTTGTTCCTGTCGCTGCCGCCGAGCGTAAAGGTATAGTTGATGGTCGTCGTACCCACAGCCGAATCCGTAAAAGCAGAACTAGCGACCACCGGTGTAACCGTCACGTCATCCGCTTCCATACCGCCGCCAGTTATCTCATGCTTCTGGATGTTTTCGACGGTGCCGGTAAGCGCCGTTTCGCCCGCTGTTCTTGCCTTCACGTTGTCGAGAGACGTGTTATTATCGAACGTCTTCTGGATCTTCACGAAAGACACATCCGTCTGGAGTGGGTTGATCTTGCCGACACCAAACAGATATTTCGTCTTATCGGTGGAAGTTGGCGTACCATAACTAAGCAGGTCTTTTGTCCCCTGCTTGTAAACATTATAGTTTCCCTGCATGACTTTATCGCCGTCATTCAGGCTGATCGCATAGTCGATATCCTTCGTCGTAACGTGAGCCAAATCGACGATGTTGTCTTTATAAGCGACATTCTTGTCATGGAACTTGCCCGAGCTGGTATTCGTAGAATGATCCAGATCCGAAAGCAAGCCATCGATGGTGACAGCAGCATCGCCGGTGACACCGATAGCCGTCTTGCCATCGTAGGTCTTTTCCAGTGTTTCCGGATTGGTCACATGCGCATACACCGTACGCGGCGTAATGGAGATGGTCTTATCCCCGCGCTCGGCATCGGTAAGCGTATGCTCGACCCAGCCATTTGTCTTGAGGCTGTCCGCAATCTGATAATCGCCGCTTTCATCGAGTTTCAAGGAAAATTTGGCATTCGAGACGTTTTTGACATTCGCCGTATTGCTACCGCCTGCATCGACATAATGGCCTATGGCATCCGTCAGATCCAGGTCGAGCTGCGTTCCGCTGGCCGTTTCTGTCGTGACTTTTTCGATATAGTCCGTTGCTGTTCCGGCTGCATTCTGTCCGTCCGCCTTTGTGGCAAGATCGCTTTGGCCATCGTAGACTTTACCGATATTTTTCGACAGGACGACGTTGACCGACGTTACCGTCAGCGGATCGATATATCCGCTGGCATCCGCCGTATCCGACTGAAAGGTATAGTTCGTACTGCCTGACGTCAGGCCGGTGTAACGTACGACTTTTGTCTTCGTTCCGTCCGGGTTATGGACATGGCCATCTTCCTGGAAATCCGTCCCGGACAAATAACCATAGTGGCCATTTTCATTGATGGACGCAAGGATGTCATCCGTCAATACACCATTAGAGCCCGTCTTATCCGCATCAACAACCAGTCCATTCAGCGTGATGTCATCTGCCGTCAGGGTATCCGTCTGCTGTTTTCCTGCGACAGCACTGCCATCATAGGTCTTATGCAGTTCCTTGTTGATGGTGACAGTCAGCTTCTTCGGCTGAATAATGCCGGCCTTTTCCACCGAGATATTCTGCTGCGTCTGGTCAGCGGTAACGAAGGCATAGTTGCCCTTCGTGTCGCCCTTTACCTGAACCGTATAGGTAATCGTCCGGGCTGCCGGTTTTTGCGTAGCCGTGTCGACCAGCACATTCGGATCGTCATATTTTCCCGTAATCGTCAGGCTCGTGCCGTCATCCAGGAGCTGATGGGAGCCCTCGGCGTACTGGACCAGGCCGTCAGCCAGGGTGATGGCCTCGTGCTTGTCGCTGCCCACATACACATTCTTCGTGCCATCGTACTCTTTATCGACGCTGCCCGCACCCGCAACCTTTTCCAGCGTAAGGATACGCGGCGTAATGGAACCACTGCCGGACTGGCCCGTGACATCCGCCGTGCCATTGTTCTGGATTGCCTGGCCGCCCAGCGTATAATTCGAGGCGTCCTCACCGGAAATGGTCACATGATACGTGATGTCGTAGTTATCGCCCTTATCCTTGACCTTGGAGTTATCCTTCGAGAAATAGGCGGCGTAGGTATTTCCTTTATCGTCTGTCGTATTCGTGACCGTAAAGGCCAGACGATCCCCCGTGATAACATCGGTGGAACTCAGGCTCTGGCCGGCAATATCCGTGTCGCCAACTTTCGTAAGATAGGGGGTATTATCGTATTCCTTCGTGGCCGTCCCTGTGGGCAGCGCAAAACTGTCCATCGCGATATTCTTCGGATTGATATGGCCATCGGCATAGAAGCTGCCGCCGGTATCCTTGCCAATATCCTCGCCGACGCCGTTCGTCTGAACCTGATAGATGACCGTATCCGTGTCATTCGCATCAACGAGCTTATAGTTGCCGGCCTTGGTACCCCCCAGGACCAGGCCTTCGTATTTCACCTTATGATCGCCGACCGCGCCCGTCGGCGTATCGGTATCCCCATCCCGATCGACATACTGCCCCGTCGGGGAAAGGACCGTGAGATATACGTCGTCCTTCGTTTCTGTCTGGGTATCACCAGTCTGCGTCGTTTTCATAACGATACCCGTCAGCTTAAGGTACGGATTCTCATTATCCTTGCCCAGTTTATCTGCCGTCAGTTTATCGTCATCCGCAACGTCATAGACAGAGTGTCCCTGATACTCGCGTGTAATGACACTGCCGCTCGCCACACTGACCTTCCGCGCCGCCTGATTGATGACGCCGCGGAGTTTCAGACCATCGAAATCCGCCGTCAGGCCTTTTGCATCATCATCAATCGCATAGTTATGATAATAGGTATTTTTCTCTGAATCCTTGACCGCATTCTTAATGACCGGTCCGCCGCTCAGCGTGACATAGACACCATGCTCGCTGTCTCCGACGTCCGCCTGCGAGTACGTACCATTCAGGCCATTATTATCGATGGTGACGGTATCATCGCCAGAAATGATGCCCTCCGTCGTCGTATTGCCCGTAAGGACGCTGAGCAGTTTATCCTTGTCTACATTCGTCGTACCATCATAAGTCTTTTCCAGTGCAGCTTTATTCAGGTAGCCATCCGTACCCGCCTCGGTCGAAATGGATACCGTACGCGGTACGATCGTGATATTCGTACCGATGACATCATAGCCATCCTGCGTCTGCGTAAGGACAGACCTCGCCCGTGCTGTCTTTGTGGTAGAATTCCAGTCGACATTTGCATCAAGTTCCGCATCATCCAAATCTTGGGAAATAATCGTGCCTGCTTCTGTTTTACCACTCAGATGGATATTGGTAATCTGAACCTTCTCATGGTTATACGTAATTTCAGGATTCGTCGTTCCGTCAGCATGGCCGGACGTCTCTCCATTCGTATAATCATACGTAGCATTTACCGTGCCATTAGCCTTGAGGAAGCAGCGAAGCAATGGCAGGGAACGCCCTTCATAGATACGCCATTTCGTATCTTCGCCACCTTCGCTACTGACCAGACTTTTCCCATCTTCTTTCCACTGCTCGTAATCCTCTGCATACTGTGTCGCCTCTGACGTCGTTTTTAGATAAGTTTTGTTCAAATTCGTACTATCAGCAATTTTACTTGCAGAGGTATACGCATACTTTGCACTCGACTGATCATCGCCCAAGAAATTATAAATACCCTTCAAATCTTGGGAAAAGGCTGTAGTATACACATTCTCGATTGTGCTTGAATTTGTAAGATATCCTGCAATACCACCAGCTGTAGTATTGGCAGAGGAAAGGCCCGTGACATAGGATTCACTGACCGTTCCGTTATCCATAACACCTACAATTCCACCAGCACCTAAACTAGGATTTGGTTTCCCGTTCTTCGACTGAATCGATGAGACCTTAACATAGGATTGCGAAATTTTCCCTTTGCTGGTCAACTTACCAGCAATACCGCCGGCAAAGTTCACACCACTGATATCGGCTCCAGTTACCCCCAAGTGCTGAATGGTACCGGATACATTGCCAAAGAGTCCACCATAGGTTCCACTGGAAACTTTATAGTTGCTAATCTCAAAGAAGTTGCCATCAAAAGTTCCCGAGTAAGCCGTATCCCCGCCAATCGGCGTAAATTCCGCTCCGTTCAAATCAATATTGTCGGTAAGCCAATAATTTTTCGTCAAGTCGTTCTTTACCGCGTTTAACTCCGACTCGTTGCTCACATTGGTATAATTCTCGGGCTTGATGCTCGTAACATAGGCTGAATCAGACGAGGAACGCGCCCGGCGGATGCCTTTGGTCGTCGATGCTGACGATGTCATCGCATGGCCAAGCTCTATGGCATCGTTGGCCTGCAAAACGACATTCTTGCCTTTCGCACTGATGTCGGCCACATCCAGGAACTGAATCGTGCCGCCCTCGACATGGACGGTATCCGCCGAGATTTTGCCCATATTGACCACGTCAGCAGCTGCTGAGCCAGACGTATTGACGAGAGGGGACGCGCCGGATTCCAGGTATTGCGTGACATCCAGTTGCTGCTTCGTCGTCGAGACATAGAGATTCCCTACATCGACCTGCGCGTCCTTGCCCATGACGACGCCTTTCGGATTCACGATATAGACGTCCTTGCCGCCCTGGATCGTCCCGTTGATCTGCGACTGCGTGCCGCCCGAGACGATGTTCAGGTAGTTGTTCGTCTTCGCCCCTTTATCGAACCGGACCGTCTCGCCCTTCTGGACCGAAAAATCCTTCCAGTCGATGACGTTGTTTTTGACCGAGCTGGTCACATCCGTCAGCTTGCCCTGCTGGCTGACCTCCACCTTCGTCTGCGGTGTCACCACATGGTCCAGTACCGGCGCACCATAAGTGACCGGCACGATGCTGAGCATCCCTGCAGCCAGCGTCACACCGACCTGCAGGGTCAGTTTTTCTTTGCGTGATACCTTATCCATGATCTTTCTCCATTCCTTTTGGGCACTATATCAAAAGAAAAGCCTCCGCATTGAAGGCTTTTCATCTGTCTCTGTGTTCGGTCCGCTCTTACTGTCCCTGCAGCAGGCTCAGAACGCTGCTGCTGTTCTGGTTGGCCTGTGCGAGCATCGCCTGCGAAGCCTGTGCGAGGATATTGTCCTTCGTGTAGGCTGTCATTTCCTTGGCCATATCGGCATCGCGGATGACGGACATCGCCGACTGCGTATTCTCCGAGCCCGTCGTGATGTTGTCCGCTGTGAAGTCCAGGCGGCTGGTCACCGCTCCAAGGGTCGTCTGCTGATCCAGCACCTTTTGGAGAGCCGTATCCAGTGCCTGAATGGCGGCATTGGCCTGTTCCCGCGTAGCGACGCTGATGTTCTGTGCCGGAGAGCCCGTTTTCAGGCCGAGAGCCTGCGCACGCATATCCGCAAACCCAATGTTGATCGTCTGATTGGATTTCGTACCAATCTGAAAATGGAAAACATTGTCCGAAGACTGATTCTCTGCCGGAACACTTTCATTAAAATCGTTAAAAATCTTATTGAGATCCGTACGTGGATTACCTTTCGCATCTTTGATGCAGTAGTTGAACCCACTAACCTGATTTTCAAGGCCCGGATCTATAGCCTGAATGCTGACTGCCATTTCCACGCCCTCGATATGCACGGGCTGACCATAACTATCCTCGCCTACATAGGTGGGATCGCTAGGCCGGAATATAAGAGAAAAATCCTTGTTCATCGGATCCCTGGCAAGGGTATCATTAAGTGAAACAATGGATCCACCATAACTCGGATTATAAGCAGAGAAAGTCTGATCGATGAACTTACCATCTTTGAAGTAGGAAACCTCGATTTGATCCGTAGGTTGGATCGACAGCGTCATTCCGCTCTTATCCTTCAATTGATCCAACGGTGTATTGATATCAAATCCCTGAAAGATGGAAAAGTTCGTATTGGACACGACATTAGCCGTGCCGCCCGGCTGTACATAATGGTTTCTCGAACCGTCGAGCATGGTCATGCCGTTGAACTCCACGTTCGCGTTCTCGTCGATCTGGTCGATGGCCTGATCGAGTTCTTTCTGGAGGGTGGCGCGGTCCACGTCCGTATTCGAGTCATTGGCCGCGTTGATGGCGCGCTCTTTCAGCGTGCGCAGGATATCCACGGTCGACTGAAGGGCGCCGGATGCCGTCTTCAGGATACTCTGCCCGTTCTGCGTGTTGTCCTTATCCTGATCGAGCGATTTGATCTGCACGTCCATCTTGTCGGAGATGGCATACCCCGATGCATCGTCGGCTGCGCTGTTGATGCGCATGCCGGAGGAGACCTTTTCGAGGTCCTTCGCCAGAGCCTTATCGTTGCGATTCAGCAGATTCAGTGTATTCTTTGCCGGTATATTATTCTTGACCACCATTGCCATGGCAGAGCCCTCCCTATCGTTGCGCTGTGTTCTACTACTATTTTACCGTCAATGCATGCAGATTTCAACCGCCAACCTGCACGATGACAGAGATTCTCTACTGAATCTATCGGAAAAAAATTACCGTCACTTAAATCGCGACGGCAACTTTCTTTTCGTAACGTTCTTTGCTGTCAGTAATCAAAGATCTAAGTAGCGATAAAACAGCAGGGATAGCTGCTATCTCTTGCCTTTATATGCTATACTATAGAGGCCGTTACCCCTGGACATCTATGAAAGGGGGTGTTCCCAATGGGGTTATTATCTACCTTCTTAGTCTCTGTCGCGGCAAGTGTAGCTGCTCACTGCATTTGCAAATGGCTTGACAGATGGCAAAAACGGTAAGCCTAGGCCTTAAACCCAGCCTGCAATAGACAAATGGGTACAGAAAAGGCACGGTTCGCAGACCGTGCCTTTTCGTGTCCCTTTGGGTTTCTACCTTCTTAGCCTGAAAGGGTGCCTGCTCAAGCAACTCTTTCTAGGGTCTATTATACACGCTTGCTGGTAAAATTATCAAGTACTTAGCAATTATTTTTCGATCCAGATATCCGCTCTGAAGCAGACTGAGAACACCGTTACTGTCCAGGGTCCAGAGTTACAGAAGCGCGGGCAGGTCAACGAGCAGGACGTGCTCCTCCCGCGCTGCCTCCTGCAGGGCATCGGTGAAGCCGCTCTTGCTGAACAGTGCGAACCAGGTCTCGCCGCGTTTGGACCGGCAGATGTCTGCGCGCTCCTGCAGCGTCTCGAGCACGGAGAGCGGCATGGGCTCGTTACGCCATTTGCATTCGCCAAAGATGTATTGCCGCCCGTCCGTCGCTACGAGGTCTATCTCCTCCTGTCGGCGGCTGTGCGGGTTCGTCCCCCACCAGCGCCCGATCTGCGTAAAGAGGAAGGGCAGCTCGCCCCGTGCGTTTGCCGTCAGCAGATACTGACGGCAGACCTGCTCAAAGATTCCGCCCATGTACGTCGGCAGGTCGGGGAGGATCAGCTTTTGCCAGACGACAGCCCACGCATCCGTCTCCAGCAGCGTCTTATTGCCAAAAATATAGCGGTACCAGAACCGGAACAAATTATCCGACAACCCGTACAGCGTGCGCCGGGAGGATTCCTTTTCGCCCAGTGGCGTTTCCTTGTAGACGATATCGAGTTCCCGCAGCGTCTTGATGTATTTCAGGCACTTGGCGGGGGGCTCCCCAATGCGCGTCGCGATCTCGTTCGCCTTCGAGGCGCCGGACGCGATGGCCTCGAGGATCGCATTGTACGTCGCCGGCTCCTGCAGCTCCTCGCGCAGGAGGAATAACGGCTCATCGTAAAAATAACTGACCGGCCGCAAAAAGATATCGACGATGTTCTCATAGAGGCTCTTTCCATCATCGACGCGGCTCAAATACAGCGGTGTCCCGCCCAGGGCACCGTAAAGCAATAGCTGCTCCTCCCGCGAGAACCCATCCAGGAACTGACAGCCCCGCCGATAATCCAGCGGCTTGAGGTGCAGCTGCCCGGTACGGCGCCCGAACAGCGGGCTTTTATGCCCGAGCACCTCGCGCTCCATAAAGCCGACATAGCTGCCGCAAAGCACGAGAAAAATCCGGCTGGAAAGCAGTTCATGATCGATGGCATGCTGCAAATTCGACAAGATTTCCGGATTTTTCTCCGCGAGATACGGGAACTCATCGAGGACAAGAACGAGAGGCTCATCCCGCTGCTGCAGAAGGATATACTCCCACGCATTCGCCCACGACGAAAAAGCCGTGTGCTCCCCCGCTCCATAGTGCGAGAAGACAATCTGGGAAAACTTGTCGAGGTTCCGCTTATCGTTGCTGACCTCGGCCGAAAAGAAAATGGAGTCCTTCCCCTGGCAGAATTCCTTCAGCAGCGTCGTCTTCCCCACACGCCGACGCCCGTAAAGCACAAAACACTGGAACCGTCCCTGCCCATACAGGCGCTCGAGCTCCGCCATCTCCCGCTCCCTGCCTAAAAACATAACATACCCTCCTCACAGCTTTTGCAGATAATTAACTTTCAAGTAAATTACTTTCAAGTTAATTATAGTGCATACCGATGCAAAAGCCAAGCCGTAACACAATGACGTATGTGTGGATTTTTCCGTAACAGGGAATTCTTTGCGGCTTTTTCATGTTATAATGGTAGAAAACGGCACAAACGCAGGAGGCAAAACTATGGCAGAGAAAAAGAGCGGCGTCGAGGAGAATACGAAAGCGCTGCAATTCCAGGAATTCCTCATGGAGAGCAACATCAACGTGTTCAGCACGGAGACCATCGACGACGACTACAACACGGTCATCTTCCGCTCGCGCGTCGAGACCCACGGGCAGATCCTCCCGATGGCCATCCTCATCGACACGAGCATCTTCACGCTCATCCGCACGCAGATCGTCACGGGCGTTGCGAAGGCAAAATGGCTCGAAGTCAAGGAATTCCTCAACAAGCTCAACGGCGAGTATAAGATCTTCAAATACTATCTCCACGAAAACGGCACGATCTACCTCGACGTCTGCCTGCCTTTCGTCGACGAGACCTTCGACTGCAAGATGATCCAGCTCATCCTCTCTGTGCTCGTCCAGCACCTCGAGGCAGCCTACCCGAAAATCATGGCAGAAGTCTGGGGCGAGAAAGCGTAACGGCCTGCTGCAGTAATGTTACGCAATTTCATCCGCCAGTCTTCGGACTGGCGGATTTTTTATTGAGGATTTTTCATAAAATCGTGTTGACTGCTGGTATATTCGCTCATAAAAGTGTAAAATTATAGCTGTAAATCGCTCATAAAATAGTGAGAAATAATGTTATATTCGCTCATAAAAAGTGAAAAGGAGGCAGTGAAGGTATGGCATATCTACGACGGAAACTGGATGACTACCTGCGGAACTGGCGGGCAGCGGAGGAGCGCTATCCACTCATCGTGCGCGGAGCACGGCAGGTGGGCAAGACAGCCTCGATTCTGGAGTTCGCACGGCAGAACTATGAACATGTTGTCTATATCAATTTTGTCGAGCAGCCGGCCTATCGGCAGATTTTGGCCGATGGCTATGGGACGGCGGAGGTCATCCGGAATATCTCGCGCATCAATCCGGAGTTTGTCTTTGCACCTGGTACCCTGCTCGTTTTCGATGAAATGCAGGCGTTCCCGGATATGGCGACGACGCTGAAATTCTTCAAACTGGATGGACGCTTCGACGTCATCTGCAGCGGCTCTCTGCTGGGGCTGAACTACCACGCCATCGAGAGCAACAGCGTCGGCTACAAGACGGATGTGACGTTGCATTCCCTGGATTTCGAGGAGTTTCTCTGGGCAAAGGGCTATGACGACGATTTCGTGACCGACATGCTCTCTCACATGGTAGAGGAGAGGCCGTTCCGTGAACTGGAGCACCGGCTGCTGCATCGCCTGTTCCTCGACTACTGCATCCTCGGCGGCATGCCGGCCGTCGTACGCACGTATATCGATCGTGGGACGTTCGAAGGAACGCTGGCCATGCAGCGTCAGCTGCTGCTCGACTACGAGGAAGATATCCGCAAATACGCCGTGGGTCTCGATCAGGGACGTATCCTGCGGGTCTTTCGTCAGATACCGGTGCAGCTGGCGCGCGAAAACAAGAAGTTCCAGATTTCCAAGGTCGCACGTGGGGCGCGCTTCAAGGATTATTTCGGCTGCATCGAGTGGCTGGCCGACGCGGGCATCGTCAATGTCTGCCATGCCCTGCTGACGCCAGAGCTGCCGCTGCGCGGGAATTACGATGCGGCAAAGTACAAACTTTACTATGCCGACACGGGGCTCCTCGTGGCCTCGCTCGATGATGAGACACAGACGGAGCTGCGCGCCAATGGCAATCTCGGCGTCTATAAAGGTGCGCTCTACGAAAATCTCGTCGGTGAGGCGCTCAAAAAGTGCGGCTATGACCTCTTCTACTACAAGCGAGAGAACTCCACCCTGGAGGAGGATTTCTTCGTGCGCGACCAACATTCGCTCGTTCCCGTCGAGGTCAAGGCCACGAACAACAAAGCCAAATCCCTCGCCACCCTTGTGCGCAGTACGCATTACCCGGATATACACTACGGCATCAAACTCTGTGCCGCAAATATTGGTCAGGTGGACAACATTTACACATTTCCTTATTACTGCACGTTCCTTTTGCGCCGCTATTTGCAGCAACGCAAATGAGATCACATGCATTAGCCATAGTTCGCCATAAAATAAGGGCTGTGCACGAGTGAGTTATCACTTATGCAACAGCCCTTTTATTTTACAGGGTTACACCGTCTTTGAAGATGGCGAGCTCGTGCTTGTCGAGTTTCTCGCTCTTGGCCTGCTTGCGGCCGGAGGCGACGTCGAGGATGTACTGGAGGAAATCTTCGCTGACCGCATCCATGGAACGGCCTTCGATGAGCTGGCCGGCGTTGAAGTCGATCCAGTTCTTCTTATGCGCGGCGAGGCGGGAGTTACTCGCGATTTTCACAGTCGGCACGGGGCAGGCGAACGGCGTGCCGCGGCCGGTCGTAAAGAGGACCATGTCGCAGCCGGCTGCCGCGAGGGCGTTGGCCGCAACGAGGTCGTTGCCCGGGCCCTGCAGGAGCAGGAGGCCCTGTTCGTGGGCGCGGTCGCCGTAGCTCAGGACGTCCATGACCGGAGCCGTGCCGCCCTTCTGCACGCAGCCGAGGCTCTTGTCCTCGAGCGTCGTGATGCCGCCTTCTTTGTTGCCCGGCGACGGGTTTTCGTTGATCTTCTCGCCGTAGCGCATGAAGTATTCCTTGAACCCGTTGATGAGGTTGACGGTCTTCTGGAACGTCGCCTCATCCTTGCAGCGGTTCATGAGCAGCGTCTCGGCGCCGAACATCTCCGGGACCTCCGTGAGGATAGCCGTGCCGCCCGCGGCCGTGACTTTGTTCGCGATGGAGCCGACGAGCGGGTTCGCCGTGATGCCGGAGAAACCATCGCTGCCGCCGCATTTCAGACCGATCGTGAGCTTGCCGAGCGGCTGCGGCGTGCGCGTGAACCGGTCGGCGTAGGCGCAAAGCTCTTTGACGAGCTTCACGCCCTCGGCGATCTCGTCCTCGACGTCCTGGCAGACGAGGAATTTCACGCGCTCGGGGTTGTAGTCGCCGATGGCCTGCTTCATGAGCGCGACCTGGTTGTTCTCGCAGCCGAGCGAGAGCACAAGCACGGCGCCGGCATTCGGACTGTGTACGAGGCCGGAGAGGATTTTCTGCGTGCGCTCCTGGTCCCCGTCAAGCTGCGAGCAGCCATGCGGATGGCTGTACGCGAAAATGCCGTCGATGTGGTCGGTCTGAAAGGACTGGCTCTGGCTCTCGATCGTGCGCGCGATGGCGTTCACGCAGCCGACGGTCGGGATGATCCAGACCTCGTTGCGGATGCCGACGCGGCCGTCCTCGCGCAGGTAGCCGTCAAACGTATAGTTTTTATCGAGCTTCACCTCCGTGTGATGTGCCTTTGCCGGCTCATACTTGTAGTCCAGCAGGTCACCGAGCTTGCTCTTGACGTTGTGCGTGTGCATCCACGTGCCCGGCTCGACATCTTCCTTGGCCGTGCCGATGGGGAAGCCGTATTTCACGACATCCTCGCCTTTTTTGATGGGCTGGATGGCCATTTTATGCCCGGCCGGGATATCGCCGAGCGGCGTATAGGCCTGCCCGCCCAGAGTGACGGTCTCGCCCTTCTTGATGGGGCTCACGGCCACGGCGACGTTATCTTCGGGATGGATGCGGAAAAGTTTCAGTTCTGCCATACTTATGCCTGCTTTCCGAGTTCCTCGATGTGCGCCTTCGCACCGATCTCCTGGATGCGGGCGAAATGCTCGGCGACCTTCGCCTCAAAGCCCGCGATCTTCGTGAGGTCTTCGCCCCACCAATCTGCCTGGCTCATGATGCTGTGGACATAGTCCTTGTCGTCGCCCGCTGCCCATGCCGCGACCTTCTCGAGCTTATCCGCATCGTCGTGGATTTCGTAGGTATCGCCCGCAGCGCGCTTTGCGACGAGGCAGCCGTCGCCTTTCTCCGCCGTATGGTAGAACGCGAGGAGTGCGGCAAACGAATACGTGAGCCATTTCGGGAGACTGCCCGTGTTCGCGAGACTGTCTTTCAGCGTCGGCAGCACACGAGCGCGCCATTTCGAGAGGGAGTTCAGCGAGATGGAGAGCAGAGCATGGTTGACGAACGGGTTCTCGAAACGCTCGAAGACCGCGTCCGCAAAGGCTTTCGCCTTTTCCTCCGGCAGGTGCACGGTCGGCACGATCTCGCCGTAGACAGACTGGTCGAGCTGCTTGCGCACGACGGGATCCGCCATGCACTGCCCGACGTAGTCGAGGCCGGCGAGGTAGGCGCCGATGACCATGGACGTGTGCGCACCATTGAGGATGCGGACTTTCTGCTCTTTGAATTTGTCGATGTCACTCGAGAACTCGACGTGGAGCTTGTCGGAGTTCAGCGGCAGCTTGTCCCGGAGCTCCGGCGCGCCGATGACCCAGAGGCCGAACGGCTCCGCCTGGTCGAGGAGGCAGTCCGTATAGCCGATTTCCTTTTCATAGTCCGCCGCCTGTTCGCGCGGATAGCCCGCGACGATGCGATCGACGAGCGTGCTCACGAACGGACAGGCATCCTCGAGCCATGCCTTGAAACCATCTTCGAGCTTCCAGAGGTCGGCGTACTGGAGCACGCATTTCTTGAGCGCCTCGCCGTTGTGGTCGATGAGCTCGACCGGCAGCATGATGAGGCCCTTGTCCTTCGCGCCGTCAAATGCCTGATAGCGCGCAAACAGGAACTTCGTGAGCTTCGCCGGGAACGTGGCCGGCGGGCAGTCATCGAACTTGTCCGCATCGCTGAAGACGATGCCGGCCTCGGTCGTATTGGAGACGACGTACTCGAGCGTCTCGCACGCGGCGAGCTCCATGAAGCGGTCGTAGTCGCAGTAGGCGCCGATGACCTCGTTGATGCACGTGATAACGCGGTTCTCCTTGTACGCCTTGCCGTCTTTCTGGCCGCGCAGCAGGACCGTGTAGAGGTTCTTCTGCTTGTCGAAGCGCTCGTTGTGCTTCTTCGCGCGCGGCATCACGATCGACACGTCCGCATCAAAGCCTTTCTCCTCGTTCGCCACGTCGATGGCGTAGTCCACGAACGCGCGGAGGAAGTTGCCCTCGCCGAACTGCAGCACCCGCGTCGGATGCTTTTCCTGTTTATACAAATCTACGATGTTCTGCATCTTTTATGCCTCTCCTCAGAAACCGAAATAGCGTTTTGCGTTGTTGTAGCTGATGTCCTCGACAATCTTTCCGAGGAACTCCATGTCGGCCGGGTACTGACCGCTCTCGACGAGGTTGCCGATGAAGTTGCAGAGGATGCGGCGGTAGTACTCATGACGCGTGTAGGAGAGGAACGAACGCGAATCCGTCAGCATGCCGACGATGTTGCCAAGCACGGAGAGGTTGCCGACGTTCTGGAGCTGTGCCTCCATGCCGGACTTCGTGTCGTTGAACCACCAGGCAGCGCCCTGCTGGATCTTGCCTGGGACCTCAGGGCCCTGGAACGAGCCGAGGATCGTGCCGATCATGGCGTTGTCGGCCGGGTTCAGCGAGTAGATGATCATCTTCGGCAGAGCTTCGCGCTTGTTGAGGGCATCCATGAGGTGGACGAGGCCCTCGCCGCAGTTGTACGTCGCGATGCAGTCGAAGCCGGTATCCGGGCCGAGTTTCGCGTACATATTGGAGTTGTTGTCGCGCAGTGCGCTGTAGTGGATCTGCATCGGCCATCCGAGGCGTGCATACTGCTGGCCGAGGAACAGCAGCAGCGCCGTCTTGTACTGCTCCTGCTCTTTCTTCGTCGGCTCGCCTTTACCGTTGATAACCTTGCCGACGATATCATCGAGCTGCTCCTCCGTTGCCGGCGTGTAGAAGCAATACTCGAGCGCATGGTCGGATGCGCGGCAGCCCATAGATTCGAAATACTCGATGCGTTTTGCGAGGGCATCGCGGATGTCCTGCATCGTCGTGATCTCCTCCATGCCGGCAGCCGGAGCCAGTTTGTAGAGCATGTAGTTGGCCCACTCCGGTTTCTCGATGCGCATCGCAGCGTCCGGACGCATGGCCGGGAGGACCTTCGCACTGCACTTGCCTTCCTCGGCGATCTTCTTGTGCCATTTGAGGTCATCCGCCGGATCATCCGTCGTGCAGATGACCTTGACGTTCGACTGCTTGATGATGCCCTGGACCGTCATATCCGGATCCTGCAGGCGCTTGTTGCAGAGATCCCAGATTTCCTCTGCCGTGTCACCGTTCAGCTGCTTGTCGCAGTGGAAATAGCGCTGGAGTTCGAGGTGCGTCCAGTGATAAAGCGGGTTGCCGATCGCGCGCGGCAGGGCCTCGGCGAACTTTTGGAACTTCTCGCGTGCCGTGGAAGCCGTGCCCGTGATGTACTTCTCCTCGACGCCGTTCGAGCGGATCAGGCGCCATTTATAATGGTCGCCGCCGAGCCAGACCTGCGTGATGTTCTCGAACCGGCGGTCCTCCGCGATCTCCTGCGGGGAAATGTGGCAGTGGTAGTCGATGATCGGCATCTTCGCTGCGTGCTCGTGGAACAGCTTCTTCGCCGTCTCGGTCTCGAGCAGGAAATCTTCATCCATAAACTTTCTCATGATGCTCTCTCCTTCACTTGGAACAATCGGATGTCTTCATATATTACACCCGGGTTTACATTTTTATCAAATTGTTTCTGTAAGCTCTTACAATTCTTATTGTATCGCTATTGCTAGGAATTGTCAATCCATTTCGGCAATAATCGGATAAAAAATAAATTCAATGAAAGAGGGAATTGTCAAAAACATCGAAAAGGCTTATACTAAAGAGAACACAGGATTGTAAGCCCTTAACATAAACCAGGGAGGAAAACCCATATGACGATCTACGACATCGCAAAAAGCTGCGGCGTCTCCATCGCCACCGTCTCGCGCGTGCTCAACGGCAGCGACAAGGTGAGCGAAAAGACGCGGCAGAAAGTCCTGCAGGCCATGCAGGACCTGAACTACTCCCCGAACCCCTTTGCGCGCGGGCTCGGGCTGAACTCTATGAAAATGATCGGCATCCTCTGCACCGATATTTCCGACGCCTTCTATGCCAAGGCCGTCTCCCTCGTCGAGCACGACCTGCGCGAGCGCGGCCTGGACGTCATCCTCGGCTGCACGGGCGTCGAGCTCAGCGGCAAGAAGAAATACCTCGAGCTCATGCTGAAGAAGCATGTCGACGCCATCATCCTCATCGGTTCGCCGTACCGCGAGGAGGGCAGCAACGCCCATCTCGCCTCCGTCGCGAAAGAGGTCCCCATCATCACGATCAACAGCCTCATCGAGCTGCCGAATATCTACTGCGTGCTCTGCGACGAGGCTGAGGGCATCACGCAGGGCGTGCAGGAGCTCGCGAAAAGCGGCTGCAAGCGCATTCTCTACCTCTTTGACCGGCTCTCCTACAGCGGCCAGCGCAAGCTGCGCGGCTACCGCAAGGGACTCGAGGCCGCCGGGCTCGTGGACGACGATAAGCTCGTCTGCCAGGTCGACCGCGACCTCCTCGCCGTGCGGAAGATGGTCGAGCGCCTCATGACAATGGGCGCGACATTCGACGCCATCGTCGGCTCCGAGGATGTCATCGCCATCGGTGCGCAGAAGGCGCTCTCCTCGCACGGCCTGCGGCTCCCCGTCATCGGCTGCAACAACTCCGTGCTCGCCGAATGCGCGACGCCGTCCCTCACGAGCATCGACAACCGCCTCGAAATCCTCTGCCCCGCTGCCGTCGACGTCCTCACGAAGGTCCTGGAGCAGGGCGACCACGCCGCCCCCTCGAAGACCATCTACCCCGCCGTCATCGTGCATAGAGAAAGTTTCCCAGAACCTTGATAGACGAAAAAAATATATGCCACGCGAAAAAGCCGTATTTCTAAAATACGGCTTTTCGTGCTATAATGCATTTTGATTCATGTAATAACGGAAACATACAGAAAGGACTTGTTACCTTTGACGCAACTCATCGCGGCCATCCTGTTCCTGATCCTCGGCGTCGGTGTCGGCACGTTCGGCACGCTCGTCGGTATCGGCGGCGGCCTCATCTGCGTGCCGATCTTCATCCTGCTCCTCAGCGATGGCGGCATCTATCCGTATTTCCACACAGCGGCTGAAATCGCGGGCACGTCGCTCGTCGTCGTCATGGCGAACGCCCTCTCCGGCACGATGGCCTACATCCGCCAGAAACGCGTTTACTTCAACGCGGCCATCCCCTTTGCCATCGCAACGCTGCCGGGCGCCTGGTTTGGTGCCTCCATCGTCGACGGCTTCAGCGGGCCGAAACTCAGCTTCTATTTCGGTATCTTCCTGCTGTTCATGGCGTGCATCATGTACTGGAATTCGACGCACAAGCCGCATTCCGACGTCATGGATATTCCCGATGACTTCCAGTATCCGCGCTTCCTCGGTATCCTCGTGAGCTTCTTCGTCGGCTTCCTGTCGAGCATCTTCGGTATCGGCGGCGGCGTCATCCACGTGCCGCTCATGATCTACCTGCTCGGCTTCCCGGTCCACGTCGCGACGGCGACCTCGCATTTCGTCCTCGCCTGCTCCTCGGCGTTCGGTGTGATTTCGCATTTCCTGCAGCACCACATCGTCTGGATCCCGGCCATCAGCATCTCCGTCGGTGCCGCCATCGGCGCGCAGATCGGCGCAAAGATCTCGAAGAAGACCAAGAGTAAAATGATCCTCGTCCTGCTCTCCCTCGCGATGTTCGCGCTGGGCATCCGCTTAATCTTCCTCGGCGCTGCCCATTAAGCGCTCCGGATGTGCGCAGGTGCTGTGGATGAAGTCTCGTAAATAATCCGGGAAAATCTGATGCGCCTCGCAGAATGCCTGCAGGGTGCGGCGATTTTCTGCACGGTTCACATCATACTCGATACGGTGAAGGATCCGGGCCAGTTCGGCCCGGGTCTTTTTGTCGTACAGGGACTTCAGGTTCGCGACCTCGGCCGTCGAGCGCGAGGCCTTCACGAGCCAGACCTCCGTCGCGAGGTCGCGGCTATAGTCATCGAAGCCGAGCGCCGCCCACGCCTTTTCCTCTGCGTCCGCCTCATCCTGCACACCGGGGGCAAAGACGATTTCCTTGAACAGCGTATCGTCGAGGATGCGCACGACCTCCGCTTTCGCCCAGAGATGCCGTCCCCGCACGGGGAACTCGCCGCGCTGCAGCTCCTCGAGCACAGCGTGATAGCGCACATTCGGAAAGGCCGCGAGCAGCGTGCCCGTATCCGTGAGCAGGCGGCTCAGCTCCATGAGGGCATCATAGGGGTCTTTCGCATCGGCAAAGATGGATTCCGCGAGCACGAGGTCAAACGAGCCCTGCTCCAGGCTGTTCCCATCCCCGTACGCCGTCACCGCGGCATGCGGGCAGAGTGCCCGCAGGCGTGGGAGGTACTGGGAACTGTCGACCGTGAGGATGCGCAGGGGCAGCGGACTCGGGAACAGGAACTCACTCAGGTCCAACCTCCTCTGGCGGATCTGTTGTTTTGGATTTTCGCGTATCAAATCGGTCACTCTCCCTGACGAAGCTGCTTCATCTTATCGTGGTAAAAGCCATGCAAGGCCGCATACAGGCGCTTGGCATACGCCTCCCGGTCCGTGCGCATCGGATACGCCCCATCTTCCGGGTCACGCCGGATGGCCGTGCGCAGGGCGGATAGTGCCTGCGGCTCTGTGGCATAGTGGACGGCTTGACGGATATAGGCCGCCACATCCTCCACGACCTGCCCCGCCTGCCCCATGGCCGTGAGAACCGCTGCACCGAACCGCGCCCACGCATGGCTGCCGCGGATTGTGATGACCGGCAGGCCGAGATAGCATGGCAGGGCCGTCATGAAACCGCCCGGATAAGGGAACGTATCGAGCACAACATCGACCGCCTCGAAATCCTCCAGATAATCTTTCCGCCCCGGACGCACCGTCACGCGGTCCATTGGGAGACCGGCCTGCGCGCACCGCTCCCGCACGGCATCCGCCCGCTCCGCGAGGGGCAGGACATCCTGCAGGATCAGCCGCGCCAACGGAGCTTGGCGCAGGATCTCCGCAAAAGCCTGCAGCACAGCATCGTTGACCTTGAGGAAATTCTGGAAACACCCGAACGTCAGGCGTTCCCTGGTGATGGTCTCCATGCGTGCCCTGGCCTCCCGCATCGCCTGTGTCGGCGTAAAGCAGAGGCAGCCCTGTGGCACGCAGACGAGCCGCTCCGAAAAAAAAGCTTCCTCACCAGATCCCTCGGGAGCCAGTACCCCATCCGACAGCACGCCGTCGACGAAATCCAGGCCCGTCGAATCGATCCAGCCGATCGCCGTAATCTGTACCGGCGCCGGCCGATGCGCGAGCACCATGAGCGTCACACCGCCCTCCGCATGCCCGCCGAGGTCGATGAGCACATCCACGCCATCCGCACGGATCACCTCCGCCGCAGCCGTGAGCGACAGGGCGGACAGATCCCGATAGCGGGAAACCTCGTCCCGGAGACGCCCCGTAAACGCATCCTCGCGGCTGGACAGGGCATACAGAGAAACCTCGAGCCCCATCTCCGCCAGCCCCACGACCATCGCCTCATAAAACCTGGCCGACGAGCTGTCGCAGAAATGTGGGGCCAAAAAGCCCACATGCAGCTGCAAACTGTCCTTCTTTTGCCATGATACCTGCTGCAGCGGTTCCCGATAGAACCTGGCGTAGCCGCGGGCGGCCTGGGCGAGGTCCTCGGCGCTGATGTCTGGCAGGTAGTGCAGGGCGAAAAGATACCCGGAATAATGCTCGCGCTGGCTGCGCAGCACCGTATCGGCCTGTGCCGCGCGCCAAAGTGCCGCCGCCGCGCCCTCGGCATCCCCGAGCTGGCGGAAGCACGCTGCGAACAGCTCATTGACGCGCCACGCCGGTGCGCCGCCCTCATCGCGCAGCGCCCGTACCCAAGTCAAAGCCTCCCGCGCCCTGCCCTCGCGCAGTGCCCCCACAATCTGCTCCACATCACGCATGTCCTGCCTCCATTTGTTACGCCTGCCTCAACGTAAATACGGCGATCTCCGGCGGGCAGCCGATGCGGCAGGGGAACCAGCTGCCGTTGCCGCTGTGGACGTAGCCGGTGCTGCCGCCGATATGCACGAAGCCCCTCGTGTATTTGAACACGGGGAACACGGGCATGCCGAGCACGCCGAACTGGCTGCCGTGCGTATGCCCGGTGAGCGTGAGCGCCGCGCCATGTGCGGCACCGTCGTCGATGCTTTCGGGGTGATGCCCGAGGTAGATGCGCACGGCGTCCTCCGGCACATGCTCGAATGCCTTCTCCGCCATCATGGCCTTATCTTTCTGGAAAATCTCCTTGTTCCGGTTCATCGGGAAGTCTGTGCCCACGATCCAGAGATTCTCCACCCCCTCGACGGCCTCGGCCCGATTGACGAGCAGATGGACCTGCGTTTCTTTCAAGGCATCGAGCGTGCGCGGCAGGTTGCGGAAATGCTCGTGATTGCCGAGCACGAACCAGATGCCGTGCGGCACGCGGTCCGTGAACCGCCCGAGAAGCGCGGCCGCCTCTGCGTTGATGTGGTCATCGTCAAAGAGATCGCCCGTGATGGCGATGAGGTCCGGCTTCTGCGCGACGGTCTTTTCGAGGAGCTTTTCGAGCCGCTCGAGCGGGTAGAACATACCGATATGCACGTCGCTGAGCTGAGCGATGCGCAGCCCCTGCACGCTGTCCGGCAGGCTGCGCACGGGCACGCTGTACTCCCGCACGACCGTCCGGTTCCGCTCGATGGCCTCGCCGTAAAAGCCTGCCCCGAACGCCACAACGGGAAAGGCCGCCGCCCCTTTCAGCAGCCGGCGGCGCGACGGGTCAAACGGCGTGCTCGGAAACAGGAATCCTTTCCTCCGCCCCGGCCGATGGCGATACCCCCAGCGCACGAGGACGCCCGCCACCACGAGCGTCACGAGCACGACCTGCGCCATGAATACGACCGTGAGGACCTGCAGCGCATCCGGCACCCCGGCATGATCCGCGAGATGCCACTCCGGGTGCTTTCCCCCGAGAAAAAACGCGAGGAGCGCTACGAGGTCGACGGCGATGAGCACCAGCGTCGACACCGTGCGCACGCGTCCGCGCGTCACATAGGACAGTGCCCACCCCGAGGCGAGCAGCAGCACGCCCAGCACGATGCACAGCAGTTGAAAGAATGTCATGAATCCAATTCCCCTTTTCCGAACGCTTTCCATATACATCCATTTTATCATATGCGCATGGAAAAAAGGCGAAAAAAAACGGACCAGCCATGCTGATCCATGAATTTGTCCCTGGATGTCTCTGCTCATCCTTCTGAACATGATGCTATGAACGTGATGATAACCCTCAGGCGAGTCCCCGCAGATGAGCGAGCTCTGCCTGCCGCTCCCGATAATACCAGCGCACGGATTTCCCGATGGCACAGCGGATCGCATCGAGCTTGCCCTCCTGCGCGAGCTTCTTCAGCGAAGCGACATCAAAGCCACTGCTGGAAAGATAGCTGGCCGAAAGAAAGCCGACATCGCGAAGCATCTTGCGATAGCTGGCGCTGTCACGCCGATCCATTTCGATATGCTTGATTGCCATAAATAATCCCCCCATCAGACATGTGGTACTATTTATTTACAGTTATCTCTTCACGGCGTCTATATTATACCACAAAAATGTAACATTGTATACCTCCCCAATGGAAGTATACATGCCCCGCCTCGCCGTTCCGGGCATCCGTTTTCCTCTACATGTAACAGCTTTCTCTATTATACCAGCGGATGACAAGTTACCATTTTCACGAATTCTCAAGAGTGTACCGGTAAATAAATTCCCGTTTTTTTACAGTTTTTTCTCTGTTTTTCGCAAAAAGCTATAGGCAATCAGCCAAATTTATACTATAATAATGACAGTATGTTGTATTTCAATAGGAGGCTTATCTATGCTTACTGAACAATCCCAGGAGTATCCGCTTTCGGATGAGCTCAAGAGCAAGATCGATGATGTCCTCGAAGCCCATGACTTCGACGGGACCCAGATCGTCGGCATCCTGCTCGAGGTCCAGGAGCTCAACGAATTCCACTATGTTCCGGAACCGGTTGCGTATTATGTGGCCTATCGCCTCGATATGCGCGTCACCAATGTTTTCGATATCCTCGAGTTCTACAGCGAACTCTCCGACAAACCACGGGCGAAATACCCGATCCAGGTCTGCAACTCCATCGCCTGCCACGTCAACCGCGGCGACGAGCTGGGAGAAATCCTGAAGGATATCCTGCATATCGATTTCGGTGAGACGACGTACGATGGCCGCTTCACGCTCGAGCACATCACCTGCTTCGGCGCCTGCGACCGCGCCCCGGCCGTCCGCATCAATGGTCACGTCTATGACCACCTCGATTCGCGCGAGAAGATCGAGCACCTCCTCGCGTCGCTGCACTGAGTGGACGGAAGGGAGAATCTAGTTATGACCAGCAAAGTATCTTTCCTGACGCAGAACTTCGGGAAATATGATCCACATTCCATCGATTCCTACCTGAGCATCGGCGGGTTCCGGGCGCTGCGCAAAGCCGTAACCATGGATGGCGAGGACATTGCGACGCTCATCGCCGAGAACAAAGTCAAGGGCCGTGGCGGTGCCGAGTACGATATGGGCCGCAAATGGTCGCAGGCGCGCAAGGTGCCGGGCAACAACCACATCATCATCTGCAACGCCGATGAGGGCGAGACGACGACGTTCAAGGATCGCCCACTCATCCAGAACGATCCTTTTAACCTCATCGAGGCCATGATCATCGCCGCGTACGTCATGCGTGCAACGGATGGCTACATCTACATGCGCGCCGAGTACGCCTGCTTCCGCCCGCTGCTGCTGAACGCCATCCGTGAATGCCACCGCAACGGCTTCCTCGGTAAGGACATCCTCGGCATCCCGGGCTTCAACTATGAGATCCACCTCTACTCCGGTGCCGGCGCGTACGTCTGCGGCGAGGGTACGGCGCTTATCCGCTCCATCGAGGGCAAAGCAGGCCGTCCGCGCATGAAACCGCCTTTCGTCAAGGTCAGCGGCGCGTTCGCCCGCCCGACCTGCCTGCAGAACGTCGAGAGCCTGTCGCTCGTCCCGCATCTGCTGCTCGACGACAAAAAGGTCTACCAGTCCTACGGCGTCGGCGACTCGGTCGGCACGAAGATGATCAGCGTCGGCGGCAACGTCAAGCATCCGGGCTCGTTCGAGATCCCGTTCGGCACGTCCGTGCGCGACATCATCTACGGCCTCGCCGGCGGCATCCAGGGCGACCGGCAGATCCGCCTCATCCAGTTCGGCGGTGCTTCGGGCAAAGTCGCCTCGGCCGACATCCTCGATACGCCGTACACGTATCAGGACCTGCGCGCAGCCGGCGTCATGGTCGGCTCCGGTGCCCTCTGTGTCGTCGATGAGCGCACGAGCGTCATCGATTTCCTGCGCATCAACCAGGATTTCTTTTCCGAAGAATCCTGCGGCCAGTGCACGCCGTGCCGCGAGGGCAACCTCCACATCAAGATCATCCTCGAGAAGATCAAGAACGGAACCGCCACGAAGCGTGATATCGCCGTCATGGAGAAAATCGCGCGCGTCATGAGCATGTCGTCCCTCTGCGGCCTCGGCGAGACGGCGCAGAACACGCTGCGCTCTGCCATCGAGGTTTTCCCGGAAGTATTCGAAGTTGGAGGTGCTGAAGCATGAGTGCAGAAGCAGCAGTTAAAGAAGAAATCCCGATGGTCCATCTGACCATCAACAATATCCCCGTCGAGGTCCCGAAAGGCACGAAAATCATGCAGGCCGCGCAGCAGCTCGGTATCGACATCCCGCATCTGTGCTACCATGAGGACCAGAAGATCAAGGCGCACTGCCGTCTCTGCTCTGTCGAGGTCACGGGCAAGCGCCGCCTGCTCGCCGCCTGCTCCACGGAGTGCTGGGAGGGCATGGACGTCCACACGGATACGCAGATCGTCCGCGACACGCAGGTCTCCATCCTGGAGCTCATGCTCGCGAACCACAAAAAGGACTGCCTGTCCTGCGCGCGCAACCAGAACTGCGACCTGCAGCGCCTGTGCACGCGGTTCAACATCCAGGACTCCCCGCTGCCGTCCGTCGTCAAGCTCGAGCCGCGCATCGAGACGAATCCGTCCATCATCCGCGACCCGGCAAAATGCATCCGCTGCGGCCGCTGCATCCGCGCCTGTAAGGAAATCCAGGGGCTCAACTGCCTCACGTACGCCGGCCGTTCCAGCGACATCCGCGTCACGACAGCCTACGATAAGCCGATGGAGGCCACGGACTGCATCCTCTGCGGCCAGTGCAGCCTCGTCTGCCCGACGGGCGCCATCGTCGAAAAGGACGACACGCAGAAAGTCCTCGACGCGCTGCAGAACCCGCACAAGCACGTCATCGTGCAGGTCGCCCCGGCCGTGCGCGTCTCCCTCGGCGATGGCTTTGGCCTGAAACCCGGCGCCATCAAGACGGGCCAGATGGTCACGGCGCTGAAGATGCTCGGCTTCGACAAAGTCTTTGATACGAACTTCGGTGCCGACCTCACGATCATGGAGGAGAGCGCCGAGTTCGTCGAACGCCTCACGAAGGGCGGCGTGCTCCCGATGATGACGTCGTGCAGCCCGGGCTGGGTCAACTACATGGAGAAGCACTACGGCGAGCTCCGCGAGCACCTCTCCACGGCGAAATCCCCGATGCAGATGTTCGGCGCCATCGCAAAGACCTACTATCCGCAGAAAGCCGGCATCGACGTGCACGACATCGTCACGGTATCCATCATGCCCTGCACGGCGAAGAAATTCGAAGCCGCGCGCCCGGAGATGGGACGCGACGGCATGCGCGACGTCGACGTCGTCCTCACGACGCGCGAGCTCATCAAGCTCATCAAATACGTCGGCCTGCAGTTCACGAACCTGCCTGAAAGCGAGTTCGACTCCCCACTCGGCTTCGGCACGGGTGCCGGCGCCATCTTCGGTGCATCCGGCGGCGTCATGGAGGCAGCGCTCCGCACGGCCTACGAGAAAGTCACGGGCAAGACGCTCGAGAAACTCGACTTCACGGATATCCGCGGCTTTGAAGGCATCAAAGAAACGACAGTGAGCCTCAACGGCAAGGACATCCACATCGCCGTTGCTCACACGCTGAAAAACGCCCGCATCCTCATGGAGCAGATCAAGAAGGGCACGTGCCAATACGACTTCATCGAGATCATGGCCTGCCCCGGCGGCTGCATCGGCGGCGGCGGCCAGCCAAAAGGCACGACGAACGCCGTCCGCAAAGAGCGCATGAAGGCTCTCTACCAGATTGATAAGAACCTCCCAATCCGCAAATCCCACGAGAACCCGGACATCATCACGCTCTACAAAGACTTCCTCGGCGAGCCCCTCTCCGAGAAAGCGCACGAGCTGCTGCACACGAGCTACCATAAAGTGTACCGGCCATATGAGAAATAAAATGCCTAAGACACCCTCAGTCTGCTGACGCAGACAGCCCCCTCAGAGAGGGGGCCTTTTCATTTATGCATAAAACGTGGAGCCACATCGACAGGATGGGCTCCACGTTTGCTTTGATTTATGTTATGCTTTTGCTCGCTTAGGCGCGCGCGGCAGCTACGGCTTTGACGAAGGCTTTCGCGTTCTCCGTCACGCCGGCGTAGTCGCCTTTCTTCGCCGGACCGGAGAGGCTGCTGCCCGCGGAGACGGCTACGGCACCGGCGTGCAGCCACTCGGCCGTGTTCTCGACGCTGACGCCGCCGGACGGCATGAGCGGAGCCTGCGGCAGCGGACCGTGGACGTCCTTGATCATCTTCGTGCCGACGATGTCGCCCGGGAAGATCTTCACAATGTCGGCGCCGGCCTTCAGTGCGGCGACGACGCCCGTCGGATCCATGACGCCCGGGCAGGAGACGACGCGGTAGAGGTTGCACATCTCGACGACGTCTTTGTCAAACGCCGGGGAGACGATAAACTGCGCACCCGCGAGGATGGCGAGGCGTGCCGACGTCGTGTCGAGCACCGTGCCCGCGCCGATGATGACGTCCGCATCGTCTTTGTATTTCTCGACGAGCGTCGTGATGGCCTCCGGCGCATGCGGCGTCGTGAACGCGAGCTCGATGGCCTTGACGCCGCCGGCGATGCAGGCGTCCGCGATTTTCACGCCGTCCTCCATCGTCTTGCCGCGCACGACGGCGATGATGCCCTGGTGGGAAAGTTTCAGTACGGTTTCGTTCTTGTTCATGTTTTCTATACTCCTTCAGAAATCACGGCTGCTTGCCGATGTAGGCGAGGATGCCGCCGTCGACGTAGAGGATGTGGCCGTTGACGAAATTCGACGCGTCGGACGCGAGGAAGACGGCCGGGCCCATGAGATCCTCCGGCGTGCCCCAGCGGTTCGCCGGCGTCTTCGACAGGATAAACGAGTTGAACGGATGGCCCGGCGTGCGCAGCGGAGCCGTCTGCGGCGTTGCGATGTAGCCCGGTCCGATGCCGTTGCACTGGATGTTGTCCGCGCCATACTCCGAGGCGATGTTGCGCGTGAGCATCTTCAGGCCGCCCTTTGCCGCTGCATAGGCCGAGACCGTCTCACGGCCGAGCTCGCTCATCATCGAGCAG
This sequence comes from uncultured Selenomonadales bacterium, assembly GCA_900315155.1. Taxonomy (GTDB): domain Bacteria; phylum Bacillota; class Negativicutes; order Selenomonadales; family Selenomonadaceae; genus UBA2897. Next base: position 46,578 of record OMYB01000004.1, on the reverse strand, counting down.
ATGTTGATGATCTTGCCGTGGCCCTTCTTTTTCATGCCCGGGATGACGGCCTTCGAGACGATGAACGGCGCGTTGAGGTCGATGTCGACGACCTGACGGAACTCCTCGGCCTTCATCTCCAGCATCGGGATGCGCTTGATGATACCCGCGTTATTCACGAGGATATCCACCGTGCCGAGCTCTTTTTCGATATCCGCGACCATTTTCTGGACCTCGTCCTCTTTCGTCACGTCGCAGATATAGCCGTGCGCCTCGATACCGTCCTTTTTATAGTCGGCCAGCGCGGCGTCCATGTGCTTCTGGCTGCGGCAGTTAAACGCGATCTTCGCGCCCGCCTGCGCATAAGCCTTCGCGATCGCATACCCGATACCATAAGCCGCACCCGTCACGAGCGCGACCTTACCCTTCAGCGAAAACTGTTCCAACAAATCCGCCATAATGCAAAATCCTCCTTACTTCAAATCCACTTTCTTGATGTCATCCATATCATCGAACGTCTTATTCTCGCCGCCCATGGCCCAGATGAACGTGTAGTTCTTCGTGCCGCAGCCGGCGTGGATGCTCCAGGACGGGCTGATGACCGCGTCCTCGTTGTGCATGATGATGTGGCGCGTCTCGTCGCCCTGGCCCATCATGTGGAACACGACGTCGTCATCGCCGACCTCGAAGTAGAAATAGATCTCCATGCGGCGCTCGTGCGTATGTGCCGGCATCGTGTTCCAGACGGAGCCCGGTTTCAGCGCCGTCATGCCCATGGAAAGCTGGCACGTCTCGAGTACATCCGGATGGATGAACTGGTTGATCACGCGGTCGTTGGCTTCCTCCATCTTGCCGCATGGCACCTTGCGCGCATCTTTGAGCGTCAGGAGTTTCGTCTGGCACGGCTTATGCGCCGGAGCGGAAACCATGTAGAACTTCGCCGGCTTCGCGCTGTCATCGCTCCGGAACGTGACTTCCTTCGTGCCCATCGTGACATAGAGGCAGTCTTTGTAGCCGAGCTTGTACTCCGTGCCGTCCGCCGTGATGACGCCGCTGCCGCCCACGTTGAAGATACCAATCTCGCGGCGCTCGAGGATGAACTTCGTGCCGAAGTTGTGCCAGACATCGATGCCCTTGTCGAGCGAAACCGTCTCGTTCACAGGCATGCAGCCGAACGTCACCATGCGGTCCACATGCGAATACGTCGCCGTCACCGCATCCGGCTGGAACAGCCCCGTGATGAGGAACTCCTTGCGGACCTCCTCCGTGTTGTAGCGCTTGAAATCCTTCGGATTAACAGAATACCTTACATCCATTGTTCTAACCTCCAAAATTATTTTTGTGACTCCATAAATGCCTCGAGCTTTTCCCGGTCAGGCAATCCCTCGTTGTCGCCGGCCACCATGATGGCGAGCGCTCCGATGGCGGCGCCGCGGCGGGCAGCATCTTTGAGCGGCAGGCCCTCGAGCAGCGCGCTGATCGTGCCGACGGCGAAACCGTCACCGGCGCCGACCGTATCGACGACGTGCTCGACGTGGAAGCCCGGCGACTCGTACGCATCGCCATCCGCCGTCTTGACGAAAGAGCCCTTCGCGCCGACCTTGACGACGACGGCCTTTGCGCCCTGGCCGATATAGAAATCGGCGATTTTCTCCGGGTCACGCGAGCCCATGAGCGTCTCACCCTCGCCGACACCCGGCAGGACGATGTCCGCTTTCGCCGCGAGGGCGTTGAGCACGCGGACCATTTCCGCTTTATCCGGCCACAGCGCCGGGCGCAGGTTCGGGTCAAACGAAACGCGTGCACCATGCTCATGCGCGAGATCCATGAGACGCCCGGCCGCCTCGCGGCAGCTCTGGGACAGCGCGGCGGAGATGCCCGTGACATGTACGTGCTTTACGCCCGTCCAGTCGATGGCGTCGAGATCCTTCGGATCGAAATGTGAGAACGCCGTGCCCTTGCGGAAATTCACGACGAGCGGATCCTCGCCCGGATATGCCTTGGCCTTGAGCTGCATGCCCGTGAGCCACGTATCGTCCGTCTTTACATACTGGTTGTCGATGTGGTTCTCCGCGAGGAAATCGAGGATATGCTCGCCGAACGGGTCCTGACCGACGCGCGAGACGTACGCTACAGAATGCCCCAGACGCGAGAGTCCGACCGAGAAATTCACCTCGGCACCGCACACGTAGCGCGTGAAATGCTCGACATCCTTCAGCGGGGCGATGGTATCGGCGACCATCAGGCCCATGGGTTCACCAAATGTCAATACTTCTGCCACTTTCGTTACCTCCTGTACCCCTGCCGAATCCCCTCAGGCAGCGGGTGGTTTACCGGTTTACAAATTGAGTATGATGAAAGGCTTTACGAGGAAAGCCTCCAAAATCCAGTTTTAGGTCGAGTGCCGCACGCGGAGGGTGCAGGGCAGCTCGATGTTCTGGGGCGGCGTGGACTGCGAATAGTGGATGTTGTGCATCATGCGCTTCACGCACTCACGGCCCTCCTCGTAGGTCGGCAGGCTGATCGTCGTGATACCGCCGCCGATGAGGTTCATCCAGCTCCAGTCATCGAATCCGCACAGTCCTGTATCGCGCGGGAACTCGATATGCAGGTCGCGCATCGTCTGCACGAGACGCAGCGTTGCGACGCCATTTCCAGTAAAGATGCAGTGTTTCTTCCCGGCCTGGTCACGCATGAACTCCTGCATGACGCTTGCATCGCGCAGCTTCTTCTCGAGGAAATAGACCTCCGCCGGCCCCTCGAAATAATCGGAATAAATTTCGCGGAAAATCTGGCACCGGTTAATACGCGCGCTGTTCGTGAGCGGCTGCGTAAACCAGCCCACACTCTCATAACCCTCGCCCTTCAGGTAACGGAACATCTGGTGCATGGCCTCACGGTCCGCACTATGTACCGTATCGAAAATCTCCCGCTCGATCGTGCGGTCAGCCAGCACGACACGCGTGCCCGAGTCCGCGACCTCGCGCAGGAACTCATCGTTGCCGCCCGTCGTGTTCAGGATGATGCCATCGACGCGCTGGTCGATCATGCTCATGACATAATCGCGCTCCTTGCGCGGCTCATCGTCTGAATTCGCAATGAGGATACGATAGCCGAACCGCTCGCAGCAATCGCTGATTCCCTTTAACAGAATCGGCGAAAACGGGCTCGTGATATCCGAAACGATGACGCCCAGGAGAAACGACTGCTTTGCCTTCAGGCTGCGCGCAATCGAGTTCGGGCGGTAGCCCAGCTCCTCGATGACGTCGGCGATCTTCTGGCGCGACTCATCCGACATGTATTCGAATTTTCCATTCAGATAGCGGGATATCGTTGTCTTGGACACGCCGGCCTTTGCCGCAACGTCGACAATCGTTACCTTTTTCCGCTTTGCTCCCGGCATCTGCTTCACTCCTTTGGTTGTACGGTTTCAGAACCTTTACGAAACCGTTTCACAATTATTACTATAACGCATTCCATCAAATTTGTCCAGTGATTTTGAAATTTTTTTACAAAATTTTTGCGTCTCCCAGTTTTCCCTGCATCCAGGGGCAAAACGTGCTATAATCAAGGAAGTATTCATTTTATCAAAGGAGAAATGACTATGTCTGAAAATACATCCGCACAGGAAAAGAACGAAAAGAAGATCATCCTCTCCGGCATCCAGCCGACGGGCGTATTCACGCTCGGCAACTACCTCGGTGCCGTGCGCAACTGGCGCGTGATCCAGGAGCAGTACAACTGCTACTATTTCATCGCCGATCTGCACTCCCTGACGATCCACATCGACCCGCAGAAACGCCGCGAGCAGACGCGGCAGGCCTTTGCGCTGCTGCTGGCCTGCGGCATCGACACGGAGAAAAGCCTCGTGTTCGTGCAGAGCCACAACAAATGCCACGCGGAGATGGGCTGGATCATGGATTGCTGCTCGCAGTTCGGTGAGCTCTCCCGCATGACGCAGTTCAAGGACAAATCCGCGAAGCACCCGGAGAACATCAACGCGGGTCTCTTTACCTATCCGTCGCTCATGGCGGGCGACATCCTGCTCTACCAGGCCGACTACGTCCCCGTCGGCGCCGACCAGACGCAGCACCTCGAGTTCACGCGCGACGTCGCGACGCGGTTCAACCACACGTACGGCGAGACGTTCAAGCTGCCGGAGGGCTACTATCCGAAAGCGGGCGCGCGCATCATGAGCCTGCAGGATCCGACGAGCAAGATGAGCAAGTCCGACACGAACCCGAAAGCCACGATCTCCATCCTCGACGACGAAAATGTCATCATCAAGAAATTCAAGAGCGCCGTCACGGACAGCGAGGCCGAGGTCTGCTACCGCGAAGGCAAGGATGGCATCAACAACCTCATGACGATCTACAGCGCCGTCACGGGCAAGAGTATGGACGCAATCACGGCGGAGTTCGCAGGCAAAGGCTACGGCGACTTCAAACTGGCCGTCGGCGAGGCCGTGGCCGAGGAGCTGCGCCCCGTACGCGAGAACTTCCAGCGCATCATGAACGACCGCGCCTACCTCGAGGAGGAGATGCGCAAAGGCGCCGAGCGCGCGACCTACATCGCGAACAAGACGCTGACGAAAGTGAAAAAGCGCGTCGGCCTCCTGCTCGAAAAGCGCTGATACGCAAAACGGCATAACGCTACGCAAACAGAAACACACAAAAGGCTCTGTGAGCGCCGAATCCATCGGCGTTCGCAGAGCCTTTTCTTTTCTATTCTGAGCCACCCGGGCTATTCATTTTCCTCATGCAGAAGCTGCTCCAGCCTGCGACACAATCCCGCCTCCGTCGAGGCGAGATAATCGGTCTCCCGGATGACGCTCGGGACCGGCGGGTGCGTCAGCGCTGAGGCGATGGCGATATCCGCCTGCCGCATCGCCCCGGCATCGTTGTGCCCATCGCCGATAAAAACGACGCGCCGCCCCGCCGCCTGATACCGCCGGACAACCTCCTCTTTTCTCAGGATGCGCACCAGACGCGAGACGCGGTTATCCACGACCTCTGCCTCCGAGCAGAAACACGGGCACCCGATCCGCTCCACCAGCCCATGCACCCACGCGCCCAGATTCCCCGTCGCGATGCAGCAGCAATCCGCATGCCCCTGTATGAACCGCAATACCTGCTCATGCAGCCCGACCTGCGCCAGCAGCCTGTCGATCTCATCCACGGGGAACCCCTTCAGCAGTTCCACCCGCCGTCGGAACGACGCCGTAAAAGGAATCTCCCCCCGCAGCGTCCGCTCCGTCAAGGCCGCGATATCCTCCTGCACATGAAACTGCTCAGCAATGAGCGGCAGCGTCTCTTGCCGGGTCAACGTCCCATCCAGGTCAAAAATAAACTGCGTCATCGTTTCATGCCCAGCTTCCTCCTGTTTTCTCCGCCTGGTGAAGTTGTTCCATATAGATTCCTTCCAAATCCCGCATGTACGCTGCCCCATTCATGATAGGCGACCGCAGCATCACTGGCCGCAGCTGCTGATGCAGGACATGCAGGAGCTCGCGGTCACCAGCCAGCTGCACGGCGAGTGCGATATAGGCCTCGGGCGTCGCTGCTGCCAGTTCCGGCATGCCGAGATTGCTCAGGAAGCTGTACCCGAACCGCGCACCGTGCCGCCCGCCCGTGAGCGTGACGACCGGCACGCCCATGCAGAGTGCCTCGCAGGTCGTGAGTCCGCCCGGGTACGGGCTCGTGTCGAGGGCGATATCCATATCACGGTACTGCGCGAGGTAGTCGCGTGACAGGCCGCGCATCTCCACGCGCTCCACAGGCACACCGCATGACTGCATGCGTTTTACCGTATACGCGCGCCCTTCTACTGAGTCAAACAGCTCATGCTTCAGGAGCAGATGCGATCCCGGCACCGCCTGCAAAATCCGTGCCCAAAGCCGCAGCATCTCGTCCGTCACTTTGGCAAAATTATTGAAACAGCCAAACGTGATATGCCCCTGCCGATCCGCCGCCAATGCCCCGATATCCGGGAACCGCGAAAACGGCGCATAGCAAAAGTGGCTGTGCGGCAGGCGCAGCAGCGGCTCTACAAAATACGGCGACAACGCCTCCGGCGAGCAGTATGCATCGGTCAAAAACCCATCCGTCTGCCGGATGCCCGTGCTGTTGAAATACCCGATGCCCGAAATCTGCACCCGTGCCGCCCGCCACGCAAAGACCGGCAGTACATTGCGGCTAGAATGTCCTCCGAGATCAAAGAGGATATCGATTTCATCCGCGCGAATCCGCTCCGCCAGCGCCCCAAACGACGCAATATGAGCAACGTCGCGCCAAATAACGGGACTTTGCCGCAGCGCCTCCGTGACCGAATCCGGCTGCGGGACGAGCGAGTACACATACACCTCGAACCGATTCGCATCATACTGCTGAAACAGTGGCTGTACAAACTGCGCGACCGCATGATCCCGCAGATCGGCCGACAGATAGCCCACGCGGATTTTCTCATGATGCCACGAAGGCTTTGGATAGGACACGACATGCAAGGCATCCAGCAGTTCCTGATACTTCGCATAAAGCTTATGAAACAGCTCGCAGCTATCCCCCGAAACCGCATTCGCAGCAAAGATCGCATTGCTGCACTCGACGAGCTTTTGCTCCGGATCCGGCTCCAGCGCGATCGACTGCAAAAACGCCTCCACGGCCTCCTGCGCCGCCCCGAGCCGCCGCAGCGCCCCGCCGAGCAGTCTCCACGCCTCCGCAAGGAAATTTTTCTCCGGCGACGCCGCAAACTCCGCCAGCAGCTGCCGCAGCCAGTCCGCCTGGCTCACGTACCGCTTGCCATCCCGCAGGACATAGGCGAGCAGCAGCGCCTCCCGCAGCGACCGCGCCCCCGACCTCTGCCACATTTCCCGCAGCCCCCGCTCCGCCTCCGCGAGCTTTCCCGTTTTCCAAAGGCAATACGCTGTTTGATACGCATCCAAACGATTCATCATGGACTCTCCCTGTTTCCCTGCATGGAACGAAAAACTACCTCGACTCTATCTGCCACTGGCTTTCATTGTAGTGGAAGAACAAATACTGCAGCAGGAAAGCCTGTGGCGCATCGAAGGCGGCAAAAGCCTCCTCCATGACGTCTTTGACCAGCGCTTTCGACTCCTCGGGGATGGGGTACCAGTTCCAGGCCCGCATCATGGCAAAGAGATCGCCCAGCTGCCGCTCCTTCACCGCGCGCACATACGCAGGGTGCTGATCAAACGCAGGGATACCCTTCAACACATCGGTAATCCCCTGCAACAGCGGGGGAATCATCCGAATCAGCTTCTCGACATCATCCAGCGTTTTATGCCCGCGCACGACAGACCCTGGGGACACTCGGTAGACGTAATACCGGAACGGCGTCACGACATACCGCCCGGCGCGAAACAGGCAGGGAATCGCAAAGCTCGCCTCTTCACGATAAGGCAGGGAGGAACAGCGGATCGCGTAACGCTCCAGGAAATCCCGCCGGAAGAGCTTGTTCCACACCGCCAGGATCGGATACTGCTGGTAAAATTCCAGCCTTCCCTCCAACGCATCCGGCAAGGCAAAATGTTCACGAATGCCTGGAGCCAGGGAACTGGATTCCTGCAAGGTGTACTCTCCATCACGCACGATATAGTTATTCATCGAATATACCACATCGGCCTGTTCTTTTTCTGCCAGAGCCACCATATAGGCAAAGCCTTCCCGACCGAGAAAATCGTCACTGTCCACAAAAGTGACATATTTCCCATGTGCCAGTTCCAGGCCGCGGTTGCGCGCCATGCCCGCCCCCTGATTCGCCTGCCGCGTCAGGACCACGCGCGGATCCCGCCCGTATTTTTCCTCGACCAGCGCATCACTGCCATCCGTCGAGCCGTCATCGACCACGATGACCTCCAGATCCCGATACGTCTGCGTCAAAATACTGTCAAGACACTCCTCGATATACTTCCGCCGGTTATACATCGGCACAATCACGGAAAGTCCCACCGTCTGCATCATACTCCACCTCTCGCTTTATCTTCCCCTATTTATTCTACGTGCCACAGGGAAAATCGACATGGTACTCAGAGTCGGTAGAAAACATCCTCGACGTTCACCAGCAAATCGTCGTACAGGGACACTTTGATTTGTGGCTTGATGGCGGCCTTTTCCTCATCATTCATCACGCTCAGGTCGGCCTCCGAATATACAGCATAGGTCTCATCAATCTCAAAAACGCCACCATGATTCAGATAAACCTCCACGGAACGCGCCAGTGGCGTGACGAGCCAGTACTCCTTGACGCCCGCTTTGGCGTAGGCCTGCATCTTGGGACCGCGGTCGTAGCGCATCGTGGACGGTGAAATCACCTCCACCACGAGATCCGGCGCACCATAGATACCATTTTCTTTGATGATATCCGGATTGCAGACAATCATGGCATCCGGTACAAACCAATTCTGCTCATTCAGATGTACATCAACGCCATCGGCAAATGGTACGCAAGTCTTGCCATGGAGATATTTGGCAAAAATATAGTATATATTACTGGCAACTAAAGTGTGCCTTATCAAGGGACGCGGTGACATCAGTACAGTTTTACCTGCAATGATTTCCGTGCGTGGTGGTTCCTTTCTTGCAAGATTATCCATATAGTATCTCCCCTTTTCTAGCACTTCTGCCTGCTACACTACATTATAACATACTCACCAGGAAGCGCTGATAAAAGCATCCGTAATCCGGTGAATTCGACATCCGTTTGATTTCCAATTTAGCCATTTCCCGAATTCTGTCAAGATACCACTGCATATTCCTTCTTGCAATCCGCAATACCACATATTATAATATAGACAAAGGAAGCCACCGATAGACGGTTGGCAACCTCGCTAGTTGATTAAACGTTATGTTTCAAACGATAACCGCCTAGTTTGGTAGACCGGGGCGGTTATTGTTGTTTTATGACAACCAGAATGCAGAGCATCAGGAATAAAACCATGATGATATCATTCACGGGCTTCACCTCCCGTCAAGGTATTTCGACCTTTCTGCGAGGCTTGACCAACCGCCTACCGTTATGGCAGCTCCCATGCGAACATCTTAACATGCAACTTTGTCCGCGTCAATATAAATCCATCGTATAAAAATGCACCGTTCCCGGCATACGCCGGGAACGTTTTTTTACCTGCTTGCATCCGCCAACGAAACCATATCACTCCCACGAAACAAGTACCACCCCCAAAAATACGAGAACACAGCCGACCAGAATAGCTGGCGTTATCCCGATCTCCGTAAAAAAGACCTGCAATAGAACACCCCAAATCACATATGTGGTATTTGCGGCCATCCCCCTTGCGCAACCAATGGTATGATTAACCGCATACCAAAGGAAGTAAGAAACACCCGCTGAAACGCTGGCCAGCACAAAGAACTTCAGGACCTCCGGCTTGCTTATGAGTTCTGCCATGACCGGCTGCCCCGGCAGAACAAGTAATACCAGCAGCATAAGGACACTGCCAGAAATGCATTCTCTGAGCGTGATAGCCGACTCAGGGGAAATCTCACACTCCATCCCTTTCACTGCTAATACGATCTCACTCCCCCAGCAAACGGCCGCTGTGCATGCTGTCGCAATCCCCAGCGGCAACGTGGCCGGCACGCCTTCTGGCGGTTCGAAGCCTGTCAATACAGCTCCACCGACTGCCAACACAATACCGATCCACATCCGCATCGTAATCCTCTGATGAAGGAACCACGCAGCCAGCAAGCATCCAACGACAGGATAAAGCGCCGAAAAAGCCAATGCATAGGCCGCACCAGCCCAAATGATGCCGAGACAATAGGTAAACTGCCCGACAGGTCCACCGAGCAGAGCCGCCAAACAAAGATATCGACTGCCCTTCTTCCGCAGCTGCTGAGTCATGTGGTGCCATTTCCCGCTCCGTCCATGGGCAATCAGCAGCGCAGCTGCCGCACTGGAATCATTGACAGCTGTGCAAGCCAATGGGAACAACAGGGCGGCATCGACAAAAGTCCTACTCCCTGTCGCCATCCCGGCCGTATATCCCGCAGCATATAGGACATTGTTGACACCCCAGAGAAAACCACTCAACAATCCAAGGAAAATCCAAAAGGAATACCGCTTCAACGTCCATCGCCGCCCTTATCCTCAGCAAAGAGCTCTGCAGCCCGCGAGGCATACTCCGCTGCATAACGATACTGCTGCTCCGCATAAGCTCCAAAAGTGATACCAAATGTCATCTTGTACTCACACCAATTGCTCCATAACAATCCGCCAATCGCCACGTAAGCATAAATGCGTGCCCGTTCCAACAGCTCCGGCTCCCGGCCAAAATACATCGAGATAAGACGATCGATCTTCTCCGCATCATAGCCAGCATAAATAGCAAACATCGCGACATCCACCAAAGGATCGCAAAGCCCGGCATACTCCCAATCAATGAGAATCGGCTTCTCACGACCGGGCACAAAGAGGAAATTGTCCGATACTGCATCGAAATGGCACAGCGTATCCGGATGATCCAGCCATGCCCGCAAATATGGCTGAAGTGCCATGACTTCCTCCCGAACACGGTTGTAGTCGGCATAAATCGACACAGGCTGACGCAGCGTCTCGTAAAATACAATCATACGAAAAGGATCGATTGCACGGATAGAAGCATCATAAAATTTCTTTTCATGAAACGAGCGAAGCCTGTCCATGCAGTATCGCACATCCTCCATCTCTTTGGAATTGCAAACTCGCGCCCCCCCCATAGTAGACAGAAATCTTATATCCATCTTCCGGATCCAGCGCCACTACCTTCTCCGTAATGCCTTTTCCCTGCAGGAAAGCATAAACTTTTTTCTCGTTTTCCCTATCGATAAGATGATCCGTCCCCATACCATTTCGACGAAAAATATACTTTTCCCCTTTGGCTGAAAACAGGAATGAGTCATTTGTCATCCCCTGTTTCAGGACACCGAGGACATCGATATCCGCAGTCATGCATTGTAAAGTTCGCTGAATATGACGAAAAGCTTCGCAGTCCACATGGTCGCAATACGTTGAATCGAAATCACGCAGTTCCGCCAGCGAATCAAATTCATAAATAATATCTGCCGGATACGCTCTCATATACAGATGGAGCTGGTCTATATGCCGCATATAGAGATTTTCCCAAAGCTGATTCCGTGTCATGGGCTGCGCATACTCCTTCTGCAGAATCGCACGGAACTGCGCACTGAACGTCCGATCAAAATAAACAGGACCGAGCATATACCATCCATTCTGCCCACCGATAGTAACCTGCGTAATCCGGTCATCGGCATCCGTCGTAAGGAAGTACTCATGCATCGGCCGGTCCGAATGAACCGCCGAATAATACGCCCGATAAACATGTGGCTCAAACACATTCTGGACAAAATAATTATCCGAAGAACAGATGTAAGTATTGTCCAACTTATCCAACACCCGCATAAGAGAGGACGTATTGTTGTATCGCCCATAATCCGGATTCTCAACGAGCTGTACGTCAAAGGTGTCGGCCAGATATGCAAACTGCTCTTTTTTATAACCGGTAACGATGGTGATATCCTGAATTCCTGCCTTCTTCAACTGAAGGATCTGCCGCTCAATGAGGATTTCCCCTTTGACCCGCAGCAATGCCTTCGGCTTATCATACGAAAGCGGAGCAAAGCGCGTGCTCATACCAGCAGCCAGGATAATGGCATTCTTCACAGCATAGGGCTTTAATGCCTGTTCTTCTTCCGGCGTCCGATTTTGCTTGGCACATAGCCTTTGGAACCCTTCTTTGGTCAATCTCGTTTCACCTCTTACCTCTGCTGCATCATCACGAAATCAGGGCAAGCCATACCATTTCGGGCGCTTCGCCCGCATATCTGGCCACTGCATCCCATGCGTGTCGATCTCCCTCGTAAAATCGCGAATATGTGGAATGAAGGGTTCCGCAGCTGCATTGGGTAAATGCTCCTCTGTCCTACGGTCATATACCTCAACCGAGGCATCCCTCAAATCGACGCGTCCATCTTCATCGGTGACTTCCCGCGACTCCACACGACATTCGTGCTCCTTATCGCAGACATTGAGTTTAAACGTCTGCGCAGGGAACATGGACATGCTATAGGCATATTTCCGCGGTTTTCCACCAAACACGGCAGGCAGCTGACCGTCCACGTTATCCGGCACAGGAAAGCCCAGCAGGTGGGCAAGTACCGGATAGATATCAACGGTACTCACGAGTTCCTCATCCAAGCCAACAGCTGGTACTCCACCACCACGAACCATAAACGCTGAGCCTGCGACATGTTTGCTAAGGCGATAGTGAACTTTATCATAAATGGTCGTTCCGTGATCCGAATACAGCGTGATAAGATACTCGTCGTCCTGATAATTCGCCTCGATAAAATCGAATAGTTCTTTCAAGGAGCGATCCGCTTCTCGGATACCGACTTCAACCCAGTGCCGATAAACAAGCCGGTCGGTCAGATTCACACTCATCTCTGCCTCATCTGCCCCGATCAAGAGATCATGCAAGGACAGCTGCGTTTGCGTTTCGAGAGGAATTCCTACTCCAGACTGCGACCACGGATGCGCATCCAGCGTATGCAGGACCATGAATTGATCGCATTCATGAAAAGCCTGCAGCTGCTGAATTGCCCGCCCCACGCCTGTATGGATATACGTACTGGTCTGATTAACAATCAAACGATCGTATCCCCGGGTAACTTCATCATATATGACATCTCCGGATCCGATGGGAACGGTACAATAGTATCCCAAATTCCTCATCTGTTCACCCAATGTGAGAATATCCGCATTCAGCGAGTGCGATCCCTTTTCATTGAAAATCTGCGTATGATGCGGATACATGCCTGTTTCAATAGCCGGATACGCTGGCAGCGTAAACTCCGAAGTCGTCCTTGTATCATCGAAGATGACACCTTTGCGGAAAAAATTCATGATATTGGGAACGAGATCGTAGTTGCGTTCTTTCACAGCTTGCCAGGAAAGTGCATCCAGAAAAATATTGATAACGACTTTTCTCCGTTTCGGACTATGTCCCAAGGGAATCGGCTTCCCTAAAATAAAAGGTGCCTTCGAAGTGATTTTCGTTTTCTGATTCAGACGGAAAAATTGGAATTGCCATTTTGCCAGCCGTCCCATCAGGTTTTCTCCATCATCCTGTTGGAACCAAACCTGCTGAAATTCTCCTTTACCTGCCAATGGAACAATGATGGCTTCTGTATCGGGCGGCAAATCGACCGTGACCTCCGATGGAATCTCTTTTGCCCGCATAATATCAAATACAAATTCTGCATCTCCATAGTCTGCCAGCATTTCATGATCTTTTAGGTATTCTGCGATATATGTCTTGATATCATGCTGTTCCCGCTCCGCATAAACACCGCTCCAATAGCGGAAAGGATCTGTTGTCTGGAACTGCGGAAGGAATTCTCCGACATAAGTTGCTTCCTGGCTGCCCACTCCCTGGTCAGTGATCCGCATGCGGGAGTTCGTAACAGGCGCATATTTCTTGTTATTCATGCTGAGCGACAATTTCAGCATAGCCTCATCAACCCGTTCCCGCGGGATAGGTATCTGAATGGGATCTGCGTAGAAGCATGCTGTAAACCCGGCAAAGATCAAGGCACGGATGGCATCGCCCTTCCGCTCGAAGCAATCCCGTAACAATCGCCAAAGTGTCAGGTTGATTTTCCGTTTATGATAGGCTTTCTCTGCATACTCCAGCGCGACATCATCACTCCCATTCGCGGCAGCATACAATGCATAGAAAATCGCCGTTTCCACATCCGTCTCGCTGAGCTTCCTGAACTCGATCAGGTCAAGGAGGTAACGATCATCAAACTGACCGGCCTGCACCTTATCCGTCAACGAGAAAAAATACCTTCGGCAGGCATCCCATCGACCTGTATCTTCTTCCTTAAAAATCATGCCTTATCTCCTTTACTCCCTATCATATACAGACCACCATCATTCCGAATGGATTTCCTGCCGCACATCCTGCCATAACAGGGCAAAGCTCTGCCGGACTTCGTCCCACGTCCCCTGCCCCAGCAGGTATTCCTGCAGGTATCGCTTCCATTCATTGACCAGATACTTGATCGGTTCGCTGTGCAGCCATGGATAGAGGACGTTCACGCCCTGCTCAATCTGTTCTGCCGTCTGAAGCACGACACGAACCGACGCTACGTCCAGTTCCTGTGTATCGGATGACAGGATCTCCTGGCATGCCTGCACCCGTATGAGGATTTCATCCCATGCATCTTCCACCGAATGAAGAGGGGCCGTCAACGTCTGCTGTGCCTGCGGCGTCAGCAGACGATACAGGACGCGCCGCAGCCCATTTCCCACGCGCAGATCCGTACCAGCTCCCAGCGCTGCATCCACAGCCTGCCACCACGCCGGATTCGATGACGATACATACGCCTCGCCCCATGGCCGCAGGGAAGCCAGCAGCGTCCCTGCACAGCTGACAGGAACACCGCCATCGGATTCTGTATCCTCGACGATCAGGATATCAAAAGCCTTCTCTGGAAGAAGAAGGTGCTCCCAGGGCATGGCGAGGGGGATGAAGCCCTCTCCCTGCACGGCAGCGGATGTCCCCAGCAGATGATAAATCTGGCTGTCCGGATGAAAAAGCTGCACCGTTTTTTGCAATATGCCGCTCCACGCATGAGGCTGCCCGCCAGTCCAGAGAATCCGAAGCGGCTGATATTTCCGATTCAGTCTGCGAAACAGCAGGAGCAGGAACAGCCGACAGTCAGCTTCCCGCGGCATAAGCAGATGGTCCAGCAGATTATGGAGCAGGCGCTCCTGGACAAAATCGACGCTTCCGTTTTGGTAGAGCAGATGCATCGGAACCGCACTGTGGTTCTGGAGGGGCGCCATCGTATGCAGCAACAGAACCCTTTCCCCTTTGACCGTCGTTCCGAAATACTGGAATGGCGTTTCTTCCTGGTTTTCCATCTTCACACCTCCCCCATCAGCATTCCATGCAAGCGCGCGACGATGCGGCGAAAATCAAAGTTTCTTTGGGCATAAGCAGCAGCATGTCTGCCTCCCTGCTGCAATCGTTCCCCATCGGGACAGACCGTGAGCAGGATACCCCTGAGCGAAGCGGCATCCCCAATAGGAAAACTCTGCCCGCAGCGTCCCTGATCTGTGACATCCCCGGCTGCATCGATTTCCGTCGTCAGCATATAGCAGCCATGAGCCAGCGCCTCGGCAACAACATTCGGGGTCCCGCCCTCGCGCGGTGAGGTCAGGACAAAGACTGCCGCGCGCCGATAATATGCATACAATCGCTTTTTATCCGGGACATTTCCTGGCAAAGACACCCTCTCATACGCCTGAGGATGCTGCTCCCGATAGCCCTGCAGATACGCACGGAACCCCTCCTCGACCGGCCCGACCAGTTCCACCCGCCAGTCCGGCAGCCGGTCTGCCACGGCGGCAAATGCCTCAAGCAGGATTTCGTTCTGCTTCTCCGGGGATCCGATACGACCGACCGACAAAAGCACCTTTTCCTTTGCAGCAAAATTCTGCGCCTGCATGGGCTGGGAACTCCCGGTAAAATCATAGAACCCGTTGGGAAGATATTCCACAACGACTGGCCATTTCTGCCCGATATGCCGCTGCATAGCATGACAGCTGGCACCGATGACATCGCAGGACTGCAGAAACGCCATTGCCTCCGGCTTTGTCCACTCCAGTTGATCCTCATAGAACGCATTAGCATCCAGTTCCAGATAAATCTTGCCATCCGGACGAAGTTCCTTGTAACGGGCCGCCAGGGGGATGTAATTCGGGAAAACACCATGAAAGACCAGGACATCGATATCCATCTGATGCGCCTCAAGATAGGCCAACGCCGACTCCGTCCGCGCATCCGCCAGGAAATCCATCTCCAGCCCAGGCACATAAGCCAGCCCCGGATAATCTGCCTCGATGCGCGGCCCTGCCATCACCGCACGCCACCCATACATTTGATGGAACAGGAACGGCAGCACGCCGCAGTTCTTCGTCACCTGCTGGTTATTCCACCCGGCCCGCGCAAAACAATACATCCCCGGCGTCTTATCCCACATGCCGATGCACCTCCGATTCCATGGCTTGTACCCTGAAGTCCCGCCTTTTTATATCTATGCTGTTGATATTCCCACATCCATTGCCATGTAAAGGCCTACCTGCTTCACCATCATCTCCAGAACGATGGCTGCTATTTTTCTTTTTGATAAATCCGGTTACCCACAGTTATGGGAGAGTTCTCGAAAAAAATTTAGTATACGTCTCTGCCATGGTTTCCGTTAATTGAGCATCCGGGTTCTGCATCGTTTTAGCCAGCGTACCAATTTGTTTATGCTTCCACGATGGGTCCTCCTGTAATTTGGATAAGAAATATTGCATGGCCTGCTGCAAGCTTCTCTGATCCAATTGGGGGAATGTGGCAGAGACACTCTCAGAAACTGCCTGTTCTTTCTGCTTGGAAAACAGGTTATCCATATCTGGATGACGTATGGATGTCGATGCACTTTGCTCCGCAGCATTTCCTTTTTTTTGTGCAGCTCTCGAAGTATATATAGCAAAAGTTTGTCCCCACGGGGCTTTAAAATAATCCTGGTGTCCTTTCGGCTCCTCGCGGGATTCTCGCTCCATCGGCATTTTTGCGATGTCTCCCGGATAAAGCAGTGCGGTTTCCTGCGCGCAAAGACGTTCGGGCTCATGACGTACCAAGGCCAATGCCAACTCACGAAGAAACGCTTTATCTTGTAATTGATGCAAATTTGGCCATTCTGCAAACCATTCCTCGCCAAATAACATCCCCATAAGCGCACCGGTCATGGATGCTACCGTATCCGTATCTACGCCTCTGAGATATGCCGACTGAAGTACTGCATCTATGGATGGACGGCTTTCCAGCGATGCAAATAATATAGCTGCTGCCACTGAACTGGTACCGGATCCATTCTGACGGCCAATTGCGCCAATGTATTTCAGAAAATCCTGTATCGACACCATTGGCCGGTCAACCAAATATTTTTTACATTGCTTCAAATATAAAGCCATTTCGTCGACAGTTTTCTGCCAACAATCCGCGTAAGTTTTTCCATGATAGATGGCCAAGGGCTCAGAACAGTCCCATGCATTCAAAGGCCACACTTGCGGCAATGCTCCCCAGTGATCTTGTAAATTCAATGCACGATCAAATAACCCACCAAAAGGAATCTGTTCGGATACCGGCAGATTCCATAAATCATATAACAGACTTGCCAGACAAGTTGCTCCAACGATTGCCCGCGGATGTCCATGTGTCAGGCAAGCGTCCCTGCGTACATCATTCAACACGCCATCTAAGCTAGTTTCGCCTTGAGAAGCCCCATATAAAACATGAGGCAAAATGCGCATTGCCGCACCATTCGCGCCAGCGTCCAGATACCTATCCGGCTTTCCAGAACTCCACGGAGATTTCTTATTCTTCCAGTCTTTGGCAACGCTTTTTAGTATTTTTCCCCCTCCTTGCTGATACTCAAGCCAAGCAGGCAATTCACATTCGCTGAACTGTTTTCCCCATTTATCTGCAAAAAGCAGGCAGCGTCCGATGGCTATCGTGAGTTGTGTATCATCACTATAAGTTCCCGCTGCAACTGTTTTCGTATAACGATTCTTATATGAGCCACAGCTTATTTGCCAATCGAAAAAACTTCCATCGTGGCGAAACTCACCTGTATGCGAAGCGCGCTCAAATGGCCAACCAATAGCATCACCTATGGCTACTCCCAACATGGCACCACAGGCACGTTGCTCTTTCAAAACATGGATATCACACATCTTTCCACTCCTCCTCCTGTGGCCTCAACCCTTTACAAAGAAACCGCTCACACTGATTCGAAAAAATATCTGGTGCTACATACAATCTAGGGCATCCCCTGCCATACTGATAAACCAGCGTACGATAAATTCTCTGCGCTGTTTCAGCCTTTTCTACTGCTATCCCCGTCACATAACTCCAGGGAATATCCCTTTCAATCAATATTTCTGCCTGAATGTCATCCGGGCAGGAACGAAGCCGGTCTCGTCGATCCGGATGAGAAAAAAGTCTACTTATCGTATCCATATCAGAACAAATAAATTTTCCAGATCCACGTGCTGCATTAAATGGCGAATACATAGCCGTACGCTTTAGAAGAATTTGCGGTGAAAGGAATAAACAACACCACGTATTAAACGGTTTGTGGCAATCTTGTTTTCGATAGAAATACTTGTAGTTTGGATACTGGCAAGAGCAATTCACATATTCCGTGTGCTGATCCATACGTACATGATCATTTTGATAGCGATTATCCAACGGAATATATGCAGTCGCTAATATGCCATTATAACTAGCATCCAGTGCCATACTGAACATACTGCTGATATTGGTCAAATGACACAATCTTGTTACACCGCGATTCTGACATAAATATTGCCACGCCCTCTCATTCATATCGCAACACCTCAAAATGATAAGTCCTTGAAATATTCATTGAAATCGAATCTCTGGCGATTTCGATAGTCTATAATATCATAGGTATCCCTTGGCAACTGACTCAGTAAATGCGGTTCACTAAAACAGCACAGATTAAGCATTCTCTTAGCTCGTGTGATTGTTACATAGAACAACCGCAATTTCGTCTGAGAGCCCCGATATATAGCATCGAAGGATACATCGGGTAAGAATACATTATCAAACTCGAGCCCCTTGGAATTATAATAGGTAGAAACAAAAATCCCCCGATTCGTATCAAAAGAATCTATTTGGTTGTTGATGATCTTCAGATCCATTTTTGGGATACCATATCTTATTAATGTCTGATAAAAATCATTAACTTCCCTCTTTGTAGCAAACAAAAAAGCAGTGGATTGAAATCCTCTATTTGCAATTACTTCGTTTCGGCATAGCCAATCATCCTCGTGATCTTTTTGATCAAATAAATAAAAGCAGGGTTTACGCCCCTCAACATGATGATCTTCTTCCAGTTCCTGCTCATATACCTCTCTTTGCCAATAGCAGCATCGGCGCACGGCATTAGCGAAATGCGTGATCTCAGCGCAATTCCGGTAATCATGCTGAAAATAGACAGGATCTTCACTCATCAGAATGTACTGCTGATATAATGCCAAATTACCACATGCCTCAAAAATAGTTTGTGCACTATCCAAAAACACGGTCAAACTCTTGCTATAACATTTCCGAACGAACTGAATCATACTCGCCGTATAATCCTGCCCCTCATCAACTACGATATGGTGGCAAATGTTCTCAGGCATCAACGCAGCCGTCTCCGATGTAAACTGATCCCATGCTTCCGCAGAGTGTCCAATTTCCCCATACCCAGTCCCTGTATACGCTTCGTAGCAGGAATGTACATACTGATGAAATCCTAAAATATGCAAATTGCGTGGCTTATACATACCATGTGGTAATGCATTTTGCATCATACCATTCAAGAAAGCACTCAAAGAACGAACATACACCAATAACAAAACGTCCTCTGCAGGATTCACGATAGCAAGATTCAATGCCCTTGTTAACGCCATAATTGATTTACCGCTTCCCGCAGAACCACAGACAAAAAATGCCCCCTCCATCGGCAGCCCTAATACGCGCATCTGATTGCCTCTAGGTATCAACATCAATTTCACTCCTCATTCTTTCTATCAATACTGCATACGCCAGCGTCTGCTCTGTCAAATTTCCGGCATGCCTTGAATCTCTCCCATCGCAGGATGAATGCACAGGCGATTAAATGACACGATGTTTCCCTCTCGTACAACGCCATTAACTTCTCTCCTGACATAGAAAATATTCTTCTCTTCGTGCTGATAGTTGTCTGGATTATACATGGCAGGCTCATGTCGATAAATGCGATACCCATAGCGCCGAAGCAGACGATACAGGGACTGATTCTTTTCTTCTGCCGGTTCTACCTCGGTATAAATAACCGGGTGGCAGGTCTCCAGCAAGGTTGCCGCACCACGGAGAACTTGTTCTTCCATGCCTTCGACATCGATTTTCAGCAAATCGCACCGCGTAAGATGGAGAGAATCCAATGTTATTTTCTCCACGTCATCCCCTTCTGTCGTATGCAGCAGCGACAAACCTCCCCAATTATGCATGACCGTGGGATCCAGCACCGGTACCTTGACAACGCCCGGAGCATCACCGACGCATTTCTGCATACAATAGGCATTCGTGATGTTATTCAGTGCCATATTGCCGCAAAGAATCTGGAAAACCAGCCTCTGCGGCTCGAAGGCATACAGACGTCCTGTATCCCCACATAACTGCGCCAGATGAACGGAATGCGAGCCAATATTCGCTCCAACCTCTACGACCGTATCCCCAGGATGAACCAGCAAATCAAAAAGCCGCGCTTCCCCTTGCGAAAATTCTCCATACACCCTCAGAGATTTTCCGATATATTGATCGAGCTTATTGAAAATAATCTTGCCATATCGAAAATCCATACAAACATTCATCGGTTCCATATCTATTACTCCCATTCGATGTCTTTTACCTTCGCATATCATTTATCTTTTGATAAAAATGCAACTTCCCATCAAAATAGACACCAGTTCCGTTGACATGCCGATTTCTGTGATAATCGACGCCAGGGATGTATCGGATGGGCAGGGGCAGCGGCTTGCCGTAACACGAGCGACGCGTTCACAGAATGTATACGCATCCATCGGATAATCCGAATAGCCTGGCAGCATATACGTATTCAGCGATGTCGCCAGATCTTCCATGATATAAATGCCGCCCGATGGCAAAGAGGAGTATAATTCACACATCGCCATGATCTGATGGCTCCACAAATGCGATGCATCATCAATAATAATCGAAGGATGGATATCTCTCAGGATCCGTAATGCCGATGCATTTCCTAAATCAGCAGTCAGGATATGAACCCTTTCCTGCTCAAACTGCCGGCACTCCGGATTAATATCGACGCCATAAATTTCTGCACGAGAAAAGTATTCTTTCCACAACTGCATACTGCACCCTGTGAAAACGCCCAATTCCAGAAGTCGAAAAGCTTTCTGCTGAAAAGGACGGAGGAACATCTCATACTTATCCAAATAGCCATTCGAAAGGGAGCATTTATCCGTATGGCACCGGATACCAATGTCATCCAATCCTCTTCCAGATAGAAAATAACCTTGTTCCATCACGGCCTTTGGACGTTCCCTTTTCCCCGTAACATAATAGAGGAGTGCTGGCTCACCCTGTTCCACAAAACAATCAGCTACCGACTTATGGCTATTTTTTTGCAGAATACATCCACCAAGGAATGACGGGTTGCTCGTCATCGTATACTTAACTTCATATCCCGGAAATAAATGACACAGATCTTCCGGCTCGTATCTCCAACGATCCTGGTAGAGACACACATTGGGCATGAGGCCATCATCGGGAATCCTTGCGATTAAGACGACGACACCGCCAGGACAAAGGGCAGCATCAATCTTCTCTGCTGCACGGCAGGGATTCCATGCCTTTTCCCATCCATCCAAAACAATAATCGCGTCAAAAAGCATGTCTGAAGGAAACTCAGCTTCATCCAGCCTCCCTTGGGAATCCTTGTGCACGGGATTGAACAGACGGACCATATCCATGTGCTTGACACGCCCTGTAAATGTCTGCTGCAGGGATTGCAAGAGATCGATCCGTTCGACTAAGGAATCCCCATCCCCCACAAATAGGATATTTTTTCCTTCGTATACGGATGAATCCAGAAAATGTTCCGATATGACCTGTTGCAGGAAATCACGATATTGAACGGCTTTTTCCATAAAAAACACCCTCATTTTTGCATAAACGCACCCATCGATGACGATGTATTGGCATGAGCCAAATAGTATTTCTCATCCTCCGGCAGATGCTTAGGATCATAATACCATGGCAAGTGCTGGAAGCGATAGGGCCCCGTAATCCTCAGTGACGCGCTCCGCTGGTACTCCCCCATATTCCGGTACAGGGCAAACGTCGTATCTACACCAGCAAAGAACACCTCCGGCTCCAAGGGGATCCGGTATAACGCAGACTCTCTCTTTCGAAGATTCTCTTTATCATAACAAGTATCCTCTTCATAAATCAGGCCAGCACCAACTTTTCGGATATACGGATACGCCTGCAGGACCTGAGCAAAATATTGCAAAAAATTCAGAGGACACGCATCGCCTGGGACGACATCCGGATCCGTATAAACGTAGGGCGTCCGGATATCCAGCTGCCTCAGCACGCCGCTCTCCCACAAGGCCCGATGTCCGTAATTCCTGTTCATGCGGATAATCTGTACATACTCACCTGCCATCCTCTCGTAATACGACAGGAGCGGACGGTACGTCGACGCGTTATCCAACAAAATAATGCGTTGGTATCCCGCATGCAGGAGCCACTGTACCAGTTTCGAGAGGCATTCCACCCGGTCCCGGCAATTGATCAGAATGGGAATCTTCCGTACCTGCTCCCAATCCTTTGGATCGAGCCCGAGTTCCGTATCCACGGTCTGCTGGATAGGTAGCGGATTGTCCATCTGTCGATTCAGGACATCCTGCACCTTTTGCCGATTCGCTATGGCCTCAGCAAACCAGGGTTTCCATTGCAAGGCCTGATCATAGCAGACCTTGGCATCTGCGTATTGACCAGACAAGTATCTCGCATTTCCCAGAGCAAACCAGGCCAGCTCATCTTTTTGATAGGATTGAAGATGGGCAATCAGATACGAAGCCGCCTGCAAATATTTCCCCAAGCCACATGCTATGATTCCTTTATAGTACCGGTACTCCCGCAAGGCGGCAGGATGGGCCAGGAATTTTTCAGGAAAAACAGTAGCGTAATATTGTGCCAAAGCAAGATTTCCCTGTTGCAAAGCCTGGAATAAGGCGCAGAATACAACGGATATACGTTCCTCCAAAAAGGTAATGTCTGGTGTCCCCTCATATCGCGGTTCCTGTTGTACCATGTCCATGGCTGCAATAACACAAGCAGCGCGTCCATCCAGATCAAAGTTCTGTTCCGCCTGCTGATAAGCCTGAGCCAAATTCTTCGGACTAAACTTCGATTTCATCTCTGCAATCTCTGACAGCCTTTTCCGTATTTGTACGGCAGTCCGTTCCGTAAAGTAACTGCCTGGAAGATCTTGAAAAGAAGGACTAGCGTATCGGTCCAGCGCAGTACGCAGGCTTTCCTCTGCCTCATTCAATTCCCCCATCCCACAGAGGATCATGCCACGTTCCCCATAGAAATCCGGCCAATCTGGATAAGCGCGGATGGCCTCATCCGCCGTATGCAGCATCTCTGTCAGAGGTTTGTCCAGCTGTCGCATCGCTTCGATTTTCCAATGAAACAAATCCATATGCCCCTGGAATAATGGCGACGGTTCCTTCAGTGCTTCATCGGCATAATGATAGGCTTTCTGGAAATCATGAAGTCCAAAGTAAGATTGGCAAAGATAAAAACGCAGCCATGCATCCATACCGTTCTTTTCCGCCAATTCCTTCAGTATCTTCAGATTTCGATGTACCTTTTTCGTTCCACGCCCTTCCGCATACCCCGTATGCACGATCTGCAAAGCACGGCTTTCTGTATGCATGTTCAACGCTCTTTGCGGATGCTGCAGGATCTCATGAATCCGTCCCTGATAAAGCAAGCCCGCATCGCCACGAAACAGCCGAACCACCATGGTTACCTGCTGCACGCTATGCTGAGCCGTGTCGTACTCCAATCGTTTGGAAAAGACCGCTTCCGTTTCCGGATGTTCTTTTTCCAGCTTTTGGATATAGGGAATCCATTCCGCTGGATTCTTTAGATATTCATCGGCATCCAAAAACAGGACCCAGCGGCTATGGATCCATTGCAAAGCAAAATTACGTGCTGCTGCAAAATCCTCGCACCAATGGAAGTCATGACATTCAGCGCCCCAGTCCGCTGCTGCTTGTTTGCTATTATCTACGGAGCCTGTGTCGACGACAACGGCTTTTGTAATGCCTGCCTCACGAACGGTTTGCAAGGATTTCTGCAACTGCTCAGACTCATCTCTTACGATGTAACATGCCGTAATATCCATCCCATTCAGGCTCCTTCCCTGTTACCGATCCATGCTTGCGAATATCTGTGCCAGTTGATCATACTCATGATATTGGGAGTGATTATGAGCTACCTTATTCTCCAGCGTAGCAACCTCATTCATTAAGATGATAATCCGGCGCCGCCATTTGGATCTTTTCTCTTGTGAAATCAACGGTATCAGAAACGGCAGCATATCCAGGAAAAGTTCCACATCCCCAGCTTGAAGATCGTCTTCCGAGAGATACGTATACAGATGATCCATCAGCTGCTCTGCCAAAAGGGCAACCTGCTGATCATCCAGGTATTCTGGCAGCAGCTGGCAGACATTCTGGATGCTGCCCAGCAGTTCGACAAGATCCATCGGATCCTGTTCCTGAAGATATGTCTGCACCCGATTGGCTAACTGCAAAATGAACTGTCCCTGGTCATCCTTTTTCTGGGGGATAAACTTCCTTGCTTCACGATATTCTAAAATACCCGTATCATGAATATCCCTGCAATCCAGCTCTTTAAACCAGGCGTCTAAATCACGTGGAACCGGCGTCCCCAAATCCGCACGGTTACGGCTCCGACGCTCCATCCATTCTGCATAGGATTTCACATGGTAATGGTTGATGCGCAGTTTTTGGATAGGGCGTCGTTCATTGAAAAAGCCGTAAACAGGATGACCATCTTCGTCCACGCCATAATTCCCAATAAAATAACGCGGTGCATGAGGAGTAAAGAATTTCCCTGACTTACGTGGGTCGATGATGCTCTTCACATGCTTGTTATGATCGTGGTCATCGGATATACGCCACACGAAACGGTCCAGGACGCCACGGCTGTAATCGGGCTTCTTCTCATCCGATGATGCATAACAGCACCAATTGGCTGTGAAACTGCCATGATCGCCGTACTTGTCCTCCAGTTCCTGAATGACCTCCGGTAAGCTCCTGCCATCCGGTGCGTAGAGGAATTCATCCAGATCGAGGAAAGCGATATACTTGCAAAGGAAGCGATATCTCCGCACAGCATCCCGATATGCAGGAATCTGTTCACACGTATCCGGCCGATACGCATACGTCACTACGCCACGCGCGACATATGGCTGTAAAATCTCCTTTGTATTATCCGTACTGCCATTGTCATACAAATAGAAATGCGTCACGCCGGCCAACAGATGAAAATCCAGCCATTCCTTGAGATAATGCCCTTCATCCTTCATGATCGCAGCGATTGCTAATTCATGCAAAAACTCCATGATCCATCCCCCTATCGTCATCGAAGACCAGCATCAAAGATCCGTTAACAAAAATGGAATAACCTTCGTGCGGAAGTGATGCCGTAGGATATAGACGTTCATCAGCCGCTCGGCAAGGAATCCCGGTGCCCTCCGCTGATAAGGCTCCCGATGCATGAAGCCTCCGACCTCTTTCTCGACGCGGAAGAGAATATCAAACAACCACTGCATATAATCGCAGAAGACCTCCCGTCGCGTGATGAACATATTGCAGCCATAGATTCCCTGTCTCTCCATGATGGCATCAAAAGCCTCCAGGTAATCCGGGTGACACTGTCCAATAATCCTGCGCGCAGCCTCCAAATCCTCTGGGCAGTGATTGAGCCGATAAAATTCGCCCATGGTATGATGCAGAGACTTGAACGGCTCAGGAACGATAATGTCATGATCTTTCAGGATATCGAGAATCTCCTCTTCTTGCAGGACGGAATCCAGCGTCAATGGCTCTTGAGGATGCATCGTCCGAAAATAACGCCGGTAATGAACCAGACCGATATAATCTTTCAACGTATCATTCTTCCATGCCCAATACAAGGCAGTCAGCTCACAATACGAAGGGTTCTTGATCGAAATATTCTCGCCCGTTGCATCCGTAACGACCGTAGGCGGAACAACATGACTGAGCGGGCCAATGATAATAGGCTGGTATGCCGGATTCTGTGGAAAAGGGACTAGTTTATGCGATGCGATGTAAATGCGCACACGACCTTTTTCACATGCTTCTTTCGAATGGTCCATCACTTTCATACGCCCCTTTTCTCCCCAGCTTATCGGCAAAATAGTTCCCAATTTGTGCCAAGAACGACAAGACATCCACCTGCATCTCTGATGGGAATGCCGTCAGGACCGGTGCCGTCTCGAAATTCAACGTACCTTGATATTGAATTTCGCGCAGGCCCTGCAAAAATCCTGCCCAATCGGTGGATGACTTGTTTTCCCGCGTGCGTGCGAACGTGAACGGAATCTGATGCAGGTCGGAAAGGCCGTCATTGTCGTGGATGTGGAGGACCTTCAGGCGGCTGCCCAGCGTGCGGATGAAGTCCAGGAAATCGATGCCGACGAGGTTCGCATGTCCCGTATCCAGGCAAAAGCCCAGCACCTCCTCACCGTATTTCCCGTTGATGCGATCGATGCGTTCGGCCGCTTTGCGGGCATCGCAGCACGGTCCCTCGATCATATGCCCGCCAAGCCCATCGTAGAGATTCTCGATGCAGATGGTCGTATGGTTCTCGATGGCCAGCGGGGCGAGGCTGTCGATGAACCGCTCCGTCTGGGCCCACTCTGCCTCCTCCGAGCCGAGGAAATGCGACAGCTTGAACCCGTGGATCACGATGTACGGGCAATGCAGGAATCCCGCAAGTGCCATGCTTTTCGGCGCCATCTCCTGCCAAAGGAAGGCGTTCAGGTCATCCCGGCCCTGCGGCACATAGGCGGGATACGGCATGTGCATCTGCCCGATGCGCACGCCAGCCGCCCGCGCACCATCCCGGTGCGGCGTAAAGAAATGTTCGAGCTCGTCGAGGCTCTGGCTGAAAAACCCGTTGATGCGCTGTTCATAGATATCGAGATTCAGCAGATACTGATTCAGGCTGAAATCGGCAGCCGAAAAGCCCGCCGCTTTCATGAGGCGGAACCCTTCCTCCGGATTCTCATCCCGTACGATATTCTTGGTCTGCACACTCAGTTCCATCGGCTCATCCCCTCTCCTCATCGAACAGGCTCACATGAATGCGTGGCGGGCATTCATCGTTGAAGAACTCGATCGGATTCGGCAGTCCCATCCCGCGCAGCTGCTGCTCGATCTCCCGATAATAGATATTGCAGATGAAAATCGCACAGTCCGGTGCAAGATTCCGCAGATCTTCCGGCGAGCGGATGGGCAGCCCATCCACGTCCTGTCCCCACAAAACAGGATTGTTGTCGCAGGTGAACAGCGGCGGATATGCCTCTCCGTAGCTCTCGAGATAATTCCGGCACATACGGCCCGCGCCGAACAGCACGCGCTGCGAATAGTTCCGGATCGTCTGCTCCATCTGGATCTGCCACTGGATATACTCCCCCGTTTTCTTCGCCAGCTGCAGCAGCGCCGGCCGCAAGAGCGGCGGGCACGCAGCTGCCGTATCGCGCAGGCCGAGCACGAGCAGGCCGTCAAAGGCAATCTCCCGCAGTCCCCGGATGGCACTCAGCCAGTTCGTCTGGCTGACGCCCTGGCTCGCCCCCGTATAGGGCAGGCAGATTTTCTCTCCCCGCCCGTCCGTATCACAGAGCAGCACGCCTTTCAGCCGCCCGCTGACCGCCGTGATCCACGCATGCATATCCTGCCCCGTGGCACCGGCCGCCCACATATTCAGGAAACACCCGAAATGCTGCCCGCCCGACACCGCATTCAGCTCATCCACCCAGCGCGCCATCTCCACGCCATCCGCGCCGAAGCCGCGCACAAGATGCCCGTTCACCGAGCGCACCTGATTCTCCAGCAGGACCATCGTATCCCCGGCCTCAGCCGCCAGCGACAGGTAAAACGCCCGATTCACC
This sequence comes from uncultured Selenomonadales bacterium, assembly GCA_900315155.1. Taxonomy (GTDB): domain Bacteria; phylum Bacillota; class Negativicutes; order Selenomonadales; family Selenomonadaceae; genus UBA2897. The sequence continues at coordinate 18,664 of OMYB01000004.1, read as the reverse complement.
GGCCAAAGCTGCTCGCGCGGAACCCCTTCCGTCCGGGGAGGCACAACCAGGAACGTTTTTCCCTCTATCGGGCAAGGAGTCTGCTGGAACGCATCCAAGGGGTAAAACGTCTTTCCCTTTTCACAATCCGCCATGACCACATCGAACCCCGCCGATCGGATATCCCGCAGGCCCTGCTTCGGCCATTCTGCCGTGACAATTCCTTCTGGTGCACATACCACCTTCATGCCCTCACCCTTCTTTCTCATCCTTTTCTGCCCGCAGTTTCCGGTTGATGACCGCCTTCAGTTTCGTCGAGCTCGTCGATTTCGTGTAAGGGAAGAAAATCAGATCCGCCCCGTTTTGGCGGAGGAATTCGCGTTCTTTCAGCCAGCCCGGGTCATCCGCATAATCGCTCCCCGAGAACTGCACGTCGAAATGGTAGAGATGCCAGGCATCCCGCGTCCCTGCAAACGTCAGCGGGATAAGCTCTGCGCGGTCCACATAGCGGCAGGCGCGCACGATCTCCAGACGCTCCTCCTGCGGCACGAAAGGCTCGACCTGCTTGAACCGCGTCACCCCCTCATCCGACACGACACCGACGATCAGATAGTCGCACTGCTCCTTCGCGCGCCGCAGGAGATTCAGATGCCCCATATGGAACAAATCGAACACGCCTGCCACATAGCCGATATGGTAGGGCTTTTTCACCGCTGCGCCCGAGCCTTCCTCCTGTTGGGATGCAGCCGCCACGGATGCATTGTGCTCGGCCTGCGGCATCGGATAGTCCCGCGACGGGTCAAAGCAGGCCCAATCCCCGATGCCCATCGCCTGCAGCTGCTGCGCGATGCTCAGATATCCCTTGACGCAGATGATGACGCGGAACGTGCCCGGCTCCCAGTCCTGCAATTCCGCAGGTGCCGCGATGCGGACGCCGCGCAGTTCCTTCCCCTGCGCCGAGGGATTGTTGTCGACGATGAGAGACACGGGGAACTGCCAGGCGTACCCATCCATGAAACGCGTCGCAAAAAGGCCGGAGCCGAAAACCACCAGCTTTTTCTGGTCCAATCCGGCAAAGATATCGACGAAATGCCTCCGATACGCCAAATCCGGATAGGACATGCGCAGCCGGTTCGCCGCAATCGCCTCCCAGCTGCGCTCGTGCTCGGCGCGCACGGATACCATCGTATCGAGCTGGCGCAGTTTCGTATAGAACGACATCCATCCCTTATACCAGCGGGTCTCATGCTCTGCGAGGCCATACCGCTGCATGAGCTCTGCCCGGGGTACCACCTTTGCCATCCCCGGAATCCCGCTCACGAAGTCCGCCATTCGCCAAAGGATAACCTTGGCAGGGCAGTTCTCCATCACGAACTCCTGGTCAAAAAACACGAACCGCCCATCCATGACAAAACAGTTGATGGGCACCATATCGGGATAGCCCTGTGCGAGCACAACGCCCGTATCCGCATCCGCCTCCGGCAGCTGCACAGGCTCCGAGGACTGCAGGATGGCATCGCGGAACCGGTCCGCCGCCTCCAGCACAGCATCGCGCCCCTGTTCGGCCAAAGACTGGAAATAGACCTGCCCCGTTGGTGCCGAAAGATAGGGCATGCGGTAAACGCCATTCACCAGTTCATCGGGTACGGTCTCGACGCCATGTGCCCGCAGTGCCGCATGGTGTGCTGCGATCTCTGCCAGACGCGCCTCTCCCTCAGGACGCAGAGCCCTCTTTTCGACCCAGCGCCTGCCCTCCCGCTCACGGATGAGCGTCAGCATCGCATCCGCGGGCAGCCGGTCCACCGATGCCGTCACCTGCACGACATCGGTGACAGCTGCCTCCTCCATCGGGCACTCGAAAAAGAAGGCATTGCAAAGCTGGTGAAACATGCCCTCCTCGATGAGGGGGGCATAGAAATGCTCCTCCTGCAGGAAAATATGATCGGGCTTGTTATACGTGGGAAACACCCGCGACCGCAAATCTTCATGGGGGAGATAGCCATCTGCATACAGCAGCATCGGATGCTCGAGATCCGACAGCACCGCAAAGAGCTTGTGCCGTCCAAACCCCGCCTGTTCCAGCATCCGCCCGATCTCCGCCCGGCTGTACATCCGCCCGCGAAACGTATCCGCCGGGGTTTTATATACCTGGGCATAATTCTCCAGGCTGTCAAAAGAACGCCCGCTGTACGGATCCGCATCCCCGCAGAAATACCGCAGGCCGAGCCGGTTATTCATCCCCAGCAGCAGCTTTCCCTGGGGAGCGAGCAGGCGATGGCATGCGGACAGCAGTGCCACGGGGCGCTCCACCCGCTCCGGCTCTGCCACCATCAGGATGACGGCATAACTGCCACCGACAGCCGGGTCCGACTCTGCCGCCTCCACGACCGCAGCCCCCGACGCCTCCACGACACCCATACCGTGGCTCCGCAGCAGCTCGGCCATCCCGGTCGCCCGCCCCACGACGAGTCCCCTGCCTCCCTGGGGAAAATCCTCCCACGCAGCCAGCCCCTGTGCCATCTGCGCCAAAAATGCCTGCTCGGCCTCTGTCCGTTCCTTCATCCTGCATCCTCCCATTCCCTTATGCCAGTGCCGCCTGCAATTCACCAGTTAGGACCAGTACCCGATGATATCCTGCCCGATCCAGTGTCAGGAGTATTTCCTGCTGTACTGCCGGATGACGGGGAGATATCGCCAGCACGATTCTATCGCATGCGCGGTCAGCCGGCGACGCAGAAAGAGCATAGACCGGAACGCCATGGATTTCGGATGGATTCCCTTCCATGGTGGTGACCAGGATCCCTGCTGGCGAAATGCCATTCTTTTTCAGGATATCCAGCAGCCACACGGTCACCTTCCCTGCCCCATAGAGAAAAACGCGTTGGGCTTTCTCTAGTTCCCAAAAGAAGCCCTCTCTCAGTAAAACGTCTTTCTGCCTCATCTGAACTCGCTCTACGATCCACTCTTCCGGCTTTTTGACGCTTTCATACAGCAGATAACCCTGTTCTGCTGCCTTTTGGTATCGTAGAATTGCTTCCTTCCAGTACAAGGGAAGATATCGCCCATCAATTCGCCTCTCATTTTCCTGACAGTGGCGATGGAACATTTTCGCCGCCCATATATGCTGCTCCTTCGTCCCCTGGTGATGAAGAAGGTATGTTTCCATGGCATCATATTCATCCATGACGCAGCAGACCTTGCCACTGGAATGCACAGAGGAACCGGCATTATCCATGCGATAATGCAGATAGGCATCCCGCAGCAGAAAAACCCGTTCTGCCGTCGAAAGCGTCAGGAAGGAAAAGGACAGATCCTGATACGATGCCCCAGGCGTTTCGTTGAACCAGATATCGTGCTGCAGGAGAAAATCCCTTCGGTAAAGTGCCGTCCAGATATTCGGGTCTTTCAGAAGCAGTTCTGGGTCCTCCTTCATGGGGCAGAACACGCGCCCATAAGGATGCCCCTTCAGTTCCTCCCGGAAAGAAGAACCCTGCTGCGTCGTTGCCCAGTAATTCGAGCGAACCACTTCTGCCTGATGCGTCTCCGCCGCCTCGTAAAGTTTTTGGAACATATCGGCATCCGCATAGTCATCCGACTCCACGATGCCGATATACCTGCCCCGCGCGCAACGCAGGCCAGCATTCATTGATGCCCCATAGCCGGAGTTTGCTTTATGGATGACCTGAAACCGCGCGTCCCTGACAGCATATTCATCCAGGATACAACCGGACTCATCCGTCGAGCCATCATCGATACAGATAAACTCGATGTCCTCCAGCGTCTGTGCGGCGAGGCTGTCGAGGCACTGCCGCAGATATCTTTGCACATTATAGACCGGCGTCAGCACAGAAACACGAATCATATTACCACTTTCTCCACGTCGTACGGTTCACGATATCCGTATAGCTCTGGATCACCCGGACAACTTTCTCAGAGACATTCAACGGTTGATAATCCTGCGGCAGAGGGCGTTCTACCGCATCCTGATTCATGGAAACGGCCATATCGATAGCCTGCTCGATGGTGTCCTCACGGATACCGCCGATGACGATGCTGCCGGCATCCAGGACTTCCGGGCGCTCCGTCGAGGTCCGGATCAGGACTGCCGGAAAATGCATCAAGGCGCTTTCCTCGGAAAGCGTTCCGCTGTCCGACAGAACACAGGCGGCATTTTCCTGCAGCTTGTTATAATCCAGATAGCCGAAAGGCTTCATGCTCCGGACGAGCGGATGAAAGGCAAAATGACGCTGCTCGATGAATTTCCGGCTGCGCGGATGCGTCGAATAGATGACCGGCATCTGATACGTTTCGGCAATCCCATTCACCGCACGCATGAGGCTCAGGAAATTTTCTTCGTTATCGATATTCTCTTCCCTATGCGCCGATAAAAGGAAATAGCGATGCGGCTGGAGGCCCAGGCGTTCCAACGCATCGCTCTTCTCGATTGCCTCTTTATGTGCCTCCAGGACTTCACGCATCGGGGACCCTGTCACAAACATCGTCTTGCCGTCAACGCCCTCACTCAGGAGATACCGGCGCGAATTTTCCGTATACGGCAGATTGATATCCGAGATATGATCGACAATCGTGCGATTGACCATCTCCGAAACATTCCAGTCCCAGCACCGATTGCCGGCCTCCATGTGAAAAATAGGGATTTTCAGCCGCTTCGCCGCAATCGCGGAAAGCGCCGAATTCGTGTCACCGAGAACCAGCAGGGCATCCGGCCGTTCCTTCTGCATCACATCATAGGAGCGGGCGATCATATTCCCCATCGACTCGCCGAGATTTTTCCCGGCACAGTCCAGATAGTAATCGGGCGCACGAAGTCCCAGGTCCTCAAAGAAAACCTGATTGAGCTCATAATCGTAGTTCTGCCCCGTATGAACGAGGATATGCGCAAAATACCGATCCGCGCGCTTGATCGTCTCAGAAAGCCGGATAATCTCCGGACGCGTTCCGAGTATCGTCATCAATTTCAGTTTCCTGTCCACCGTTACACCTCCATACGATATGTGTCGGGGTGATTCGGATCATAATTTTCATTGACCCACATCAGCGTAACCATATCCCCATCGCCGGTATTCTCGATCTCATGCGTATAACCGGGCGGGATCTCAACGACCTCGAGCTTTTCCCCGGAAACAGGATAGCGCACGACCTCCGTACACCCCACCTGCCGCAGACGGATAACGCCCTGCCCGTATACGACGAGAAATTTCTCATGCTTCGACTGATGCCAGTGTCCGCCTTTCCGGATATGCGGTTTGGAGATGTTGACAGAGAACTGCCCCTGCCCATCGGTCCGCATGAACTCCGTGAAAGAGCCGCGGTCGTCGGCATGACTCAGCAGGGGATAGCGGAAGCCATCCTCCGGCAGGAAGCTGATATAGGTACTGTAGAGCTTGCTGACAAATGGGTCCTTCAAATCCGGTACACCAATACTCTGCCGCTGCGCATAAAACGACCGGACCAGCTCCGCCAGCCTTCCGACCGTACAGGGATATGAAACCGGCACCAGATAGAAGCCATCCTGCTCCATCCCCCTGCCATGCAAGGCATCCCAAAAGGCAGCAACAACATCATCAATATACACAAGCTGCAGTTCCCTCGCCGGATCATCGACGCGCAGAGGGAGCCCCCGCGCTGCCTGATAGCAGAACGTCGCGACCACGCTGTTATAGTGCGGCCGGCACCATTTCCCGAACACATTCGGCAGACGGAAAATCCGCACAGGCGCCCCCGTTTTTACCCCATAGGCGCGCAGGATCTCCTCTGCCCGTTTCTTGCTCCTGCCATAGGCATTATCGAGATCCACCTGCACCGAGGAACTATACAGAACGGGGCAGCCCGTCTCCCGCCGCATCAGGGAATCAACGAGTTTCTGCGTAAAATCCGCATTCCCTGTCTCGAACTCCTGCTCCGTCTGCGGACGGTTCACGCCAGCGAGATGGACGACGGCATCGCACGCCTGACACATCGATGCCAGCGCCTGCTCGCCCATATCGTGATGATACGCCAGAACAGTAACGCCCTCCATCTGCTTTTCTGTCCAAAGGAAATTGCGCCCCAGAAAACCGCCGGCACCTGTCAAAAGGATCTTCATTCCTCCACCCTTCCTTCCAATGCGTCCCGGACGTAAGGAACCTTCAGGAGTGTCCGTTTCACCGCCTCAACATCCAGCTGCTCCGTATTGCTGGATGTATAGGGAACCGCCGTGTTGATGGCATCATCTCCCGCCGAGAAGTATTTTTCATAGTTGAGGCTCCGCTCATCACGGGGAATGCGGAAATACCGTCCCATATCGATGGCCTTGACCCGTTCCTCCGCCGTCATGAGGGTCTCATAGAGCTTCTCCCCATGCCGGGTACCGATGATGCGGATCGGATTATCCGCGTGAAAAAGCTCCCGTACGCCCTCCGCCAGATCGCCGATCGTACTGGCGGGGGCTTTCTGGATGAACAGATCCCCGGTATGCGCGTGTTCAAAGGCAAACAGCACCAGATCCACGGCCTCATCGAGGCTCATGAGGAATCTCGTCATCTCCGGATTCGTGACCGTGAGCGGCTTGCCTTCCCGGATCTGCTGGATGAACAAGGGAATGACGCTGCCGCGCGAGCACATGACATTGCCATAACGCGTGCAGCAGATGACCGTTTTCGACTCATCCACCGTGCGGGATTTTGAAAGCACCACCTTCTCCATCATTGCCTTGGAGATTCCCATCGCATTGATCGGATAGGCTGCCTTATCCGTCGACAGGCAGACGATCTTCTTTACCCCCGCACGGATGGCCGCGCGCAGGACATGATCCGTTCCCAGCACATTCGTCTGAACGGCTTCGACCGGGAAAAATTCGCAGGAAGGGACCTGTTTCAGCGCTGCCGCATGAAAGATATAATCGACGCCATGCATCGCATCCTCGATGCTGCTCGGATTGCGCACATCTCCGATATAATACTGGATCTTATCATTCTGGTAACGGCGCCGCATATCATCCTGCTTCTTCTCATCCCGCGAGAAAATACGGATTTCCCGGATATCCGTATCGAGGAACCGCTGCAGGACCGCATGGCCGAATGAGCCGGTCCCACCCGTAATCAACAGCACTTTATCGGAAAAGATTCCCATCTCATCTGCTCCCTTCTCGACCAGCCTCTTCATAGATGCGCAGAACCTGCTGAACGACCGCATCCGGCTCATGGCGTTCCCGCATCACCAGCTGCGCCTGCCCGGACAGCCGCTGTGCCAGGGCATCGGACGCAAAAATCTGACGAACATACGCCGCCAGCATATACGGTGCATCCGCCTGATAGAGCAGTCCGGTTTCTCCATGCGTGATCAGCGTCGCCATCCCGCCGACGAGCGACGACACGACCGGCGTACCGAGCATCATCGCTTCCGCCACGGAATTCGAGGAATTCTCGATGGTCGAACCGGATACGAACACATGCGCCCGCAGATACTGCTCCCGCATTTCCTCAGCCGAGAGCGGCCCCAGGAAATGCAGGCAATCCCCGACGTCCAGCTGCTCTGCTTGCTCCTTTAGATATTCCCCATAAGAAGAGCGATTTCCTTCCTTGTTTTCCTGCATCGGATTGCCCCCTCCGATATAGACCAGCAAATCCGGATAGGAATGCCGCAACAGGGCAATGGCTGGCAGGACCAGGTGGAACCCCTTGATGGGATATCCTGCCTGACTGAGGAATATCGTATGCCGGCGGCATGTCCGTACCTGCCACCGGTGCCTGTCATCATAAAAAGGCTCGCGCAGGATTTCTTCGCAGAACCGGTACGCCACATCCGGGGACAGCACCCTGGCACAGGTCTCATCCCAGAAGGTGCGTCCTGCCACGAAGCCCGCCCTGCGGATGATTGCTTTCTCCCGTTCGGACTGCCGTCGAAACGCCTGAATATCATCCGCAATTCGATGTCCATAGGCGTCCTCCGCCATGACAACGGACTCCGGCAACCCCATCGCAAAATGCATGTGGTAAAAAGAAAGCAGTCCCTGCAGATGGCAGACCACGCGCCGCTCCATCCCCAACGTGCAACATGCCTCCATCACAGCCCAGGCATGCGGGTACTCCGTTCCCCACAGATGCACAACGTCCGGCATGAACGCGCGCAGAATCCGGTGAAAATCTGCCAGCATAGCCGCGCAGTCCGCGTCCTCCTGGCTCTGGCTGTCCCGGCTGGCATCGAACGCATAGTATCGCACGCCATCCTTTATCCCGTCATGCCGTCTTTCCGCATCGCGGATGGGGAATGCTAGCGCGATTTCGCAATCCTGCTGCGCACGGATGCGCGAAAGCAGCCCCTCCATCCAGCCGCCAAAAACCGTCCGCCGGATCCGGAACGCCTCACAGAACTCCGGCAAAACGACATTGCATACCCATAACACACGCATCACGCCAGCACCTCACAGCACGACTTCTTGATGGGTGTCATCAGAAGAGCCCTCTGCCAGTCCTGATAGGACTCCACATGCGAAAACCCCTGATCCCTCAGCTGGGCCATGACCGCATCCGGCTGTGCATTGGCCACGATGACCCGTGCATCCCTCGGAATCTCCTCCGGCGGGATGCATGGCACACCGTCCACATCCGTGCCCCAACGGGCGGGATTGCTGTCCGAGACTGCAGATACCGAGATGCCCCGCCAACGCAGATTCCGGATAAAACGCCTTGCTGCTCGTCCGGCACAGTACACATACCAGTTCTCATCTGTCTCGATGTACGCCGGAACCACTGGCTCATCCATATCCCTCAGGAAACGGATCAGGGTGGCACGGACACGATCCAGTCCGGGGGTATCCACCCATTGAGACAGTTTCATCGAATACAGCTGATAATGGCCGATGCCACTTGCCTCCGTGTCTACCTGCTGCAGTTCCTCCAGCATCCATGCATACATACGGTCCTCTTCATCCCGCATTCCCTGATACGTCGACGTAACCTGTCCCTCATGGACACGGGAACCGACCAGGCTCTTATCCACATAAACCAGCTTCTTGTCCTTGAACATACGGAACCACTGCTCATAATCATTGACCGCCCGCATCGACGCATCAAAACCGCCATAGATATCAAAATACGCTTTCGGAATCAAGAGGGTGCATCCGCTGATCAGCCCCATGATAACCGCAAACCAGCCAACCTCCGCTAAATCTCTGCCAAATCTGCTGCACCCGGTTGGCCATCTCGCACCATCCGGCCAGCTGACAAAATCGCACTCCGAATAGACCGCCCGATTCATATCCCCGCCAGCCTGCAAAGCCCGGATCTCCATCTCTACCTTATCCGGCGTATACCAATCATCATGGGAAAGCCAGGAGAAATACTCCCCTTTCATCTCATGGACAGCCAGATTCAATGCCGTCGCCACACCGCCGTTTTCCTTTTCGAAATAACAGATCTTGTCTCCATAAGAAAGCGCTATCTCCCGCGTGTCATCCGTCGAACCATCATTCACGACGAGAATCTCGATATTCGGATACGTCTGCGCTAAAGCACTGTCAATAGCTTCTCGCATAAAATTGCTTCCATTGTAAACCGGAATAACAATAGAAACCAACGGATTAGTACTCATCTCTGCATTACTCCTTCGACGAATATTGCGTATTCCATCCGCCCTTTTGCCACATATCCCGCGTGAGGGAAATTTCCCGTTCCAGCCGTTCTGCAAAAACCGGCATGGAAAAATTCTGTTCATAAGTCTTACGTGCTGCCAAGCACATAGGGCGAAAATCCGTACGTCTCTGCAATACATATTCCATACGGCGCGCTAAATCTCCTGCATCGCCAGCCCGGACCACAAAGCCATTGATGCCGTCTTCTATATAGGAGGCAATCCCCGTCGCATCGGTTGTAATGCAGATTTTCCCATACATCATGCCTTCAACGATAGCCATGGAAAGGGTCTCTTCCCGCGATGCACAGACAACCACATCGATATCCGCAAATTCTTCTTTTAGTTGCTCACGGGAAAGAACTCCCAACATTTTTACTTCAGGCAGCGCCTTTGCTTTCTCGTGTATCTTTGTGCTGAATGCATTGACTGTGCTGTGGTTACCGATGAGCAGGAACTCAGCTCCCTGCCTCATCGTTTCCGGAAGTTGACAGATGGCCTCCAAAAAAATATCTTGGCCTTTTATTTGCGAAAGACCTCCAAGAATAGCAAAGCGTAATTGGGGCTTTGTACGAATATCCTGGATTTTTACCTGTTCCGGTCCTCTTTCCCCGATAGGCATAATCGTATCGATTTGTCCCGGGTAATATGCTTCGAATACCTCCTTTGCACGTTGCGACACAGCAGCGATACGGACATCGCGCATCCAGGAGCTTGTATCATGCTCGTGGAACATATACCGATAGGAAGGGTATATCTTCGAATAGCGGTCACCCGATTCATGGATCCACCATAACGTCGGTGCGATACTGGAAAAAATATGGGCAAGCCGGATGTTCAGAAAAACATTTACCAGAACAAGGTCAAACTTTTCCCAAGTAGAAATTTCCTCTGTCGGATAAAAAAGCAGCCCTGGGAGAATCCAGATAATCACGCCCTGATGACGCAATTTCTGTAATAATCGTTCATCTCCATCCGGAACAGCCAGGGTAACAGCATATCCCATTTTCACTAAAGCTTGTACGGTATAAAAAGCAGCTAAAGAACCACCACCGAGGTCCATTTCCACCGCTACCACAAGAATTTTCTTCCCTTTTGTCTCTACCCTCTCAGCTTTCTCAGGAAGAAGTTTTCTGACTCCTAACGGCGCCTTGCATGCCTGATACTGCCCCCAATAGAGTATTTTTTCTCTGCCGATTCCCAGGTGAAGCAGCTGCTCTCTCATTTCAATAAAACTTGCACTGGCCAGCACAATAGAATCAAAGTGAATCAGGTGCAGTTGTTCAGGATGATAGACCGGTAAACCGTCAAAACACGGAATGTCATAAGCACGGTTATCAACGAACCCAATCAGCTCGTCTCCCTGCAAGAAAAACTGAAAGATATCCTTTCGCCTTTGGTAAAACTGTCCGACGCCAAACACCAATATCTTCATCTGTTAATCTCTCCTTTTTTCAGCAGAGCGATTTCACACTCGATCTCTATCCACGCACATTAACCAGCACGTTCGACCGCGGCCTGCTCGACAGAGGATCGGTAAAGGCGAACTGTGACAGCACCGGCTCGTCGACAAGGGAATGCGCGGCGCGCACCAGTTCCATCATTTGCGTAACGAACGCTGGTGACAAATCCATTTCCTGCCAGCGCAGGAACCGCAGCCACGGCGAATCCAACATCCGCAGCCAGCCGCCCTGTACCTCGTCCAGCAAAGCCGCATCATAGACCGTCCCCTCGGCAAAATATGGCCGTCCCTCTGTGTCAAAGCCTGCTGCCTGCCCCTCACGCGAGGCCAGGAGTAGCTCGAGCACCGAAAAAAGGCTGTGGCTGCTGCTGAATGGTGTCAGGAGACCCAGATACGCAGACACGTGCTCCATCTGCACGTAAGCATTCGGCATAAGCAAGCCGCCCAGCGCCAGCAACTCCACGGGACGTCCCAGCATCCGTCCCAGTCCATAGGCTACCGTGCCACGCGTGCACAGATCGACGAGAAAAATCTTTTCCTTGCTCTCCGCCGTCAGCCCATTTGCCGCCAGATACGCCATATAACCTTGCCGCGCCTGTGCCGATTGTGCGAGGATTTCCCCTTTGCGTGCCATGACCAGCTGCCGGATTTTTTCTGCGCCCCACGTCGCAAATGCTGTCTCGATGGCGAAATCATCCGGCAGATCGGAAAAATCGATGTAAAAACGCCGCTCAAGCGCGTGCCGTAGCGTCATGCCATGTAGCTGCGAGAAATCGCTGAGCAACACATCGATATCCTGCTCGCTTTGGCAGACCGCACGGGTCATGGCCTCACGCGAGGTATAGAAATACAGGCTCTCCGGCAGGCTGTCATCCTCGGCCCGCAAGCGGTCATACACCTGCTTCAGGAAATAGCCGTCGCGTGAGACAAATAACACCCTAGCATGACGCTCACCGCGCACATGGCGCAACAGGAACGCCAAATAGCCCTGCACCACCGGCAGCTGGCACATGAGCGTCAGCATCCCTGCCGTATGAAAAGCCAACTGCCCCCGCGAGGCCGCAAGTGCAAAAGGATCCTGCAGCACCTCGGCGAGGATATTCCCCAGCACCAGGCGCTCGTCGAGACTCTTTGCCGCCTCACAGACAAAATGGCCCGACGAGGCCTGCAGCAGATCGTATGCCGACAGAATGGAAAAGGTATCCAGTCCCTGATGCTCTGCCTCGAGCCCGTCGGTCACACGATTATCGCCGATATGCAGGATGCTCGCCTGCCCCGCCCGCGCGCGCAGCTGCGCATAAAGTGAACCGTCCGCTTTGCTGGCGCGGCATTCGCACGAGGCCAGCACCGTATAGCCATCCACGATGCCCACGCCCTGCAGCAGTTCCCGGATAAAGTCTGCGGGAAAATACGTATCCGTGGTGATAAAAACCCGCTTTCCTGCGCCGATAGCCTCCCGCAGTGCCGCAAGCATCGGCTGACGCGGGCAGAGAGTCAACCGCTCCGTCGCCATCTCCTGTGCCAGGAGCCGATCGGCCTGTGCCGCACTGAGCCCCTGCGCCGCTTGCATGCGGGCATAAATCTCCCTGAGCGTCGGATAGCCATGCGCCTGCACCGCCGCGCGCTCGGCCGCCACACGCCACGCCGCAAACGTGCCGCCCACCTTCCGCTCCACAACGGCAAACAAATCCTGTGGCTCCAGCACGCGCCGCATAAAAAGCGTATCAAAAAAATCGAACGAAATGACCTCGTGCGCCGCAATGGCACGCTGCAAACCATCATAAGTCTGCTGCCAATACGGATTCTCCCGATAGGCCTGTGGTGCATTCAGTCGCAGGCCGTACATATTGAACACATACTTATCCGATGGCACCAGCGGTGCAATACGCTCATACACCTGCCGCGTCGAATGCGGCGTTGCCGCAATGATAATCGTCCGGCAGCGTGGCAATACCTCCGCAAGCGCCTGCACCTCATGCCCAAGAAACTGCTCCCCCACATGCTCCCGCGCCACCACGAACGACACACGCTCCCCCAGCGCCGACCGCAGCACCCGCTCCGCATTCACACCAGTGCCATAAACCGCAATCGGAGCATACTCCTCCCGCTGCATCTCCCGTAAAAAAGGCTCCATGCCGCACTCCCGCTTATTCATCTTCGAAATTTGGGTAAAAGACCCTTTGATACTCATTGATAGATTTCTTTCTTAATTCCCTTAAGCCTTCAACTTGGCATCATGGAAAAAGTCCTCCCTCATCGACACCCCTGCTGGATCGTCTCCACACTATTCATCATCTTTCCAATGTAGCTGTTTCGCTATATCGAAGCGTAATTTGCCTAGGCATTCCTGATCAGCTTGCTTTTTATTTAAAGGTACATCTAAAAGGGCGCATTTCAATTCTTCCTTAGTTTTATAAAGATTCATAACTCCATGACATAAATCATTTAGGTATTTTTCCGAATAACAAATCCGCTTCTGATACATCGCCTTTCCTATATCGTCATGCAGACTTGCTAATTCGCGTAATCCAAATACATCTAAGTACTTTTCGACTTTATCATCTGATTCAACAATACCCACCCTAAATTCATTTCCATGGTTTTCAATTCCATATTGAAAGTGATCTCCGATATCATCTCTATAAGGATTCAAATCATGAAAATCGAAAGATTTGTCTTTCTTAAAGGATGAATTACATACACTACAACATGGAACCCAGTTATAGATAGACATAGATAGGATTGGATATTTTCCCTTTGGAAAAAAATGATCGATATTGCCTCTAACTTTTCCATCTTCCTTGATTACCGTTGAAATAAATTGCCGATTGCAATATGGACATACTTTAATGCCGAGCATGCTTGTATAAGTATACGGTGTCCAAAACTCCCATAATCGAGAATCAATATTTTGAAAGCCCAAGGAGAAAAGATAGTTATAAACTTCTCCATTTAAGATTTTCTCGAACTGTCCAACATGAAGGTTTTCAGGCATTCTGAAATTTATTTTTATGTTTTGATCTATCCATTCCTGTGCATAATGACAAAACTTTGAACTATATGCAGCCAAACCATAATCTTGGCAAAATTTCAGTTTAAGATTTAAGCCAAATGTCGCCTGAACAAAGTCGTCATATCCCAAAAGCTTATAGGTTAATGCCTTTAAGCTCTTCTTTGAAGCGCCTTTTGACAAATCATTCAATAATCTATCATACTTTATCGCGATATTATATAGTTCATCTAAATCACCCTTAGCCAAGGAGTCTCCATACTCTGTAATAAATTTAACGATTTTATCTACGGCATTCTTATTCTTATCCGTATAATATCGACTCTTTCGAGCAAGGTTTCTACGGATGACAACATGCTGAAAATATCCATTATGCAGCATTTTCATGTTATCTGAAATACGCAGCTTATACACATCAAATTACCTCATCAAAATCGTTCATCCAGTTCCACACACTCTTTAATCTCCTTCGCATCATGTCTGATATGATATTTTCTCCAATGGCATCAATAATATAGTCATATTCATAGATTCTACTTTTCATTGTATGCCGAAATCCTTTTTTGACATCATTTAATAGATTCAAAAATTCTTCCGGAGTAGTTTTCTCTTTCCAACGCCGTACAGAATCAATAACCGATTCAGCGAACTGGACTTCTAATGCAGAAAGTCGATTCGTCGTAAAAAAGAGTCCCTCTTTATATACTGTGATAACCTTTATAACGGACGGATCATCTATCGATCCGTTCATCTGCCGTAATTTATAACAAGTCTTTCGGTGTAATGACACATATTCTGTAAGAATATCCAGTACTTCATCGATTTGCAGTAACTTACTCTCTGCAAAGTCTCCAATCGTACAACCAAAATATCCATCATTAAAAATATAATTATTCTTATATAAATTATATATATTGGCAGCAAATGTTTTCTCTTTAACTTCAACCTGATTTCCATCATTATCCAAACGAATGATATTTTCCCTAGGGATATCAGACAGAAATATCGGTGAGTGAGACGCTATAATGACTTGCAAATTACATTTAGAAAAAGTTCTCCGTATAAAATCGATCAACCAATTACAATATTTTCTTTGCCATTCCGGATGCAAAGTTATATCGGCTTCATCGATAAGGAAGATACAATTTTCTTTTTCATTTATTTCCGAGGATAAGGAATACATACGAGAAAACTGCGTAAATAACGTGTACTCTCCACTACTCATCCCCCAGGCAAACTGAAAATAATGTCCGAGATGAAATGTCGATATTGTATAATCTTCCCATAAATCCAAGAATTCGGATATCTGTTCTCTTGTCAATCGAAATCTATGGCCATCAAATTGAAAACCATATTTTTCTACAAAATAATTCCATATTTTTTGAAAGCTTTGTATAATGTCTTCCCAGTTCATGCCAGGACCAAACGATCTTATCTCGCACAACCAACGATATAACATATTCCAGCAGGTATCCGTTGTATAGACTTTGCCCTCCTCATCAAACAGGTCTTTACTAGATTTTTGTAAAAAATCATTTATTAATTCTTTCTTATTTTTGCAATCCTGACGATTCAAAAAGACGAACCTAGCAATAGAATAAAACATAACTCCGAGCATAAATCTAGCTGACAAGTATTTCTCATCCGTGATATTTAAACCTTTTATACGCAATGCAATCTTTGATAGGTTATTTCTTACGTCTTTTTCCCATGAATGAATATTCTTTGATTTATCTAAAAAATCGACTGGTTCGTATTCGATAGGAATACTTGAAACTTGTAACTCATTGACTTGAAACGGCAATTCATCTCCTGCATATTGATAGTATCTTAATTGCCGATATGTCTCCATAAAAAAATGCGCTTCGTTCTCCCGTAATTGAAATGAATATCGAATTCCTAAATTTCTATTTATTTCGCTATGGTCTCTCTTTATAGAATTCATTAACGTATAATCGCGTACACGATCACCAATGACCTCACTATCAAGGGAATGGTAAGGTGCATAGACATTATCATATAAGATCAACAAAGGAAACGATTCATCTGGGATACTATCAAATTCATTTATATTATCAATCTCAACGTTTTTGATAAGATAATATTTCCCCATATCATCGTTTATTAAAGCAATGATATATTGCATCCTTGAAGATATCTTATTATCCCAAGCGTCTGCTAAAAAATGCAATAAATTCGTTTTGCCACTGCCATTATTACCAATCAATGCTCGTACATCAATTTCTTGATCGTTTACATGATCCTCCGCAAATATATTATAGGATGACTCTCCCTTGCATTCCGTTTCTATATGATAAACTCCATCCTGAACCTCGCGACATAATATATTTCCATTGGCACCGAAATTAAATATTTTTGGTTTTTTGTCTGGTTCCTTAATCCAAATATATGCAATCCTGAGACTTAATTTCATGTCAGGAACCCCCATTCCAAATTGACCTGCACCTTTTTCGCACAAAAAGCAATACCGTAGTGCAGGATTTGCTCCACACCTTGTGCACGCAGCTCGGCGTCGTAGTCGCGGTCCTTGATCTGCTGCAGGGCGGTCTGTGCCTCGGTGGCAAGGTCGTCCTCGTTCACCGTTGTTTTGCATTCGATGATTGTAGATTTCCTTGCCGCCAAAGCGATAGCCATCATACCAGATCTAGCACGAGGTCCGAGGCTCCATAGATACCATCACGATGCACTTTCGAGCGGTCACTGACGAGAACTGGTGGAATTTCATGTGCAAGATTATCCATAACGCATTTCTCCATCAACAATTCTTCTATTCTAGACATCGAAACTCCTGCCTGCCCACTTAATCCTTCAAAGAACCATCACAGACCGCGCGCCTTTCTATATCATCCAGATCGGCACAATATAGTTTTGTTTATCGATAGCCCTCTCGTTGATGTTCCCTATTTCTTTAGCTCAGCACTTAAATACTGTTCCGTAATGCCCGTGAAAAAATCAGCAGACCAAAGTGACAGGTTCTCCGGATGCCGGATAAACGGCACGACGTCCTGTTTTGCCGCCTCAAAGTCGATGTCTGAGAAACGTTTCCGCAGGAGTTTCTCGAGACAATCCAGCGTCAAAGTCTCTCCTTCTGGCCAATTCCCTGTCTGCTCCAGCCGTCGTTGCAAATGCAGGAGATTCACCGGTGTACGGTTCTGCAAATACCAGACATAGTCATAGAAATCTCTGCCCTTATTGCGATTCTTCCACTTCCGGCAGAGGACGGCATGAACCTTGCCTGCGAAAAGGGATGGCTTGTCATACAGCGTCACGGCGTAGGGAATCGGCTGTAACGAGAACTTCTGCTCATATCCAGCGCCCTCTGGCGGATTCGTATCCACCTCAAATTTGACTCTCACCTTCTCATCCCGATGCAGGCCGAGGTAAGGCATATCGGGAATGAAATGCATGAGCTGGATGATCGTATTTCCCTTCACAAACGCAGACTGCACGGCTGTTTGCAACGACTTGTCCTTGCTGACAACCTCCACCTGAAAACCCTGCGCGTTGATTTCGCTCTCGATCAGCGGCAGGTACTTACGCAGATCAAAATCTCCTTTTGGTGCTTTCAGAGAAAAATCCAAATCCTCGGAGAACCGGTCCAGACCATAGAAGATGCGAAGCGCTGTCCCGCCATAAAACGCCGCGTGCTGAAAAAAATCGCTGCGGCTCAGCGCAAAAAGCGTCAGTTCCTGCAAAATCTCCTTCAAGGCATTCCGATAGTCATCACTGGTCTGGCAGGAATACTGCTCCAGCATCTGCGAAACCAAATCATGCATATTTCCGCCTCCACCTTCTGAACCATGCGGCGAACTGCTTCACATTCGCAGAAGGATATCGCTCAGCAAGAAACGTCACATCCTCCACGGATATCTGTCGCAGGGACTCCGCATCCATGCGCATGTCCTCGAACAGGAACGCCTCGATCTGCCACTGCGCAGCCATTGCCGGGACAGTATACAGCTTATCGCAAAGCGCCTTTACCGGTTCCGCCATCAAGCATGCCTCATCTATCCTCAGTTCCACACGCCTCACGCCGAACCGGTACACAGCTGCCGGTACATCCCTGTAGGTAAAATTCCCGATCGGCGTATAAAACTCCTTTTTGCGGTTCTTCCGGAACGTCGCACAGGTAACCGTGTAGACCCGCTCTGGTATCATCCCGTGATAGCTCAGTGCATATTCAAAGGAAATATACGAAGGTCCGTAAATCAATCCCGCCGCTGCGCAGGGTGAAACCGATGCATCATCGGTATAAAGCCCGCGCCGAAGCTGAACCAGCCTTCCATCAGCCACCATCCTGCGGATCCTGTGCTCCGGCTGCCGATATCCGCATTCTCGCTCCTTCATCGCTGTCGCTGTCAAAATCATATAAATCCCTCCATCAAATGTAATTATAGTACATTTGATGGAGGGATTCAAGGTAACGCCCCCATCCAGCCCTGTACAGCTCTTCAGGCTTCATATATAATGGCACGCTTGTCAAGACCATAACCCGAGATTTTTATAATGAATCAGGCGGCTGCTGTCGCTGCTTCCAGTAACATAGCTGGGAGGTAGGCCTC
>OMYB01000010.1 GCA_900315155.1 uncultured Selenomonadales bacterium | reverse complement strand
AGGTGCCAATTTTCGGACCATCATAGGACAAAAGCAGAGAGCAGATTTCGGCAAAAGGTGCGAGCAAATCGTGGACAAAATCAGTGAGCAGCAACACTATCCGCCGGTTCCGGCTCATGGATGACACGTTCTTCAACAGCTGTTTTGATGGACAGACGGACTGCATGGAGCTGCTGCTGCGCATCGTCATGAAAAAAACCGATCTCACTGTCGTGAAAATGCACACGCAGCAGGAAGTGCCGAACATCTATGGACGCTCCGTGCGTTTCGATGTATTCGCCACCGACGGCGACGACACCGAGTACAACATCGAGGTGCAGCGCAGCGACAGCGGTGCGAATCCCAAGCGCGCCCGTTTCAACTCCTCCATGCTCGACACCATGTGCATCGAAAGCGGCACAGACTGGGAAGACTTCCCGCCCACCTGCGTCATCTTCATCACAGAGAACGATACGCTTGGCAACGGCCTGCCACTCTATCACGTAGAGCGCACAGTCCGCGAGCTGAACGGGAAACGTTTTGCCGATGCCTCAGAGATCATCTATATCAACGCATCCTGCCGGGACCAATCACCACTAGGCTGGCTCATGCATGACTTTCTCTGCCAGGATCCTTCAGAAATGCACTATAAACAACTGGCAAAAAGAGCATCTTTCTTTAAAAGCAACGAACATGGGGTGAGTGAAATGTGCAAGATTATGGAATCCATTGAACAAAAAGGCCGTGCGGAAGGCCGTGCGGAAGGCCGTGCGGAAGGCCGCGATTTAATGATGCGTATTTGGAAATTACTGCAAAGCAAAACTCCATTTCCTGATATTGCTAAAGAAACGGATCTTTCCTTAGATGAGGTTAAGAAAATCGCAAAAGACTACGGCATCGCTTACTGACCAATGAAAAAGGGACAGGCCGCCCGCATGGGTGCCTGTCCCTTTTCGTATGCGGCATACGAACACGCCGCTTATCCACGCAGGCCAGGCACACATCACCGTGCCTGACCTGTTTCGTATGCAGAAAACAGAACAGACATCGGCTCCCATGGGCTGATTTCTTCCAAAAAGACACCGCCTCCCATGGGCATCCGCAGGCACATCCCCAGACTGGCACCACCCCAGCCTCCCCCATGGGGGAGGTGCCGAGCGTCAGCGAGGCGGAGAGGGTCGTCACCCCACTGGAGATCTGTCGCGTGAGCATCAGCAAGGTCATTTACCGAAAATCATATTTCCCAGTATGCGTTTCCATATCGAACTTTCTCTCCACACTGGAATGGTACATGAGGAAGACGATATCCGGCTTTTCGGCCTGGATGAGTTTTTCTACGCTGCCGGTGAAGTGACGGACGTCGACTTTTACCACTTCCCTTACGCCCATCGCGAGGAAGGGAATCATCGTGTCGCCGTAGGAGTCGGTGAAAGCCAGGATTTTCTTTTGTGGAAAGTGCTGCAGGTTCTGATTGATGATATGGGTATATGCCTGGTCCCCATAGAGGAACATCGCATAAGGATTCGCATGATAGGCGGACCGATGCTGTACATTGCTGTAGTCCAGCATCAGGGAGAAGTCCCCCATCTCATCGATGCCGAGCGAGGGAATCTCCAGCTGTATCTGCGTTGGGAAACGCGGCTCCCCCCAGGAGAAATCCTCCATCTGGGTACGCGCCAGTGTGACCTTCTTGCCCTGGCTGCCGAGGAACCAGTCCTCTCTTGTCTGCCACTCGTACTCAGACGGGTCAAAGCGCGACATCTCCACCTGCATTCCGTACTGCTCCTGCATGTATGCTGCAATCACGCCAGCCTCATGCAGCGCGGTCTCCGGCCGCCAGTGATGATCGGTCCGGTAGAAAAGTCCATGATACTCGGTATCCGACAAGCCCTGCCACTCAGGCCGCAGATCTAGGATAGGGATACCTGCCTGCTGCAGACGATTTGTCAATTCCTCTACATTCTCCGCGGTATGGTCCAGGTTCTCACGGGTCTCAGCATCCCCATAGGCATTCACCTTGAATGGCGTCTGCACATAGAAAAAACTTGCCCCTTGTGCACGGGAAAGCTCAGCAAGATGCTCAATCTGTTCGGCATGCTTATGCATATCCTGCCGCCAGAAAACGTGAGACAAATATCCATCTGGCAGTTTGGCAATATTCATGCTGGGATTCACAATATGCCACCCCAGCTGATCCTCCAGTTTTCTACCGCACTCTACGAGATAGCTATAACCGGCCAGATTATCTGTTGTCCAGGACATAACTCCTTTCTCCGGCCCATTCGCAATCCGTGTCTGTATCGCCGTCATACGCCCGAGTCCACGACTGAGCCATGACGTATCATGGTCAAAAGGATATTTCTTCTCCCAGTTTACGGGTACATTCTTGTGTGACTTCTTGGCACCATACTGCTGCAAATCACCGGTAACCACGCGGGTAAAGCCATTGTCCATATGCATCCGCTGTACGAGTACCTTTGCTGTGAAGAAACGAAGAAAGATACTCGCCATCACCAGAAAAAGCAAGCCCAAGCAACAAGCCATAACTGCATTACGCCATTTTCGCACACTTCCCACCCCCCTCAGAAATTGAAATAGATAAATGGATTATAGCTGGAGCTGACGGTCATCAAGACAGACAGTAGGAAGATGCCACCAGCCAGTAATGGCTCCGCGAACTGCCACCCCCGCGACGCCGCAAAGCGGTGCTGAATATACGGAACCACCGGCATGGAAAGCAGGATTCCCAGCGCCCACATAAACCATCCATCCGTGAGATACATCCAGGCTATACTATCCATAACGCCTGCGCTTCCGACGCCAAACATCATTCCCATATACGTCACGGCATGGCTAATATCGGGTGAACGGAACAAGACCCATCCAAGCATAATCGCAAGCAGCGCATAGATATGGGCAAGCCCTCCCAGCCGCTCGGTAAATCCTGTTAATTTCTCGACAAGTAGCAGCACAAAATAGAACAGTCCCCAGCAAAGGAACGTCCAGTTTGCTCCATGCCAGATACCGGTCAGTGCCCAGACCACGAACAGATTCCAAACCCATCGAGGCCGTGAAACGCGGTTGCCGCCCATCGGGATATATACGTAGTCACGGAACCACGACCCAAGGGAAATATGCCAGCGGCGCCAGAACTCCGTCGCGCTGCGGCAGATATAAGGATAGTTGAAGTTCTCCGCAAAGCGGAAGCCAAACATCCTGCCCAGGCCGATGGCCATATCCGAGTATCCTGAGAAATCAAAATATATCTGTATCGTATAAGCCATCACGCCCAGCCAGGCTGTAGCCATGGATAGCGTGGCTCCCGAGTCGAAGATATCATCCGCGATCTGTGCCGCGTAGTTTGCAATCAAAACCTTCTTGCCGAGCCCATAGATAAAACGAATCATGCCATCTACGATATCATTCCAGTTCTCCTGTCTGGAAAGAATTTGTTTTTCAATCAGATCATAGCGTACAATCGGTCCGGCAATCAGCTGTGGGAACAGCGCAATATACAGCCCCACGTTCAGCACGCTTCGCTGTGCCTCTGCCTTCCCATAATAGATATCAAAGAGATAGGACAACAGCTGGAAAGTAAAGAAGGAAATACCAATCGGCAGAGCAATATGAATGGCCGAGAAATCCTGTGATAGAAGCAAACCAAACTGCTGTGCGGCAAAAGTCAGATACTTAAAAACAAAAAGCAGACCAACATGAAAAGCGCAGCCAACAGTCAGCCATCGTCTCTGACGCTTACGGGTGAGACCACTCGCCTCGCCGAGATGCAGCCCAACATACCAACCGATTACCACCGAGATAATCATGAGGAGAACAAAAACCGGCTCACCCCATGCATAGAAAAGCAGACTCGCGAAAAGCAAGAACCGATTACGGAACTCCCTGCCGGTAAACCACGGATTATAGTAGACCATCAGTGTCAGAGGCAAAAATAAGAACAAAAATATCGTCGAAGAAAAGACCACGACCGACCCTCCCATATATAACATCAGGATGTAATAGCATTGCTAACCTAATTATTATATAGGAAGTGTCCCCCCCCCACAAGACATTTTCACACATTTTGTAAAAAATAATCAGTCCGCCAGATTGACGAACTGATAGGAGATTTATTTGTCCTTATTTGATTGTGATAGTCACTAATTTCCAATGACTTCTAGAAAAGCCTCCGCCCGATTCCTCACTGTAGAAAATACGGGAGGGAAGCCCCGTACCATAGTGGGTAGCTGTCATTATGATTCACCGGCAAAATGCAGACAGTCCGGGCACACGCTTTAGGATCCGCAGGCATACCCCGCGCTCGTCATCATTCATGCTCAGCCGATATAGAAGCATAATGTATAAAGAGCTATAGACTACAGTTCTTAAAATCAAATCCCCCCAGCCATACGGCAGGTCACACCAATATTGAAAGGCACTACCGCAAAGCAATAGCAGGACTGGACCGGGACTCATCTGTACCATGTTGTGCCAGAAACGCGGCATATCAAGTTGAATGACCCTATGATAGTAGCGATTCATAAGGAAGCCCGTGCTGATTACAATCACCACCGCAGCTGCTACTGCGCAGCCCATGCCACCGAACTGATATGCCATAGGAAAGCTCGCTATAAAGCAAATACCAGCCGCAATCGTATAGACCGTCATCCGATATTTATTTCGATTCTGTGCCTGCAAAATCGCGATGCCCGTGTTCTGTACCAGCGCCGTAAAATCTGCCAGCATAAAGAGCAACACGATACCATAAGCTGGTAAATAGCCATCACCAGCCCACAAGAACAAGAATTCCCGGCCTACCAGGGCAAACATGGTCATGATGTACACGACAATCAAATATTGTAATCGTCCGATCCGTATAAAAAGGTCCGTCAGCACCTGCGGCCCCACTCCCTGCGAAACCATCATCGTGACTTTCGGCAGCAGCACGCCACTAATCGCGCAGGAGAACTGCATGTATATGCCGATGAACTGCATTGCCACCGCATAAATGGCAACTTCCACCGTGCCAGACACAATGCCCAGGATAAACTGTCCAGAACTATAGTAGACTTTATCCATGATGGCATTAAGGAAGATAAAGAACGAATAAACTGCTACTTCGCGCAGGAAGGGCCTTTCATAGTGTCCCCAGCGGAATGTCACATGCAAATGCCTATAGCAGTACCAGACGTTCGTAAGCAAACAGGCTAAATTCAGTACCGTGGTCACAACGACCATCATAACTGATCCATAGCCCCAAAGCAGCAGTGGCAGCACAATACAAGGATTGAGAAGCACACGCAGAATATTCACCACGCGCAACCAGACAAAGCGCTCGTATGCCTGCATGATGGAGGCAAATATACTCAGGGGAAAAGTAAACGCAAAGTTGAAGATAAGCAGAAGCATCATAATTCGTGCTCTTGCCATTTCGCCTGCATCCAGCGTAGCACCAAACAAGGCATCCATTTGGCTGTACATACCAAAGCCTACACCCACGGTCAACAGGCCAATACCCGAATAGATTGCCAAAAACAATCCATTCAGTTCTGCCTCGCGGTTTTCCGTCCCGACTGCCCTATTTTGCGCCGTATAGCGTACAATCGTATTGCCTAGGCCGAGATCTAATACACCAAGATAACCAGCAAAAGAGCCAATCAAGGAATAAAGGCCATACTCCGACTGCCCCAGCAGTTTCAGCATGACCGGTGTATACAGTAAGCCGACCGCCAGCGTAGCTATGATATTCACATAAGACAGAGCTGCGCCCCATTTACGCTGATTCAAACTTTGCGCCTCCTCGCTAGCACCTGCCTTCGCCTACCGAACATCCATCGAGAGCGACCGTATTATTAAAGCAGCAGGTTGCCTCGTTGCAGGCAATCACTTGTCCCGCGATGCTGCTGGCAGCATCGGATAGCAGGAACGCACAGACCTCGCCGATCTCCTCGGGGGCGAGGATGCGCTTGCCCGGCGCTCCCGGACTGACAGCCGCTCCACTGCCGTTCCTATGCGTCATGTCGGTACCGGTGACGCCGGGAGCCACCGCATTGACGCGGATGCCCTCGGCGATAAAATTCTGCGCCAGCCATTTCATGAAAAATACCGTGGCCGTCTTTGTAATCGAGTACGGCCGGTAGGATGGCTGCCCAGCCGTTTCCGATGCCATTAGCAGGATATGACCGTTCTTCAGGTGATGACTCCGATAGTATTGGATGAACGCTTGACAGAGGAAATATGGTCCCTTCAGGTTGATGGCCAGCTGCTGGTCAAAGGTCTGTTCTGTCACATCAAAATAACTCGGCTCGTGCAGGCTGATACCCGCATTGCTGACTAACGTATCAATAACGCCAAATTTGCTCTCCGCCTCTTGGAGCAACGTAGCTCCATCAATGCGTGCGGCATCAAAGGCAATGGCCGCTGCCCGCTCTTTACCCAGCTTGGCCACTGCCTGCCGCAGGTTTTCCTCATTCCTGCCCGTGATAACCACCGTAGCACCGCCAGCCACCAGTTTCCCCGCAATCGACAAGCCGATGCCCTTACTGCCACCCGTCACCAGCACATGACGCCCCTGAAAGCGCGTGCTGTCCGTAATGGTGGCGTGATGCACCTCAATGTGAATATCCTGCATCGTTTTCAAGGCTTTATAAATTACCCGCTTTAACAAATCGAACATACTACCCATCTCCATCCGCCGAGAATCATCTACCGAGCATGCTTTTGATACGTTGCACGTTTTTGGCTCCCAACGTATCTCTGATAACCTGCTTTGTTTTTCCCTTTGCTGAGATCTTCAGATGATGCAGCATGTAAAGGGCCTCGCTCTCCTCTGGCGGGTTCGTGAATATCTCGAAAACCATAGGATGCTCGGTCGCCTGTGGAGAGAAGAACCGCGCGGCATTTGCGCGGAATTCGTCCTTGTTTGCGGCGCATATGTACTCGCATCCGAGTGCCTCGGCATAGCCGCGTACCAGTTTGGGCGACTGGTTGCCGTAGTGACCGGCCGCCGCCATGTATGCATCGCCGGCCTGCTCGAACTTGTAGACCGGGTGCATGTAGTTCTTGAACTCGGTGCCCACGCCGTTATTGATCATCATCAGGCGCAGGTTGGGGCACAGGTGACGGTTCCCCAGCGCATTCATATCGTAGAAGAAAGCCAGGTCACCGATGACGCCAAAGAACAGTTTGTCCGGCGCTGCCAAAGCCGCCCCCAGCAGCGAGGATAGGTTGCCGTCTATACCAAAACCGCCCGTATTCGAGAAGGCCGTCACGCTTTGCGGCAAGTCGAAGAAGTTCCAGCTGCGCAGGGAGTTGAGAATGCCCAGGTGCAGAGCACTCCCCGCTGGCAGCTGCATGCTGTAGTTCCTGGCAATCCAGTCATTGGAGAACGGCAGCTCCGGCACGAGAGATAGGAACTCCTCATGCTCCTGCTGGCA
Organism: uncultured Selenomonadales bacterium; assembly: GCA_900315155.1. Lineage (GTDB taxonomy): Bacteria > Bacillota > Negativicutes > Selenomonadales > Selenomonadaceae > UBA2897. The sequence goes on along the minus strand of OMYB01000010.1, from coordinate 77,839 downwards.
GGCCCGCGCGAAATCCGTCTTTACTTGTCCCTTGCCCTGCGCCAGGATTTTCGTAAAGAATGTTTTCTCGTCCATTTCAAAAATCCTGCGCAGCTGCTGGAACGTGTCACATACCCGCCCATCGGGATGCACGCGCCAAACGGCCTGCGACTGTACGCCCAAGTAACCGCCGGACACATCGCCCAGATGAATCAGCAGATCCACCTTTTGGCAGACGCTCTCACCCCATACGTCCTGACTCCGCGAAAGGTGCATATTCGCATAGTACTTGCCCCGGTAGTTGCTGGTATGGTCACCTACGACTACCGCATTATACTGCTCGCAGAACTGCTCGATCAGCTGCGTGACCTCCAGCGAAAACGGTCTGTGGCTGCCGATCCATATGGCGATTTTACCTTGTGGCACCGCAGGGAACTCATCCTGTGGCATCACACGGTGGATGACACGCGTCTCCGGCAGTTTCTCCACGGAGAAATCCGGACTGTACGTGGTCTCCAAATTGATATGCACAGGGCCTCCTGCCCGATGGTTCAGTTCCAACAGGGCCTTGTTGATGTCCGTGTTGACGCTCCATGCCTCCTCCGCCGTATGGATCATCGGAGCCTGCACGCTACAGTACACGATATCGTTCAGCTGCTCGCTACGGTCAATCACCTGCGCGATATCATGCCCAATACGTCCGCGGAACTGTGTGGAGGTAATCGCAATCACCGGCAGATGGCGATAGTACGCCTCGGTCAGGCCAGGTACATAGTTGCGCGAGGCCGTAGCGCCGGTGCATGACAGAAATACCGGCTCGCCGCTCTCCGCCGCCATGCCGCAAGCGATATAGGCAGCTGAGCGTTCATCGGCCGCAGAGTACAGCTCGAAATACGGATCCTGCTGCACGCTTCCAACAAAACACACGTTTGTAGCCCCCGGACTGATCACGCCTTTTTTGATGCCGTGCGCTTTGAGTAAAGCCACAAGGATTTGCACGTTCTTTTCACTGGAATAGAATTTGCTCTGCATGCGAAATATTCCTTTCTGAAATTCGCGCACGAAAAAAACACAGCCTCCATGGTACGGCTATCGTGCGCATATGAAATGCAGCGATATCCGTACATCCATGAAGTGCTGTGCTCGTCAGCTATACTCAGCGACGCAGGTGCAGTCTCCTTAAGATACAACCGGCAACATGTCTGGCCCGCCGATATACGCGGTACGTCATCGGTCGGCTGGTGACTTTATGCAGGTGCTCTAGCAGGTGCTCCGGGCTCTCGTTATAGGCCGTAAAAAATGCCTTTCTTTTATGCTCAGGACAGACAGGAGAACGCAGCAACGCTGGATTGTAACGGATCGCTTCTTCCAACGGTGCCCGTTCCTTGCGTCCCGGCAGGGTCTCCATGATCTCCCGTGCCCGCTCACTGTGGCATAGGACGAGACTCGTGCCCTGGTGGTCATTCCAGCCGGGCATGACGTGATCTACGCCCCAAAAGTCAGCGAGGGTGAAATCCGAGCTGCGCGCCAGTCGCCGATGGGGGCACTGGTAGCAGGACGGCCGCAGGATGATATCCTGCAGAAAGGCTTGGAGATAGGGATCCCTATCGAGGGGAGCGAGGTATTGTCTGGAGGTGTCGTCAGTCAGCTCCAGACAAAACCTCTCCCAGGAGAGGTTTTGTCTGCGCATCGAGATCCGCCGAAGGCGGCGATTTTTCATGCGAATTTTGACATACTCTCTCCATACACCGGGTGAGGGGACACCGTGACAGATAAAATCGACGAGGATTAAATTCTGCCTAGCATGTACCCCCCCCCGCAGACAAAAGGCCTTCTGTCTGGCAGGGCGTGCCACTGAACAGCACGAGTTTTCCCTCTTTCAGCCTGGCCAAGACCTTCTGATAGATGTCGCCAAGGGTACTGGCGGCGTATTTACTGGTCTGCAGCTGAGATAAATCCGCTGCGTCCTCTATTTCTACGTGACGGACCTGACCGTCATGCTCGTAGTCAAAAGCTGCGCCGAATGCGCTGCCACCACGTGACAGTACATACTGAGCCAGTGCCGTAAAGGCACCGCCAGAGGATGAGCACTGGCGCACCGCTTCATCCTCATGCCAAAAGGCCCACGCTTCAGGATACATAGCCAGCGAGGGGCAAGTGCGGTCGCAGAGGCCACATTGCACACACTGCGCCGCATCGACCGATGGGTAACGGAAGCCCTCGGCTCCCTCCTGCATCGTGATAGCGCCGCGCGGGCAGACATTGGCACAGGCCGTACAACCCGTGCAACGCGCCGCCGTCTGTGCCACCATCCCACGGATACGCGGTAAGATTTCCTCATGCATGAGCGACTTGCCTCCTTCCAGTTTGATTCCTATGCTATCTGCATTCCGAGAACGCCATAGCCTCTGACAAAAACGCGCTCCCGGCAACCGCAGGACAGCGCTGTGAAAAAGCTGCTTTTCTTCTTGATTTAAGCTCAGGCCATACAGCAGCAGTCCATAAGCCGCGCTATAGGCCACTGCCTGCCATATAAAATGATGCCAGCTATAAGAATGGACAGACTCTGCCTGCAGCAGACAGCCACCAAAAAGCAGAAGCCCTGGCCCGATGCTCATGTGTGCCAGGCTGCGCCAGAATGCGGGGATATCCAGCCCGATAACCCGCTGATAGTAGCGGTTCATCACGAAACCTGTACTGATAAACAACGCCAACGCCGTAGCCACGGCACAGCCCCAGCCACCCCACAGGGACGCCAAGGGGAAACTCACGATAAAACTCAGTGCCGCCGCCATCGTATAGGCCGTCATGCGGTAACGGTTACGGTTCTCGGCCTGCAGGATGGCGATGCCCGTATTTTGCACCAGGGCAATAAACAACGCGGCCATGAGCAGAACGACTATCGGATATGCCGCCAGATAGTCTGCACCGGCCCACAGGGTAATAAACTCTCGCCCTACCAGTATAAACAGGATAAGGATATAGGCCACCACGATATACTGCAGGCGGCCGACGCGCGTAAAAAGCTCCGTGAGCGCTTTCGGTCCAGTGCCCTCGGCGACGAGCATGGTGACTTTAGGCAGCAACACACCGCTAATGGCACTCGAAAACTGCATGTAGATCATCATGAACTGCATGGCCACGGCATAGATAGCAACCTCTATCGTGCCCGATACCATGCCGAGAACAAACTGCCCGGATCCCCAATACACCTTATCCATGATGGCATTGAGAAAAATAAAGAACGAATACACCGCCACCTCCCGCAGGAAAGGCCGCTCGAACCTGCCCCAGCGGAACCGGACGTGCAGGAAGTGACGCGCATACCAGACATTCGTGAGCAGGCAGGCGAGGTTTAGCACGGTGGTCACGACGACCATCATGACGGAGCCGTAGCCCAGGAGGAGCAGCGGCAGTACGATGCAGGGGTTGAGCAGGACGCGCAGGATGTTTACCACGCGCAGAAAGATGAACCGCTCGTAGGCCTGCATGATGGATGCGAAGATGCTCAGCGGGAACGTAAACGCGAAGTTGCCGATCAGCAGGAGCATCATGATGCGTGCCCGCGCCATTTCGCCTGCGTCCAGCGTTGCGCCAAACAGGGTTTCCATCTGGCTGTACATGATGCCGCCCACGATGACGGTCAGCAGCCCGATGCCCGAGTAGAGCACGAGGAAAAGTCCATTGAGCTCAGCCTCGCGCTCGGACGTGCCTACCGCCCGGTTTCGCGCCGTGTAGCGCACGATGGTATTGCCGAGGCCGAGGTCCAATACGCCGAGATAGCCCGCAAACGAGCCAATCAGGGCATACAGGCCGTACTCCGACTGCCCGAGCAGCCGCAGCATGACCGGCGTGTAGAGCAGCCCTACGGCCAGCGTTGCGCAGATATTCACATAGGAAAGCGCCGCGCCCCATTTCCGCTGGTTTCTCATGCCTTATCGGCCTCCACGTTTTTCTGGTCAGCCAGCCCCGCCAGCACCCTTGCGAACTGGCCTTTGTCAAAGCTGTACTCCGGCTCTGTCGCCTGCTCGAGCCAGGTGAGGTCCTTTGGCGTGCGCACGTAGCGCTCGGGCTGGCCGGTGAGTTGGAACAGGGCCTCCATGCGACTGTTCATGCCGGCGTTGGGGCCGGTGAGCGGCACGACGCCAAAGGGGCGGCGGAACTGGGTGGCGAACACGGCGCAGTGGAACGAGTTCGTGAGCACGGCGGCCGCGCCGTCGACGTAGCCAAGCCATTCGGGGATGGTGAGGTACGCGGCCTTTGACGTGAGCTCGGAGTTGCCCGTGACGAAGACGACGTCCATGCCGTGCGCCTCGGCCCATTCGTACGCTTTCTCTACTGGGAACGAGTAGCCGTTCGCCAGCATATAGAGCAGCAGGTAGGGCCGCTGGGGCACCTGCACGTGCTCGGCCCGGTAGAGCTCACGGTAGCGCTCGGGCTCCAGCAGGAACGTCGGGTCCGGCACCCACTCCGCATCGGGGCGGCCGCACTGCGCGCAGAGCTCCACGCCCTTCTTCTCGCGCACGGAAACGTAGTCAAACTTCGCCAGGAGCGGCCGGATTTCCTCGATCAGCTCGGGGCGCAGCGACTGCACCGACCAGCTCGCGGCGTAGCTCAGGCGATGCACCTCGGGCGCGCCAAAATCGAGGAAATTGGCATGCACGAGGCGCCTCACCCGGCGCAGCTCCGCCTGTTCCCCGCCAAAGTTCCACATCTGGTCACTGCCCACGATGTAGGCATCTGCCTCGGGCGGGTCCGCCTGCAGCTCCGTCCAGCTGCTGTACTCACGCGGCGAAAACTGCAAATAGCGCGCGCGGAATTCATCGAAGCCACGTGGATGCGCCGCCAAATCCTGCTCTGCGCGCCGCTGCCGCCAGCGCCCCGCGAGATAGTTGTACAGCTTTACCGGGTTCAGCGCCTTGCACACACGCAGCAAAAACGGCGTCCGGATGTAGTCGCCATCCCGCCGATAGCGGATCACAAAAGCCTCATGCCCCGCCTCACGCAGATACCGCTGCAGCGCATACGCCTGCAGCAGCTGTCCATAGTTATCCTGCGCCCAATAATACGTCACGACTCCAATACGCATAAAAACTCCCAGTATCCTGTAAAAATACGGCAGGCCACGCTTTACGCCAATGCGCATACCCTGCCCCTATCCGAAAAATCAACATTATAGAAACATTTTATCACATGAGATAAAGATGTCAATATGAGGGGGCATCGGCCTCGCCGCCTTTATCGCGGTCGGCATCCCCCTGCTGCAACTCATAAAGGAAAGCTTTGTCATCGAGCCCTCCGCGCCGGATGGGGCATCTACGGCCTCATCATCCCGCCATTCCTCATCCAGAGCCTCTACAATAACTGGTACTGGCCCCTCTACTACCAGCGCCTCCTCCACATGAGCGAAGCCACCCTCCTCGCCAAGGGTGGCAAAATGCTCATCGGGAAAGTCTGGAAAAGGCAATAACGCATGGAGAGCCCTCTGTCTCGACGAGAAAAAACATGAGGGCATAGAACGTGCAAGAGACATCGGCTCCCATGGCCATCCGCAGGCACATCCCCAGACCGGCACCAACCCAGCCTCCCTATGGGGGAGGTGCCGAGCGGCAGCGAGGCGGAGAGGGTCGTCCCCTGTTGCGAGGAGGGTTATCGCCCTCTCAGTCCGTGCTGGAGTGACGACCCTCTCAGTCAGCTGACGCTGACAGCTCCCCCAAAGGGGGAGCCTTTGAGACCGGCACCCACCCAGTCTCCCCTATGGGGGAGGTGCCGAACGCCAGCGAGGCGGAGAGGGTCGTCACCTGGACTGCTCCCGCCTGCCGCTCTCCCACACCACGCTGGATACCTTCTCGGTGACCGTGTGTTATTTATCCGGGTACCGTTCGATGTCGTCTTCCCCGATGTAGATGCCGTTCTGGATTTCGATGAACTCCAGCTGGATGCGGCCGGGGTTGGCGATTTGGTGGAGGACGGTCTGTGGGATGAAGATGGATTCGCCTTCGTGGAGCATGATGGTTTCCTCGCCTTTCGTGACGCGGGCGGTGCCGCGAAGGAATACCCAGTGCTCGCTGCGGTGGTAGTGCATCTGCTTCGTGAGGGACTTGCCGGGCTGGACGCGGACTTTCTTCATGAGATAGCCCTTGCCCCGGCCGATGATCTGCGAGGTCCCCCACGCATGGTAAACCGTCGTATGCTCGACGGCTTCTTTGCGGCCGAGCTTTTTCAGGCGGTTCACGATGTCCTTGACCTTTTGCGACTCGCCGCGCCGGGCGATGAGGACGACGTCGTCGGTCTCCACGACGAGGAGGTCATCGAGGCCGATGCCGGCGATGAGGCGGTCGCGCCCGATAAAGAGGGAGTCGTGGCAGTCGAGCGGCAGGATGTCGCCGCGCGTGGCGTTGCCTTTCTCGTCTTTCGGGAGGATGTCGTACATGGCGTCCCAGGAGCCGATGTCGTTCCAGTAGCAGGTGAGCGGCACCATGCGGACGCGCTGGCTGCGCTCGGCGACGGCGTAGTCGATGGAGATGTCCGGCATGTCGGCAAAATGCTCGACAGCGGCGTCGTAGCCGTTCGCGAGAATGGCGGCGATGGCGGGCTCGTAGGCCTGGATCTCGCCCTGCAGCGTGTCAGGCGTAAAGGCGAACATGCCGGAGTTCCAGTAGTAGTTGCCAGCGGCCACGTATTTTTTCGCGGTCTCGAGGTCGGGCTTTTCGCGGAACGAGCGGACGACATAGGAGCCGGTAGGTGCCCCATCCGAGGGAGCACCGCTGGCTCCGGCGTGGGCGCCCTCCCCGCTCGGTGCTGCGCCGTCCGCCGGGCTGGCTGCGTCTGGGATAAACTCCCCTGCCTCGATGTAGCCATAGCCGGTCTGGGGCTCCTTCGCAGGAATGCCGAACGTGACAAAGGCGCCCTGCTCGGCAACGCAGGCTGCCTGGGTGACGCACGCCTCAAAGGCCTCCTGCGGTCGGATGATGTGGTCGGCCGCAGCGACGAGGATGGGCTCATCGGGGTCGGCGCCCAGCTTCTCCACGCAGTAGGCGACGGAAAGGGAAATCGCGGGCGCCGTGTTACGGCCGACGGGCTCCAGGACAAGGTGCGCGGCCTCGGCGTGGCACTCGGCGAGCTCATTCTCGACGTGGTAGCGGTAGCTGCCGTTTGTGACGATGACGATATCTGACGCGTCGACGAGCGGCAGGTAGCGCGCGACCGTGTGGGCGATCATGGAGCGGTCGTCCTCGAGCGCGAGGAACTGTTTCGGGTAGGCTTTGCGCGACATCGGGAAAAGACGCGAGCCGCCGCCGCCCGCCATAATGATGACTTTCATAACTTTCCTCCTAAACACAGGATGCCCCTCGCCCAATCGCGGCGGGAGGCCTCCTATGGAAAAATGGTCTGGTTCTGCGTGTCCTGCGTCACGCGCGGATGATGGCGAGGAGTTCCTGCGTTTTCTCCTCGCAAAGGGCCCGGTCGCCGCGCGTCTCGACGTTCAGGCGGATGACCGGCTCCGTATTCGACCGCCGCAGGCTGAACCGCCAGGTCGGGAACGCGATGGAAAGGCCATCCACGCGGGTAACCTCTCCCTCCCTGCCGTATCGCTCCTCGACACGGGCAAGAACGTCGTCGGCATCCTTCACCTTGCTGTTGATCTCGCCGGAGATGGGGAACCGCTCCATGCGCTCCTTCATGAGCTGCGAAAGGGATTTCCCGCCCGACTGCGAGAGCAACTCCACGACCAGCAGCCAGGGAATCATGCCGCTGTCGCAGTACCAGAAATCGCGGAAATAATGGTGCGAGCTCATCTCTCCGCCGTAGATCGCGTTCTCCTCGCGCATCTTCGCCTTGATAAAGGCATGCCCGCTGCGGCTCAGGACGGGCTCACCGCCGTATGCCGTAACCACCTCGCGCGTGTTCCACGTGAGGCGTGGGTCGTGGATGATGCGCTCCCCCGGATGCTTCGCGAGGAAAGCCTGCGCGAGGAAACCGACGAGGTAGTAGCCCTCAATGCACGTACCGTTCTCATCGAAAACGAAGCAGCGGTCAAAATCGCCGTCCCACGCGACCCCCATATCCGCCCCCGTCTCACGCACAACACGCGCCGTGGCCTCACGATTCTCCGGCAGCAGCGGATTCGGCACGCCATTCGGGAACGCCCCATCCGGCACCTCATTCACCATCACGATATCCAAAGGCAAAAACCGCTCCATCGCGCGGAGGATGGGGCCTGCCGCGCCGTTGCCCGTGTTGCAGACGATGCGGTAGGGGCGCAACTGCGACATGTCCACATACGAGAGGATGTACTGTACATACTCGTCCGTGATGTCGCGGTGCTCCACACCACCCTTGGCTCCCCCTCTGGGGGAGCTGTCGCCGCAGGCGACTGAGAGGGTCGTCGCTCCCGTCACCCCTTCACTCCCCCACATCTCCACTGCCTCCCTGAGCTCCACCAGCCCATTATCGTTGGAAATAGGCCTAGCCCCTTCCCTGACGAACTTCATGCCGTTGTATTCTTTCGGGTTGTGGCTCGCCGTGATCATGATGCCGCCGTCGAGATAATACTGCCCCACGGCAAAATAAATCATCTCCGTCCCGCACATGCCAATATCCACCACATCGCAACCACTCTCCGTCAAACCGCGCACCAGCGCCTCCTGCAGCGACGGCCCAGACAAGCGGATATCATGCCCCACAGCCACCCGCCGCGCGCCGAAGATGCCTGGAAACGCTCTGCCAATGCGGTAAGCAAGCTCCTCACTGAGCGTATCTGGGTAAATCCCCCGGATATCGTAGGTACCAAACGCTGTTGTAGAAATCGGCATACTGATTAAATCCTCCTTGATATGTTGAAATATTGGGGGCTCAACCGTCGAAACAATTTTTCATGATAATGCTCGTACCCATTTCTTCAGGGTATTATCCGAAGCATACACTTTGTAAAAAAATTCATACTCCTTATCACTAAGAGAAACCCTCTTTTGTGAATTCGTTAACAACTCACGTACAAAGGACTGAAATTCAACAGCATCCTTAGCTACGGGTAGAAAGTCATTTTTTTCCAGTCCCTCAACACTAGCTTCTGACGCAATTACTGGAACACCATACGACATGATATCCAACAGTTTCATTTTTATGCCTGAACCATCAAAGATTGGAGATACAGTAAATAAGCATTCTTGATAGAGCTTCGCCATTTCCTCATCTGATACAAATCCCGTTAGACGAACATTATTCCATGAGTCTATTTCTTTCTTAATAACTGAGCTATATTTCCCTGTAATATAGAGCTTAATGTTATGCTCCTTAATAATTTCTTTAAATACATTATTATAGAACCATTTTATGCCACTCATATTAGGGCCAAAAAGCAGTGATCCGGGAAATAAAATATAGTTACTATCTGTAAGTTCCCATACTCTTTTCTTTTGTTTCATGAGAGGAGGAATGTACTCCAAAGAAGCATCTGCTTCTATTTTCTTGAAATAAAGATAGTCACTTAATGCAATAAATACATTACTATCCATTGCATTAAGTATAGTATGCTCTAGTAATTTTATGCGGTTAGTTTCTAAATTCCAAACTAATTTTGTTATGCCATTTCCCTTATGCGTATCTCTAAAAAATTTATGTTCTACATTATGGAATACACAAACCTGTCGTATTCCATCGGTTTTTAACTTTTTATAATCGAGCATACTAACCGTATAGGGAGAGTCATAGCATATGGTATCTATTTTCTCATTATATATAAGTTCATCAACTTTAGAACTATAATCCATCTGACAATATATCCTTGAGCCAGAGTCCTTTCCGGAAATCAACCATTTTATACCTTCAGATATCTTTCCCAATAAGGAGGATCCGTTTACTACTCTCACAAGTCGTTTAAGGACATAAATCTTTTTTGCATGAGGGAATTTCTTCCTCATCAAATCTAGGTCAACTTTTTTATTTTCGACATTTACCATTACAATATATGTCTCATATATTTCACTAATCCTCTGTAATCTCTGATATATGGCTTGTTTTCCTCCATCAGTTGCTGGATACACAACCTGTGGAACGATAAATAATATTTTTTTCATTAAATTACTCCATTATAAGTTTTATTTTTTCTTCTCAATACTAGCGCACCTGTAAAGTATAGAACTACAAGCATATAAAGAATCCCAAGATATTTATAAGCATATAGCATTTCATTGGATCCCGATTTTAAAATACCAAGCATCCAAGATAGATATAGAATAGAAACATCATTAACGCACTTATTATTCCCTTTGATCATAGAACCTAATAATCCTATGAATAGAGCTGCCAACACAATGGATAAAATTAGGGAGCAAAAGTAGTCTATTGGATCACATTGAAATAAGATATAATTATAAGCAATGAATCCAGCATTTGTTGAGGAGTTCATGTCTGGGATATAAATGGAGTACTCACTACTTGCTAAAAGAGCTGGGATCGGATAGATACTATCTTTATAATCGAATATAAACGATGGTATTAATGGTCTAAAAAAAGAAAGGGTTTCCGATAAAAAAATTCCTGTACTCTGATATAAATCAGCAATTAAATCTGCATTCTGAAATCCTAAAACTGCAGTAGGAAAAAAAGAAAGTCGTGATATGAGTTTCTCTGCTGCATCCCAATAGTCTAAACTATAACTAGAAGAGAAAATTAACCCCATCAAATCTGCGTAGTCAACACCATAGCGTATACTAAATTTTAAAGGATAAAAAATAGTATATAAAAGGGCACCACCTAAAAAAAAGATAACCATAGATTTATAAATACCAATTCGTCTAATTATATTATAAATATAACCTTTCTCCCGTTCCTGACAAAAAAGCTCTAAAATTGCAATTGTGAGTATATCTCCTGTCCAACCACACATAACCCTAAATATAAGGTATAATAGTATGTTTAGACGGTATATTTTCTTCCCATCCCGACAAAACAGATAATATATGAGAATAAAAGAATCCGTATGAAAAATATTGGAAATATTGTAAAGTATAGAATGAGAAACCGGTGAAGCTGGATTAACTATATCTTTTCCAGCTCCTTCATAAAGTAAAGCAAATAACTGAAAACAGAGAACAGCAAAAAATACAAAATGTACCTTTGTCACATTAAAATGTATCGTTGGAAAAAAAGATAAAGTAACAGTCTTCTTGCAGAATATACCTTTGTATATTAGCCAAATGAGGGCATAAAGAATAAGATACAATAGAAGAATGAGAAATATATCCAAGCTTCCAAATGTTATAACTGAGCCAGAAGGTTCTCCTACATATTGATCCTTTACTATCATTAAAGCACCAGCCCATAATACTGGAATTAGTGATAATAAAAAAAATATTTTTGCTGTCATATACTAACTCCCAATTTACGCAAAAGAATAACACAATATTCCCAAAAAAAATAATATCATCTAGTAATTAGTTGACAGTATTTCTACTTAATACACTTCACCGTAAAACTCTGTCTCAACAGCAAGACACATAGCATGATAAACGGGCAAATGAAGTTCTTGTATCTTAAAAGTTTCATCCTCCGGCACGTTAATCAGGATATCTGCAAAATTACGAAGTCTACCTCCACTGAGACCAGTCATGGCTATGGTTTGAATCCCACACGCACGAGCAACTTCCGCAGCATAAATTACATTAGCCGAGTTTCCCGATGTACTTATTGTAATTAGGATGTCGCCCTCTTTTCCTTGTCCAAAAACCTGTTGGGCAAAATTCATATCCGGGGCAACATCATTCGCATATGCCGTAAGTAAACCTGCCTCACTGACAAGAGATATGGTGGGGAGTGCCATCTGTAGATTTTTGGCAATGTAATCGCCATGCTCACATTGGGAAAGTTGTTTCTGCAGATCTGGTGGTAACTGCCGCGGGCATGCGAATGCTTTCATGAGTTCACCAACAATATGCAACGAGTCAGCAGCGCTGCCTCCATTGCCACATACCATAATTTTATTTCCCTTTGTATATGCCTCAATGATCCTATCTGTGGCCAGTGAAATAGAATCCCTGCAAGTCCCAAGTACCGGATATCTCTGAATCAGTTCATCTATTCTATCTCGAGCTAATTTTTTCATCTTCTACTTTCACTCTTTCGCATAGAAAACTTTTCATAACAAGAAACGCCAAGTATTAATGTTGAAATAACGCCTGCAGTACTTCCTCCCTCGGCACCGCATATGTCCCTAGATGACCCACTTCCAACCCGGCGACGTAGTTGGCTAGGTCGACGGCTGTGGTGGTGGGGAGACTGGCGGCGAGGGCAGCAGCAAAGGTAGCTATAACGGTGTCGCCAGCACCGGAGACGTCGAACACTTCCTGCGCTACGGTGGGTACGCTATAGGCCCTCCCCGCTCCGTAAAGAGAGATGCCGCGTTCAGAGCGGGTGATCATGACTTGCTCGATACCGTAGTGGCTGCTGATGGTCGCGGCGGCCTCGGCGAGGGGTGCGTCCTCATTGGGCAGGTTGTGGCCCAGTACGGTAGCGGCCTCCTTGACATTCGGTGTGATGTAGGCTGCGCCACGATATTTCTCCCAGTGCGTGCCCTTCGGGTCCACGAGAACAGGTACATTCTGTTGCCTCGCACAGGCGATGATGGCCTGGCACATCTGATCCGTGCAAAGCCCTTTGCCATAGTCGGAAATAATGACCGCCTGCACACCCTTCTGGATGGCCGTGCGTATCTGTAGTAGTAACGTGCGGCCGACCTCCGCCTCCACGGGCTCCGTCTCCTCGAAATCGAGCCGCAACATCTGCTGGTGCCCGCCGAGGATACGGATCTTCGTGGTGGTACGGCGATGTCCCTGGTACAGGCAGGAATCATTGATACCGAGCGCCCGCAGCTGTCGCTGGAAAACGCGTCCGTGGTGATCCTTGCCGATGTAGCCCGCCAGCGTGACCTGTGCGCCGAGACGTGCGAGGTTGTGCGCGACATTTGCCGCGCCCCCTAACGTATCGCGCTGCCCCTCCACCCGGTTGACAGGCACTGGTGCCTCGGGTGAGATGCGCGTGACCTCGCCCGTAAAGTAGCGGTCGAGCATCACATCGCCAAAAACAAGCAACCGGCAGTCACCCACCCGCTGTGTCAAAAAATCCCTTATGGCCTGCTTTTTCTCCTGATTCATGCTCTGCGACTCCACACTCTCTATCATACCATTAATGCACACCCTTGCACAAGGCTAAGGCTGCATCATACACCTCCTCTACGCGGATATGCCTGATACAGCTATACGAACCGTGGCACTGGGGAATATTATAGCATGGCCAGTACGGGCAGGACTCATCACCATGGATGAGCGTGGTAGTCGGTGTCGTCCAAATGTGCCAGTCGTTAGCCCCGTTCAGCATGATATTTTGGACACGGCAGTAGTTTGCCGCATGTACGGAGAAACTGTCCAGCCCGATGAGGAGTCGCACCTGCGCGAGCTCGGTGAAAAAGGACTGCAGGGAACCGCAGCACACCTTGTCCTGACCGGACACAAGCACATCCGAGAGCTCGGCCTCTATCTCCGCCGCCTGCTGCCGCGCGCCGAAAACGACCACGCGCAGTCCGACCTGATGGAGCCGCTCAATCAAGTCGTGCCACTTTGTCCACGGCCAGAGTCTGCATCCCTGTGATGCAAAGGGGTGTATGCCCACGTATTTACCCTCTGTCGTCGCATTTGTAGTGGTACTGATAGATTTTTCTTGCGTTTTACAGCCGAGGTAGCTCAGCAGGCCGCTCAATTGTTTGTAGTAGTTCTGTTCCTGCGCAGGGGGTATGTAGAGCTCAGCGAGATTTTTCCCGCCACGGCGAATCAGATGGTTAAAAGCCATTCCATCGGGGCGCTCGATACTAACGATGCGCGCGGGATGGAGCATCCATGCGAACACCCGCTCGCGGATATCACCCACAATGTCAACAATCAGATCATACTTACCTCGCAGGCGCAGGGTCTGAGCGACAAGGCGCAGGAGGTTCCAGCCTTTTTTACCGCAGAACGGCATGGGCGCGGTGTAGATGTGCTGGACGGAGGGATTCATCTCGAAGACGGCCGCGAGCTCTGGCTTGCAGAACACGTCGATGGTGTACGCGCCCGTCGCCGCGAGCTGGTTGATGAAGTCGCTCATGATGATGGAGTCGCCAAAGGCGCGCGTGCCGAGCATGAGCACCTTTTGCGGCTCACTGCTGGCAGAGCTCTCGGTAGAGGTCGCGGTAGTGCTGGTACATGTTGTGGTCGGCGAAGAGTGGTGACATGGCTGCGCTGACTGCGCTATGGTCATACCCCGCCGCCAGCTGCTCACCCACCGCTGTCGCCAGCCGTGTATAGGCCACAGCAGACGGCGCAAACGTGTTGTCCATCGGGGGGGGGGCAGATATATCACCAATCAGTGGGTTATCCCCAACAAAGCGGGCGTAAGGTTGCGGGAACACCGTCTCGGGTGCACCGCTTTCCAGCCCCGCCACGGGGGCGCCACAGCATAGGGCTTCGGCACAGGTCATAGAAAAAGTCTCCTTTTGACTGGTCAGCAGGAAAACATCGGCCAGCGAGTACCACGTGGCAAGCTCCTGCTGATCTTGCATGCGCTTGACAAGCAGTACATTGTCGCTGTAGTTCTCGGTTTCGTCCGCGCCAACGATAACGAATTGCAAATCCGGCATCTGTGTGGCTAATGCCAGGACGACAGGGCCGCCTTTGCGCTCGTCATGGATGTTGGGCATGACGGCCAGTACGACCTTTTTCCCTGTGAGGCCGTACTGCTCACGCAGGGTCGTGGCGTCGTGCGGGTAAAAGATATGCTCCGTGTCGATGCCGTTGTGGATGACCTCGATACGCTTATCCGCAAGAAAAGAGCCCTTCACGCGGTCCGCCAGCCACTGGGATGGCGTCACGATAGTAACATCCCATCCGTCAAATAAGTCTTTATTTCGCTGCCAGATTTTATGCGTTTGATCCAGCCAAAGACTTTTGGGATAGTCATGAACGGCAGGGCACTTGCCGCATCCGTCTTTGTAACGTGTACAGTTGTATGCATGCCCACATTTCCCGGTGTACATTTCTTCACAATGGAACGTCCATACCGTAGGAATGCCCTTCTTACGGATATGCCGGACAAGCGGCCGGATATTCATGAAATAGGCGTGCATTTCATGGAGGTTGATGACGTCCGGTCGGAATTCGTCGATGAGGCGTATCATGCGTCTCGTCGATATTGGAGAGAAGCAGCCTGTGTATCCCGTCAGTCTCGTGAGTCCTGCATGGATATAGGTTTCTGCAGGGATGCCTACGCGATGGATACCCGGCTCATTGATTTTCCTTCCGCGCCCGTAGGCGATGACCGCTTCGTGTCCGTCTTTCCGCAGGCCATGATATAGGTCATAAACGATTTTGCCTGTGGAGCCTTCCTTGCAGCAGACGTTGGCTAGCAGCACTTTCATGGATTTTTCCTCCACACCATCCTATCGACGACCCCTGTCCAGCTCTGCACGATCCTTACGACCTTCCCGCTGACGTTTTCTTCGGTGTAGTCAGGCACGGGCGTGCTCATTTCTCCGTTGTCTCTCATGCCCACAGCGGTGTCTACGGCCTGCAGGAGGCTTTTTTCCGTTATCCCTGCTAGTATGAAGCAGCCTTTTTCCATGGCTTCGGGCCTTTCTGTGCTGGTGCGGATGCAGACGGCGGCGATGGGGTGGCCGATGCTGGCGTAGAAGGAGCTTTCTTCGGGCAGGGTGCCGCTGTCGCTGACGACGGCGTAGGCGTTCATCTGGAGGTTGTTGTAGTCGTGGAATCCCATCGGCTCGTGGCGGATGACGCGGCTATCGAGCGGGAATCCGCTTTCCTCCAGGCGTTTACGGCTGCGCGGGTGGCAGCTGTAGAGGATCGGCATGTCGTATTTTTCCGCGAGGGCGTTGATCGCCGTGAACAGGCTGCGGAAGTTTTCCTCCGTGTCGATGTTTTCCTCGCGGTGCGCCGAGAGCAGGATGTAGTGACCGGCCTGCAGGTTGAGTTTTTGGAGGATGTCGCTCTGCTCGATGGCTTCGAGATTTTTGTGCAGGACCTCCGCCATCGGGGAGCCCGTGACAAAGGTGCGCTCCTTCGGCAGGCCGCACTCGGCGAGATAGCGGCGTGCATGCTCGCTGTAGGGCATGTTGACATCGCTGATGATGTCCACGATGCGGCGGTTCGTCTCCTCCGGCAGGCACTCGTCCTTGCAGCGGTTGCCCGCCTCCATGTGGAAAATCGGGATATGCAGGCGCTTGGCCGGGATGGCCGACAGGCACGAGTTCGTATCGCCGAGGATCAGCAGCGCATCCGGCTGGATGGCGCGCATGAGCTTGTACGAAGCGTTGATGATGTTGCCGACCGTGGCGCCGAGGTCGTCGCCGACCGCGTCCATGTAGACCTCTGGCTCACCGAGCTGCAGGTCATGGAAAAACACGCCGTTCAGGTTATAGTCGTAGTTTTGCCCCGTATGCGCGAGGATGACGTCGAAATACCGGCGGCAGGCCGTAATCGTGGCGGAGAGCCGGATGATTTCCGGGCGCGTGCCCACGATGATGAGGAGCTTCAGCCGCCCATCGTTCTGGAAATGGACATCGCTGTAGTCGAGTTTTATGCTTTTCTCGTTGCTCATTTCTGCTCTACGGCCTCCCTATAGGTATCCGGATGCTTGGGATCAAAAGGCTCGTTCGCCCACATGACGGTCACGAGGTCCTCGGTATCCGACAGATTGATGATGTTATGCGTGTAGCCCGGCAGCATATGCACGGCCACGATGTGGTCGCCCGAGACGTCGAACGTCAGGACCTCATCCGAGCCGATGCGGCGCTCCTCGATGCGGCCATGCCCGCTGACCACCATAAAGAACTCCCACTTGCTGTGATGCCAGTGCTCGCCCTTCGTGACGCCCGGTTTGCTGATGTTCACGCTGACCTGCCCGCAGCTTGCCGTGCGCAGGAGCTCCGTAAAGGAACCGCGCGCATCCTCATGCATGGGCAGCGAGAAAGCGATTTTTTCCTTCGGCAGGTAGGAGAGATACGTGCTGTAAAGCTTCTTTTTAAAGCTGCCCTCCGGAATCTCCGGCATCTGGAGCGTGTACGGCTGGTCGCCGAACGAATCGAGCATGAGGAGAATATCCGCGAGGCTCACCTGATACGTCGTCGGGACGTAGCAGTAACGGCCCTCTTTATCCGCGACGGGATCCAGTCCATCGAAATGGCAGCGGTGCTCGCGGCCGCACAGGGCCTGCAGCATCTCCTCGACGAGGTCGTCGATATAAAGCAGCGTCAGCACCGTCGACGGGTCGTTGACCGTCACCGGCATCTCCCGCGCCATATTGTAGCAGAACGTCGCCACCACCGAGTTGTAGTTCGGACGGCACCATTTGCCGAAAAGGTTCGGGAAGCGGTAGACGAGCACCCGCGCGCCCGTCTCCTTGCCATACCAGAAAAAAAGCTTCTCCCCTGCCAGCTTGCTTTTGCCGTAGTCCGACTCGCCATAACGCCCGATGAGCGTCGCCTGGATGGACGAGCTCAGCATGACCGGGCACGTGTTGTGGTGCTTTTTCAGCGTATCGAGCAACTTCGTGGCAAAGCCGACATTACCCTTCATGAACTCCGCATTATCCTTCGGACGGTTCACGCCCGCCAGGTTAAAGACGAAATCGCAGTCGGCACAGGCGGCATCCAACTCCTGCCGGGTGCTCTCACGGTCGTAGGCGACGATCTCGAGCTGCGAGGGATCCGTCAGCCCCGGGATGGGATGCGTCTGATCCTTGCCATCGCGGATATTTTTCAGCGACTCGACAAGATTCCTGCCGACGAAGCCTTTTGCACCGGTGACGAGAATCTTCATTTGCCCCACTCCTTCAACGCCTGCTGGACATACGAGGTCGTCAGCAGTTTCTCTACCGTACCATCCACATCGAGGCGTCTCGTGTTATGGCTCGTATACGCCTCATCCGCCTGGGTCTCCACATCGCCCTTTACGACGAACTGGTCGTAGTTCAGGTCGCGGCTGTCTGCCACGATGCGGTAGTAGTCGCCCTGGTCGATGGCACGCAGGCGCTCCTCGCGCGTCATGAGCGTCTCATACAGCTTCTCGCCATGCCGCGTGCCGATGATGCGCGTGCCCGTCTCGCCAAAGAGCCTCTGCACGGCGGCAGCGAGGTCGCCGATCGTGCTGGCATCTGCCTTCTGGATGAAAAGGTCGCCCGGCTCCGCATGCTGGAAGGCATACATGACGAGCGCCACCGCCTCATCGAGGTTCATCATGAAGCGCGTCATGTTCGGGTCCGTGATCGTCAGCGGATGGCCATTGCGCGTCTGCTCGATGAAAAGCGGAATTACCGACCCGCGGCTGCACATGACATTGCCATACCGCGTGCAGCAAAGCGTCGTGCCATTCTCCGCCGCAAACTGCGCATTCGCATACATCACATGCTCCGCCATCGCCTTCGAGATACCCATCGCATTGATCGGGTACGCCGCCTTATCCGTTGAAAGCAGGACCACGCTCCGTACATGCGCCTCAATCGCCGCACTCACCACGTTATCCGTGCCGATGACATTCGTGCGGACCGCCTCCATCGGGAAAAACTCGCAGGACGGCACCTCCTTCAGCGCAGCCGCATGGAACACAAAATCCACCCCATGCATCGCATTGCGCAGGCTGTCCTTGTGACGGACATCCCCGATGTAGAACTTCACCTTCTGGAAATCCTCCGGTGCCTGTGCCTGCAGCTCATGCCGCATATCATCCTGCTTCTTCTCGTCACGCGAAAAAATCCGGATCTGAGCAATATCCGAGGTAAGGAACTTATTTAGGACAGTATGTCCAAAAGAACCAGTGCCCCCTGTAATCAAAAGTGTTTTATTACTAAAAACTGACATGTTAACTCCTTACAAGCTTCTCATACTTCTGATAACATTTATCCAATGTGTATTTTTCCAAAAACAGTTGATAGGCATGATTCGACATTTCTTTCAACTTATCTGGATTATCTGCTAAACCAAGAAGCATATGAACTAACTGCTCGCTATCTCCGTTAGATACGCAAATACCAGCACGATAATCCTTTAAATCTTTCGCTACATCCATAGATTCAGGAAGCACTGCAACTACTGGTTTTTTTGCAGCAAGATATCCATAAAACTTGCTTGGTGAACCTAGTCCGCACTCACTCTCTTTCAGTGTCATAACGGCAAGATGCGCATGATTTAAAAGTTTATCATATTCATCCTTAGGGATAAAGTCTTTACATTCACAGTTTGAGATTCTATTATCCTTAATGAATGTTTTAATTTTTTGTTTTTGGGAGCCTTGCCCTATAAAGGTAAACTTAAACCTTTTATCCTCCTTCAAAGCATTTATAGCCGATAGTAAGGTATCAAACTCCTGCCCCTCTCCCATATTACCACCATAAACAATATGCAGAGGAAGGGAAACATCGTATTTATCATCTCTATGGCAGTCCTGATACCAGTTGGGAATAATAGCAACTTTACCGCTCGGTATCTTTTTATTCCTTACCAGATAATCCTTCATTTCGGAAGATAAGGCAATAACCCCCGTCGCATTACGAAATGCAAACTGATTTACACACTCAAATGCCTTAACAATGAAGCTCGTTTTCTTCAAATATCCAACACTAACTACGCTATCCGGATACAAGTCATACATAATAATAAATAGTTTCTTGTGGAATAGCTTTGCATAAAGCGCAGCAGTAAATGGTAGCAACGGTGGATTCGTCGTACAAATATACGTGTCAGCCAGACGCATACGCTTTGGGTGCATAAAAACAGCAAAAGAAAAGCTCAAAATATTCGCTATACGACCTAATGCCTTATGACGATTTAGTCCTGAATATTTTAGCCTCTTTATCTTGATATTCTTTACGGTCTCCTGGCTAGGGCATACATACTTAGTATCTATGTATTCGTTGGGGTATCCAACCATAGCCGAGACATCATAACCATCTGCAGAAAATTTTGAAGCAAGCTCATAAGGAAGGACAGCGGAAGACAGTGTTTCTGGATAAAAATACTGACATAGGAACAATATTTTTTCTTTTCTAGACATTGTTGTTTTTCCTCTTCCTTAACGAGTTCTCTCACACGTTTCTTGTATACTTTTTACAAACCCTACAACGCAGTATTTTTGACTCCAGTACTCTGATAAGCCCATATCGTAGCAGTCGTCGGCGAATCCTCGTCTTACCATTCTGGTGATTTTATTTCCGATGGGAATCATCCAGTTGAACAGCCCCGTGAACCATACTCTGTGTCCGGTCGCCCGGCTGATGGCTCGTACGAGGTCTGCGGTGGAGACGAGTTCTTTGTTTTGCGGGGCGTATACGCCGCCGTCGCCGGATTCAGCTAGGAGCCGGATGAATTCGCAGAGGTTGTCGATGTAGATCATGCTTTTTCGGTTCCGGTAGGTCGGGAATATGGGCGTGATCTTGGCGATGCGGGCAATCGTGTTGTAGTTGCCGGAGCAGCCTTTTCCATAGACGAAGGGCGGGCGTACGAGCGCGACGGTGAAGGTTTCGTCGGCCAGTGCTTGGACGCCGAGGTCGCCCTGGAGTTTGCTGTCTCCGTAGAAGCTCGTCGGGTGCACGTCTGCGAGGTCGGTAATGTGCTCGCAGTAGTCGCCATAGACGTTCATGCTGCTGAACAGAATGAACTGGCGGACACCGTGGTCCTTGGCGTAGCGTGCGATCTCAATCGTGAGGTCGCGGTTCACGCCGTAAAACAGGCCACGCATGTCCTCCGTGATATGGTTGATATGCGCAACGCCGGCACAGTCAACCACCGCATCGAGGCCCTCCCAGTCCGCCTGCTGCCACGCATGGTCGCGGGTCGCCGAGATGGAGACGTCGTAACGGTCAGGATACTGGCTGAGCCAGCGATAAATGTTCTTCCCGATGTAGCTGTTCTTTCCTAAAACAAGAATCTTCTTCACAGTGGGAGAAATGCACTTCCTTCCTTGTTATACACAGTCCATATTATACAACAGAGAGACATAGAACGCAAACACAAAAAAACCCGGCAGCCATCACGTCCTTGTGATGTCTGCCGGGCTGGGGTAAGGGAGATCGTCTATGTCATGGGGTTGGGATTCAGGCTGCGAGGTGGTTCCTGCGGAGCTCGTTGACGAGGTCGCCGAGCTCGTGGCTGAGGTGGTCCATCGAGGCCTGGAAGCGGGTCAGGAGGTAGAATGTGATCACGATGGGGAATCCTACCGAGCTGACCGCTGCGAGGATGGTGTCCATGCTGATTGCCTCCTATTCATCGCCAGTGCGTGGCGATTTGGTGGGGTGCCGTCATTACTCGATGACGACCTTCGTGTCCGTCGTGCGGATGTAGGCTTCCTTGAAGGCGTCGATCGGGTCGCCCGTCTTCGAGGCGACGAAGGCCTTTTTCGCGAGGATGTCGTCGACGACGGGCTGGACCTGCTCCGGCGTGAGGGTGTCGAGCGGGGATTTCAGGGAAACCGTCACGTTGCTGCCGGCGGCGGTGAAAATGAGTTTGAGCGTTGCGTCCATGTTATTGCTTCCTTTCTACTACTTTACTTCCTTGTAAACCTCAATTATGCCTCGGAGCTGACCTCGGCTACGTCCTGGCGGGAGATGCTGTGGACGGGGTAGGACTGGAGCTTGGCGAGGGCGTTGCCGATGGCGAGGGCTTCGTCGTCCGTGAGGTTCGGGTTAACGCCCGAGATCGTGCGGGCCTTCAGGATGGACGTGCCGTCGGCTTTCTTGCCGGTTTCGATGTTGATCATGAGTTTCGTCTTGGGATTCGTGCGCTTTGCCATGTTGATTCCTCCTAAATACTACGGCCCTTGGCGGGAGCTGCGGGCCTGGCGGCTCCCTGGGGTTCATGACCCTTACATATATAATTGTAGGTTACCGACTAGGGTGGTGCAAGCTTTTCTCATGCAAAAACCGGCAGAAACGGGGTTGATCATCCGTCCGTGATGGAGTGACGACCCTCTCAGTCAGCTGACGCTGACAGCTCCCCCAAAGGGGGGAGCCTTTTTATCTGCCGGTTTTTGTGTATTTATCTATTTATAGGGATAGCAATTTGGGGGTCAGTCCACGAGGAGCGTGCCGTCTTTCATTTCGCGGATGCGATAGTAACCGTTCTGGAGGTAGCGCTCGCTGTAGACGCGGATGAGGTCGCGGCGGTAGCGGAGGCCGACGAAGTGGACGTTGTCGCCCATCTTGTCCATGATGGCCTCGGCCCATGCGGAGAAGTCGGTGAAGTGTCCGGTGACGCGCGGCATGTCGGAGAGGTACTCCGGAGGAATGCGGTGGTCGAGCGACTCATCGGGCTCCATCATGCGGCGGCCCTGGTCCGTGAGGCGGTAGATCGTGCCGCGCGGCGTGACCTGGTACGTGATGAGTCCGGCGATCACGAGCGGCTTGCGGACTTTCAGCAGCAGCTCATGGCCGAGGTCGCAGTACTTGCGGAACTCCCGCTCGTACATCGGACGGCCCTCCCAGCACTGGATGGCTTCCATCAGCTTTTTACCCGGGTTCTTTTTCTTAACGCTCATATTCCTTCTCCTAGAAACGCGCCTGCCCAACTCCATGAGCAGGTTCTGTAGAAAATGGCTGCGGTGAGGTCCATGCCAGGAACGAAGCTCCATCCACGGGTTCTATTTTCTCGGCATGGATTTTTGTTCACCATAGATTATTATACTCCTGTTTCGTCAGAATGCAAGCGAATTTATGAACTTTTTTCTCGCTATTACGAACGAACAGGAGATAACGGCACGTTTAGAGGTCTCGGCTTGGTCCGATAGCATCTGTCTTTTTGGTGCTACAGTATACGTGTATACCGGTTAATGGCCAAAAAATCTGGCGTGCCTTCAAGGCGCTATGAAAAAGGATTTCAACCTTCGTCACAGGCAGATGGATATCATAGATGCTCGTCCCGCCGTCGACCTGCTTGGAAATAATATCACGCAGCGAGAGCCAGTCACAGGCATCCCGAATCGTCTGGCGGCAGCATCCCGCGTATTTCAGGATTGTCGTGTCGGACAGCCGGATATGATGATAGCTATCCGGATCCTTCAGCCATTTCTCGTATGGCACTTTGAGGATCTCCTCCCGGCAAGCCATGACGATTGCAACCAGTACGCTCTCCTGCAGTACTACGTTCATTTTGATAAACTCCTCTCTGAATACACGATTATACATATTTTGGCTTTTTTCGCCATTAATTCTATTATAGCAAGACAGATTTCTATGTCAACACCTATTATGAATATACTTACAATTTAAAAAATTATCTGCTTTGTATAACTTTAGACAGCCTATTGTGCTAAAATAACTACTGTCGGAAGACAAGGCAACAGCAAAATGACGGTCGGATGACAAAGCAACAGCAATAGGAGGAATCATATATGTCGAAAAAGAAATCTGTCACGAAACTGGTTTTGGTCACGGTGTTCGATGCTCAGGGAGGCGAGCAGGCAAAGATGACCACGCGCCCGTGCTGGGCTGACATGCCGCATCTGAGCGGGTGTTTCGACTGCTTCGCGACGTGGGCAGGGGCCCTCATGAAGCTGATCGGCGAGGATATCCGCTTCGCGGCACCGAAAAGCAACCCCCACACCCTCATGGTATTCGACGACACGTATACCCACGGCGACTGGTACGAGTTCGAGGAGTGCGAGGACGGCTCGATCGACGTCCGCTGATCCTCCCCCACGCCCTATCCCTTTTGCAGACACAGGCGCCTCGCGTGCCTGTGGGCTGCTTTTCGACTGCACACAGAAAGGAGTTATCGACACATGCCTATTATCCGTGAAAAGAAAAACCGGTTTTATACCTGCATGGCAAACTACCATCTCTGCGAAAAGCACATGTCCCTGAAGGCAAAGGGGCTCATGTCCGTCATCCTGAGCCTGCCGGACACCTGGACCTACTCCGTGCGCGGACTCGCGACGCTGAGCAGCGACGGTGAGGACTCCGTCCGCTCGGCGCTGGCAGAGCTCGAGCATCACCACTATCTCGTCATGGAACGCGTCCGCGATGAAAAGGGCACCCTCCGCGGCACGAACTACACGCTCTATGAAAAGCCGCAGGTCCCGGAACAGGATATGCCCACGCAGGCTCTCCCTAAAAAGGTGGCACCCGCACAGGGAAAGCCTGCACAGGAAAATCCTAAACAGGAAAATCTGCCACAATTAAGTACGAAGGCAGGAAGTACACACGAAGGAAATAAGAATCACGTAATGACGTACCAAGGAAGTACGAAGGGGATAAAAAATACCCAGGGCCTGTCAGGTAGGATGGAGGGATTTTCCCCGGATGTCCGCGAGGCGTTTCAGGATTTCATGAAAATGCGCGCAAAGATGAACTCCCCCGTGACGCCACGTGCGGCTGAGCTCATCCTCAAGCGCCTCGTGGAGTATGCCGGCCAGAACGACGCGCAGCAGCTCAGCCTCCTCAACGAGGCCATCGAGCACGGCTGGAAGACGGTCTATCCGGCGCGGCAGCCCTCCCCCTGCGGCGCGGGAGGCAGCGCGCCAGGCAAGTCCTCCGTCCAGTCCTTTGCAGCGCAGACGATCGCGATCATGAAGCAGAAAGGAATGATCGAATGACCCAGGAGGACCGCATCCGTACGGTGCAGCTCATGAGCCTCTGCCACCAGCTGTACCCCGAAAGCAAAGCCGACCCCGAGACCGTCGCGCTCTACGTCCCCATCCTCGAGGACCTGAACTACGAGATCATCAAGCTCGCCATGTTCCAGCTCCTGCGCACGAGCCGCTTTTTCCCGAAGCCCGTCGAGATCATCGAGGCCGCGGAGACCATCCAGGCAGCCCTCATGAAACGCACCCTCCCCACCTCCGGCGAGGCGTGGGAGGAAGCCATCGACTGCATCAAGCACAACGGCTCGCAGAAGCCCTATCCGTTCTCCTGTCCCGAGGTCAAGATGGCCGTCAAACGCTTCGGCTACACCGCCCTCCTCGAGCTCAAAACCGACGACGTCAACACCGCCCGCGCCCAGTTCATGCGCATCTACCAGCAGTGCATCGAGACGGAGAAAATCAAGAAAAACATGGCAAACCTCATCAAACGCTTCGGCGACGAGAAAATCAAAAAACTCATGAGCGACCTCGCCGAGAACAAACAGCTGCCACAGGGCACGGACAAGGGGAAAAACAAGGAAAAGAAGGCCGTCTCGCCCAAGGACAAACTGCTGCAGTAAAACGCAGTCAGCATCATCGGCACAACAAAAACAGCCTGCAGGGCAAAACCTGCAGGCTGTTTCACATATATAGCAAATTTACCAGTCTATGATTTGTCCATCCGCATTCGTGAACATTTCATCATAGCGGCGCTTTAGTCTAGTTCCATACTGAACATCGACTTCTGGCAGTTTCTCGCCTAGAAGCTGTTTTACGCGCAGATAAGGAAGGTTCAGGCCTCCAGCCGCCATAATCGACACAGTTGCATCAATGCGAGGATTGATTTCAAGGAGCTGCGCTTTTCCGTCCGCATCGTATTTAAAGTCAAATCCGATATTGCCATCCAAGCCAAGCTTCTCCACCAGCATACGGGAAATGCGGTCCGCACGCTCATCATACTCCAAAATCGACTCCTGAGAAATACTCATGAGCATGACGGGGTCGCGACGTCCAGCAGTGTAGAGAACCTTTCCATCCTCCGCCAGTAAGTCAATATTCAACTCGTCGCCGGGAAGATACTCCATGAGCATAAGCTCAGGGAATACATCGACATCCTCGAGAATCTCTTTCATATCATCCAATGTGACGAATAGGGAAACCGGCTTCTCGTGAGCAAAAAGATCAAATTTGGACTTGCTCTCATCAATCACGCGGACACCACGGCTGCCGCTCAGCTCGGTCATCTTGACGCAGATTGGCTTTTTCGGATAACCCATTTCCGATACCGCCGCCTCGAACTCCTCCATACTGGAGACTCCCTGATACTGTGGCGTTGGAATTCCATTCTTATCCATAAATTGGAATAGACTTAACTTATTATTAGCAATATTTACATTCTCCGTGCGAGTCATCGAGACGATGGTACCAGCCTTTTGGAAGAGATCGAGATGAGCAAAGTAGGCTGGCAGCTCCGCCGACATCTGTGGCAAAAGAATATCCACATGCTCTTTCTGACAAATCGCTGCAATGGCCTCTGCATAGTGAGGATCACGGGCAGCTGGAATCTGATAGAACTTATCCACCAGATACCGATTCGTCGGATCATCGCACATATCGCCACCAATGACGGTGATATCGCGCTCTCCGTTTTTCTTCAGGCATTTGATGATACCCGGCGCGAATTGTGAGCCACTGGCCGTAAGCATCACGGTAACCGGGTTTAGTTTCTGCGTACTGGATTGTTCCATGTTACTGTCTCCTTATCCGCTCAAAGCTTCACGGTGCCAAAGTAATAGGGCGCAAATATATCGTCAAGCGTCTGCTCTCTCTTGATACAGACTAAAGTCCCATCTTTTTGCATATAAATCGGAATGTCCGGATGAATAAATGGTGGCTTATCTACGATGGAGTATCCGCCTACGTTCAGAATCTCAAGCTCATCGCCAATAGCAATCGGATCTGGATAGTCATGGCAAATAATGTCCTGCTCCAGGCAGGTATATCCCACCAAATCCAAGCCAGTATAAGCCTTTCGTGCTTCTCCGCCTCCGTGATTATGGATAGGCACGCGCATCAGCCCGCAAATCTCACCGACATTATGGAAACTGCAATCCAGTAACGCGAAGTATTTTCCACGGATTTCCTTGATATCCAGCACCTTCGTGAATAAATGGAAGTACTTCGATACAAGCGTTGTTCCCGGCTCTGTAATAAGCTGTGGACGCTGCTCTGCTGGCATATCCTGATAGGCCTCTGCCATCTTTCTGGCAACTACAGAGGCATAGTCGGCATAGCTCGGCGTATCACCGAACTGCTCCTGCAGTTCCTGATCCAGGTGGCCATACATTCCACTGCCGATGTCGATATATTCCAGTGGGTAATCAAATACTGTCTTAGCTATTTCCAGTGCTTTGACAATGCGCCTTTCCCATGCATCAAGGCCACGCGCTCTGCTAATATGAAAATGGATAGCATTCACCGTGACATTCGGCTCTGCATTCAGCAGTTCTACTGTCTTCTGATAGTCTCCATTATCTAAATCAAGGCCAAAGCGTGAAAGCAATGGCGTTTCCATATCAAAGTTGACACGCACGCCAACCTTGAATGTCAGTTCACGACGGGCGCGAGCGATAGCAAGAACGCGTTCTGTATCACAGTGATTGTCCACATGGAGATGCCCTCCCTGCAGGAGGCATGTTTCCAGCATTTTCCCTTTTCCTGGGCCATTGTACAGGATACGGCTATCCGGGAATCCTGTGCGCTTTGCCAGCTCATACTCCATGTCCGAAACGACCTCGGCATATGCCCCAAGCTGACGGACAAGCTCACATACCGCTGGTGTATAATTCGTCTTGAAAGAATAAGCGATGTGATAGCTCGGGTAAATAGCACGGAATGCCTGCTCAAGCTCGCGATAGTTCGCGATAAACTCATCTGCATTAAAGATATAGTAAGGAGTCTGATGCTTCATCAATTCTTTACCTCGTCTTTCCGATACTCGCTGAGATGTGGACGTCCACCTGTACCATCACCATAATCCGTCTCTACTCGTCCCAGCAGTATGCGGAACGTCGTAAAAAACACTTTGATGTCAAGCCACAGGGAAATGTGGCGGGCATAGTAACACTCGTACTCAAACTGCTCCTCCCATCCCGTCACGGCTTTGCCGGAGAGGCTATCGGGGGGGATCAGTCCGCCGCGAACGCTATGACGTACCCGCTCATCCTCGTGGAAATACGGACCATAGTATGTCGGCAGAGGGCGCGGTCCGATAAGGGCCATGTCGCCCTTCAAGATATTGAACAGCTCAGGCAGCTCATCCAGCGAAGAGCTGCGAAGGGCCGCGCCGAAACGCGTTAATCGCTCCGACTCAGGGAGCAGATTGCCATTCGCGTCCTTTTTATCCGTCATCGAACGAAATTTGTACAGACGAAAAGGCTTTTCATCCTTGCCAATGCGCTCCTGACCGAAAAGAACCGGACTCCCCATCTCCACCCGTACCAGAATAGCAATGATGAGGTATATCGGCCATAGTACAAGAATCGCCGTCAGTGAGATGAGCACGTCCAGTGCCCGTTTCCCATAACGTTCATAGAAACCCATTTCCTTATTTCTCTCTCCTCTACGCATGGCGTCAGTGTGCCTCAAATACGACCTCGAATGCCTCGGCGTAGTTCATGCCCGCCTGACAGCCGTGATAGGCGGCAAGGCCTTTGTAGACCTCCTCGGAGCGCGGATGCGGGTATGGACGCATGACGCCTTTGTAGGCCTGCATGGCGCGGATCTTTGCCGCGACGCCCTCCTCGCCGATCTCGACGTAGTAGTTCGGCGTGAAGCGCGCGCTGGAGGAGTCCAGCGACCACTCTGTGGCGGATGGCGTCTCCATGTACATGAGCAGGCGGAGACGGTACGGCGTCGGCTTGCGCTGGAAGATGCGGCAGGCTGCCTGGGCCGCGTAGCTCGTGACCGCGTGGTCATTGTTCGTATCGGTCGGGTGATGCGTCACGATGGCCTCTGCCTGCCAGTCGTCGATGCAGGACTCGATGAACTGCACGAGCTTCAGGTGCGGGACCGTGTTCATCTGGATATTCGGGAAATCGGCATGGTAGACTTTTTCCACGCCGAGAATCGCCATAGC
The DNA here is from genome assembly GCA_900315155.1 of uncultured Selenomonadales bacterium. Classification (GTDB taxonomy): domain Bacteria; phylum Bacillota; class Negativicutes; order Selenomonadales; family Selenomonadaceae; genus UBA2897. The sequence goes on along the minus strand of OMYB01000010.1, from coordinate 49,069 downwards.
CTGCTCCTCGTCCGTCGAAAGCGTCTCCGAAAGGTTGCGGCGCGCGGCAGCCTGGCTGCACATGATCGCCACGGCAACATGATGCCCCTCCTGGATCAGCCGGTGGATCGTGCCACCCGCGGCGTTCGACTCATCATCCGGATGCGCCACTACGAAAAGATACTGCATAAAAATCCTCCTCCTCCCCCACATGATGCTATGTGGGAGCCTATATACGTTAGATATTATATAACTTTCGCGGGATTGTGTCTATGGAGAAAGAGACGCGTAAATCTCGGGCGTCCGCAGGCACATCCTCAGCCTCGCAAGCTCGGCGGCCCCTTCCGAGAAGGGGGCAGGTTCGTGGTGAGTCGTTAGTTCTTGGCGAGGATGGTGCCGTCGGGGAGGTGGGAGCCGAGGGGGATGGTGCTGGACTGGCCGATGATGCAGCCGGAGCCGATGGTCGTGTGGTCGCCGATGATGCTGTAGGGGCGGATCACCGTATGGCTATAGATGAGCGTATGCGCGTGGACCTCTGCGTCGTGGTTCACGATGACACCGGCGGACAGGATGCAGCCCTCGCCCACCTTTGCCCGCGGCTCGACGGAGGAGAACGGGAATACCACGGAGCCTGCCCCGAGCTCAGCATAGCCGCTCACACAGGCACGCGGGCTCACGAGCGTAAGAGTCCCATACTGCAGGCGCGCGAGCTCCCGCATCCACCGCTCCCGCATTTCGTTGTTGCCGAACGCCACAAAAGCAGCCGTATAGAGTCCCTGCAGCCTTTCGATATCCCTCAGCCCGCCGATGACCGGGCAGTCACAGAGCACCTTTCCCAGCTGCCCATCATCCAGGAACGCAATCTCCGAAAACCGCCCCATCTGCCGGGCAATCTCCAAACAATTCACCCCATGCCCACCGGCACCCAAAATCAACAGACGATCCATACCAACGACTCCCCTTTTTCGCTATTTCCTAATCGGTAATACATCCAGTATAGCACAACCAGCCGAATACCGGAATGAAAAAGCCCCGGCGGACCTCATCCGGCCCTCCGGGCCACCTTCCCCAATGGGGGAAGGCTGGTTCGTGACCCTCTCTATTGCGCAGCTGACTCCATAGCACACAGATCGAGAGGCTGAGCCATGGCTTCCCCCGTTGGGGAAGCTGGCGAGCGAAGCGAGACTGATGAGGTCCTGTTGCGCCTGCCTCATTCTAGTGAAACAGCCACGGAAAACGGATGAGGTCCTGTTTCGCCTGCCTCGCACGATCCGAATCCCCGCCGATGACGGGTGATGTTTATTTCGGCTGCCTTGCTTTTATGTGCTTCCTCTCCGCTCCCTATGCGACAACGTCAGTAAATCCGACCCTGCATGTTCGAATCGTGTACGGCACGGTCGATAAACTGGCAGACGGAATCGAATCGCTGACAAATGTCGGTATTACTGAAGCGTACCACCCGCAGCCCTCTCTGCTGCAGATATGCGGTGCGCTTTTCATCGTAAGAAACTGCGTCCGAGGCAACGTGCTGGCTGCCGTCGAGCTCTAAAACCAAACGGGCATGAGGACAGTAAAAGTCGACGATATAGGGACCCATCGGCCGTTGGCGATAGAATTGAGGCCGGTAGCTTTTCAAAAAATCGTACCAGAGATGACGTTCCTCCCGCGTCATCGCCCGACGAAGCGCCCGCGCATGGCGACGGGACTTGGCATCATAATATATAAAAGACATAGATAACCCCTCTCTTGGTATAGGTCGTGGCTGTCGGAACTGGACCTCATCCGCCTCGCAAGCTCGGCACCTTCCCCAGCGGGGAAGGCTGGGCGTGCCTGCTGGGACAGGACCTCATCCGCCTCGCAAGCTCGGCACCTTCCCCAACGGGGGAAGGCTGGATTTGTGTGCACAATCTCAAAGGCTCCCCCTTTGGGGAGCTGTCAGCGTCAGCTGACTGAGAGGGTCGTCACTCCATCACCGACTGAGAGGGTCGTCGCTCTGTCCTCCATGCAGGTCAGTATGCCATGCCGAAGTGCTCGGCGATCTGGCGTACTTCCTCGACGGTGGTTTTCATTTCGCGGGCGATGTCCTGGTAGGGGCGCTTTTCCTGGAGCATATCCCAGACGCGGAACATAAAGGTGCGCTCCTCGGTCTTGCCTTCAGCCTTACTCTTGGTGGCTACCTCCTGGATATCTTCTCTACGCTCTTCTTCCTGTACTCTCCTCGCCTCGTCGGCGTTCCATTGCAGACTCATCATTTGCAAAACCTCCTCACGGCATTGCTCCAGAAACGATTGCATGATCTGATGTTGTACGCAGTAGTCGATGGCCTCGCGGATCGCCTCATCCAGAGGCATTCCCCGCCGACGGTTGACCTCGATCCGGTGCACGAACAGGCTGTACTCGCGCAGCGGCTGGCACGCCTGCAGGATTGGGCGGTTTTCCTGATACGTGATGTTGATGACGTGGCAGACCAGCTCGAGATCCGCGCCGCCCTCTTTGTACGCTGCCGAGAGGCGCAGCGTGCGTTCGTCCTCGGTCATGTCGCTCCCGATGTACAGTTCGTAAAAATGCATCGCCGGCAGCGGTACGAGCTTTCGCCGGTAAAGCGCCTTTTTATCCGCCAGCGTACCCATGAGCAGGCGGCAGCCGTAGATCAACATCCTCACCGGGACGTTGGGGCTGATTGTGCTCTGGTGTTCGGTCAGGACGATGGACTGATCCTTCCACAGAAACGACAGGTCGTTTTTCTGCTGGTCGAGCAGGACGTCCTCCAATGTGTTGATGGTGATATCCTCCGGCCGGATCGTGGCATCCGGCCGGAGCGCCTGATACAACCTGGCCAGTTCCTCCCGGTTGTTGAAATACATACGGAAAACCGAATCCTTATAACGGCGGTTCGCCATGGATCTCCCTCCTAACATTATACCACGAAAATTAGCAAAATAATTTAACGTACATTTGTCCATTTCTATCTTATCGTAGCACAAACAATCGTATGATACAATAGGGCATAGGCAAAAAATCATGCAAACACATACGAAACAGAAAAATCTGTGCATAAGAATACCCCGGCAAAAACCGAGGGTGGTCATGGGAAAGAATCGAAAAAAGCGTGGCCGGGGTGACGCCCCTCTCCGCAACGGGGTGACGCCCCTCTCCCAGCGAGGGGGGAAGGCTGGGTGCGGCTGTCCCGATGGATGCAAAGAGCCCCGGCGGTGGCCGGAGCTCGGTGTTTGTTTTGTTTTATATTTTGTCTTTTGCCTTTTCGCCGCCCTCGAGATGCTCGAGCTGTTTGCTTTGGTACGTGGGGATCATGTGCCGCAGCGTTTCGAGGATGGTTTTGGTGTCGCGGGTGTGGCGCAGGGTGTCGATGCTTTGGGCGAGGTCCGTGCTGTCGAGGGGGTGGATCTGGGCGCGGAAGATTTTTTTGTGTTTCGTGCTCGTCGTGCCCTCTTTTTTCGTGAGGAGTTCCTCGTAGAGTTTTTCGCCGGGGCGGAGGCCGGTGTAGACGATGGGGATGTCTTTGCCGGGCTCGAGGCCGTGGAGGCGGATGAGGTCGCAGGCCATGTCTTTGATTTTGACCGGCTCACCCATGTCGAAAAGGAATACCTCGCCGCCCTCGGCCTGGCTGCCCGCCTGGAGGACGAGCTGGACGGCCTCGGGGATCGTCATGAAGAAGCGCGTCATCTCGGGGTGCGTGACCGTGACGGGGCCGCCCGCCGCGATTTGCTTTTCAAAGAGCGGGACGACGCTGCCGCGGCTGCCGAGGACGTTGCCGAAGCGGGTCGTGACGAATTTCGTCTGGCTGTGCGAGCCGATTTCCTGCAGGAGGAGCTCGCAGGCGCGTTTCGTCGCTCCCATGACGCTCGTCGGGTTGACCGCCTTGTCCGTGGAGATCATCACGAAGATCTCGGCGTGGTGGGCGTCTGCGAGCTCGGCGACGTTTTTCGTGCCAAAGACGTTGTTGTGCACGGCCTCGGCGGGCTGGATCTCCATGAGCGGCACGTGCTTGTGCGCCGCCGCGTGGAAAATGACCTGCGGGCGGAATTTGTCAAAGACCTCCTGCATGCGCGTGCGGTCCGTAATGTTCGCGATGACCGTGCGGTAGTCCTGGTCGGGGTATTTCACCTTCAGCTCCTGATGGATCTGGTAGATGCTGTTCTCGCCGCGGCCGAGGAGGATGATCGTGCGGGCGCCCACGCGGGAGATCTGCCGCGCGAGCTCGGAGCCGATGGAGCCGCCGGCGCCCGTGATGAGCACCGTCTTGCCCGCGATGTACGAGGTGATTTTGTCGAAATCCAGGTGAATCGGCTCGCGGCGCAGCAGGTCCTCGATGCGGATGTGGCGCAGGTCGCGGACGCCGACGGACGTGGCTCTACCGACCGTCTCGTAGAGCTCCGGCATGATCTGCACATCGCAGCCCGTGCGGCGGCAGCCATCCGCGATGCGGCGGATGACCGTGCCGTCGACGGAGGGCATCGCGAGGATGATTTCGTCGACATGCTGGCGGCGCGTGATGGTGGCGATGTCCTTTGTCGTGCCTAGGATGGGGACGCCTGCAAGGGTCTTCCCCACCTTTGCGGGGGCGTCGTCGACAAAGCCGACGAGCTGCATCGTGGCGGCCTCGTTCTGCTCGATCTCGCGCATGAGCATCGAGCCCGCGGCACCGGCACCGACGATGAGGACCTGTTTGAGGTCGTCCGGGATGTCCGTGCTGCTGCCGAGGTTGACTTTGAACACGAGCCGCGAGACGCCGACACCCGCCACCGTCAGCATCCACGAGATGATGTAGACACTGTTCGGCATCGGGATGCGCGCAAAAAACGCGATCAGATACGTCGCCGCGCACGCCACCGTCACGGCCCAGATGATCGCATTCATATCCCGCACCCGCGCATAACGCCAGATGCGGCGGTACAGGCCAAAAAGCGTAAACACCAGCAGGCCCGTGACCATGTACACGGGGAGCAGGATATACGCCCCCGAAAGCCATTCCGGAGGGATCGCCCCATCAAAGCGGATGAGGAGAGACAAAAGCGGCATCAAGAGCAAAATGATGGCGTCGACAAGAAGAAACCGGAAATCCACCAGAAACCCGGCACCCATACGAAGTTGTTTCAATGTGTCCTTACATCCTTTATTATCATCGAATTCTTTTCTATCCTATAAATATACCATACAGGCATAGAAAAGGCAAGAGCCGCATCCGAAGGGTAAGGGGCAAGTTACGGTTCCGTTACAGCACCTGCCTCGCGAGGCGGGGCGACGCCCCTCTCCGCCTCGCTGCCGCTCGGCACCTACCCCAGCGGGGAAGGCTGGGCGTGGCTGCAGATGCTGATGTGCCATGTCCGTGCCTGCCGGAACTGGACCTCATCCGGCCCTCCGGGCCACCTTCCCCAACGGGGAAGGCTGATTCGTACCCATCACAGGAACGTGACGTTCTGCTGAGAACCCGGCCTCGCGCAGGATCCGGGCGTGATGAGAACCTGGCTTCCCCGTTGGGGAAGCTGGCGAGCGAAGCGAGACTGATGAGGTCCTGTTGCACCTGCCTCATTCTAGTGAAACAGCCACGGAAAACGGATGAGGTCCTGTTTCGCCTGCCTCGCTCTATACAAAAAGCCCACAACCTCATTTGAGCTTGTGGACTTCCTTTCTTCAATAACGAATCATGCCTTTACCGTGCTGTCCTGAAATCGCTTTGCAATGCGGGCAACATCCTCCACGGACATCTTCATCCGTTCCGAGATTTCCTGCAGGGATGCCTTTTTATTCAGCAGTGCGTAAATATGAAAAATCCGATTTTCTGTCTTTTCCGTTACTTCCTTTGTTACTTTCTTCGTTACGTCCTTCGTTACTTTCTTCGTTACATCCTTCGTTACTTTCTCCGTTACGTCCTTCGTTACTTCTCTCGTTACTTCTTTCGTCACCTGTTCTTTCAGGCCTTCGCTGAGATTGCACATTTTCTTCAGCCCCTCTCTTGTATCCGGCTCCAAATGGATGCCGTATTTCCTATTGAGCTCTGCCGTTCGCTGCTCGTCGTTCAGGTGGGACAGGAATACGAGCTGCAGGTAGTTCAGCAATTGATTTTTGGGATTATCCCCGCCGATATGTATGATGGTCATATTTACGAGGTCGTAGTCCTCGCGCGGCTCGCAATGCTGGCCATAGTCGTGAAACTCGCGCAGCTCGTAGTGGTTGATCGAGCTCTTTTCGTCATCGGGCAGGTAGAAACAGATCCATATCGTGTAGACTTTGCAGATACCATCGTAGTCATCTCGGGCAAAGTCGCGGTTTTTCTGCGAGGAGATCAGGCGGCTCGCATAGAAAAATGCCCGTTTTGTCAGGCTGTAGCGTGTATCCTTCCGCTGTGCCTCCAGGTTGATGATCAGCTTGATCCGCTTTTTCGCGTCGCCCGGCATGTGCGCATAGAAGAACACATCAAACGTCACGAGACCTTCGCCTTTCGCCGCGTTCTCGTTGCTGCGTGGCGTAATGCGGTCCGGCTGCTGGTCCACCTGGCTCGACTGCTCTGCCTGGCTCGTATTCGTCAGTCCCGGATCCAGATACCTCGTACCGACCTCCCGCTCCTCCATGCACTCGCGTTCGATGGTCTCCACGTCGAGATTGCGGAACTCCTCCACCGTCTCTTTCAGGATAGGCCCAAGAATCTGCCTCTTCGCGAGGAGCTCTTTCGCCGCCTGATCATAGGTGTTCTCATCCTTCATATTGCTTTTTCCTCTTACACTTACATTTTACCTATTAACAGGCAAAACTTCAACCTCTTCTATGCGCACACGGAAAAGTTAAAAGTACTTTTACACTTGCACTATAGCACACACAAAAGTATAATACAAGAGGATTTCGTAATCCAAAGGAAAACAGCAACGGGGTGACGACCCTCTCGCAACGGGTGACGACCCTCTCCGCCTCGCTGGCGCTCGGCACCTCCCCCATAGGGGAGGCTGGGGTTGTGCCAGCCCAAAGGAAAACGGCAACGGGGTGACGACCCTCTCCGCCTCGCTGACGCTCGGCACCTCCCCCATTGGGGGAGGCTGGGGTTGCGTGCACAATCTCAAAGGATCCCCCGCTAGGGGAGGCTGGGAGTGGGAACCTATAGATCAAACTCACGATACAGTTTTTGTCGATACGCCTTGTCAACAGAAACACGGGCAATGTCCTCCGTCCGCCCCTGTTCGCTGAGCTGATGAATCAATTGTGCGAAACGTTCTTCGCCTTTTTCTTCCGATGCCTCCATGGCTGAGTTGTAGTCCATGATTGCCATCTGCCGGTTGACGTAATTCATCCGTTCCTGCGGGCTCAGGAAGAACTTGCTTGCGGCATCGTATGCGCTGTTGATTGCCGTGTCACTCATGGCTAATTCCTCCCTTTCCTGTTGATTGAGCTTATTGGAAAAATATGCCATCCAGCGTTCCATCTTTGTCATGTTCTGGACTGGCTTATTGATGAATTTCGGGATTTCGAGGAAATGCAACTCCATGTCCCGATTCAGCCGCTCACCGGTCTCGATGTTGTAGATGCTGTACATCGCGTGCGGATTCTCCTGCGGCAGCAGACGGAAGGACAGGATGTTGATCGTGATGGCCGGGCGCAGTTCCTCGTAGTGCTCGCCGCTGACGATTCCATTCAGGTACATTTGTGACCAGTAGTACAGTGTGCGACGCTCCATGTTCTGGTAGTTAATCACCTGAACCTCAACGTCGATGCTTTCGCCGGAGTCCAGCTCGCATGCCACGTCAAACCGCGTCAGCTTTCCATCCTCCACCTGCGGGATGTTCTCTGTCTGCACGAATCGGATATCCCGGATGATGTGCTGCAGTGACTCCTCCAGCACGGCGTTCAGAAAATCAATCGTGATCGCTTTGCGCTCCTCTTTGCCAAAGATAAATTTGAACAAAACATCATTCATCAGGTTGATGCGATGCGCATCGAGATCCGCCAAAACTTTCCGTCTCAGTTCCGCTTCTGCCATATCGTTTCCTCTCCTTTATTATACCATACCTTGTCATCAACAAAAATGACCGTTTTCGTCCGAAATGGCTGCTAAAAGTACTTTTGTATTTACAATATAGCACATACAAAAGTATAATACAAGAGGAATTACAAAAGCCCCGGCGGCGTCACGTTCTTGTGATGCTGCGGGGGCAGGAGTGCTTGTCATGCTTTGGGTAATCGGTGGCGCGGAGAGCCTGCTTCGCGAGGCTGTGGTGACGACCCTCTCCACAACGGGCGACGACCCTCTCCGCAACGAGTAACGACCCTCTCGCAACAGGCGACGACCCTCTCCGCCTCGCTGACGCTCGGCACCTCCCCCATAGGGGGAGGCTGGGGTTGCTATTCCTATTTCTCGGGAAGAGTATAATACCAGCTGAATGGCACAATCCAAAGGCTCCCCCTATGGGGGAGCTGTCAGCGTCAGCTGACTGAGAGGGTCGTCGCTCCATCTGCTGGAGCTGGGTTCCCTCAGGTGGGATTAGCAGCCTTCGCGTTTGTAGCATACGAGGCCGTAGGCGAAGGAGATGAGGCAGCCGAGGACGAAGCCGACGGCGGTGAAGAGGAGCTTTTTCGGGGAGGCCGGACGGTCCTCGCGCGGGAGGTCGGCCGGGTCGATGATCTGGATGTCCATGCTCTTCTTGGCTTCCTGGATGCGGGCGGCTTCACTTTGCTCGACGAGGTTCGTGTAGATGGTCTGCTTGATGCCCGCCTCGCGCTGGAGGTTCATGTAGTCCATGACGTCCTGCGGGAAGTCGCCGAGCTCTTTTTCCTTCTGGTCGCGGCGCGCCTTGATGGCGGCCTCGCTGGCCTGCGACGTGGCAAGGGCGACCTCACCCTCGACCTGCTGTTTCACGAGGCCGGCGTGGGTGGGGTTCATCGTGGAGGTGTGCGAGCGGACGACGGCGTCGACCTCGTTGCTGAGGCTGCTGCGGAGCTGCTGGAGCTCGTCCTCAGCGGCTTTGACGGCCGGGTGGTTGTCCGTGTATTTCTGGCGGAGGCCGACGAGCTCGACCTGCTTGCTCACGATCTGGCCACGGAGTGCCTGCACGTTTCCGTTGTCGTTGATCTGGAAGGCGTCGCTGCGGTTTTCCTGGTCGCCGATCTGCGCGCGGACGGCGTCGAGCTGGGCCTGTGCGGCCTGGCGCTGGACCTCCATGTCGCCGATGGCTTTGTCCCAGGCCTCGGTCTGGGAGACGATGGATTTCGCCTGGTCGGTCGGGCTGTAGATCTTATGCGTTTTCTGGTAGTCGGCAAATTTCTGGCTGGCGTCCTCTGCCTCCTGGCGCGCCGTCTCGATGCGCTCGTTCAGGAACTGCAGCAAGAAGCTCTGCGTCTCGGTGTTCTTGTTCGTCTGCAGGACGAGGAAGTTGTCCGCGACGGACTGCGCGATGTACTGTGCCTCCTCCGGCGTCGGGGCCTTCGCCGTGATCGTGATGAGGTCCGTCTGCTTCGTGTTCTCGATCTTCAGGAAATTTTTGGCAAAATCCTTGGAGCTCGGGCGCTTTTCGGGGTCCTGGCCGATGGGCAGGTCGTCGATAATCGGCTCGAGGACCGTGCGCGTTTTCATGAGCTCCATGTAGCTCTGCGTCGGGGTCGAGCCGCCACCGCCGAGGGCAGCCAGGGCCGATGCTTTGCTGGACGCCGCCTCGAGGCCCGCGATCTGCACGACCGTGGAGGATTCGTATTTCGGTGGCAGGATAAAGGCCGCCGCCAGCGCCAGCGCCGTGCAGCCCACCACGATGCCGCCCGTGGTAGATTTGTGCTCGACCATCACCCGGGCCAGCCGGCCCAGGTCGATGCTTTCTTCGTTGTCTATGTTATTGTTCATGCTATCTCCTTTATCAGTCGGTGAGGCCTTTATAGAGTGCCCATGCGTTGAACCACGGCAGGACGTCGCGGCCCAGCTTGATGCCGTTGGAGTGCGGCACGTAGAGGATGTCGCCCTCCTCGACCACGACGTTCTGCATGAGGTCGTGGCGGCGGGCGTAGGATTTCATGTTGAGCTTGCGCCAGTACATCGTGCCGTCGACGACGCGCATGATCTGGATGCCGGTGCTGAGGCCGTCGCCCGTCCAGCCGCCCGCAGCGCTGAGTGCGGCGTAGGCGTTCATGCTGTCGATGGAGAGGCTCACGATGCCCGGTTTCGAGACCTCGCCCATGACGTAGACGCGGCGGGGGCCGTAGCCCGTGATCTGCAGGGACATGTCGGGGATCTTGATGTAGCGGCCGACGGACGCCATGATGAGGTCTTTCGCCTCATCGAGGGTCTTGCCCTCCATCTTTACGCTGCCGACATACGGGAGCTGGACATAGCCATCCGTGCCGACCGTAAAGCCGTTCAGCCCGATGCCGTCCGGGAACCCGATGACGAGCAGGCTCACGGAGTCGCCCTTAAAAAGCCGGTAGTTCGGCGAAGTCGCCTCCCGGCGGAGCTGCGCCGTCTGGAAAATCTGCGCGTTCTCCACATAGCGCTCCTCCGAAGGCTGCGCCGCCTTGCTGCGGGACTTCGAGGCCGCCGGTTTCGTGACGACCTCCTCTTTCACCGCGTAGCCGTTCGCGCCGGACTGCTTATCCGTCTTGCGCGTCACGACCGTGCCCCGCTGCGACATCGAAACCGCACTCTGCTGCGACACGGCCGGGTTCTGCGCCGCCTCCCGCGCCGCATCCGTCGAGGACGCCGACGCCGTCACCGGCAGCGAGCAAGAAAGCGCGACAGCAGCCGCCACGGCCAGGGATTGTGCTTTACTCTGCATGATAACTCCCTTTCCCATCTATAAAAATAAGATGCACATGATGATACCAATTCCTATCGTATAAATATACCATAGAGGAAGGCAAAAGGCAAGAGAACCTATTTTAAGGTAAGGAAGTACTGGTAGGTGCGGGCGAGGCCTTCTTTGAGGGCCATTTCGGGGTGCCAGCCGAGGCCGGCGGCGGCCTCGGCGTTGCTGAGCATGGAGCGGTAGATGTCGCCCTCGCGGGGCTCGGCGAAGGCGGGCTGGATCTCGTGGCCGGCGGCGACAGCGATATCATCGACGAGCTGGTGGAGGCTGGTCTCGGTCGCGGTGCTGAGGTTGTAGACGGTGTTGACGCTGTCGGTGGTGAGGGCCGCGTAGATGCCGCGCGCGATGTCGCCGGCGTAGACGAAGTCGCGGGTCTGGCCGCCGTCGCCGAAGATGGTGATCGGGAGGTTTTTCGCGACGCGCTTGCAGAAAATGGAGATGACGCCGCCCTCCCCTTTGTCGCCCTGGCGCTCGCCGTAGACGTTCGCGAAGCGCAGCACGACGTAGTTCAGCCCGTAGATGCGGTGGTAGAGCTCGAGGTAGTGCTCGACCGTGACCTTCGTGAGGCCGTAGAAAGACTGCGGGTGCAGCGGCGTGTCCTCACGGACGGGCAGCATGTCCTCCGTCACGTCGCCGTAGGCCGCGGCCGTCGAGGCAAAAATCACGCGGGCCCCCGTGCGGCGCGCCGCCTCGAGGACGTTGACCGAGCCCATGACGTTCTGCTGCGCGTCGAAAAGCGGGTCTCGGATCGAGGAGTCGACCATCGTCTGCGCTGCGAGGTGCACGATGCCATCAAATGGCACCGAAAGCATCTTGATGCGCGCCTCCTCCGTACGCACGTCCATCGCCCACAGGTCAAATCCCCCCGCCGGCAGATGCGACCGGTCCCCCGTCGAGAAATTGTCCAGCACCGTCACATCGTGCCCCTCAAACATCAAAAGCCGCACCACATGCGACCCAATAAAACCAGCCCCGCCGGTAACCAATATTTTCATCGAAATACCTTCTTTCTATATAATAGCCTTTCCCGAAGACGGATGTTACGTTTGGCTCCCCCCGTTGGGGGAGCTGCCGAGCTTGCGAGGCTGAGGAGGTCTTGTTGCCTCTGCCTCTTTCTCGGCCCTCCGCTGCCTCCTCCGCATGGCAAAGAACTCCCTCATGATCCCCCGGCACTCTTCTTCGAGCACCCCGGCGGTGACGTCGGGCCTATGGTTGAGGTTGGGGTTGCCGGGGATGTTGTAGATGGACTCGCATGCGCCCGCTTTGGCGTCGGGGGCGCCGTAGACGACGCGGGTGAGACGGCTATTCACGATGGCGCCGGCGCACATGGGGCAGGGCTCGATCGTGACGTAGAGCGTGCACCCCGTGAGGCGCCAGCGGCCGAGCTTTTCGCAAGCCACGCGGATCGCTATGAGCTCCGCGTGGGCCGTCGCGTCGTAGGCCGTCTCGCGCAGGTTGTGCGCCCGCACGAGCACCTCCCCGTCCTCCGCCACGATCACCGCCCCGATCGGGACCTCGCCGAGGTTAAAAGCCACCCGCGCCTCGTCCAGGGCGATGCGCATATAAAAATCATCATTGTTTATCAGGATAATCGCCTCTCTCTATTCAACGACAGAGCCCCTGCCTCACGTTAGGCTCCCCTCTGGGGGAGCTGCCGAGCTTGCGAGGCTGAGAGGGTCGTCTCCCCTACTCCCCTACTCCCCGGCTTCTTCGGCCGTGAGGATCTGCTCGATGTGTACATCCTTCTCTTTATTGAGGTCGTAGAATTTGTTTTTGGCGGTCTGCACGATGGGCAGGGAGCTGACCCGGCTTTCGTCGATGTACACGATTCTCCCCTTTTCCCCGGTGGTGAGTTTTACCCAGCTGCCGTTGAGGTCGCGGCAGAGGTTGCGGATGAAGGGGATGCCGTAGTGGGTGTCGAGTTTGCCGGCGAGGATGTCGTCCATGAGGATCTGGAAGATGTCAAATGGCGAGTGCCTCCGGGCGTAGCTGCGGTCGGCGGCCATGGCGTCGTAGATGTCGAGGATGGCGAGGATGCGGCCAAAGTCGGAGATTTCGTCGCCGCGCGAGCCAAAGGGGTACCCCGAGCCGTCGCAGCGCTCGTGGTGCTGGAGGACGCCGAGGAGGATCTCGCGGTTCGCGCCGAGCGGCGTGGCTTTGAGCATCTCGTAGCCGTACTCCGGGTGGCGGCGGATCTCCTGGAACTCCTCGTCCGTGAGGCGGCCCTTTTTCTCGAGGATGTCGTCGGGGATGCGGACCTTGCCGCAGTCGATGAAAAGCCCCGCGAGGATGAGGTCGTCGCGCTGGGCTTTCGGCAGCTCGAGCACGCGCCCGAGGAAGCCCGCGAGGATGGCGACGTGGATGCCGTGGTGCACGAGGTAGCTGCCGGAGCGGTTCATGTTGTGGATCTGCGAAATGGCCCGGATGCCGCCCGTCATCTGCTCACTCGTGAGCGGCTCGATGATCTCGTCCACGAGACTGAGGTCCACCTTTCCCGTATCCCTGAGCCGCATGAACAGCGACAGTGCCTCCTCGTACACGAGCTGGTACTGCCCGACGTACACGTCGTCGAGCAGGTGCTCATGCGACGGCGCGATGGCGTCGGGGACCTCTTTCTGGTCGTCGACGTAGATGGAGAAAATGGGCCGGTCGAGCAGGTCAAAGATGATTTTGTTCGTGAGGACAGTACCTGCATTCAGCAGGGGCAGCCCCGTCGGGTCCATGACGTCGCGCCCGACGATCATGCCGGGCTTCAGGTCCTCTATCGCATAGGCTTTTAACATGGTATCGCTCCGTTTCTATCTCATAGAAAAAGCCGCCCGCACGGACGGCTCTTTTTGTTCCGCATCTTTTTATATATTTCGTGGGATGCGGCGGAATTCCTCTATTTTCTTTGACGTTGACTTTCCGTTTACTTGACGACGATGTTCACGAGCTTCTTCGGCACGGCGATGACCTTGACGATGGTCTTGCCCTCGGTGTACTCCTTGGCGCGCGGCATGTCGAGCACGGCCTGCTGCATCTCGTCGCGGCCCATCGTCGCGGGGACCGTGATCTTGCCGCGGACCTTGCCGTTGACCTGCAGGACGATTTCGATTTCGTCTTTCTGCATGGCCTGCTTGTCCGCCTTTGGCCAGCGCTGCTGGTGGACGCTGCCGTCGCCGCCGAGGCGGTGCCAGAGCTCCTCCGTGATGTGCGGCGCAAAGGGCGCGAGCAGCAGGATGAGGCTGCGGGCCGTCTCGCGGGCGAGGCCGGCGTTCAGGTCTGCGTCCTTGAATTTATACAGCTCGTTCACGAGTTCCATAATGGTGGACACGGCCGTGTTGAACATGAAGCGGTCGCTGAGGTCGTCCGTGACGCGCTGGATGGTCGTGTGCAGCACGCGGCGGAGTTCTTTCTCATCGGACGTGAGTGCCGCGACGTCGTACTCCGCGGGCGCGCTCTTTATTGTCTCCTCGAAATGGAGCAGGATGCGCCAGACGCGGCCGAGGAAGCGGTAGGAGCCCTCGACGCCCTGGTCGCTCCACTCGAGATCGCGGTCGACGGGCGCGGCGAACAGGATGAACAGGCGTGCCGTGTCGGCACCGTATTTTGCGATGATTTCCTCCGGGGAGACCACGTTGCCTTTCGACTTCGACATCTTCGAGCCGTCTTTCAGCACCATGCCCTGCGTGAGGAGGTTGTGGAAAGGCTCGTCAAAGTCCACGAGACCCGCGTCATGCAGGACTTTCGTGAAGAAGCGCGAGTACAGCAGGTGCAGGATGGCGTGCTCGATGCCGCCGATGTACTGGTCCACGGGAGCCCAGTAGTTGACTTTGTCCTTCGCAAACGGCGCGTCCGCGTTGTGCGGATCCGTGTAGCGCAGGAAGTACCAGGACGAGCAGATGAACGTGTCCATCGTGTCCGTCTCGCGGCGTGCGTCGGCGCCGCATTTCGGGCATTTGCAATGGACGAACTCCTCGCACTGTGCGAGTGGCGAGACGGCGCCCTGTGCAAAGGAGACGTTCTCCGGCAGCAGTACGGGCAGGTCCTCCTCCGGCACGAGCACCTCGCCGCAGTGCGGGCAGTGGATGACCGGGATCGGGGCGCCCCAGTAGCGCTGGCGGGAGATGAGCCAGTCGCGCAGGCGGTAGTTCACGTGGCGCTTGCCAAAGCCTTCTTTTTCGGCTTTGTCCATGATGCCTTTCATGGCCTCGTGCATCTCCATGCCGGTGAATTCGGCGGAGTTCACGAGGACACCGCTCTTTTCCGTGTAGGCATCCGTCATGTCCGCGAGCACGAGATGCTGGTCTTTCGGCTCGATCGTGAGGATCATCGGGATGTCGTATTTTTTCGCGAAAAGCCAGTCGCGGTGGTCGCCCGTCGGCACGCCCATGACCGCGCCCGTGCCGTAGTCGGCGAGGACGTAGTTCGTGACCCAGATCTGGACTTCGTTGCCGTTGAAGGGGTTCACGCAGGTGACGCCCGTGTTGAGACCCTCTTTCTCGGACTCCGACGACGTGCGCTCGATGTCGCTCTGGTTGCGGACTTTCTGCACGAAAGCGCGGATCGCGGCGGCCTTCTCGGGTGTACTCGCCGCCGCGATTTTCTCGACGAGCGGGTTCTCGGCGGCGAGCGCGAGGAACGTCACGCCGTAGGACGTATCCGGGCGCGTCGTGTAGACCGTGACTTTATCGTGCAGGCTCGGGATGTCAAACGAGAACTCGAGGCCCTCGCTGCGGCCGATCCAGTTGCGCTGCATCGTCTTGACGCGCTCCGGCCAGCCCGGGAGCTTGTCGAGGTCCTTCAGGAGGACGTCCGCGTAGTCCGTGATTTTCAGGAACCACTGCGAAAGGTCCTTTTTGTGCACCTCCGAGTCGCAGCGCCAGCATTTGCCGTCGATGACCTGCTCGTTCGCGAGCACCGTGCCGCACGTGTCGCACCAGTTGACCGAGGCCTCTTTCTTGTACGCGAGTCCACGCTTGTAGAACAGCTCAAAAAGCCACTGCGTCCACTTGTAGTAGTCCGGCTTGCACGTCACGACCTCGCGGTCCCAGTCGTAGGAGAGCCCCATCGCCTTCTGCTGGCGCTCCATGTTCGCGATGTTGTCGAGCGTCCAGTCATGCGGGCGCACGCCGTGCTTGATCGCCGCATTCTCCGCCGGCATGCCAAACGAGTCGAAGCCCATCGGATGCAGGACGTTGTAGCCCTCCATCGTCTTGTACCGGGCCATCACATCGCCGATCGAGTAGTTGCGCACATGCCCCATGTGCAGGTTCCCCGAAGGATACGGGAACATCTCCAGCGCATAATACTTCGGCCTATCCGCATCCGCCTCCGTCCGATAAACCGACTCCGCTTCCCACTTCGCCTGCCACTTCTTCTCGATCTCCTGCGGATTATACCGATCCATAATGACCCCTCCTACAAAAAAAATCCCCCTCTGCAAATCGCAGACGAGGACACAAAGTTTGCATGGTTTACAGCTAACCCTCATTATACGTTAAATCCAGGGGAAACGTCAACAGGCAAAGCACGAAACCAGACACATTCTGGTCAGCGGCTGCCGTTTTGGTCTTGCTGCATTTCGAGGGCTTCTTCGTATTTTTGCCGCGCGGATTCGTAGCTTTCGCAGGCGAGGGTGAAGCCTTTGCCGCTGACTTCGGAGGTGTCGGAGACGATCATGAAGGCCTGGGGGTCGTAGTGGGTGGCGATGGCTTTGACGCGGCTGACTTCGGTGAGGCGGACGACGGCGAAAAGGATGTTTTTGGGCTCGCCCGCGAAGCCGCCGCGGCCGTCGATGAAGGTGGTGCCGTGGCCGATGCTTTCCATGATTTCTTTGCTGATGTCCTGGGCAGCCGGGCTGATGATGAGGATGGATTTTTCGCGGTTCAGGCCGGCGGTGACGCGGTTCGTGAGCTCGGCCGTGACGTAGATGGCGACGAGGGTAAAGAGCGCCTCCTGCAGCGTGAACATGAAGGCGGAGCTCATGACGATGATGAGGTTGAGCACGAAGATGACGGTGCCGACGTCGTAGGAGTAGTATTTTTTCACGACGGCGCCGATGACGTCGAGGCCGCCGGTGTTCGCGTTGGCGCGGAAAACGAGGCCGAAGCCGATGCCGGCGAGGACGCCGCCGAAGATGCTGCAGAGCATCGGGTCGGTGGCGACCTGCCAGTCGACGAGGAAGTGCGTGGCGTCGAGGATGATGGAGAGCGCGACGGTGCCGAGGATCGTGTCGAGCGCGTAGAGGCGGCCGAAGACGCGGTACGCGACGTAGAGGATCGGGAGGTTGTACACGAGGTTCTGCATGCCGACGGGGAGGCCTGTGAGGTAGTAGATGATGAGCGCGATGCCGCTGATGCCGCCCGTGAGGAGGTGGGCCGGGATCAAAAACAGGTTGAAGCCCATGCAGGTAATGAAGCAGCCCAGCGTGACCTGGATATACCGCAGGGCGTGTTTACGGATGAGTTCTAAATCTGGATGTTTTGACATATTCGTGAATGTGCCTTTCCTTTTTGATTCTTATTATAGGGTCGTGAAGAAGTCGTGGGAGAAATTGTCTTCGTAGATGGGAACGGTGCCCTCGAGCTCGCGGGTGAGGTAGTCGGCGAGCGCGTGGGCGATGGGATACTCGGTGGCGAAGTGGCCGGCGTCGATGAGGTGGATGCCGAGCTGCATGGCGTGCTGGGCGTCGTGGTAGCGGACGTCGCCGGTGAGGTAGGCGTCGGCGCCGAGGTGGTGGGCGCGGTCGAGGTACTCCGCGCCGGCTCCGCTGCAGAGGGCGACGCGGCGGACGGGGCGCGGCATGACGCTGGCACCGCCGTGGCGCGGGGTGGCGTTGACGTAGCGGATGTGGTCGGCGTGGAGGCTCTGGCGGACGTGTTCGGCGAAGTCCTCGATGCGCATGGGCTCGGGGAGCGTGCCGATGCGGCCGAGGCTTTCGGTGTGGCCGTTTTCATCCTGGCTGGTGATGACAAAGGCGGAGAGTTTCCGCAGGCCGATGGCATTTGCGAGGACGTCGTTGACGCCGCCGACGGCGATGTCGAGGTTCGTGTGTGCAGCGTAGACGGCGATGCCGTGGATGAGGAGTTTTTGCAGCGTGTGGCCGAGCGGGAGGTCCGTGCGGATGTGTTTTTGCGCGCGGAAAATGAGGGGGTGGTGCGCGACGATGAGGTTTGCGCCGTTTTTGACGGCAAAGTCGATGACGGCGTCGCTCACGTCGAGGCATGTCACGATGCCGCGTACCTCCTCACCGGGGTCCCCCACGAGCAGGCCCGGGTTGTCCCAGTCCTCCGCGAGGCGCCGCGGGGCCAGGTGCTCGATTGCGTCCATAACTTGTTGAATATGCATAGCGTGTACCTCTTTGTATCTCTTACCACGTTAAATACTGCTCTAACTCTTGTATTTGCCTGACGCAGTCCTTGTATTTCTTGCTCTTGCGAGCCTTTTCGCTCTTTTCCATGCCGGCGGCGACGCGTTTGTGGAGGAAAAGGAGCGATTCGATGTAGTTGCGCAGGAGGGTGGGCTTTTTGGCCCAGAGGATGGGGCCGATCTGGAGGAGGATCGGGTCCGGGGCTTTGCGGCGGCCGCGTTTGGCCTGGATGATTTCGTAGATGCGGCCTTCGTCGACAACGAGCGCTTCGTCCTCGATGTGCCAGCTGTGGCGGTAGAGCCATTTGCGGAGTTCCGGGGCGGCGTTTTGGGGCTGGAGCACGAGGGTGTCGAGTTTTTTGACGGTGGCGGGGCTGGCGTCGAGGATGTCGATCATGAGCTGGCCGCCCATGCCGGCGATGCAGACCGTGGATACCTCGCCGGGCTCCAGTGGCTCGAGGCCGCTGCCGCGGCGGACGGTGATCTGCTCCTGCAGGCCCGTGAGCTGGACCGTGCGGTGCGCGGCGTCGCAGGGGCCGGCGTTGAGGTCGCTGGCGTAGACGTGCGGGACGCGGCCGCTCTCTATCAGGTAGGCCGCGAGGTAGCCGTGGTCCGTGCCGATGTCGGCCGCGGGTGCGCCCTCCGGGACAAAGTCCGCGACCGCCTGCAGACGGCCGCCTAGTTTGATTTCCATGATGTTGCTCTCCTTTCTTTGCATAATACAAAAAGAGGCGTAACTACGTTACGCCTCTGTGATTTCTGGCTCCTCGAGCAGGATTCGAACCTGCGACAGCCTGATTAACAGTCAGGTGCTCTACCGGCTGAGCTATCGAGGAATCTCAACAACAGATATTATTATAAAGGGTTGGGCGCGTGTTGTCAACCCTTTTGGGAAAATTAATCCAAAAAGTCTTTGAGTTTCCGGCTGCGGCTGGGGTGGCGGAGTTTGCGGAGGGCTTTGGCTTCGATCTGGCGGATGCGTTCGCGGGTGACGCCGAAGTTTTGGCCGACCTCCTCGAGCGTGCGGGCGCGGCCGTCGTCGAGGCCGAAGCGGAGGCGCAGGACTTTTTCCTCACGCGGCGTGAGGGTGTCGAGGACGTCCTCGAGCTGCTCTTTGAGGAGCATGAACGAGGCGGCGTCCGCGGGTGCCGGGGCGTCCTGGTCCTCGATGAAGTCGCCGAGGTGGGAGTCCTCCTCTTCGCCGATCGGGGTTTCGAGGGAGACGGGTTCCTGGGCGATCTTCATGATTTCGCGCACGCGTTCGACCGTGATGTCCATTTCTTTCGCGATCTCCTCGGGCTTCGGCTCGCGGCCGAGCTGCTGCAGGAGCTGGCGGGAGACGCGGATGAGTTTGTTGATGGTCTCGACCATGTGCACGGGGATGCGGATCGTGCGGGCCTGGTCGGCGATGGCGCGCGTGATGGCCTGGCGGATCCACCACGTGGCGTACGTGGAGAATTTATACCCCTTCGTGTAGTCGAATTTCTCCACGGCCTTGATGAGGCCGAGGTTGCCCTCCTGGATGAGGTCGAGGAACAGCATGCCGCGCCCGACGTAGCGTTTCGCGATGGATACGACGAGGCGCAGGTTGGCCTCCGCGAGGCGTTTCTGGGCCTCCATGTCGCCCTCCTGCATGCGTTTCGCGAGCTCGACCTCCTGCTCGGCCGTCAGCAGGGGCACGCGGCCGATTTCTTTGAGGTACATGCGCACGGGGTCGTCGATGCTGACGCCCTCGGGCACGCTGAGGTCGATCTCCTCCTCCTCGCTTGTGTCGTCGCCGTCGTCGTCGGCGCTTTTCGAGTCGTCGACGATCTCGATGCCCTGTTTGCTGAACAGGATGTACATGGCGTCGAGCTGGTCCGCCGTGAGGGGCACGCACTGCAGAGTATCCATGAGTTCGCTATCGGTCAGCGTGCCGCCGTTTTTGCGGCCCTTCTCCACCAGGTCGAGGATGAGCTCTGCCCCTTCTTCGCCCGACTGCTTGGGCGCCTCCTTCGGCGCGCTTTTCTTCGCAGCGGTCTTCTTGGGTGCGGTCTTCTTTGCCGTACTCTTCTTCGCCTTGGTCTCTTTCTCTTCTGCCATTCCGAATGCCTCCTATGGGGTTTGTGGATGCTCTCCATCCGTTCCTACACATATAACGGCAGGTTTCCTTCTATAAAAAGGGCTGCTGCCTGGTTCTCTCGAAAAAATTTACTGCCCTCTGGCTCAGGTTTCGTCAGCGTCTAAAGCACTGCGCAGCTCCGTGATTCGTTTTACTTCTTTGAGCTCCGCCTCCGCCCTGGCATTGTCTTTGGCGTTGATTGCCTCGGTGGCGCGGCGGCTGTGCTCCTGGATGAGCTGCGTGAAATAGGATTTTCTCAGCATAGACACGGAGTCCCGATAGGCCTGTGCTTCCGCGCTGGGGTCTACGTCCTCGGTCAGTGCCTCGGTGAGCTTCTCGCCCGCTGCATCGCTCAGGTCTGCGGCGGCCTGAACGGCGGTGGGAGCCCTGCCGGCATCGTGCTGATCCTGCAGGTAGCGCAGGATCTCCTGCTGGACGGGGGATGGGATATGGTCCGTGGGTAGCACATCCCGGAGCCTCGTGAGCTCGTCGGGGTGGTTCCAGGCCATGCGGATGATGACGCGCCCTGCCGCTTCGGCTGCATCATCCACTTTCCGGACGGGCTGCCGCTGCTGCGCTGCTGTGGGGCCAGTGTTTTCTGGCTCCGGGGCGCGGCGGCCGGCTGCCTGGAGATCCGCGCGCACGATACCCTCGTCCAGCATGAGGATCTGCGCGAGGCGCCGTGTCGTCTCGAGGCGGGCCTTGGTCGGCTGGCTCAGGATCACGGGCGCCATCTGGCGTTCTACCTCCTCTTTTCCCGCGCGCTGCGTGTAGTCCACGTGGCGCAGCACGTACTGGAGGCGGTAGGTAAAGAGCCCCTGCGCGTGCTCGGCGAGCGAGCGGAACGCGTCGGCTCCGTGTTTCCGGATGTATTCGTCCGGGTCTTTGCCGTCCGGCACGACGATGACGCGCACCTCGGCGCCCGTGTGCTGGATGATGGCGAGCGCCCGGATCGTCGCGTTCTGCCCCGCCGCGTCGCTGTCGTAGCAAAAGCAGATGACGGGATGTCCAGGCGGCAGGTACTGCATGAGCAGCTTCGCGTGGTCGGCGGTAAAGGCCGTGCCCAGCGTGGCGACGACGTTCTCGACGCCGGCCCCGAATACGGAGATCGCATCCATGTATCCCTCGACGACGATGGCGTACCCGGCGTCCTGGATGGCGCGGTGCGAGCGGTCGAGTCCGAAAAGCAGTTTCCGCTTGTTGAATAGGATGGTCTCGGGGGTATTCAGGTATTTCGGTTTGCTGTCATCGAGCACGCGTCCGCCGAAGCCGACCACGCGCCCACGGATGTCCGCGATGGGGATGATGATGCGGTTGCGGAAGCGGTCGTAGAGACCGGGGCCCTGTTTCCGCTCGGCGGCGAGTCCTGCCTCAAGGAGGACCTGCTGCGGCACACCCCGTTTCTGGAACGCGGTGCTGAGCTTGTCCCACGCGGCGGGCGCAAAGCCGAGCCCGAATGCCTCGATCGTCGCGTCCGAGATGCCGCGGCCGGCAAAATAGGCTTTGCCCGGCTCGCCGTAACGCGTCATCGTGAGGCAGTTGTGGAAAAAATCGCGGGCCATCTGGTTGACTTTCCGCAGATTCGCGAACTGGCGGTCGCGCGCCTCCTGCTCGGGGGTGCGGTCCCGCGCCGGCATGGGGATCCCGAGTTTTTCGGCCTGCATCTTGATCGCATCGAAATACGATACGTTCTCGATCATGGAGAGGAACTTGAACGCGTTCCCGCCCGCATGGCAGCCGAAGCAGTAAAAGAATCCCTTGTCCGGGACGACGGAGAAAGACGGGGTCTTCTCGTGATGGAATGGGCAGCAGCCCCAGTAACGGCCACCGCGGCGCTTCATCGGGACGTAGCTCTGCACGACCTGGAGGATGTCCGTCCGGGCATCCACCTCCTGGACAAACGCGTCCATCTTCTCACTGCGCATGTCCGTACCCCTCCTTTCGCGTCTCTGTTTTATTGTTTTCGTCAAAAAAAGAAAAATTCCTGCTTTCAAGCACAAAATTTCTTTTTTGTCAAGATGATTTTCTCAAAATCGGGTCTTTGGGCAGCGACCATAGCGGCGGGAGAAAGATTTTCTCAAACAGCTGCAGCGCGTAGCTGTCGGTGAGCCCGGCGATGTAGTCGACGAGGACCTGCTCGCGCGACCAGCGTTCCTCGCGCGCGACGAACTCCTCGGGGAGGCTCTCGAAGTGGTCCCCGAAGTACTGGAACAGGCTTTTCAGCACGAACACGGCCTGGTCGCGCTCGTGGGCGAGGATATCGGACTGGTAGATGTTCTCGAACATGAACGTGCGGAACATATCCATGGCCTCCGCCACCTCCGGCGACTGGTGGATTTTTGGCTGCTCCGCCGAGGCGGTGATCATGTCGGCGACCATCGTCGTGATCATCTCGGACGTCGTGCGGCCGAGGACGTTGTAGACCCGCTGCGGCAGGTCGCCGTCGTGCAGCAGCCCCGCGCGCAGGCTGTCGTCGTAGTCGTGCGACAGGTACGCGATGCGGTCCGCCGTGTGGACGATCTGCCCCTCGAGCGTCTTTGGCGGGATGGGCCCGCTGTGGTGCTCGATGCCGTCCATCGTCTCCTGCGTGAGGTTCAGCCCCTGCCCGCCGCGCTCCAGGTACTTCACGACGCGCAGGCTCTGCTCGTTGTGGTGGAAAGGATGCCCGATGAGATCCGAGACCACCTTTTCGCCCGAATGCCCGAACGGCGTGTGCCCGACGTCATGCCCGAGCGCGATGGCCTCGATAAGGTCCTCGTTCAGCTGCAGGCCGCGCGCGATCGTCCGCGAAATCTGCGCCACCTCGAGGCTGTGCGTCATGCGCGTACGGTAGTGGTCGCCCGACGTGATATAGACCTGCGTCTTGTGCTTCAGCCGGCGAAAGCACTTCGCGTGGAGGATACGGTCGCGGTCCCGCTGAAACTTCGTGCGGTAATCGTCCTCCTCCATCGCCTGCTCCCGCCGCGCCAACCGGCTCTTCGCCGCATAAGGCGCCAGAATCCGCTCCTCCAAAGCCTCCGAACGCTCCCGGATATTCATACCAATTCCCCCTTGTTCGCAACCTCTTTTTCTCTCCTATATAATTAGATGTCCTTGGTCCATTATCCTTTTTTTTGCAAAATACTACATCCTGCGGTAAAATAGAAGGAGAAGAATGAAACGTAAGGGGGGCTTTTCATGTTCAAAAAGCCACAGAACCTGTTCCTGGGAGTCGCTGCTGCGGGGCTGATCGCCTTTTCCCCGATTTCATATGCCGCCACGCAGCCGGAGCCCGCGCCCGTCGCCGGCATGGTGGTGGGCCGCGATGGGTCCTCGGTCATCCTCGAGAAGATGCCGGGGCGCGTGCAGCCGGCCGTGACGGCGGACACGACGCGCTACGATGAGGACACGGACCGCTATGTGCTCTCGGGGCACGTACGCATCGCCTGGGACAACTCCCGCGTCATCACGACGGACGAGGCGCAGCTCAGCGCGCGCACGGGCGAGATCTGGACGCAGGGCAGCACGACGCTGCAGGACATCGAGCCCGTATTCAAGGGTGACGCCCTCTACGTGAGTTTCAACGAGAAGCAGGCCTGGTTCTTCGGCCAGCGCTGCGGCATGAGCCTCCCCGGCCTCACGATCCACAGCGACACGATCGCCTACGACTGGGAGAACCGCGTCGCCGAGTTCAGCGGCCACGTGCTCTACATCGCAAAGGACAAGACCCGCGCGTGCGGGCATCTTATCTATGATATCGCAAGGAACCAGGCCAAATAAAGGACATGTGACCTCTTTTCCAAGCACAGAAAAAGCGGACGAGCTGATTCGTCCGCTTTTTTGTTATGGATAGTGGCAATCGTTATGCCGTGACGATTTTTTTGAAATCGGCGACCTGCCCGACGAGCTCGTGGATGGCTTTCAGCAGGCCGAGGCGGTTGTTTTTGATGGCCTCGTCCTTGTCCATGACGAGCACGGCGTCAAAGAAGGCGTCGATGGGTTTCGAGAGCTCGGTGAGGGCGTCGAGGGCGCCGACGTAGTCGCGGCCTTTGACGAGGCTCTCCATGGAGCTCTTGGTCGAGGTGTAGACCTGGTAGAGCGCCTTCTCTGCATCTTCCTGCAGGAGGCTCGCGTCTACGCTGTCGTTCTCTGCTTTCTCCGCGAGGTTCGCGACGCGGACGAAGGCCTGGATGTCGGCGCGTTTCGTGTCGTCCTCGGCGAAGTCGGCCACGGCCTGGGCGCGCAGCTCGACGCCGTAGACATCATCGACATCCGCGAGCACGGCGTCGATGACATCGTAGCGGATGTTCTGGTCGCTGAGCACGTTCTTGAGGCGCAGGCTCAAAAAGTCCGCGACATCCCGCTGCATCTTCGCGCGGGCCTTTTCGTCCTGGATGCCGTAGAGGTCCATGGCTTTTGCGACGACCTTTGCGATGGAAAGCGTCGTGTGGGACTCGATGAGGCTGTTGACGAGGCCGAGGGCCTGGCGGCGCAGCGCGAACGGGTCCTGCGAGCCCGTCGGGATCTTGCCGAGGTGGAACGTGCCGACGATCGTGTCGATTTTGTCCGCGAGGCTCACGATGCGGCCGGCCGGCGTCTGCGGCTGGCTGTCACCGGCGAAGCGCGGCTGGTAGTGCTCGTCGATGGCGATGGCGACTTTCTCGCACTCGCCGTCGAGTTTTGCATACTCGCGGCCCATGATGCCCTGCAGCTCCGTGAACTCCGTGACCATGCCCGTCACGAGATCGGCCTTGCAGAGATACGCCGCGCGTTTCGCATGCTTGCGCGTCTTTTCGTCCGCATTCACGAGGTCGCAGATGAGGTCCGAGAGCTCGACGAGGCGGTCGGATTTCTCGAGCATCGTGCCGAGGCCCTGCTGGAACACGACGGTTGCGAGCTTTTCGCGGTGCTGTTCCAGCGATTTCTTGCGGTCCTCGTCAAAGAAGAACTGCGCGTCGGCGAGGCGGGCGCGGAGCACGCGCTCGTTGCCGTGCTGGACGGTCTCGAGGTGCTCTTTGCCGCCGTTGCGCACGGTGATGAAAAGCGGCAGGAGTTTGCCGTCTTTCGTCTTGACCGGGAAATAGCGCTGGTGGTCGCGCATCGGCGTGATGACGGCCTCCGGCGGGAGCTGGAGATATTTTTCCTCAAAATGGCCGCAGAGCGCCGTCGGGTACTCGACGAGGTAGACGACCTCCTCCAGGAGATCCTCGTTGATCTCGACCTCGCCGCCATTTTCGCGCGCGACGGCCGTGATCTGCTCGCGGATCATCTGCTCGCGGCGTTTCTGGTCCGCGATGACGAACTGCGCCTCGCAGGCCTTTTCATAGCTGTCGGCGTCCGGGATGTCAAAGTCGCCCGCCGAGAGGTAGCGGTGTCCGCGCGACGTGCGCCCGGATGCGACCTCCGCGACCGTGAACGGGATGATGTCTGCGCCGAAAAGAGCCACGATCCAGCGCAGCGGACGGATAAACTTGAAGTCGAGGTCCGCCCAGCGCATGTTGTTCGGGAAATTCAGCCCGCAGATGAAGTCCGGCAGCATCTGCTCGAGGAGCTTCGCCGTCTCCTGACCGGCCGTGTGCACGTGTGCATAGACGTATCCATCGCGCTGCTCGAGGTCCTCGGGCTTCACGCCCTGCCCGCGCGCAAAGCCCTGGCAGGCCTTCGTCGGGTTGCCGTCGGCGTCAAACGCGATTTTCACGGACGGGCCGCGGTTCTCGCTTTCGACATCCTCCTGCTTCTCCGCGAGCCCCTGGACAAGCAGGGCCGTGCGGCGCGGCGTGCCGATCGTGCGGATGCTTTCAAACGCGATGCGCTGCTCCTTAAAAGCCTTTTCCGCGTTTTCTTTCAGCTGGGCGAGGATGCCCGGCATGACATGGGCCGGAATTTCCTCCGTGCCGATTTCGAGTAACAGATTCTTGCTCATGCTTTCTTCTCCCCTCTGTGCAGCATCGGATAACCGAGCTTTTCCCGCTGCTCCAAATAGCAAACCGCGCACAGGCGGGCGAGTTTGCGCACGCGATGGATGAACTCCGCGCGCTGCGACACGGAAATGGCGCCGCGGGCGTCGAGCAGGTTGAACGTGTGCGAGCATTTCAGCACGTAGTCGTAGGCCGGATGCACATAGCCCTCGCCGATGATGCGGACGGCCTCTTTCTCGTATTTGTCAAAAAGGTCGAACAGCATCGCCTCGTCGGAGAGGTCAAAGGAGTACGTGGACTGCTCAAACTCGTTCTGGTGGAAGATGTCGCCGTAGGTGTACTCGTCGTTCCACTGCAGGTCGTAAACGTTCTCGACGCCCTGGATGTACATCGCGAGGCGCTCGAGGCCGTACGTGATCTCCGAGGCGACCGGCTTGATGTCCTGCGAGCCGACCTGCTGGAAATACGTGAACTGCGTGATCTCCATGCCGTCGAGCCAGACCTCCCAGCCGAGGCCCCAGGCGCCGAGCGTCGGTGACTCCCAGTTATCCTCGACAAAACGGACGTCGTGCTCCTGCAGGTTGATGCCGAGGCGCTCGAGCGATGCGAGGTAGAGCTCCTGGATGTTGTTCGGCGACGGCTTCATGATGACCTGGAACTGATGGTGCTGGTACAGGCGGTTCGGGTTGTCGCCATACCGCCCATCCGCCGGACGCCGCGAAGGCTCGACATACGCGACATGCCAGGGCTCCGGCCCCAGCACGCGCAGGAACGTGTGCGGATTCATCGTACCGGCGCCCTTCTCGACGTCATACGGCTCCGCCAGGATGCACCCCTGCTCAGCCCAGAATTGCTGCAGGGCCAGGACGATTTCCTGAAAATTCATAAGACAGCTCCTTTGCTGAATCTGCTGCGAAACAAAAAGCCTCGTCCCGCAGCGACGTTAATGCTGCAGGGACGAGACTCAAAAATCAAGTTCCGCGGTTCCACCCTGATTGGCCCCACACAGGGACCCACCTCAATCGAAAAAACGCTCCAAAGTGCCTTCACGCAAATCGCCCGCTTTCACCATCCAGGCTCGCTAAAACCATGCGCTACTCCTCTTCTTCATAGCTAAGCTTTATTTTAGCAAAGGATAAATTATGTGTCAATGGGAAAGTACGAGGCAGGAGCTCCGGGAAAGGGTGCGAGGCAGGAGCTCCGGGAAAGGGTGCGAGGCAGGAGCTCCGGGGGCGCGGGGGCTGTTTTCTTCATTCCGCTAAACGTCCCACCGCTAACTTTATCGATTTCTCAGGGAATGCGCCGGGCAGGCCGCGGCGCGAAACCTCATCGCGGCTTCCCATAGGTACGTGGGGTGGGCCGGTCGCTGCGCGACTAAACGCTGCATTACGAAAACAGCCCCCGCGCCCCCTCCGCACGTCAGCGGCTTCACAACCACTTCCCATCCCCGCAGCCGGATGTTGCGTCTGGCTCCCCCATGCCCGTAGACGGATGATGCGTTAGGCTCCCCCCGTTGGTGTGCGCAGGCACTTGGCGCTTCAGCGCTTAGTGCCTGCCATACACCGGAGATCTGTCGCATCAGCGACTGAGGGGGTCCTGTTCTGGCTGCCACGCACTTCATCCTTCTACACTTCCCTATTCAATAAAGGCTCAACAAGAGACGAATTCTCCTGCCGAGCCTTTTTTTACTGTGCCAATTGTGCTTGCAAGAATTCGATGTGCGTATCCACATTTTCCCTTGTCACATACCGGCCAAAATCCGTATTGAGTTCTTTGGGCTCATCCAAAAGCCGATGAACCATCATATCACCGACCAAAGGGCGATAATGCGAGGTCTCATAGTAATAATAGTCGTTCGTCGTGATGTCGTTCAGGCCGCTAAAGTCGTAGTAGTCCGTAATATCCGCCAGGCCTGCTTTGAACGCATTGAATTCCTTCTTGTTGGTGTCCATGTATGTCTTGTGGTTGATAGGATTGATGAATACGATCAGCTCTATCCCGTTAGCGTCGCATATCTGTTTCAACTCACGCAAAGCGTCCAGCGTTTGCTCCATGTAGTTGCCAGCATAATGTGTTGGCGGCTTGGCTGCCATCTCCGCCAGATGCTTTTCCGGATTCTTCTCGATCTCTACGTCAACAAAATCGTGCAAGGGCCGACCAGAGCTATATATGTCATAAATGCTGTTCTTGTCACTGCTGCGTACCGGCATAGACGGTACTTTCAGCAGGAATGACAGGTATGTCTTGAGATTGTCCTCCTTATAGGGGACACGCAGATACTGACTCTCGTGCATTTTGGGATCAACACGGAAAGAGAAATCATCACACCCGACCAGGATGCGCTTGATGGTAACCTGATGCTTCAGCATAATTTTCACATCAGCCAGCCACTCTTCCGGCAGCCCTTCCGAATACGTCATATTGTAGTATCTATGGCCATCCTCGATTTTCGTCAAGTCAATATTGCCTACCCGCGATGAACCGAAGCAATACGCATCATATTTAGTTGGATTCTCCAGCAGGTAACGAACCTTCACGAAATGCTGATCCGGTTCTTGCCGCGGTACAGAGAAATCCTGATTATACAGCCCAGACGTATCATTCCAATAGTTGTACCCAGCTACTAAACATAGACAAATACCAGTCAGACCGAGCAATTTCAGTGCAAAATTCTTCAAGATACCACCCTCCCTTTAGAACTGGAAATACAGGAATTCCGAATAGCTATTCAGTTTGAGAAGTGCGTACACCAACAGGGCCGTCAATACCAGCAGCCACTTGTTGTTTTCCTTGAAGTATTGCTGAACAACACGGAGCGGATTCGGGATAAAGACCACCACAACGAACAAAGCTACAACTTCCAAGAATTGTTTTGTCGATACAACGTGCGCTGCCGAGAACGTCACGCCGAAAGCGGACAGGAACCCCAATGCTTTTTCGCAGAATGCCGGTAACACAATGCTCTGAAAATCTGTCATCGCGTATAGAATGCTCTGCGCTTCGCCAAAACTGGCCGCGCGGAAGAACACCCAGCCGATAATGACGCCGGTGATGGTCATGAGCCAGCAAAGCGCCTGCGGCAGATTGATGTGCAGGCTGCGCCATAAATGGTTGACCATGAGCATCACGCCATGCCATGCGCCCCAGAACACGTACGTCCAGCCTGCGCCGTGCCAGAGGCCGATGATCAGCATGCTGACGAACAAATTCCGCATCTTTTTCAGCTGTCCATGACGGTTGCCGCCCATCGGGATATAGAGGTAGTTCTTGACCCACAACCCCAGCGTCATATGCCAGCGCCGCCAGAAGTCGATAATGCTGCGCGACTGATAGGGGGAGTCGAAGTTCTGCGGCAGACGAAGATTTATCATCAAGCCAAGGCCAATGGCCATCTCACTATAACCTGAGAAGTCGAAGTACAGTTGCAAGGTATACGCCAAAACACCAAACCATGCTTCGATAAACGTCAAGGAGTCTGCATGACTGAATACTCCACCAACCCACGGCGAAAGTTTATCGGCAATAGCTACCTTCTTGAACAGACCCATGATGAGGATAGCCAGCCCCACCGATACATTGTGCCAGTCTACCCGAAACGTCTTTTCCGCAACGAACTGCGGAATCATTTCTTTGTGGTTGATAATCGGACCGGCAATCAGATGCGGGAAGATGGTCACGAACTCGCAATAAGTCAGGAAGGATTGATTTTTCGCCTGTCCACGATAGGCATCGACCAGATACGCCGTTTGGGTGAACGTGAAGAAGGAGATGCCCAGCGGCAGCACGATGTGCGGCAGGTCAAACCAGTCCGTGCCCGCTACCGCATTTACCGTGCCGAGGAAGAAATCCGTATACTTGAAGTACCCCAGCAACGCGACGTTGACAACGATACCAAAAATCAGCCAGCCTTTCCGCGCGGCAGCCTGTGGCATGTCCTTAGTGACAGCCCCGCCCTTCGGGATTTCGTACCCGGCTGCCAGCGCCTCCAGATGCTTCCCTACCCAATAGTTGAAGCAGATGGAGGCCGCCAGCAATGGCACGTAGTGGTAGTCCCACCAGCCATAAAAGAAAAATGACGCCAGTACCAGCCACAATGTTCCATACTGACGCCGTTTCTTGCTCACGAGGAAAAAGCCGATAATGGTTATCGGCAAAAACAAAAAGATGAATTCATACGAATTGAATAACACCTCTACACAACCCTTCTCTATAATCGTTAAGACTCGCAGCTCATCGCATCTCTGCCAAACCAAAGCCATAACCATTATATAAGGTTTGTCCCCCCCCTGCAAGACGATATTTTTTCAGAGTCTCTAAACCTAGATTTTTCAATGGTTTAGAGGCTTTATTTTTGTCTGTGCCCCCCACAGATTCCGCGGATGGCGCACACGGAACGGCAATTTTTATTTTTTTTGCCGCTAACCCCTTGACAAATCCACAAAAATCGGGGCGCTTCGCGCCTTCTGAGAAGTGAAACGTTTTTTCACCGATCCGAAGGAGGTATTGCCATGTATCCCGATTCTTTTTGCCAGTCTGCCTATGCGGCTTCCCTGCGGGAGTTCCTTTCGCACCGCCATGTCAGCAAAAAGCTCAAGAAATTTATCCGCGCCATCATGTCCATCGACCTGGCTCCCGTGGATCAGCTTCTCGCGGAAACCTACTCGAAGTTTGGTCCCAGACCTTATGCGCCGTCCAGCATGCTCATCGCCTGCCTCTTGGCTGCTTTTCTCAAGGTGCCGTCCATCACGGATTGGGTGGAACGGCTCCGCAGCGACGTGCTTTACGCGCGGATCTGCGGCTGGCGCGACTGCCGCAACGTCCCTGCCGTCGGCACGTTTTACAATTTTGCCACGCGCCTGTGGAATCTGGACAGCCCCAACATCCGGCCGCACGTGCGCCCGAAGAAGGATGTACCAAAGGCCCCGCACGGCAAGAACAAGAAGGCTGACACGCCGGAAGATGGCAAGGTTGCCGAAGAGCTTGCGCACTGGCGGAATGCTTCCCTGCCTGCAGGCGAGCCGTACATCCGGCTCCTGCGCATCTTCCAGCTGTTTTTGTAGCGTTCCGTCGACGAGGGGCTCATAAACGCCCGGGATCTCTGCCTGGCCGGTGACGGCACGCCGGTCAGGACGTCCGCACGAGGCCGTGAGCACCGTGTCTGCGACTGCCATGCACGTGGCATCGAGCGCTGCGAGTGCGACCGCTACTATTCCCAGCCGGATTCTTTTTGGGGCTGGGATTCTTCGCGAAACTGCTACTACAACGGCTACAATCTGTACCTGCTGACGGCCGCCGAGTCGCACAGCGATCTGCCGGTGTTTCCACTGCTCCTGCCCGCCTCGCGCCATGACTCGCTCGCCTTTGTCGAGACGTTTTTCCTCTGTCAACGCCTCCTGCCGCAAATGCACACCAAACGGTTGCTACTGGACTCGGCCCACGACGCCATGCCACTCTACCATTATTTCCTGGATGAGGGCATACAGCCTTTCGTTGACCTCAACAAACGCTCCACGCTCACCGAATGGCATAACATCCCGCTGGATGAGAACGGGCGCCCGCTCTGCCCGGCCGGCCTGCCCATGCACAGCGACGGCTGCGAGAAATCACGCATGCGCATGAAGTTCCGCTGCCCGAAACTGCAGCATTGCAAGGGAAAAGGCGGCAAGAAGGTCGTCTGCAACTGCGAGCAGAAATGCACGGCCTCCGACTACGGCCGTGTCGTGCACCTGCCGATGCGGGAGAATCCCCGCATGTTCTGCCAGCCAACACGCGGCAGCAAGGAATGGGTAAAGGAATACAAGCGGCGCTCCTCTGCGGAAAGAGACAACAAGCGGATTAAGACCGACTACAAACTTGAGGACGGCCACCACCGTTCCAGCAAGCTCTGGTACTGCCGGCTGTATGTCATTCTCATGCTCGAGCATCTGGTTGCTTGGCAACATACTGCCTCGCTGCAAGCCCCCCTGGCCGACGAAGCCATCGCTGCATAAAAACGACATAAACTGCTAACCGCGCCGCAGGCTCGCAAAAAAATGCACACCTGCAGGCTTGTTTGCCATGCGCAAAAATCGCCAAGTATTCAAGGAAACCCCATCGCCGGCTTGCGGCAAGCCGCATTCGCCGGTTTCAATAGTCTATTGTCCTCCTCTCAGGGATGTACGTGACTCATGTACTCCACTCTGAAAATCTATGACGTTTGCGTAATTTTCTTTAGCTTGAGCAAAAATTTTCTGCTGCTCACAGCCAGGTTGTATAGAAAAAGAGCCCTGCTCATGCTGCAGGATGATTTTGCTAAGATAGGATTGTATGAATTATATCTTCGGCAAAAAAATGATGATTTTGCCAAAGATATAAAAATCGTGTCTATTTTCTGAACTGCTTATTTGATCCTGGATGATGTAAAATTGCGATCGATTAGAGATATCCTCTTGAAATAAACGAATGTTAGTACTATACTATTTTATAGATGTAACTGGGAGAAAAATATAGTATAATAGGAGGAGGACCCCCATGGGAGAGCCCGATCGCGCGGCGAAAATTTATGTGCGTCGCAAGGATGTGTTTGCCGATATCGTTAACCAGTATATCTATCATGGCCGACAGGTGATCCAGCCGGATCAGCTCCGTGAGCTGGATACCGCGTCGCTGGTGCGCACGAGCCGTGGGACGTCCGTGCAGAAGGATCGCGACGTCGTGCGGATGGTCATGAAAACGGATGGCAAGACCGCGTTCTGCATCATCGGCGTCGAAGACCAGACCAACGTCCACTATGCCATGCCCGTGCGTGGAATCCTATATGACGCGATGCGTCTCGATGAACAAGTACAGAGCATCGCCAAAAAGAATCGAAAGAACCGGGAAACCGGAACGCAGAAAACCAATGGCGCCGCGTTCACGAGCGGTTTCACGAAAAACGACCACCTGCTCCCCGTCGTGACCATCGTCGTACACTTTGGCACCGAGCCGTGGGACGGCGCCCGGTCACTGCATGAGCTATACCAATGCAGCGATAAACGCCTCCTCCGCCTCGCGCCGGATTACCATCTCAACCTCATCGACCCGGCAACCATGACGGAGAAAGACTTGATGAAATTTCGCACAAATATGCGGGAGATCTTACAGATGCTCCAATGCGCCAACGATGCCGAGAAATTGCAAAATCTGGTCACCCGCCATAGCCGCTTTCGCCAGGTCGATCGCGAAGCGGTCGATGTCATGAACGCAACCACCAAAGCGAACCTGTCCTATAGCAAAAATAAGGAGAAGATCGATATGTGCAAAGCAATCAACGATATCCGCGTGGAAGGGAAAAAAGAAGGCACTACGGAAGAACGGCTGAAGAACATCAAATCCATCATGAAGAAGCTCAACATGACCGCCCAGCAGGCCATGGATATGTTGGATATCCCCAAACCGGCACAGTCCAAAATCCTGGCTATGCTCTAAACTTCCTGCTGCAAAAATCTATAAGAGACCTGCCTTTTCCTAATTTCTGCATGATTTAGGAGACAGGTCTCTTTTTTATGGCAACTCTTTCTGCAGGGCGCTGCTGATTTGTTCGGCGGCTTTCCAGGTCCAGTGGGTGTCGTCCTGCCACCAGATGTCGGGCTCGCCCTGTTCGAGGAGGGGGCGCAGGATGGCGCGGGTGTCGATGACGGTGTAGGTCTGGGCCTTGGCGCGGAGTTCGCCGATAAAGGGGTTTTCGCCCCATCTGGCTTTGTCGGCTTCGCTGAGCCAGGGGTGGTAGAGGTCGATTTTATCGGCGACGGGCATGAAGTAGAGCTGGCTGCCGTGGCTTTTGGCGAGCGCGGCGGCATTTTGGAGGTTTTTGTCGACCATGTCCGTGCGGATGGGGCGTTTCGTGTAGGCGAGTTCTTCGTCGTAGAAAAGGAGCTGGTTTTCGCGGCCGGGGTTCGTGAAGAACGGCTTCGTGAGGCGGAGGCAGTAAGTGTTGCTGCTGAGCT
Source organism: uncultured Selenomonadales bacterium (assembly GCA_900315155.1). Classification (GTDB taxonomy): domain Bacteria; phylum Bacillota; class Negativicutes; order Selenomonadales; family Selenomonadaceae; genus UBA2897. The sequence continues at coordinate 14,982 of OMYB01000010.1, read as the reverse complement.
GGTCGGGGTGCCAGAGCGTAAACCATTTGTTCACGAGGTATTCGCCGTTCGCGTTGAGCATGACGGGCGGGAGCAGCCAGTCGAGGCGTCCGGCACCCGTGTTTTCCGTGCCTGTGGATGCCTCCTCTGAGGGAAACGTGTCGGGCGCGATGAGCTGGCGAAGTTCGGTGTCGGTGGTTTTCGGGGTCTCGAGGAGCTTTTCGCCGTAGCGGTCGTCGATGTAGCGCTCGACGGACTCGAGGATGACGACCTTGGGCTGGATTTTATCGAGGTAGCCGAGGCGTTCGAGGGCGTAGTAGGTCTCGATGGCGTTGAGCTTGCCGGTCGGCGCGGGGACGTTCAGGATGCGCAAATCCGTCTCGGCGCCGAGAATGTCCTGATAGTACGCGCCCCCGCCGCCGTTGCTGAACGAGTCGCCGATCGTGAGGACGTCAAAGGCCTCGGACTCCCCTGCCGCGAGGCCTTTGAGGTAATCCGCGAACTCCGTGTGGTGCGCCTCGTAGATCCGCGGCTCCGTCGCCGCATCCACGCGCGCGATGCCGCCGACGCGCAGCAGGTCGCCGTGCCCCGTCTCGATTTCCCCGAGGAACGTCGGGTAGACAAAGTAGTGCCACAGGCAGAGGTTGCCGAGGAAAAAGGCCGCAAAAAAGGCGATGGCCGTCGCGGCGTAGGTTTTCGGTTTCAAATCATTCACATCCTTTAGGGCCGGCGAGGGGGCTTTTCCCACGTTTTTTATACCCTGCCTCTTTTTATTAAAATTGGAAATAGAGGAAGTCGGTGACGTGAGAGAATTGGGATAGCGCGAGGAGGCCGAGGGCGATCGTGAGGAGGAGCCAGGAGAGGCTGGGGCGGAATTTCTCCATGAGGCGGACGGGGGTCGGCATGGTGAGGGTCGCGACGGCACAGGCGGCGAGGAAGGCGAGCTGGCCCGCATCGACGTCGAGGGCGAGGCTCGATAGGTTGGCCATGGCGGCGAAAATAATGCCGGCCGTGTGGAAGTCACTCGCGCGGAAGAAGACCCAGCCGAGGATGACGCCCGCCATGGTGAGGAGCCAGCAGACTGGCTCCGGCAGCATGCGGCCGATCCCGCGCCACGCGTGGTTGATCATGAGCATGACGCCGTGCCACGCGCCCCAGAGCACATACGTCCAGCCCGCGCCGTGCCAGAGGCCGATGATGAGCATGCTGACGAAAAGGTTTCGCATCTGCCGCCATTTCCCAAAGCGGTTGCCGCCCATGGGGATGTAGAGGTAGTCGCGCACCCAGAGGCCGAGCGTCATGTGCCAGCGCCGCCAAAAGTCGATGATGCTCCGCGCCTGATACGGTGAGTCAAAGTTCTGCGGCAGGCGCAGGTTCAGCATGAGGCCGAGGCCGAGCGCCATCTCGCTGTAGCCGGAGAAATCGAAATACAGCTGCAGCGTGTACCCGATCACGGCCGCCCACGCCGCGAGGCACGTGAGGCCGTCCGTCTGCGCAAATGCCGCGTTCACCCACGGCGCAATCGTGTCCGCTAGACAGACCTTTTTGAAAAGCCCCAGCACGAACAGTGTGACCCCCGCAGACAGGTTTGTCCAGTTCACGTGGAACGTCTCCTCCGCCACGAACTGCGGCATCATCTTCTTGTGGTTGATGATCGGCCCCGCGATGAGATGCGGGAAAATCGTCACGAACTCGCCGTACGCCAGCAGCGAAGGCGTCCTCGCCTGCCCGCGGTACGCATCGACGAGATACGCCGTCTGCGTGAACGTAAAGAACGAAATGCCGAGCGGCAGCACGATATGCGGCAAATCGAACACCATAGCCCCCGCGAGCGCGTTCCACGTGCCGAGGAAGAAATCCGTGTATTTGAAATACCCGAGCAGCGCGACATTGGCGAGAGTGCCAAACGCCAGCCAGGCCTTTCGCGCGCGGTAATGCGGCATCTCGGCCGTCACATGCCCGCCCCGCTCGATCGCGTGCCCCGCCGCCAACTGCTCCAGCCGCCGCCCGACGAGGTAGTTAAACAAAATCGACCCCACGAGCAGCGGCACATACCGGTAGTCCCACCACCCGTAGAAAAACAGCGACGCCAGCACGAGCCAGGCCGTCCCGAGCTCGTGCCGCACCCTGCTCACGCCAAAAAAGCCGACCACAGCGATCGGCAGGAACAAAAAGATAAATGCAAAGGAGTTGAATAACACGGTTTCACCTCTTACATCGCAATTTGCTGGATGAACGCCAGGGATTTGAGCGGCCGCCCGGTGATGGTCTGCAGGTAGCGCAGCAGCAGGTCCTCGGCGGCTACGATGTCGGTGCCGTGGAGGGTGAGCTTTGCGGTGCTGGCCCAGTCGAGCGTGCCAAGCGTGCCGATGAGCTGGCGGAGGCTCTCTGGGTACGGCAGCGCGGCCGGGGTGCGGCAGTCTGGGCACAGCGCGCCGCCCTCATTGCTGTCGAGAAAGGCATCCCCCTCGATGACCCGGCCGCAGTGGACGCAGCGCTCGTAGTGGAGCTCGAGGCCCGTGTAGCCGAGGAGCTGATACGCCGCCGCGAGCGCCGTGATGCGCGGGTTGCGCGTCTCGAACGCCGCGAGGATCTCGAGAAACCGCTCGTACATCGCAGGTTCGGGCTGATTTTCCGGCAGGAACTCGCGTAGAAACTCCGCGACAAACGCGCCATACGCCATGGCCGTGAGGTCTTCGCCGAGCTTCTTGATGTGCTTTTTCACCGTCGCCGTGCGCACGCTGTCGAGGCGCTGCCCCTCCGCGGCCTGCAGCTCGAGGACCGTAAACATCTGCATGGCCCCCGCGAGCGGGCTCCTGGGCCTGCGGCACCCATACGCCGCCGCCCGGACGAGGCCGCGTTCTTTCGTAAAGAACGTCATGACCTTATCCGCCTCGCCCCAGTTCCGCGCGCCGATCACGACCGCATCCGTCGTATACAGCGCCATCAGGGCTTCTCCTCTTTCCCGGGCGCATCGGGCACATCCTTTACGTGGCTCTCCTCTTTCTCAGGCGCATCCTTGAGATACATCTCCCGCGCCGTCTTCGCCTGCCGCTCCGGCATGACGGCACCGGCCGTGAGCATGTACTGCAGCGCCGACTTCGCGCTGATATCGAGATACGTGACATCGCTCTTTTTCACGAACAAATTCGTCCCCGACGTCATATTCAGGCTCCACGGCACAAACACGCAGATATAATCATCCCCGAGCTTCTCCTTCAACGCCTCCGGCACATCCGCCATGACAAACCCCAGCGCCTGCGACTGATGAAACGGCACGAGCACGACCTGGTCAAACATACTGTTCGTCTGGAACACGGCCTTCGACAAATCCTTCACGCTCGTATAGATAAACTTCACGAACGGAATCTTCCCGATCAGCCGATCCCCCAGACTAATCGCCCGCCGCATCACATAATACGACGACAGCCACCCGACGAAATAAATGCCGAGAAACAGCGTGATGATGCCCATGCCGGGGAAATAAAACGGCAGATACTTGCCGATTACCCCCTCCGTAAACCGCAGCATCAGCACGATCACCCAGATGGTAATCGCAATCGGCACAAGCACCATCAGTCCATTGATAAACCGCCGGGATATCCGATGCGATAAAGAATGTTTATGCGTATTTTTCTTCGAATCCGACAACAGGCACCCTCCCTTCACTCAGCACAACCTAGACATAACCTCGCACTACGGAGCCGCTGGGGACGTGTATGGATGGAGCGTTGAAGATTTCCGTGAAGAAAGAAAATTTTTCCTGCTAAAATCCTTTGAAAACAGCGTCGTTCAAACGGAGTGCGTTTAGCTGTTTTCGAAGGCATAATTAAAAGGAAAAATTTTCTTTTAGGAAATCTTCTCAGCGGAATCCAGACACGCCCCCAGCGGCGGAGAATCAGCCACGAACTATTTCTCCTGCCCAAACCCGAAGTTACGAAGTACTCCGTCGCGGTCTCTCCAGTCTTTTTTGACCTTGACCCACAGGTCGAGGTACACCCGGTTCCCGAGCATGGCCTCGATGTCAGGTCTGGCGAGCGCCCCGATCTGTTTGAGCATGCTGCCCTTCGCCCCGATGATGATGCCTTTCTGCGAATCGCGCTCGACGTAGATGGTCGCGCGGATGTAGACGTCGCCGTTGTCGCGCGTCGTCATTTCCTCCGTCTCCACGGCCACGGCATGCGGCACCTCATCGCGCGTGAGCTGCAGGACCTTTTCGCGCACGAGCTCGGCGACGATGAGCCGCTCGGGCTGGTCCGTGACCATGTCCTCCGGGTAGTACTGCGGCCCCTCCGGCAGGTACTTCTTGACCTCCTCCATGAGGTCCGGGAGGTTCATCTCCTCCTTCGCCGAGATGGGCACGACCCCGGCAAACGGATATTTCGCCGCGTACCCCGAGATAATCGGCAGCACATCCTCCTTCTCGATGAGGTCCAGCTTGTTCACGACGAGGATGACCGGGCGCGTCGTGCTCTGCAGGCGCTCGAGGATGTAGTACTCGCCCGGCCCCATCTTCTCCGTCGCATCGACGACGAACAGGATGGCGTCCACCTCTTTCAGCGTGCCCTCCGCCGCCTTCACCATGTACTCGCCGAGCTTGTGGCGCGGCTTGTGGATGCCCGGCGTGTCGAGGAACACGACCTGCGCATCCGGCTGCGTGAGAATGCAGAGGATGCGGTTGCGCGTCGTCTGCGGCTTGTCGCTCATGATGGCGATTTTCTGCCCGATGAGCGTGTTGATGAGCGTGGATTTCCCCACATTCGGCCGCCCGATGACCGCCACAAAACCCGATTTATGTTTCTTTTCTGCCATGTATATCACTCCCTGGGGATCCCCAATTTCTCCATCACGAACCGCTGCTCTTTTTCCATCTCCAGCCGGTCCGCCTCCTCCATGTGGTCGTACCCGAGCAGGTGCAGCATGCCGTGGACCGTGAGGAACGCCACCTCGCGGCGCACGCTGTGGCCGTAGTCGGCGGCCTGCTCCCTCGCGCGCTCGACAGAGATCACGAGGTCCCCAAGCACGTTGATATCCGGCCCATCGTCCACCTCCGGCTCCTCGCTCTCGTTCAGCGCAAACGAAAGCACGTCCGTCGGCCGGTCGATGCCCCGGTACTCCTTGTTGAGCTTGTGGATGTATTCGTTATCCGTGAGCGTCACGCTGACCTCGCCGTTCTCCACGCCGTAGAGCCGCCCCACGGTCTCTGCGGCCGTCGTGACGTTATCGATAATCTCCTGGGGGAACGTGAGCCCCTCAGGATAGCTGCTGATCATTACGTTCATGTTGTCCGTCCTTTTTTTCGTGCTTTTCGTGGATTTCGTGGTTTTCGTGTTTTTCCTGCTGTTTCTGCTGCTCCCAGCGCCCGTACGCCTCGACGATGCGCGTGACGACGTCGTGGCGGATGACGTCCGCGGGGGCGAGACGCGCGATGCCGATGCCTTTGACCCCCTGCAGCACCTCCGCGGCCTGCCGCAGGCCGGAGGGCACGCCGCGCGGGAGGTCAACCTGCCCGAGGTCGCCCGTGACGACCATTTTCGAGCCGAAACCGAGGCGCGTGAGGAACATTTTCATCTGTTTGCCCGTCGTGTTCTGCGCCTCGTCGAGGATGACGAACGCGTCCTCGAGCGTGCGGCCGCGCATGTACGCCAGCGGCGCGATCTCGATGATGTTTTTCGTCATGAATTTGCGGTAGGTGTCGAGCCCGAGGATGTCCTCGAGCGCGTCGTAGAGCGGCCGCAGGTACGGGTCGACCTTGTCCTGCAGGTCGCCGGGGAGAAAGCCGAGCCGCTCCCCCGCCTCGACGGCCGGGCGTGTGAGGATGATGCGGTGCACCTCTTTGTTGCGCAGCGCCGCGACGGCCATGACGACGGCGAGGTAGGTCTTTCCCGTGCCCGCCGGCCCGATGCCGAACGTGATGGGCTCGCGGCGGATGAGGTCGAGATAGTGCCGCTGGCCGAGCGTCTTCGGCTTGACGTGGTGGCCGCGCGAGGTGACGAGGATCGTGTCGCCAAAGAGCTGGTGCAGCGTCTCCCCTTTGCCCTCGCGCACGAGGCGGATGCCGTAGCGGACCTCATGCGTCGTGACGGTCGTGCCCTGGCGGTAGAGGTACTGGAGCTCCTCCATGACCTGCGCAGCCTGCCGTACCTCTGCGGCCTCGCCCATGAGGCTGAGCACGCCGCCGCGGCAGATCATCTGGCAGTCGAAACTGTCGCGCAGGATCTGCAGGAACGCGTCTTTGTCGCCGAGCAGCGCATAGACCTCCTGGTGGTCGGCGAATGCGATCTGTTTTTCTAGTGCCTGCTGCAAAAAATCCCTCCACGGATATCGCCCATGTCCATCGTGCATGGGGTCTTATTTCCCTGTATCCACGTTCCGGCGTCTCAAGCCTTCAGCGTGGCCGTAAATTTCTCGATGCGTTTCACGGGCTTGTAGGACTCCTTCGCGTGACGCAGCCCCGGCAGACCCATGTCCTCCTCGCGGTTGATGTAGGTGACCTTGCCGAGCCACGTGTGCTCAACGTAGCCCTGGTTGATGGCCGTGAACGCGCCGCGCATGTCGGGGTCGGCCTTTTCCACGTGGACGACGGCCGTGTCCGTGTTCAGCTGCTCGCCGAACGTGAACGCGACGATGCGGCCCCCGTTTCGGATAGCGCCGCCCGTGACGCCGAAGAACGCCCAGTCATCAAAGACCTCGAGGATGCCCTTCCGCTCCGTCGCGATGAACGGGTCGTCCTTTTCCGTCGTGTGCGTGCGGTTCTGGTACCACTCGTCGAGGACCTCGCGGCACGCGGGCAGGATGTCCTCCGTAATCGGCACGTAGACGGCCTGCGGGTAGAGCTTGCGGAACGCGTTGAGGTGGTTCTTTTTCGAGTGCAGCTTGCGCCCGGAGAGCGTCGCGAGCTTTTCCGCGAGATAGACGTAGTCGGACTCGTTCTCGCTCGTGCCGAGTTCAAAGTGGTACGCCGGCATGGCCGCGAGCTTTTCGGCAAAGGACTTTTCGAGGCCCATGAAACGGCACGGCTGCCCCTGCTCGCGGAACCACGCGACGATCTTTTCCACGGCCGCGGTCTCGCGCTCCTCCGCGCAGAACGGCTGCAGCATGATGCGCGTGCCATGGTACTCCGTCACGAGGAACAGCGTCTCCGCCTCCTCCGCGACCTGCAGGTGAAACGGCTCGCGCCACATGTAGAAATTCGTAAACGTGAAATGCGCATTCTCATAGTAGCGCGCATGGAAATAGCGGTCCAGTAAAGGCTTGTCGGCCTTGGTCAGTGTATGGAAATTAATTTTGTGTCATCCTTCCTGTGCATCCCATTTTCAGACACTACCATTATAGCAAACCTGTCAAAAAAGAATAGTGACCAAAGCACATTCACAAATTTCACTTCATTTTCCAAGTTTCCGCATATCGCGCGCGCTTTCGGCCTGGGCGGCGACGGTGGCGAGGTCGGCGCCGGTGGAGGCGGAGACGGCGGCCAGGACGGCGCCCTCGGCGAGCGGGCAGTCGACGAGGCGGATGTGGTCGTCTTTCATCTCCTCGAGCGCGAGCTCGGCGGTCATGACGGCGGAGCCCATGTCCATGAGCACGATGGCCCCGTCTGTGCCGTTGACGTCCTCGATGGCCTCGACGATGCGCTGGTAACTCGTGCCGAGCAAGCCATCCTCCAGGCCCCCCGCCGCCGCGATATTCACCTCCCGCGCCATCATCTGCGCGAGCTCCACGACCCCCTCCGCGAGCTTCTGGCTGTGGGATACGATTACGATACCTACCATTGTTTCTCGACTGCCTCCTTTTCGATATTCACACCGTTACCTATTAGCCATCCACCAAAAAAATCCTGCCTGCTGCGTACAAAAAAACGGCAGGCACCCGGCCTGCCGTTTGTAGGTTGGAATCCTCCAGATTATTTGTAGTAGTTAACGCCGGCTTCGAAGAGCTGCTGGTCTTTTTCGCCCGGGACGTTGCGGGCGACGCTCTTACCGATGCGCTCGCTGTGTCCCATCTTGCCGAGGACGCGGCCGTCGGGGCTCGTGATGCCTTCGATGGCGTTCATGGAGCCGTTCGGGTTGAACGGGATGGCCATGGACGGATTGCCCTGCGGGTCGACGTACTGCGTCGCGATCTGGCCGCGGACGCGGAGTGCGGCGATGACCTCGGGGCTCGCGACGAAGCGGCCCTCGCCGTGCGAGACGGCGATCGTGTGGAGGTCGCCGACCTGGACGTTGTTGAACCACGGCGAGAGGTTCGAGGTGACGCGGGTCTGGACCATGCAGGAGACGTGGCGGCCGAGCGTGTTGTGCGTGAGCGTCGGCGCGTCGCTGCTGAGGTCGCGGATCTCGCCGTACGGCACGAGGCCGAGCTTGATGAGAGCCTGGAACCCGTTGCAGATGCCGAGCATGAGGCCGTCGCGGTGGTGCAGCAGGCGCATGACCTCTTCGGCGATGCGCGGATTGCGGAACATGGCCGCGATGAACTTGCCGGAGCCGTCCGGCTCGTCGCCGCCGGAGAAGCCGCCCGGCAGCATGATGATGTTCGCCCTCCGGATGCCCCGCACGATGGCCTCGACCGTCTCCTCGACAGCCTGCGGCGTGAGGTTGCGGACGACGAGCGTCTCCGCCGTGGCACCGGCACGCTCCCAGGCGCGCGCGGAGTCGTACTCGCAGTTCGTGCCCGGGAACACGGGGATAAAGACGCGCGGCTGCGCGACATGCGTCAGGCCGCCCGGGAGCTTGTTGCCCTTTTCGTACGGCACCCACGTCGCACGCTCCTTCGACGGCTGTTTGACGCGCGTCGGGAAAATCTTTTCCAGCGGCGTCGTGTAGGCCGTCTCGGCCTCGGCGATCGTGATGACCTCGTTGTCGACGACGATGCTCGGGACATCCGTCGTCTCGCCGAGCTCGTAGGCTCCCGTGCCCGCGAGGAGCGTGTCCATCTTTGCGTTCGGGGCGACCTCGAGGAGGATCGTGCCGTAGTCCGGCGTAAACAGCTCGTCGCGCTTCAGGAACGTCGTGAACTTAAAGCCGATGCGGTTGCCGAGCGTCATCTTCGTGACGGCTGCCGCGATACCGCCGACGCCGACGCTCTGCGCGGAGAACACCTGGCGTTTCGCGGTCATGGCCTCAATCTTCTCGAAGTTCCTGCGCAGCTGCGCGAAGACAGGCAGATCCTGCGTGTCCTTCTTGCACGGCACGATCCAGACCTTGTTGCCCGCGTATTTGAACTCTGGCGAAACGGCGTGGTCGGCCGGCAGGACGTCGACGGCAAAGGCCGCGAGCGTCGGCGGGACGTGGATGTCCTCGAACGTGCCGGACATGGAGTCCTTACCGCCGATAGCCGGGATCTCGAGCTGGTGCTGTGCCCAGAGGGCGCCGATGAGCGCAGCGAACGGGTTGCCCCACTTGCGCTCGTCCTTGCCGAGGCTCTCAAAGTACTCCTGGAACGTCAGGCGGATGGTCTCCGCGCGGCCGCCGAGCGCGACCATCTTCGCCGCAGCCGCGACGACGGAGTACACGGCGCCATGGAACGGGCTCCAGCTCATGAAATCCGGGTCGAGGCCAAACGTCATGGCCGTGGCCGTATTCGTCTCCGCGCCCTGTACCGGGACTTTCGCGACCATGCCTTCGGCCGGCGTGAGCTGCGTGCGGCCGCCAAAAGGCATGAGGACCGTGTTGCCGCCGATCGTGGAGTCAAAGCGCTCCGCGAGGCCTTTCTGGCTGCAGACGTTCAGGCTTTTGAGGTTTTCGAGCCAGGCGGCCGGGAGGTTCCGGCGGAGTGCCTGCACGGGGGCCGGGATCTCGTGGAGGTAGCGGTGCTCCGCGTCCGGCTGGCTGATGATGGCGCTGACGTGCTGGCGGACGCCGTTCGTGTCGAGGAACGAGCGGTTCATCTGCACGATGGGCTGCCCGCGCCATTTCATGATGAGGCGCGGCTCCTCCGTGACCGTCGCGACGTGCGTGGACTCGAGGTTCTCCGCATCCGCATAACGCTGGAACGCTTCGAGGTCTTTCGGGTCGATGACGACGGCCATGCGCTCCTGCGACTCCGAGATCGCGAGCTCCGTGCCGTCCAGGCCTTCGTATTTCTTTTTGATCGTGTCGAGGTCTATGATGAGGCCGTCGGCGAGCTCGCCGATGGCCACGGCCACGCCGCCCGCGCCAAAGTCGTTGCAGCGCTTGATCATGCGGCTGACCGCGGGGTTCCGGAACAGACGCTGGATCTTGCGCTCCGTCGGCGGGTTGCCCTTCTGGACCTCGGCGCCGCAGGAGGTCAGCGACTCCTCCGTGTGCTCTTTCGAGGAGCCCGTCGCACCGCCGATGCCATCGCGGCCCGTGCGGCCGCCGAGCAGCACGATATAGTCGCCTGGCTGCGGGCGTTCGCGGACGACGTTCTCTTTCGGTGCCGCGGCGATGACGGCGCCGATCTCCATGCGTTTTGCGAGGTAGCCCTCATGGTAGACCTCGCGGACCTGCCCCGTCGCGAGGCCGATCTGGTTGCCGTAGGCGCTGTAGCCTGCGGCCGCGCCGAGCGTGATCTTTTTCTGCGGGAGCTTGCCCGGGCGCGTCTCGCTGAACGGACGACGCGGGTCGGCGGCGCCCGTCACGCGCATGGCCTGGTAGACATACGAGCGACCGGACAGCGGGTCGCGGATCGCGCCGCCGAGACACGTGGCCGCGCCGCCGAACGGCTCGATCTCCGTCGGGTGGTTGTGCGTCTCGTTCTTGAACTGGATGAGCCAGTCCTGCACCTGCCCGCCTACATCAACGGGCACGACGATGCTGCACGCATTGATCTCCTCGGACTGGTCGAGGTCATCGAGCTTGCCTGCCTGGCGGAGCGCCTTCATGCCGATGACGGCGACATCCATGAGCGTCACGTCGCGCGTCGTCGGGCCGTAGACCTCATCGCGGTCCTGCTGGTACTGATGGTACGCCTGCAGGATGGACGGCGTGAAATACCCGTCCTCCACATCGACCATGTCGATGGCCGTCGTGAATGTCGTGTGGCGGCAGTGGTCGGACCAGTACGTGTCGATGACGCGCAGCTCCGTGATCGTCGGCGCGCGGTGCTCCGTGTCGCGGAAATATTTCTGGCAGAACGCGAGATCCTCGAGGCTCATGGCAAAGCCGCACTTCGCATGGAACGCGGCGAGCTGCCCGGCGTCCATGAGGTTGAACGTCTGCAGCACCGCGACGTCCGCGGGCTCCTCGGCATGCATTTCGAGGGATTCCGGTTTCGCAAGCGAGGCCTCGCGGCTCTCGACCTTGTTGATGCAGTAGGCCTTGATTTTCTCGAAGTCCTCGAGGCTCACGTTGCCGACGATGACGATGACGCGCGCCGTCGCGATCCCGGGGCGCTCTTTCTGCGTCACGAGCTGCACGCACTGCGCTGCGGAGTCCGCACGCTGGTCGAACTGGCCCGGCAGATACTCCACGGCAAACACGCGGGAGTTCGGGAAATGGGGCAGCTTTTCCTCATAGACGACATCGACGGTCGGCTCCGAGAACACGACGGACTTGACCTGCGCGTACTCGCTGTCATCGAGCCCCTCGATGTCGTAGCGGTTGATGATGCGCACGGCCTTCAGCCCCGTGAGGCGGAACGTCTCCGTGAGGTCGTCGCACAGCTGGCGCGCCTCGACGTCAAAAAAGCCCTGCCGTTTTTCCACGAAAATTCTTCTTACTGACATGCGTACTCTCTTCCTCCAAAACCAAAACCTGGAAACATAAAGCATTTGTATAGACAGAAACAGGCACAGATGCTTTTCCTTTCATCCATGCCTGTCTCCTATCTTCATAATAAGTCCACGGGGATCTTTACGACGACCTTCGTCACCTGCTGCGGTGCGTCCTCGACGGCGCCCTGCGGACGGTGCACGTCCTCCGGATAGAGCACGGCAAAGCCGCCCGGGACCAGGACGATGTCGCTGTCGGGCACGAGGGCGGCGTAAAAACCGACGTCCTTCTTTTCGTCGTATTCCTCCGAGACCACGAGATCCGGGCTGATCGGGCACCAGCCCATATACTCCTCGCCCTCGACGATGTACTGGATATCCACCATTTTCTGGTGTGCCTCGGGACGGCACTCCGACACGGGCCGCGTCGTATAGCGCTGCACGTTGGCCTTGATCCGGCCCGCGGCATCCACGTCGTAGGAGCCATCGGCCATTTTCGTGAAATCGTGATCGCGCAGATACTCCAGAGACTTCCAGATCGCCTCCGGATAGTTGACATGCCCATCCTCGAGATGGTGGACCGATCCAATAAACATAGCGTTCCCTTTCCTTTCTGCTAGCCGGCCTATCCCGTTTGTTTTTGTGTGATCCAGCTTACACTTTCCTTGCGGATAACACCTCCTCTTATTGTACCGAAAACCGCCGGTATTTGCAAGGCGAACAATGCTCTATTTCTCCCCTGTCGCATGTCCTTTTTTACTTTTTCTATGGTCTCACGCAAAAAAAGGCGGAATTTCCGATGAAAATTGTTGCGAAAATTGAAAAAAAATCCTTGCACACGATACGGGAAATATGCTACGGTAAAGGTGTTATCTTTTCGACATATACAAAGGAGGAACCAGCATGGCAGAATCATCCACGCGCGACCTCTTGGAGCTTTTGGAGCACGATGCGCGCCGCCCCGTCGGCGAGATCGCCCCGATCCTCAAGAAGAGCGAATACGAAGTCGAGCAGGACATCAAGCAACTCGAAAAGGATAAGGTCATCCTTTCCTATAATACCCTCATCGACTGGGAAAAGTTCGGTGACGACATGGTCACGGCCATGATCGAGATCAACCTCACGCCGCAGCGCGAAGTCGGCTTTGACGCCATCGCCGAGCGCATCTACCGCTACGACGAGGTCCGCACGGTCTACCTCATGAGCGGCTCTTTCGACCTCATGGTCATCCTGGAGGGCCAGTCGCTGAAGGACGTCGCGAACTTCGTCGCGAAGCGCCTCTCCACGATCGAGGGCGTCACGGCGACGCGCACGCATTTCATGCTGAAACCGTACAAGAAAGACGGCACGATCATCGACGATAAAGAGAAAGACCGCAGATTGGTGGTGTCCCCCTGATGAAGGAAACGCGCACAGACTGGCATGACCGCCTCTCAGCCCGAGTCAATGCCGTCGCCCCCTCGGGCATCCGCAAATTCTTTGATATCGCCGCCCAGATGGACGACGTCATCTCCCTCGGCGTCGGCGAGCCGGACTTCGTCACGCCGTGGCCGATCCGCGAGGCCTGCGTCTACGGCCTCGAGCAGGGCTACACGTCGTACACGGCAAACCGTGGCCTCATGGAACTGCGCCAGGAAATCGCCGCCATGTACGCCACGCGCTACCACGTGGACTACACGCCGGACACAGACATCCTCGTGACCGTCGGCGTCAGCGAGGCCATGGATCTCGCGCTGCGTGCCATCCTGGAGCCCGGCGACGAGGTGCTCATCCCGGAGCCGTGCTACGTCTCCTACGCCGCGTGCACGACGCTCGCCGGCGGCGTCGCCGTCCCCGTCCCCGCGAAACGTGAGAACGAGTTCCGCATCACGCCGGAGGAGCTCGAGGGGCACGTCACGGACCGCACGAAAGTGCTGCTCATCGGCTACCCGAACAACCCGACGGGCGCCATCATGACGCGCGCCGACCTCGAGAAGATCGCGGACTTCGCCGAGAAATACGACCTCATCGTCATTTCCGATGAAATCTACGGCGCCCTCACGTACGGCGGCGAGGAGCACGTCTGCTTCGCCGCCCTGCCGCGCATGCAGGAGCGCACGATCCTCCTCAACGGCTTCTCGAAAGCCTACGCGATGACGGGCTGGCGCATCGGCTACGCGCTCGGCAACCCGACGATCCTCGCCGCCATGACGAAGATCCATCAGTACACGATGCTCTGCGCCCCGATCACGGCCCAGATGGGCGCCATGGAGGCGCTGCGCCACGGCGAAAAGGCGCGCAAGAAGATGCTGAGCGAGTACGACCGCCGCCGCCGCCTCATCTACGACGGCTTCACGAAGATGGGCCTCGACTGCTTCGAGCCAAAGGGCGCATTTTACATCTTCCCGGACATCACGAGCACGGGCTACACCTCCGACGAATTCGCCGAGGCCCTGCTGCAGGCCGAGCACGTCGCGCTCGTGCCGGGCACCGCGTTCGGCGCCTGCGGCGAAGGCCACGTCCGCTGCTCCTACGCCACGTCCATCGACCAGATCTCCGAAGCCCTCGCCCGCATCGAGAACTTCATCAAAAACCACAAGAAATAAGGGACCGGAGGGGCAAAAAAACCGCTGAGAGATTTCTCCCAGCGGTTTTTTGTGTGGCGATAACGGAAATCAGAACTTGACCGTCAGGCCGGCGCCGACACCGTGCTCGCGGTGGCTGATGCCATCGAGCTTCGTGTTGTGGTAGTTGACATTGAGATCGACATTGAACAGGATATTCTTGTTGATGCCGACCTGCGTCTCGTTGAAATCCTTGCCGGCCACATAGGACGCATAGGCATCAAAGCCAAAGACGCGCGGCGTGCTGACCGCGACACCGCCGAACGCGTTGTCCTTGTCACCCGGCAGTTTCCAGCGGTAGCCGCCGATGAGTTTCACCTGCGAACCAACGACATCGTACTGCAGGTAGGCGTCCTGCTGATCCTTGCCGAACTCATCGCGGTCCATGTGCTGATAGCCGAGCGTTGCCTTCGGCGTCACCTTGTGCTCGATGTACTGCTCCTTCGAGCCAGCGCCGATGGCCGTCTCGTTGCCGGTCATCTGGTTGATTGGGGCAGCCATGACGGACGACGCACTCATCGCCATGATAGCAGCGGCAATCAGAAGAGTCTTTTTCATGTTTCTTTTCCTCCCTAAGTTCCTGCTTTCTCTTTCTCTCAAACTACGGGTAATATTCTACCCGATAACCCCCGCCCCGTCAAACAGGACTTCTTTCCTACATATCAAAAAAAGACCGTCAAAGGAGTGTATCCTCTGACGGTCTTGTCCTTTCATCTGGTGCGCTCGGGG
>OMYB01000007.1 GCA_900315155.1 uncultured Selenomonadales bacterium | reverse complement strand
TGGTTCCACCTGTTCCCATGCCGAACACAGTAGTTAAGCACACGCACGCCGAAAGTACTTGTCTGGAGACGGGCTGGGAGGATAGGACGTTGCCGGTTAGGTAAAAGCATCCGCTGAGTGGCGGATGCTTTTTTCATGGTTCTATGGTATAATATGTTGTATTATTTTTTTGATGGGAGTATCCATTTTTATGGCAAATGTTTATGATGAAATTAAGGAGTATTATCAATCCGAAGATGTGAATACCGACAGCTACATTCCCCGCAGGGATGTGGAGCGCTTCTTTCAGCGTAGAGCCTGGAGCGGGGAGACGGATGAGCGGCTTCGCGAGGAGTGGAGCTGGATTATGATGACGCTGTCGGTTCTCCAAGTTGTCCTTTCCGAGGATGAGGCAAATGAATTAACGGTGTATGATTACCAGGATATCGTTTATGAGATACATGATGTTCACCCGGAATTTACGTTAGATGCAGCACATATCGATGCTTTCATCCAAGTCATTGACCAATTTGCTGAGCATATTGACGAAGCCACCCATGGTTCCTTTGCCTATGAGTCCTGGGGCAACCTGAAAGCAGCACAAGATTCTTTCTATGTCCATGGAGAGTTTGTCATGCCGGACCGTATCGCACCGGATTCTCTTTACCGCTCTTTGGATAGGCGGGGCGTTGCCAGTGAAGAAGACATGGACAAACTGAATAGCCTCATGGATAATCTGCTGGATAACATCAGGAAGTTTTATCATCAGGAAGAATTCCAGCATGACTGGAGCCGTGCGATGGTGCTCGCGACAGGTGGCGATCCCAATATCCCCGAGGAGTCGGATGATGACCTTACGTTTTGGCCGCTGTTCTATGATTACTTCCTTTTTGATTATCACCTGTTTGAAACCGATGAAACGCCAATCGAACATTATGCTGCCGTTCATAAGGATACGCTTTCGGATTCTGAAAAAGTTCTCCTGCGTGATCTGCAGGATGCAGAGTTTACCATCTTTTACGCCGATGAGGTATACGATGGTGGTGTGCATTGTATCAATCTCATGAACGGTGACGGGTTCGAAATGGCATTCCTTCCCGTCCAGAATGTGGATTGTACGCAGTTCGTTTTCATCGGTCATATTCAAAAAAATGGCATCGTGATGTTCACCATGATGACAACCGTGGAAGCTTCACCGAGGCTGCGTGTTCGCATGAAAGAGCAGATTGAGAAGCTGTTCGCCATGTACCAGTATCAGGAGCCGGAAGCGACGATGGATGAATTCCTGCGCCGCCATGCCATTGCAGCCCGCCATGTGGTTTTGCTTCTTGGGCATTTTGCCCAGCTGAACTTACTGAAGAGCCAGGAGTTCCCCGCTAAGATTCCATATAATGAGGATATTATACGCATGGATGAAGAAGCAGACAGGATGCTGGTCCACATTGTTCGGGCATTGGGATATCCTGCTTTTTCGGAACATCTTCTTGTGCGGATGTTTGATGATTTCATGACATGCCGCGGGGAAGATGTCGACGAGAAGGAGTTTGTAGAAATTCTTCTTGCCATATTGCAGATATTCTGTGACCTGAATGGTATGAAACCAATTGAACCTAAGGAGTTCTACCAGGTGATGGGGATTCAGCATGAGCAGGTGGCGGCGTTAAACCAGCATATCAAGAAAACGCTGGGCATCGTTCCATATGATCCCCGCTACTTATCCGAGAGTGGTTTTGTTATTTTGCTTTATGCGCAAATGGCGATAGAGTCTGGGAGGGGATTCCATGGCAGATGATCCGAAAGTCCGCGTGATGTCGGAAGAAGAAAAAGAGAGTTACCAGGGAGAGACCATCAATGAGTCTGGGCAGCAGGAACAGCCAAGAACGGACTATCAGTCCGGCCGTTCCTATGAAATACCGCATCAGCGGCATTATGAGATCCACGATGCAGGCGATTATCTGAAGCCGGGCAATATCTTCCGTTATCTCTGGAAGAATACGAGCTGGAAGACGAAGGGGATTGCGCTCGTCGCCATTGTGGCTGCTTTTTCCGCGCTGTCCTTTGTCCTGACCGTCGCGCTGCCGTTCCTGCTGACGGTAGTCGGTGCAGCGTTCATTTTTTGGTTCGTGTTATCGTTCTTTATGCAGCACTGAATGCGATAGCTTCTGTGCTTACGAAAAAAGGCATTCCGCCATGGGGCGGAATGCCTTTTTTTATGCGATGGGTTCTTTGTGGATTAGAATTTGAGCTGCTGGAAACGCTCGACGGCGCGCAGCGTGTCTTCGCGGTTGCCGAAGGACGTGAGGCGGAAATAGCCTTCGCCACAGGGACCGAAACCGGCACCCGGCGTGCCAACGATGTTGACCTGCTTCAGCAGGAGGTCGAAGAAGTCCCAGGATTTCATGTTGTTCGGCGTCTTGAGCCAGATATACGGGGCGTTGATGCCGCCGTAGACCTCGAGACCGGCCTTGGTCAGACCCTCCCGAATGATGCGGGCATTCTCGAGGTAGTAGCCGACGAGCTCCTTGACCTGTTTCTGGCCTTCTTCCGTATAGATGGCTGCGGCACCGCGCTGGACAATGTATGCCGTACCATTGAATTTCGTCGTGTGGCGGCGGTTCCAGAGCTTGTTGTACTCGACGCGGCTGCCATCCGCGGCCTTGCCCGTGACCGTGTGCGGGACGATCGTGTAGCCGCAGCGCGTGCCCGTGAATCCGGCCGTCTTGGAGAAAGAACGGAATTCGATGGCGACATCCTTGGCGCCCGGGATCTCATAGATCGTCGTCGGGACGTCCGGCTCCGTGATGTAGGCGGCATAGGCGGCATCGAAGAGGATGACCGTGTCGTTTTCCTTTGCCCAGTTGACCCATTTCGTGAGCTCCTCTCGGGAGAGCGTCGTGCCCGTCGGGTTGTTCGGGCAGCAGAGGTAGAGCATGTCCACGCGCTCTTTCGGGAGATCCGGCGCAAAGTTATTCTCTGCCGTGCAGGGGAGGTAGGTGACGCCCTCGAAATGGCCGTCTTCTTTCAGGCTGCCCGTACGGCCGGCCATGACGTTCGTGTCGAGATAGACCGGGTAAACCGGATCCGTGATAGCGACTTTATCCGCAGAACCGAAGATTTCCTGGATGTTGCCCGTGTCGCTCTTCGAGCCGTCGCTGACGAAGATCTCGTCCGTGCCGAAGTGGATGCCCTTGCTCTCGTAGTTGTTTTTGAGGATGGCCTTCGTGAGGAACTCATAGCCCTGCTCCGGGCCGTAGCCGCGGAACGTTTCTTTGTGAGCCATTTCGTCGACAGCCTTGTGCATCGCCTCGATGCAGACGGCTGGCAGCGGCTGGGTGACATCGCCGATGCCGAGGCGGATGATGTCTGCCTCCGGATGAGCTTCTTTATAGGCGGCAACGCGGCGGCCGATCTCGGCAAAGAGGTAGCTGCCGGGCAGCTTCAGATAGTTATCGTTGATGGTAGCCATTGTTTCATTTCCTCCTGACTGGAACATACAATTTAATATACCCTTTTAGCATAGTATAACACGTTGCTATGCTGTTTTATACGAAATACAGAAAAATATTTTTATGGGATAAGTTTCAATAAATATAAAATAAATAATGTTTATAATGTGATATTTATTACATAAAAACTATTTACATTTGAGGGATGAATGCGTATAATAAATGTCGTATCTTGACCATAGTCGTCAGCATTTTGGAATGGTTCTGAAAAAAAGGAAGGATTTTTTTCGGGAAAAAGAAGGATTTTGCCAGCGTGCGACGAAAAGAATGTAACATAGGTCATAGATATGGTAAATCTGTTCAAAGTGAGCCGGAGCAGAGGCCGGATCCCTTTGTTATGGGTATCATTACCGGTATTTATGTTTCTGTATTAGGAGAAAGGGGAGTTTTCTATGGAGTTGCTATTAGGCTTTATCGTCCTCTTTGCCTGCCTGCTCGTCGGTGTTCGTCACGGCGGTATTGGTTTGGCAGTGGTCAGCTCGATCGGCCTCATGCTTTATGTCTTTGTGTTCGGCTATAAGCCGGGCAATCCACCAGTCAGCGTCATGCTTACGATCCTCGCCGTCGTTACCTGCGCCGGCTTCCTGCAGACGGCAGGCGGCCTCACGGTTATGCTGCAGTACGCAGAGAGGTTCCTGCGCAGCAATCCGAAACGCATCAGCATTTATGCACCAATCACGACCTGGTCCCTGACGATCCTCTGCGGCACGGGCCACGTCGTCTACACGGTTTTCCCGATCATCTATGATATCGCGATCAAAGAGGGCATCCGTCCGGAGCGCCCGATGGCAGTCGCATCCGTTTCCTCTCAGATGGGTATCAGCGCTTCGCCGGTTTCCGTCGCTATGGTTTCCATGGCTGGTTTTCTCGCAGCAGCTGGTACGCCGTTCACGGTCCTCAACCTGCTGAGCGTGTCCATCCCGGCAACGTTCTGCGGTGTTCTGGCGGCAGCAGCATTCAGCTATCGCCGCGGCAAAGACCTCGACAAGGATGAGAAGTTCCAGGAATTCATCAGCGATCCGGAAAACAAGGATTACGTCTATGGCGGTTCCACGGAGAGCCTCATCGGCAAACAGTTCCCGAAAACCTATTACTATGCGATGTACCTGTTCTTCGCAGGCATCCTCGTCATAGCTGTCCTCGGTAACTTCCCAGCACTCCTTCCGCATTTCCCGAATGCGAAGGGCGTCATGAAGGCAATCTCCATGACGACGGTCATCCAGATGATCATGCTGTTCCTCGGCGCTCTGATGCTCTTCGTCTGCAAAGTCGATGCCAAGAAAGTCGGCGGCAGCCAGGTCTTCCGTTCCGGCGTTGTCGCCGTTGTTTCCGTCTATGGTGTTGCGTGGATGGCAGATACGTTCTTCTCCAACCACATGGCTCTGATCAAGGATGTCCTCGTCAGCGCTGTTGCGATGTATCCGGCTCTGTATGCCGTCTGCTCGTTCTTCACGTCGAAGCTCGTTAACTCGCAGGCAGCCTGCGTATCGATTATCGTTCCGATGGCGCTGAATGCCGGCATCGACCCGCTGATTATCGTCTCGTTCATCCCGGCTATCTACGGTTACTTCTTCCTGCCGACCTATCCTTCCGATCTGGCCTGCATCAACTTTGACCGTTCCGGTACCACGAGAATCGGTAAGTACGTCCTGAACCACAGCTTCATGATCCCGGGCCTCATCGGTGTCTTCACGGGTTCCTGCGTGGCTTATGTTATCGCACATATCCTCTTCTGAGTTGTGCCATCATCCGCTCGCAGCTAAGCAAAAACAAAATGGAAAAGATGGCAGCGTTATGCATGCCATCTTTTCTTTATATAGGGAGGCAAAAGGATGAAAGAGTATACGTTCCACTATGGGCATGGCACAAAATCGTTCCAGATCGATGAGAGCAAAGTCATCAAGGAAGTCGAGATGCCGTCGGTAGAACCCCTCAAGGATATCAAGCAGGCTGTACTCGATGCCATCTACCATCCTATCGGGCAGGAGCCAATCGATAAGGTTGTGAAACCGGGCGATACGGTTACGTTTATCTGCAACGACCCGACGCGCGTGGCGAACAGCTTTGATTTCATGCCCGTGCTCGTCGATGAGATGAACAAGCTGGGCGTCCCCGATGAGAATATGCAGATCGTATTCTCTCTCGGCACGCATCGTCTCATGACGCAGGAGGAAATGGCGGAGGGCGTAGGAGAGGAAGTGGCATCCCGCCTCAGGATGTTCAACAGCGATTGCAACGTGCCATCGGATTTTGAATATTTCGGTACGACGAGCCGCTTTACGCCCGTGCTTATCAACAAGCATATCTGTCACAGCGATCACGTATTCCTGACGGGAACCATCGTACATCATTATTTCAGCGGCTATGGCGGCGGCCGCAAGGCCGTCCTGCCGGGGTGTGCGGCGATGGAGACGGTGCGCCACAACCACAGCTTCATGATGGATCCGCATGCCGGCCTCGGCAAGACGACGGGCAACCCGGTCTACGAGGATCAGATGGAGGGCGTTGCACTCTGGGCAAAAGGCCGCAGTGTGATTCTTTTTAATGCCGTCCTCGATGCGGAGCATCGTTTCCTGCGCATGTTTGCCGGTGACTATGTCCAGGCACATCAGGAGGCCTGCCGGTTTGTCGATGAAGTCTATGGCGTGCCGATCCCGCGTCGCGCCGATATCACGATCGTGAGCTGCGGCGGCTATCCAAAGGACATCAACGTCTACCAGATGCAGAAGACCATGGACAACGCCGTACTCGCGACGAAGCAGGGCGGCGTCGTCATCCTGCTCGCGGAGTGCGAGGAGGGGAGTGGCAGCAAGGTCCTTGAGGATACCTGCCGTACGCTCAAGACGGCCGATGCCATTGAGGCGAAACTCCGCGAGCGGTTCCTCATAGGGGCAAATAAAGCTTACGCGATCACGCGTCTCACGAAGAAGGCACATTTTATTCTCGTGACGGGACTTGACCGACAGCTTGCGAAGGATATGCTCTTCGATGGAGCCGTCGATACGGTCGAGGAGGCTCTCGAACTTGCCAAAACATATCTCGATGGGGACCCGGAGTACATTCTTATGCCGACGGGAAGCCTGACCGTTCCCCTTTGCCAGGAAAACTAATGTTTCTTTCTATCCCATGTAAAAAAGGAGTGCAAGACCTCTACCTTGTGGAGAAGCCTTGCACTCCTTTTTCTGCTTTATTTTCCTGTGTCCTCGGCAGCCTGATGTTCCTTGAGGATTTCACGGCAGAAATCCATGAAGGACTGGGCGGCCTTCGAAATATAGCGGTCCTTCTTCCAGGCAAGGCCGACGTCGACCGGCTCAAAGTCGGAGAGAGGAATGGCCTTGATGCCCGGGGTATCGCGCGCGACGATATCGAGCAGGAATGAGATGCCGACACCGTTGGCCGCCAGCCCCTTCATCGTGACAATCTGGTTCGATTCCAGCACGATGTTCGGCGTGATGGCCGCATCCTTCATGCGGTTGAGGATCGTCTGGCGAATGAAGGAACCTTCCTTCAGCATGATCACATTGTGGTCTGCGACATCCTGCAGGGAGAGTTCCTTCTTTTGCGCGAGAGGACTGTCCTCCGGCACGCAGCAGACGATACGGTTCGTGGACATCGGGAGCGTCTGCAGGTTCTGTGTATTGCCGGCGAGGATGACAATGCCAAAATCGAGTTCATCGCGCTCCAGCTGCTCGCGGATGGACATCGAGCCTTCCTCGTGCAGATAAACATCCAGATGCGGGTAGCGGCGCTGAAAACTGGAAAAGATTTTCGGGAACAGGTATGCACCAATCATCGGCGGGATGCCAATCTTGATGGTACCCTTCTGGAGCTGTTTGTAATCATTGACTTCCAGCACGGCATCCTGGATGTTGCGCAGGGCGAGTTCTACACGATTCAGGAAAACGGCGCCTTCCGGGGTCAGGGCCAGCTGCTTTTGGCTGCGATCAAAAAGCTGGATTCCCAGTTCATTCTCCAGCTTCTTGATGGCTACGGTGATGTTTGGCTGGGAAACCCGCAGCCGCTCGGCTGCACGGGTGATATTTCTCAGGCGGCTGGCCATTTGGAAATACTCGAGTTGTCTGAGTTCCATGATTCACATCTTCCTCTTTTCATGATAATTATCTTTTATCCTATCATCATTATACCATACTTTTGGTGCATCTATGATACAATAATGAAAAATTATCGAAAGAATTTCTTGAAAGCAAGTAGGATTTTTTCTTTTTCTATGGAATAATTTACAGTGTGGAGTATAATAGTTGTTGTGTTTCGGATAAATACAGCAGGAGGCGTTTACTTTGGATAAATCGACCGTCATCGGCCTGATCGGTGGCTTTATTTCGGTGTTCGTCGGCATGGTCCTGAAAGGTGCACCAATCACTGCCCTGAACAACCCGGCCGCATTCCTTATCATCATCGGTGGTACGTTCTCATGCCTGTTCATCGGCTTTACGCTGGAGGACATGAAGAAGTTCCCGATGCTCATCAAGCACGCGGCTATCGCGCCGCCGCTGCATAAGAAAGCAGAGCTGCTGCAGCTTTTCGTCGAGCTTTCGCAGATTGCCCGCCGCGAAGGTATTCTCGCCCTTGAGGGCAGAGTCCAGGAGATCGATGATCCGTTCTTCCGCACGGGCCTCGGCATGGTCATCGATGGTATGGATCCGGATTTCGTCAGCGATGTCCTGGATGCGGAGCTCGCTGTCATGGAGCAGCGCCATGCGCATGCGCGTTCGATGTTCACGCAGGCTGGTACCTACGCACCGACCCTGGGCGTCATGGGCGCCGTTGTCGGCCTGATCGCCGCCCTCGGCAACCTGAACGATATCGATAAGCTCGGTCACTCCATCGCTGCAGCATTCATCGCTACGATGCTTGGTATATTCACCGGTTATGTTCTCTGGCTGCCAATCGCGAATAAGCTGAAGGGACAGAACGATGCCGAGGTCAGCGAGAAGCGTATGATCATCGAGGGCATCCTGTCGCTGCAGGCCGGCGATTCCCCGATGGCTATTGAGGCAAAGCTCATGGTCTTCATCCCGCAGTCGGAGCGCGAAGGCCTGAAGAACGAGAAGGGGTGATCGTAGATGGCAAGGAAAAAGAGAGGGGCACCGAAGGAAGAAGAGGCAAGCGAGGCTTGGCTGCTGCCGTACTCAGATCTGCTTACCCTTCTCCTGGCCTTGTTTATCTGCCTCTTCGCTATGTCGCAGACGGACCAGAAAAAGGTTACGGAGATGGCGCAGGCATTCAGTGCGGCTTTCAACAGCGGTGGCCCGTCTTTCTTCAATAAGATGGGACCGAATGAAGGCCGTATGGCGAATATCCCGTCGGATGACGATAAGGGTAATTCCGCCTACATCCAGGAGAATCAGCAGCTGCAACAGGTTCAGCAGAAGATGGAAGAGTACATCAAGCAGAACAATCTGCAGGATCAGCTCAGCACGCAGCTCACGGAGGACGGCCTCATGATCCGTATCGGTGAGAGGGCACTGTTCCCGTCGGGCTCGGCGACACTGGGCAACCAGGCGCAGAAGATTGTCCCGGTGGTTGCGGACCTGCTCGGCACCCTGAACGAGCGCGTCATCATTTCCGGTCATACGGATAATGTGCCGATCAACACGGCACAGTTCCCGACAAACTGGGACTTGTCTGCCGCGCGCGCGCTGAACTTCATGAAGCATCTGCTCGGGCAGAACGCCAACCTGGATCCGCGCCGGTTCAGTGCGATAGGATACAGTGAGTACCGCCCAATCGCGGATAACAACACGGAGGAAGGGCGTCAGCAGAACCGCCGTGTCGAAATCCTCATCGCCCGTACGCATCAGTTCAATGCACAGGAGGGCTCAACGACGACGGATTCGTCGCCGACGAGCTGGATGCCCCCGAAGGAAACGCAGCAGCCGGAACAGCCCAGCCAGCCGGTTGATATCGGCCCAGACCAGAAGAAGGGCGCTGTTGGTTCGCCTATCGAGTATCCACATGCTATCGAGAAGCCGCTGCAGACGAAATAAGGATGATCTTGGAAGGAGGAACGGACTCTATGGCCGGTTCCTCCTTTTTTTGATAGACGGATAAAGATGGGATGGGAGGCAGGATATGATCATCGGAATGGGAATCGACATTGTCGAGACGTCCCGCGTGCGGAGGGCTGTCGAAAATGAGAGGTTTCTCAGCCGCGTTTATACAGAGGCGGAACAGGCATACTGCCGCAGCCAGGGGGCGCAGGCGGTACAGAGCTTTGCAGCCCGGTTTGCGGCGAAGGAAGCCGTCATGAAGGCGTTCGGCGTCGGCCTTTGGAAGGGGGAGTTCACGGACATCGAAGTGCTTCCCGAAGAAAGCGGTCGGCCGGTCCTGCACCTGCATGGATGGTTCGCCCGGCGCGCCGATGCCCTCGGCGTCACCGCGAAGCATATCTCACTGAGCCATACGAAGGCGTATGGCGCGGCAAATTGTATCTTGGAGGGAAAAACATGAAAATCGGTACGGTAGAACAGATGCGCCAGATCGACCGGCGGGCCGCAGAGGAATACGGCCTGCCCGGCTTGCTGCTCATGGAGAATGCCGGCCATCGTGCAGCCGAGGCGATGGCAGAACGGCTGGACGGGGCAGAGGGGAAGACGGTCTGCGTCCTCGCCGGCAGCGGCAACAATGGCGGCGATGCGCTTTGTGCGGCACGTCACCTGGCTGGCATGGGCGCCCACGTGCGCATCTTCCTGACAGGGGAAAAGGATCATTTCACCGAGGATACAGCGGTCATGTACGGCGCTGTGGAACGGATGGAACTGGAAATCCATGCTATCGACAACGATAGGGACTGGAACCGCATGCACGTGGCGCTGCGCTTTGCCGATGGTGTGCTCGATGGTATCCTTGGTACAGGGTTTCATGGGGAATTGCGCAAGAAGACGCTGCGCATCATCGAGGAGGTCAACGAAGCGGGGCGTCCTGTGCTCTCCATCGATGTGCCGAGCGGGATGGAGGCGGATACGGGGCGTATCTCGACCGTGGCCATCGATGCGGCGGAGACGCTGGCACTCGCCCTGCCCAAGCCGTGTTATTTCTTTTCTCCGGGGGCTGAGCATACGGGATGCCTGCTCGTCGACGATATCGGCATCCCGCGTGCCCTGCTTGAGGATAAGGCGATTCAGCAATACCTGCTCGATGATGCGGCAGCCGCGGAGCTGCTTCCGCCCCGTGACCGTGCAGCGCACAAGGGCAGCTGCGGGCGCATCCTGGTCATTGCTGGCTCCCGCGGCATGACGGGGGCGGCGGTTATGGCCTCCCAGGCTGCGCTGCGCGCTGGAGCAGGCATCGTGACGCTGGCTGTGCCGGAGAGCCTGCATGATATCCTGGAGGCGAAACTCACGGAGGTCATGACGGTGCCCATTCCCGAATCGACGGATGGGCAGATCGGTGGCGAGGAGGCACTGCATACGCTGCTCCGGCTCGCGCATGGCTATGATGCCGTACTCATCGGACCGGGCCTCGGCCGTGCACAGGAAACCGGAGAACTGGTGCGCATGTTCCTCGCGGAGGTGGATAAGCCGGTTGTCGTGGATGCGGATGGCCTCTATGCGTTCACGAACTGTGAGGACCAGCTGAAGGACTGCCATCAGATCCCTGTCCTCACGCCGCACCTCGGGGAACTCGCACGTCTGGCTGGCTGCACGGTGGCGGACCTGCGCACCGATCTGACGGCGAAAGTACGAGAGCTGGCTGCAAAGCTCCAGTGCGTGCTTGTCGCGAAGAGTGAATGCACGCTCGTTGCCTATCCGGATGGCGATGTCTATTTCACGTCGAAGGGCAACCCGGGCATGGCGACGGCGGGCTGCGGCGATGTCCTCGCCGGCACCATCGCTGGCCTCATGGAGCAGACGCAGGATGGGCTTGCGCCCATCCTCGGCGTATGGATGCATGGCGAAGCGGGAGACCTCGCTTATGCGGCGCAGGGAGAGGGGCTCGTCGCGACGGACATTCTCGCCCAGCTGCCACATGCCAGGCAGGGACTTCGGTTATTTCAGGAGAATAATGTACCTGCACAAAAGGCAAAAATCAGATAAGTTGTCTATTTTGAAAAGAATTCATGATTTTTTGCTTGACTTTTGTATACAAGTGAACTATCATAAAGACACTGAATCGTTCAGCAGAAAAGGGGAGTTACAATGGCAAATGTAAACATCGATTGGTCTAAACTTGGTTTCAGCTATCAGCCCATTTCTCAGCGCTTTGTCGCCAACTACAAGGACGGCAAGTGGGACGAGGGCGGCCTGACGGATGACCCGAACGTCGTCATGAACGAGTGCGGAGGTATCCTGCAGTACTGCCAGGAGGTCTTTGAGGGCCTGAAGGCATACAAGACGGAAGATGGACGTACGGTTACGTTCCGCCCGGATCAGAACGCCAAGCGCATGTATGATTCGGCTCTGCGCCTCGAGATGCCGCCGGTTCCGGAGGAGATGTTCCTCCGTGCCGTCGATGAGGTCGTCAAGGCGAATGCGGACTGGATTCCGCCGTATGAGTCGGGCGGTGCCCTTTATCTCCGTCCGTACCTGTTCGCTACGGGCCCGGTCATCGGTGTTAAGCCGTCGGACGAGTATCAGTTCCGCCTCTTTGGCACGCCGGTCGGCAACTACTTCAAGAACGGCATCAAGCCGATTACGATCTGCGTGAGCGACTTCGACCGCGCTGCCCCGCGCGGCACGGGCCACATCAAGGCCGGCCTGAACTATGCGATGAGCCTGCATGCCTACATCACGGCGCATAACCGCGGTTACGACGAGAACATGTTCCTCGATCCGGCTACGCGCACGTACGTGGAGGAGACGGGCGGTGCCAACTTCCTGTTCGTCACGAAAGACAACACGATCGTTACGCCGAAATCCTCCTCGATTCTGCCGTCCATTACGCGCCGCTCCCTCATGACGATCGCCGAGAGCCTCGGCTACAAGACCGAGCACCGCCCGGTCAAGTTCGACGAACTCGACGAGTTCGCTGAGGCAGGCCTCTGCGGCACGGCTGCCGTCATCTGCCCGGTCGGCCGTATCGAGGGCAAGGGCCGCACGATCAACCTGCCGAGCGGCATGACGGAGATGGGCCCGGTTCTCACGAAGCTGTACAAGACGCTCCGCGGCATCCAGCAGTGCAAGATCGAAGCACCGGAAGCTGGCTGGGTACACGAAGTCAAATAATCGATCCGTATCGGATTTTTACCCCCGGCGGGAGACTGCCGGGGGTATTTTTCGCTTTTTTTATGTGGCACAAAGGATTTTCTTGACGCATGCTAGAATATCTTTCTATAATAGGAATAGTACTTAAGGATTGAGGAGTTTTTGTCTATGCCGCTTGATTTTACTATGCCCGTACAGTTTAACGGAATCCTGCTTACGATCGGCTGGCATGATATCGTTGATATTCTGGTCGTTGCGGCGATCCTGTATAAAGTTTACGAAATGCTGGCAGATACGCGTGCCATCACGCTCGTGAAAGGTATCCTCGTTCTGCTCGGCATCACCGTGGTTTGCAGTGCCTTGAACCTGCATGCGATTTCCTGGCTGCTGCAGAAGACCGTCACCCTGCTTTTCGTGGCTCTGCCTATCGTGTTTCAGCCCGAGCTTCGCCGTGCCCTCGAGCATCTCGGGCAGGGCAAGTTCCTGGGCTCGTCCAGCATGCTGAACGATGAGGAGGCACACTCGGTCGTCAACGAGCTCGCCAAGGCGGTCAAACAGCTTTCGCATGATAAAACGGGCGCGCTGCTCGTCATCGAGCGCGATATGGGTCTCAACGATATCAGCGCGACGGGAATCCAGATCGATGGCCTCATCACGTCCGATTTTCTGCTCAACGTATTCATCCCGAATACGCCGCTGCACGATGGTGCAGCGGTCATCCGCGGCAAACGCCTTGTCGCGGCAGGATGCCTGCTGCCGCTCACGGAGAAGCATTTTTCCACCGAGCTCGGTACGCGGCATCGCGCGGCCATCGGCCTGTCGGAGCAGTGCGATGCGCTCATCGTCGTTGTCAGCGAGGAGACCGGCACAATCTCGATTGCCGAGGAGGGCCACATCCTGCGTCATCTCGACATCGATACGCTGAAAGCTATGCTGCAGCCGGCGTTCATCCAACCGAAGACGAATATCAAGGATTTCCTGAAGAACTGGAGGGATAGGAAATGATTACCCGTATCCGCAGTCTCTTTCAGAGAAATCTCGTTGCCAAGATCATCGCGCTCATTGCAGCGGTTGTACTCTGGAGCTATGTCATGAATGACCAGAACCCTTCGACGGACGGTACGTTCATGGTACAGCTCTCGACCGTCAACGCCCCGGAGGGCTATAAGATTACCTATGATGCGGAAAAGGTGAAGCTCAAGGTTCGCGGTCCGCGCTCGCTGTTCGTGAACATCAGTGATGGCGATTTCAAGGCGTATATCGACCTGAAGGATCTTGAGTCCGGTACGCATGAACGCAAGGTCAAGGCCACGCTGCCGCAGGGGATGGAGCTCGTCGAAGTCGATCCGGAGAACGTGAACGTTACGCTCGATCCGATCGTGCAGAAACGCATCCGCTCGGAATTCATCGTAACGGGCGCACCGGGACCGGATACGGCCGTGGCGCACGTCACGCAGGACGTCAGGACCGTGACGATCGAAGGCCCGAAGTCTGCCGTCGATACCGTTACACGTGTCATCGGTTACGTTGGCCTTTCGGGAAATACGGAAGATTTCCAGCTGCAGGTACCGCTCACGGCGATCAACAGCGATGGCCGCGAAGTATCCGAGGTCCGGGTGGTGCCGTCCAGTACGAATGTCTCGGTTCAGATGGCACGCGGGCTCACGAAGAAGGTCGTGACCGTCGAGCCACAGTATAAAGAGGATTTGGGCGCGGCTTATCAGCTTGTCAGCCTGAAACCGGATCCGGCAAAGGTTGAGATCGCAGGCAGCGGCAAGGTGCTCGCAGGCATCAACAGCATCCGGACGGAGGCGTTTTCGCTCGCCGATATCACGAAGAATGGGGATAAGGTCGTCAAGCTCGAGCTGCCGGATGGCATCATCGTGACGAATCAGAGCATCACCGTGCATATCGTAGTCAAGGAAAAGCCAAAGAAGCAATGAACAATCCTATGATGGAGTGAAGGTTACAAGTGATCCGAATCAGTAATTTTGCCGTCCCGTTTACCGATGAGACGGCGATGGAAGAACTTGCCGCCAAGCGTTTGGGATTACCACCTCAGCAGATTGCCGGGGTGGTAATCGTGCGTAAGGCAATCGATGCGCGGAGGTATCACGGCAACCCCGTACAGTTCGTCTATGTGCTGGATGTGGAACTCACCGATGCATCCTCCGTGCAGAAAAAACTGCAGGCACGCATGCGCAAAGACAAGAATATCGCATGGAAGAAGCCCGAGCAGCGGGAACGCCTCGATCTGCGGCCGTTTCATGCGGGAGAGAAACGCCCGGTTGTCGTCGGCTTCGGCCCCGCCGGCATGTTTGCGGCACTCACCCTGGCGAAAGCGGGCTGGCAGCCGCTGGTGCTGGAACGCGGGCAGGATGTGGATACGCGCCACCGCGATATCCGCCATTTCTGGGAGACGGGAGAGCTCAACGTCCAGTCGAATGTCCAGTTTGGCGAAGGCGGTGCAGGCACGTTCTCAGATGGCAAGCTCACCACGCGCATCAATGATGCCCATATGAAGGATGTCATCGATGCATTCATTGAGGCTGGTGCACCGGAGGAGATCCGCTATCTGCATAAACCGCATATCGGCACGGATCTTCTGCGCACCATCGTCAGGCATATCCGCGAGGAAATCCAGCGTCTGGGCGGCGAGGTTCGCTTCGGTGCACAGGTCACGGATATGGAGCTCGGTCCGGATGGCATCACGGCTGTCATCGTGAATGGGGAGGAGCGTATCGAGGCGGATGCTGTCCTCATGGGCATCGGCCATTCGGCGCGCGATACTTACCGCATGCTTTACGGCAAAGGCGTCTCGATGATGGCCAAGCCGTTTGCCATGGGCGTACGCATTGAGCATCCGCAGGAATTCATCGATCGGTCGCAGTATGGGGAGGATGCGGGCAATCCGCGACTGCCGGTCGCCGATTATGCACTGACGTGGCATGACCCCGTGACGAAACGGGGCGCCTACACGTTCTGCATGTGCCCTGGCGGCTTCGTCGTCGGCGCGACGTCGGAGGTCGGCGGTGTCGTCACGAACGGCATGAGCAACTACCACCGGGATTCGGGCATCGCGAATGGGGCGATTCTCGTGCAGGTCGGACCGCAGGACTTTGGCGAGGGCGTTTTCGATGGCATGCTGCTGCAGGAAAAGCTGGAGCATCTTGCCTTTACGCTCGGTGGGCGGAATTACTTTGCGCCGGTGCAGACCGTCGGAGACTTCCTCAACGGCACAAGCGGCTCGCAGCAGTTCCTCACGGATCCGACGTATCGGCCTGGTGTGACGCCGGCGGACCTGCATCAGTGCCTGCCACGCTATATTACGGATACGCTCGAGGGGGCGCTTCCTGCCTTTGATCGCCGCATCCACGGCTTTGCCGATCCCTGTGCGGTCATGACGGGCATCGAGTCGCGATCCTCGGCTCCCTGCCGCATCGTGCGCGACCGCATGACGTTCATGGCAGAGCGCACGCCGGGCCTCTACCCGATGGGAGAGGGCGCAGGCTATGCGGGCGGCATCATGAGTGCTGCTGTCGATGGCATGAAGACGGCGCTCGCCTTCCTTTCGAGGCGTTGATTTGCGGGAATCCGGCGGATTTTTGACAAAGATGCCGGTTGCTGATAAGATTTACAGTTGTCTGAGAGAAAAAAATCACACAAAGATTATAGGGGGATTTTTTCATGGCTAGATTATTTGGTACCGATGGCGTCCGCGGTGAGGCCAACGTAACGCTCATGCCGGAGATGGCTTACCGCCTCGGCCGTGCAGCGACGATCTATTTCGGCAAAGAGTCGGAGGAGAAACCGCTCATCATCATCGGCCGCGACACGCGTATCTCCGGTGAGATGCTCGAGGCAGCTCTCACGGCAGGCATCTGCTCGGCAGGCGGCCGTGCGATGATCGCGGGTGTCATTCCGACGCCGGCTATCGCTTATCTCGCCCGTGTGCATCACGCCAAGGCAGGTATCGTTATCTCGGCTTCGCACAATCCGTTCTCGGATAACGGCATCAAGTTCTTTGGCGGCGATGGCTACAAACTGCCGGATGCCGTTGAGGATGAGCTCGAGGTCCTCGTGCATCGCATCGAAAATGGCGATGACTTGGCGCGTCCGAATGCCGGCAAGATCGGCAAGATCGAGTACCGCCCGGACCTCCTGAACCAGTACAGCGAGTTCGTGCTGTCCACGTGCCACGAACGTTTCGATGGCATGAAGGTCGTGCTGGATTGCGCCAATGGCGCCTCCTTTGAGGTCGGCCCGAAAATCCTGCGCGAGCTCGGCGCCACGGTCAAGGTGATCCATGCCCTGCCGAACGGCACGAATATCAACGATGGCTGCGGCTCGACGCATCTCGAGTCTCTGCAGAAGGCTGTCGTCGAGAACCAGGCGGATATCGGTATTGCTTTCGATGGGGATGCCGACCGCTGCCTCTGCGTCGATGAGAAGGGCCAGGTCATCGATGGCGACCATATCCTCGTGCTCTGCGGCACGGACATGATGAAGATGGACAAGCTGCCGTACAACACGATCGTTACGACCGTAATGGCGAACATCGGCTTCCACAAGGCGGTCAAGCAGGCTGGCGGCCGTGCGGAAATCACGAAGGTCGGCGATCGCTACGTCCTCGAGAATATGCTTAAGAATGGCTACAAGCTCGGTGGCGAGCAGTCCGGCCATATCATCTTCACGGACTTCAGCACGACGGGCGATGGCCCGATCACGGCGCTGCAGGTTCTCGCCTCGCTGAAGCGCAGCGGCAAGAAGGCCTCGGAGCTCACGGCCCTCATGAAGACGTATCCGCAGCTCCTCATCAACGTCCGCGTTGGCTCGAAAGACGGCTGGGAAGAGAATCAGGCCATCCAGGATGCCATCGCAGCTGGCGATAAGGAACTTGGCGAAGACGGCCGCATCCTCGTGCGCCCGTCCGGCACGGAGCCGCTCATCCGCGTCATGGCTGAGGGCCCGGATCAGGATCAGCTCGACCGCATCTGCAACGCCATCGCGGATGTCGTCAAAAAGGAGATGGCCTGATGTCGCGCGCCATTCTCTTTGCGAGCTTCGGGACAGCGGACGAGGACGTGAAGAAATCCTGCCTCGATCCGATCCTGGAAGATCTCAAATTCGAGTTCCCGGACGATAAACTCATCAGCGTCTATACGTCGGAAATCCTGCGCAAGAAAGCAGAGGAAAAGGGGATGCTCGTTCCCGGCCTTTCCGAAACGCTGGATATGCTCCTGAGCAAACAGTATGACACGGTGTTCATCCAGCCCAGCCATATCACGCCGGGCGAGGAATATCAGCACAAGCTGCAGGAAATCGTGGCAGGGTACGCGGATAAGTTCGCAACGCTCCGCCTCGGGGAACCGCTTTTGAGCCAGCCTGGCGATTATCAGAAGCTGCTCTATGCCATCCTGCAGGATCTGCATGTGCCATCCGGCCATCAGCTCGTGCTCGTCGGACATGGTTCGCCGCATCAGCACAACGAGGCCTATGAAAACATGCAGAAGCATATCGATAAAGAAGGACTTCCCATCCATATCGGCGTTCTGGAAAAAACGGATACGCCGAGTTTTGAGGACGTGCGTAAGCGACTGGAAAAAGACGGTGAGAAAAACGTCGTTCTCGCACCGCTGCTTCTTCTGAACGGCATGCACGTTATGCGCGATATTGCCGGGGAAGGGGAAGACAGCTGGAAATCCCGGCTGGAAAAAGCGGGCTTTACGGTTCGTACGTTTTCCCATGGCCTGGGGGAATACCCCGGCGTCCGCAGAATGATTGCGGATAAACTCCTGCACCTGGCAGGAAAGGCATAAACTTTCAAAAAGAAAACCGGACGGCTGCATGCATCCATGCAGCCGTCCGGTTTCTTTATACACAAAAGGGGTTTCGGAAGTGAAATTTATGCGTGTGCAGCAGATTCTTGGAAGAAGTGCTGGCGGCGCTCCTCGACGAGGGTTTTTGCCTCTGCCGTGCGGTCCATTTGGTGGCGCGTGAAGCGGCCGAAGCGGCCGAGGAGGTAGTAGTAGAGCCCCATGCCTGCGATGGAGATGACGCCGGCGGCGAGGTAGACGAAGTCGAAGCCCATGCTCGGGACGAAGCTGCCGAGCGTATAGGGGCCGACGCCGATGCCGAAGTCGAGGAAGAAGAAGTACGTGCTTGTTGCGATGCCGACCTGGTGGAGCGGTGCGCAGTGGACGGCAAGGGCGTGGCAGGATGCGGTGATCGTGCCGTAGCCGTAGCCGAGGAAGAGGGCGCCGATGATCATGCCGAGGTCGCCCGTGGCACTCGCGATGAAGCCCATGGCGATGGCCATGCAGAGGAGTGACGGGTAGATGACGACGTTCCCACCGAAGTGGTCAAGCAGGTAGCCCGTGAGCGGGCGGCTGATGAAGGATGTGGCGGCGAAGAAGAGGAAGAAGCAGGTTGCACCGATCCCCGTGACGCCAATGGCAGTCGTGTAAGCACCGAGGAAACTCAGCACCGTGGAGTAGCAAACGCCGCCCATGAGAGCAATCGTGGAGATGCCGAGGGATTTCCAGCAGAAGAAACGGCTGAAGGAAATCTTCGTGAGATCTTCCTTTTCCTGCGGCAGGATGATGCGCTCCGGCGTGCGGATAAAGAAGGAAAGGAGGAAAATCGCGAAGGTGGCAGCGCCGCAGATCTCGAGGGCGAGATCGAACTGGCTGGCAGCCGTGAGGGTCATGGCGAGGAATGGGCCGACGGCCGAGGCCATCGTGACGCCGAGCGTGAAGTAGCCGATGCCCGTACCCATGCGCTTAAGCGGGACGAGCGCGGCGACGACGGTGCTGGCCGCTGTGCTCGTCGTGCCGAACGATGCGCCGTGGATGAAGCGAACGAGCAGGAAGACACCGAGCGTCGGGGCAAGCTTGTAACCGATCACCATGAGGAAGAAGAGCGCCGTGCCGGCGAGAAACATGCGGCGGCGCCCAACGAAGTCGATGAAGCGGCCGGCCGGGATGCGGGCGCAGAGCGCGCCGACGATGAAGATGCCGGAGGCGAGGCCGGCCATGCCGATGGAGGCATGCCAGGTCTCGATCGCGTAGGCCGTGGACCAGAGCATGAGCAGGAAGTGGACGCAGTAGACGAGGAAGTTGACGCCGATGTCAAAGACATAGTCGCGCGACCAGAGCGTTTGCGACTCGTGATCCTGCGCCGGGGCCTGCTGCGCGTCGGCGGTTTTTGTAGATGCCAAGGTGGAAGACTCCTTTCGGGTGGCGGTCAGGGCAGCGTGGCCGCTCCATGCGGGGATATGGCTGATCGGATTGACCTCGCAGGACAGCTCGTGGGCATCGGCGCGGCGTACGCCGGCGAGCGTGCAGAGCTGCTGGAGATCGTCCTGAGAATGTTCGCGTTTCACGTTGATTACCTCCTGGATAAATCCATACGTGCGATTTTGCCGTTCTGGTTGTATACCAGTTGGCCTTTCGACAATGCCTATTGTAGGCGCATCGATGCCCGTTGTCGAATGCCTGGGAGGGATAATGCTTATGCATAATATGCATGAATAAACAGCGAAATTGCTGGCGATTCGTGAAAATTCCCTTGCCAAAGCTTGAAACTTCGTTGTACAATATGGACATCACACATCTTGCCTATGCATGAAATGCAAAATAAAATCGTAAGATAAATGGGATTTATACAAGATGGAATGATTTATGCAAGGAGAGAATATTCCGTGGAACTATCACAACTGAAGTATTTCCAGGCCGTCGCCAACATCCGCCAGTTCACCAAAGCAGCGCAGTCGATCCATGTCTCCCAGTCGGCACTGAGCCGTTCGATGGCAAAGCTGGAGGACGAGCTTGGCACGGAACTCATCCATCGGGGTGGACAGGGCATTACGCTGACGTCAGCGGGAGAGCATTTCCTCTTTCACGTCGATCGCATCCTGCGCGAGCTTGAGGCGGCGGAACGGGAACTGTCCGTTGACGCCGAAGGAGACGCGGGAACGGTCACGCTGTCGTTCCTGCATTCGTTTGGCGGCTACATCCTGCCGATGCTGCTGAGCGAATTCCACCGCAGTTATCCGCAGATCCAGATCAAGCTCAACCAAAATAACTCCGCATACCTGGCGAAGCAGGTTGCGGAGGGAAAGACAGATCTCTGTCTTTGTTCAAACATGGTGATGTCGGATAACATCGCGTGGACGTATCTTTGGTCGGAGGAGCTTTTCGTCGTCGTGCCGCAGGACCATCCGCTCGCGGGCCGGGAAAGCGTGGAGCTCGCGGAAATCGAGTCCGAGCCGCTCATCACGATGAAGCCGTCGTACAGCCTGCGCATGGTCGTGGACCAGTCTTTTGAGCTCGCATCGAGCCATCCGGAAATCGTCTTCGAGGGAGATGATGTCAATACGCTCGCGAGCCTCGTGGCCGCGCGTCTCGGCGTGAGCCTGCTGCCGCAGATCCCGAGCACGGAGCATCTCGGCATCGTCTACATCCCCGTCTCGTTCCCTGCCTGCCGCCGCGCCGTCGGCATCGCCTGGAATGCTACACGGCAGCTCAACCCCGCGGCCATCCGCTTCCAGCAGTTCGTCATCAAGCATTTCTCCGGACACAAGCCGGAGGGGCTGAAAGACACGTTTTTGCGGTGATCGGCGAAGTTATTCCTTCTTGGCCAAATCAAGAAATGCTTCGTGGATGCGGGTGTCATCCGTGAGCTCGGGGTGGAAGGCCAGGCCTATCTGATTTTGATACCGCGCGGCGACGATATGGTTATCGATCGCGGCCAGGGGCGTGACTTTGGCGCTGACCTGCTCGATATAGGGAGCGCGGATGAAGATGGCGGGATAGTCTTTGACGGGGCCGCAGTCGATATTTTGGGAAAAGCTTCCGAGCTGGCGGCCGTAGGCATTGCGGCGGACGGTGACGGGCAGCGTCCCGAGGTGGACCGTCTCGTCGTCCGCGAGATGCTCCGCGAGCAGAATGAGGCCGGCGCAGGTTGCGAAGACGGGGAGTCCATCGCGGATGGCCTGCCGGATCGGCTCAAAAAGATGGAGCTCATGGAGGAGCTTTCCCTGTACGGTGCTCTCTCCGCCGGGGAGGATGAGACCGTCCCAATGCGGGCAGGCATCCCAGTCGGCGCGCTCGCGGATTTCGTGCGGCGTGCAGCCGAGGCGGCGCAGCATGTCCTCGTGCTCGCGGAACGCGCCCTGTACGGCGAGCACGGCGATGGTTAACTCCTTCATTTGCCACGTTCCTCCATGATGAGCTCAATCTCGTCGGCGTTGATGCCGACCATGGCTTCGCCGAGGTTCGCCGAGACTTTTGCGAGGAGCTCGGCGTCCTGATAGTTCGTGACGGCCTGCACGATGGCGGCGGCGCGCTTCGCCGGATCGCCGGACTTGAAGATACCGGAGCCGACGAAGACGCCGTCCGCACCGAGCTGCATCATGAGGGCGGCATCGGCCGGGGTGGCGACGCCGCCGGCGGCAAAGTTGACGACCGGCAGCCGCTTGTGTTCATGGACGTAGGCGACGAGGTCGTACGGGACTTCGAGTTTCTTCGCGGCCTCGAAGAGCTCGTCCTCACGCAGGGCGGCGAGCTTCGCGATACCGGCATTCATGCGGCGCATATGGCGCACGGCCTGGACGACATCGCCCGTGCCCGGTTCGCCTTTCGTGCGGATCATGGCTGCGCCTTCGCTGATGCGGCGAAGGGCCTCGCCGAGGTCACGGGCGCCGCAGACGAATGGGACTTTGAACGCACGCTTGTTGATGTGGTAGACATCATCGGCGGGGGAGAGTACCTCAGACTCGTCGATGTAGTCGATTTCGATGGCCTGCAGGATCTTGGCCTCGACGAAATGGCCGATGCGGCATTTTGCCATGACGGGGATGCTGACGGTGTCCTGGATGCTCTTTATCATCGCGGGGTCGCTCATGCGCGAGACGCCG
Source organism: uncultured Selenomonadales bacterium (assembly GCA_900315155.1). Classification (GTDB taxonomy): domain Bacteria; phylum Bacillota; class Negativicutes; order Selenomonadales; family Selenomonadaceae; genus UBA2897. Next base: position 103,424 of record OMYB01000007.1, on the reverse strand, counting down.
CCGGCTGCGCGGATGTCGGCCGGGATGCGCTCGAGTGCCATGACGGCGCAGGCACCGGCCTCCTCGGCGATCTTTGCCTGCTCCGATGTCGTGACATCCATGATCACGCCGCCTTTCAGCATTTGGGCGAGGCCACGGTTGAGTTCAATCTGCTTGTTGTCGTTTTCCTTTGTCATGATGGTTCCTCCTGTGGGGATGTTTCTGGTATGGCTGGTGCCAGCCTTGTTTTTTACGTCTCCTATGATATAATCAAACTGGTATCAGATAAATACTCAAAATAATACATTTTCACATACCAGATTGGAGCGGAGCCTATGCTGACGTATGACCTGAATGCGGAAAAAGGACCTCTCTATGCCGCATTGGCGCAGTATATCAAAGAGGATATCACGGCAGGAAACCTGCATGCCGGCGAGCGCCTGCCATCGAAACGGACGCTCGCCCGGAACAATGGCGTGAGTACCATTACGGTGCAGAATGCATATGACCAGCTGGTCAGTGAAGGCTATGTCGTGACGGAGGAGCGGCGGGGCTATTTCGTCGCGGAAATCCATGCGCTGCCGCCTGTGACAGGGCAGAGGACGGGGATTACCGGCACATGGGATACGCCGGTAAAGCCTTCGTCCGTATTCGATTTTTCTGCCAACCACACCGATACGGGGTATTTCCCGTTTTCCATCTGGGCGCGCCTGACAAACGACTCCGGCCTGCATTTCCTCCTGCAGCTCGCAACCGACATGCCCGACGCTGTTATCCAGCGGAGGCTGGCCACACAGGGCATCCGCCTCCGTTCGGTGCGCGACTACAGCCTGGATGCGCATGCGGAGGATCGCCACGAGTTCCTGCTGAACTACTCCAGCCTGGATACGGAAAAGCTCCCGGCGGCCCTGCAGGCACTGAAGCAGGTCATGCAGATGTGAAAAAGCCCCAGAATAGGCGGGATGTGCCTGTTCCGGGGCTTTTTTATCGTGGTGTCAGTTGTATTGCGGTTCCGGCTCGTCGGGATCGTTCACGGGACCGAGCTTGCCTTTGAGGTCGTGGTCGGTCATCGCGCAGACGGAGGAGTCGGACCAGACGTTCTCCGCCGTCTCGATCATATCGATGATCGTGTAGATCGGGAGGATGATGCCCATGAGGCCGATCGGTGCGCCGATGGAGCTCATGAGGGAGAGCGTCAGGAAGTAGCAGCCCATCGGGACGCCAGCGTTGCCGATCGCCGCGAGGACGGCGATGAAGAGCCAGGCGATCATCGTGCCGAGGTTGAGCTCAAAGCCCGCATTTTGCATGACGAAAAGGGATGTCACGAGGATAAAGGCCGCGCAGCCGTTCATGTTGATCGTCGTGCAGATCGGCAGGACGAAACGGGAAACGCGCTTGTCGGCGCGGAGGTTGTTCTCCACCGAAGCGAGCGTCACCGGCAGCGTACCGGCCGAGCTCTTCGTGAAGAGTGCCACAGCGATGGCCGGGGCCATCTTGCGGAACACGTCGAGTGGGTTCAGGCCGCGCAGGAGCAGGAACAGCGGCAGCACGATAAAGAACTGGATGGCGTTGCCGCCGAGCACGACCGCCGTGTACTGGCCGAGCGCGCCGACGATGACGCCCGCGGCAATCTGTGCCGTGAGCTGGCCCGCGAAGGCGAGGATGCCGGCCGGCAGGATGAAGAGCAGCGCGCGGATGAGCGTAAAGAGCAGCTCCTGTGCGCCGTAGAGCACCTTCAGCAGAGCCGTGCGGTTCTCCGTTTTCGGCATGAAGGCGAGCGCGAGACCGACGGCCGCGGAGACGAGCATGACGGAAAGTACATTGCCCGTCGCGAACGGCTGCACGAAGTTGTTCGGGATGACGGAGAGGAAGTGGTCGTAGTACGAGAGCGAGCCAAGCTTCTGCGTCGGGACGGCCGAGGCACCAGCGCCGACGACATCGGCGGGGAGGTTGCCCGGGGCGATCCAGAGGTACAGCACGAGGCCAATCGCCGCAGCCGAAATCGTCGTCAGCAGCGTGTAGGTCACGGCATGGGCGAAGATGCGGCCCGTATTCGCCTGTGCACCGAGCGCGGCGAGCGTCGTGATGACGGCGAGCGCAATGGTCGGCACGGCGACAAACTGGAATAACCTCGTGAAGACGGTCGCGATGAAGTTAAAGAACTCGTTGAGCGGCTGGATGCCGAGCGTACCGAGGACACCGCCGATGACGAGAGCACCGATCCACAGTGCGAACTGCTTCCGGTTGCTCTGTCCCTGACGGCTGCGGCGGATGGCGGCCTGCGCCTTTTCCTGCACCGAGGACTGAGAATCCGTATTGGGCATAAAAGATACCTTCTTTCGATGAATAAAAGGATAAATACGGTATGACTTATAAATCATACTTGCTTAATATGTTTACATTATAGCGATGCCAATACGGCTTGTCAAGTCCGAAATGTTACAACGTGTCTTTTTCTGTCCGTTGCGTCACGTGGCATGGCATTGACGCAGTGCCTCAGCGGCTGAAATATGGTTTCAGCGCCAGCGTGATAAAGAAGATGACGGCGGATACCACCACGATGGTGGCGCCGGCGGCCATGTTGTTGTAGTAGGCGAGCAGCAGTCCGGCGATGCCAGAGAAGAGGGCGATGGCGACAGAGACGAGGTGGTAGCTCTTTACGTTGTTCGTGATGTTGCGCGCACCGGCGGCGGGGAGCACGAGGAGGGCGTTGATGATGAGAATGCCGACCCACTGGATGCTGATGGCGACGACGACAGCGAGCGTCGCGGCGAAGAGGCTTTCCGTGAGGAGCGTCGGGATGCCGCGGCTGCGGGCGAACGAGGGGTTGATGGAGAGGATGAGCAGGCGGTTGAAGAGCCAGGCCCAGATGGCGACGACGAGGAGAAAGACGATGGCGAGGGCGCCGAGGTCTGTGGGGCTGATGCTGAGGATGTCGCCGATGAGGTAGGAGGAGAATTTGTTGAATCCGCCGCCGTGGCTCATGATCATGAGGCCGAGCGCGATGGCCGTCGAGGAGAAGACGCCGATGATCGTGTCGGTCGAGGCCGTGCTCTTGCTCTGGATCCACGTGATGAAGAGGGCGAAGACGACGGAAAAGAGAATGAGGGAGAGGAGCGGCGAGACGGATCCGAGGAGGACGCCGAGCGCGATACCCGTAAAGGCGCCGTGGCCGAGGGAGTCGGAGAAGAAGGCCATACGGTTGGAGACCACCATGGTTGAGAGCAGGCCGAAAAGAGGCGTCACGAGCAGGATGGCGAGGAAGGCGTTCTTCATGAAGATATGGCTGGCCCATTCAAAGGGGAGCAGCGTGCCGAGGATGCTGTAGAGGGTGGTGATGTCCATCAGGCCTGACCTCCTTTCTGGTTATTTTTCCGGTTCCGATATCCGGGTTCGCTGCTGTCGATATCGCGGCTGTCGAGGAACTGTCCCGTGGGGATGCCCGTCGCGGCCTCTGCCGTGGAGGCGCCGGCGAGCACGCCGAAGATGTGCTTCGTGCGCAGGTCGGAGAATACCTCATCCGGCGTACCGTTACAGATGACGCCTTTGTTCATGAGGACAACCTGATCCGCGTGCTTCGCGACCATGTTGAGGTCGTGAGAGATGAGCAGGATGGCCATGTCCTCTTTGGCGCGCAGGTCCGTGAGGATCTCGTAAAAAAGCTCGAGGCCGTTCTGGTCGACGCCGGAGACCGGCTCGTCGAGGAGCAGGAGGTCGGGCATCGGGTCGAGGGCGAGGGCGAGCAGGACGCGCTGGAGCTCACCGCCGGAGAGGGCGCCGAGCCGGCGGTCGATGAGGCTCTCCGCGTGGACGCGGGAGAGGTCTTGGAGGACGCGCGGGCGCAGTTTTTTCGAGGGGCAGAGCCAGACGGGCATGCGGGTGAGACTGGCCATGAAAATGTCCATGACGGACGTCGGGGCGCTGACGTCGAAGCGCAGGTATTGCGGGACGTAGCCGATGACGGGGTGCCCGGTGTGGCGGCCTTTGGCGTCCACGTAATGGAGATTGCCCGTGTGCGGAACTTCGCCGAGCAGGGCGCGCATGAGCGTGCTCTTGCCGGCGCCGTTCGGGCCGATGATGGCCGTGAGCTGGCCGCAGTGCATATGGAGGTTTACGTGCTCAAAGATCGTGAGACGACCGGCGCGGACGCCGAAGTCCTCGATTTTCGTGCAGCAAAGCTTGTTGCAGTCTGAGCACGAATCAGCATGATGGTGCAAAATCGTCTTAAACAAGGTGTTTCCTTTCTTATTTCGTAAGGTTGTGGAACATGCGGCGGGCGAGGAGCCAGCCGCCTATGGTGTAGAGGATGAGGACGAGCAGGGAGGATAAGGCGGTAGGGGTGCCGGTGGCGAGTCCTCTCAGCAGGTAACTCGTGTGCGTTAATGGGAGGCATTCGATGACGACGCGTACGGCGTCGGGGAGGGCGGTGGCTTTGAAGAACGTGCCGCAGAGGAAGGACATGGGGAGGAGAATGTAGGTGTTGACCTGGCTCATTTCCTCGAAGGTGTTGATTTTCATCGCGGCGATGAAGCCGATTTCAGCGAAGATGGCGCAGTTGAGGATGAGGATAAGGAGAAAGAGCGGCGAGAGCGTGAGGTGTGCACCGAAAAGGGCGGCGAGAATGAGGATGATGGCGGAGGAGATGAGGCCGCGCAGAATGGCGGCGAGCGTTTTGCCGATGACAAAGGCGTCGGGCCAGATGGGCGCGAGGATGTATTCTTCGAGGCTTTTGTGGTAGACGCGCTCGGCATGGACGGGCGTAATGCTGTTGAAGCTGATGTTCATGGAATTCAGCGCGAGGATGCCGGGCACGAGGAAGTCGAGGTAGGTTCCGCTTTCGACCTGGATACTGCGGCCGAGCCCCCAGCCGAAAGCGACTAAGTATAAAATCGGTGCGACCATGCGCGAGAGGATGAATTTTGCGAGGCGGCGCCGCAGCACGATCCAGTCGCGCCAGAATACCGTGCCGATGTCATAGAGTTTTTGCATGCGCACCTCCGGTCAATGTGAGGAAGGCATCTTCCAGTGTTGCTACGTGATACGTTTTCCGATACCCGGAAGGCGTATCGAGGGCGACGAGCCTGCCGCGCTCGAGCATGGCGACGCGGTGACAGAGGGCCTCGGCCTCCTCGATGTAGTGCGTCGTGAGGAAGACGGTGACGCCCCGCGAGGCCATGTCGCGGATGAGGTCCCAGATGCGGCGGCGGACCTGGGGGTCGAGAGCGACCGTGGGCTCGTCGAGGAAGAGGATGCGCGGGCGGTGGATGAGGGCGCGGACGATGAGGAGGCGGCGTTTCATGCCTCCTGACAGGCGGCGCACGCCATCGTTGATCACGTCGGTGAGCTCGACGTAGGCGAGTAGCTCGCGGATGCGGGCCTCGCGCTCGCGGCGTTTTATGTGATGCAGGCGTGCGTGAAGCTCGAGATTTTCGCCGACCGTGAGGTCCTGGTCGAAATTGACATGCTGCGGCACGACGCCGATGAGGCGCTTGATTTCCTGTGCGTGTGCAGCGGTGCCCAGGCCGTCGTAGGTGATGCGGCCGCTCGTGGGCTGCGTCTGCATCGTGAGCATGCGGATCGTCGTGGTCTTACCGGCACCATTCGGCCCGAGCAGACCGAAAATCTCTCCTTTTCCGATGGAGAAGGAGAGACCGTCCACGGCGGTTTTCCACTCTTCCCTGCCATCCGGGGTGCGGTGCGGGAACCGCTTGACGAGTCCTTCGATTTCAATCACGTATGTCCGCCTTCTTTCCTGTTTGCGTCTGAGTCGATTATAGCATAGCCGTCCAATCGACAGCAAGATTCCTGCGAAAAGGGGACGAAGGCGGCGCGGAGGTTTTTGTGTATTTCTGCGATGCATTTCTTTTGACAGGGTTCGTGTCAGCGTGTAACATGAAGGTGTAACGTTTGTTTTCTCGTTGATAGAAAGGAAGGTTTCATGATGTGTGGAGGTTATTTGCGATGAAGGGTACATTTTATGGAATCGGCGTGGGCCCTGGCGATCCCGAGCTGCTGACCGTGAAGGCAATCCATGCCATTCAGGCGGCAGATGTGCTCATTGCGCCGAAAACGGAAAAAAAGGATGGCAGTGTCGCGCTGTCTATTGCCAAGCCATATCTGCGTCCGGATGTGGAGATCGTCTATCAGGTGTTCCCGATGGTACGCGGCTTTGCGGAGGATACGAAGGCCTGGGAAAAGAACAAGGAAGAGATTATCGCACTGCTCGATGATGGAAAGAATGTCGCGTTCCTGACGCTCGGTGATCCGATGTTTTTCAGTACGTATATCTACATCTACCGCTTGCTGCGCGACGCCAATGTCGATATCCAGACCATCCCGGGCGTCAACGCGTTTGCGGCAGTAGGCAGCCGGACGGGATATCCCATCGTGGAGGGGAATGACATCCTTTCCATTATCCCCGCGACGGCACCGCCGGAAAAAATCCGCCGGGCCATGGCGGCATCGGATAATGTCGTGCTCATGAAGGTCTACAAGAATTTCCCGGAAATCGTAGAGGAACTCGAACAGGAGAACCTCGCCGATCAGGCGGTCCTCGTGAGCCGTGCGGGCCTGCCGGATGAACATGTCATCCGGGATATTTCGGCCCACAAGAACGAAAAGCTCAATTACCTGTCGACGATTCTCACGAGAAAAACGCCGCCGTCCGCGAAAGCGGGGAATCCGGCGAACCCACAGAACGGTGGACCGCGGAAGGAGATGGAGAAATGAACGGACTGAAAAAGATGTTCCGCTCCTTCGGCGGGCTGGCCGTGGTACTGGCTGTCTGCGTTCTGTCCCTCACGATGGCGGGCTGCGGGGGCACAGCCCCGTCAGCATCCTCGTCACAGGAGAGTTCGTATCATGTGGAGGTCACAGATGATCTCGGACGCGTGGTGTCGCTTACGAAGAAGCCGGAGCGCATTGTCGTGACCTCGGCGTCGTTCCTTGAGCCGCTGCATGTGGTCGGCGGCGATGTCGTCGGGCGGCCGGACTCAAAGAATCAGATGCCGGATTATGCGAAGGATAAGGCGAGCGTCGGCAAGGTGTACCAGATCGATGTGGAGAAGGTGCTCGCCTGTGAGCCGGACCTCGTCATCCTCAATAAGGGCATGAACGAGAAGCTCATCGATACGCTGGAAGCCAATGGCATCAAGACGCTCGTGATATCGGGCAAGACCTACGAGGAAGTCAAGCGGGAACTGGAGCTTTTCGCGCAGGTCACGGGCGAAGAGCAGAAAGCGAAAGATAAGATTGCCGAGATGGATGCACAGATTGCCGAAGTCCAGACGAAACTGGACGGCGCGGAGGTGCCGCGTATTGCCATCCTGCACAGCACAGGCCAGGGATTGTCGGTCCAGCTGGATACGAGCATCGCGGGCTCTGTGGCACAGCTGCTGAACTGGCCGAATACTGCAACCGGTCTCACGCCGAACAAGAAGCACCCGGACACGGCGCCTTACAGCCTCGAATCTCTCGTGGAGCAGAATCCCGACGTGCTGTTTGTCACGAGCATGGGGAAAATTGAGGATATCCGGGCAGGCATGGATAAGACGATGCAGGAAAATCCTGCCTGGCAGACGATTCCTGCCGTGCAGAAGGGGCGGGTATATTATCTGCCGCAGGATTTGTTCCTGCTGAGCCCGGGCATCCACTATCCGGAAGCCGTGCGGGAGATGGCGCACTGTGTTTATCCGGAGCGGTTCCCGTCATGAGCCTGGCTGAGCTGCGCAGTCATAGGGGAGGACGCGCATCCCTGCTCGTCTTGTTTCTCGTGGCGGTACTGCTGGCTGCTGTGCTGAGCATCGGGCTGGGCTCAGTGCGCATCCCGCTGGACGAAATCCTGCAGAGCCTTGCGGGCGGTACGGGGACGCATGAGCAGATCCTGCGCAACATCCGCCTGCCCCGCACGATCGTGGCGGCGCTGACTGGTGTCGAGCTCGCGTTATCGGGCGCCATCCTGCAGGCCATCATGAAAAATCCGCTCGCCGATCCGCATATCATCGGCATTTCGTCAGGGGCAGGCCTTGCGGGCATCGTCGTGCTGCTTTTGCTGCCCGAGGCCGCGTGGCTTGTGACACCTGTGGCCTTCGTGGGAGCGATGGCGGCGGCCGTGCTCATCTATCTGCTTGCATGGAAAGACGGTATCCGTCCCATCCGCATGATCCTCGCCGGTGTGGCGGTTTCGGCGTTCTTCGGGGCCTGCATTTCCGGGCTGATGATCCTCTACAGCGACCGCGTGCACAGTGCCCTCATCTGGCTCGTCGGAGGGCTTTCGGCGCGCAGCTGGCCGCATGTGGCTGCGCTCGCACCGTACACGGCGATCGGGGCGGTGCTTGCCCTGCTCGGTGCGCGTTCCCTGAACATCCTGCAGCTCGGCGATGATATGGCACGCGGCCTCGGCCTGCGCGTCGAGGCGGTGCGGCTCGGCCTTACGGCGGTCGCGGCGCTGCTTGCGGCAAATGCCGTGTCCGTTGTCGGCCTGCTGGGGTTCGTCGGGCTTATCGTACCGCATACGGCACGACTTATCATCGGCTCGGATTATCGCTGGCTTCTGCCTGGCTCCGCCGTTCTCGGTGCGGCGCTGGTCATGGCTGCGGATACCTTCGCCCGCGTGGCCTTTGCGCCGCTCGAACTGCCCGTGGGCATCATCCTCGCGCTGCTCGGCGCGCCGTTTTTCCTGTTTCTGCTGAGGAGGGAGCTATGATGCTGACGGCTGAACATGTGACCCTCCGTGCGGGCGGGCAGGATATCCTGCGCGATGTCTCGCTCACGTTCCCCAAGGGGGAGATTACGGCCATCCTCGGTCCGAATGGCGCGGGAAAATCCACGCTGCTTCGCGCTTTGGCGGGGTTACTCCCTGTGGCGGAGGGACAGATTTCTGTAGACGGCGAGCCCATCGCATCGATTCCGCGGAAGAGGCTGGCCAAAAAACTCGCCGTCCTCCCGCAGCGCCTCTCGGCACCCGCCGATATGACCGTGAGCCAGCTCGTGGCCTGCGGCCGGTTCCCGTACCATGGCATACTGGATCGTGGGGACAGTCATGCGGACCGTGAGGCCATACGGGAGGCTATGCATGCCGCCGGCGTAGAGGGACTCGCCGGCAGGCAGGTGCAGAGCCTGTCGGGCGGCGAGAGCCAGCGTGTGTGGCTGGCGATGACACTCGCACAGGAGCCGGATATCCTGCTCCTCGATGAGCCGACGACGTACCTCGACATCGCGCATCAGATCGGCGTCATGCAGATTATCCGCCGTATCAACGAGGACCGGGGAACGACGATCCTGCTCGTCCTGCACGACATCCGACAGGCTGCCGACTTCGCCAGCCATATCGCCGTTATCGACCGGCATGGGTTGATGGCGTGGGGGACGCCGAAGGAGACGATTACGCCGAAACTCCTGCGGGAGGTCTTCGGCGTGACATCGGAGGTATTCCGTTCGGCCGGTGGCAGAGAAGTGCTCCTTCCCACCGGTCTTTGGAAAGAAACGTCCAGATAGATAAAAACAGCGCCAGGTTTCGCACCCGGCACTGTTTTTACGTATCTGGATTATTTTTTCTCGATGCTCGTGACGGTGTAGCCACTGCCGTCGAGGGCGTTTCGGAGTTCCTCGTCGCTGACGTCGCGCGTCATGCGGACCGCAGCCGTGTTGTAGTGCAGGTTGACCTTTGCGGCGGCGCCGTCGATATCGTCGAGGAGCAGCTCTACACGGTTCTTGCAATTGCCGCAGGTCATGCCGTCGATGTGCAGGATCTTGGTTGCGACGATATCGCCTTCGAGTTTTTTCTCGGGAACGGTCGGTGCCGTCTCCTTGCAGCAGACGGGCTCTCCATGGAACAGATGGTAGACATGTTTTCCTGCGATGACGAGCAGGATGGCAATGACGATGCCGCAAAGTATGGTAGCAATCATAGCGTATGGACCTCCTGAATGATTTTCGTTTTCAAAAGAATGAACCTATATTATTTATACCTCTATGGAAAATAAAAGTCAAGAAAGATTCTCACTCCCAAAAAAAGTTTGACAGGCCTCTTGACAACTGCAATTGATATTTGCTATCATACTCAAGGAGAATTTGTTTCATTATCATTTTCGAAATCATTTGGGAGGCGTTTTCATTGACACTCAAAGAAGGCAAACCAGGCATGACGCTGAAGGTTCTGGGCATCGACGGCTCGGAGCTCAAACAGCGCATGATGACGATGGGCTTGATCCCGGGGACAAAGATCAAGGTCCTGCGTTCGGCACCGCTGGGCGATCCGATTGCCATCGGCATCCGTTCTTATAACCTTGCGATGCGCCGCGCAGATGCGGAGAAGGTTCAGGTCGCAGAGGTTCACTGAGTGTAAGGAGGAAAAGTTCCAATATGTCAACATTAGCAGTGGCACTTACCGGCAACCCGAATACCGGTAAGTCGACGATATTCAATGAGCTGACGGGTGCCCGTCAGAAGATCGGCAACTGGCCGGGCGTCACCGTCGATAAGAAGGTCGGCTATGTCCGTCACGGTGACCGCGCGATTTCCATCGTCGATCTGCCGGGTACGTACAGCGTCAATTACCGCTCTCCTGAGGAAAAAATCGTTATCGATTACCTCATGAACAACAAGCTGGATATGGTCGTGGATGTCGTAGACAGCTCGAACATCGAGCGTAACCTCTTCCTCACGATTCAGCTGCTCGAGCAGGGCATCCCTCTGCTCATCGACCTCAACATGCAGGATGAGGCGAAGAAGCGTGGCATGCACATCGATCTGCGCAAGCTCGAAGATGCCATCGGCATGCCGGTGGTCGAGACGGTCGGCCGCAGCCATAAGAGCACGGAGAAACTGCTCGATGTCTTCACGGACACGGTCATGAGCAACTACCGCGTGAGCCCGATGGTGCAGGAGCATATCGAAAAGGTTCATGAGATCAACGCGAGCACGCTGTCCGCTGAGGAAAAGGATGAGAAGCTCAGCGAGCTGCGTTATGCACTCATCGACCAGATCATGGCGGCGGCTGTCGATATTTCGCATGCCGGTCCGACGGTTTCGGAGAAAATCGATAAATACCTCGCCAATGGCGTCCTGGCCCTGCCGATTTTCCTCGTCATCCTTTATCTGGTCTTCCAGATTACCTTTGAGTGGGTCGGCGTTCCACTGCAGGATGCGCTCGATGGCCTCATCAATGAGGACTTCCTCGAATGGACAGCTGGTGCGCTCGAGGATGCCGGCGTTGCCGACTGGATGCAGTCGCTGATCACGGATGGTATCATCGCTGGTGTTGGCGCGGTCGTCACGTTCGTTCCGCTGATCTTCATCATGTTCTTCCTGCTGTCGTTCCTCGATGGCACTGGCTACATGGCGCGCATCGCGTTCATCATGGACCCGATCATGCGCCGCTGCGGCCTCACGGGCAAGGGCATCATGCCGCTCATGATGGGCTTCGGCTGCGGTGTTCCGGCTATCATGGGCGCCCGTGCGCTGGATTCCGAGAAAGACCGTAAGATTTCCATCCTCGTTACGCCGTTTTTGACCTGCAGCGCGAAACTGCCGGTCATGGCGCTGTTTGCCGCCATGTTCTTCCCGGAGCAGGCTGCCAACGTCGTCTTTGCCATGTACATCCTCGGTGTCGTCATGGCGATCATCGTCGCGAAAGGCCTCGGCTCCACGATGTTCAAGACGCAGGGCTCCACGTTCCTGCTCGAGCTCCCGCCGTACCGCATTCCGGATATGAAGACGGTCCTGCTCGAGACCTGGGATAAAGGCAAGGGCTACCTCGTCAAAGCCGGTACGATTATCTTTGCGATGTCCGTCCTCATCTGGTTCCTCTCGAACTTCAACATGGGCGGCATGACGGAGGAGATGGATGAGTCCTTCCTCGCTACGCTTGGCGGATGGATGTCCAATCTCTTCGCGCTCCAGGGCTTCGGTACCTGGGAGGCCGGTGCTGCCGTACTCTCCGGTATCATGGCGAAAGAGACGGTTATCTCCACGATCGGTGTTCTCTATGGCGTTGCGGACGTTTCCACGGAAGCTGCGGATGCCATCGAGTCTGCCGGCACGATGATGGGAACGGGCATGGGTACGGCGTTCACGACGCTGTCGGCGCTGGCCTTCATGGTGTTCTCTCAGCTCTACACGCCGTGCGCTACGGCTCTCGGCACGATCAAGAAAGAGGCCGGCGGCTGGAAGTGGATGATTTTCTCCGCGGTTTACCAGTTCGCCATCGCCTGGTTCGTGGCTCTGCTCGTCTATCAGGGCGGCCGCCTGCTCGGCTTCGAATAAAATTCGCTTCTTCTCTTCCCTTTTCATACACGGACTGGTAGAATATATCTACTGGTTTCAGGAGGTGCTTGACCATGGCTACTTTGATCGTTGGCGTACTGCTCTGCGTGGCGTTGTATTTCGCGCTGCGGCATGTCGTCCGCAACGTGAAGGAAGGACGTACGGACTGTGCAGGCTGCCCCGGCGGCTGTCATGGCTGCAGCGGGCATTGCACGACGCTTAAGGATATGCAGAAGCTGAAACCGCAGCACTGAGCACAAAAGAAAGAAGCAGCTGGTCTTCATGGACTGGCTGCTTCTTTTTTGTATGCTGAAAGTCAAAAATTATTTGTGCAGATGGTGGAAAATGCGGCTCGCGCTCATGAGGAAACGGTGAGGCAGGAGGGAGCAGAGGATGCGATGCAGGAACGAGATGACATCCGGCGTACAGACCGTGATGCCGTTTTTCGCCGCGCGCAGGGACCGGCGGGCGACGACCTCACTCGTGCAGGCGAGGGGAAACGAGGTGAAGAGCCCGCTCTTGTCGCTCTGCCTGGCCTGCGGGATGAACTCCGTGTCCTTGATCCAGTAGGGGCAGACTGCCGTGACCTGAATGCCCTGCGAGGCAAGCTCTGCGCCGAGGGCACGGCTGTAGCGGAGGAGAAATGCTTTTGTCGCCGCGTAGATATTGAGCCCCGGAATTGGCTGGAACGCGGAGCAGGAGACGATCTCAAGGATATGGCTGCCCTGCGACATGAAGGGGATTACCAGCTGTGTCACTCCGACGGCGGCGCGGGCGTTGAGGTCGATCATGCGCAGCGTATCCGTGATGGGGATATCCGTCGTGCTGCCGATGCGGCCGAAGCCAGCGGCACAGATCAGCCAGCGCACTTCCATGTCCCGGTTTTCGGCGAGGGCTTTCTCGATTTCGCCCAGGGATTCGAGACGCGTGAGATCGAGCGGGAGGGTGCGGCAGGGCGTCTGCAGCGAGTTGGCGATGGCTTTGAGGCGGTTCTCGCGCCGTGCGATGAGCCAGATTTCGTCGAGCCCCTCCTGGTCGAGCAGGCCGGCGTAATCACGCCCGAGACCGCTCGAGGCTCCGGTGATGATGGCAATATTCAAGACAGGTCCTCCTCAGTAACGTATTTACCTTTATTATATCGGCTTGCAGGGCCTCTTGCAATCCTGCCTCCCTTGTCACGCATGTGGGGCACAGGTATAATGAAAGTATCGTTTTATCAGGGAGGTAACGTATGGAAAACACCGGGGTGCGGAACGTTCCAAAGAAGAAAGTCGTCTGGCTGGCACTGAATGCCAAGTATTCGCATACATCGCTGGCCGTCCACTATCTGCGTGCGTGTGTGCTCGGCTCGGAGATCCTCGAGCTTACGATTAATCACCAGCTGCTCGATATCCTGGGCGAAATCTACGAGCGAAAGCCGGATGTGCTCGGCATCGCCTGCTATATCTGGAACATCGAGCTCGTGAAGAAACTGCTGAAACTCCTGCCGAAGGCCATGCCGGATCTCACGATTCTCTGCGGTGGGCCGGAGGTATCGTATGAGACAGGGGAATTCCTGCGGGAGTTCCCTATGGTGCAGGCCGTGATCCGCGGAGAGGGAGAAGACGTCGTGCGGCAGCTCGCAGCACAGGATTTCCGCTTCAGCGATATGCCCGGTCTGGCATGGCGGGCAGAGGATGGCACGCTGCACAACGGGCGGGACGTGACCATAGCGGATTTCGATACCGTGCCGTTTGCCTATCGGGAGCAGGAACTCGATGAGCTGAAGGAACGCATCCTTTACTACGAAACGTCGCGTGGCTGTCCGTTCTCGTGCTCGTACTGCCTGTCCTGTGCGACGGCGGGGGTGCGGTTCCTGCCACTCGCGCGCGTCTTTCGTGAGCTCGATACGTTTGTTGCACACGATGTGCGGCAGGTGAAATTCGTCGACCGCACGTTCAACGCGAAGAAAGCGCATTTCCTGCCCATCCTGCAGCATATTCTCGCGTATTCTCCCACCGTGCGCACGAATTTTCATTTCGAGGTGGCCATCGACTATCTCGATGAGGACGTGCTGCAGACGCTCAACGCCATGCCGCACGGGCGCGTGCAGCTCGAAATCGGCATCCAGTCGACGAATGAGCAGACGCTCGCAGCGGTTTCGCGCGTGAACCACTGGGAGCGGATCGCGGGCCATATCACGCGGCTTCTTGCGCCGCATAACATGCATCTCCATGTCGACCTCATCATCGGCCTGCCGGGGGAGGGCATGGATTCGTTTCATCGCTCGTTCAACGACGTCTACGCCCTGCACACCGACATGCTGCAGCTCGGTTTCCTGAAATTCCTCAAGGGTGCCTCGATGATGAACCTTGTCGATCGCTACCATTATGCCTACATGGATATGGCTCCCTACGAGGTCCTGCGCTCCGATGCCCTGAGCTACGGAGAAATCCGCTGGTTCCACAGTTTTGAGGCCGTCTTCGAGTATTACTACAATGCGGGACGATGCCGGCATACGGTGGACTGGCTCATCCGCTCAGCCGAGCAGGGGGATGCTTTCCGTTTCTGGCAGCATTTCACGGACTGGTGGGAGGGAAAAGGCTATCACCGCATCGGCCACAGCACGAAAGCACTTTACGGTTATCTGCTCGCCTATGCAGAGGAGCAGTATGGCATTGCCGGGGAAAAACTCGACAATCTTCTGCGCTACGATGCGCTCATGGCCGATGGCGGCCGCATCCGGCCAAACCATTTGAACTGGAATATGCAGAAGTATCAAAGCATTACCGCACCTTTCTGGCGCAGCAGCCGGCCCGCAGCATATATTCCCGGCTACCGGTTCACGAACTGGCGCGATAATCGCACGAAGTATCACATCGAAGTTTTCGATTACGCGGTACAGGATGCCTCGTTGCAGCAGCAGCAGACGGCGCTTCTCTTTGACTACACGGGTCGTGATGTGTGTGCCGTACCGGTATCGCTGCCAAGCATGGAACATTCAGCTGAAAATCGCGGATAAAAAAGAGGAGATTCGAACGGTTCTATAGAATACTCCCTATAAATGGAAATGATTCTAATGGTTGGATTTTTATAAGGGAGTGATTTTATGCCGAGTTCCAATGATGGGTTCCGAAGTATCAAGCTCAAGATGTGCCTGATCCTGCTTCCGGCTATCCTGATTGGTCTTATCGTCATCACGAGTGTGGCGGCGTTCAGCAGTTACAGCAACATTTCGGCACTGTCGACCGAGAGTATGCAGCAGACGCTGCGTACGAGCAGTGCCGAGATTCACGAGATGCTGCGCACGATGGAGATTTCCTGCCGTCACATGGCCTACAACGCCAGTTCCGACTACAAAAATGAGAGTGTCGATGAGCTGGCAGGGGACATCATCGACGAACTGGAAAGCCAGGATCTCGCCAACGGCGGCGGTCTCTGGTTCGAGCAGTACGCCTACAGCCCGGATCAGCAGTATGTCTGCCCGTTCACGTTCCGTGAGAATGGCAAGCTGAAGGTCGACCTCAACTACGTGCAGGAAAGCGGGCCGTTCTACTCCGAGGAATGGTATGAGGGCGGCAAGAAAGTCGGAAAGAATAAGGCCTATCTGACGGAGCCGTATTTCGATCCCGCGGCCAAGACGGTCATGGTCACGTACGCATCCCCGATGATTGCAGAGGAGGAGGGCGGCGAGAAGTTCATCGGTGTCGCTACCGTCGATATTTCGCTGAAGCAGATCTCCGATATCATCAATAATATCAAGGTCGGTGAGACGGGACATGCGTTCCTGATTTCGGATCAGGGCATCTATATCGCCGGCGTACCACAGGAGAAACTCGAGAACAAGACGCTCGCCACCGAGGAGTCGAATGCATCCCTGGCCGCGGCGATGAAAGAGTCTCTGTCCAAGGATTCCGGTGTCACGACATATACGGATGATAACGGCGTCACACAGCTCATGACGTATGCTACGATGAAGGATACGGGCTGGACCCTCGGCATGGTTCTGCCGGAGTCTGAACTGTATTCCGAGGCGCGTTCCCTCGTTTGGAAGCTCGTTACTATCGCGGTTGTCGTCCTGCTCCTGCTGATGTTCGCAGCATACCGTACGGTCGCTAACTATGTGACGCGTATCGCGAACAACCAGCAGTTTGCTGAGGATCTCGCACAGGGCAATTACGCCCGCGATGCCGTGCATCCGAAAGGCAACGATGAGATCGGTCTGCTGGGTCGTGCCATGAACGAGATGTTCGAAAAGACGCAGTCCGTCATTCAGAATATTTCCTCGCATGCGGATAAGATGACGTCGGACAGCCAGATGCTGGGCGGCTCGGCGGATCGCCTGAACGAGGGCTTCAACGATATCCAGCAGAAGATGCGCTCCATCAACGATGCGATGATGAACGCCAGCTCGGCAACGGAGGAGGTCAATGCCTCCGTAGAGAATGTCAGCCAGGCGATTCATTCGCTGTCGGATGAGGCACAGAGAAGCCTGCATCAGGCCGATGATATCCAGAAGCGCGCCAGCGATGTACAGGCGGAATCCACGGAGGCCAGCCGCTCGGCGGAGCAGCTCGCACGTGATTTCAGCACGCGTCTCGCTGCCTCCATCGAGCAGGCCAAGACGGTCGAGCAGATTGGTACGATGGCAACGGCAATCTCCGGCATCGCGGAGCAGATCAACCTGCTTTCGCTCAATGCATCCATTGAGGCTGCACGTGCTGGTGAGTCTGGCCGTGGCTTTGCCGTCGTTGCCAATGAGATTGGCAAGCTCGCCAAGGAGACGGCAGATACCGTCGAGGAGATCCAGACGACCATCAAAGCCGTACAGGATGCTTTTGGCCAGTTGTCTGCCGATGCCAAAGCCATCCTCGGATTCCTTAACGACACCGTGGCTCCACAGTACGATAACTTCGTGCAGGTGGCGGAGCAGTACGGCAAGGATGCGGAGTCGTTCCGCAATGTTGCTCAGCACATTGCCACGACCAGCCGGCAGGTCAATGAGACCATGAGCCAGGTCGGCGAAGCGATGACGCAGATTGCTGAGTCCGCGCAGCAGACGGCAGAGCTCTCCGAGCAGGTCTCCAGCTCCGTCGACGAGGTATCCGGCTCAGTTCAGGAAGTCAACGATCTTAGCCAGCAGCAATCGACGGCTGCGAATGACATGCGCGAGCTCGTCAGCCACTTCCGTCTGAAGAAGTAACGAAATACGAGTCGTGTCATCCCAATAGACCTCCGCACCATGTCGTGCGGAGGCCTATTTTTCTGCTATCCCGTAAAACAGGGATAAAAAAACCGCAGGGCAGCAGCCTTGCGGTTTTTCTTATTTACCGTCAGAAAGGACGGATTATTTGTTGGCGTTGACCAGAGCCATGATCTCGTCGGCCTTCTGATCGGAACCGAGGACGTCTTTGATCTTGTGCTCGACGAGCTCCTTGATGTAGGTACGGCCGTCAGCAACGTACTGGCGCGGATCGAAATGCTCCGGATGAGCCATGAAGTGCTCACGGATACCAGCCGTCATAGCGAGGCGGAGGTCGGAGTCGATGTTGATCTTGCAGACAGCGCTCTTGGCAGCCTTGCGGAGCTGATCCTCAGGGATACCAACTGCATCGTCGAGCTTGCCGCCGTTCGCGTTGATGATCTTCACGTATTTCGGGATAACGGAGGATGCACCGTGGAGAACGATCGGGAACTCCGGAATTTTCTTCTCGATTTCAGCGAGGATATCGAAACGAAGCTCAGGCGGAACGAGAACGCCATCCGCGTTGCGCGTGCACTGCTCCGGCTTGAATTTGAATGCGCCATGGCTCGTGCCGATAGCGATAGCGAGGGAGTCAACGCCCGTCTCGCGAACGAACTCCTCAACCTCTTCCGGCTGCGTGTAGGCTGCATCATGAGCAGCAACCTTTACATCATCCTCAATGCCGGCCAGTTTGCCCAGCTCAGCCTCGACGACAACGCCGTGCTCGTGAGCGTAAGCGACAACTTCCTGCGTGCGTTTGATGTTCTCTTTGAAGTCGTACTTGGAGCCATCATACATGACAGAGGTAAAACCGTCATCGATGCAGGCTTTGCAGGTCTCAAAGTCCGGACCATGATCGAGGTGCAGAGCGATAGGAATATCGTTGACCTCGAGGGCTGCCTCGACGAGGTGACGGAGATACGGGCCCTTTGCATATTTACGGGCGCCGGCGGATGCCTGCAGGATAACCGGGGAGTTCAGCTCAGCAGCTGCCTCGGTGATGCCCTGGACAATCTCCATGTTGTTGACGTTGAAAGCACCGATAGCGTAACCGCCCTCGTAAGCTTTCTTGAACATTTCTTTCGTACCAACTAATGGCATTTTTCATTACCCCCTAATGAAATACTGTTCACATTAATACTCATGAACTAAAGTTATTATACCATAGAAAAGACGTTCACGGTATACGTTCTGTCAAAAAAATTCAAAAATGAGACGAGAGCGTCAGGATTTTTCGGCAGCATCCAGGAAAAAGGGGATATCACATAAGCCATCAATGATCTGCTGCATATCGTTTGGCACAGGATCGGCAATATGAATGGTTTCTCCCGTCATCGGGTGGATGAAGGTGAGCGAACAGGCGTGGAGGGCCTGACGGTCGATGAGCCCCATGTCGCCACCATACAGGTCGTCTCCAAGGAGTGGATGACCGAGATGGGCGAGATGGACGCGGATCTGGTGTGTGCGTCCGGTGTCGAGCCTGAGATGCAGGAGAGAGAGTTCCCCCATAAAACTCTCATTGCGGAAGATACCCGTGCGCACGGTCTCATAATGCGTCCGGGCCGGCTTTCCCGTATCCGTGACCATGTGACGGATAAAGCTGTCCGGTGCGAAGCCGATGGGGAGGTCGATGGTCCCCGCAGGCGGCTCGAGATGGCCGCGGATGAGCGCGAGGTATTCGCGGTGAAACGCTTTGAGCCCTTTTTTCGTGAGCTGGTGCTGGACCTGCGGTTCCTTCGCGATGAGCACGAGGCCTGTCGTCATGCGGTCGAGGCGGTGGACGGGGTGAAAGCCATGCACCTGCTCCGTGCGACGGTAATAGCCGAGCACGGCGTTGCCGACCGTGCCCGTGGGTTCGGGGCGCAGCGGATGGACGACTTGTCCGGCCGGTTTGTGGATGACGAGCAGGGCCGCGTCCTCGTAGCGGATATCGAGGGGCAGGTCCTGCGGCTCGATGGGGCTTTCATGCTTCTCGCTTTCAAAGGTAAGGATGTCACCCGTATGCACGGTGGACTGCGTGAGGTTCACGGCCTCGCCATTGAGGCGGAACGTGCCGCTGTTCTTGATGCGCCGCCATTGCGAGTTCGAGATGTGCTGCGTTTGCCGCAGGTACGTGCGCACGGGTAATGCGGGAATATCCGGAGAAAGTATGACATGCAGCTCCATCATGCGCATCTGCCCTCGGAATCCTTCGCATGCCGTGCGGTGTTGCTACCATTCTTGTTCACACGTAACACTCCTTTTCCTGTCAGAAATCTTCTTTTATTCTATCGGAAAAAGAGGGATGCGTCTACTTGGGATTGATTGTGTGGAAATACGGGAAGTGTAATGGATTTGTTTCATGCAGTCTTTTTTAGGAGGACAACTTTATATAATTTTTAACAGAAACTATGGACATGGGTCATTTTTTTGTGTATAATGTTCTCCATAGCCGTTCTTTGCATATCATGTGGACAAATGAACAAAGCAGGACGGCAGCAATCATTCAACCTGATTTTTATCCAGGAGGAGAACCATGGCGCTTATTGTAAAGAAGTTCGGTGGCAGCTCGGTCGCTACCACGGAAAAGATTATGAACGTGGCCAAGAGAATCCTGAGCGAGAAGCAGCCGAATGACCAGATTGTCGTCGTCGTTTCGGCAATGGGCGATACGACCGATAACCTCATCGAGCTCGCACAGGGCATCAACAAGGACCCATACCAGTACACGAGGGAAATGGATATGCTGCTGACGACCGGTGAGCAGGTGTCTATCGCTCTGCTGGCGATGGCGTTCCAGACGCTCGGTCAGAAAGCTGTCTCGCTGACGGGCTGCCTTGCGGGCATGAAGACGAACGATGTCCATACGAAGGGCCGCATCCAGGACATCCAGCCGAAGCGCGTACACGAGGAACTCGACAAAGGCAACATCGTCGTCGTTGCCGGTTTCCAGGGCGTCGATGAAAAGGGCGACCCTGTGACGCTCGGCCGCGGCGGCTCGGATACGTCGGCTGTTGCGCTCGCCGGTGCCCTGAAGGCAGATACGTGCGAAATCTTTACGGATGTCGACGGTGTCTACACGGCTGACCCGCGTGTCGCGAAAGGCGCGCGCAAAATGAAGGAAATCACCTACAACGAGATGCTCGAGATGGCCCGCCTCGGTGCCGGCGTCATGCAGCCGCGTTCCGTGGAGATGGGTGAGTATTTCCATATTCCGATTCACGTGCGTTCGACGTTCACGACGGAGCCGGGCACGATCATTAGGGAGGATTATACAATGGAAGATAAAGATTTTGTTATCCGCGGTGTTGCCCATGATAAAGATGTAGCCAAGGTAGCCGTACTCGGCATTCCGAATACGCCGGGCATTGCCTTTGAAATCTTCTCTGCGCTGGCTGATGCGCATGTGGATGTCGATATGATCGTGCAGTCCATCCGCAACGTCGAGACGAATATCACGGATATGGTCTTCACGGTATCCCTGACGGATCTGCCGACGACGAAGGAAGTCGTCGACAAAGTGGCCGACAAGCTCAAGGCTGTCGCTGTCCTCGTTGAGAAAGACGTCGCCAAGGTCTCCATCGTCGGTGCTGGTATGCTCGGCAACCCGGGCACGGCTGCGCGTATGTTCGGCGCTCTGTCCCGCGCGGGCATCAACATCGATATCATCAGCACGTCGGAGATCTCGGTTTCCTGCCTTGTCAGGAGAGAGCAGATGGAAGAGGCGGTCAATGCCATCCACGACGAGTTCTTCCCGAAAAAGGGCTGATTCTGTTCCTTCCGTGCCGCTGCCGCCTTGTGCGGTGGCGGTATTTTGACATGGTGCGGGGAAAAATAATGTATACACACGAGTTTTAGTGGACAGGACAGTATGAAACAGTTATGATAGTATTAGTTCGGTACATGAGATGCCGGATTGTACATTGGAAAGGGGAAGTTAGCTTATGACGACCAGTATGGCAGCATCACACGCTGCAAGCAAGAGACTGAAGGACGCGATTTTCGGTGCCAACGCTGCATGCCATGCGGCAGCGGAGAAATACGGTGCCGATAAGGTGACGAATGCCACAATCGGCAAGATGATCGACGACGAAGGCAAACTCGCCTGCCTGCCGACGATGGAGCGCGTCTATCGTTCCCTGCCGATGACGGACATCATCGATTATGCACCGATTTCCGGTCTGCCGGCTTACCTGGAT
Organism: uncultured Selenomonadales bacterium; assembly: GCA_900315155.1. Taxonomy (GTDB): domain Bacteria; phylum Bacillota; class Negativicutes; order Selenomonadales; family Selenomonadaceae; genus UBA2897. The sequence goes on along the minus strand of OMYB01000007.1, from coordinate 81,779 downwards.
GCCGTCGTCGACCTGACTTTTGCTGACCATAAACCGGAAGGCTACCTCGGCTCCGTCGCAACAGCGGGCGGCACGGGTGCCATCCATCATGCGGTCGCGAACTACGCCGAGCACGGCACTTACGTGCTGACCTCCGACTGGTTCTGGGGTACGTACAACGTCATCTGCAATGAGTGCGGCTGTAAGCTTACGACGTATCCGCTTTTTGATAAAGATCAGAATTTCAACATCGAGGCCTACACGGCGAAGGTGGATGAGATCCTGAAGGGACAGGACAGCCTGCTCGTCATTATTAACACGCCGGCGCATAACCCGACGGGCTTCAGCCTGACGGAGGAGGATTGGGAAAACGTCCTCGCCCTCACGAAGAAATATGCGGCACAAGGCAAGAAGATGAGCATCCTCGTCGATATCGCCTACATCGATTATGCCGGCGAAAAGAACGAGACGCGCAAGTTCATGGACAAATTCGCCGGCCTGCCGGATAATATCCTCATCATGTTCTCCTTCTCCATGTCGAAGGGCTATACGATGTACGGCCAGCGCACGGGTGCGCTCATCGGGCTTTCCTCGAGCAAAGAAGTCATCGAGGAGTTCAAGGAAATCAACAAGTACACGAGCCGCGCTACGTGGTCGAATATCAACCGCGGTGCCATGACGCTCCTCACGAAGATTCAGCAGGACAAGACGTCCCTCGCCCAGTTCGAGAAAGAACGTGCCGATCTTTATCAGCTCGTCCAGAACCGCGGCGATATCTTCATGAAGGAAGCGAAGGAGTGCGGGCTCGATGCCCTGCCGTACAAGGGTGGCTTCTTCCTCGCCGTACCGGCTGCCGACCCGCATGCCGTCTGCGAGGAGCTCAACAAGGACCTCGTCTTCGCTGTACCGCTGAAGCTCGGCGTCCGCGTCGCCGCCTGCTCCGTTTCCACGGCAAAGATGCATGGCATCGCCGCGAAACTGCTCAAGGCTAAGCAGAAAGTGGAAGGCTGAACATCTTATTATTCCATCAAATAACTGCAAGAAATAAGGAAACCACCAGGAAAGCAAGCAGCTTTCTGGTGGTTTTTTCTTTGCCTATCCGGCAAAAGTAAAGAAAAAGCAACGATATGGGCAAGAAGTGGGAAACGCTGGGAAAAATAATCGATTTACAGAGCGGGAGTGATACGGTATAATAATCTTGTGTGTATTAGGTATTTCGTCGGGAGGACTCGGAACCATATGTTTAAGTTCAAGCATAAAGATAGCGAATTCTTTGACCTTTTTGTCGAAAGTGCCCAGTATTTCTATAAGGGCGCACTCCTCATGGACGAGGTCATGCTCGACTACAGCAAAGCGGCAGACAAAATCAAGGAAGTCGTCGAGTTGGAGCATGAGGCAGATCGCATCAACGATCAGATCATCGACAAGCTGAATATGACATTCATTACGCCGATTGACCGTGAGGATATCTATGCGCTGGCCAATGGTCTCGATGATGGCGTGGATTACCTTCAGGGGACGTTGCAGCGCATCGTGATGTATCGCACGGGCACTGCGAAGTCCGGCGCCATCAAGCTGACGAAGATTCTCATCGAATGTACGCAGGAAATCATCAAATCGTTCAAGATGCTCAAGGACATTCGCAAGAATCAGGAAGCTATCCTCGAGTGTACGCATAAGATCGGCCATCTCGAAAGCGAGGGTGACCGCGTGTTCCGCCACGAGGTCGCATTTCTCTTTGATAAGGAGAAGGACCCGATCGAACTCATCAAATGGAAGGATATCCTGGAGAAACTGGAAGATACCGTGGATCACTGCGAAAAACTTTCGGATATGCTTCGGGGAGTGGTAATGAAGTATGCCTGAGCTGCAAATGATGATCTTTACGGTCATTGGTCTCGCACTGCTGTTTGATTTCATCAACGGCTTCCATGATACGGCCAATGCCATTGCCACTTCAGTGTCCACGCGCGCCATCCATCCGCAGACGGCCATCATCATGGCGGCGTGCCTGAATTTCGCGGGTGCTATGTACAGCACGGGCGTTGCGAAGACCATCGGCGGGGATATCGTCTCTGCCGCGGAGATGGTCGATGAACGGGTGATTATCGCCGCGCTCATCGGTGCTATCATATGGAACCTTTTCACCTGGCTCATCGCGATGCCATCGAGCTCGTCTCATGCCCTGGTCGGCGGCATCATCGGCGCCGTGCTCGTATCGGTTGGTCCGGCCGGACTGAACTTCGAGGGTATCGGCAAGATTGTGCTCTCGCTGATCGCTTCGCCGATTATCGCTATGGGAACCGGCTGCTGCATCATGCTGCTGCTGTTCCGTATTTTCGGCGGGTTCAGCCCGTCCTCACTGAATCATAAGTTCAAGAAAATGCAGATCCTGGCGGCGGGCATGATGGCATTCTCGCATGGTTCGAACGATGCGCAGAAGTCCATGGGTATCATCACGCTGGCTCTGCTGGCTGGTCATTATATCAGCGTGTTTGAAGTGCCAACGTATGTCAAGGTGCTTTCGGCCACGGCAATGGCTGCTGGTACGGCTATCGGCGGCTGGCGCATCATCAAGACGGTCGGCGGCAAGATCTTCAAGCTGGAGCCGATTTCCGGCTTTGCGTCGGATCTGAATTCGTCGTTGATCATCTTTTCCGCCACGCTGCTGCACCTGCCGGTTTCGACGACCCATGTCGTCTCCGGCTCCATCATGGGTGTCGGCACGGCGAAACGTGCCAATGCGGTCCGCTGGGGCGTTGCTCAGCAGATGGTCATGGCGTGGGTTCTCACGATTCCCTGCACGGCGATTATGGGTGCTCTTGCCTATCACGTCGTCATGATGGTGTTCATGTAAGTTTTTGATAAGATGCTCTTCCTTTGGGAAGGGCTTTTTTCTATGTTTGTCGAATGTTTAGGGGAGAAAGCAATCCGTAGGAGGGTGGTATCATGGAACAGGAAAAAACATTACTGGATCTCGCACAGGAGGAACAGCATCGCTATTCGACGCCAATTGTCATGGGAAAACTCAATGGCCGCTATCACGACCTGCAAACCCCCATCCGCGGGCGCAAAGCCGAACTCGTTGAGATGGATACGCAGCCTGGCTGGGAAACGTATCGGCGTTCCGTGCTGTTCCTGCTGCTGACGGCCGTCTCGGAACTGTATCCGGAAGCGGAGGTCATTGCGCAGTTCACAGCGAATAAGGGACTGTTCTGTGAAGTGTGCTCGCCGTCCTGGTCTCTCGATGTCATGCGCACGAAAAAAATCGCGGAACGGATGAAGTCCATCGTGAAGGAGGACCGCCCCATCACGAAACGTACCTGCCTGCGGGAAGAGGCAATCCAGCTGTTTAAGGACGCGAAGCAGATCGCGAAGGCCAACCTCATCCATTCCCTGCAGCAGGATTTCGTCAGCATCTATACCTGTGGGAACTATCAGGATTACTTTTACGGGGCCATGGTGCCGCATACGGGGCTTCTCGACCGGTTTGCCCTGGACTATGAGGCGCCGGGTGTCCTTCTGCGCACGCCGGACAGCACGACGGACGGTCAGGTACGCGACTATGTGCCGCAGCCGAAACTCAGCCGGGTGCTCAGCGATGCCAAGGATTGGGCCAGAATCCTCGACTGCCCCTACGTGACGGATCTCAACCGCCTGAACCGCATGGGGCAGATCGGAGAGGTGATCCGCATTTCGGAGGCTTTGCAGGAAAAACGCATCGGCCAGATCGCCGACCATATCGCTTCCCACAGTCACGATCTGCGCCTGATCCTCATCGCGGGGCCATCGTCCTCGAGTAAAACGTCGTTTGCCCAGCGCCTGCGCATCCAGCTGCGCACGAATGGACTGCGCCCCGTGTCTATCTCGCTCGACGATTATTTCCGCAACCGCAAGGACACCCCGCGCAATGAGGACGGGGAATATGACTATGAGTGTCTCGGTGCGCTCGATACGGAACTCTTCAACCAGGATATGGTCAAGCTGCTGAAAGGCGAGTCCGTCGTGCTGCCACGGTATAATTTCCTTACGGGCGAGCGAGAGTGGGATGACAGCCGTACGATTTCCCTGGAGGAGGATCAGCCCGTGATCATCGAGGGCATTCATGGGCTGAACGAGGCGCTGAGCGCCGCTGTGCCGCGCCGCAACAAGTACAAGATCTACATCAGCGCACTCACGCAGCTGAACATCGATGCCCATAACCGCATTCCGACGACGGGCGCACGTCTCCTGCGCCGCCTCGTGCGCGATTATCAGTTCCGCGGATCTTCGGCGGAAAAGACGCTGCATCAGTGGTCGATCGTGCGGGCGGGGGAGGAAAAGAATATTTTCCCCTTTCAGGAAGAGGCCGACATCATGTTCAATTCGGCGCTGCTCTACGAGATTGGTGTGCTGAAACGTTATGCGCGGCCTTTGCTGGAGCGCGTCCCCATGGAGTCATCGACGTACACAGCAGCGCAGCAGCTTCTGAACTACTTCCAGTACGTTGACGACATCGAAGACAAGGAAGTCCCGAATAATTCCCTGCTGAGGGAATTCATCGGAGGATCCGTATTCTTCCAGTGATACAGGAAGGCGCTATCGCCCGCAGGAAATGGACGATAGCGCCTTTATCTTATATTTTTATGAATTCAGTTTTTCTTGTCGACGCCCCAGGCATGGATGCCGTCCGTGGTGCCGATGACGTCCGGCGTGAAGACCGGCTCCTGGACACCTTTGGCTTTCTGTGCCATGTAGTCCTTGAGTGCCATGCGCGCATACCCGGAGAGGCGCAGCACGGCGTAGAGGTTCGTGAGGCAGAGGAAGCCCATGAAGAGGTCCGCGAGGTTCCAGACGAGATTCAGCTCAGCGAGAGAGCCGAAGATGACCATGAGGACAACACCGATGCGGAACAGCTTGAGCCAGAGCTCCGAGTTTTTGCCGAAGAACGGCACATTGATTTCGCCGTAGTAATAGTTGCCGACGATGGAGCTGAACGCGAAGAGGAAAATCATGATCGCCATGACGGCAGGGGCACCGGCGCCGAAGAAGGAAGCCAGCGACTCCTGCGCAAGGGCAACGCCCGTGAGCTCCCCACCGATCGCGTACTGGCCCGTGAGCAGGACGATAAAGGCTGTCGCCGAGCAGACAATCCAGGTATCGACGTAGACGCCGAAAGCCTGAACGAGTCCCTGCTGAACCGGATGGCTGACATCCGCCGTTGCGGCAGCGTTCGGGACAGAGCCTTCGCCGGCCTCATTCGAGAAGAGGCCGCGCTTCACACCCGTGAGGATGGCGGAGCCGAGGCCGCCGCCAACCGCAGCCTGCGGCGTGAAGGCATCGTGGAGGATGAGCGCAAACATCGCGGGAACCTGTGAGATATGCGCGATGATGATGATGAGTGCCGCCAGAATATACAGGCCGGCCATGATCGGCACGAGGTACTCCGTGAAATGCGCGATGCGGCGCGCGCCGCCAAAGATCACCGCGCCGCTGAGCACGGCGAGGACGACAGCTGTCGCGATGGATGGCACGCTGAAGGCTTTTTCCAGCGAAAGCGCAATCGTGTTGGCCTGCACCGACACATAGATGAAACCGAACGTCACGGCGAGCAGTACGGCGAACAGGCGGGCGACGCCGGGCTGATGCAGGGCGTTCTTGATGTAGTAGGCAGGGCCGCCGTGGAAAAGACCCATCGGACGCGGCAGCTTATAGATCTGTGCCAAGGTGCTCTCCATAAAGCCGGTGGCGCAGCCGATGAAGGCGATGACCCACATCCAGAATACGGCACCGGGACCACCGGTCACAATGGCGATGGCAACGCCGGCGATGTTGCCGACGCCGACACGCGAAGCCGTGCTCACGCAGAAGGCCTGGAAGGAGCTGATGCCCGGCGTTTTCGTACCGACGCCCGAGATGAGCAGACGGACCATTTCCGGCAGCATGCGCAGCTGGACGAATTTCGTCGACAGCGTAAACCAGATGCCACAGCCGACGAGCACGATGATGAGCACGTAGGACCACAGCACGTTGTTGATGGCTGAAACAGCCGAATTCAAGAATTCCAAAGTCGATATTCTCCCCTTTTCATCCCAAATATATAACAAAATAACATAAGTATTATACAGGATAAATCATAGAGATGTCAATTCTTTTATGAGAATCCTTTCACAGACGCCGGAATGAAACAGTCCTGTCCATCCGGGCGTGAAGGATGCACGTTGGTGGATGCGCGCAAATTTCCCCAAAGGTATTGGCTTTTCGATGGTGTCTTGTTATAATGAAGCTATGCGGCCTGTGCATACATAGGTATCGTATAAGCAATTGTAAATCCTGGAACCATTACGGAAGCTGTGGAACAAGCAAAGGAGAAATCGGCAAATGAAAATTGTAGTAACGATCGTCGGTAAAGACCGCGTGGGCATCATCGCGATGGTCAGCAATATCCTGGCGGAAAACGACGTCAACATCCTGAATATCAATCAGAACATCATGGACGGTTTCTTCAACATGGTCATGATCGCCGAGATGAGCGACAAGAGTGAGATGAAATTTGCCGACCTGCAGAAAACGCTGAAAGAGAAAGGCCAGGAGCTTGGTCTGGATATCAAGGCACAGAACCAGGCTATCTTCGACGTCACGCACAATGTCTGAGAGGCTGACATTCCCGGTATAATTAGGAAAGAAGCAGGAGGGCATTCTCGTGATAACAACAGATGATATTTTTGAAACGAACCGCATGATTACGGAGAACAAGCTCGATGTGCGCACGATCACGATGGGCATTTCGCTCCGTGACTGCGCCCATCCGAACATCGATAAGTTCTGCCAGAACGTTTACGATAAGGTCACGAAATCGGCAGAATTCCTCGTCAAGACGGGCGAGGATATCGAGGCGGACTTCGGCATCCCTATCGTACATAAACGCATTTCCGTCACACCGATCGCCATCGCGGCTGATGCGTGCAAAACGGACAGCTACGTTCCTGTCGCTGAGGCACTTGACCGCGCAGGCAAGGAGGTCGGCGTCAACTTCATCGGCGGCTTTTCGGCTCTCGTGGAAAAGGGCTTTACGAAGGGCGACCGTACGCTCATCGAGTCGATTCCGCAGGCACTCGCCTCGACGGATATCGTGTGCTCGTCCGTCAACCTCGGCTCGACGAAAGCCGGCATCAACATGGACTGCGTGCGCGAGATGGGCGAGGTCGTCAAGCGCACGGCGGAGCTCACACGCGATCAGGAAGCTCTGGGCTGCGCCAAACTCGTCATCTTCTGCAATGCGCCGGGCGATAACCCGTTCATGGCGGGCGCGTTCCATGGCGTCGCTGAGGGCGACCGCGTCATCAATGTCGGCGTCAGCGGCCCGGGCGTCGTAAAGCACGCTCTCGAAGGGCTCAAAGGCGCAGACTTTACGGAGGTCGCGGAGACCATCAAGAAGACGGCGTTCAAGGTCACGCGCGTCGGCCAGCTCGTCGCGCGTGAGGCCTCGAAGCGCCTCGGCGTACCATTCGGCATCATCGACCTTTCGCTGGCTCCGACGCCGGCCGTCGGCGACAGCGTCGCCCGCATCCTCGAGGAAATGGGCATCGAGGCATGTGGTGCACCGGGTACGACGGCGGCACTCGCGCTGCTCAACGATGCGGTCAAGAAAGGCGGCCTCATGGCTACGTCCCATGTCGGCGGCCTTTCGGGCGCATTCATCCCGGTTTCCGAGGATGAGGGCATGATTCACGCCGTCAATCAGGGCAGCCTCTGTATCGAGAAACTCGAGGCCATGACGTGCGTCTGCTCCGTCGGCCTCGACATGATCGCCGTCGAGGGCGACACGAGCGCAGCCACGATTTCCGGCATCATCGCCGACGAGGCTGCCATCGGCATGATCAACAACAAGACGACGGCCGTGCGTGTCATCCCGGTTCCGGGCAAGCACGTCGGCGATACGGTTGAGTTCGGCGGCCTTTTAGGCTATTGCCCGATTGTTCCTGTCCGCAATCAGTTCAGCTCAGAGGCGTTTATCGCGCGTGGCGGCCGCATCCCGGCTCCAATCCGCAGCCTCACGAACTGATTCATTTTCGAGAAAAGAAGCAAGATTTCATGCGAGTAACGAAAACCATCCGAATGGAGCAGATCCGCGTGCTCGAGGAGACTTACCGCGGAGCGAAGCCGGAGCTGCAGTTCCGCAATCCTTTTGAGCTCCTTATCGCGGTCATGCTGTCCGCGCAGTGCACGGATAAGCGCGTCAATGTCGTGACGAAGCGGCTCTTTCAGGTGGCAGACACGCCGGCGGAGATTCTGGCGCTCGGCCTGCCACGGCTGGAGGAGGAGATCCGCGACTGCGGGCTTTACCACAGCAAGGCGAAGCATATCCTTTCTGCATGCCAGATGCTCTGCGAGGAGTATCACGGCGAGGTGCCGAATGATTTTGAGGCACTACAGAAACTTCCGGGCGTCGGCCGCAAGACGGCCAATGTCGTGACGTCCGTTGCCTTTGGGCGGCCTGCCATCGCCGTGGATACGCATGTTTTCCGCGTTTCGAATCGGCTGAAACTCGCGACGGGGACGACACCTTTAGAGGTGGAGAAGGGGCTCATGGCCATCATCCCAAAGGAAAAATGGGCAGAGGCGCACCACTGGCTCATCTGGCATGGCCGGCGCCTCTGCAAGGCGCGCAAGCCACTCTGTACGGAGTGCCCACTGCAGGCGGTATGCCCGAGCGCGGAGCCGCTTGTCAGCGGGACATGTGGAAATACCAAAAAGAAGAATCGGAAGTGAATCGTATGAATTACCGCAAGGCAAGATTTCAGGATGTCGAGGAGATTTTCCATCTCGTCAACGCTTATGCCAGTGATGGAATCATGCTTGCCCGTTCGCGCAATACCCTCTATGAGACGCTGCGCGATATGGTCGTTGCCGTGGATGACACGGGAAAGATCTTCGGTGTTGGCGGACTGCACGTCGTTTGGGACCGCGTCGCAGAGGTGCGCACCATGGCGGTAGATCCAGCTAGTACGCGCCAGGGCATCGGCGCCGAGATCGTACGTCATCTCATCGCAGAGGGACGCGAGCTCGGTGTGACGAAGTTCTTCACGCTGACTTACAAGCCGGGTTTTTTTCAGAAACTGGGTTTCCATATCGTGACAAAAGAAAAATTGCCGCATAAAATCTGGAAAGAATGCATCGACTGTCCGAAGTTCCCGAACTGCGATGAAATTGCTCTGATTCTCGGTTCTGAGGAATCAGATGGGGAATAATCGTGCATACTGAACAGGCAAAACTAAAAAAGATTTACAAAATAGCATTGACAAAAGGATAAAACGTTGCTATAGTATAACCCATCAGGATAAATGCGACGAACGCGAGAAGTAAGTCTGGATATCCTTTCAGAGAGCAGCGGGCTGGTGCAACGCTGTAGGACGAAGGGCTGAAATACACGCGGGAGCAGCGGGCTGAAGGCACATCGTGCTGTGTAGGTCTTGACGGAATGCCACCGTTATCAGAGGCTAGGATATGGTTGTATCCGAAATGAGAGGCTTGCTATAGCAAGCAGGGTGGTACCACGAGTATCGATATTATGAGCTCGCCCCTGTAGTTTTACAGGGACGAGCTTTTCTTATTTCGGAGAAGAGCAGGCTGCGGCCTGAGTCTGGAGGAAACATTATGATTATCGTCATGAAACCGAGTGCCACGAAGGAAGATATCGACAAGGTGATCGCAAAGGTCAAACAGAATGGCCTGGATATCAACTTATCTAAAGGAGCTGAAACCACCATCGTGGGTGTTATCGGAAATAAGAAGAAGATCGCCAATTTGCAGATGAACATGATGCGGGGCGTCGAGAAAACGGTCCGTATCACAGAGAAATATAAGCTCGTCAGCCGGAATTTCCATCCGGAGGACACGGTTGTCGATGTCGATGGCGTTAAGATCGGCGGCAAAGACATCGTCGTTATGGCGGGCCCCTGCTCCGTTGAGAGCGAGAAACAGCTCGACACGGCAGCAGAGGCTGTCGCGAAGGCAGGTGCAAAATTCCTGCGCGGCGGTGCGTTCAAGCCCCGTACATCCCCGTATGATTTCCAGGGCCTCGCAGAGGACGGCCTCAAGATGATGCGCAAATCGGCAGATAAATTTGGCCTGAAAGTCGTCACGGAAATCGTCGACAAGGACGATATCGACCTGATCGGTGCTTATGCGGATCTATTCCAGGTTGGTGCACGCAACATGCAGAACTTCCAGATGCTCAAGGCTCTGGGCAAGCAGCAGAAGCCGGTCCTGCTGAAACGCGGCCTTTCCGCAACGATCAGCGAGTGGCTCAATGCTGCCGAGTATATCGTTTCGGGTGGTAACAGCAACGTCATCCTCTGCGAACGCGGTATCCGCACGTATGAGACGTTCACGCGCAACACGCTCGATCTCAGTGCTGTCGCTGCCGTCAAAGAGCTGTCTCATCTGCCAATCATCGTTGATCCGAGCCACGGCACGGGCCGCTGGCAGATGGTCGCTCCGATGTCCCGTGCCGCGATTGCGGCAGGCTGTGACGGCCTCATCATCGAAGTCCACCCGCATCCGGAGTCTGCTCTCTCCGATGGCGACCAGAGCCTGACACCGAAGAAGTTTGGCCAGATCATGGAGGAACTCCGCAAGATCGCTGAGGTCATGGGGAGGAAGATATGAGCAGAATGAAGCTCGCCATCATCGGTGTCGGTCTCATCGGTGGGTCTCTCGGGCTCTGCCTCAAGGATAAGCTCGGCGATGCAATCGAGATCACGGGACTCTGCCGCACGCAGAAATCCATGGATAATGCGATGCGCCTCGGTGCGGTCGACTATGCCGGGCCGGACCTCGAAAAGGTCGTCGGGGGCGCGGACATTGTATTCTTGAGCCCGCCGGTCCTGCAGATTGTTCCGATGATCGAGAAGATCCTCCCATACCTGAAGCCGGGCACCATCCTCACGGATGCGGGCAGCACGAAAGGCTATATCTGGGAGCATCTGCAGAAAATCCTGCCGAAGGATATCTACTATATCGCCGGCCATCCCATGACCGGCAGGGAGAAGAGCGGCGTCACGGCGGCGACGAAAGACCTGTTCCGCGGCAAGGCCTATGTTATCGTGCAGGATACGGGCGCCCCGCAGGAGGCAAAGGACAAGCTTATGTCCGTGCTGAAATACACGGAAGCGAATTTCCTGAGCCTGGACTATGCCGCGCATGACCGCTGCGCCTCGGTCATCAGCCATATCCCGCACCTCACGGCAGCGGCACTCGTCACGCTGCTCGCCCGCTCGGGCAGCGACCGCGAGTCCTGCATCAAGCTCATCGGCGGCGGCTTCCGCGACACGACGCGCATTGCGTCCTCGAACGCCGACATGTGGGCAGATATCTGCATGACGAACGGCGACGCCATCGTGAACAACCTCAGGCAGCTGCAGGCCATCCTGCAGGAGGTCACCGAGGCAGTCGAAATGCATGACCGGCAGTTTATCTACGATTACTTTACCGCATCGAGAACCCTGCGCGACAGCATCCTCGAAGATGCGAAAGAGCAGAAAATCGACGCAAATTGAATCCAGGAGAAAGAACAAGATGAGGCAGACCTCTTGCGAGGCCTGCCTCATTGATATATAATGATTAGGATATCATTTGGAGGGTGACGCGATGAAAATCAAGTTGGACGAACTGGCAGCCGCCTTCGAGCAATCCGACGTCCGCCAGGGATATGTGGATATCGCCAAAGGCAAGGTAATCCTCATGGACGAGGTCGGCGATGAGGATACGATGGATCATGTTTTCGAGATTGAGGATGATTTCGAGCATTACGTGCCGCTGCCGAACCTCTATGATGGCGATGAGAGGGACACGATGCGGGCGTTTGCCGAGGTGCAGGAACAGCCGGCCATGCGTGAGCGTCTGCTCACCGCACTCGAAGGGGCAGGCGGTACATCGCGATTCCGCCATCAGGTGAAGCATCTCCTGCTCCTGCGTGCATGGCAGGAATTCCTCCATCAGCATTTCCTCGAGCAGGCCCGCTGGTGGTGCGAAGAGAATCAGCTGGAGTATGAGGAGTGAATGCTATACCAGATAGTTCAGCAGCCGCAGAGTAACAGAGCAAAGCAGGAAACGAGGCAGAGACAGTGAAAACTACGATTATCGGTATCGCCGGCGGCACGGGCTCCGGCAAGTCTACGTTCACGAACCGGTTAAAGAAGTATTTCGGCGACAAGATTACGGTTATTTATCACGATAACTATTATAAGCAGCATGATGATATCCCGTTCGAGCAGCGTCAGCGTATCAATTACGATCATCCGGATTCGCTCGAGACGGATCTGCTCATCGAGCATCTGAAAGCCCTGCGCGCAGGCAAGAGCATCAAATGCCCGGTTTACGATTTTGCCAATCACAACCGTTCGAACAAGACGGTGACGATCGAGCCGAGCCGTGTGATTATCGTAGAGGGTATCCTTATCCTGCAGGACGAGCGTCTGCGCAATATCTTCGATATCAAGATTTTCGTCGAGGCGGATGCGGATGAGCGTATCCTGCGCCGTGTGGTACGCGATATGCAGGAGCGCGGCCGTGACCTCGATAATATCATCGAGCAGTATCTGGCAACGGTCAAGCCGATGCATTATCTCTATGTCGAACCGACGAAGAACGTCGCGGATATCGTGCTCAACAGCGGCCTCAACGATGTTGCGTTCGATATCATGAAGACGAAGATTGCAGCACTGCTGCAAGAAAATGCATAATCAACGGGATGCCAGCTGATGGGCAGCTGGTGTGCTGTCATCGCGGAGCGGTATGCGGAGGGTCTGGCCCTCACGTACCGCTCCGTCTGGTGTCAGGGCATTGATCTCGATGATGGCCTGCTGGAGCTCCTCCGCGCTATTTTCGTCAGGGGCGTAACGGTGTGCAATACCGCTGATATTCTCCGTGCCGGCGACCGTAATCGTAGCAAACTCCGCCGTGCGGAGATAGGAATTCGTCAGGTGCAGCGGCTGGACAATCATGAGGGTAAGCACCAGAAGAAGGAAAAAGCGTTTCATAAGAAAGGACCCCTTTCTATTTTTTAGGAAATAGGGAACATGCATTCTTGAAATTCATGTTCTAGAATTCTTGTTCTGATTGATATTGTAGCACGGAAAAAATGTTCTTGCAATACCTGTTCGGAAAAATTGTTCGCAAAAAAGAAGCCTGCCCAATCACAGCAAGGACTGTGAAATGGGTAAGCTTCTTTTTAGGTGCATGGATGGATGACTTAATCACCGAAAATAATTTGTCCGTTGATGTTGCCGACGATGAGGTGCTTCTTCTCCTTGCCGACGTAGAGACAGCTGTCGGCAATGCTGACGAGGTCCCAAAACTCGTTTACGTTCTGCGGATAACCGTATGTGTAGCCGATCGTCGCGGTAATCTGCTCGTTGATGTTATCGAGGTGGGAATGAGCCATATCGCTCTGCAGGTACTGGAGTTTCTTGAGGAAAGGCTCAGGCGGGAACAGGGAGATGATCAGGAATTCATCACCGCCGTAGCGGTAACAGCGAAGACCGTCGATACCCTTCAGGCAGCCGGCACAGAGACGGATGACATCATCGCCGTTGCGATGACCGTAGGTGTCATTGAAATGCTTGAACTTATTGATGTCGAAGATGCCGACGCAGAGATTTTGGCCGACGATTTCCGGCAGTTCGATGCGCAGGCCGTAGCGGTTCGTCATGCCAGCGAGCGCATCTGTCATGCTGTCGTAGCGCCAGTGCTCGAGTTCCTCTCCGTCGAGCAGCAAGGCGAAAAGCACGAGGTTCAATGCCATAGCAAAGTTTGCAACCCTTATGCCGAGCATGCTGTCTATCGTGTAGAACAAGAGAAAGCTGAGATTCATGAGGATAGCCGGTTTGTATTTCTGCCCCAGTTCCCGCTGATAGAGAAAGACGAGCCCCATCGTCATGAGGATATAGAGCACGGTTTCTCCGAAGATGATCCCGTGCATGTCCTGGTGCATGTAAAACCCTTCTGGTGATATCGTGTAAATATGCGCCTGAAGCGGTGGCATGAGCAGGAAAAGGGCGTAGCACGCGAAGGGGAGCACGCTGGCCCAGCGTATCGGGATGCTGACATGCTTCTGCGCACGGCATAACACCGCAAAGAAGCAGAAGAGAATAAACAGCATATAGCCATGAAGCAAATGGGCGAAGAGGTTCGCAACGCTGATAGCGGTAACCGTATAAGCGGCAGGGTCTGCGCGCATGAAGAAGGTAAGTGTCTTCAGCAGGGAATAGAGGAAGACCAGCAGTTCGAGGTGCATGAGTACATAGGTAGTCCGGCGTTTGTGACGGACATAGAAGTGCTGCACGAAAATAAGCAGCAAAGCGAGTGCTGCTGCACAGAGATCAAAGTTCAGAATGTATTTACCACTTTCATAAAACATGGAGCGACCCTCTTATTTACCAGTAAATCGGTATAGTTTTTCGTTTTCCTTACTAGTATTCTAGACGGGGGACTTATTTCCTGCCAAACAAAAAGAAAAGAAAAAACTTTTTCGTGATGGATCGGCAGAAAAAAGGCAGAAAACTAAAAAGCCAGGCCGTGGAGGCCTGGCAAATACCATATTCTGCTTATTCTGCTTTGAAAAGCGGCAGCGGCTCAAGGAAGATGATATCCTTGCGTTTTGCGGCATCACCTTCAGCGAGGACGCAGGCTTCGCCGATGACATGGGCTTCGCATTTATCTGCGAGTTCCTTCAGGGCACGCATCGAGCCGCCCGTGCTGATGACATCGTCGAGGAGGAGGACATTGCTGCCCTTGATGAGCTGGATATCCGGATCATTCAGGCAGAGTTTCTGGACACCCTTTGTCGTGATGGAGACATCCTCGACCCAGAGAGGGTTCTCCATGTACGCCTTGATCGATTTACGCGCAACGACGAAACGCTTTTGGCCAAGCTGCCTCGAGAGCTCGGCAGCGAGGGGGATGCCCTTCGTCTCGGCCGTGAGGATGACGTCCGTCTCAGGCGGGATTTTCTTCGCAAGTTCTTTGGCGCAGGCATCGACGAGCTCGTTGTCGCCAAGCATAATGAAACCGGCGATGGCGAGCTCATCCGTGACGTTGAGGATCGGGAGCTGGCGCTCAACGCCGGCTACCTTCAAAGAATAATAACGATCTGCCATTTCCTTTTACACCTTCCCAGGTAAATTTTTGATTTTCTGTATGCAATACGATAAAATCTGTAAAACACATACATAATCATTATACGCCTCTCAGGCGAGTAAAGCAAAATTATTTTGTGCGTATCGTTTTCCTGAATGTATACAAAAATCTGCCGAAAATCTATTGCATCCTTGGGGAAAAGAGTGTACACTACGCTTATAAGGCAAATGCATCGTTGTTTTATACGTATTCGTATTTTATACAATTAAAACTTATACGTTATACAATGATACATTAAACAATTATACATTATGAGATTATACAATATTGGATTGCCTTAAATTTATTATGGAATGGGTTGTGTTATGAAAAAGTTCCGTCTTACCGAAAAAGAAATGAATCAGCTGGCCGCGCGCTATGAGACCCCGTTTCTCGTGGCTTCCACCAGCCAGGCAGAGGAGAATTACTGCTTTATGCGCGAAAATCTCCCGCACGCCGGTATCTATTACGCGATCAAGGCGAATCCGGCACCGGAGATTCTTAAACGCATGGCTTCGCTCGGTTCGCATTTCGATGTGGCATCGGCTGGCGAAATGGATATGCTCACTGCCATCGGCGTGCCTGGTTCGCGCATGATTTATGCGAACCCCGTAAAAGACCGGCGCGGCCTCAAACGGGCGGCTGAGATCGGCGTGCGCCGCATGACGTTCGACGATGCCAGCGAAATCGGTAAGATGGCCGAGTACATTCCGGGCGCGGATGTCCTCGTGCGCGTTGCCGTCCGCAACAACAAGGCCATGGTCGACCTCAATACGAAGTTCGGCGTGCAGCCGGCAGAGGCACTTCGTTTGCTCGCGCAGGCGCGTGATGCCGGATTGCATCCCATCGGCATATGTTTCCATGTCGGCAGCCAGTCCCTTTCGACGGCGGCATATGAGGAGGCACTGATCCTTTGCCGTGGCCTGTTCCAGGAGGCAGAGGACATGGGCATGCATCTCACGGATCTCGATATCGGCGGTGGGTTCCCTGTACCATCGGCATCCGGCCTTTCTGTGGACCCGGGTGAGATGATGCGTTCCATCGACCGCGAAATCGTGCGCCTGTTCCCCGATGCGGCCGTCTGGTGTGAACCGGGACGGTTCCTCTGCGGTACGGCGATGAATCTCGTCACGACGGTTATCGGTACGAAGACGCGTCAGGGTCATCCCTGGTACATCCTGGATGAGGGCGTCTATGGGGCTCTATCCGGCATTATCTTCGACCACTGGTCCTATCCGCTGCATTGTTTCGGTGAAGGGGCAGAGCAGGTCTCGACTTTCGTTGGTCCGAGCTGCGATGGCATCGATGTGCTTTACCGGGATGTCGAAGTGCCGCACCAGAAAATCGGCAATCACGTTCTCATTACGGAAATCGGCGCTTATTCGAGCGTCAGTGCTACGCGGTTCAATGGGTTCCCCCTTGCACCTGTGCTGATCTGGGAGAATCTGCCGGAGGCAAAAGCACGGGCCGAAAGGGAAGCGGCTGTGGAACGTGAAGTGGAGGAATTGCGTCGGGAGGAGGTTGTATGATGGAACCAGAAGAAGCAGCACACATGCTGATGCATGCACTTTCCGAGGAGAGCGTGCAGGAGCAGCTGGATACAGCGAAGTCTCAGCAGGAGGTGTACAAGATTCTGCAATCGGTGGACTACTTTACCCTCAGCATGGATGAATTTCGTTCGGGTATTCAGCTGCTCAGCCAATCGGATGACGGGGAAAAATAAATTGCGAAAATTGTTATTTTCTTTTATTTTCTAGGAGGATATTTTCGTTTTTCCTAGAACTACTTCCTTGAAAGAGGCCTATAGATAATTGTGTGCCTATGTATTTGATTTTCTAGGAGGTAGATCCATGTTATCCTGGAGTGAAATTACCCCAAAGGGAAGCAAAGTCCTGAGTATCCATTACAGTTTTGGCGACGACAGGTCGTGCAGCGGTGAGGCCTTGTACAACAAAGAGACGAACGCGTTCATCCTGGTTCAGTCGCCGAAAGATACGAGTCCTTATGTGATACGCAGCTTCCTTGAGAGCATCCAGAAACCGCTCAGAGATGGTACGCTGGGTTATTGGCAGGTTACGGCCATCGCATTCCGTGAATGGCGTACGGATGCCTGCTATTCCAGAGAGTGGAGCAAGGTACACCCTGCCCATTCGGAAGTACAGTTCCTGACCGTTTGCGAGGATTGAGGAAAATCCTCGCAGATGCCTGGGCATTTCATGCAGTAAAAAAATCCCCGTGCCCGTGTTGGGCATCGGGGATTTTTTATGCTCTGAAAGGGATTCAGAATTTCTTTTCCGTGAGGATGAGGTCAACGGCGTTGAGAACGTCATCGATGTTTTCCTCGGTGACGACGAGAGGCGGCTGGAAGGCAAGGACGTTGCGTGCGACGCCGTTCTTGCCGACGATGAAGCCGCGGCCCAGGAGCGCCTCCAGCACCTCATCGAGTTCCTGTGGGGCAGGTGATCCGTCTGCATGGATGAATTCTGCTCCGTCCATGAGGCCGAGACCGCGCACGTCGCCGATGATGGGATGCTTCTTCGCAAGCTCGCGGAG
Source organism: uncultured Selenomonadales bacterium (assembly GCA_900315155.1). GTDB lineage: Bacteria > Bacillota > Negativicutes > Selenomonadales > Selenomonadaceae > UBA2897. Next base: position 64,088 of record OMYB01000007.1, on the reverse strand, counting down.
GCCGGCACGCAGCTGCTTGCCGCGGGCGTAGGCGTTATCTGCGAGGTGATGCTCCTCGATGTAGTCGAGGACGGCGAGGCCGGCCGTGCTCGATACCGGGTTGCCGCCGAGTGTCGAGGCGCCGGGTCGCGTGTACGTATCGGCGATCTTCGCCGTAGAGATGAACGCCGAGATCGGTGCGCCGTTGCCGAGTGCCTTAGCGACAGCCATGATGTCCGGAGCGATGCCCCAGTTCTCTATCGCGAACATCTTGCCCGTGCGCGCAAAGCCCGTCTGGACTTCATCCGTGATGAGCAGGGTGCCGTACTGGTGGCAGATTTCCTGTACGCGGTTGAAGTAGCCCTTCGGCGGCACGACGCAGCCGGCGTTAGCCTGGATCGGCTCGGCGATAAAGGCGCCCGGGTGGCCGGAGGTAGCCGTCTTGATGAGGTCCTCGATGGCATTCGCGCAGGCGAGGTCGCAGGTGTCCGGCTTCTTGTTGAGCGGGCAGCGGTAGCAGTATGGGTTCGGGGCGAAATGGATGCCGCCGACCGGATTCGGATCCGTGCGCCACATCTGCAGGCCCGTGATGCTCATGCCGAGTTTCGTGCGGCCGTGCAGGCCCTGGCGCAGCGCGATGATCTCCGGATTGCCCGTATAGATCTCGGCGAGAAGCAGGGCACCTTCTGTGGCCTCGGAGCCTGTGGAGCAGAAGAAGGTCTTCTGCAGGTCTCCCGGTGTGACTTCCGCGAGTTTTTCGGCGAGATTGACGAAGTTTTCTGTGAGGTAGATGTTGCAGACGTGCTGCAGCGTGTTGACCTGCTCCGTGACCTTTTTCGTGATTTCCGGGTTGCAATGGCCGCAGTTCATGACCGATACGCCGGCATAGCAGTCGAGGTACTTGTTTCCCTCGCTGTCGAAGAGGTACTGCATGGAGCCTTTGACAATCTGGCGCGGATGCTGATAAAAATGCGCGAGGCAGGGCATGATGTACTTCTTTTTCTTTTCGATGATGGCTTCCGGGCCAAGGTATTGCTTTTCGCTCATGATGCTTTCCTTTCTATCAAAGAAACGAACGAGGGAATTTTACCCCATCAGATGGAGTTGCGGGACTGGCGGAAACGGTACGTGCCGATGCCCAGTTCGCGCGGGCTCTGGTTTTTCATCTGCTCAAAGGCAGCTGCATCGAATCCTTCACCGCCGGCGCTCAGGCTGTCGAGGGCAGAGCGGTAGATGCGCGTGAGGAGCCCCGTGAGTTCCGGCGCGTAGTCCTGTGCCTCGATGCGGTAGGAGGCCACACCATTGAATTTCGGGAGGTACGGATAGAGGCAGAGATCCTTCGCAAAATAGATATGGTTGCGGCCGTACTGGTCAATGCGGAGCGGGTGGACTTCCTTGGCATTATCGAGCAGCGCGTAATGGCGGTCCAGGATCTCCGGGTTGTCGAGCTCGTTGTAGTATGGGAGAGACATGCCCGGGATGTTGTGGTCGCAGATCATCGACTCGTAGGCACCGTGCACGACGACCTCGATAGGCATCGTGCTGTTCTCGACGATTTCGCGGAGCTGCTCGAAGGAGAGCTCGTACGAGGACGTGGCCATCGTGACGCCGTTTTCCTTGAGGAATTCCGCGGCGAGGTGGTTGAACAGGTTGAACGACGTATCGGCCTGTACCGGCAGCTTCGTGAGCGTCTGGGCGAGCTTCAGTGAGCCGAGGTTGCTGACCATGATGCCGCTGAATGGCTTATCCTTGATCGCATCGAAGAACTGCTCGAGCTCGCCGCATTCGCGGCGCATCGTCGTACGCGGCGTGTTGATGACGACATTTGTCTTGCCATCGGCATAAGCGAGGATATCGTCGTAGTCCTTGAGCGTCCACGGCAGATTCGGGCGGAAGGCCTCACCACCGACGTAGATGACGTCAGCGCCGTTGTCGACGGCAGCCTTGGCGGCGTCCAGCGTCCCCACGCGGACGGCGAGCGTGCGATGCGGGACATTTTCCTTCCGGATGTCTGGTTCCTGCTTCAGGACTTCATCCTGGAAACCTGCTTCCTTGACGGCATCGGAGAAGAAGCGCGGCTCGCGCTCACCGGTGAAGCCGATATCCTTCTTGCCCGGTTTGCCGAAAGCAAACGTCGTCGTGAAGTCACGGGCGCGGTTGTCATAGAGGTTTTTCCAGCCTTCCTCGTCCGTGTGGTAGCCGTTCGGATCGGCGATGTAGGCATCGATGGCCTTGCGGTACGTGGAGACGATGCGGCGGATAAAGCCGGCCGGGCGCATGCGGCCCTCGATCTTGAACGAGAAGACGCCGGCCTGGATCAGCTGCGGGATTGCGCGGTACATGCACATATCCTTGAGCGCGAGCTTGTACGCGCCCGGGCCGTCGTGGTCGAGGACTTCGCCTGTGTTTTCGTCGATGAGCTGATAGGCCCAGCGGCAGGGTTTCAGGCAGCGGCCGCGGTTGCCGCTCTGGCTGAAGACGACGCCGGAGTGGATGCACTGGCCGGACTCGGAGAAGCACATGTCGCCGTGCATGAAGTACTCGACATCGATGCCGGTGCGCTCACGGAACAGCGAGAGCTCGGAGAGCGTCATCTCACGGCCGACGACGATGCGCGTGATGCCGTATTCCTTGAGTTTCTGGATGGCATGCTCGTTGTGCGTATTCATCATGACCGACGTGTGCAGCGGAATCGTGATGCCCATGTCGCGGACGAGTTTCAGCACGGCGAAATCCTGCACGAGGATGGCATCCGGCTTGATTTCGTTCAGGTAAGCCAGATACTCTTTCAGGGCGGGGATTTCCTCATCACTGATGAGATTATTCAGCGTGATGTAGAGGCGGACGCCGTGTTCGTGCGTATAGGCGATGGCGTCTTTGAGCATTTCATCCGTGAAGTTGAAATCACCCTCATGCATGCGCATGTTGAAATGCTTGCCGCCGAGATAGACCGCATCGGCACCGGACTCGACAGCGGCCACGAGGGCATCCCAGGTACCGGCAGGGGCAAGAAGTTCGACCGATTTGCGCGTAAGTTTCATAGTCTATAAGTCTCCTTTATATCCGCAAATTTGCAGGATGTGTTTCATCGATTATCCGTTGCTATGGCAACAATACTCTAGTATATAAGTATAGCAGGAAGCAGGAAGAAGGGCAATAAAAAAGCCTCGCCGAGGTGAGGCCTGCGGGAGGCGTGTTCGTTCTTTCCTTCTATTTCTGTGCACAAAGGGCGAAGAGAGGCTGCGCATCAAAGATCAGCAGGGGATCGAGGTGTACCTGCGGGCGGATGTCGGCCTGCAGGCGTACGGTGAGCCCGAGAGACTGCAACTGAGCCATATCCCAGGCGGGACGCTCTTCCTCGTTTATGGACATCGCATTTTTGATGGCTGTGCATTCGGCGAGGGTCGCATCGGCGAGCTCGTCGCCGGTGTTGTCCTGTGTCCAGACGGTCTGGCTGTAGTCCGAGTCGAAATTCAGGAGCAGTCCGCCCGCTTTCAGTACGCGGCTCCATTCCCGGTAAGCCTGTGCGGCATCGGGCAGCGTCCACGTGAGGTTGCGGCTGATGACGATGTCAAACGATGCATCGTCAAAATCCAGCTCTTGTGCGTTCATGGGGCGGAATTCCGTCAGGCTGCTCACGCCATAGGCGAGGCTGTTTTCCTTGGCCTCGTGGAGCATCTCTCGCGACATGTCTATGCCTGTGACCCGGGCGCCCATCTCGGCGAGGAGAATCGCAAAGAAGCCGGCGCCTGTTCCGACATCGAGGACGCGAAGGTGGTGCATATCTGGCCAGATACCGTCGATGTATTGCGTGAGCAGGCGGCGCCAGGCCGCACCATCCGGTCCGTCGAGTTCGCGGCGGCGCTTGGTGGAGAACTCTTCGCTGCGGTGATCCCAGTAGGATTCCACCTGACGCTCAAGCAGGATGTCCGCGTCCGCGGCGGCCTGCGGCAGGGTTGTCGATATTGCCTGCATGTTGACACTCCTTATTTTTCCGATGTGATTCATCTTTTTTACCAGTATATCGATTTTTTTGTCCTTTTATAAGCCCCCATGGGGGTTATGAGAACCCCCGTGGGGGCTTAATTTTTGCCAATTTCTTCGCTATAATTTACAAAAGTGAAGAAAAATATCCCCTGGATACCCATATAAAATCAAAAGAGCATCGAAAGATAAAAGGAGCGATAGGATGTGCGGAAGTATGTTTTTCAGCGTTTCCTGCAGTTGATCCCGATTCTCGTAGGCATCACCTTCCTCACGTTTGGCATGATGCAGTTCGCGGCGGACGATGCCGTGGACGTGATGTTTGAGCAGTCGGGCGGCGTGACGGAGGAGGTCAAGGCGGCGAAGCGCGCCGAGCTCGGCCTCGATCAGGCGTTCCTTGTGCAGTATGGGCACTGGCTGCAGGGCGTGGTGACGGGCGACATGGGGCGCTCGTATATCTCGGGCAAGCTCGTGTTTGACACGTTCATGGACAAAATGCCGGCGACGGTCGAGCTCATGCTGGCCTCTGTGGGGCTTACGCTGCTGTTCGCTATCCCGCTCGGCATCTATGCGGCCGTGCGGCAGAACCGCTGGCCCGACTATATCATCCGTTTCCTGACCTTTGTGGGCAACTCGCTGCCGAACTTCTTCGTGGGTCTGCTGCTCATCTATTTCCTCGCGCTCCAGGCCGGCCTGTTCCCCGTTATGAGCAGTGCGGACAATCCGCTCTCCGTCGTGCTGCCGGCGGTGACGCTCGCCATCGCCATGGGTGCGAAGTACACGCGTCAGATCCGCGCCGTCGTGCTGGAGGAGCTCGCGAAGCCCTACGTGGCCGGTGCCCGTGCGCGCGGTGTGCCGGAGCGCTGGATCCTCTGGCGCGATGTGCTGAAATCGTCGTTTATCACGATTATCACGCTGCTCGCGCTCTCCGTCGGCTCGCTGCTCGGCGGCACGGCCATCGTGGAGAGTATCTTTATGTGGGACGGCGTGGGCAAGATGGCCGTCGATGCCATCCTTATGCGCGACTACCCACTCATCCAGTCCTACGTGGTCTGGATGTCGTTCATCTATGTCAGTGTCAATCTGGCGGCGGATCTGCTCTACCATTATTTCGATCCACGCATCCGCTATGGGAAAGGGGATAACGCATGAAAAAACTTCTGTTATCCCCACGTTACCGGGCGCTTTGGCCCTATTTGCTGCTCGCGGGGGCGTTGCTGCTCCTTGCGGTCTTTGCGCCGTGGCTCACGCCGCAGGATCCTTACGTGCAGGATTTGTCCATCTCGCTCCAGCCGCCGGGCGGCGATCATCTGCTTGGCACGGACCGCTACGGGCGCGATTTGCTTTCGCGCGTGATTGCGGGCTCGCAGACGACGCTCTGTGCCTCGCTGCTGCTGCTCGTCTTTATCGCGGTCGTGGGCAGCGTCATCGGCATTTTCTGCGGTTACCGTGGCGGCTGGGCCGATACGTTCCTCATGCGCCTGTCCGATGTGTTCCTCGCATTCCCGGAGATGGTCTTCGCCATCGCCGTAGCGGGCGTGCTGGGCGGCGGCCTCATCCAGGCTGCCCTGGCGCTCGCGCTCATCGGCTGGCCGAAATATGCGCGCCTCGCACGTGGGCTCGTGCTGACCATCCGCACGGCACCTTATATGGAGGCGGCACGCATGGCGGGCTGCTCGACGCTCACGATACTCTGGCAGCATGTGACGCCGAATGTGGCAGGCCCCATCCTCGTGACGGCGGCGCTGAACGTCGGCACGATTATCATGGAGCTCGCGGGCCTATCGTTCCTCGGTCTCGGCGCCATGCCGCCGACGGCGGAGTGGGGCGCTATGATGAACAATGGCCGCAGCATGCTGCAGACGGCGCCGTGGATTATCCTTGGCCCGGGCGTAGCGATTTTCGTATCCGTGGCCATTTTTAATCTGCTAGGTGATAAACTGCGCGATGTCCTCGACGTGCGCAGGAAATAATTTGCGATAAAACGATGATGCAGTGAAGGAGAAAGAACGATGAAAAAACAGCATAACATCAAGATGGCTCTCGCCGTACTCGTGACGGCAGCCCTGCTGGCCAGTGGCTGCGGCTCGCAGAGCGGCAGCAAGTCCGCAGGCGATGCCAAGACATTCACCTATGGCACGGTGGCCTACGGCGTCTCGAACCAGAATACGGGCACGAACCCACATGATACCTATGTGGGCTGGAGCAGCATCCGCTATGGTATCGGCGAGACGCTATTCCGCTTTACGAACACCATGGAGCTCGAGCCCTGGCTGGCCAAGGATTACGAGCAGATTGATGACTACACGGTGAAAATCAACCTGAAGGACAATATCTGCTTCTCCAACGGCAAGAAAGTCACGGGCGAGGCGGTCAAGGCCTGCTTCGAGGATTTGCTGCAGAAGCACGACCGTGCACCGAAGGACCTGAAAATCGAGTCCATGACGGCGGACGGTCAGTCCATCACCATCAAATCCAAGGAGAAAGTACCGGCTCTGCTGAACTATCTCTCTGACCCGTACGGCTGCATCATCGACGTCGAGGCAGGGGAACACGATAAAATCGTCATCGGCACCGGCCCGTATGAGGCGACGAGCGTCTCCGATACGGAAATCGACCTCAAGAAAAACGAAAACTATTGGGGCGAGACGAAACCGCATATGGATAAAATCGTCGTAAAGAGCATCACGGACGGCGATACGCTGACCATGGCCATGCAGAACGGCGAACTCGATGCCGTACAGGGCCTGCCGTATTCGAACCTCGAACTGTTCCAGAACAACGACAAGTATAACGTGAGCCAGGCGGATACGTCGCGCATCTATCAGGTGGCGTTCAATTTCAAGACGCCAGCTCTGCAGGATCTGCGTGTGCGCCAGGCCATCTCTATGGCGATCGACAAGGAGAACTTTACGAAGGTGCTGCTGCACGGCCAGGGCACGCCGGCCGTCGGCCCGTTCCCCGCGAGCATGACGTTCGGCGATAACGCCGTGCATACCGTGGCCTTTGATAAAGAGAAAGCGAAGGGGCTGCTCAAAGAGGCTGGCTATGCGGACACGGACGGCGACGGCTATGTCGATAAAGACGGCAAGAACCTCGAGCTGCGCTACCTGACGTACACGAGCCGTCAGGAACTGCCGCTGCTCGCCGAGGCGGCGCAGGCCGACCTCAAGGACATCGGCATCAAGCTCGACGTCAATGCCACGAACAACTACAAGAATTTCCTTAAGAGCGGCGAGTATGACTTGTACTCGAATGCTTTCGTCACGGCACCTACGGGTGACCCGGAGTATTATTTCTCTACGCATGTACTGAAAAGCTCGGCCTACAACATGGGCTTCTACTACAACGACCGCATCGAGTCGCTGGAGGAGCAGCTGCGCAATACGTTCGGAGCGGACAAGCGCAGTTCGATTGCGATCCAGATGGAGCAGCAGATCCTCGATGACTGCGCGTATTTCTACGCATCGCATCTGCGTATGTCGTTCGTCATGAAGAAGAATGTCAAGGGCTTCGCGGCGCACCCGTCCGACTACTACGAGATTACGCCGGAGCTCGCCAAAGACTAAATCCCTATAGGAGGGACAAGCAATGAGCCTGTTGGAGGTAAAAAATCTCTCCGTGGCCTGGGAGGGAAAGGTGGCTGTACAGGATGTCAGCTTTTCGCTGGAAGCCGGACAGGTGCTGGCTATCGTCGGCGAGTCCGGCAGCGGCAAGAGCACGTTGTTAAAGGCCATCATGGGCCTGCCGTCGGACGAGCGCAGCATCGAGCATGGTACGATGACATTCGCGGGGCAGGAACTCACGACACTGGATGCCAACGCGCGGCGTGCGCTCTGCGGGCCGCGGCTGTCTATGATCTTCCAGGACGCGGGCGCCTCGTTCTGCCCCGTGCGTCGCGTGGGAGCGGAGCTCTGGGAGAGCGTGCACCTGCACAAGGACTGGACGCGTCAGGAGGCGCGCGAGCGGGCGCTCAGGCTCATGGCACGGCTGCATCTCGATGCATCCGTACTGGAGGCCTATCCGTTTGAACTATCGGGCGGCATGGGGCAGCGCGTGGGCATCCTCGCGGCCCTGCTCATGCAGCCGCAGCTGCTGCTGGCCGACGAGCCGACTTCGGCGCTGGATACCGTCACGCAGGTCGATGTGGTGAAAGAACTGCAGGCACTCTGCCGCGAGCAGGGCACGGCGCTCATCATCGTCACGCATCACATGGGCGTGGCCTGGTACCTCGCTGACCAGCTGCTCGTGCTGCAAAACGGCCGCGTGATGGAGCAGGGCAAACGGCACGACGTATTTGTGCATCCGCAGGCCGAATATACGCGCGCCCTCATCGCAGCCGTGCCGCATATCGAGCGACGGGGAGAGGAGGCGCTGGCCGATGCCTGAAACACAGCCGCTGCTGGTCGTACATGACCTGCAGAAGACGTTTGGACGGAAACAGAAGCAGCAGGTGCTGGCGGGCGTCTCGTTCTCGCTGCAGCGCGGCGAGTGTGCGGGTCTCGTCGGCGTCTCGGGTTGCGGCAAGAGCACGACGGCGCGCATCATCGCGGGGCTGGAGACGGCGGACAGCGGCACCATCACCATCGCGGGACAGACCTATGCCGCTCAGGAGGCCGGCAATCGCGCGCGGTGGCAGCAGGTGCAGGTCATCTTCCAGCAGCCCGAGGCGTCGTTCGATCCGCGCCGCACGCTGGGCTGGAGTATCGCGGAGCCGCTGCGCACGCAGGGCGTGGCGCGGGCGGCACGCGAGCAGCGTGTGCGGGAACTCCTCGCGCGCGTGGAACTGCCGGAGCGTATCGCGGCGCGCTATCCCTTTGAAGTGAGCGGCGGCCAGTGCCAGCGTGCGGCCATTGCACGGGCGCTCACGACGCAGCCGCAGCTGCTCATCTGCGACGAGGTCACGAGTGCGCTCGACGTCACCCTGCAGCAGCGCATCGTCGCGCTCATCCGCGAGCTCTGCCGTGAGCGGCAGCTGACCTGCCTGTTTATCACGCACGACCTGCCGCTGCTCGCGCAGGTGGCCGACCGCGTCTGCGTCATGGAGCAGGGCCGCATCGTCGAGCAGGGCGCGACAGCTGCCGTGGTGGCGCATCCACAGTCCCTTGCCGCGCGCCGCCTGCTGGCAGTCGATTTTTTCACGATGAAGTAAAGGATAAAACATAACACGGAGATGGCTATGCATATGGCGTGGCCATCTTTTTTATAGGAAAAGGCGGGATTTGATATGGCAGTTTTCCGATGATTATTCTATAATAGAAGGATAAGGCATACGAAGATAAAGGGAGAAACCATGCAGACAAAAATCTTGGTCGTGGACGATGAGGATGCTATCCGCGAGCTGCTGCAGGTGCAGCTCATGCGGCATGGCTATGCTGTGCTGACGGCGGAGGATGGCGAGGAGGCTTTGGCGAAGGCGGATGGGGCGGATCTCATCCTGCTCGATGTCATGCTTCCGAAGATGGATGGGTTTGAGGTTTGCCGCAGGCTGAAGGGCAGTGAGGATACCTCGGCTATCCCCATCATCATGCTGACGGCGCGCGCCGAGGAAATCGACAAAGTGCTCGGGCTCGAGCTCGGCGCGGATGACTACATTGCAAAGCCGTTCTCCCAGCGGGAACTGGCCGCACGCATCAAGGCCGTCCTGCGCCGCAGCGCACCGCGGGATGAACACACGAAAGAAAAAGATCAGATGACGCTCCATGTGGGGCCGCTCACGATGGATTTCCGCGCCTATACGGTGACGGCGAACGGTAAGCCGCTTTCCCTGACGCCGAAAGAGTACGAGCTGCTGAAGCTGTTCCTCACGCATATCGGCCGGGCTTATTCGCGTGACGAGCTTCTCGAGCAGGTCTGGGGCTATGAGTATTACGGGGACACGCGCACGGTGGATGTGCATATCCGCCATTTGCGCATGAAGCTCGGCGTTTGCCCGGAGGTGGCGGATGCCATCGAGACCGTGCGCGGCGTCGGCTACCGTTTTGCCTGGAGCGAGACGTAACAAATCGAAGGGGATGACGGGGATATGGGAGAACGGGAATGGGAAACCCGGTCGTCGATGCTTCCGCAGTGTTGTGCCAGGGTGGAGCCGGATCGGCTGCATGTTCTGGAGGTGTCACAGGGGTTAATCGAATTCATGCAGAAGACGGAGGAAGAGACCAAGGCTTACCTGAGCCAACCTTTTGAGAAACTGGTCCACCCCTCAGACCTGCCGCGCCTGGCGTGGACGCTTCAGCAGGCTGCAGCGAATCCGGCATGGATCCAGCATGCCCTACTGCGCACACCAATCGATATCCATAAACCGGAAGTCGGCTATTACTGGGTATTTGTCACCATCGTGTCCCGTCCGGATACCGATGGCGAGCCCCTTTTCGAGCTGGGCTTTACCGATACGACGGCGGAGACGCGGCGCCTCGAGGCCAGCCGCCGCGAGGTTTCCCATATGGACGAGCAGGTGCTGAATGTCCTGAATGCCGTGCGCCCCGCCCTGTTCTGGAAAGACAAGAATCAGCGCTTCCTCGGTGCGAACCGATCCTTCCTGGACTTCTATGGTTTTGCGGATGAGTCTATCGTTCTTGGCCATACGAATGAGGAGCTGGGCTGGAAGGATAATCTCGACCAGTATTATGCCGATGAGATGCATGTCCTGCGTACGGGCGGCAGCGTCCACCGTGCCGTGCTGCAGACGAGAGGGGATGGGGAAAAGCGCTGGATTGACACGTTCAAGAATCCCCTTTATGATGCGGATGGCAATATCGTCGGCCTCGCCTCGGCTTTCACGGATATCACGATGGAAATGAAGACGCGCATGGAAATCCAGGAACTGAACGCGAAGCTCACGAAGAGCATGGAAATGCTTAAGCGTGCCTCAGAGGTGGAAAAAGAATTCTTTGCGAATATCAGTCATGATATGCGTACGCCGATGAATGCCATCGTCGGATTTGACAAGCTGGCACTGGAAACAAAGGATGAAGAGAAGCGGGAAGCGTATTTGCTGAAAATCCAGCAGTCGAGTAAACTCCTCCTGCAGCTCATCAACGACACGCTGGATATCTCGCGTATTTCGAGCAAGAAAGCGAAGATGGAGCCGCATGTCGTGGATACGAATCATTTCCTCGAATCCATCACGGACACGATCCGTGCGACGGCTGTGACGAAAAATGTCATCTTCCATACGGATCTCGATTTCGATGGCGTCCAGTCCATTTCGGTCGACCATGTGCGCCTGACGAAGATCCTCATGAATCTGCTCTCGAATGCCGTGAAATTCACGCCGACGGGCAAGGATGTCTGGCTGCTCGGCCGATGCAGGAGGGAGAAAGGGAGTAAAAAAGCAACGCTCCATTTCGAGGTGAAAGATAACGGCATTGGCATGTCGAAGGAGTTCCTGCCTATGATGTTCAAGCCGTTTCAGCAGGAACGGGTGACGAGCAATGGCACAGGCCTCGGCCTCTCCATCGTCAAGGGACTTATCGAACTCCTGCAGGGCACGATTGCCTGCGAGAGCGCACCGGGAGAGGGGTCGAAATTCACCGTCGATCTGCCTGTGGAAATTGCGGAAGAACAGAAAAGGAAGAAAAAACAGCAGGACACGCCGCTCGGTATCCTGAAGGGAGCGCATATCCTGCTCTGTGAGGATAATGAGCTCAATCAGGAGATTGCCGTTACGTTCCTGCAGCTGCAGGGCATGGTCGTGGATACGGCAGGGGATGGGCAGGTCGGTGTCTCGACATTCGACAATTCGGACCCGTTCTTCTACGATGCCGTCCTCATGGATATCCGCATGCCCGTGCTCAACGGCTATGAGGCGGCGGAGGGCATCCGCCATCTCGACCGCCCGGATGCCCCGTCCGTTCCGATTATTGCACTCTCAGCCAACGCCTTTGAGGAGGACGTCAAGAAATCCCATGAGGCAGGTATGAATGCGCATCTGACCAAACCGATGGATATGAAAATCGTTTGCGATACCCTCGCACGGCTGATTTATGCGTATCGCATGAAACAGGATGCGCTGGCTTAACAGAAAAAAGCGTGCTGCACTCCACTGAATGGAATGCAGCACGCTTTTTTGTTGCGGTAAACTTTATTTTCGTTTTCGTGGGAACGAGCCGATGGTCAGGATGTTGACCAGGGGAATCGCCGTGCCGATGCGGCGGCAGAGGGCGGCCGCACCGACGCTGATGGCGAGCACGACGACGTACATGGCGATGGCGATGTCGGCCGTCATGATGATGCCGTGCTTCTCGAGATAATAGGCGATGTATCCGATGAACAGCGGATGCACGAGGTAGGCAAAGTAGGAGTGCCTGCCGAGCTGATGCAGCATGGGGTTAAGCCACTGCGGGTATTTCTGGTACGTGAAGATCGTGAAGAAGAAGATCGACGCGCCAAGCGTGTAGAAGATACCTTCCGGCGACAGCTGATGCGCCGTGTTGATCGCCTCCAGCGGCGTGTATCCTTCTTTCAGGATGAGGTGGTAGTAGTACCAGAGCAGGGATCCGAGCGATGCCCAGAACACGATCGTGATCGGCGTGCGTTTTTCCTTCATGAAGGTGTAGAACGCATCCATGTGCGTGGCCAGCCAGCCGCCGAGCATGAAGATGAAGAGGTAGTGGAATACCCAGTAGTTCAGGCGGTACATGAGGAATGGCTTCAGCAGCGAGCCATCCGGCAGGCCGTAGACGAAGGTGTTGAACGCGACGCTGTAGCTCGACCAGTAGTCAAAACCAATCTGCACCGCGAGCAGCCCGGCAAAGCCCATGGGGCCGATGCGCTTGACCCACCAGATCCAGAGTGGCATGAGCAGGTAGAACCAGAGCAGGATGACGAGGAAATACAGCTGATATTTTGCTGCCCCAAAGAGCAGAAGCCCGCCGAGCCGGTAGAGGTCCGGGAACCCGGTATGGTAGAACAACCCGTCGTGGAGCAGGTAGAAGAACGACCATACGAGGTACGGGATGAGCACGGCCTTGAAGCGCTTCTTCAGGAATTTCGGATAGTTGAACGGGGCCTTGCTATCGAGGTTGTAGAACAGGCCGAACGCCGAAATAAAAAAGAAGATCGGCACGCAGAAGCGCGAGAAAATCTCGAACAGTGCTACGAGGTGGATGTTCGCTGCGGTATTGACGATGTACTGCGAGCCGATATGGATCGCGATGACGCCCATCATAGAGATGCCGCGGATGTATTCTATGGCGGCGAGGCGCGGCTTGCGCTTCGGTTCGGCTGGGATTTCAGGATTCACGGTTGTCGCGGATGTCATAAAAAGAAAGACTCCTAACTTTGCTGATTTTTATGGAATTAGTCACTGAGGATGAAGTCAACATGAACGTTGGCGTTCATCGTCAGCGTACCGGCCTCGATCGGCGTCTCGTTGCTGTCCATCTTGGCAGCGGCAACCATCAAAGGCATGCGGTAGCGGCGGACGCCCAGGCTGCCGGTGCTCTCGGAGACATTCTGGATGCCGACGATGCGGCGGCCGAGCGTGCTCGCGATGATGTCCGCTTTCGCGCGTGCATCCTGGCAGGCATTTTTGAGAGCTTCCCTGCGGACGGCCTTCGTGTCGCTGGCGGAGAACGTCAGCGAGCTGACTTCATTTGCGCCGTGGTTCAGGGCTGCGTCGATGACCTTGCCCGTTTTTTTGATGTCGCGGATGGTCACGACGACCGAGTTGTTCACCGTGTAGCCATCGATCTCGTTGCGATGCTTCTCGTCCTGGCGGTAGGTCGGCTGGAACGAGTAGTTATCCGTCTGGATATCCTTGGCAGCGATGCCGAGGGACTGGATGGCTTTCTGAATCTGGCCGGCGGTCCAGGCGTTGTCGTTCTGGGCCTTGCCGGCGTCAGAGGCATGCGTCGTGATGCCGATGACGGCCGTAGCCATATCCGGCGCCGCCGTACCCGTGCCAGAGCCATCCACGGACAGAATGGGTTTTTGCGGCTGCTCGGCGGCAAACGCCGGAACAGCGAAGAGTACGGTCAGGACCGTGAAGAGAGCAAAGATTTTTGCGATACGTTTCATGAATCACACACTCCTTTTGTTTTTCGTTATTTGCGTCTCCCATTCTACCATACCTCGGCGGCTCTTGCAGGAAAATTCGATGAAGAGACGATGGCATATGGGAAAATTTTTGTCCGTATTTTATAGGGAAGCAGGATTCTGGAACCAGTGGGGAGAATGTTAAGCCTATAGAAAACCTTGTACAGCACAGATTGGAGTTGTTGGCATATGATGGCATTGAATTTCGAAACAGCAAAGCATAAGAAGATGCTCATGGAGCGCACGAAGAACTGCACGGTCAAGCTCGGCGACGTGAGCGCGCTCTATCCGAAACATTCCGTTGTCTGGGTAACGGTGGGAAAGAAGTTCGAGCCGAAGCATAAACTCTATACGGCAATCATCGATAAGGTCCGCGTCAAGACGATGGGGACGCTGACGAGCGAGGATTTGGAGCATCAGGACCCGGGCATCAACACGCGCGAGGATCTCGTGGCAGACTTCGAGCACATGCATAAGCGCCATGTGACGATGGAGGATACCGTTACGGTTATCTATTTCTCGGAGATTCACGAGGATCTCGAATCGTAATTTCGCAGGAACTTCATAGAAAAGAAAAAAATTCCCTTCGGGTGTTGACAACCCGGAGGGTTTTCTTTATAATAATACCTGTCGTTGATGCGAAGCGCAAGACGACGAAAAGAAAATGGCCCGGTAGTTTAGTTGGTTAGAATGCCGCCCTGTCACGGCGGAGGTCAAGGGTTCAAGTCCCTTTCGGGTCGCCACTATGCGGAAATAGCTCAGTGGTAGAGCACCACCTTGCCAAGGTGGGGGTCGCGAGTTCGAATCTCGTTTTCCGCTCCATTTTTGTGAATACTAACTTCATATAGAGGCTGGCGACATAGCCAAGTGGTAAGGCCGAGGACTGCAAATCCTCTATCTTCAGTTCGATTCTGAATGTCGCCTCCAATGCGGAAATAGCTCAGTGGTAGAGCACCACCTTGCCAAGGTGGGGGTCGCGAGTCCGAATCTCGTTTTCCGCTCCATTTTTTTTGGCGACATAGCCAAGTGGTAAGGCCGAGGACTGCAAATCCTCTATCTTCAGTTCGATTCTGAATGTCGCCTCCAAGACATAGGCAGCCCGGAAGGTTTCTTCCGGGCTTTTCGTTTACAAAGGAGTGTTGCAACATGGCCAACGAGCCGACAAAGATCACCGAAAACCTGCTGAACGTCTTCAACTACTGCTTCGTAGAGACGGTTCCCTATGAGTTCTACAAGCCGAAAGAGGGTAAGGATATCCCCGTGAACCTTGAAGGCAAGAACTATCACTGCGAGAAATGCGGCAAGACGACGCCCGTGCGCTATCACAAGCGCCCGCTGACCTATTACTCGAAAGGCAAACTCGCCGAGGAGCGCAAGGTCTATGACAAGCTCGGCAAGGAATTCCCAACGATGGGACAGATCGAGGCAGGGGAACCGTTCTGGAACGAGGCCGTGTGCCTGTGCACGGATTGCGCGAAATCGTCCGTTCTTCAGGAGGATACGCCGGAGCAGCGCGTCTATAACCTTTGCGAGGAACTGCACGGCCTCGATGATCTCGTTGTCGCCAAGGCAAAGGCTGCTATGGAAAATACGCTGAAAACATGGCTGGGCACGGCGACGCTGGAAGACTTCGGCAAATTCGACCTCACGGGCTTCGAGGGCGTGCGCGACCTCATCTGCGCGGCAATCCTCACGGATACGGCGGCCGAGCAGAAGGATCTGGATGCCTATACTTCCCGCATGGAAGAAATCCGCAAGGAAATCGGCACGCTCCTCGAGGATCTGCCGGAGCGTTTTCATGCCTACGCACAGCGTTCCGTGCTCGTCTATGAGTCGATGAACGACAAGATCTATCACGAATACAGCGTCGCATTCCCCGCCGAGGACACGAAGCCGGAGGAGTACTACATCTACCGCCCGCTTGAGAAGAAGCGCGTGACGATGTTCCTCGAGCAGCCGCGCGTGGAGACGCTCGACGAGCTCATGATGGAGGCTGGTTTCCATGGCGAGTGGATCGACCTCGTTACGGAGCGCCTCAAGGCTCTCGCCGGGGAATAATCGGATTGGGAGGAAAACAGGAAGCGAAATGAAAGTCATTGACGGGAACATGCATAAATACATGAAGCTGCTGGTCTACGGGTGCCAGATGAACGTGAGCGACGCCGAGCGCATGGCAGGTGAACTCGCCGCGATCGGGTATGAGCAGACGGACAGCATGGAGGATGCGGATCTCATTCTCATCAACACGTGCTGCGTGCGTGAGACGGCCGAGGACCATGTTTACGGCAAGATCGGCGAAATCAAGCACCTCAAGCAGAAGAATCCGCAGCTGATCTTCGGCATCACGGGCTGCATGGCCCAGAAAGAGGCGGGCAATCTCATCAAGCGCGCGCCGCACATCGACTTCGTGCTCGGTACGAACAAGGTGCATGAGCTCGCGCAGGTGGTACGCGAAATCGAGGCGGAGCACGGTCATGTCGTCGATACGGCTGAGGGAGAGACCAAGCTGCCGGACGGCGGCCCGGTCCAGCGCAGCGGGCGGCTCTCCGCCTGGGTGCCCATCATGTACGGCTGCAACAACTTCTGCAGCTACTGCATCGTGCCGTATGTGCGCGGCCGTGAGCGCAGCCGCCAGCCTGAGGATATCGTCAAAGAAGTCGAGGAAGCCGTCGCACAAGGCTACAAGGAGGTCACGCTCCTCGGCCAGAACGTCAACTCCTACGGCAAAGACCACAAGCGTGCGGATTTCGCGGACCTGCTGAAGCTGGTCGACGCGGTGCCGGGCATCGAGCGCGTGCGCTTCATGACATCGCATCCGAAGGACCTCTCCGACAAGGTCATCGCAGCCATCCGCGATGGCAAGCACCTCTGCGAGCACATCCATCTGCCCGTGCAGTATGGCAGCAACAAGATCCTCAAAGCCATGAACCGCGTCTACACGGTCGAAAGCTATAAGGACCTCGTGCGGCGCATTCGCAGGGAAATCCCGAACGTCGCACTCACGACCGACCTCATCGTCGGTTTTCCGGGGGAGACGGATGACGATTTCCGTCAGATGCTCGATTTCCTCAAAGAAATCCGCTACGACTCGGCCTATACGTTCATCTACTCGAAACGCAGCGGCACGCCGGCGGCGACGATGGAAAATCAGGTCGATGACCAGCTGAAGCACGAGCGCCTCAACCATCTCATGGCCGTGCAGAACCAGATTTCCGCAGAGATCAACGAGGCCCTGAAGGGCACGGTGCAGGAAATCATGGTCGAAGGCCCGAGCAAGAATGACGACGCCATCTGGAACGGCCGCACGCGCACGAACAAGCTCGTGCTGTTCCCGCATAACGGTGAAGAGCCGGGCGATTTCATCCACGTGAAGATTACACAGCCGCAGACGTGGGTGCTCAAAGGCGAGCGCGTGTAATCTGCAAGTAGATATATTGGCTGTGTTTTATGGACGACGTGATCAACAAGTGGTCCGAAAAACACTTTCGAAAAGAAATAATGTTGTACTCAGGAGGAAACTATTATGAAGATTGCTATGGCGAATGATCATGCAGGGACGGATTTGAAGACGGAAATCAAGCTGTACCTCGAGAGCGAGGGGCATGAAGTCGTGGATTTTGGAACGTACCATAAGGAGAACTGCGATTTGTCGGATTTCGTGTTCCCGGCGGCGAAGGCTGTTGCAAAGGGGGAGTGCGACCGTGGCATCTTTGTCGATGGCGTCGGCTATGGCAGCGCGATGATCGCAAACAAGCTGCGCGGCATCTATGCGGTCGTGTGCCAGGACCCGTTCTGCGCCCAGCTCGCGCGCCAGCATAACGACAGCAACGTACTCTGCCTCGGCGGCAAGATCATCGGCGGAGCCATTGCGATGGAAATCGTGAAGACGTGGATGCACACGGAGCCGCTGACGGCGGAGAAATACCAGCGCCGCATCAAAAAAGTACAGGCTATCGATGCGGAGTGCTGCAAGCCGGTGGAGTAAGAGAAAATCGCATACCTTTTTAGCCTCAGAGGATAAAATCTGGGGCTTTTTGCTTACATTAAAGCGATTTTTCAGGTATAATGGAGTATCGACCACTTTGTCAGGAGGTAACACGCGATGGAATATACGCCGATGATGCAGCAGTATCTGGCGACGAAGGAGCAGTACCCGGATACGATCCTGTTTTTCCGGCTGGGCGATTTCTATGAGATGTTCTTTGATGATGCCAAGCTAGTCTCGAAGGAACTCGGGCTCACGCTGACGAGCCGCAGCGGAAATAAGGATAAGGCTCCGATGTGCGGTGTCCCGTATCACGCGGCGGAGACGTATATCAACAAACTCATCAAGAAGGGATACAAGATCGCCATTGCCGAGCAGATCGGCGACCCGAAGGCAAAAGGTCTCACGAAGCGCGAGGTCATCAAGATCGTGACGCCGGGCACGGTGCTCACCGAGGATGCGCTGAAAAACGCGGCGAACAACTATATCGCGCTCATCTACGAGAAGGGGGAGACCATCGTGCTCGCGGGGGCGGATATCTCGACGGGCGAGTGCTTTTATGGGCTGTACGGCGGTGCGAATCGGCTGCAGATGCTCCTGGATGAGCTTTACCGCCTGCAGATGCCGGAATTGCTCATCGTCGGCGATCTTTCTTTCCGCGATGCCTTGAAAGATTTCATGGATCTGCGACTGCCGCACTGCTCGTTTACGCGCATCCCGGAGGTCTCCCAGCATGTGGAGGACCGCATGGTGCAGCATTTCGATTCCACAAACCGTCCTGAAAAGGGAGAGGCGAGCGAGGCGGTTGCGACGCTCCTGGACTATCTGCATGAGACGGTGAAGACGGACCTCACGCATCTTAATAAGCTCACATTCCTCGATGCTTCGGAGAACCTCGTCGTCGATACGTATACGCTGCGCAATCTCGAGATCACGCGTAACCTGCGCGACGGCGGCAAGAAGAATACGCTGCTCGATGTGCTGGATTTCACGGAGACCCCGATGGGCAGCCGCTTGCTGAAGAAATGGCTCGAGTATCCGATGCTGTCGATCCTGCGCATCAACCGCCGGCTGGATGCCGTGGAGGAGCTGGCGGGCGATTTCACGCGGCGTGGCGGCGTACGCGAGGGCTGCCGCGAGGTGCATGATTTCGAACGCCTGCTCACGCGCGTCGAGGTCGGTACGGCAAATGCCCGCGATCTCATCGCCCTGAAGGTCTCTCTTGCCTGCCTGCCGGAAATCCGCGCGAAGCTGGACGGCGTGCAGGCACAGCTTTTGCAGCAGTGTCATGCGGGCGTGGAGACCTTTGATGCGCTCGTAGAGCTGCTGCAGCGTTCCATCGTCGATGAGCCGGGGATCACGCTGCGCGAGGGCGGCATCATCAAGGATGGCTACAACGCGGAGCTCGATGAGTACCGCCGTATCTCCCATGACAGCAAAGCCATGCTGCAGGAAATCGAGGAGCGCGAGAAGGCAGAGACTGGCATCAAGTCGCTGAAAATCGGCTACAACAAGGTCTTCGGCTACTACATCGAGGTGCGCAACTCGGGCGCGGATCTCGTGCCGGACCGCTACATCCGTAAGCAGACGCTTGCCAATGCCGAGCGGTATATCACGGAGGAACTCAAGGCGTTTGAGACGAAGATCCTCGGTGCGCAGGAGAAGATCGTCAACATCGAGTACAACCTCTTTACCGAGGTGCGCGAGACGATTAAGGGACATCTGACGGAGATCCAGCAGACGGCACATCAGGTCGCCATCGTCGATGTGCTCGCGAGCCTGGCCGAGGCGGCATCACGCTATGACTACGTGCGGCCGCACATCACGGATAACGGCGAGATCGACATCAAGGATGGCCGCCACCCGCTCGTCGAGCGCATCCTCACGCGCGATCTCTTCGTGCCGAACGATGCGGCATTGAATCATCGCGACTGCGAAATCATGCTCATCACAGGCCCGAACATGGCCGGTAAATCGACCTACATGCGTCAGGTTGCGCTGCTCACGCTCATGGCGCAGGTGGGTTCCTTTGTCCCGGCGCGTGAGGCGTCGATCTCGCCGGTGGACCGCATCTTTACGCGCATCGGTGCGAGCGATGACCTCGTCAGCGGCCAGTCGACGTTCATGGTGGAGATGAATGAGGTCGCGCAGATCCTCAAATACGCGACGAAGAACAGCCTCGTCATCCTCGACGAGATCGGCCGCGGCACGAGCACGTTCGATGGCATGAGCATCGCCAAGGCCGTCATCGAGTACATGGAGAAAAAGGTACATGCCAAGACGCTGTTTGCCACGCATTACCATGAACTCACGGACCTTGAGGACGACAAGATCCAGAACTATTGCGTCGCCGTCAAGGAGCGCGGGACGCAGGTAGCCTTCCTGCGCCGCATCGTGCGCGGTGCCGCGGACAAATCCTACGGCATCCACGTGGCAAGGCTCGCGGGCCTGCCAAAATCCGTCACGAAGCGAGCGGACGAGATCCTCGCGGAGCTCGAGAGCCAGCATGAGGCGGAACTGCGTGCGGCAGGCGGAACAATGGCCGCTGAGACCGTGGCTGCCGGAGGAAAGGCGAAAGCAGGCACGGGGGCAGAAACAGCGCGGCCGGAGCCGATGATGGGCTCCCTGTTTGCCTCGGGACTCAGCGAGGCGATCCTTTCGCTCGATATCATGACGATGACGCCCATCGAGGCACTCAACGAACTGTATAAACTGCAGCAGCAGGCAAAGGAGGAGACAGGACAGGCATGAGTATCATCCATCTGCTGGACGACAGCACCATCAACAAGATCGCGGCGGGCGAGGTCGTCGAGCGGCCCGCGTCGGTCGTAAAGGAGCTTGTGGAAAACGCCATCGACGCCGGTGCGGACCGCATCGAGGTTGAGATCCTGGCGGGCGGCACGAGCTTTATCCGCGTGACCGATAACGGCAAGGGCATGAGCATGGAAGATGCGCAGATGGCCGTGAAACGCCACGCGACAAGTAAGATCCGCGAGGTCAGCGACCTGAATACCATCGGGACGCTCGGCTTTCGCGGCGAGGCACTGCCGACCATTGCCTCGGTGTCGCGCTTCACGATGCTGACGCGCGAGCCAGGCGCAGACCTCGGCACCCATGTGAGCATCACGGGCGGGCGTGACCTGGATATCCAGGAGGCGGGCTGCGGCATCGGTACGACGATCCAGGTCGAGGACCTGTTCTTCAACACGCCCGCACGCAAGAAGTTCCTCAAGACGAATCATACGGAGACGGCACATATCAACGACTTTCTGGTAAAGCTCGCGCTCTCGCATCCCGAGATCGCGTTCCGCCTCATCAGCAACAACAAGGCAGCGGTATCGACACCGGGCAACGGGGATCTCAAGGATACGATCCGTGCCATTTATGGGGAAAAAGTGGCGCAGAGCCTGCTCAATCTGGAGTTCGTCGGCGAGGAAATCAGCGTGGACGGATTCATCACGAAGCCCTCGATGCTCAAGAGCAGCCGCGGCTGGCAGACTTTCATCGTCAACGGCCGCATCATCGGCAACCGCGCCATCGCAAAGGCCATCGATAACGCCTACAAATCCCTGATCCCGAAGGCCGGATTCCCGCTTGCCGTACTCAACATCCAGGTGCCGCAGCGCACGATCGATGTGAACGTGCATCCGCAGAAGAGTGAGCTGAAATTCGAGGACGAGAGCAGTGTGTTCAAGGTCGTCTATAAGGCGGTCCACGATGCCATCCGCCCGGCGGTCGACCGCAGCCTCAAGGAGGTCGCAGCCGTTGTCGAGAAACCGCACCTGGAGCAGCCCCGCTATGCGCAGGATACCATCGCGTTCCAGCCGGCAGCCCCGGCGGCTCAACCAGCTCAACCAGCGGCGCAGCCTGCCCCCTCTGCGTGGAAGCCCCGGACGACATACGAGGCAGTCCACCATGCGGGCGGGATTTCCTTTGCGCAGGCGCGAGAGCAGATCCAGCAGGAAAAAACGGTTTCCTATCCACCCGTCGAGCCGGTGCGGGAGGAGGTCGCCGATAAAGCCGAGGCGGATCCGACGCTTACGGGGGACGGGAACATGATTCCCATCGGCCAGGTCGATCTCACGTACATCATCGCGCAGGACGCCAAGGGGCTCTACATCATCGACCAGCACGCGGCGCATGAGCGCATCCTCTTTGACCGTTTTTCCGCGATGGCGGGGGATATCCCGTCCCAGCAGCTCCTCGTGCATGCGATTCTCTCGTTCGATGCAAAGGAAGCGCGGCTCGTGGAGGAAAACAAGGACCTGTTCCGGCAGCTCGGTTTCAGCATGGAGCCTTGCGGCGACAAGGAATTCCGCCTCATGGAGGTGCCGACGGACGTGCCCGTATCGGAGGCCGAGGACATCGTGCGCGAGATCCTCACGAACCTCATGGAGATGCACGAGACGACGGCCAAGGAAATCCGCCAGGCCTGCCTCGCGACGACGGCCTGCCGTGCAGCGATCAAGGCCGGCGAGGAGCTGAACCTCCGACAGATGGAGATCCTGCTTGAAGAGCTCTCGCACACGCCGTTTCCGTTCACCTGCCCGCATGGCCGCCCGACGATTTTGAAATTCTCGAGCGAAGACCTCGCGAAGATGTTCAAGCGCACGGGATTTGGTTTCTAACCGGTGCTGGATCCATATAGAAAGGAATCTGAAGTTTTGCATTTCCCATTTCGTCCCTTAAAGATATTCGACATTGTTTTCGCCCTGCTGATCCTGCCTCTGGCGCTGGTGCTCGTCCCGGTCTGGTCGTGGGAAAACGGCCCGCAGTTCATCGCGATGCACGATGTCCCCGGCTGGCAGCTGCTGTATGCGATCCTCGGCGTGTATATGATCTACCTTTTGTACAGTTTTTGGAAATACATGCCGTGGCGTCGGCTGCTGCATCTACCGGTCCCCATTGTGTTCCTCGGCGGGATCGTGCTCGGCGCCGTGCTCAGTACGGCGGGCGACCATACCTGGGTGCTGGATTACAGCCATGCGGAGACCATGGAGGAGCTCTTGATGTATCTCTGCTTTGTCCATACCGGGCTTTGGTATCACCATTATCTCGCACAGGTGCAGGAGGATGATTGAGCATATGGAACAGCAGCATACAGGCCTGGATGCCGTCGTAACGACATCGCGGAACTGGAACGAGGAGACGCTGGCTCTCGCGAGGAGCACGGCCGAACGCCTGGGGATCCCTTATGCCGAGCGGCGCACGCTTTCGGTCGATGAAATCCGCGAGCGGTATGGTGTGCAGTTCGTGCTCGTCGCAAAGAACGGCCTGCTCATGCTGGAGACGCCGGGAGGAGAGTTGTTTTTTCACCCGAATATGGCTCATCTGCGCATCAAGAATATCCGCCACGGGCGTGGCGACCGCATGGGAGAGGCCATGGATATCCGGCCGGGCGATCGGGTGCTGGACGGCACGCTCGGCTTTGGTGCCGATGCCATCACGGCCGCGTATCTCGCCGGTGAGACGGGTGAGGTCACGGGGCTGGAGTCCCAGCCGCTCATCGAGGCCGTCGTGGGATGGGGGCTCGCGCATTTTACGGGCGACAGCCATCCTGTGACGGAGGCCATGCGCCGCGTGCGTACGGTGTGCAGCGATGCGCTCACGTACCTGCGCGCACAGCCCGATGACAGTTTCGACGTCGTCTATTTCGATCCGATGTTCCGCCATCCGTTTTACGAGAGCAAGGCGCTCGACCCGCTGCGCACGGTGGCCGATCCGCGGGCGCTCACGCGCGAGGCGGTAGAGGAGGCCTGTCGTGTCGCGCGCCGCCGCGTCGTCATGAAGGAGTCCGCGAAGAGCACGGAGTTTTCGAGGCTGGGCTTTCCGCTCATCATGGGCGGGAAATACAGCAAGGTGCATTACGGCGTCATCGAGGTTTGACAAGATTTGACAATCGTGCCGGTACGCACTACAATAAAGAGCAGATAGCAAGGGAGCCGCTGGATAGCGGCTGAGAAATGGCTATAGGGAGTTCCCTCAGCCGTTGACCTGACCTGATCGGGATAATGCCCGCGTAGGAACGCTGATCTGGCCCTGCATAAAAGAAATGATACAGGCGCCTGTCTCCTATACGGGAGGCAGGCGCTTTTGGGTATGCTATCGGCCGCCTGCCCCAGAACGAAAGGAGGGCTGTGTATATGGCGATACCAATCCATGTCAATGGCAAGTCGGTGCGCGTGCCGGAGGCGATGACCCTCGCTGCACTGGTTGCAGAGAGGGGGTTCCGTCCCGGCACCGTAGCCGTCGAGCACAATGAAGAGATTGTCGATGCGGCAAAATGGGCGGATACCGTCCTGCAGGCCGGTGACGAGGTCGAGATTGTGCAGTTCATGGGAGGAGGATGCTGATATGGCACATACAGAAGCAAAAGAAGATAAGCTGGTAATCGGGGGCAGGGAACTCCAGAGCCGCCTGTTCCTCGGAACGGGGAAGTTCCGCTCGAACAAGGAGATGGAGGCGACGATCTGCGCATCGGGTGCCGAGGTCATCACGACGGCGCTGCGCCGTGCCGATGCGGATTATCCGGAGGAGAATATCCTGAACTTCATCCCGCAGGACCGTATCCTCATGCCGAATACCTCCGGTGCGCGCAATGCCAAGGAAGCCATCCGCATCGCGCATCTCGCGCGGGCGATGGGCTGCGGTGACTGGATCAAGATCGAGGTTATTTCGGACAACCGCTACCTCATGCCGGACAACATCGAGACCATCCAGGCGACGGAAACCCTCGTCAAAGAAGGCTTCACGGTTCTGCCATACATCAATCCGGACCTCAGCACGGCTGTGCGCCTCGTGGATGCCGGTGCGGCGGCCGTCATGCCGCTTGCCGCTCCCATCGGCAGCAACCGCGGCCTGCGCACGAAGGAACTCATCCAGATCCTCATCGATGAAATCGACGTGCCCATCATCGTCGATGCGGGCATCGGCCGCCCGTCGGAGGCATGCGAGGCCATGGAGATGGGCGCGGACGCCGTGCTCGTGAATACGGCCGTCGCGACGGCCGGGGATTCTGCGGCCATGGCAAAGGCATTCCAACTCGCCGTTCAGGCCGGGCGTGCGGCGTATCTCGCACGGCCGGGACGCGTGCTCGACGGCCATGCGAGTGCGTCCTCGCCGCTCACGGGATTTCTGCGCAGCGCGGATGAAAGCGGGGTGCGCTGAATGGATAAGGAAACCATCGACCGAGAACTGGCGGCTGCGGCAGAGCGCGGTCAGTTCCTCGACGTCGTGAAAAGTTATGCGGATTTCGACTTTGATGCCTTTCTCGATTGTGTTACGGATGAGGATGTGCGGACCGTCCTGCAGAAACCGCATCTGAACCGCATGGACTATCTTACGCTGCTCTCACCGAAGGCAGCGGCGTATCTCGAGCCGATGGCGCAGCGCGCGAACCGTGAGACGATTCGCAATTTCGGCTACGTCATGCAGCTTTTCACGCCGATGTATATTGCGAACTACTGCGAAAACGGCTGCGTCTACTGCGGTTTCCACCAGGGCGAGCCCATCGTGCGGAAGCAGCTGGGCAGGGATGAAATCCGCGAATGGGGCAAGAAAATCAAAGAGACGACGGGACTCGACTCCGTACTCGTACTCACGGGGGAGTCGCCGCGGTTCAGCTCGGTCGACTACATCCTCGATGCCGTTGATGTCCTGAAAGACATCTTCGCCAGCGTGAGTCTCGAGGTCTATTCGCTGACGGAGGAGGACTACCGCCGTGCCGCTGCGGTGGGTGCGGACGGCATGACGATGTTTCAGGAGTGCTATAACAAGGCGGCCTACGAGCCTTTGCATCCGTTCGGCCCGAAGAGCAACTACGAGTTCCGCCTCGATGCGCCGGAGCGCGCGGCACGTGCCGGCCTGCGCACGATCGGCCTCGGCGCGCTGCTCGGGCTCTATCATTGGCGCAGTGAGGCATTTTTCACGGGCATTCATGCGGATTACCTGCAGCATAAGTATAAAGATATCGAGGTCGCCATCTCGACGCCGCGCCTGCGTCCCTGCGTCGCGGGGTTCCAGGCAAAAAGTCCGATTGACGACATCGGGCTCGTGCAGTATATCCTCGCGTTCCGGCTGTTCATGCCGCGTGCGGGCATCACGGTGTCGACGCGGGAGAGCCGCGCGATGCGTGACCATCTCGTCCATCTCGGTGTCACGAAGATGTCGGGCAGCTCCTCGACGGCCGTGGGCGGCCTCGCCTGCGAGGCGGACGAGGACAGCCAGTTCGATATCAACGATACGCGCTCGGCGGCCGAGATGGCGCAGATGCTCTACCGCCAGCACTACCAGCCCGTCTTCAAGGACTGGCAGCGCATGGTATGAGGTGATGCTATGCCAATGAATCGAAGCGAAGCCATGCGGATTTTCCGCGCGTCGCCCATCTATGCGATTACGGCGGAGAAACTCTCGGAGGGACGTACGGCGGTCGAAACCGTGGAGCAGATGCTCGCGGGCGGCATCCGGTTCCTGCAGTATCGCGAGAAAGAAAAGACGGGGCGGGAGATGTATGCGGATTGCCTGGCGATCCGAAAACTCTGCGACCAGTATCATGCCGTGTTCATCGTCGATGATTTCCCGGCACTCGCTTTGGCCGTCGATGCCGACGGCGTGCATGTCGGGCAGGACGATCTGCCTGCCGCTGCCGTGCGCAGGATCCTGGGGACGGATAAAGTCATCGGCCTGTCTACGCATAACCCGCGCCAGCTCGAGGCATCGAACGCATTGGGCGATACCATCGACTACATCGGCTGCGGCCCCGTGTATCCGACGCGGACCAAGGATCGTCCGGCTCCGGTTACGGGCCTCGGCTACATCCGCTATGCTGCGGCACATGCCACACATCCCTTTACCGCCATCGGCGGCATCAAGGCCCATAACCTTGCCGATGTCCGCGCAGCAGGGGCCACGACATGTGCCCTGGTTTCGGAGATTACGAAAGCCCCGGACATCTCGGCGAAAGTGCATGAATTGATAACGATTTTATAACAAAGAAAACCGAATGGGCATAACCGTTATGCCTATTCGGTATGGTTCGTTAAATTTTTATAAAAACGGCTTTTTCAGCAGGATTTCGTGCTATTATGGAGAAGTGTACAGGAAGTAAATCCTTTGTAAAGGTATCGTAAATCTCCATAAGAACAGATAGAAGTGCAGGATATCCTGCTGGAAAGCGAGTTGATTCAGCCTTATGAAAATCGATGTGGGTAGAGCTTTATTTCATGATGACGGCAGTGACCGTTACCGTGTTGTAGCGGAAATCCGGCCGGCAGGCATCCATGGTGACCTGGCGTACCGTCAGGATCACAACACACCCGAAACGATGCATAAGGTCTACAGTGACTGGCGTCGCCCGGATGGCGTCTATGAGCAGGGGGATGGAGATCTCATCCACGAGGCAACGAAGATCATCGACAAGTGGATGCGCTCGAACCCGGAATGCGACGTCGCCATTCTCGATATGCAACAGGCATAAAAATACTGCCACCGTAATTTTTACGGTGGCAGTATTTTTGTTATACCCGTTTATTTTTTCTTTTTCGAGTCCAAATAGTCAAAGAGGGCACCTTCGCGAAGGCCGTGTGCGGAGCAGACGACTTCGCTGATGTGGCAGACGCGCATGATGATCGTGAGCGGGATGAGGCCGCCGACGATGACGTCGGAGCGGGATTTCGTGAGACCGGGGATGTTCTCACGGCCCTTCTTGTCTGTGCCGATGAGCTCGCGCATGATTTCGATGGCGTCGGCGACGGAAATCGTGTAGCCGTGGAGATCCGGGATGTCATCCGGGTCGCAGTCGAGGCGACGGCGGGAAATCTTCGCGAGGGAACGGTTGCTGCCGCCGAGGCAGACAAGCGGCATCTCGTATGCTTCATGAATCCAAGGAATCTCGAAGAGGGCCTGCTCGACAAACGTCATGGCATCGAAGAGATTCACGGCCGAAATCTTGTCTCCCAGGTTGAAATCGGCGGAGTTCGTGACCGCTCCAAAGGGGATGCTGATGCGCTCATTAGCTTCGCCGTCTTTTACCAGGATGAGCTCGGTGCTCGCACCGCCGGTATCCACGATGAGGCAGTCATCGACGGGCAGCGTGCGCACGACGCCGAGATAGTCCAGGCGCGCCTCTTCCTCGCCGGGGATGACGTTGAACGCGATGCCCGTCTCTTTCTTGACGAGGTCGAGGAACTCCTTCTGGTTCGCGGCCTGGCGGGCGGCAGCCGTCGCGATGGCGATGAGGTGGAGGTTCGGGAGTTTATCGTAGGTGTTCTTGAACGTCTTCAGCGTGGCAAGCGTGCGCGCGATCGGCTCCGGCTTCAGGGTTTTTTCTGGTCCCATGCCTTCGGAGAGGCGCACGTACTCTTTGAGCTGCGTTCCTGTTTTGAGAAAACTGCCGTTGATGATCTGCGTGACCTGCATGCGGCAGGAGTTCGAGCCCAAGTCGATAACGGCGACACTTTCGATGTTTTTCTGCATATAAAAATACCCTCTTTCCTTCGGATGCATGTATACGTCGATGGGATTCTATGCATTCAATTCGTCGGAAAGGGGGTATTTTCCTCTTTTCTTTATGTAGTTTTCTTTTGCCTGACAGGGGCTTGGTTATTCGTCGCCGGCGAGTTCATCCTCATGCTTCGTCATGGGCTGGAACACATCCGCTTCTTCCTTCTGTGCCTTCTGCTCTTTGCGGCGTTTCTCGACGAGGCGCCCGGCCTGATCGATGAAGTTCTGCTGCGAGTCGAACAGGGCAAGGCCACGGCGGTCGATGCGTACCCAGTCTTTATGATGGAGCACGCGGGACTTGACGTTATCCCGCCACATATCCTCGAAGATTTCCTGCGTGCGTTTCTTGCAGTCCTGCTGCAGGATGGGGAAGAGAATCTCGACGCGGCGGTTCAGGTTGCGCGTCATCATATCCGCAGAGGCGAGATAGGTTTCCTCGGCACCGTCCGCGTAGAAATAATAGATGCGGCTGTGCTCAAGGAAGCGGCCGACGATGCTGTGTACCTCGATGTTGTCGCTGATATCCGGGACTTCGTTGCGCAGGCAGCAGATGCCGCGAACGATGAGCTGGATCTTGACGCCGGCGGATGATGCCTCGTAGAGCTTCGCGATGACGCCGGAATCGGAGAGGGAGTTCATCTTCATTTTGATGCGCGCCGTGCGGCCCTCGAGGGCTGCTGCGATTTCATCATCGATTTTCTGGTAGATGAATTCGCGGATGTGGTTCGGCGAGATGCGCAGTTCGCGGAAATACGGCGGGCGCGAAAAACCGGAGAGCATGTTGAAGAGATTCGTCGCATCGATGCCCATGTCACGGTTGCAGGTGAAGAGTCCCATATCCGTGTAGAACCGCGCCGTGACATCGTTGTAGTTGCCCGTGCCGAGGTGGATGTAACGGCGGATGCCGTCGTCGTCATGGCGGATGACAAGTGCGATCTTCGAGTGCGTCTTGAGGCCGACGAGACCGTAGATGACATGGCAGCCCATCTTTTCCAGCTGCATCGCCCATTTGACGTTGTTTTCCTCATCGAAACGCGCCTTGACTTCGACGAGAACCGTGACCTGCTTCCCGAGCTGGGCGGCGCGCCCGAGATATTTGATGATCGGCGAGTTGCCCGAAACGCGGTAGAGCGTCATCTTGATGGCGAGGACATCGTCGTCCATCGAAGCCTGGCGGATGAAGTTGACGACGGCATCAAAGGAATCATAGGGATGCTGGACGAGGAAGTCCTTTTCGCGGATGGCGGCGAAGATGTTGCTTTCGCGGTCTGTGAGCTCGGGGACGCGGTAGCTGTCGTAGGAAGCGTATTTCAGGTCGTCGTGTCCCGTGACCATGCCGCCGAGTTTCTTGAGGAATGTGAGGTCGATCGGGCCGTTGATGCGGTAGACGGTGCTCGGGGAGACGCGGAGCGTTTGGATGAGATGGTCGCAGAGCTCGCCGTCCATAGTGCTCTCGATTTCGAGGCGCATGACGTTGCCGTGCTCACGTTCGCGAAGCTGATCCTTGACGGCACGCAGCAGGTCGGAACTGTCGTGCTCAGCCACGTCAAGGTCCATATCGCGAATGAGGCGGTACGCCGAGGCACTCTCGACGTTATAGCCATGGAACAGCGTGCCGAGGAACTGGCGGATGATGTTTTCGAGCAGCACGAAGGTGTTCGGGGCGCCGGAGACCTTCACGAGACGGGGAAAGAGGTCCGGCACGCGCAGCGTGGCGAAGAGATGCTCATCTTTCTCCGGGTCGACGAGGCGGATGGCGAGGTTCAGTGAGTTGTTCTGCAGGAATGGAAACGGGCGGGAGGAATCTTCCGCCATCGGCGTAAGAACCGGATAGAGCTCGTCGTTGAAATAGCGCTGGATCGTCTCCGTTTGTTTCTCGTCCAGTTCTTCCGGTTTCAGGATACAGATGCCCTGTTTCTCAAGAAGTGGCAGCAGGGAGCGGTTGTACGTGGAGTAGCGGCGCTCGACGGCGGCGTGCTCCTTTGCGTTGACGGCATCGACCTGCTCCTGCGGTGTGAGGCCGGACGGGTCGGTCGTATGGATACCGGCAGCGGCGAGCTTGTTCAGCGAGGCCACGCGGACCATGAAAAATTCGTCGACATTGCTTTGCGTGATGCCGAGGAAATTGCAGCGCTCGAGCAGCGGATTCTCTGGGTCTCGTGCCTCCTCGAGCACGCGGTCATTGAAGTCCAGCCAGGAGAGCTCGCGGTTCGTGAAGAGCTCCGGCATCGCTTCGTACTGCTTCTGTATCTTATTCTTTTTCTTGCTCATGCTTCAGACCTCCGTTGTTTCAGGACAGCTTTGATGCCGTATACCTCGTAAAACAGTTTCGCTTTGTTGGCGAATGCCCATTCCTCAAGGGCCAGATCCTGCGTGGAGTAGGCCGTGAGACGTAACTCGTTGTCGCGCAGCGATACGGTCAGCTTCGAGATTTTTTGCTGATGCGAATCGTCGAGGGCATCGGCAATACGGACGATGGCGACGAGTTTTGCCATGCGCATCTGGACGTCCGGCGGAAGCTGGTTGTAGTGGTGCTGCTCGACGCGTGGGGCTTCGGCGCTGTGGTAGCGTGCAAGTTCGGCGATGATGGTGTTTTCCTTGTCCGAAAGGCCAATGATCGGGTTCGCTTTCAGGACATAGTAGGAGTGATGATAGTGCTCGTCCTGGCTGATGTAGTTGCCGATGTCGGCGACATTGATGCCGACGGCGAGCAACAGGCGGTCGCGCGCCGTGAGGTGATGGAGTTTTTTGAGCTGATCGAAAAGATGGAGCGCGATGCGCAGGGACATGTCGCGGTGTGCATCGTCTGTGAGATAGCGGTTCGCGATGTTGATGGACGAAGTCAGCGTGATGGCCTCGATGTCCTGTTTCAGCATCCCACGGTCGCGGGCTACCTGCAGGGCCAGGCCATCCCAGATGTTGAGGCGCGTGAGCCAGATTTCCTCTGCATGAATATAGTGGAGGAGACGGTTCACGATGAGCATGCCGGGGACGACGTGCCGGGCGGTCGTTGCATCGAGCCGCAGCTTCTTCTGGATGTGCGGCACGGAGTCGGCCATGAGTTTCTGGTTGAGCTCCTGATACTTCTTCAGGGGAACCTTCGCCGTGCGTTCCGAGTCATCGAGCAGGAGATTCGCAAGTCCCGTGAATCCCTGCAGAACGATCATGGCATTTTCATCTTGTGCCTCGGCGAGCTCGGTGCCGAGGTAGGCGAGTTTGCTGCCGATGTAATCTTCGAGTATCTCGTAAGGGGCATTCGCCGAGTTGCGCAGTGCTGCCATGAGCTGGTCAATCTCGAGGTAGCCGATGCGGATGTTCCAGCTCTGGATGAATTCGCGGTCGCGGAACTTCGAAAGTGTCGCACCGGCGGAACCGATGTAGAGCAGGTACGACGTGCGCTTGCTGAGACCTTTCGACTCCGCCGTGTGCGCGACGAGCGAGACGGCGCGGAAATAGTTGAGCTGACTCGTGCTCAGCCATTGCACGGTGAGACCCGTGCGGTTGTAGATCTGTTCCGTGAGATAACGTGCCGTGATATCGTCGATGAGCTGCTGGCTCGCCCAAAAGTGGTATTCTTTCACGCCGTAGTCGGCGAGGATCTGCTGGAAGCCGTTCAGCGCCGAGACAATCGTTTCCATTTCTGCGTGATAGATCATGGATTTGTCATAGACCTGGGTAAAGCTCGGCGACGTCGCGCGCTCGATGATCTCGTGCGTTTTGAGGTCAGCGATCAGCAGTTCGAGCTTTGCCGTGGACATATAGATGACTCCGTAGAGATTGGATTTTTTCAGAGCCATGTCTCCACCTCCTAAATGTTTTTCTCACTATATAATATTACAGAAGAAAGCAAAAAATCCTGTTTGGAATGACAAAATGGGCAAGTTTTACGAAAAATTAACGGACATCAATGGACAAAAGCTTTTTCGGAAAACTCTTGCCAGTATACCAGAGGTTGTGCTATTATAGGTAAAGATTTTACCACGTTGATAAAACGGTATAAACCTTGAAGTCCAGGATACAAATCATGCTTGTATCCTTTTCTTTCGTGTGACATACAGGAGGCAGATTGCACAGAATGAGTATCGTAACGAATGACAAGCTGAGAAATGTTGCTATTATCGCCCACGTCGACCATGGTAAGACGACGCTGGTCGATGCCATGCTCAAGCAGAGTCATGTGTTCCGTTCCAACGAGCAGGTCGCTGAGCGCGTCATGGACTCCGGCGATATCGAGCGTGAGCGCGGTATCACGATCCTGTCGAAGAATACGGCCATCATGTATAATGGTACGAAGATCAACATCGTCGATACCCCGGGGCATGCAGACTTCGGCGGCGAGGTTGAGCGTGTCCTGAACATGGTCGATGGCGTTCTGCTGCTCGTCGACTCTTTCGAGGGCCCGATGCCGCAGACGAAGTACGTCCTGCGCAAGGCACTCGAGCAGCATCTGAAGCCGATCGTTGTCATCAACAAGATCGATAAGCCGAACCAGCGCGTCGATGACGTCTACGATGAGGTTCTCGAGCTGTTCATGGAGCTCGATGCCGATGACGATCAGCTCGACTTCCCGGTGATCTACTGCTCTGCCCGCGATGGTATCGCCAAGTACCACATGGAGGACAACAACGATAACCTCGAGCCGCTCATGGAGACGATCATCAAAGAGCTGCCGGCACCGAAAGGCGATCCGGAAGGCCCGCTCCAGATGATGGTTACGACGCTGGAGGCAGATTCCTTCGTCGGCCGCGTGGCTATCGGCCGCATCATCCGCGGCAAGGTCAAGACGAACCAGAACGTCGTCGTCACGAACGGCGATAACGAGTACAAGGCTCGTATCGGCAAGGTCTTTGTCTACCAGGGGCTGAAGCGCGTCGAGGTGCCGGAGGCCGGCATGGGCGAGATCGTCGCCCTCACGGGTCTCGGCGAGGTCTCCATCGGCTACACGGTTACGGATGCGGATAATCCGGAGGCCCTGCCGACGATCAACATTGACGAGCCGACGCTGTCCATGACGTTCGGTGTCAACACGAGCCCGTTCGCAGGCCGTGAAGGCCAGTTCGTCACGTCCCGCCACCTGCGCGAGCGCCTGTTCCGCGAGGTCGAGACGAACGTCGCCATGAAGGTCGAGGAGACGGACTCCCCGGATGTGTTCAAGGTCTCCGGCCGCGGCGAGCTGCATCTGTCCATCCTCATCGAAGAGATGCGCCGCGAGGGCTACGAGCTGCAGGTCGGCAAGCCGGAAGTTGTCTACAAGACGATCAACGGCCAGCTCTGCGAGCCAATCGAGAGTCTCACGGTCGAGGTTCCGCAGGAGTACATGGGCGCTGTCATGGAGGGCCTCGGCACGCGTAAGGCTGAGCTCACGAACATGACGGAGAAACCGGGCTACATGCTGCTCGAGTTCACGATTCCGGCGCGCGGCCTCATCGGTTTCCGTTCCGAGCTCCTCACGAGCACGAAAGGCAACGGCATCATGAACCACGTCTTCCACGGCTATGCTCCGTACAAAGGCGATATCCCAGGCCGTACGCGCGGTTCGCTCGTTGCTTTCGAGCAGGGCGAGACGACAGGCTATGGTATCTACACGTTGCAGGATCGCGGCACGATGTTCATCGGACCGGGCGAGCAGGTCTACGAAGGCATGATCGTCGGTGAGAACTCCCGCGAGAACGATATCGATATCAACCCGTGCAAGAAGAAGAACGTTTCCAACATGCGTACGTCCTCCTCGGATGAGGCCATCCGCCTCACGCCGCCGCGTATCCTCTCCCTCGAGCAGGCCATCGAGTACATCAACAGCGACGAGATGGTCGAGGTTACGCCGAAGAACATCCGCATGCGCAAGTCCATTCTCGACCGCAAGACTCGCGGCCGTGATGCGAAAAATGCACGCAAGTAAGAGCGGGAAAAGCAAAAATTACGAATACGCGTTTGAAAACGCGTGAAAAATAAAAACTCTGAGCGGAAAATCGATAAATTTTCGATTTTTTTGCCCAGAGTTTTTGCTTTTTCCTGTTTGCTGTGCTATAATTATCAACAGTTAATGGTGGATAAGTCTATATCTGTGGATAAATCTCTATTTGGAATCATGGTTATGGTATGGATTGGACGAGCTGGAAGGACGAGATGATATGGAGCTCCTGGACAAAGTAAAAAGCAAAGTAAGCAATGCGGTCGATCTGTTTTTTCCTGTGGTAAATGAGGAAATCGAGGAAGAGGATATCCTCGAGGAGGCAAAACAGCAGGCAAAAACTGTGCGTGCTGCAGAGACGACGGCAGAAGAGGCCGGTTATGAGGTCCGTCAGGTAGCGAATGGTGCTCCGGAGTATTTCTTTACGGGAACGCCGTCCAGCTCTGCTTCTGAGGAGAGAAGACGTTCACACCGCATATTCGGCCGCGACCATGATTCGGATCGCCCGAAGCTCACGCTTCACACGACGAAAGTCGGTCATCTGAATGTGCACGTCTATGCTCCGTCGAATTTTGACCAGGTTACGCAGATTGCGGATGATATCCGCAGCGGCAAGGGTGCTGTGGTCAATTATGAGAAACTGGAGGGCCTGGAGCAGCGCCGCATCTGCGATTTTCTCAATGGTGCGTGCTATGTTCTCGATGCGACGCCAAAACGTGTTTCCAGCTGCATCGTCCTTTATGTGCCGAAAGGTGTGGAGATTACCGAGGCGGATCCTGTGAAGGCTCGGCCGGAGTGAGCTGCCCCGTTGTGAAGTAACTTAGGATATGGAGCCAGGCAGTGATGCAATTGCCTGGCTTTTTTTGTGTATTGCTGCCGGATGGATGGCAGGAAGGAGTCTTTTTCGATGGAAAAGAAAAGCGCAGAAAATAAAGAGATTCTTGAGGGTGTCCTGAAAGAGTTCGAGCCGTTGACGCAGATTCCGCGCAAGTCCGGGCACGAGAAGGCTGTCAGCGATTATCTCAAACAGCATCTGACGGAACTTGGCTGCCAGGTCACGCAGGATGCCGTAAACAACATCATTGCGGATGCACCGGCTACGCCTGGCTTTGAGAACGCACCGCTCACGATCCTGCAGGGCCACATGGATATGGTCTGCGTCGCAGAGGAGGGCGTAGCGTTTGACCCGCTGAAGGATGCGCTCAAGCTGAACCGCACGGATGAATATCTCGAGGCAGTCGGCACGAGCCTCGGCGGCGATGACGGCATCGGTGTCGCCATCGGCATGTACATCCTGCAGCATGCCAAAGATCACGGCCCGCTGCGCCTCATCGTGACGGTCGATGAGGAGGTCGGCATGACGGGTTCCATCAACCTTGCGGCCGAGCATCTCACGGATGCGCAGTTCCTCATCAACTGCGACAGCGAAAACTACGATGAGATGACGGTCGGCAGCGCTGGTTCTGTCCATATCAACTTTGCGCGCAAGCTCGACCGCGTGGAGCCAGAGGGCAAGCAGGCCTGGTCTCTCGCACTCAAGGGGCTCAAGGGCGGCCACTCCGGCGAGCGCATCGGCGACGGCCGCGGCAACGCCATCCGCACGATGGCTTTCCTGCTGCAGGGACTCGCACGGCAGGGCCATATTGAGCTCGCTTCGTTTACGGGCGGCAAGGCGGCCAATGCGATCCCGGATGCGGCAAAGGTCACGTTCGTCACGGATCTGCCGCGCGCGGATCTGCAGGCCGTCATCGAGGCCGAGAAACATCGTTTCCTCGCCATCTACGGCGGCGTGGATGCGGATCTGTTCTTTGAGCTCAGCACGAGTGAGGAGATGCCGGAGCACGTGCTGAAGGACGGCGACCTCAAGCGCCTGCTGAACCTGCTGACGCTTCTGCACACGGGCGTCTACGCGATGTCCACGGTCGTCCCGGGCCTCGTCGAGACCTCGGCGAACCTCGGCGTCATCGAGATGGCGGAGGAGAGCGTGCGCGTGCAGTTCTTCCCGCGTTCCTCCATCGATGGCAAGCTGGACGAGTTCATTTTCATGGGCAGGGAGCTCGGCGCGCTCACGGGCTTTGCCGTTGAGATCGGCACGAAGGCGCCGGGCTGGAAAGAGAACAAGAACAGCCGCCTCGCCAAGCTCATGGCGGATACGTTCCAGGAGCAGATGGGCCGTCCCATCAAGGTCGAGACGATCCACGCCGGCCTGGAGTGCGGCTACCACATCGCAAAGAATCCGAGCCTCGACATGGTTTCGATCGGCGTGACGACCGTGGATATCCACAGCCCGAACGAGAAAGTCATGCTTGCGACGGTTGCTCCGCAGGTCAACCTCATCGAGGGGACGCTGCAGAAGATTGCAAAACTCTAAAAAGTTATCTTTAACAAATCAGGGGGACTGGAAACAGCCCTCCTTTTTGTCAGGAGGTGCAGCGATGATCCATAAGCGAAAGGCATCGGGGGCGGCGGCGCAGGCTGCGGTGGAAAAGAAACAGCGCGCCAAAGAAGCGAAGGAACAGGCGCGAAGAGATGCAGCAGTGGCAGGGAAACTGGAGAAATGTGAAGCGGAAATCGTGCTGCTGCGGGAGCAGAATGCACGGCTGCAGGAGGAAAAGGAGCTCGCTATCGTGCGGGAGATCCAGCGGGAAGACGAAATCAAAACCCTGAAAAACGAAATCGCCCGCCTGAGAAGGCTCGTTCCGCCGGATTTGGTGAAGCCGGAGAATCCAGCGGTGGAAAAACTGCTGGAAGAGTTGGATACCGCAAAAGAAATCCATCAGGCGGAGGAAAATCCCTTTGCCGTCTTCGATGCCTTTTCCATTTATGTCGTCGGCGGCAGTCAGACGTGGCAGAAGAAAGTCCAGGAAAGCTGCCCCGCGTTCAAGGTCGTAGGGAACTCGGCAAACTTCGATGAGAAGCAGCTCCAGCATGCGGATCTCATCATCATCAACACGAATTTCGTCGGCCATTCTGTGACGAACAAAGCGCGTGCCGCCGCGCCGCGGGAAGCGCGTGTGCGGTACATTTCTCAAAATAACCTCGAAGCACTCTACGAACTCGTCTACGAAACGTTCTCCCTGCAGCTGCCGGAAAGAGGACAGGCCGATGCGTGAAGGAATACAGGAAACCCCTTCGGTTACAGGCATCATAGCGGAGTATAATCCCTTTCACAGCGGTCATGCATGGCAGCTCGAGGAAATCCGCCGGCGCAGGCCCGGTACCATTATCGTTGCGATGATGAGTGGCAGTTTCTGCCAGCGTGGGGATGCGGCTATCCTCGACAAGTTCACACGGGCAAATCTTGCTATCGCCGGTGGCTGCGATCTTGTCCTCGAGCTGCCCTTCGTCTTTGCGTGCCGCAGCGCACAGGCCTTTGCTGCGGGCGGTGTTCAGCTCTTTGCGCGCCTCGGGCTAGGCGGCTGCCTTGCCTTTGGGGCAGAGACGGATCATCTGTCCGCACTTCGCCAGATTGCTTCCTATATGGATGAATCGGACTTCCAGCAAACTCTGCATGAGAGAATCCGGCAGGGGGAAAGTTATGCGGCCGCTTTGGCCGGGCTTTTGGAAACGCAGCGGGGGTCCAACGTGGATCTGCGTGCCCCCAATAACATCCTCGCGATAGAGTATCTGCGTGTCCTGCAACGTTTTCCTTCCCTTACACCGATGCTGGTTCCGCGGCGCGGAGCCGGGCACAACGATGCCAGCCTTCCGAAAAGAGAGGAGCACTCTGCCAGCGGTACAGCCATACGGCGTGAACTGCTGGCGGCGCGGTCCGAGCGCAGGATGCCGGATTGGGCGGTCCTGTCCGGGACGATGCCCGTGGAAACGGCCGAGGCTCTGCGGGAAACTTTTCCGGATTATCTTCCTGATAGGGAGCGGCTTTTCCCAGCATTGCAGCTGCGGTTCCTCACGATGACGGATGCGGACATCGATGCCATCTATGGCGTGAATGCCGCTGAGGGGATGACGGGACGCCTCCGCAGAGCTATGCGTGAGGCCGGCAGCCTGCAGGAGTTCATCGACCGTGCTGCGACGCGGCGCTATCCTGCTGCTCGCATCCGCAGGCTTGTGCCATTCCTGCTCCTCGGTATCAGCGATGCGCAGATGGCAGCCATGGATGCGGCTGGCCCGCTTTACGCGCGCGTGCTCGCCTGCGGACCGCGCGGCAGGGAAATCCTGCACACCATGAAGAAAACGGCGAAGATTCCCATCATCGCGAAAATGAGCCAATACCTCACAACAAAGACCCGTGAATCAGACCGGGAACGTAATATCTTTCAGCAGCAGCTGATCCTTGATACATGGGCAACGGATCTCCGCGGTCTCATGTTTTCTCAGCCTCTGGAGGCAAAGGATTTCCATACATCGCCACGTTTTTCCGGAAGGTCATAAGCCCTGGAATTTTTGCTTAGACTATGATATGATAGAAACTGTATGCGTGTCGGTAAATGCGGCGCGCGGCAACGAAAAAAATTTTCATTTTGGAGGTTTTGCTTTGGCAGCGATTACCTATGAATTGATTCGTAAAGACGAGACGACGGGAGCTCGTGCGGGTATCATCCATACGCCGCACGGCAGCTTTCCGACGCCTATTTTCATGCCGGTCGGCACACAGGCTTCGGTCAAGGGCGTATCCCCGGATGAGCTGAAGGATCTGGGTGCCGGCATCATCCTGTCGAATACCTATCATCTGTTCCTCCGTCCGGGTATGGACCTCATCAAAGAGGCCGGCGGCCTGCACAAGTTCATGCACTGGAACGGTGCCATCCTCACGGACAGTGGCGGATTCCAGGTGTTCTCGCTCGGCGACCTGCGCAAGATCACGGAGGAGGGCGTCACGTTCCGTTCGCATATCGACGGTTCGAAGAAGTTCCTTTCTCCGGAAATCTCGATGCAGGCGCAGATGTGCTTTGGCTCGGATATCGTCATGGCATTCGATGAGTGCGTGCCGTATCCGGCAGACTACGACTATGCCAAGCAGTCCACGGAGCGCACGCTGCGCTGGGCAAAGCGGTGCCAGAAGGTCATGACGGCACCAAACCAGGGGCTGTTCGGCATCGTGCAGGGCGGCATGTACAAGGACCTGCGCAAATGGCACGCACAGGAACTCGTGGACATGGATTTCCCGGGCTATGCCGTGGGTGGTCTCTCGGTCGGTGAGCCGAAAGAGCTTATGATGGAGATGCTCGAGTATTCGACATCCCTGCTGCCGGAGAACAAGCCGCGCTACCTCATGGGCGTCGGCACGCCGGACTTCCTCGTCGACGGTGTCGCACGCGGCATCGATATGTTCGACTGCGTCTACCCGACGCGTGTCGCGCGCAACGGCATGGCGATGACCTGGGCGGGCCGCCTCGTCATGAAGAACGCAGCCTTTACGCATGATCACAACGTGCTCGAGGAGGGATGCGGGTGCTACGCGTGCCGCAATGGCTATACGCGCGCCTACATCCGCCATCTCGTGCGTGCGGGAGAGATCTTCGGCTTGCGCCTGCTTTCCCTGCATAATCTGTGGTTCCTCGAGGAGTTCACGCGCCGCATGCGGCAGTCCATCATCGATGGCACGTTCCCGCAGTTCCGCAGCGAGTTCCTCGCCAACTATAAAAAGCACTAATCTAAAACAGTCAGAACAGTAAAACAGTCAATGAAGGAGTGTATGTAATGAGTCCGGAAACGATGAATGCCCTCGCTACCTGGGGCCCGATCCTTGTCATGGTGGTGATTTTCTATCTGCTGCTTTACCGCCCGCAGAAGAAACAGCAGCAGCAGCGCAAGGCCATGCTCGATGCCCTGCAGGTTGGCAACCAGGTGATGACCATCGGCGGCATCTACGGCGTGATTGAAAAAATCGACGATAAGAAGATTCATCTGAAGATCGCCGAGAACACGACGATCGTGGTCGCCCGCGGATCCGTCAATGCCAACGTGAGTGCAGCCGATGCAGCAGAGAAGGCGGAATAACATCCCGTCGGACCGTGCGTGGAGGTGAGCGGAATTGACAGCAGAAAAGAAAGCAGAAAAGAAAGCCCTGCGCAGCCGCATGGTTGCGTGGAGAAAGAAAATCCAGCCGTCTTTGCGTCAGGGCATGAGTCAGTGCATTCTCGGCAGGCTTTTCCAAATGGATGCTTTCCGGCAGGCGCAGACTGTCTTTGCCTATGCGTCGATGCCGGATGAGGTTCAGCTCGACGCGTTGCTGAAGGCCTGCCTGTCACAGGGAAAGCGGATCGGCATCCCTGAAATCACGGGCCCGGGTATCATGGAGGCGGCTGAGCTCGAGTCGATGGAGGATCTCGTCACAGGGAAGTTTGGCATCCGCAGCCTGGCTCCTGAGGTCCTGCGCATCATTCCGCCGGAGGAAATCGACCTCATGATTGTCCCTGGGGCAGCTTTTACGCGCGGCGGTGAGCGGCTCGGCCTGGGCGGCGGTTACTATGACCGGTTCCTGCCCCGCGCTGACCGTGCCTGCCGCATTGCCTGCATCTTTGAGGGACAGATTGTGCCTGAGGTTCCCGCTGAGGAGCACGACCAGCCGGTCGATTACCTCGTGACGGAAATCGGTATTGTCAACTGCTGCAAAGAGCATGCAGCGGGCAGACGATGACCAGGCTGCCTTATTCCTTTTGTAGCTCTTGTAAATCAGGTGATGGCTATGGAAATCAAGATAGGTCTTGCAAAAACGTCCAAGTATGCCATGGAGGTCTGCGGCGATACCTGTGACTTTGTCGAGCGCCCGAATGGCGGCGTCTCGGCGGTGATTGCAGATGGCCAGGGCAACGGCCTTGCCGCACATCATACGAGCAGCTGGGTCGTGAACAAATGCGTCCAGCTTATCTCGGACGGGGCACGCGATGGCTCGGTAGCGCGTGCCGTACATGATTACCTTTACAATATGAAGGACCGGAAGGTATCCTGCACACTGACCATCCTCAGTGCCGATCTGGAGTCTTCGACGGCGGTCATCAGCCGCAATTCGAACTGTCCGGTCTTCGTACATACCGGGGATTATGATGCGGTCTACAATGAGGACGTCGAGCCCATCGGCGTGCATCGTCATATGAAACCGCTCATGTATGAGGTGCCGCTCGAACCGGGACTCATCCTCGTTTCGTACACGGACGGCATCGCGCATGCCGGGCGCAAGCGCGTGGGCCATGGCCTGGATGAGGCAGAAATCCAGAAAATCATCGCCGACAATGGTCCGGATGATGCCTCGTACATCGCACAGGCCATCATCGACCTCGCACTTTCGCGCGATCAGGACAAGGCTGGCGATGACATGACCGTCGTGGTCATGGGCATCACGGATGACTCCGCGGGTTCGCCGAAGATCGAGCAGCTCGAAATCAAGTATCCATACTGACATATTGATATATTGCCAATCGAAGAAGGAAGTCTTTTCATGAGAATTGCAATCGTGGGAGTCTGCGCCTCGGGCAAAACGACACTCGTAGCAGGACTCCGAAAGGCAGGTTATGATGCCTACAACGTGGCGCAGGAGCATTCCTGTGTCCATAATTTTTGGCAGAAACATCATCCGGACCTTCTCGTCATGATCGACGCGAGGATGCCGGCCATCCACAAGCGGCGCGTGGTATATTGGGATGAGGACCGTCTTAATGTGCAGCACCAGCGCCTCGCGGATGCACGGGCTCACGCCGACCTCTACATCCAGACCGATGATTACTCCGCGCAGGAAGTCCTGCAGCAGGTCATCGATTTCATTCAAAGAAAGGAATCCGAACAGGCAGCGTCCTGAGCGGTCTCCCCATAGATATGTTCCCATCTTATTCCTATCATCATGCAGAAAGGGTTGAAACTTTTGCGAAAAGATAGTCTCATGAAGCTCATCGTGTGCATCGTGGCTATCATCGGCATCTTCCTCGCGGGCGTCAAGCCTCTGGCATTCTCGATCCGCCAGGGCCTGGACCTGCAGGGCGGCACGCATGTCGTCCTCGAGGCAGAGGATACCGATATAGCCAAGGTCAACGATGATGCGATGAACCGCGTGGTCACCATCATGGAGAAGCGCGTCAACTCCCTCGGCCTGACCGAGCCGATTATCCAGCGTGAGGGCTCGAAACGAGTCATCATCGAACTGCCGGGCGTCAAAGACCCGGATGCCGCCATCAAGACCATTGGTAAGACGGCTATGCTCGAGTTCAAAGATGAGGAAGGCAATACCGTCCTCACCGGTGAGGATCTGAAGGATGCTCAGGCTGCGACGAACCAGCAGAACGGCCAGAACGTCGTCAACCTCGAATTCACGGATGAGGGCGCGAAGAAATTCGGCGACCTCACGATGAAGAACGTCGGCCGCACGATCGCCATCCTCCTCGATGGTGAGGTGCTCACGGCCCCGAACGTCCGCGAGCCGATTCTCGGCGGCAAGGCTGAAATCTCCGGTCAGAAGACGCTGGAGGAAGCCCAGAACCTCGCCATCGTCCTGCGCTCCGGTGCGCTGCCGGTCAAGGTCAACATCATCGAGACCCGTACCGTCGGCCCGTCCCTCGGTCAGGACTCCAAGGATAAATCCGAGTTCGCGTTTGTCGTCGGCCTCGGCGCCGTCCTCCTGTTCATGGTGGCGTTCTACCGCCTGTCCGGCTTCATCGCCGATATCGCCCTCATGGCATACA
The DNA here is from genome assembly GCA_900315155.1 of uncultured Selenomonadales bacterium. GTDB lineage: Bacteria > Bacillota > Negativicutes > Selenomonadales > Selenomonadaceae > UBA2897. The sequence continues at coordinate 21,058 of OMYB01000007.1, read as the reverse complement.
CGATGATGCTTCTCGCTCTGCTGTACGTGCTCGATGCGACGTTGACACTCCCGGGCGTCGCCGGTATCATCCTGTCCATCGGTATGGCCGTCGATGCGAACGTCCTGATTTTCGAGCATTTCAAAGAGGAATACCAGATTCAGGGCAAGACGCTGCGCCAGGCCATGAACTCGGGCTTTAAGCGCGCGTTTACGACCATCTTCGACTCGAACGTCACGACGATCATCGCGGCGGCCGTCCTGTTCTTCCTTGGCACGGGTACGATCCGCGGCTTCGCGATCACGCTCGGCCTTGGTACTTTGCTCTCGATGTTCACGGCTATCACGGTTTCGCAGTACCTGTTGAAACTCATGATCGGCTCGAAGATTTTTGAGAATCCGGCCGCCTACGGTGCGAATGGCTATATGCTCTGGAAGAAAGAGGATATGATTTTCGCGTCGGGCAGAGAGCCAAAGACGGAAAAGACGCAAAAGAAGGAGGGGACGAAGGCATGAACAAGTTTGATATTGCGGGACATCGCAAAATCTGGTTCCTGATTTCCCTCTGTGTGATCATCCCCGGCATTATCTGCCTGGCAGCGCGCGGCCTGAACTTTGGTATCGACTTTACGGGTGGTACGATCATCGACCTGCATTTCGAGCAGCCGGTGACGATCCAGGACGTCCGCTCGAGCCTCTCGAAATATGACCTCGGCGGCAGCACGATCCAGCTCGAGGGCGAGGCCGGCGCGGCGACGGACGCCAGCAGCTCGCAGAACGTCATGATCCGCACGGTGGCCCTCGAGGAGGACCAGCGCATGCAGGTCATGGATGCGGTAAAGGCCGACTGCGGGGATTTCCAGGTGCTCCGTCAGGAGAAAGTCGGCGCGACGATCGGCGGCGAGCTCATCACGAATGCGGTGATGGCCCTGGTTCTTTCCTGGGCGCTCATCATCGTCTACGTCGCGTATCGCTTTGAATGGCGTTTCGGCGTGGCGGCTGTCCTCGCGCTCGTGCACGATATCCTCGTCGTCATCGCGTTCTTCGCCTTTACGCAGCGCCAGGTGGACTCCTCGTTCATCGCGGCCCTGCTGACCATCGTTGGTTACTCCATCAACGATACCATCGTTATCTTCGACCGCATCCGCGAGAATATGCGTCTGCATTTCCGCCGCGGCGGCGATATCGATCAGCTCGTCAATACTTCCGTGTACCAAACGCTCACGCGCTCGCTCTACACGGTGTTCACGGTGCTGTTCACGACGGCAGCGCTCTACTTCTTCGGCGGTGAAACGACGAAGGACTTTGCGTTTGCCCTGCTCGTCGGTTTCGGCAGCGGTGCGTACTCGTCTATCTTCATCGCGAGCCCGATTTGGATCCTGCTCCGCAACCATAGCGATAAGCAGCACAAAGCTCCGGTTAAGGCAGCGGCTGCTGAGTAATCCGGTAAAAGCATAACGCGCATAAAAAATCCCCGCGGATTTCGGAGGTTCCGAACCGCGGGGATTTTTCTGTGTGAATTTATGTGTGAAGTTGTTGTGGAGGTGGATTCGTACTTAGTCTTCGACGAGCTGTTTGCCCGGTTTGATGACGAGCCAGCAGACGACGACGAGTGCACCGAACAGAGCCGTGATGGCGAAGGCATCGTTCCAGCCGTATGCCTCAACGAGGAAAGCCGTGACGGTCGGGGCGAGGACGCCGCCGATGTTGCCCCAGAGGTTGATCCAGCCGGAGACGGAACCGCTGAAACGGCCGCCGAGCGACATGACGGAGGACCAGGTCGCGCTCATGCAGAAGCCGAGTGCGCCGAGAGCCACGGTCATCCAGAAGATCGCTGCCTCAACGGAAGCCATCTGGGAAGCGGCATAGAGGCCGACGGACGTGACGACGATGCCAAGAATGGCCGTAGCCGAACGCATCGTGTACTGGCGCTCGCTGTTTTTCCCCATGGCGAGGCGATCGGAGAACCAGCCGGCGAAGAACACCATGAACGTCAGGGCAATCCAGGGAACGGCCGTCCAGAAGCCCATGGATTTCAGGTTCAGGCCATAGACCTCCGTGAGGAACATCGGGAGCCAGGCGAGGAAAACATACATAATGTAGTCAACGACGAGGAACTGCAGGCCAACGGCCCAGAAACGATGGTTTTTGAGGAGTTTCTTCCACGGGGCAACGGCTTTTGCCGTGTTCGCGCCGCGGGCTTCGTTGATATATTCGACTTCTTCCTTGCTCACGTACGGGCAATCCTTCGGATCGTCACGCGTGTAGCGATGCCAAGCGTAGGCGACGACGGCGCCGAGGATACCAAACGCGATGAAGACACCCTGCCAGCCGAGCCAGCTCATGAGGGCAACGGTCAGGACGGGGCCGACGACCGGGCCGAAGAACGTACCGCCGAGGATGGAGGAACTGGCTTTGCCCTTCTCGTCGTGATGGAACCATTTATAGCACGCTGCACCGAGCGAGGGGAAAACCGGCCCCTCGCCGAGGCCGAAGGCCAGGCGGACGGCAGCGAAACTGATCTTGCCCTGGGCAAAAGCGGTCAGAGCCGTGAAGGCCGACCACCAGAGGATGGCGAATGTACCGGTCTTGCGAAGGCCAAAGCGGTCAGCGAGAATGCCGCCCGGTACCTGCATCAGGGCGTAGCCGGCAAAGAAGCAGGTCTGGATGAAACCCATATCAATTTTCGTGAAACCGAATTCCTGCATAATGACCGGTGTAGCGACGGATAGATTGACGCGATCCATATAGGCGACGAAGCTGACAAGGAAAATCAGCAACGCTACCTTCCAACGATAGTTTGTACGGGTGGGCATTGCTGCGCTGCTCATGGCACTTTGCATTTCCATGATCATTACCTCTCTTTCTTCAGTATTTTTGTCTACTGATAATAAATAGAATAAGAACTCGTGTAACACTTACGTGTAAACATGTAAATGCTATGGGTCTTATTATACTGTATACACGTTGCATGTCAAGAGGGAAAATCAAGTTTTTTTACATTTTTTGTTCACTGTGCATACTGAGAAAATACAAAGATGCATATAAACATATTTTTCGACCTTTAAACTTTTTGCTTGACAGAGATGAAAACACCTGTTATACTCTATCCATAAAGAAATAGCGAAGGGGAGTAACCTCGCGGCTGATGTCAACAAGCACTGCCTGATGGGCTGGCGTCAGCGTTGCATACGCAATAGGTGAGACTTTCGCATGATACCTGGAGACAGATACCATGTGAAGGTCTTTTTTGTTTCCAGGCCCACAAAGAAAGGAAGTCATATATGGAAACATTCTCCGCAGAATTCTTTATGGCGCTGGGCTCGATCATCATCCTCGATCTCGCGCTCGCCGGTGACAACGCCGTCGTCATCGCAATGGCGGCGAACCGTCTCTCGGCGAAGGCAAGGCACAAGGCCATCTTCATCGGCACGGCCGGTGCAGTGGTCATCCGCCTGGCGCTGACGTTCGTGGCGGTCTGGCTGCTCACGATCCCGTACCTGCAGTTCATCGGCGGCCTTATCCTGCTGCCTATCGCCATCGGCCTGCTCGCGCCCAGTCATGAGACCAAGGACGTCCAGGCCGCAGATAACCTCATGGGGGCGGTCAAGACCATCCTCATCGCGGATGCGACGATGAGCCTCGACAATGTGCTTTCGATTGCCGGGGCGGCCAATGGTCATTTCGGTCTCGTTGCCATGGGCCTGCTCATCAGCATCCCGATAGTCGTGGGTGGCAGCACGCTCATTAGCAGCATCATGGACCGCTTCCCTGTCGTCATGTATGTCGGCGCCGCCATTATCGGCTGGACGTCTGGCAAGATGATGATCGAGGATGGTGCGCTCGGCGGTACGCTCGTCAGCACGATGGGCGGCTGGATCGTCTACGGTCTCCCGGCTTTCCTCGCCGCGCTCGTCTGTCTCATAGGCTGGCTGCGCAGCAAAAAGCAGAAAGCCGTCAAATAAAAGAAAAAGTATTGGTTCTGTAACATAAGAAAGGACTTGATTTCATGGGTATGTTACTCCTGGTTCTTCTCCTGAATGTAGTCATCAGCTACTTCAACGCGAAGAACGTTGGTAAAATTTGGGCGGAATCGAAGGCCATCGGCGGTTGGGTGCGCGTGCTCGCATGGGCCGGCGCCATCCAGTCCGCCGTCGGTTTCACGTATGTGTACGCGTTCATCGTCAGCTATATCGCGGCCTCGACGGGCTATCTCCCGCCAGCGTTCGTCGGTACGCTCATGAGCCTCATGTACGTCATGCTCGTCGTCCCGATGCTGGGCTCGGCCATCATCATCACGATCCAGTCCTGGATCAACGCCTATCGTGAGCGCTCGCTCATGAACCTCGGCGTCGCAGGCTGGAACACGTTCGCGACGGCCTACAACGCCTACAATGCGATCCAGAGCTTCGGCCCCGCCATCGACTCCGTACAGGAGGGCCTCGGCGGCCTCTTTGGTGACAGCGACAGCGACGATAACGCCGCCCGCGTCATCCTGCTCGCCGCGATCGTGCTCCTCGCCGGCATCCTGACGACGAACGTCATCATCCGCCGCTACGAGGCCAGCCTCCCGGTCAGCGAAGAGGTCCGTAACGCGAACCGCGACCTCGAGTACCGTTAAGCAGATTGCGTCTTCGGAATCCTTTCCTTGACAAAAGTCAATTAGAATGATAGGATGAAACCGAAGATGAAACATCTCTTGTGGCGGGGTGAGATTCCCCACCGGCGGTATAGCCCGCGAGCCCTCTTTGGAGGTGCAGGATCCGGTGAAATTCCGGGGCCGACAGTGAAGGAAATGCAGCGATGCGTTTTCTGCAGTCTGGATGAGAAAGATATGTTTGCCATCCTTTTTGGATGCACATAGAAGAATCAGCCGCTGATGAGAATCATCATCAGCGGCTTTTTGTTTGCCTGGTTTATCATGAGGAGTGATGCATGGTGACGGATGAAGATTTTATGCGGGTGGCGCTGGATTTGGCACGCAATGCGGAGGGGCGCACGTCGCCGAACCCGCTCGTCGGCGCCGTCATCGTCCGCGATGGCCGCATCATCGCAGCGGGCTGGCACCGCAAGGCGGGCACGCCGCATGCGGAGATCCACGCGCTGCGCATGGCGGGGGAACTCGCAAAGGGCGCGACGCTCTACGTCACGCTGGAGCCATGCTCCCATTACGGCCGCACGGGCCCGTGCGCCAAGGCCGTCGCTGAGGCGGGCATCGCGCGTGTCGTCATCGGTATGGGCGACCCGAATCCGCTCGTCGCGGGCAAGGGCATCCAGATCATCGAGGATGCGGGCATCGAGGTGCGCTGCGGCGTTCTCGAGGAGGAAGCGCGGAAACTCAATGAAGTCTTCCTGCACTGGATCTCTGGCAAGATGCCGTTCGTCATCCTTAAGACGGCCATGACACTGGACGGCAAGATCGCGACGCGCACGGGCGAGTCCCAGTGGATCACGGGAGAGGAGTCGCGCCGTTTCGTGCACGAGCTGCGCGACCGCTGCGATGGCATCCTCGTCGGCATCGGTACGGTGCTCAAGGATAACCCGAGTCTCACGACGCGCCTGCCGGACCGCGAGGGCAGGAACCCCATCCGCATCATCGTCGACAGCCAGGCCCGTACCCCGCTGGATGCAAAGGTCATCACGGATGGCAAGGCACCGACCATCATCGCTGTGACGACGAAAGCGCCGCAGGAACGCGTTCATGCGCTCGAGCAGGCGGGTGCGCGCATTCTCTATGCGGGCGGAGAGGAACACGTCGATTTGAAGTCCCTGATGAAGGAACTCGGTCAGCGGGAAATCTGCTCCATCCTCGTCGAGGGCGGCGGCACCATGGATTTCTCCTTGCTGCAAGCCGGTCTTGTCGATAAGGTCCTTGCGTTCATCGCGCCAAAGCTCGTCGGCGGCCGCGATGCCCTGACACCGGTCGAGGGAGAGGGCTTTGCGCATCTTGCGGATGCCGTAGAACTCACGGATCTCACGCCGCAGGCTTTCGGCCAAGATATCCTGCTGACGGGTTATGTAAAGAAATGAGGTGAGTGCTTGTTTACGGGAATCATCGAAGAAGTCGGGCGGCTCCGCAGCCTCGGCGGCGGTACCATCGACATCGAGGCGTCGAAAGTGCTCTCGGATGCGCATATTGGTGACAGCATCTGCGTCAACGGGATCTGCCTGACGGTGACGTCCTTTACGCCGGACCATTTCACGGCGGATGTCATGCCGGAAACGGTGCGTCGCACGTCCCTCGCAGAGCTGACACCGGGCAGCCTTGTGAATCTCGAGCGGGCATTGCTGCCGACCACGCGCCTGGGCGGTCACATTGTCTCGGGCCACATTGACGGCACGGGAAAGATCCTTTCGCTGCGCGCGGAGGGGAATGCCCTGCTGCTGCAGGTCGGTGCCGGTCCGGATATCCTGCGCGGCATCGTCGAGAAAGGATCGGTCGCGCTCGATGGCATCAGCCTGACGGTGGCAGCTGTCACGGAGGCGGATTTCACCGTGAGCCTCATCCCGCATACGCGCGAGGTCACGAACCTGCGCGAGAAACGCCTGGGGGACCTGCTCGATATCGAGACGGATATCCTCGGCAAGTATGCGATGAAATTGATGCGGGGACAGAGTATCGATACACAAGCCGAACCACAGGAAGTACCGCTTACGCAGGAATTCCTGCTGGAAAACGGATTTTGATAGGAGGCATATTTATGTCAGATTTTGCAACGGTCGAAGAGGCCATCGAGGATATCCGGAATGGCAAGATGATCGTCGTCGTCGATGACGAGGATCGCGAGAACGAGGGCGACCTCATCGTCGCAGCTGCCATGGTCACGCCCGAGGACGTGAACTTCATGGCGACCTATGCGAAGGGACTCATCTGCACGCCGATTGATGGCAAGCGGCTCGATGAGCTCCAGATTCCGCAGATGGTCATGAATAATACGGATAACCACGAGACGGCATTTACGGTCTCCATCGATGCTTACGATACGGAGACGGGCATCTCGGCATTTGAGCGCTGCCACACCATCCGCAAGCTCCTCGATCCCAAGGCAAAGCCGGCATCGTTCCGCCGCCCGGGACATGTGTTCCCGCTGCGTGCGGTCGAGGGTGGCGTCCTGCGCCGCGCAGGGCATACGGAGACGACCACGGACCTCGCACGGCTGGCAGGTTTCTATCCGGCTGGTCTTTGCTGCGAGATCATGGACGACGATGGGCATATGATGCGCACGCCGAAACTCATCGAGTTTGCGAAGCAGCACGGCCTGCACCTCATCACGGTCAAGAGCCTCATCGAGTACCGCAAGCGCACGGAAAACTTTGTGCATGAGGTTGCGGACGTCGACTTCCCGAGCAAGTACGGTCATTTCCGCATCCATGCCTATGAGAATGCGCTCAACAACAAATGCGATATTGCCGTCGTCAAGGGCAATGTGCGCGGCAAGAAAGACGTGCTCGTGCGCGTCCACTCCGAGTGCCTCACGGGCGATGCCCTGGGCTCGCTGCGCTGCGACTGCGGCCCCCAGCTCGGTCTCGCACTGCAGAAAATCGAGGAGGAGGGCGAGGGCGTCGTGCTATACATGCGTCAGGAGGGGCGCGGCATCGGCCTTGCGAACAAGATGCGCGCGTACGAGCTGCAGGACAAAGGCCGTGACACGGTCGAGGCAAATGTCGAGCTAGGCTTTGCCCCCGATTTGCGCGACTACGGCATCGGCGCACAGATCCTCGCGGACCTCGGGCTCACGAGCATCCGTCTCATGACGAACAACCCGGCGAAATGCGTCGGCCTCGAGGGCTACGGCATTACGATCACCGACCGCGTCCCCCTCCAGGTCCCCGCACAGCAATACGATGAGAGATATCTCAAAACCAAGAAAGCAAAAATGGGTCACATCCTCAATGAGGATAAGCTTTGATTAGGGAGGAAAATACCATGGCAAACGTATATGAAGGTTTCGTAACGGGCAAAGGCCTGAAATTCGGCATCGTCGTCGCACGCTTTAACGAGTTCATCACGAGCAAGCTGCTCGGCGGCGCACTCGATACGCTCCACCGCCACGAGACGGTGGATGCGGACATCGATGTCGCCTGGGTCCCGGGGGCCTTTGAGATCCCCGTCGTCGCGAAAAAGATGGCCGAGTCCGGCAAGTACGACGCCGTGATCTGCCTCGGCGCCGTCATCCGCGGCGCGACGAGCCACTACGACTACGTGTGCAACGAGGTCTCGAAAGGCGTCGCCCAGGTCGGCATGCAGACGGGCGTCCCAACGATTTTCAGTGTCGTGACGACGGAGAATATCCAGCAGGCCGTCGAGCGCGCGGGCACGAAGGCCGGCAATAAGGGCGCGGACGGCGCGATGGCCGCGATGGAAATGGCCAATCTTCTGAAGAAGCTGTAAGGGGCGATGACGATGAAAATCGGTGTAATCAGCGATACCCACGGCCACGAAATGGCCTGGCAGAAATCCTTTGATGCGTTTTTCCCGGACGCCGACCTCATCCTGCATGCGGGCGACGTCCTGTATCACGGCCCGCGCAACCCCATGAAGGCGGACTACAACCCGGCCGGCCTCGTGCAGCGCATCAACAGCTGCCCCGTGCCCGTCGTGATCGCCCGCGGCAACTGCGACTCCGAGGTCGATGCCAGCTGCCTGGAGACGCCCGTGCAGGCTCCGTATGCCTACGTCGTGTGGGAGGGCAAACGCATCGTCGTCACGCACGGCCATACGGTCATGAGCGACGCGGAGAAAGATGCGATGGCCAAACATCTCCGCGCTGACATCTTCATCAGCGGCCACATCCACACGAACGTCCTCGAGAAACGTGGCGATACCGTGTTCCTGAACCCGGGATCTCCGGCGCTCTCGAAGCGCGAGGATGGCAAAGCCACCTGCGCCGTCATCGAGGATCACGAAATCCGCATCTACGACATCGACACAAAAGAAGTCCTGATGCACCTACCTATCTAAGTTGTTCATTTGTGCCCCTAAAGCAGCCTCGAGACTTGGCGCCCCCGTTGGGGGAGCTGCCGCCGCAGGCGGCTGAGGGAGTCCTTTTTAGGAGAAACCCACATGAAAGATCATCTCGTAAAAGCCACGGCGGACGGCGTGCGCATCTACGCGGCCGTGACGACGGACCTCGTCAATGAGGCCATCCGCCGCCACGACTGCTACCCAGTGGCCGCCGCAGCCCTCGGCCGCACAATGACGGGCGCGCTGCTCATGGCGGCAAACCTCAAAAACGAGGAGGCACTGACCATCCGCTTTGATGGACACGGCCCCCTCGGCAAGGTCACGGCCGACGCGACGCCGGAAGGCTACGTGCGCGGCTACGTCGACGAGCCGCATGTCAACCTGCCCCTCAACAGCAAGGGGAAAATCGACGTGGGCGGCGGTGTCGGCACGAACGGCCTCGTGACGGTCACGCGCTTCACCGGCCTCCGCAACCCCATCACGGGCAGCACGGAGCTCACAGACGGCGAGATTGCCGACGACCTCACGAAATACCTGTTTGTCTCCGAGCAGACGCCGTCAAGCGTCGGCCTCGGCGTGCTCGTCAACCCGGACTTCCAGTGCATCGGGGCGGGCGGCTTCATCCTGCAGCCCATGCCGGATGCGACGGACGAGACCATCGACCACCTCGAGGCCAACCTCCGCGAGATCCACTCCGTCTCCCATATGGTCGAGCACGGCTACGACGCGAAAGGCATCATCGCTGAAGTCTTCAAAGGCTTCGACATCGACTATCTTACGACAACAGACCTCGCGTTTCGCTGCCACTGCTCGAAGGAGCACATCAGCCGTGCCCTTATCAGCCTGAAACCATCTGACCTCCAAAGCCTTATCGACGACGGCCATGCCGAGGTCGTATGCAAATTCTGCAACGAGAAATATCAGTTCAATAAAAAAGATCTCGAAGCACTCTTCGAAGAGCAGCAGCACGGATAAGGCCGAATAACCGTAGCGCCAAATAAACGGCAAGCAAGGATTCCACTCCTGCATCGTTATGAGCAGGAGTGGATTTTTTATGTTTTTCTGCTTGCTGCCCCCTTCTGTTGCGGCATACAACTTTTTTGTTATGGGGACGTGAATTCTTCTCATAAAGAAGGATTCTGTATGCTTTATGTAGAAATATTCTAACAATAGATGAGAATCGGGATTTATTATGGGAGGGATTGTCATGGCTGAGTTAACGGCGGTGGAGCAGAGTTTGTCGCGCCTGCGTCAGGGAAATGAGATGTATCTGGCATACGGGCGCAGCGACGGGAATGTGACGGCAGCGTCGCGGCTGCGGACGGCGCGGGATGGGCAGAAGCCTTTTGCGACGGTGCTTGCCTGCTCGGATTCGCGCGTGATCCCGGAGGTGGTCTTTGGCTGCGGCATTGGGGAGATTTTCGTCGTGCGCGTGGCGGGAAATGTCGTGGATCCGCATCAGCTCGGCAGCATCGAGTATGCCGCAGGTCATCTCGGGACACCGGTGACCGTCGTGCTAGGCCACACGCATTGCGGTGCCGTCGATGCTGCGATGGAGGGGCATACGGATGGCTATGTCGGCAGCATCACGCAGGAAATCCAAAAGGCCATCGGCGATACCTCGGACGAGCATGAGGCGTGCGAGCGCAATGTCCGCTATAATGTAGAGAAAATCCGCAAGGCGTTTGCCGAGCATCCGGATCTCGATGGACATGAGGTAGTCGGTGCCATCTATGATATCGCAAGCGGCCATATCGAGTGGCTGCACGGATAAAGGAACGAGCGGCCAAGGAGCCGGCAGTGTCTGCCGGGGATTGGCCGCTTCGTTATAGGGGCAGCGGAGGATGCACTGCCGGATAGGTTTCAGGAAAGGAATTCGGGTGATGCAGGTGAAAAAGGCAGAACAGAACCTTTTGCTTGTTGGACTGCCAGATTTTTTGGCCCTGTAGGTGACGGCGTGCTACCAGAAAGAGGGCTGGAGCGTGCAGAATTTGCCGGAAGGCATCATGGGGGCACATGCATCGGATGATGTGGCGGCCGCCGGGCCGTCGGTCATCCTCTATGAAATGGAGCCCTCGTGCGCGGATGGGGCCGCGCGGCTCGACAGGCTGTTGTCTTTGGCGCAGGAGCATGCGGTACAGCGGGTCTTTCTGCTCAGCCATGCGGATGTGTTCCCGTGCGGGCGCCGGGTACAGGAGTCGGATGCGGTCGCGCCGCAGACACGTCTCGGGCGCAGGCTATGCCATCTCGAGGCTCTGGCGGCGAGCTGGCGCGAGCAGGAGCGCATGGCGATCACGATCGTCCGGCTGCCGGAGCTGTATGGACCGGGGCAGCGGGCGGGCGAAGGGCTGCTGGGGCGCATCCTGAACGCGATACTGGAGCGTCATGCCTCCACGGTTTCCGTTCGGGGCGAGCAGGCCTTCCTTTCGGCGCGCGATGCGGCGTATGGGCTCTGGCAGTGCGTCGCGGTGCGGACGCAGGCGCCGGTTGTCCATCTCGGCCCTGGCGTTTCTCTGAGCTGGCAGGATTTCCTGTCGCGCGTCCGTCCCGTGCTGCCCGCTGGTGCTGCCTGGCCGACCGTGCGGGAAAAACATCCGGACGAGGGACAGGCGGATCGGGATATCCTGTTTGGCAGCGCGGCGTTTTCGGGGACGCTGGCACGGCGCGAGCTCGGCTGGACGGCGCATGAGCGGGATGGCAGCGGCCTGCGCTCCGTTGCGGAGGGGATGGTGTCTGCGTATACCATCGTGCAGCAGCAGCGCCGCGAGCAGGAGAAATGCAGCCGGTGGCGCCACTGGTTCCAGCAGGCTGTGCCGTTCCTCGAGAACGTGGCCGGCGCAGGGATCATGGCGGGCTTTGCCTGGTGGCAGCAGCGCTATGGTTTTTCTTCGCCCTTTGATTTCAACTATCTCTACATCGGCGCGATGGGCCTGCTCTACGGCAAGACGCAGGCGATTATCGAGGGGGCAAGGAGTCTCCTGCTCGTCCTGCAGACGGGCGCGCTGAGCGCGGAGGAGCTGGACAGGCGGCTGGAGCACTGCGTCCGTGCGGACGATTTTATCGGCGTGCAGGAGGATGGCAGCTATGCGGTTCTTCTCGCCGAGGCGGATGCGGAGACGGGCCGTATCGTGCAAAAGCGTCTGGCCGGCGTCGATGTGCCTGTCGTACGCGTGCAGGAGGTCGATTGATATGGCGGCGTTATTCGTTTGGCAGATCATCATCGCTCTCGTGTACTTTCTCCTGCGCACACGGGTGGCAGGCCGGCAGGAAGCGGCCGTGGAGTCCGTGCTCGTGCTCCTGCTGCCGGGCGTCGGCATTGTGAGCCTGCTCGTCTGGCTGCTCGTCAGCCGCCTGGCACATTTTCATGCGGTGGAGCCGGGCGACCTGCGCGAGGAGCGGGTGCTGCCGTCGTTTGGGCAGATGGCGTATCAGGCCGATGTCGTGCCGCTTCACGATATCCATCTCATGACGAATGCTCAGCTGAAACGGCGCCTGTTCACGACGGCCATCAAACAGGAGATCGTGGACAATCCGGCCATTCTGCGTGAGGCGATCAACGACAAGGACCGCGAGATCACCTACTATGCGGTCTCGCTGCTGACCGCGCGCAACGAAAAGCTCTCGGCAGAGCTCTATGAGATCGAGCAGTCCCTGCCCGGCAAGGAGGGCGAGGAGGAGCAGGCACTCCTCGAGCGCTATGCGGAGAAACTGCAGGACTTCCTCCGGACGGGCTCGCGCGACGAAAAGGATCGCGGGGCAAAGCAAAAAGAATTGCTCCGCGTGTTGGAGAGACTGGCGGAGAAGCTGCCGGATCGTACGATGTATCAGGAAATGGCCATTCGCCTGGCCATCGAGATGGGTGAATACGACCGCGCGGAGGAGGATATCCGCCGTGCGCGCGCCCAAAATCCAGACGCAGAAACGCCCGCGGGGCTTGCCCTCGTCCTCGCCGTGGCCCGCCATGATGCGGCTGGCATCAGGCAGGCCGTGGAGGAGATCAAGGCTCTGCCGGTCCGGCTGTCCCCCGTGGCGCTGAACGCTATCCGCTTTTGGGGAGGTGAGCGGTCATGAATCGGCGCAGTATCGTATTTCTCCTGGTTTTGGCCGCTCTGCTCGGCTTGTTCTTCCAGCTTACGCGCTCGTCTTCTTTTTGGCAGGCTGCGTCATTTCGCAATGCGGCACACCAGCGCATGACGGCGCAGGAGCCCTGGAGTGAGGCGGCGGACATCGCACGGGATCATTTTGTCATCCTTTACGACCCGACGGAGGTGCCGAGCATGTTCACACGGCATAACGCCGAGACCATGCTGCAGGAGCAGAAAAAAAGTTTCGAGAGCCATTCGCTCCAGGAAGCCATCCCAATCCCCTCCGGTACGCAGGCCGTCCTGCTCGCCACGGGACGCGTGGAGAGCCTGGCCGCCCAGCAGGCTGTCCTCGACTACGTGCGCGCGGGCGGCACGCTGCTCGTGCTCCAGTATCCGGGCGTGAGCGATTGGAAAGCGGCGCCAGCGGCGTGGCGTCAGGTGCTCGGCATTGCCGGCATGGGGCCTGCGATGCCGCATGAGGGCCTGGACTTTCGCACGGATTTCCTCGTGGGGAGCAAGGGACTGTATCTGGGCCTCACCTCCGATATGCTGCCGCCTTCGCCCTCTGTGCGTCTCGCGGACGATGCGGTGACGGAGATTGCTTACGGCGATGGCATGCCGATGCTAGGGAAATTTCTCCCGGTTGAAGGCCGAGACGGGCAAAGCCACGGCCGAGGCATTTTACCGCGAGGAGTGGTGGCCCTGGATGTGCGATCTCGCGCGGCAGAACCAGCTGAAATACACGGGTATGCTCGTCGAGACGTACAACAACCAGACGCAGGGGCCGTTCCCCGAGGCGGATGCGCGCAACACGGCAATCGCGTATGGGCATGCGCTCCTGAATATGGGCGGGGAGCTCGGTCTGCACGGCTATAACCATGAGCTGCTCACGACAAAAGATACTTCCGATACGGAGCTCGGCTATACGCCGTGGCCGGATGCTGAGGAGATGGAGGCGGCGACAAAGGAATTGTATCGCTATGCGAAGTCGCTGTATCCGGATTACACGTTCCAGGTCTATGTGCCGGCGTCGAATATCCTCGATGCGGACGGCGCTGCCGTGGTTCAGTCCGCAATCCCCACGCTGCGATGCATCGCCTCGCTCTACAACGGACCGCGCGCTTATCCGGGTTACTACCAGACGTTCCACCGGGATGCGAACGGGATTTACCAGCTGCCGCGCATCTCATCCGGCTATATGCCGGATGCCGCCATCCGGCTGAGCGCGCTCAGCGAGCTCTCGCATCGCGGAGTTTTTGCCCATTTCGTGCACCCGGATCAGATTTTTTACGCGTCGAGTGAGGATCAGCACTGGTCTCAGATGAAAGCGGCGTTCACGTCGTTTCTCGCGGACCTGACGGCGCGCTATCCGTGGCTCACGCCGGTGACGGCCTCGGAGAGCCTGCCGTATTTCGAGGATTTCGATCAGCTCGACTACCGCGTGCAGCGTACCGAGAACTACTGCGAGCTCCATGTCTGGGGACACAGCGGCGAGGTACGGTTCCTCCTTCGCTCGCAGCGGGAACTGGATCATGCGGATGGGTGCACGGCAGAAGTGATCGGCGAGGACTGCTACCTCGTCCGCATGACGGGCACGCAGGCGCGGCTTTACTGGAGGGATGATGCATCATGAAAGTATGTCTGCTGACGGAGGGTTCGTACCCCTATGTGGTAGGCGGCGTGTCGGCCTGGACGCAGATGCTCATCGAGGGACTGCAGGACATCGAGTTTTCCGTGTACTCCATCGGCGCGTTCGCCAAAGACCGCGGCGCATTCAAGTACAAGTTCCCACAGAATTTCGCGGGCATCCAGGAAGTGTTCTTCGACGAAATCCTGGCGCAGCAGGCGAGCGGCCTGCAGGAGCGCATGCTCAGCACAGAGGAGCGGCAGGCGCTTTTGGCACTCGTGAGCGGGGAGGGCGATATCGATTTTGCCCGCCTCATCGAGATTTTCCACCGCCGCAAATGGAAGAGCCCGCTCGACATCTTCATGGCGCGGGATTTCTTTGATATCATCCGCTCCGTCTACCGCGAAAAGTTCAGCTATCTGCCATTCACGGATTTCTTCTGGACGATGCGCTCCATGCTGCTGCCACTCTTTTATCTGCTGCAGCAGGAGATTCCCGAGGCGGATATCTACCACAGCGTGGCGACGGGGTACTGCGGCATCATCGGCGGCATTGCGGCGACGCTGTATCATAAGCCCTACATCATCACGGAGTACGGGATCTACTCGCGCGAACGCGAGGCGGAGATCATCAAGAGCGAATGGGCCAAGGGCGATTTCAAATCCGTGTGGATTTCGTATTTTTACGCGCTCGCGCGGCTGTCCTACAGCCAGGCCGATCACGTCTACACGCTGTTCGAGCACAACGCGGAGATCGAGGCGGAACTCGGCTGCGATCCGGGCAAGATCGGCATCGTACCGAATGGCATCCATATGGAGCGGTTCAAGGATATCCCTGAGCTCGAAGATCACAGCGGACCTATCCGCATCGGTGCGGTTGTCCGCGTCGTACCCATCAAGGATATTGTGACGCTCCTGCGTGCGTTCCTGCATGTGCAGCAGGCCATGCCGGATACGGAGCTCTACGTCATGGGAAACCTCGAGGAGGACCCGGAGTATGCGGACATGGTTCAGCGCATGGCTGCCGAGCTCGGACTGGAGCGTGTCTATTTCACAGGCTCCATCAAAGTGACAGACTATCTGCCACGCATGGATATCCTTGTGCTTTCCAGCATCAGTGAGGGACAGCCGCTCTCCGTGCTCGAGGGATTCGCGGCACACCGCCCTTATGTGACAACGGATGTCGGGTGCTGCCGTGAGCTCATCTACGGCGACAGCCACGATACGCTCGGCACGGCCGGTGCCGTCGTTCCGCCGCTCGATGATCAGTCTATGGCTGAGGAAATCCTTCGGCTCGCGAGGGATTACCCGCTGCGGAAAAAGATGGCCGCCATAGGCTATGAACGCGTGAAGCGCGGCTATACCCACGAGCATTTCATCGATTCTTATCGCCGGATTTATCAGGAAACCGAAAGAGAAGGGCAGGTGCGGGATCATGGCAGGCGTCGGAGCGGAGCAGAGCCTTTTTGTCGCGCCTATCGTGTATGCTTTCGTCTTCTCGCAGATTCTCGTGAGCGGGTTCGCGATGGTGCTTACGCGCTATATCGCGGACTGCCTCTCGACCTCATTTTACCGCGACGTTACGGCATCCTTGTTCGGCATGTGTGCCATCGTCGTCGTTCTTGGCAGCATTTTTGCTGGCCTTTTCCTCTACGGACAGCCGCTGCCTATGCTGGAAAGCGTGCTGAGCTGGGTCTTTTTCCTCGAGATGCTCATTATCTGGGTGCAGAGCATCTATCTCACAGCCGTCAAGCGGTTTCGCCGGCTCATCGGCGGGTTTGCGGCCGGTTCGCTGTTATCGGTTGTGACGGACTGGTTCCTGCTCGTATCGGGCATGTCGCCTCCGCACCTCGCTGCGATGCTTGCCGTGACGCTGGGCATGGGATTGCTTTTAACGCTGTTCTTCATCCATATCGTGAGCTGCTTCGGCATGCCGCGCGGAGGACTGCCCTTCGGTTTTTTGCCGTATTTTGAGCGGCATTGGCGGATCGGATTGGCTTCGCTCGGCTATATGCTCGGGCTCTTCGTGCCAAACCTCATCATCTGGCAGGGCCCATGGGGTGTCGACGTCTCGGCCACGTACCGCTATGCACCGGCCTACGATGTCGTAACCTTCTATGCCTTTATCTCGATCCTGCCGCTCATGGTGCTCTTCGTCGTCGCGGCGGAGACGAATTTCTATACGAAATACGCAGCCTATTTCGATGCGGTCACGCGGCGCGGCAACCTGCGCGAAATCGAGGATGCCCAGCGTGACCTGCTCTATACGCTTTGGTTCGAGCTTCGGCAGGTCGTCGAGTTCCAATTCCTCTTTACGCTCGCTGCACTGGCTCTCAGCAGTCTCCTGCTCGCCCATGCGGGCTTGCCTGAAGTATCGGTCAGCCTGTTTAACGTGCTGCTTTTCGCCGTGTTTTTCACCGGCGTCATGCAGGTGCTGTTTATTCTGCTGACGTATTTTGACCTGCAGAAGGCGGTGCTGCGGACCGGACTGTCGTTTGCCCTGCTGAATGCCGGGTTCGGCCTCTGGGGGCTTTACCGTGGAGGCCCGGAGACCTATGGCTTCACCTTCTTCCTGGCGGCGGCAGTGACGCTGGTCCTCGCCTGGCGGGAACTGACGCATTTCACTTCCGACATTGCATACTATGTCTACTGCGCACAGCCGGTGTTTTATCGCGCGCCGCATGGACCCTTGACACGTCTGGCACGCTGGCTGGGAAATGGGCGGCTCGTGAATCTGGAGCAGCTGAATACGGAACAGAAAGAGGGTGAATCCGATGAGACGGACGAGAAAAAGCGTGCGGAAAGCAGCGCGAAGGGCTGAACAGAAAAAAAGGCTGTATCAGGTATGTGGTACGGCGGTGGTTGTTTCTTTATTGAGCGGGGCATGGCTGCCGGTGCGGACGGAGGCAGCATGGCATGATCCGCTTCTTGAGGTAGCGCCCACGCTGCAGAATCTGCGTCAGGCACGCGAGACGATCGTGAACGTCCACCATGCGCAGAGCGATTTGCGCACGGCGCGCGCTAATGTAGAGACGGGCAGGAAAAATCTCGCGGATGCGCAGCAGGCCGTGACGGCGGCCAGGAATGCTGTGGCGGAGGATGAAAAAAACCTCCATGACAGTACGCAGGCGGTGGCGCAGTCGGCACAGGCCGTGCAGGATGCGCAGGCCCTGAGTGCCCAACGCACGCGCGAGGCGATTGCGGCGCAGCAGGCGGCCTATGACTACTGGCAGGTTATCGCAGAACGGCAGGCGGACGTGGATGCGCTGACGGCACAGCGCGATGCCGCACAGCAGGCTGTGGCTTCGGCACAGGCCGCCGTCGTCTGGCAGCCGGGTGGTGAGGGGAGCGTGACCTATCATGCGGCCAATCGGGCTGAGGCGGTAGCGCGCGCCATCGACGAACTGGGCTATGACCAGAACAACATGGATGTTGTGGAGGCGCTGGCTGACCAGTACATGGCTGAGGGCGGATATACGGAAGTCTCCGGTTCGGATGGCCGTTATGTTACGGATGCTTCCGCCGTGGCGTCCGCTGAGCAGCAGCAGGCTGAGGCGGAAAAATGACAGGACGCGGCGAAAAGCAGCCTCGCGCAGGCTGTGAAGGATGCGGATACCGTGGCGCATGGATTCTGGAATTTCGGTTCGAGCCGGGGCATCCAGTTCGGTATGCTTTACGACCATACGAAGGGAGAAGAACGCCGGGATGGAATGGCAACGGCGCATCGCGGACATCAGACGTATTTCCCGTTGTCCGTGTATATGGCGGAGCGCCTGGACCGCTATCCGGGACAGGACAAAATCAGCGATGCCGCGTGGCCGCATGGGGATGCACGCCATTGGCTCGAGACCGGGCTGTCGGCAGGGTGGCTTGGCTCGTACCAGAACGGCCCGCAGGGCACTTCGGCCGGCCTGCTCGATATGGCACTGAGCGTACGCTATCACAGTGAGCATCCCACTGGTGGTATGATTTATGGGCTGACCGTCAGCCTGCCGACGGGGCAGCACCGCTCCTATGATAAAGCCAGAGTGCCGCAGGGACTTGCCTTCTTTCAGGATTTTGGTGCCGGCTGGCAGATCGTGCCGGAGATGGAGGGCGTGCGCCGTGTGACGGAGGGAGATTCCGTGCATGCGAAGCTTTCCTATGAAGTGCGGCGTTCCTACGACTACCGCAAGGAATCCTGGGATGACAACGTGGATCCCGGTGATATTATCCGCGGGAGGCTGTCGTATCGGCATATCGGGGAACGCGAGCAGGCAGAGACCTGGCTCCGAGGCTCCTATACGGGCAGGACGACACAGACGGCAGATGGAGAGCCAGGCACATACCGCGACGGAGCGGAGTTCGAGATCGGCTGGGCGTACAGCGGGAGATGGGGAGAAAAGGACGATTTTGAAGCCTATACGACCTATGGCCATCAGCGCCGTACGAGTGCGGTGTGGGAGGCGAAGGCGACCGATGATAACGAAATCGCTATCGGCGTGCATCATATGGCCGAGCCGAGCGTGCATTGGCAAGTCCTGGCGAGCCGCTTCCATTCTACGACGGGATATGATACGCTATACCGTGAGGCCGATACGGGGGCGTGGACGCGCTGGTCGCTGCTCACCCGCGTCGACTGGCAGGCGTCGTCCACGGAAAGCTGGGCGTTCAGCCTCGAGCGTTACCGTCGCCGGGAGCAGGGCCGCGTGCCCTACCAGGGCGTGGCGGCGGCACTTTGGTATACCCATGCCTTTTGATGTATAGAGAGGATAGGTGAAGCATATGAAGCAGCGGGAAAGCATCACGAGAACCATTACGGAGGAATTTTACTGGTTTCACCGGCATCCGGAGCTTTCGTTCGAGGAGTTTGAAACGACGAAGCGCCTGCGGAAGGCTCTCGGGGCGGCGGGCATCCGTATCCTTGATGTTCCCCTGAATACGGGCCTCATCGCGGAGGTCGGTACGGGGAAAGCGCCGTTTATCGGCCTGCGCGCGGATATCGATGCGCTGCCTGTGACCGAGCAGACGGGATTGCCCTACGCATCGGAGTCACCGGGGAAGATGCATGCCTGCGGTCATGATTTCCATTTGACGAGCGTGCTCGGTGCGGCGCTTTATCTCAAGGCGCATGAGGAAGAACTGCCGGGAACCGTCCGCATCGTGTTCCAGCCGGGCGAAGAAGCACCGGGCGGGGCTGTTGACGTCCTGCATACGGGCGCTCTGAAGGATGTGCAGGCTCTCTTTGGCCTGCATACGTCGCCGTTATTCCCCGTGGGGACAGTCGGCGTCAGCGAAGGTGCTGTGACGGCATCCGTGGATAAATTCGTGATCCGTTTTCGCGGAAAGGGCACGCATGCGGCCCACCCGGAACGCGGCATCGACCCGATTGTCATGGCTTCGTCGTTCGTCGTGGCGGCGCAGAGCATCATCAGCCGCAATATCGACCCGGGACACCGCGACCTCGTGAGTATCACACGGTTTACGAGCGGCAATACCTGGAATGTCATCCCGGAGACAGCGGAGATCGAAGGCACGGTCCGCTGTCTCGATAATGCCGACCGTGCCCGCATCGAAAAGCGCATGCGCGATCTCGCGGATGGCCAGGCAAAGAGCTTTGGCGGATCGGCTGAGATCGACTGGGTCGCAGGCCCTCCGGCGACGGATAACACACCGGCATGGACGGAGTTTGCGCGGAAAACAGCAGAGGAGCAGGGAATTTCTGTCGAGCCGGCACCGACGTCGCTTGCCGGAGAGGATTTTGCCTATTACCAGACGACGATTCCCGGATGTTTCGTTCTCGTCGGCACGGGCCGTTCTGCAGCCAATCACAATCCAGAATTCCAGGTCAATCCTGCTGCACTCGGGGCCTCGGCAGCCTATATCGCACAGCTGGCGATGGGGGCTTTTGCCGAGCTTTCCTGAGCGTAGGATGCTTTTACGAAAATTTTTTGGTGTCAAGGAAAAAGACTTGACTATCCCACATTCCTTGTGGTAGAATACACGTATTGTGTCGGAGAGATCCGACATATTCTTACGAGGAGGTGTAACACATGGCACATGTATGTGAAGTCTGCGCAAAAGGCGAGCTGGCCGGCAACAACGTCAGCCATTCCCATCTGAAGACGAGACGTTCCTGGAAACCGAACATTCAGCGTGTTCGCGCTGTCGTTGACGGTGAGGTTAAACGTATCAATGTCTGCACGCGCTGCCTGCGTTCTGGTAAGGTTCAGCGTGCCCTCTGATTTGCGCAAAATATCAGAAGCCGATATATCATAAAGAGAGCCAATCCCTTGGTTGACAAGGGGTTGGCTCTCTTTATTTTTGGCTCTATCATTTTTTCTGTGGGATGAGCCATCCCACGTACATCAATGGCGGCTCATGTCGATAAGTTTTAAGAAGAAATATTCATCGTCTGGATAGCC
>OMYB01000005.1 GCA_900315155.1 uncultured Selenomonadales bacterium | reverse complement strand
ATCTATTTTCGACAAGGATAGGCTTTACGCCTTTTTATTTCCCCGAAATCCTTTTGCTGGTCTCATATGAACAGTGTTGGTGATGTGGGAAGTTTGAGTCTGTATTATTATATCGTATTGTCGCGCTATGGCAAAGAGAGAACATATATGCTACACTATAAAAAAGAAAGGAGGAAGCGGCTATGAAATGGGTCAATCACGAAATCGTCACGGGGGTTATCGCCTACACGGCATCTGCGGACCCGCTGCTCGCGGTATGCAGTATGATCGGCGCCATCATCCCCGACCGCGTCGAGGGAAACCCGCGCAGCAGCCACCTGTTCTGGTCGTGGCGCAGCCGGCACCGCGGCTGGTCGCACTGGCCGCTCGGCTATCTCCTCATCGCGCTGCTCGTCGCGCGCATGACGCCCAATCTCCTGCACCCTGCGGACATCGGCATGCCGCATATCGTATTCTGGCTCTGCGTCGGCGCGCTGCTCCACATTGCGGAGGACGCCGTCTGCGGCAAAGTCCCCCTGCTCACACCCTGGGGCAAGCACGGCATCCGCCTGTTCACCGTCGGCTCCGTCACGGAGTACCTCTTCGCCATCAGCATCGTGCTGGTATGCTACCTGATTCACACGCATTTCCTAGTATTTTGATGCTGTATATGCTAGAATAGAAAGAAAACGCCCGAATCACGGGCTGGAGGAAAAGACAAGGAGCAAGCAAAATGACAGCAAAGCCCTTTATGCGCAGCAAGCCCAGCAAGTACCTGCGTCTGCTGGCGGAAAAATACCCGACGAAGGAATCGGTTTACGAGAAGCTCATCTACTATCAGTCCCAGCTCTCCCTGCCGAAAGGCATCGAGCATTTCATGAGCGACCTGCACGGCGAGTACGCATCGTTCTACCACATCCTCAACAACTGCTCGGGCGTCATCCGCGAAAAAGTGGACTACGTCTTCGGTGAGCGGCTCTCCGCGGAGGAAAAGGCGGAGTTCTGCACGCTCATCTACTACCCGGAGGAAAAGCTCGAGCAGATCGCGAAGGAACGCCGCAACACGCCGGCCTGGTACCGCACGATGCTCTCGCAGCTCCTCGAGCTCGCGAAACTCATGAGTTTCAAGTACCCGGCCTCCAAAGTGAGCGGGTTCATCCCGCAGCGCTATGCCTCGATCATCGTCGAGCTCATGAACACGCGGCCGGAGGCGGATAACGCACAGTTCGTCTACCACAAGCGCCTGCTCAACACGATTGTGCAGATTGACAGCGGCGCCGACTTCATCCGCGCGTTCACCGTGCTCATCAAAAGGCTCGCCGTCGACCGGCTCCACATCGTGGGCGACTTCTTCGACCGCGGCAACCGCCCGGATGCGATCCTGAACCTCCTCATGAAGCACCCGTCCGTCGATATCGAATGGGGCAACCACGACGTGCTCTGGATGGGCGCGGCGCTCGGCAGCGAGGCCTGCATCGCCGCCGTCGTGCGCAACTCCCTGCGCTACAACAACACGGACGTGCTCGAGCGCGGCTATGGCATCAGCCTGCGCCCGCTCACGACGTTCGCCTCGCACATCTACCCGGACGAGAACCCGATCAAGGCCGCCGAGCGCGCCATCACGATGATCCTATTCAAGCTCGAGGGCCAGCTCATCCGCCGGCATCCGGACTACCAGATGGACAGCCGGCTGCTGCTGCACAAGATCGACTTCCGCGCGATCCACGCCGTGCTGGGTGATGGCAAGCGCTACGAGCTCGATAACGCCTATTTCCCGACCATCGACTACGACGCCGACGACCCGTACGTGCTCACGGACGCCGAGCAGGACATCATCGACGACCTGCGCTCCTATTTCCTCGAAAGCAAGGTGCTCCATCGCCACGTGGACTACCTCTACCAGAAAGGCACACTCTACACGCGCTGCAACGGCAACCTGCTGTTCCACGGATGCGTGCCGATGAACGAGGACGGCACGTTCCGCGTCATCCACTTCGACGGACAGGACTACAGCGGCCGGAGCTGGTTCAACTGCTGCGAGCATATGGCGCGCGAAGCCTGGCTGCACACGGAGCAGCGGTTCCTCGACTTCATGTACTTCCTCTGGTGTGCGCGGCTCTCCCCGCTCTCCGGGCGCGAATGCAAGACGTTCGAGCGCTCGCTCATCGCCGACGAGAGCACGTGGAAAGAACCGTCCGACCCATACTTCCGCTTCATCAACGACCCGGCGGCCTGTGAACGCGTGCTCGCGGAGTTCGGCCTCGACCCGAAAAAAGGCCACATCATCAACGGCCACGTGCCGGTCAAGGTCAAGAAAGGCGAAAGCCCCATCAAGGCCGGCGGCAAAGCCATCATCATCGACGGCGGCTTTTGCAAGGCCTACCACAAAAAAACGGGCATCTCGGGCTACACGCTCATCTACAACTCCCGCGGCCTGCGCCTCCTCGAGCACCAGCGCATTGCCGACGTCCGCGAAGCCCTGCGCGCCAACAACGACATCGAATCCGTCTCCGAGACCGTCGAACTGCAGGCGTTCCACACGACCGTCGGCGACACCGACGACGGCCGCCTCATCCAGGACGAAATCACCGACCTCTACAACCTCCTCCTCGCCTACCAGAACGGCATTCTGAAGCCCAGAGATTAAAAAAACCACCCGAAAGGGTGGTTTTTTTATGGTTCGAGTATCGCTTAGAACGCAGCGACGACGGCGCCTTTGTATTTCTCCGTGATGAAGTCTTTGATTTCCTGGCTCTTCAGCGCTTTGATGAGGGCCTGGATCTCTGGGCGGTCGGCGTCACCGTCGCGGACGGCGATGATGTTGACGTACGGGGACGTGCTGTCCTCGATGAAGAGCGAGTCTTTCGTCGGGTCGAGCTGGACCTGCATCGCGAAGTTCGAGTTGATGACGGCAGCGTCCACATCCTCGAGCGTACGCGGAACCTGGGCAGCCTCGACTTCCTGGAACTTCAGGTGTTTCGGGTTGTCGACGATATCCTGCAGCGTTGCTTTCTCGGCCACGCCCTCTTTCAGCTTCAGCAGACCGGCTTTCTCGAGGAGCAGCAGGCTGCGGCCCTCATTCGTCGGGTCGTTCGGCACGCCGACCGTGGCGCCGTCCTTGAGGTCTTTCAGGTCTTTGACCTTCTTCGAGTAAACGCCCATCGGCTCGATGTGGATGCCGGCAGCGCTCACGAGCTTGCAATCCTGATGCTCGGAGATGAAGTTATCGAGATACGGCTTATGCTGGAAATAGTTCGCATCGAGCTCTTTGTCGTTCAGCGCGAGGTTCGGCTGGACATAGTCGTTGAACTCGACGATTTCGAGCGTGATGCCCTCTTTTTCGAGAATCGGCTTGACCTTCTCGAGGATCTCGGCATGCGGCACAGCCGTTGCACCGACTTTGAGTGTCTTGGCACCCGAGCTGGCCGCCGATGACGAGGACGAGCTCGTGCCCGCGTTGCCGCCGCAGCCGGCGAAGGCCAGCGTGGCGATGATGAGGGATGCGATAATGGCAAATACTTTCTTCATACAGAAACCTCCCTTGAATTCACATACATCTATATAGGCTGGGAACCCCCAGAGCTATATCTTATTTCTTGTCCAGATGCTGCGCGAGGTGGTTGCCCGCGAACTGGACGAGCTGGACGAGGATGATGAGCACGACGACCGTCGCGATCATGACATCCGGGCGGAAACGCTGGTAGCCGTAGCGGATGGCAAGGTCGCCGAGACCGCCACCGCCGATGGCACCGGCCATGGCCGACTCACCGACGAGGTTGATGACGACCGTCGTGAGCTGGGCCACGATACTCGCGCGCGCCTCCGGCAGAAGCACCCACCAGATGATCTGACACGGCGTTGCGCCCATGGCCTCCGCGGCCTCGACGAGGCCGTACGGGACCTCTTTCAGGCTCGTCTCGATGAGACGGCCGATGAACGGGACGGCGGCGATAACGAGCGGTACCATGGCCGCCGTCGTGCCGATGGCCGTGCCGACGAGGAGCCTCGTCAGCGGGATGATGGCCACCATGAGGATGATGAACGGGATCGAGCGGATGGCGTTCACCACGGCGCCGACGCATTTGTTGAGCGCTGGTGCCTCGAGGATCTGGCCTTTTGCCGTCGTGTGCAGCAGCACGCCGAGCGGCACGCCGAGGATCGTCGCGATGAGCATGGAGACGACGACCATGTAGACCGTCTGGCCGAGAGCCGGCATCAGCAGATCAAGAATTCCTGTGGACATAGCCGATCACCTCCTCCTTGAGATCGCGGCTGCCGAGATAGCCGAGCGCCTCATCGATTTTCGCCTGCGGCCCCGTGATACCGATGATCATGCGGCCGAAAGGCACAGCCTGGATCTGGTCGACATCGCCGAACAGGATCGAGATATCGAGCTCGGGGAACTTCTTGATCGTATCGGCGAGCACGGGGTCATCCGCATTCTCGCCGATAAACGTCAGCCGCATGAGCAGGACAGCGCCCGGCTCCGGCTCCTGCGAAATCGTACTGCCGCGGAACGCCGCGGGGAGCTCGTTGCTCAGCAGGACGCTGATGAACTCCTGCGTGATGGGCTGCTGCGGATTCGTGAAGACATCGAGCACCGTGCCCTGCTCCGCGATGACGCCGTTCGAGATGACGGCAACCTTATCGCAGATCTCCTTGATGACCTGCATTTCATGCGTGATGACGACGACCGTGAGGTGCATCTTTGCGTTGATGTCGCGGATGAGGTCGAGGATCGCCTTCGTCGTCTGCGGGTCGAGCGCGCTCGTCGCCTCATCGCAGAGCAGGATCTTCGGCTCGCTCGCGAGCGCCCTCGCGATGCCCACGCGCTGTTTCTGGCCACCCGAGAGCTGCGACGGATACTGCTCCGCCTTGTTTTCGAGGCCGACGAGCTTCAGGAGTTCCTCGACCTTCTTGCGGATCTCCGCCTCCGGCTTATGCACGAGCCGCAGCGGGAACGCGATATTGTCGTAGACCGTCGCCGACGACAGCAGGTTGAAATGCTGGAATATCATGCCGATATCCTTGCGCGCACGCCGCAGCTCCTTGTCGCTCAGCGCCATCATGTCCTCGCCGTCGATGACCACACTGCCCGACGTCGGACGCTCGAGCAGGTTGATGCAGCGGATCAGCGTGGATTTGCCCGCGCCCGAAAGGCCGATGATGCCGAAGATCTCACCCGTTCCGATCGTGAGGTCGATGCCCTTCAGCGCATGCACAGGCCCCGCTGGGCTGTCGTACGTTTTCTCGATATGAGAAAGTTGGATCATATCCTTATCACTTCCTTGGAAAGCATTAACACCTATCATTTCTATATGTTTTGAATAGTATCATAATGGTAGGTATTTGTCAATGAGAAATTTACACGACTTAACAAAAAAGCCTGCGGGAAGACACCTCCCCGCAGGTTTCCGGATGATTTGGCTTAAAGTTTGAAGCGGCTGACCTCGTTCTGGAGCTCCGTCGCCATCTCTGCGAGGCTCTTGCTCGCGTTGGCGATCTCCTGAACGGATGCCGTCTGCTCCTCGGTCGCGGCGGAGACGGTCTCGGCCTCCTCGGCGGCCTTCTGGCTGCTCGCGGCGATCGTGTCGACGTGCTCGACGATGGCCGTGCCATCATCCTCCATGCCGGCGATCGCGTTGCTGATGACATTCACCTGCGACGAGACTTCCTCGACGATCTCGATGATGCGGCGGAACGAATCGCCCATGGTGATGATCTTCTGCGTGCCCGTGCGGACCTCTTCGCTGCCGCGCTGCATGCCCTCGACGGCGCTGTCCGTCTCGGCGCGCGTTGCCATGATGAGTTCCGTGATCTTGTGTGCGGCCTCCTGGCTGGACTCCGCGAGCTTACGGACCTCCTCGGCGACGACGGCGAAGCCGCGGCCCTGCTCACCGGCGCGGGCAGCCTCGATGGCTGCGTTCAGCGCGAGCAGGTTCGTCTGGTCGGCGATGCCGGCGATCGTGTCGACGATTTCGCCGATTTCCTGCGAGCGGGAGCCGAGGGCCGTGACGACGTGAGCTGCTCCGCCGTGCCCTGTGCGACATTCACGATGCTGTCCGCGACCTGCGACGAGGCCTGCGCCGACTGCTCCGTCGTCGCGTTGAGTTCCTCGGATGCGGCCGCGAGCGTCTCGCTGCTGCCGCTGACCTTCTTGACCGTCGCCGCGATGCTCTGGCGCATCTCGACCATGGCCTCGGAGAGCCTGCCGAGCTCGTTGTTCGCCGTGACCTCGTTTGGACGGTCACGCAGATCGTTGCCCGCCATGAGATGCATCTCGTTCATCATGACGCTGAGCGGATGCATGACGCGGTTCACGATAAAGAGGATAGCGAGCGAGATGAGCACGAGGATCACGAGGGAGATACCCGTCATGATTTTCAGCGCATTGCCGACCGGGGCAAACAGCTCATCCTGGTCTGCAACCGTCGCGAGTCCCCAGCCCGATGCCTTGATCGGCGTATAGAACGCAATCTTGTCCTTGCCATCGTTGTCCTTGAACTTCATGGCACCCGTGTCACCGGAAAGCATCTTCTTACCGAGAGCTTTGAGCTCCGGGTTCGACTCCTCCGTGGCCTTCTTCTTCATGATGGCCTCGGGGTCCGGGTTCACGAGGTACGTGCCATCCTCCGAGATGAGCAGGCTGTAGCCATGCTCGCCGAGCTTGAACGCGGAGACTTTCTCCGTGAGGGCATCGACGTTGACGGCGGCGAGGATCATGCCGACCGTCTTGCCTTCATTGCTCGTGATGAGCGAAATGCTGTTGAAGATGATCTTGCCCGTAGCCTGCGAGATGACCGGCGTGGAGAAGAACGACTCATGCTGGCCCGTCATAGTCTCCTTGTACCAGCCTTTATCCTTGTTGTGCATCTCCTTGAAGCCGGATTTCGTCCAGCCATAGAGCGTACCCGAGCCATCGAACGGGCCCCAGCTCACGCTGTCCTACGCGCCCGGATAGATTTTCTGCATGAGCTCGTAGCGATACTGGATGTTCTGGTTCAGCATCTCCACGTTCATGTTGCGCGCGCCGAAGTTATCGGCGGCGAGCCTCGTCTCGAGGCGGCGTTTATCGAGCCAGTTCGAGATGCTGTCGCTCATCTCAACGACCATCGTCGTCGAATCCGTCGTGATCTGCTTCTCGAACGTCGACCCCACATACTTGAACGTCACCGCCGACATGATGATGAGGCCGATGGCCACGATTGGCAGCACATACATGAGCACCTCGGCCTTGACGGTCCTCGCGTTGCCCCATGCCCTGCTTTGCTTCCTCTAGCAGTGCCATAAAAACTCCTTCTCTTCTATAAAAAGATTACCAGATTTTCCCAACGAGAAAAGCCTTCTGCTTATAGGATTCGTCTCCGCCCGCCAGATTCCTGCCAGTCCTCCTTCTTTCCTGCAAAAAAATCTTTGCCGGAATACAAACGGAACGGGACGCGTGTCCCTTTTCTCCACGCGAAAGAAACGGTATAATATAAGAGCATACAATAAATTGTGATTTTTGAGAAAATCAGGGGGAAGACACATGAAACTGTTTTGGATGGGTAAGAAAAAGCAGCTGCTCGTCGCAGCCGCACTCTGTGTTTCGTTCATCGGCGCACCGCTCGCGCAGGCTCCGGCAGAGGCCGCTTCGTTCTCGCAGGAGGACTTGAACGACGAGCTCATGATGGCCGTCGGCTGGATGCAGAACTCGGCCGAGTACCGCGAGCTCTGCTACCAGGCGTACAACGTTGCGCTGCTGCAGGTCAAGCAGGCCGTCGCGAACCACAAGCAGGGCGACAAGCCGCTCGCGATCGTACTCGATGCCGATGAGACCGTGCTCGACAACAGCGCGTTCGAGGCCGGCCTCATCGATACGGACGGCGCCTACAGCACGAAGACGTGGACGGAGTGGTGCGCAGCGGGCGAGGCGCTCGCGATGCCGGGCGCCACGGAGTACCTGCAGGCCGTCGACAAACTCGGCGTGCAGATCTTCTACGTCACGAACCGCAGCATGGACACGCAGTACGAGGGCTCCGCAACCAACATGAAGGCACTCGGCTTCCCGCAGATCGACAAGCAGCACATGCTGTTCAAGACCACGACGAGCAACAAGCAGCCGCGCTACGATGCCATCGAGCAGAAATATGACGTCGTCGTCTACATGGGCGACAACGCCGGCGACCTGCCGATCGGCACGTACCACAAAAAGCAGACGATGCGCAATGCCATCATCGACGCGAACAAAAACAAGTTCGGCCTGAAATACATCGTCCTCCCGAACCCGTCCTACGGTGACTGGGAGCCGGCGCAGTACGACGAAGGCGACGGCAACTACTGGGCACTCTCGCCGAAACAGAAACGCGAGGTCCGCAACAAAGCCCTTCGCAAATGGGTTGCCCCGACCGAGAAAAAGCGCATGAAGACCGAGGCCACGCAACACTCCCTCGTTGACCAGGTCAAAGCCGAGGAAGCCGCCATCGAAAAAGCCCACGGCCTCCCCGCCGGTGCCATCGCCAACGACATCCACAACTGATTTTACTGGCACAAATTACGATATTGTGCTAAACTACTATTAACGAGAAGCATTATGCAAGCAAAAGCCCCTAGCAGTTGCGAGCTAGGGGCTTTTGTTGTTCAGTCGGAGAAACTAGCACCAATTTTTAACTTGCACAGCTGAAAATAGTTTGCTATACTTACATTAACGAAGAGCATTCGTAAGCAAAGCACCCCGGGGGTTACGACCCGGGGTGCTTTGTTGTGCTGGTTTCGGGTCATAGGGCCCATCCAAGAGGTCGTGACGCATATAGTATAGCATATCATTGACTACTATGCACGCACATTTTGCGTCAAAGTCAACTCATATACGCGAAAACACGCAGCCTGGCGGAGGCAATCCGCTGGCTGCGTGTTTTGGTTTTATTCTAGGGGTTAAGGAGTGTCCAGTAGGTTTTGGCGCGTCGCTGGTTATTTGCCCACGTTGATGTAGGTTGCGGTGTCGTCGGTGACGACGGATTTGCCGCAGTAGCGCATGACGGCGCGGAAGAAGGTGGCGCTGCGGTTGGCGCGGGCGAGGGCCTCGTCGTGGGTGAGCTCGCGGTTCTCTTTGCGCAGCGTCTGGCCGAGCTCGTAGGACTCGTTGGCGATTTTCAGCATTTCGTTGATGAGGTCTTCCTCCGTGTTGAAATGCATGCTGTCGTCGACGGTCATCTCTTTCGCGATGAGGCGGGCGCCGTCATCGTCCCATTTGACTTCGCTGTGGTTCAGCGTCTGGTCCACGTTGAGGTGGTGCGTCCGATTGAAGTCGTCGTAAACGCTCATGTGCAGCGGCTGGGAGAGGTCGCCGATGTAGTGGCCGAGGATGGCGTAGTTGTAGTCATCGAAACGGCCCATCTCCGTCCAGGCCTTGCTCTTGCGCGTCGCGTTGACGATACCGCCGAGGATCCAGCCGTCCGGCGCGTCATCGCGGGACTGGCCGATCATCTCGAGCTGCGCATCGACGTCCTTGCGCGTCGGAGCCTTGGCCGCATCATAGAAGTGACCCTGGCCGTCGTTCTTGCGCAGCTTGTTGATGGCGGAGACCGTCTTCGAGACGTCCGGGGCGCAGGCGTTCTGATAGCTGCGCAGGCCCGCCGTACGCTCGATGGCCATGTGCGTCTGATCCGTCCAGGCCAGGGCCGTGGTCGGGGCAAACGTCAGCGCGCCAAAGCTCGCGAGCATGGCCGGGATGAGCATGAGTTTCGATTTACGTGAGAATTTCATCTTTATCCTCCTGTGAAATGATCGGAAAACTTCACTTGCAAATACACGGCCCGCCGGGTGGGCGAGCCGTATATTGTTGGTTGGTATTTACATGGTAGGGAAATTAACGGAACTTGTAGGAAACCTCGGCCATAACATAATTTTTCCAATGCCCCGGCTTCTCCGCATAGCTATTACCACATTTATCCTTCATACGTGCAATGGCAATATCAGCAGATAACCCCTTAACAAAAGTGTGGCCATAATTCAGGCGGAATCCTCTAGCGTTATCAACAAATGTCGGGTTATGCGAGTCAACAGCATTTGAGCCTACATCCTGATATTTCAGAGACCAAACATTTGTCCCCGGTTTCTGGAGTGGCAAACCAGAGGTCATATCACTGGTCGGGCCTGTGAACACCTCGATATACCAAGCGTTGCGAGATGTCTTCCTGTCATCGACGACATACCTGTTGTTGATCTTATAAGCGTAATTGTTACTCACGTTATGAGAGAAGTTGTGTACATACTCACCTTGTACAGTGTAAGCTTTCGCTTTTACTTTGGATCCAACCGAGAGCAGATGGAGTTCATTATAATTACTGTCCGTTGCGCCGCCACTAAACAGAACCCTGCCCAGGTTTCTAGCCAATGCTTTGTGGTAATCGTGGTTAATATACGTCGTGGAGAACTGCCAGTTCTTTACAATATCGTGCGTAAAGTTAACCGCTTTAAATGTAGAACCATTCTTTTTCTGGCCATAAAGGAGTTGGAGGCAAGTGGGATCATACCAATTTCCTAACGAAACCTGCACACCGGTCAGATTACCCGTCGAGTTATGAATAAGCCCCTGACCAAGATATGCACCTTTTTTTCCAAGAGTATAATTTACTTTTGCAGCGGGATCCTTAATTTCCAAGAAGGATTGGTCAAAATACGCTCCCGACGTTGTTTTGCCATAGTCAGTACCGAGAGAATCATAATCGCTATGCAGACGAGCCTGAAATTTGATATTTTTGGACTGATAGTAATTAAACTGAATACGATAGTAATTGTTCCAGTAAGGCTCGTAGTCTTTTGCATCGGCACCTTTAACTGCATATCCACCAAGGTTATCTTTATCGTGGACATAGCTAATAACGCCATTGAACTCGATACGTGCCTTGTCGCTGACCTCAGCGCTGGCCTGATTCGTATCCATGAGCTGCACGCCGCCCGTGATGCCCATCATAAGGGCCAGGGTCAGCGAAAGTTTTGCTGATTTCTTCATTATATATACTCTCCTATCTTGCTAACATCTGTGGAGGAAGGCCCTTGCGGGGGACACCCTCAGTCGACTTCGTCGACAGCCCCCTCAGGGAGGGGGCCAAGGGAGGGGACGACCCCTTCAGGCCCTGCGGGCCAGCTCCCTCAAAGAGGGAGCCAAGGATTGTTTCCTTCCTATTATGTATGACCGATTTTATATCAACTTACTTTGCGGCTTTAGCCTGCTTGTCCTGGGTGCTCTTTGTCGGGACCCATTTCTTCAGGGCCTTGTTGCGGGCTTCGCTCTTCTGCTCCGGCGTGAGCTTCCAGTAGTCACCGGTGGTCTTGCCGTCGCGATAGAGACCCGGCTCCCAGTCGCCGTAGGTCGGGTTCGGCAGTACGATGAACTTGTGGCCGAACTCGCTCTGGTGCTGGTCGACGATGGCATTGCGCTCCTGCTGCATCTTGTGGTACGTGCCAATCGGCAGGTCGCCCGCGTTGTCGCCCATGAAGACCACGACGTCGTAATCTTTCATGATGGCATCATAGCGCGGCTGCTTGTTGCTCGTGTCCGTCTTGAACATGAGGTGCTTTGCATCCACCTGCGGGAAGCCAATGGCCTTCATGTTCTTCGCGCTGCCTTCGAGCTGCGTCTTGGCGCTGCGGTTCGTCACGTAGAAGATGTCGACGCCCAGCTTGTCGACGGCCTGCAGGTACTCCGTGGCACCCGGCATCGCCGTAGCCTGTGCGGCTGCACACCACTCATCCCACGTTGCGTTGCTGTAGCTGTTGCCCGTGCCGATGAGGCCGGCCTCGAACGCGCTGTTGTCGATGACAGTCTCATCGCAGTCGAGCACGATCGCGAGCGGCTTGTCGCCCTTCTTGTGGTGGGCGACGGCCTTCGTGACCTGGTCGAGGGCCGCGTTGTAGGCCTGATAGCAGAGCTCGCGGTACTCCGCGGAGTTCTGGAACCACGCGACGGCCATCGTGAGCTCCGCGTTGAGGTCCTTCTGCGTGTAGGCAGCCGGAGCCTCAGCAGCGAAAGCCGGGACAGCCGGAGCCGTGACGAGCGAGAGCCCGAGAGCGGCAGCCGCGAGGAGGCCTTTCTTCTTACCAAGGAAATTCCATTTCATCTATTTTCCCCTCCCAAAATTTTTCCTCTGAAACAATCCTAAAAACATTTTTCAGATGCCTCCGCGCGCATCGGTCCCGATTCCGGGAGCAGTATCCTTGTTCCCTGCTCCATGCGTATCCACGCGTCAGACGTCCGTATGCCTCTTCGGAGTTTTCTGAATTTGCTTTCTTTATTGTTTCTACAGATACTATACCAAAACTCGCCCTAGTAATAAAAGGTCACGTGTCCCGTTTTATTTCACCTTTATTGACTATCTTCCATATTTTTTTCATTTCTTTACAGAAAAAGCACAAAAACAAGCTCCCGCGCCACACGCAGGAGCCTGTTGCCAGGTTTCGAGCCTCTCGGCCGTCTCGATTGTCTCAATTGCTTCGATCAAAACTCTATCCCCCGCTGTGCCTGGATTCCCTGCTGGTAGGGATGCCGGACGAGCTTCATCTCCGTGATGAGGTCGGCTCGTGCGGCGATCTTGTCGGGGACGCCGCGGCCGGTGAGGACGAGGTGCATCGAGGCGGGGCGGGCATCGAGGAGGGCGAGGACCTCCTCTGGCGTGAGGAGGCCGCCGCGCATGGCGTAGTTGATCTCATCGAGGATGAGCATGTCCCACTGCCCCGACAGCATCTCGTGCCGCGCCATGCCCAGGGCATCGAGCGCTGCCTGCCGATGCTCAGCGAAATGCGCCGAGTCCCGGCGGGCAAACCCCAGCCCGCACGAACGCAGCTCGATATGCCCCATGCGGCCGCCGTTACCAGCATCAGGCACATCATCCGAATCATCAAGGCCACACAGGCCATCGAGTGCTGTCAGACGCTCGATGGCCTTTTTTTCGCCCGTCTCGCGATCGCTCTTGATGAACTGCAGGATGAGCACCCGCAGCCCAGCCCCCCAGGCCCGCAGCGCCAAGCCCAAAGCCGCCGTCGTCTTCCCCTTGCCGTCACCGGTGTGCACCATAACCAATCCATGCTGCACCAGTCTCAACTCCCTTCGCCATCTATATAAATCCAATATACGGTATAAAAGATAGAGATGCAAGCACAAAAATAGCCGGGCGGTGGGATGCCGTCCGGCGGCCTGTGGGGAAACAGGCGGATTTTGGGAAAGTTTTTGGGGAATAAATAGGGTTTCCATAGAAAGAAAATAGGAACAATAGGCTAAGTGCCTGCCAGAGGTTGGATACGGGGAATATCTCCTCTTGACAATTCTTATTATAGCCGCGCGGAGAGGCCTTGGCAATAGATTTGGCGCGGGTTTAACCGCTTTCACACGGCGGTTACGAAGTACATTCCATGAAACAAAATCCCCTAAAATCGGTCAACGGATCTTTCCCAAAATCCCCGAAAATCGGTCAACGGATCCTTTCTCCAATCGACAAAAGGCAGCCGCCCGGAGAACCGGGCGACTGCCTTTTTACGTATCAAGTTTTCGGAAATAGGTTTAGTTCAGGAGCATGACGGCCTGGTGGTCGCCGAGGCTCAGGGCGAGTTCACCGTTCTGGACGGTGTAGGTATTGCCCGTGAGCTGATCTTTGAACGTCGTGCCGTCTTTGGCGTTGACTTTGAACGCAAAGTCGGCGGCTTTATCGTTGTTCAGCGCGACGATGCCGAGTTTGCCGGAGCCGTCCGTGGCCGTACGCTGGTAGGCGTAGAGGCTGCCGGAGGCTTTCAGCGTCGCGAGGTCACCGAGGGCGAAGACGTTCTTGTTGTTGTTGCGGACCGCGATGATCTTCTTGTAGAAGTTCTGCAGGTCCTTGTCTTCCTTGCCCCACGGGAACGTGCGGCGGCAGTCCGGGTCGATGGAGCCGTACTGGCCGGCCTCATCGCCGTAGTAGATGGTCGGCATGCCCGGATAGCCGAGCTCGAACACGGCAGCCAGCTTGAGGCGGGCCTTGCCGAGCTCGTAGTCGAAGTCTTTCTTCGATGCCGTCGCCGTGCCTGCCTGGCCGCCGCCATACGTGTAGATGGCGCGTGCCGTGTCGTGGCTGTCGACGATGTTCATGAGGTCGTAGAGGGCCTCTTTCGGGTAGTTCTGCTGCAGCTGGACGAGCACGTCATCCGTGTCCTCCGCCTTGCCGCCCATGACATAGCGCATGACGGCATCGGAGAGCTTGTAGTTCATAACGGAGTCGAACGTGTCGCCCGTGAAGAACTGCGAGCCGTCCTGCCAGATCTCACCGAGGAGCAGCGGCTCGTCGCCGTTCTGCGTCTTGATGGACTTGACTTCCTTGCGGACATCGGCCCAGAATCCCGGCGGCACTTCCTTCGCGACATCGAGACGCCAGCCAGAGAGGCCGTAGTCGAACCACTTCATGATGACGCCCTTCTCGCCGTCTTTACCATAGAGCAGGTAGTCGCCGAGGTCGGTATGGGTCGTCTGGGCGTTGTAGCCTGGGAAGTCTTTGTCGCGGAACGGGGCGAGGCTCGAGAAGCCCTGCCAGCTGTGGTAGTCGTATTTCGGACCCATCTCATCGCTGGCTTTGCGGTTGTAGATGTCGAACCAGTTCTCCCAATGCCACGGGCTGAATACCTGGCCCTCGGCCTCGAGCTGTTTCTTCGCCTCGACCTTGGCCTGTGCCTCCGTCAGATGCTTCGTGTTCTCGAGGTCGTAGATGCGGCTCCAGTACTCGTAGGCACCGACGGTCTTGTATTTGCCGTAGCGGTCGAAATAGATGGAGTCGTCGCCGATGTGGTTGTACACGCCATCCATGATGAGGTGCATGCCGCGTTTCTGCATTTCTTTGGCGAGCTTCTGCAGGTCATCAAAGTTGCCGAGGAACGGGTCGACCGTGCCGTAGTCACGCGCATCGTAGCGATGGTTGGAGGAGGCGCCGTAAATCGGGTTGACGTAGATAGCCGTCACGCCGAGGCCCTGCAGATAGTCGAGCTTCTTCGTGATGCCGGCGAGGTCGCCGCCGTAGAAGTCGTTGCAGTCCCATTTATCGCCATCGGCGGGGTTCGCGGAGTTCGCGGGCGGCGTAGCCCAGCTGCGGTGCTGTACCGGCTGCGGGCCGCGGGCCGTCGTGCGCGCGTTGTTGTTCTTCTTGTCGCCGTCAAAGAAACGGTCCGGGAAGATCTGATAGCAGACGGCTTCCTTCGCCCACTGAGGCGTCGTGTAGCCCTTCTTGTAGCACGTAATCTGGAAATATTTCGTGCCGCGGAGCTTCAGCTCGCCCGTGCCGCCAGTCTTGGTGTCGTCGCCGTATTCCTTCGTGTCATTCAGGAGGAATTTGTAGCCGTAGACACCGTAGGTCTGCGGGGTGATCGTGGCCTGCCAGAAGTCCGTGCCGCCCTGCGAGGCGACTTTCGTCATGGCGATGAGCGTCGTCGTGCCGCTGTCGTAGTCCGGGTTGTACTCGTCGCCGCCCTTGGCGGTCATGGCCGTTTTCGTGAGGATGACTTTCGCATTCTGCACGTCGCCGGCCTTCGTCTGCAGTTTCAGCGTGACGGGCGTGCCCTCAGCGACGGCGCCCCACGGGCTGCGCATGTTCTTGTCCCAGCTGTCGTGCTTCACCTTATCGGCGTGGATGCTGCCATCGTCGGCGATGAGGCGCTTGGCCTGCTGGTCATAGTAGAACGCGACGTTGCCGCTGCGCGTGATGTGCACGGCCTGCGTAAAAGCGGGCTGGCCCTTCTGCGAAATCGTAGCCGTGTAGTCGCCCGCGTTCACCGTGCCATTCGTCTGGAACAGGTTCGCGAGCATGAGGTCATACATGGTGCCGTCTTTGATGCCCGGCACGCCGCTGATGACCGGCAGTTCGTCGTTCGCCAGCATTTTGTAGCTGTGGCTGTCGGCAATCTGATGCGTCTTGTCGTTATAGTAGAAGGTGACGGTCTCCGGCTTGTCGAGCGTCATGGCGACATTCGCGCCGTCGGCGAGGCCGTTCAGGCCGTAGTTCTCGGCCCAGCTGCCGTTGATGGCGATTTTGTAGTTATAGGTGCCGGCCGGCATGTTCTTGATGGTGAATTCATAGAAGCCGTGACCGACGTCCTTCATCTTCGTCGCCATGTCCGAAGGAGCCCATTTCGCGCCCGCGCCGCCGAGGGGCTGCAGGTCGCCGCACAGCACGATGTCGCGCTGGTTCGCGAACGTAGCCTGCTCGGCGTCTTTGCCGGCGTAGTCCACAGAGATTTTATGGGTTTTCTCGTCGTAGGTGAACGTGACTTCGTGGTCAGCGAGCAGGCGCAGCGCGATGTTGCCGCCGTTCGGCTGGCCGTCTTTGCCGTAGTTCACGTCCCAGGAGCCGCCGAGGGCGACTTTGTAGTCGTAGTTGCCCTTGGGCAGTTTGCCGACGAAGACGCGATGGCCTTTGCCGTCGGGTTTCATGAGGGTCTTCGCGTCGGAGGGGTCCCACTCTTTGCCCGCACCGAGTTCATCCTGCAGGGAACCGACGAGAACCACGTCCGTCGGCTGGAGGGCGCCAGCTGATGCTTTCGCTTCCTGTGCAGCGGCGCCTTCCTTAGGGTTTGCGACAGCGTCCCCCGCGACTTTGACGGTCGTCTCGTGCGTGATGCTGTCGTAGATGAACGTGACTTCGGCGTCTTTCGCGAGCGAAAGCTTCATGTTCGCGCCGTCACGCGCGCCGTCGGCACCGTAGTTCTCGCCCCAGCTGCCGCCGATGGCGATTTTGTACTCGTAGTTGCCTTTCGGGAGCTTGCCCGTGTACTCGTACGTGTCGCCCTTCTTCGTCATGATCGTCTTCGGGTCAGCCGGAGCCCAGTCCGTGCCAGCGCCGAACTTCGTCTGGATCGTGCCGACGAGCACAACATCCTCCGCCCCGACACTGGCCGCCTCAGCGACCGAAGCCGAAATCACCGAAGGAACGATATCCGCTGGTGCTACATACGGAGCAAACACCAGCCCAAACGCGAGCGAAACACCAATCGCCCGGCGAAGTGCCTGTTTACGATTCATCATTTCGTACCTCCAAAAAGTTATATGTTTTTCGTGGGATTTGTGGGTTTTGTGGCTAACGACCGCCGCGGGGAGGGGGATGCTGACGCTTCGCATATAAATTTGGCTAAAAGATTTTTTTGCCTTTTAATTAAGCCTGTAAAAGTACTGAAACGCGCTGCGCTTGAACGACAGTACTTTTACCAGGGTTCTGGTCGGCAAAAAAATCTTTCTTCACGCCAAATTTCAATGCTCCGCTTACAGCATCCCCCTCCCCGCGGCTAGTCCGAGGCAATTTGCCATTTGCAACTTGCAATTTGCCATTTGCCGTAACCTTCCGCCCGAGTAAGGCTCCCCCCACGAAAGGTTCTTTGCACATCCCTGGAACAAGTACGCCCTTTCCTTTCGCCGTAGCATCAGATTTACGTACGGCTCCCCCCGTTGGGGGAGCTGTCGCGCTCGCGCGACTGAGGAGGTCCTGTTCCGGTTGCCTCGTAATATGGTTCATAGCATTGCAGCGGCATGTACAAGGGATTCACCACCCTCGCCGCTGCTTTATACTCACTCGCAAGAGAGTCGTCACGCCCCGCGTGACTGAGAAAAATCATCCATCAGGCTGCACACCCGACTCCGGTCATACCGAAATCAGAAGTGGAAGTCGAGCCACGTACGCAGGATATTGCGCTTATAGTCATGCTTACCATTCCAGCCCGTATCACCGAAGTTCTCGCGCATGATACCATAGAGCGTGCCCCACTCAACATTCTTCCAAGGTACGCAGTTGAAGCCCATGAGCCAGCCCTTCGTACCATTCGTGTAGGTCGGTTCACGCGTGGACCACTCATCATCATGACCGAAGTCACCAAAGGTACCCAACTGCTGCCATTTAGCCCAAAGACCCCAGGAACCAGCTCTGTTGAGGTCCGTACCGCGATAATCCATACGCACAGCCAAATCACGGTCAGCATGAGACTGACCATTCATATACGGTGCTTTCGCGTTGGTCTTGACCAGAGACGTCGTCACCGCAAAATCTTTGAGCAGTTTGAATTTCAGGTCAACACCATAGGCTTTGTCTGCATGCATGTAGAAAATATCATCATGGTCTATGACCTTACCAAAGGCAATGTTGGCATCGATGTATTTACCAATTGGCCCCCAGAAGTTGACCAAACCCATAACTGGTGCACGGCCTGCCGTGTATTTCGTGTTGTTTACCAGCAAGTCCGCCTGATCTGTTGCACTCAGAGCACTGAGTCTATTCTTATTAACCGAATTTTGCCAGTCCGAATTGGTTGGATCAGTGCAATAGTAGTTTCCATTTGTTGTATTTGCCAATTCCGTTAAGCCTTTATTATAGCTTGTGAGAGAATTCTCAAACTTGCTATCGAGGGCCGTCTGATCAATCGTACCCTGCTCGTGCCAGTTAGACGCACCTTCATAGTACTGAGCACTAAACCACCAGCCGTGACCTTTCTCAATCGGATGATAGGTCTGCACGCCGTCAACGACTCCGCCGAGCATGAGGTTCTGCATACCGATGCCGTTCCATTTACGCCCGATATTCGTATACCAATCGTGTTTCGGACCGAGCTGCAATTCAACCCAGATGTTGGAAACGGAACCATTATGCGTCGTATCCATCTCGGCCGTATCGTTACCCATATGGGAAGCTGCAGGTAGAACCGTCAAAACGCTACCTGCACTACTGCCATTACCCGCTACACGGACATAGCGACGCGCCTCGCTATCGCGATAACGTGCATTTTTTTCAACTGTGAAGCGCGCTACTGCATGGTCGTTAACCTTCATCTGGCCTTCGAGATCCATATAGAAGCGGTTATTGTAGTCACCATTACGCCCTTGGTTGAAGTTGTTATCGCTAGTCGGTAACCAAGTTTCGTTGGTCACATCGCCCTCGCTAGACGTGTATTTCTGCAGACCATTGTCGCGGCCCATCTGTACGCGCGTCATGCCCCAGACCTTGAATTTATCGGTCTTATTCTCCAAAGCCTTGATCGCCTTGTCATGCGCGTCCACGCGCTTCGTGAGGCGTTTGATTTCCGTACCGAACTCACCCTGGAGTTTCTCGAGGACGGCCTGGTCACCAATGTTCTGGGGGTTCTTCTGCATGGCTTTGGCGACGATGGCGGCCATTTCGTAGCGGCTCATGCTGCGGCCGCCCTGGAATGTCGTGTCGCCCATGCCTTCGATGACGCCTTCCTGTGCGAGGTAGTCGAGGGCCTGGTATGCCCAGTGGTCCTTCGGTACATCCGTGAAGTCATCTGCGCTGGCTGCGAAGGTGGTGCCGGACATGCTGAGGGTGAGGCCGGCGATGAGTGCGATTGCTTTTTTATTCAGTTTCATTCCCATTACGCTTCTTTCTTTCATTCTCTCTTTTTACGTTATCCCTGATGTTTTATTTGAAGTACTCTAGCATGGCGCCTACGCTCGCGAAGCTCTGCTTTGCGTGGGCTTGGATCGCCTCCCTTGCGGTGTCTACGGTGTACCCGCCGAATGCTTCGAGCATGGGCAGGTCATTGGTTTCATCCCCGATGGGATAGAGCGTCCCGTCCTTCCAGCCCATGACCGCAAGGAGTTTATAGAGCCCTTGCTCCTTGCTCACGCCAGCCGGGGTGATGTCGAGGCTGCATCCGTTGGGGAATGCATGGACGTACTCGCCGAAGTGTTCATTCACCACTTCCGAGCAGGCCACGGATTCTGCGGGCTCCGGAAAGCCGAGGGAGAGCTGATGGATCTGCTCCGGCAGCTTCCCGGCCTGGTCTTCCGTGATGGCAACGAGTGGGAAGTCCCATTCCTGCGCTTCGCGTTTGATCCAGGAGCCTTCGAATTCGTGACAGATATATGTGGTATCCACTGCCGAGAAGGCGAAGTGGAAGGAATGACGTACGAGTGGTTCGCGGATGATGTCCGCGAGGACCTGCGGGGGAATGCTCCCCTGATAGAGGACTTTGCCATCCTGGTCCCGGATGATGCCTCCGTTGTTGCATACAGCAAAGTCGTATTCTACGCCGTAGTGGTGGAGCTGCGGGATGAGCATCCCGTAGTCGCGGCCGCTGACGACGCCGAATTTGTGACCAGCGCGGCGCCATTCCCTGACGGCCGCGGCGTCTTCCTTCGCAATGGTCCTATTCCGGAACAGGGTTCCGTCATAGTCGCTTGCTGCGATTTTCATGCGTTAATCCTCCTTTTCGTAAATGACGGCTTCCAGTGGCCGCAGGAGGCCTGATTCGCTATCCGGATAGCTACCGTCGATGCGTTTCGCACCCTCCGTGAGCGCGGCATCATACGGGGCATTGTTTGTCGTGAAGTTCACGAGGACGATGACCGTTTTCCCGTCCAGGCTGCGCTCGTAGGCGTAGATGCTTTCACTGTCCGCGAGGACCTCGCGGTAGGTACCGGCCTGCAGGACCTGGGCGATTTCTCCCTCGCGGCGGAGGCGGGAGATGCGGCGGTAGTAGCTGAGCACGGAGGCTTCGTCGCAGGCCTCGGCCTCGACGCAGCACTCGCGGTAGTCCGTATGGACGGGCAGCCAAGGGGTACCGGTCGTGAAACCGGCGTTGCGGCTGCGGCTCCACTGCATCGGGGTGCGGGCGTTGTCGCGGGAGAAGCGGTGTACTCCTGCCATCGCCTGCTCATGTGAGCATCCTTCTTCGCGTGCAAGGGCATATTGCCCATGCGAAGATATGTCGTTGTAGTCGTCGATCGTGTCCCAGGCCACATTCGTGTAGCCGAGCTCCTGGCCCTCGTATATGAATGGCGTGCCGCGCAGCGTGAGGAGCACGGTGGCCATCGCCTTCGCGGCGAGGATCGGGTCGGCGTCCGCCGGGAAGAATTTATCGACGCAGCGCGGCTGGTCGTGGTTCTCGAAGAAGATCGGGTACCAGCCGTTTGTGGCCGTGGCCCGCTGGCTCGCCGTGAGCGCGCCTTTCAGCTTGCTCAGCGGCCAGTCCTCGGCGGCGTACCAGCGCTCGCTCGTCGGGAAGTTCAGGTTCATGTGGCTGAACTCGAACAGCATGGAGAACACGCCGTTTTCGCCGACCCAGTCCTTGAGCTCGCTCGGCGCGACGCCGTTGGCCTCGCCCACTGTGAAGATGTCGTGGCCGTCAAAGACGTTTGCCTTGAACTCGTGCAGGAAGTCGAGGATGCCCGGCGTATCGTGCGTCATCTCGTGGATGCCGACCATGCCGTCCTCACCGTCGGGCTCGCCATCGACGAACGCCGGTTTCTTGATGTAGACGATCGCGTCGATGCGGAAACCGCCCACGCCCTTGTCGAGCCAGAAGTTTGCGGCGTCGTAGAGGGCCTGGCGGACCTCCGGGTTTTCCCAGTTGAGGTCCGGCTGCGCTTTCGCGAACGTGTGCAGGTAGTACTGCTGGCGCTCCTCGCACCACGTCCAGGCCGAGCCGCCGAAGATGCCGCGCCAGTTCGTCGGCGCCGAGCCGTCCGGTTTGGCATCGCGCCAGATGTACCAGTCGGCCTTGGCATTGTCACGGCTCCGTTTCGACTCCTGGAACCAGGCATGCTGGTCGGAGCTGTGGTTGTAGACGAGGTCCATGACGATGCGGATATCGCGTTTCTTTGCTTCGGCGATGAGTTTCTCCATGTCCTCCATCGTACCGTAGGACGGGTCGATGGCCGTGTAGTCGGAGATATCATAGCCGTTGTCCACCATCGGGGAGGGATAGACCGGCGTAAGCCAGATGGCGCCGACGCCGAGGGTTTTGAGGTAATCGAGGCGGCTCGTGATGCCGGGGATGTCGCCCTGGCCGCTGCCCGTCGTATCGAGGAAACTTTTCGGGTAAACCTGATAGACGAGCGTCTTCTGCCACCATTTGAGTTTTCCTTGCATGATTATGTTCCTTTCCGGAGTCTTCAGCGTTTCGTTGCAGAAATCAGAAGGCTGGATCAGAAGGTCATGACCGGCGTTTCACCAGCGACAGCATCGGCGCCCGTGCTCTTGGTGAGCTGCGGATACTCGGCGCTGTTCGTGACGGCCATGATGACCGTATCCTGATAGCCTGCCTCGTGGATGACCGCGCGGTCGAATTTGATGAGCGGATCGCCCTTCTTGACCTGGGCGTTCTGCTGCGTGAGGAGCTCGAAGCCCTTGCCGTTCAGCTTGACCGTGTCGACACCGATGTGGATGAGGAGCTCGACGCCGTTATGGAAGCGCAGGCCGATGGCGTGGAGCGAATCCTCCATGATCATCGTGACCTCAGCGTCCGCCGGTGCGACGACCGTATCGCCCGTCGGCTCGACGGCGACGCCATCGCCCATCATCTTCTGGGAGAACATCTCGTCCTTGACCTCGGTCATGTCGATGACTTTGCCCGAGACGCAGGCCGTGAGCTGCATGGCGAGGTTTTTGTCGACTGGCTCTGCTGCGGCAGCCGGTGCTGCATTGGTGATCGCCGCATCATCGGCCGTGCCGCCCTTGCAGAAGGCATCGAAGTAGCCGCGGACCTGCGGGACCGAGAGGCCGACGATGACCTGGATGGCATGGCCGTTCTTGACGAGGCCGAATGCACCGGCCTTCGTGAACTTGCTGGCCTTCTGGACCTTGTCCGGATCGTTGACCGTCACGCGGAGGCGCGTTGCGCAGTTCGTGACTTCCCTGATGTTGGACGGGCCGCCGAGGCAGTCGAGGAAGACGCGGGCTTTGAGTGCCTGCGGGTTGTTGGCGAGGCCGGCATCCTCCATCTCTTTCTTGGCCTTGAACTCAGCCTTGGAGTAGAGCTTGTCGTCCTCATCGTCATCCGTGCGGCCCGGCGTCTTGTAGTCGTTCTTCAGGATGAGATAACGGAATACGAAGAAGTAGATGGCCGTGAAGCACAGGCCGACGATGATCTGCGTGATATACGTGCCGGCGTGATACTGGAACAGCGGGATCCAGTTCTGCACGAAGCAGTCGATGAGGCCGCCGCCGAAGTTACCGGACAGGCCGAAGAAGTAGAGCGTAGCGGAAAGCGTAGCCGCGAGAACGGCATGAACCGCATAGAGGAGCGGAGCAACGAAGAGGAACGTGAACTCGATCGGCTCCGTGATGCCCGTGAGCATCGCCGTGATCGTAACCGGGATGAGGAGTGCTGCCGTCTTCTTTTTCTTGGACGGTTTCGCGCAGACATACATGGCAAGTGCCGCGCCCGGCAGACCGAAGACCTTCGAGCTGCCGTGGAGGGCAAAGCCGCCCTGCGGGAACATTTCTTTCAGGCTCTGCGCGCTCGTCGCGAAATCATTGAGGTGCTGCAGCCAGTACTGCTGGATACCGCCATCGCAGACGGCCGGGCC
Organism: uncultured Selenomonadales bacterium; assembly: GCA_900315155.1. GTDB lineage: Bacteria > Bacillota > Negativicutes > Selenomonadales > Selenomonadaceae > UBA2897. The sequence goes on along the minus strand of OMYB01000005.1, from coordinate 138,177 downwards.
AAAGATGAACGGCAGATAGATGAAGTGATGCAGGCCCGCCGGGAGCAGGATGCGCTCGGAGAACGTGTAGCACCAGACACCGAGGATACCGGACGTCTTGAGGAAGTCCTGGAAGTTCATGATCGCGTGCTGGATGGCCGGCCAGATAAAGCAGAAGGCCAGGGCCAGCGGAATCATGACGACGAAGCCGATGGCTACGACGAAAGCAGGGCCTTTGAAGATGCCGAGCCAATCCGGGATCTCCGTGTCGTAGAAGCGGTTATGCAGCCAGGCGGAGACGCAGGCGATGAAGATCGCACCGAGCATGCCCATGTCCAGCGTCTTGATGTTGGCGATGAGCGCCAGCCCCGTACCTGCACCGGCTTTCTGGGAGTAGTCCACACCGAACCAGTCCATCCCGTGCAGCGTGAGGAAACCGGAGATGAAGTAGTTGAACACCATGTAGATGACAAATGCTTCCATCGCGCAGCGTGCCGGCTCTTTTCTCGCAAAGCCGATTGGAACGGCGATGGCGAAGAGGATCGGCATCTGGCTGAATACGGTCCATGCGCCCTGCTCGACGACGAACCAGAAGTCGTACCAGATGGTACCCTTGTCGGCGATGCTGCCGACGATACCCGGGTTCTTGAACACGATGGACAGGGCTACCATGATGCCGAAGAAGGCAAACAGGATAACCGGCGTGTACATCGCGCCACCGAAACGCTGCATACCCTGCATGGCAGCGTCCTTGTTGAATTTCATAGGAATTACCTCGCTCTCTTTTCGTTTCGAGATTGCTTTCGATTTCACGGGAAATGTCCTCGTGATTTCTTTCTTGATTCTTATTGTAACAGAAAAAGCCGCGAACTCAATAGTTTCGCGGCTTTCAGGCATTTCGCCCCCCGTCTGTACTGTGGTACATTTCGCGTACTTCGGTGCAAGGCGGCGTCGTTATTCGGTTTTCGGCGTTTTATTGGTCTTTTCTTTTAGCTTTTGCAAGTAGAGCCGGTACTTGATATACCATATCTCGATGAGCACGAAATACGGCATCATCGACTTGTACGGGGCACGTTCCTCATCGGCATCGTAGATCTGGAACTGTGCCGGTGAGACGTACATGTTCGCCGTCGACAGGCTCGCGAGCGTGTTGTCGTGCAGCTGCGTGATCGAGATGATCGGGATATCGCGGAGTTTCAGCTCACGCGCGGCTTCGACGGCCATCGTCGTCTCGCCCGAGAGCGACACGAAGATGAACACATCGTCCGGCGTGAGCGTCCGCAGGATCGTCTCGAGCTCCACGCGGCCCTGCACGCTGTAGATCAGGACACCGTCGTAGAAGAAGAGGCGTTTCAGCTCCTCGACGACGTTCTGCTGGACGACGCCCGAGGCAAAGGCAAAGACGCGGTTGCTCTCGTGGATGAGGCGGCTCGCGTCATCGTAGTTGCTCGTGCTGAGCTTGTCCCAGATCTGCCGGTAAAACTTGCCCAGGTCGTTCAGGACGTCGGCGCTGTAGTCGGACTGCTCTGCCGTCTCCATCTTCAGGACAGCCTTCAGCTCACCAAACCCGTCAAAGCCCAGTTTCTGCGCAAAGCGCACGATCGTCGTACTCGACACCGCGCAGTCACGCGCGAGCTCGTGAATCGAAATATGGCGCGCTTCCGAGCGATGATTCAGGATGTATTTCCAGATCACCATATCCGTGTCGTTCAGATTCTCCCGGTGCTTGTTGATAATTTCCTCCAGTCTCATAATTCCATTCCCCTTTTCCCCTGAATTTTCTAAAAACATCCTTTCCCATTATATACGAAATCGCCGACTTTGTGTATAATAAAAAAGCGATGAGACGTCTCGAACCCGTCCCACCGCAAAACTGAATACAGGAGGTGATGCATCATGTACTTAAAGACGAAAGCCCTTGAAATCTTCGTCTCAAGCAAGTTCATCGTTGCTGTGGCCAGCGCCATAGCGATACTTGCCAAAGTCATGAGGTAAACCGTCGATTGCATTCGACCCGAAGAGCTCTGTTACCGGCAGGGCTCTTTTGGTACCTCCATCTACACTTTGATTATAAGCGATAAAAGCCAAAAATACAAGCTATTTTCCCTGATTTTGTGCTTTGTCGTCAAGCGCAATATCGAGCGTGTGCCAGGCGAGGACGGCGCATTTGACGCGCGCCGGCATGTGGCGTATGTCCTTGAGCGCAAGGGCCTCCTCCAGCGGCTCGAGCTCGGCTTCGTCTGTCACCTCGCCTTTGATCATGCCGATGAATTTCTTTGCGAGGTCGCGCGCCTCCTCGACGCGCTTGCCGCGCACGAGGTCGATCATGATATCCGTGCTAGCCTGCGAGATCGCGCAGCCGATGCCCGTGAACGACGCGTCTTTGACGATGCCGTCCTCCACGTCGAGGTGCAGCACGATCTCGTCGCCGCAGCTCGGGTTGTGCCCCTTCAGCGAGCAGTTCGCACACGCGAGTTCATGCTTGTTCTCCGGCTCGCGGGCGTGCTCGCTCACGACTTCCGTATAAATCTGTTCAAGCCCCATAGCCAAGCACCTTCCTTACCTGTTTCAGCGCCGCGATCCAGCGGTCGGCGTCCTCGCGCGTGTTGTAGAAATAGAAGCTCGCGCGGCACGTCGCATTCTGACCGAGGTACTGCATGAGCGGCTGGGCGCAGTGATGCCCCGCGCGCACGGCCACACCATAGCTGTCGAGGATCGTCGCGACATCGTGCGGATGGACGTCCTTGACGTTGAACGTGATGATGCCCGTCTTGTTATCGCGCTTCGAGTCGCAACCGTAGAGCTCGATAAAAGGGAGCTCGCGCAGCTGTGGCAGCGCGTAGTCGACGAGGTCTTTCTCGATGGCCTCGATCGTATCGAAGCCGATACCGTCGAGGTAGTCGATGGCCGCCGTGAGTCCGGCCGCACCGCCGACGTTCTGCGTACCGGCCTCGAACTTCGACGGGACCTCCGCGAAGTCCGTGTGCTGCTCCTCGACGTAGTCGATCATGTCGCCGCCCATGAGGAACGGCGGCATGGCGTCGAGGAGCTCGTACTTGCCGTAGAGCACGCCGATGCCCATCGGGGAGAGCAGCTTATGCCCGGAGAACGCGAAGAAATCCGCATCGATGGCCTGCACGTCCACCTTCATGTGCGGCACGGACTGCGAGCCGTCGACGACAGCGATGGCGCCGACGCTGTGGGCCTTGTCGACGACCTTCTTCACGTCGTTCTTGAGCCCGAGCACGTTCGAGACCTGCGTCACGGCGACGATTTTCGTGCGCTCCGTGATCTTCGTCTCGATGTCCTCCTCGGAGAGGTTCGCGTCGTCCTCGAGGTAGATGTATTTCAGCGTCGCGCCCTTGACCTGCGCGACGTGCTGCCACGGCACGAGGTTGCTGTGATGCTCGGAGACCGTGATGACGATCTCATCGCCCTTTTGCACGTTCGTCATGCCATAGCTGTAGGCGACGAGGTTCAGCGACTCCGTCGCGTTTTTCGTAAAGATGATGTCCTCTGCCTTCGGCGCGTGGATAAACTGTGCGACGCGTGCACGGGCACTTTCATAGATGTCCGTGGCCTTCATCGAGAGCGCATAGGCGCCGCGATGCGGGTTCGCGTTGCAGCCGCCGTAGTAGCCGCAGAGGGCCTTGATGACCTGCTCCGGTTTCTGCGTCGTCGCGCCGTTGTCGAGATAGGCAATCGGCTTGCCGTTCATCTGCATGTGGAGCAGGGGAAAATCTTTGAGGAAATCTTGTGCCGTTGCCATCAGTCTGCCAGCCTCTCTTTCAGATATGCATCGATCTCGCCGCGCAGCGCCTCATCGGGGATGCGGTCGATGACCGGGTTGAACGCGGCCTCGACGACGAGGCGCTGGGCATCGGCCTTATCGAGGCCGCGGCTCATGAGATAAAAGAGCTTCGCCTCGTCCATCTTGCCGATGGAGACCGCATGGTGTCCGTCGACGTCGTCCTCGTGGGACAGCATGATCGGCACGCTGCGGTTGCGGACTTTATCCGACAGGAGGATGACCTCCTCATTCTCACGGCCGACGGAGCCTTTCGCGCCCTCCAGGAAATCGAGCGTGCCGCGGAAAATCTTCTCGCTCCCGCCGAGCAGGGCGCCGCGCACCTGCATGTTCGCATCCGTGCGCTTGCCGCGCTGGCGGATGATGTAGTTGAGGTCCACCTTGCGGGCTCCGTCGCCAAAGTAAAAGCCCCAGATATCCGCGATGCTGTCATCGCCATTGAGGTTGACCGTGAGCTCGCTCGCCGTGTGCCGTGCACCGGCCTCGACGACCGTGTACGAGAACGTCGCGCCTTTGCCGACGTTTGCCGTGATGCGGCTCGTATAGCCGGCATCCGACGGGGCGAGCTGGACGTTGACGAGGTGCATCTTCGCGCCGTCTGCCACGTCGATCGTGAGCTCCTGCGCACCGCCCTGGCGGTTTACATAGACGACCTCATCAGACTTTCCCGCCTCGACCGTGAGGTGATCGCTCTGGAGCGTGCCCGCCACGTTCTCCGGCATCCGGACTTCGTTGACGCCGAGCCAGCGCCACGTGCGCATGGGGATTTCGGAGAAGATTTCTTTTGCTGTATTTGCTGTTGCCATTCGTTCTCCTCCTTTAACCCATCGTGCCTTCGAGCTCGATGTTGACGAGATTGTTCATCTCAACGGCGTACTCGAGCGGCAGTTCCTTGGCAATCGGCTCGACGAAGCCGCGCACGATCATCGCACGGGCTTCCTTCTCCTCGATGCCGCGGCTCGTGAGATAGAAAATCGCCTCATCGCTGATGCGGCCGATCTTGGCCTCATGGCCGATGTTGGCCTCGTCCCCCTCGACATCCATCGTCGGCAGCGTATCGCTGCGGGAGGCGTTATCGAGCATGAGGGACTCGCAGTTCACGGAGCACTGCGCATACGGCGCGTTCTTCGTGACCTTGACGGCGGAGCGGTACGTCGCCTTGCCGCCGTCTTTCGAGATCGTGCGCGTGTTGATGTTCGCACTCGTGTGCGGAGCGGCGTGGATGACGCTCGCGCCCGTATCGAGGTCCTGGCCCTTGGCGGCGAACGTGACGCCCGTGAACTCGCAGCGGGCGTGCTCGCCGTGCAGGATCGTGCACGGATAGAGGCAGGAGACGTGCGAGCCGAACGAGCCCGACACCCACTCCATGATGCCGTCTTTCTCGACAAGCGCGCGCTTCGTGTTGAGGTTCATCATGTTGCGCGACCAGTTCTCGATCGTGCTGTAGCGCAGGCGTGCGCCCTCCTTGACGAAGAGCTCGACGGCGCCCGCGTGCAGGTTCGTGACGTTGTATTTCGGCGCGGAGCAGCCCTCGATGAAATGCAGGCTCGCGCCCGGCTCCACGATGATGAGCGTGTGCTCGAACTGGCCAGCACCGGCCGCGTTCAGGCGGAAATAGGACTGCAGCGGGATATCGACATGCACGTTTTCCGGCACGTAGACGAACGAGCCGCCCGACCAGACTGCACCGTGCAGCGCAGCGAATTTGTGGTCCTTTGGCGGGATGAGCGTCATGAAGTATTCTTTCACGATGTCCTCGTGCTCGCGGATCGCCGTCTCCATATCCGTGTAGATGACACCCTGGTCGGCCATGTTCTGCTGCAGGGAGTGATAGACGACCTCGGAGTCGTACTGGGCGCCGACGCCCGAGAGGCTTTTCTGCTCGGCATCCGGGATACCGAGGCGGTCGAACGTGTCCTTGATATCCGTCGGGACGTCTTTCCAGCTGCCCGCCATCTTCGCATCCGGCTGGACGTAGGTGACGATCTCATCCATGTTCAGGGAGGAGATATCCGGGCCCCACGTCGGCAGTGCCATCTGATTGTAGATTGCGAGGGATTTCAGGCGGAAGTCCGTCATCCACTGCGGGTCGTGCTTGCGTTTCGAGATATCGAGGACGACTTCCTCCGTCAGGCCGGATTTCGACTTGTAGAGGGAGTGGTCCTCGTTGCGGATATCGTAGAGCGTGCGCTCGATATCCTCGATATATGTTTTCTTCTTTTCTGCCATCGCAACCGCCTCACTTCTGCTCCTGGGCGTCCAGGATATGCGTGAAACCGCGGCGGTTGATCTCGTCGACGAGCTCCGGGCCACCCTCCTCGACGATCTTGCCGTTCATGAGGACGTGTACGCGGTCGACCTTGAGCTTCTCGAGGATGCGCGTGTTATGCGTGATGATGATGCAGGAGTTCTCGTCGTTGTGGAACTTCGCGACGCCCTCGGAGACGATCTGCACGGCATCGACATCGAGGCCGGAGTCCGTCTCATCGAGCAGCGCGAGCTTCGGGTTCAGCATGAGGAGCTGCAGGATCTCGGCGCGCTTCTTCTCGCCGCCCGAGAAACCGACGTTGAGGTAACGCTCGGCATACTCCGGCTTCATCTTGAGCTCCTCAAGGCGCGCCTTGAGCTCCTTGCGGAACGGCAGGAGCTTGACCTTTTTGCCGGAGACGGCCTGCATGGACGTGCGGATCATCGTGCCGAGCGTGATGCCCGGAATTTCCTCCGGCGTCTGGAACGAAAGGAACAGGCCCCGCCGGGCGCGCTCGAACGTCGGCAGTTCCTTGATGCTCTCGCCCTCGAAGTCCAGGCTGCCCCCCGTGACTTCGTATTTCGGATGGCCCATGATGACGTTCATGAGCGTAGACTTGCCCGAGCCGTTCGGGCCGAGGATGACGTGTACTTCGCCCTTGCCGATGGACAGGCTGAGGCCCTTGAGGATTTCCTTGTCCTCGACACCGGCATGGAGATCTTTGATTTCCAACAGTTTATCCGACATAATTCGCTCTCCTAAAAATTTTATTCTCGCAGGAATGAGGTGAATTTCATTCCTTAGTAAAATACTCGGAATTAACGATTCTTATTGTAGGTGCTTTCTTTATAATTGTCAATAGCATTCGTTACACCCCGTAATCATGAAACCGGCGATGAAACGCATCGAGGGTCATCGGTTTTCCGAACCGATATCCCTGACCATAGAAGCAGCCATGCTTCAGCAGCATGCGCTCCTGCTCCTTCGTCTCGATGCCCTCGCAGATGACGCGCATGCCGAGCGCCGTGCCCATGCTGATGACGTAGTGCAGGATCTTTTCCGCGCGCGGGTCTGCCTCGGCTGCGAGCAGCATGCTGCGGTCGATCTTCATGACGTCCATCGGCAGATTGCGGAGCATCGCGATGGACGAGTAACCCGTGCAGAAATCATCCATGGAGGTACGGTAGCCCATCTGCTGCAGGCTCTCGATGATGGACGAGGCGTTCTCACGGTACTGCTTCGTCGTGAAGTCGATGAAGGCCGTCTCCGTGATCTCGAGCTCGATGGACTTCGGCGGGATATGGAATTTCGCGAGCATGGCCTCCATTTTTTCCAGATAGCCCGCCTCGGTGATATGCAGACCGGACTGGTTGACGGAGATCGGCACCATCGGCAGGCCCTGGTCATAGCGGTACTGCTGGATTTCGAGCACGCGCTCGAGCATGTAGTAGTCGAGGTTGACGATGAAGCCGTTCATCTCGAAGATATCGACGAACTGAGCCGGCTGCAGCAGACCGAGTTCCGGACTCTGCCAGCGCACGAGTGCCTCCGCGCCGACCAGTTTCTGCGTGCGGATATCGTATTTCGGCTGGAGCCAGACTTTGAACTCCCAGTCCGTGATGCCCTTTTGCATGTAATGCTCGATTTTCTGCTGCTGCATCACCTCATTGCGCATCGCATTATCGTAGACCAGGAACAGCACATCGCGCTTGATGGCCTCATCCTGAGCCAGCAGGGCCCACTCCACGAGGCGGTTGAAATCCTCCTGCGTGATATCGTGCGACGGCACCTGGCAGAAGCCGAACCGCAGGTTCAGTGAGGTACGTACGTTGCCGATATCGATCGTATTGGACTCTCCCTGCAGGTCCTGTGCCAGATCTTCCGGCGTCTTCCCCTCCGGCATCTCGCAGAGCACGCAGAGTGCCGTGAGGCCCGCCGTTACCGCCTCCTGCAGCATCCAGGGATACTTGGCGCACACATCGTTGACCTGTGCCTTCATGGCCTCGAAAAGGAGTTTCTGGTCATAGCTCTCCTTCATGAGCAGGAAACGCTGCGGAGCCAGCGCCATGACCCATAGCCGTCCCTCACGGTGCGCTTTCCGGCGGTCACGGACCTCCTCGAACGCGTATTGATGGAACCAGCTCAGGGTATGCAGGCCCGTCTGCTGGTTCACGAAAGCCCAGTCACGCAGCCTGCGGTCACTGCGGTAGCGCATGTAGAGATAGCCGCCCATGACCAGCACGAGGACGCCGAACGCGGCGAGCAGCGACTGTACGCTGGCAACCGGATTCCGCAGGACGATATCCACGAGCCCACGATCCGATTTCGAGGCGAGCATATAGCCGTTGATCGACCCCTGAATCTTCTCGTGGTCGATGTGCGTGATGGCCTTGTTCAGGATGGAGAGCAGGCGCGGGTCCGCATCTTCATGCAGGACGAGGCTGACGCCATGGGAAAATGCGACACCGCCCGTCGATGTCAGGTTGTAGAACTCCCCATTCGTGATGTCATACTGCGCCGTGATCGATTTTTCATACGTGATATCGGCTGTGCCCTTGCTGACGGCTTCGAGGCACTCATGAATCGTGTTGAAATAAATGCGCTGCTCCTCGGGATATTCCTTCTCGACGAACTGCTTCGTGTAGTAATGGCCGCGCACGCAGGCCACCATCGGCTTTTCGGGCTGCTCCCTGTCCCTGCGCACGACGGCGACGTAGGACAGCATCAAATACGGGGATGTGACGATAGCATGGTGTTTGCGCGCCCAGTTGTTATCGCTGTTGAAATCTGCGACGAGATCCGCCTCACCATCGGCGAAGCGCCGGAACATCTCGTTGTTATCCTTCGACTCGAGCACGGTGATGGGCACACCGATATCCTCGCTGATCATATCCACGATATCGCGGATCAGTCCCTTTGCCTCACCGTTCTCGAACCACGTGTAGGGTTTCTGGTCCGCCGAGATGAACACGGTGAGGTGATCCAGCGTGGCGAGGTACTCGCGCTCAGCGGGAGTAAAGCTGACCGGCGGCCGGAGTTTCAGTTTGTTCTCGAAATCCGGATTCGACAGCAGCACATCCTGCATGGCCTCATCGATGCGCTGTTTCAGCTCCTCGTCTCCCGGATGGAACGCCATATACGTCCGATCCGTCGAGAGGGAAAAGACATCCTCCTGCTCCGGCTCGGGATGGAACGTATTCGTGATGACGCCATCGATCTCGCCCGCCATATAAGCCTGGTCCGGCGTACCCGGGATGTCGAACGGCACAAGCTCGAAGCCAGGCTCGTAGCCCTTCATATGGTGCGCGATTTCCGGCAGCAACGGCTCGATCTGCACGCCCGGCGCAAAATACCCGATGCGCAGCCGACGCCCCTCCGCAATCGCCTGGCGGTCACGCATCGCCGCCTGCATGGTCGTCACCGACATGGCATGCGTCGAGAGCGGATACTTCGACGTAACGCCTTTGCTCGACCGCATGACGCCCGGCAGCAGGTCGATTTCGCCGCTCAGCAGGCGGCGGTTATTCGTCGGGATATCGCCGCGCACATACTCCATCTGCACGCCTGCATAGGCACCGACCATCTCCATGAAATCGAAGAGCACGCCGCTGTACGTACCGTCCTCATGCTGCGTCAGGAAATAGGGATTATCGATATAGCCGACGCGCACGACGCGCTTCTCCGCCAGCACGCTGCCCGTGAGCAGCACGAGGCAGAGCACGAGGGTGAGCAGGCCGGCCGCTGCCTGCCGAAGCCGGTCTTTCGCTCCTTTATTCCAGCGCCACATCATAGTATCCCCGATCCTTTCCTGAAAACACCGCACCGCTCCTGCCGTGCCGTGATAAAATCCTATCTGTCCGTATTCTTTCACTTCGATATAAAAAAAGGATTTTCCTTCTTTCGGAAAATCCTTCTCTCTGGTTCTTCTATGCTTTTGCTGTTTTTATCGCTTTGTGCCGGCTCAAAGGCCGAAATGCCGGGCGAGCGTATGCGCGATGCCGTCCTCGTTGTTCGAGAGCGTGATTTCGTCCGCGACGGCCTTGAGCTCCTCGCAGGCGTTGCCCATCGCGACGCCGCAGCCCGCGAAGCGGATCATGCCGATGTCGTTCTGCGCATCGCCGAACGCCATAACCTCCGAGGGGTCGATGCTGAGTTTCTCGCAGACCTTCGCGAGCGAGCCTTCTTTGCTCGTGCCTTTCGGCATGCCCTCGTAGAACCACGGCGCACTCTGGACGAACGACATGACGTCCTCGTAGCCGCGGCGGATATCCTCGAGGTGCGGCACGAGGATCTCGTTCGGGGCCGCCGTGAGGATCTTGCACGGACGCCAGGTCACGGCATCGGCGATGTTCGGCACGATCTTGACGCCGAGCTGGTTGTTATGGCTCTCGTCGTAGACCTTGTGCCTGCTCGCATCCGTCGTGTAGATGTCGTGGCCGTCATCGACGATCGGCGAGAGCTCCGGCCACTGCTCGAGGTGGCGCAGGAAGCGCACGGCCGTCTCGTTATCGATGCTGCTGTCGAACACGATCTCTCCCGTCGTCGCATCCGTGATGCGGCCGCCGCCGTAGGACAGCAGCAGGCCGTGGTATTTCGCCATGTCCAGCGCCTCCGCATCCGGCAGCAGGCCCGGCGCCTGGCGACCCGAGGCGAGCACGACCCGCACGCCCTGCTGCTGCACGGCGATGAGCGCATCGCGCGTCTTCGGCGTGATCTCGCGGTTATCGTTGTTCAGCGTGCCATCGAGATCGAGGGCAATCATTTTATACATATGGGAACTCCTTAGAAGATGTCTTTGGCGATGACGATGGTCTCGTCGCGGTTCGGGCCGACGGAGACGATGCCGAGCGCGATGCCCGTGACCTCAGCCATGCGCTCGAGGTACTTCTTCGCGTTCTCCGGCAAGTCTTCGTATTTGCGGATCTTCGTGATGTCGCAGTTCCAGCCCTCGAACGTCTCGTAGACCGGCTCGACCTCGGCGAGGACTTTCAGGCTGGCCGGGATCTCGTTCAGGAGCTCGCCCTTGTACTTGTAGCCGACGCACATCTTGATTTCCTCGAAGGCATCGAGGATGTCGAGGCGCGTGACGGCCATGTAGTCGATGCCCGAGATAAGGCCCGCATAGCGCACGACGCAGGCATCGAGCCAGCCCGTGCGGCGCGGACGCCCCGTGACGACGCCGTACTCGTGGCCTTCCTCGCGGATCTTGTCGCCGATGGCGTTCAGCTGCTCCGTCGGGAACGGACCCTCGCCGACGCGCGTGCAATATGCCTTCACGATGCCGACGACCTTGTCGATCTTGTTCGGTGCAACGCCGGCGCCGACGCCGACACCGCCGGAAATCGGATGGGAGGCCGTCACGTACGGATACGTGCCGTAGTCGATATCGAGCATCGTGGCCTGTGCGCCCTCAAAGAGGATCTTGCGGCCCTCTTTGACCTCCTCATTGAGGAGAGCAATCGTGTCGCAGACGTACGGGCGCAGGCGGTCGGCGTAGCCCTCGTACTCCTGGAGCATCTCGTCGTAGTCCAGCGGCTCGTGGTCGTAGAGGAGCTTCAGCTCGCGGTTCTTGATCGCGAGGTTTTCCTTGAGGCGTTTCGCGAACTCCTCTTTGTCGATGAAGTCGCAGACGCGGATGCCGATGCGGTTGTCGCGGTCCGCATAGCACGGGCCGATGCCGCGTTTCGTCGTGCCGACCTTGTTCTTGCCCTTGGCCTCGTCGCCGAGACCATCCATGAGGCAGTGATACGGCAGGACGACATGCGCGCGGTTCGAGATGCGGATGCCGCTTAGGTCGATGCCGCGCTCGGCGAGGCTGTCCATCTCCTGCAGCATGACTTTCGGGTCGAAAGCGACGCCGTTGCCGACGATGCAATGCGAGCCCTTATAGAGGATGCCGGACGGCATGAGGCGCAGCTTGTACGCCTCGCCATCGACGACGACGGTATGGCCGGCGTTGCTGCCGCCCTGGAAACGGACGACCGTATCGGCCTGCTGAGCGAGATAATCGACGATCTTGCCCTTGCCTTCATCGCCCCACTGAGTACCGGTAACTACTACGGTTGACATAATTCAGTCTCCCCTTTTGCTGATTAGAGTCCGAAGCGCTCGAAGATGTTATCGACGTGGCGCAGGAAATATTGATAGTCGAAGCAGTCATCAATTTCTTCCTTGGTGAGATACTTCGTGATATCCGGATCTTTTTCGACGTTCGTGCGGAAATCTTCGCCGTCCATCCATTTCTTCATGGCGTTGCGCTGCACCCACTTGTAGGCATCCTCGCGGAGCACGCCCTTGCTGACGACCGTGAGCAGGATGCGCTGGCTGAAGATGAGGCCGCCCGTGCGGTTCATGTTGTGCATCATGGCGTCCGGATAGACGAGCAGTTTGTCGACGATGCGCGTGAGGAGGCGCGCCGTGTAATCGACGTTGATCGTGCTGTCCGGCAGGATCACGCGCTCAACGGAGCTGTGGGAGATATCGCGCTCATGCCAGAGCGTGACATCCTCCATGGCTGCGAGGGCGTTGCCGCGCACGAGGCGTGCCATGCCGCTGATGCGCTCGCAGTTGATTGGGTTGCGCTTATGCGGCATAGCGGACGAGCCCTTCTGGCCCTTGGAGAAGAACTCCTCGGCCTCGCGGATGTCCGTGCGCTGCCAGTTGCGGATCTCCGTCGCGAACTTCTCGAACGACGTCGCGATGAGGGCGAGCGTCGTCACGAACTCCGCGTGGCGGTCGCGCTGGATGACCTGCGTAGCGAGGCGCACCGGCGTGAGGCCGAGTTTCTCGCAGACCATCTCCTCTATACGAGGATCGATATTCGAATACGTGCCGACGGCGCCGGAGAGCTTGCCGACCTGGCAGATCTTCTTCGCATGTTCGAGGCGCTCGATGTCGCGCTCGACCTCGGCGCTCCAGAGCAGGAACTTCAGGCCGAACGTCATCGGCTCCGCGTGGATTCCATGCGTGCGGCCGATGCACGGCGTATGCTTGAACTCCTTCGCGCGGCGGCGCAGGACCTCGTGCAGGTTGTGCAGGTCATCGAGCAGGATGTCCGCTGCCTCGCAGATCGTGAGGCATGTAGCCGTATCCTCGACGTCGCTCGACGTGAGGCCTTTATGGATGTATTTCGAGTCCTCTCCAACATGCTCGGCCACGTTCGTCAGGAACGCGATCAGGTCATGGTGCGTTACGCTTTCGATCTCATGGATGCGGCTGACCTCGAACTTCGCTTTCGCGCGGATATTCTTCGCAGCCTCCTTCGGAATCTGGCCGAGCTCCGCTGCTGCATCGCAGGCGGCCATCTCAACGTTCAGGACCTGCTGCCATTTGTACTCGTCGGTCCAAAGGCGGCCCATTTCCGGGTTAGTGTAACGTTCGATCATTAGTGATTTCCTCCTCATTTTCCTGGCGGCGTCACAGCACCGCGGAAGTGAAAACACGAAAAAGACCCGGGAGCGCATCTCTCCCATCTTTTGGAGAAACGCCTCCCGAGTCTTGGAGACTTACCTTATTTCCCTCTGTTATCATATCATGCAGTGCCGAGCATGTCAACGCTGTTTCCCCGGCATCACCAGCCGCTCCGCCGCCGCCAGAACGCCGGGCGCAGCAGCGCGATAAAGGTGAAGATCTCCAGCCTGCCCATCAGCATCTCGAAGCAGAGCGCAAACTTCGTGAAGTCGGGCAGCGCCGCGAAGTTCTGCGTCGCGCCCGCGATGCCGAAGGCCGGCCCCACGTTGCCAATGGCGGAGACACTGACGCCGATGGCATCAAACACCTCCAGCCCGTCCCAGGTGTAGAGCAGCGCAAAGAACACAATGAACACCATATAGAGGAAAAAGAACTCACCGACGCGCAGCAAGGTCTCATCATCCACACATTGTCCATCCATGTGCACGGTAAGAATCCGCTGCGGACGCAGCTTCTGATGAACAATCCGCCATGCCTGCTTGAACAACAAGACGATGCGCGCGATCTTCATGCCGCCCGCCGTAGATCCGGCGCAGCCACCGCCAAACATCAACAGCAGTAAAATGCCTTGTGAAAAAATCGGCCATCGCTCATAGTCAGCCGAGACAAACCCCGCTGTTGTAGAGATTGAACTGACCTGAAAGGAAGCATAGCGCCAAGCCTCCGACGGCGTCATATCCAGCGCAAAGATAAGATTTGCCGCGATGAGCAGCATCGCCCCCAGCTCGATGCCGAGATACGCCCGAAACTCCGTATTCTGCCGCAGCACCCACAAGCCCTTATGCCAGACACGGTAATAAAGACCGAAGTTGCCTCCCCCAAGAATCATAAAAAGCGTCATACAGGTTTCCAGCGGCCAGTTGTCAAAGTTCATGGCACTGCTGTCAAAAGTTGAGAAACCACATGTACTGATTGCACTCATCGCATGCATAACGGCAATCAACGGTGACATCCCGCAGAGCAGGAAAACAACCGCTGCTATCGCCGTAAAGCAGACATACATGGAAAAAAGGATACGTGTCATATCCCGCAACCGCGGCAGCACGCGGTCTTTCGACGGCCCCGTGGTCTCCGCATTGTACATATAGACGGTACTCTGCCCCGTCTGCGGCAGGATGGCAATAAAGATGACGATGATGCCGAGACCGCCGAACCAGTTGGTCATCATACGCCAGAAAAGCAAGCTGGGGGGCAGGAAATCCAGTCCCGTCATCACCGTAGCCCCCGTGCCTGTAAAACCGGATATGCTCTCAAAGACGGCATCCAGCGGACCGAGCCAGCCACCGAGAAGATATGGCGTCATCCCCATGCTCACGGCCAGCAGCCAGCCCAGTCCCGTGATCGCGATGCCCTCTCGCATCGTGAGGCTGGCCGCATGCGTGTGGCCATACGTTTTGCAGCCAAAAGCAACGAGCCCCGTCAGCATGGCAGCCACCGAGAAAACCCAGGTCATGCCATCCCGCGCCGCAAGGGACAAGCCCAGCGGCAGCAGCAGGATGACGGCCTCAGCCAGCAGCAGCTTGCTCAGGACGAATGCGACAACACGCATATCCATTGACAGCTACCTCCTATTGATGCCGCAATTTACTGAGGCCCATATCGAGCAGCAGCAAAAAAGCGAAAATCTCGATGCGTCCCAGCACCATCAACAGCGCGCAAAGCCCCAATGCCCAGCCGGGTAGTGAGGCAAACGCTGGTGCCGCGAAAAGCACCGCCGTCGAACCGCTGCTGGAGAGGCAGCCCGCCGCCACGCCCATGGCCTGCATGAGCGTAATGCCCGATAAAGTCAGCAGCAGCGCAAATACCATAAAAAAGAGCATATAAAGAAAGAAAAAACTCAGGATGCGCCCGACAATATGCATGGACACGGGCAGGCCATCGATTTTCAGGCTGATGACAAGCTGCGGGTGCAGCGTGCGGCGCAGCTCCGCCGTCATCATGCGCAGCAGTACGAGCAGGCGCATGACCTTCAGGCCGCCCGTCGTCGAGCCGATACAGCCGCCGATGAAAACCAGCAGGAAGAGCAGATAGCGCACGAAGGGCGGCCATGACACGGTATCGGCCGAAACATAGCCGCTCGTCGAAAGAAAGGAAAGGGCCTGAAAAAAGCCGTAGCGCAGACTTTCTGGCAGATCGTAGTACCCCTGATGCCATAGGCTGCCCGCGATGAGCAGCCCCGCACCGCCGAGCACGAGCAGGAAAGTCCTGAGCTCCATATCCCCGCCGATCAGGCGCAGGCTGCGGCGCTGCCAGGCTTTCCAGCAGAGCAGGAGATTCAGCGAGGCCAGCAGCATCACGGCGGACGCCGCGAGCTCCAGATACAGCGAATCCTGCCGCAGGAAGAGTATCTCCCCCGCGCTCCCCGCCGAAGCGACGCCCATCAATGCCTGCGTGACCGCCATAAAACCATCGAGCCCCGCGAGCGCAAAAAGCCCTACGGCCAGGGCGGTCAGCACGAGATAAACGCGCGTGGCCTGCCCAATGGACTCCTCCATCTTGTGCCAGACGGGACTGAAAAAGATGCTCTGCCGCGCCGAGAGCGTAAGGCCGAAACAGCCACTCACCTGCGGCAGCGCCGTCACGAGAATCACGATGAAGTTCAGACCACCCAGCCAGCAGAGCAGGCTATGCCAGAGCACGAAAGCGGGATCTGTCGGCAAGGCCGGCAGGCAGCTCACGCCCGTCGTCGTCAGCGCCGCCAGGCTCTCGAATAGCGCACACAGGAAGTTCGTCGTCACACCGCCCAGCCAGTACGGCAGCGCGCCGAAAATACCCAATACAACCCAGCTGCCCAGCATGAAGTACGCACTCTCGCGCAACTTCAGCTGCTGCACGCGCCGCCCGCCGAGCGTGAGGCAGACCATGCCCCAAAGCCCCGCCAGCAACGCGGGCAGGATGAAGGGATATAGCGGCGCCGCCTGCCGTGCCGCGAGACAGACCGGCGGCATCAAGGCCAGCATGCAGGCCAGCGACAGCCAGCCCCAGAGGCGCCAGCATAGTTCCATACCATGGCGCATATCAGTTCTTCCCCTTAAAGTAGCGCATGACTTTCTGCGAGAACTGCGTCTGGACGATCAGGATGGTCTGGTCGCCCGGCTGCAGCACCGAATTACCATTCGGGATGACCGTTTCCTCGCCGCGCACATAGGCGCAGACAAGGCACTCGCGCGGCAGTTTCACATCCATGAGCCGCTTACCCGCCACGGGCGCGCCTTCCTGCACGATGACCTCTACGGCCTCGGCCCGCGCGCCTTCCAGCAACGATACCGAGACGACGCCGCCGCGCCGCGCGAAGGCCAGTACCTCGCTCGCGGAGAGCAGGCGCGCCGACAGTACGACATCCACGCCCACTTTCTCCATGAGCTCCACGTACTCGTTGCGCGTGACGCGCACGACCGTCTTGGCCTTGTTCTGCGAAAGATGGCGCGCCAGCAGGGCCAGCATGAGGTTCAGCTTATCGTCCTCGGTAAGGCAGACCACGACGTCGGCCCCCTGCACGTCCTCTTTCATCAGCAGGTCGATGTCCGTGCCATCACCGCAGAGTACGAAGCCGCGCGTCAGCTTGCTGGCCAGCAGGTCACAGCGCTCTTTATTCTGCTCAATGACCTTGACCATGACACCCTGTTTCTCCAGCATCACGGCCAGCGCACGGCCCGTGCGTCCCGCGCCGATGATCATCACGTTGTGCAGTTTGTGCGCGTCGCGCTGGACAAAATTCGCACTGAACTGCTCGATGGCCGAGGGGATGCCGACGAAGTACGCGTTGTCATGGCGCTTCAGGCAATCGTCGCCATGGGGAATAATCATGTGGTGATCGCGGAAAATCATCGCGGCCAGCACGCCGGCCGGCATGTCGATGTCCTTGAAGGGGATATTGGCCAGCGCAGAGTCGCGGTGCACCTTGGTCTCGAAGAGCCGCACCTTGCCCTGGGCGAAATCCTCCACATCGAGCGCCGCCGGCGTCATGAGGATGCGGTTGATCTCGTTCGCCGTGATGAGCTCCGGGTTCAGCATGAGGTCGATATCGAAATTCTGCTTCAGGTAGTCTTTGGCCTCGCTCATGAACTGCATATCGCGGATGCGCGCAATCGTATGCCTGATACTGTGCTTCTTGGCGAGAATGCAGCAGACCATATTCACCTCATCGCTGGCGGTCACGGCGATGAGGATGTCCGAGTTGCGGATGTCCGGGTCATTCATCGTAATCGGGCTCGCGCCGTTCGCGAAGACCGTCAGCACATCCAGCGTGTCCTTCACCGCTTCGAGCTGGTGCTCGTCGTGATCCACCACGATGACATCGAACTGCTCCTTCGACAGCAGCTCAGCAATGCTGTACCCCAGCTTGCCCGCGCCTACAACAACGATACGCAAGAAAATCTCCCCCTTTATAACTACCCCGTATTATACCACGCACAAAAAGCCCGCGAAAGAGTGTTTCTTTCGCGGGCCGAGAGAGCCTGTATTCCGTTTTACTCTGCGAAAAGTTCCGTGGAGAGGTAGCGGTCGCCCGTGTCCGGCAGGAGCACGACAATGTTCTTGCCGGCAAACTCCGGACGCTCGGCGAGCTGCACGGCACCGGCGAGCGCGGCACCGGCGGAAATGCCGACGAGGATGCCCTCGGCGTGCGCAAAATCGCGGCCATACGTGAAGGAGTCCTCGTTCGAGATTGGCAGAACCTCATCGTAGATCTTCGTATCGAGCGTCTCCGGCACGAAGCCTGCACCGATGCCCTGGATCTTATGCGGGCCGGCCTGGCCTTTCGAGAGGACCGGGCTCGTAGCCGGCTCCACGGCGAAGGCCTTGACGCTGGCGTCCTGTTTCTTCAGATAGCGCGCCGTGCCCGTGAGTGTGCCGCCCGTGCCGACACCGGCGACAAATGCGGCGACCTGGCCGTCCGTGTCCTCCCAGATCTCCGGGCCCGTCGTTGCCTCATGGGCAGCGGGGTTCGCCTGGTTCGTGAACTGGGACGGGATATAGGCGCCCGGCGTCGTCTTTGCGAGCTCCTCCGCCTTGGCGATGGCGCCCTTCATGCCCTTCGAGCCATCCGTGAGGACGATTTCCGCACCGTAGGCTTTGAGCAGCTTGCGGCGCTCGATGCTCATCGTCTCCGGCATCGTTAGGATGGCACGGTAGCCGCGCGCCGCCGCAACGGAGGCGAGGCCGATACCCGTATTGCCAGACGTCGGCTCGATGATGACGGAGCCCGGCTTCAGCTTGCCCTCTTTCTCAGCCTTCTCGATCATCGCCTTCGCGATACGGTCCTTGACGGAGCCAGCCGGGTTGAAATACTCGAGCTTGACGAGAATGTTCGCCTTGAGGTTGTACTTCTTCATGAAGTTGTTGGCCTTGAGGAGCGGGGTATGACCGATGAGCTCCGTGACACTGTTGTAAATCTTTGCCATGTAAAACGCCTCCATAGTATGTAGGGAATCCACTGTCTTCCAAAATCATTAAAACATATATTTCTTATATGTTTGCATTATAGCGCATTTGCCGGGATTTGTCAACAAGGATTGTAACGTCAGTCTGCTTAATGCCTACTATATATATAGGTGATTGACAATTCCCCGTTTTTCCGATAAGATTATGGATATACTGTTATCACATATAATATAAATAGGAATTTGCATAGAAAGGAACCTGCTTATGAAAATCTCAGCGAAGGGGCGGTACGGCCTCGCTGCCATGACGTATCTGGCCCGCCGTTACCAGGCCGGTACCCCCATCACAATCATCTCCATCTCGGAAAAACTCGGTATCTCGAAGATCTATCTGGAGCAGGTCTTCTCCCTGCTGAAGCGCGCCGGGCTCGTGAGCTCCATCAAAGGCAGCCAGGGCGGCTACCGCCTCACGCGCGCCCCGCACGACATATCCGCCTACGATGTCCTCTCCTCCATCGAGCTCGCCCTCATGGAGAAAACGGCTCCCGCCGCCCCCGAAAAGGCGCCGGAACTCGACCGCGCCATGAACGCGACCGTCTACGACCCGCTCGACACGGCCATCCGGGATACGCTCGCCTCGGTCACACTCGACCAAATCCTCACCGCACTCGACCAGGAGAATCAGGCGGACAGCTTTATGTATTTCATCTGACCCGCCACTCCACCACCGCTTTTCCTACATCCCACTGGTTCCATGTGATCCGTCAGGAGTTTCAAATCGTGTAACATGGAACCAGTTTTATCTTGGGACTTCACAGGAAACGCAAGATGGTGTATAATGACTGCGAATAGGAAAAAGGGCTACGTGTTGCCCTTCGATGTATCGTATTAGTCATCGGTTAAACGTTTGCTATCCGCAGGAGGTGTTCTCCATGATTATCGATGATGTCAAAGTGATTCTGGAAAACGGGCCATTCACTGCCGAGGACGCGCAGTACTATATTGACCGCATCAAGAGCCATTCGAAGTTCACGCTGAAGAAGGTCGTCTTCCGCCGCATGGGCTCCCAGCTCGATATCCGATGCAGTTATGAAGATATTCCGTTCGAGCGCATCCGCCGCATCAATCTCGGCCCCCAGGAACGTCCGAAACAGGCCGTCAACAACTGAACCATGCTGTCGCCCTGCGAACAGCAGAAAGACCCCCGCGTCACCAGACGCGGGGGTCTTTTGGGTATTGGTATATAAAATATTGGGTATGGGATAGCTTATTTCGGCCGATCAGCAGCCCTCATAGCGGAAGGCATCGAGCTGCCAGATCGTGCCCGTCACCGTCTCCATCGGGGCATCGGCCTCGACTTCGAGGCTCGGCACGATATCCTTCTCCGGGAATACGAACAGGCTCGCTGCCTCCTCGCCGTGCTGGAAGAAGGCCTCGACGGCCGTCTTATCGACGAAAAGATGCATCGAGAGCATCTCATCCACGTACAGGCGGAACCGGCGCACGCCGCGCGCCCCGTTCTTCATCCCTTCGCGGCTGATCGTCATGGTCTGGGCATGGCGGTCATAGTGGAACGTCAGATGCTCCAGGCCATAGCGCAGGCGCAGGTCGACGTTCTGAGCCTCGCCCAGTTTGATGTTCAGCAGGATCTCCGAGCCATCGGAAAGGTCGGACTCCACGCGCGCAGCGGAATCCGCTGTCACCGTGTTTTCCGTCTCCGCGATGCGCAGGGCGCGCAGCTCGCGTGCCGGCTGGGAGTAGATGTGTCCCTGGCGCAGCGTGAGCTCGCGCGGCAGCGTCAGGCTGTACATCCAGCCCTCCTCCCGCGTCGGATAGTCATCGTCGCGGTCCGGCATGCCCATCCAGCCGATGAGGATATGCCTGCCCTCGTGGTTGAGCACCTGCGGGGCGTAGAAATCAAAGCCGTGGTCGAGCTCCTGGAATTTCGTATGCTGGAGCATCGCCATGCCGTCGAGCGAGAGATGCCCGGCGATATAGCCCGCCTGATAGACGTTCTGTCGGTCGTAGTCGCGCGCCTCCAGCCCCTGCGGGCAGAAGATGAGCGCGTCGAACGGGCCGAAATGCAGGAGGTTCGGGCACTCCCACATATAGCCGAACTGCCCGAGCCGCGTCGCGGGCTCCCCGAGGCACTCCCAGCCATCCTCCGTCTCGCGGTAGATGAGCACCGTGCCGCGCGGCTCCTTTTCGTCCGCCTGCGCGCCGATGACGAAATACTGCTTGCCGTGACGCGTGAAGAGATACGGGTCGCGGAAATGCGCCGTGTACCCCTCCGGCTCGTGCATGACGGCGAATTCTTCCTTTTTCACCGTGCCATCGGCCTGCAGCGTGCCAAACCGCTGCGACGAGCTGCGATTGCCCTGCTCATCCTTGGCATTGCACGTATAGAATACGCGCAGGCGCTTGCGCTCCGCCACGCCGCAGCCCGAGTAGCAGCCATCTTTGTCGTGCTCATCCGTCGGCCAGAGTGCGAGCTCCGGACGGCTGTAATGCACGAAATCGCGCGTGCGGACATGCGCCCAGCATTTGTTCTTATGCACGCAGCCGAGCGGATTCCACTGGAAGAAGATGTGATACTCCCCCTGATACCAGGCAAAGCCATTGGGATCGTTGATGAGGCCGAACGGCATCTCCAGATGAAACCGGTTATGCCAGCGGTGCTGAAACGGCAGCATCGACGCCACTTTCGCATCGATGGCCTGCTTGTCGAAATATTCCATGACTGTCCCTCCTTTAGCTATGATCCTTCTACTTTTCCGTTAAAAAAGAGCTGGGCACAGAGGCCCAACCCTTTGGATATTCCTTTGTGCGTTACTCTTCCGGTTTGAACAGCGTGAACGTGAGGCCGAAGGCAACCGCGAAGCCGACGACGTTGACAACGATGTACGGCAGGAGGTTGTTCAGGTAGAGGAGCGTGCCCGGCAGAACCGTGATGCCCATGCCCGTGCCGGCGAGGTGCAGGAAACCTGCGATACCACCGGCGCATGCACCGCCGCAGAGGCCATAGATGAACGGCTTCATGAAGCGGAGGTTGATACCGAAGATAGCCGGCTCGGTGATGCCGAGGAAGGCCGGAACCGCGGAGGAGAAATACAGAGCGCGTTTCTTTTCGTCTTTCGTCTTCATCGCGACGGCGACAGCGGCACCACCCTGAGCCACGATAGCGCCCGTGATGATGGCGTTGAACGGATCGACACCCGTCGTAGCGAGGAGCTGGACCTCGAGGGCGTTGAAGATGTGGTGGACACCAAAGACGACGATGACCTGCTGGAGGCCGCCGACAATGAAGCCGCCGATGCCGAACGGAAGGGCGAGGAACGCTGCGACAGCGCCGAATACCGCGCTCTCAATGCCGTGCATGATCGGGCCGACGACGAGGAGTCCGAGCAGCATGCAGATGAACAGCGTGAGGAATGGCGTGACGATGAGGTCGATGATATCCGGGACGACTTTCTTGAGCGCCGCCTGCAGCTTCGCTGCGACGATGCCGAGGACAAGGGCCGGCAGGACAGAGCCCTGATAACCGACGACCGGGACCTGGAAGCCGAGGACATCCATCAGGAGCGGCTGCTGTGCGCCACCCGGGATGGCAGCCCATGCATTCGGGAGCTGCGGGGCGACGAGCATAAGGCCGAGGACGATACCGATAACCGGCGTGCCGCCGAAGCGTTTCATCGTGGACCAGCAGACGAGCGCCGGCAGGAAGATGAACGCCGTATCCGTGAGGACCTGGCTCATCGTCGTGACGTTCGGGCTCATCTGGAGTCCCATCGCCTGGGCTGCACCGCGCAGGCCCATGAAAAGACCGGTAGCGACGAGGACCGGGATGATTGGGACGAAGACATCACCGAGCGTACGGGAAATCTTCTGGATCGTCGACATCTGCGCATAGGCTTCTGCCTTATTGTTGCTCGTGCCAGCGAGGTCCGTGCCCTCGACGAACGCATCGTAGACTTTATCGACGAAGCCCGTGCCGAGGATGATCTGGTACTGCGAAGCGGCGAAGAACTGGCCCTTGACGCCGTCGATGTTCTCGACGGCCTTTTCCTGGATCCTGCTCTTGTCGTTGAGGATCAAGCGGAGGCGCGTCGCGCAGTGCTCGGCGCTGCGGACATTGTCGCGGCCGCCGACGTACTTCCAAATGAGCTTGGCCACGCGGTGCTCTTTGTCGAGACCGGCGAGCTCCGCCTCATCCTCGGCCGGAGCCGCTGCCGTTTCCTCTGCCGCGGCGACATCGGACGAGATTTCCTTATCGCCGAGGGCGACCGTGATCTTGCCGTAGTCTGCAGCGTTCGTCACGAGGACCGGCGTCGTCGTGTCATAGCCCGCTGCCTTGATGGCCTCGCCATCGAACTCGAGCAGCAGCTGGCCGCGTTTTACCTTATCCCCCTGGGCAACGTGTGCCGTGAAATGCTTGCCGCCGAGGTTGACCGTATCGAGACCCACATGGATCAGGATATCCGTGCCGTCCTCCGCATGGAGGCCGATGGCATGCAGCGTGTCGAACAGGACCGTAACCTCACCATCGACCGGCGAGAATACCTTGCCCTGCGGATTCCGGACGGCAGCGCCGCGCCCCATCGCGCCGCTGGCGAAAGCCGGATCCTTGACGTCCTTGAGCTCGATGAGCTCACCCTGAAGCGGGCTGTCCAGACGAATGTCCTTCATGATTTTTTCCCCTTTCCTATACCTGCTATCTTCATACCCCTGATGACTTACGATTGCGTGATATGAGACCGTTCTCATATCCAGATAAAAAAATAAGCGGTTCGTGATGACGGCCGCTCACTGTGAGACCGTTCTCACAGTTCTTATAATAGCCCATGCCAGAATATTTGTCAAGGCTTTTTCTAGTTTTTTCGTTTTTCTTTTTGGTTTACTCCTGTGCGAGGTCACAGAAGCGCGTGAACTCCTTGCGGAAGTAAAGATTGACGCTGCCAATCGGGCCATTGCGGTGCTTCGAGATGCTGATCTCCGTGATATTCTGGTTCTCCGTCTCCTTTTGGTAGTAGTCCTCGCGGTAGAGGAACATGACGATATCGGCGTCCTGCTCGAGGGAGCCGGACTCGCGGAGGTCGGACAGCATCGGTCTTTTCTCCTGGCGGGACTCGACGGAGCGGGAGAGCTGGGATAGCGCGACGAGCGGGACATTGAGCTCGCGGGCGAGTGCCTTCAGCGAGCGCGAAATCTCAGAAATCTCCTGCTGGCGGCTGTCGTTTCCTTTGCTCGAACGCCCCTGCATGAGCTGGAGGTAGTCGATGACGATGAGGTCGAGGCCATGTTCCGCTTTCAGGCGGCGCGCCTTGGAGCGGAGCTCCATGACCGTGATGCCCGCCGTATCGTCGATGTAGATGGGCGCGCGGTTCAGCTTATCGGCGGTCTCTACGAGCCTGCTCCATTCGTCATCCGTGATCTGGCCCGTATGCAGGCGCTGCGAGTCGATGCCGCCCTCGGAGCAGAGCATGCGCTGCATGAGCTGCTCCTTCGACATTTCGAGGGAGAAGAAGGCGACCGTATGGCCCTGCAGGCCTACATAGGTGGCGATGTTCAGCGTGAACGCCGTCTTACCCATGGATGGGCGCGCGGCGACGAGGATGAGATCGGATGGCTGCAGGCCGGAGGTCATCTTGTCGAGGTCCTTGAAACCCGTCGGCAGGCCCGTGAGCGCGCCTGGGGAATCATAGACCTTGTTGATCTGCTCAAACGTGCGCATGAGGATCCGCTTGACGGGCTCGAACCCCGTCGTTTCACGGCTGCCGGAGATAGCGAGGATCTTCTTCTCCGCGTTATCCATGATGTCCGCGATATCGTCCGTTCCCTCGTATGCCGCGCCTGCGATTTCCGTCGCCGCATCGATGAGGCGGCGCAGCTCGGCTTTCTCGCGCACGATCTGCGCATGGAACTTCACGTTGGCCGCTGTCGGCACGGCATTCGCGAGGTCGGTCACAAAAGGCATGCCGCCGACTTTTTCGAACTGGTCGCGCTTGCGGAGTTCCTCGGTCAGCGTGACGATATCGACGGCTTCATTGTTCTCCGCGAGCGTCATCATCGCCTCGAAGACGATCTTGTGCGTCTCCCGATAGAAATCCTCCGGCTGAAGGATTTCCTGTGCCTCGGTGATGGCTTCTTTCTTGATGAGCATGGCGCCGAGCACCGATCGCTCGGCCTCGATATTCTGCGGTGGTACACGGTCTGGAAGTGCCATCAGTGATCCTTCTCCTTTCCTTCTTTCGATGCTTCCGGTTCCTTCGCCGGCTCTACCGGCGTGCCTTTATCATCCGCAAAGATGTACTGGAATGCCTCCTCTGCCGTCTCGACCGGATGGATATCGAGACCGAGATGCGCCGGCGGCAGGTCCTTGTCGTTTTCCTTCGGGATGACCATCGTGCGGATGCCGGCCTGGCTCGCCCCGTATGCCTTCTCGATGACACCGCCGACGGGGCGCACGCGTCCCGCGAGCGAAATCTCGCCCGTCACGGCCACATCCTGCCAGATGCGCCTGCCCGTCACGGCACTCACGATGCACGCAAGGATCGCCGTGCCCGCACTGGGGCCGTCGATGTTGCCGCCGCCGATGACGTTGATGTGGAGGTCATAGTCGTGGATATCCCGGCCGGTGAGGCGGCGCAGCACCGATGCCGCGTTGAATACCGAGTCCTTCGCCATAGAGCCGGCCGTCTCGTTGAAGCGTACCATGCCCTTGCCTTTGCCCTCTGCCGGGAAGGCCACGGCCTCGATCTCGATGACCGAGCCGAGGAATCCCGCCACGCCGAGACCGAAAATATGGCCCTGGACGGCCGTGTGGGATGCCTTCTTCGTCACGAACTGGTAGAGGCGCGACACACGGGATACCTGATAGACGTCGTCCTTCGTGACCGTGACGTTCTCGGGCAGATGCTCGGCGTCGATCGTTTCGGGCAGCGGTCCCTCCCCCATGGCGCGGTCGAGCGCGAGGCTGTAGGCATCGGCGAGGATGCCGACGGCCTTGCGCCCCTCGACCGTGTACTCGGAGATGATCTCCGCCACGCCGTCCTCCAGCTCGACATGGAGCTTGCCCGCAGCCTGACGCACGATCGACTGGATCTGCACCGGCGTCAGCGGTTCGAAGTAAATCTCCGCACAGCGCGAACGCAGGGCGGGGTTGATATGCCCGGCATCGCGCGTCGTCGCGCCGATGAGCACGAAATCCGCCGGTGCACCGTGCTCGAAGAGATGCTTGATATACGGCGGGACCTTCGGGTTCGTCGGGTCGTAGTACGAGGACTCGAAAAACGCCCGCTTATCCTCCAGGACCTTCAGCAGCTTGTTTTGCAGCATCTCGTCCATTTCGCCGATCTCATCGATGAAGAGAATGCCGCCATGGGCATCCGTGACGAGGCCCGGCTTCGGCTCCGGGATGCCGGAGTCGGCGAGGTTGCGCTGCGCGCCCTGATAGATCGGGTCGTGCACGGAGCCCAGCAGTGGATTTGTCGTGTCGCGCGGGTCCCAGCGCAGCGTCGTGCCGTCCGTCTCGACGAACGGTGCATCCTCAGCAAACGGCGACGTCGGCTTCTGGCGCGCTGCCTCGAGCACGAGGCGGGCTGCCGTCGTCTTGCCGACGCCCGGCGGGCCGTAGAGGAGCAGATGCTGCGGATACGGCGAGCTGAGCTTGGCGAGCAAGGATTTCACGGCCTGCTCCTGGCCGATGATTTCCCCGAGGGATTTCGGGCGCAGGAGTTCCATGACGGACTGCGTGAGATGGACCTTCTCGAGTTTCTCGAGCTTCTCCCGGCGGCTGATGTCCTGCGGGCTTTCCGTCCCCGGAGCCTCCTCCTTGAAGACCTCGCGGCGCATTTCATTGACGTAATCCTTGTGGTCTTCCTCGAGTTTCTGGTTGACCTTCTTCTCCATGCGCTCCTGGAACAGCTTGCGCGCCTGCTGGTCGGCGAGACGGCTCGTGAGCTCGTCGAGAATGCCGGGGATATCCGCCTCCTCCGGCGGCGTATCGATGCGCGGGTTCTCCAGGATGATGCGCTGGAGAGCCTGCACGCGCTCTGCGCGGTCCGGCGAGCGCAGCAGGGATAAGGCATCCATGCGGCCGGCCTGCAGGACGAGCTTCTCCGTCCCCATCGTATCCATGAGCACGGACGTGATGGCTTCGATTTCGTGATCGAGCGCCTGCCCGATGAGCGTCTCCTCGGCATCCGGCTCGTCCGCCCCGTTATCCGCGGACATGGGACGCTCCTCCTTTGGCATCTCCTCTTCTTTCTTCTCTTTTCCCTTGAACATATCCAGCAGATGATTGAAAAAACTCATACTTCATAACCTCAACGATTCGTCACAAAATCCCCCTTTGCTTTTGGCAGAGGGGGAATTCTCACACAGGCCGGACGGGTCAGTTGGCTTTGATGTTGACCTTGATGGTGCTCGTAATGGACGGATGAACCTTGATGACGGCGTCATACGTGCCTTCACCCGTGACCTCGCCCTGAATCGTGATCTTGCGCTTGTCGATGTCGATGTTCTGCTTCTTCAGCGCCTCGGACACATCCTTGCCCGTAACGCTGCCGAAAAGCTTGCCGTTCGCGCCGATCTTGACTGGGATCGTGACCTCAACCTTCTCGAGCTGTTTCGCCATGAGGCGTGCCTCATCCGTCTCCATAGCGGCCTTGCGCGCCTTGGAGCCGGCCTGCGTCGTCGCCTTGTTCATATTCGCGGCCGTCGCGGGGACAGCTGCCTTGCGCGGCAGAAGGAAGTTGCGGCCGTAGCCCTCGGATACCTCGACGATATCGCCCTTCTTGCCCAGTTTCTTAACGTCCTGCTGCAGGATCACTTTCATTTTTATCATTCTCCTCTATGTAATTCTGACTGATTTCTACGGCTTTTTTCAATATCCCATCCAGGTCGCCGTCCTTGATCTGCGCGCCGGCCACGTTTTGGTGGCCGCCGCCACCGAACGCCTCCATGATGACCTGGACGTTGCTCTCGCCCGTTGAGCGGGCGCTGATGCCGACCGTATGCTCATCGAGCTGGAACACGACGATGCTCATGTGGACGCCCTCGATGCGCAGCAGCGAGTCCGCTGTCTGCGCCGCGATGACCGAGATATTCGGCCGTGTCTCGCGGATGGATGTCACGATGAGACCGCCCGGATAGTACTGCGAGGCCGCCTGTGCCC
Source organism: uncultured Selenomonadales bacterium (assembly GCA_900315155.1). GTDB lineage: Bacteria > Bacillota > Negativicutes > Selenomonadales > Selenomonadaceae > UBA2897. The sequence continues at coordinate 110,116 of OMYB01000005.1, read as the reverse complement.
GCGAAAGCAGGACCGTCGTCTCGTAGTCCGTGCGGAACAGATGGCGCACGAGCACGGGATCCGCGCCGCTGCGCCGCAGGTAGGCCGCCGCATCGAACGTACGCACACCCGTCTGCACGGCGAAGTTTTTCGTATCGACAACGATGCCCGAGTAGAGCGCCGTCGCGTCCATGCGCGACAGCTGCAGGTCCTCACTGAAGTACATGAGGATTTCGGTCACGAGCTCGCTCGTGGAGCTCGATGCCGGCTCGATGTAGACGAGCAGCGGATTCTTGATGAACGTCTCGCTGCGGCGGTGATGGTCGATGACGATAACCCGCGGAATGCGGTCCAGCAGAGACGGGGCCGCGACGAGATGCGGGATGTGCGTATCCACAACAAAAAGCACCGGATGCAGGGCCGTCATATTCACGAGGTCTTCCTCATGGATAAAGAGGTCCTGATACGCCTCCTTGCCCTTCATGAGCTCGGCGAACTTGCTGATGCCTTCGTTCATATCCGAAAGGACGATATGGACCGGCTTCTGGATCTGGCGGGCCATCTTCGCGATGCCGATAGCCGCGCCGAAGCAGTCGAAGTCCTCGTTATGGTGGCCCATCACATAGATGGCGTCGGCGTCCTCCATCGTCTCGCGCAGCGCGTGGGCGACAACGCGTGCCTTGACGCGCGTATGCTTCTCCACTGCCTTCGCACGGCCGCCGAAGAACTGCGTCTTGCCGCCGATGTTGACGGCAACCTGATCGCCGCCGCGGCCCAGGGCGAGGTCGAGGCAGGCCTGTGCCTGCTTCCCAAGCTCGGTAAGCGTCTGGCTCTCCGCCACGGAGACACCGATCGAGAGCGTGACAGGCAGGCGGTTCGTATTCTGGATCTGGCGGACCTTATCGAGGATATCGAACTTCTCCTGTATCGCGGTATCGAGTGCATGGCGGTCGAGCACGGCGACAAAGAGGTCATCCGAGACATGCCGCATAAAGCCGCCCAGATTCTTCATCCAGGTGCCGAGATGCTGGTTCACCGCCAGCAGCATCGAGGCCTGCTCGGCATCGGTCTGTCCCTGCATGATCTCATCGTAGTTATCGATCTGGATATAGGCAAGGACCGTACGGCTCTGCATAAAATCGCCTTTCATGCGCTCGTAGTCCGTCATATCCTGCACATAGAGGCACATGAGAGGCTGCTGCCCCTTCATGACCGGTACGGGGATATGGCGGACCTTGTAGTAATGGTCCTCATGCGCGAAGACGTACTCGCCCTCCGTCCCCCAGATCGGCTCGATGATCAGTCCCGGCCAGAATTCCTTCACATCGATGCCCTGCTCCGGCTTAAAGCCGAGCGCCTTCGTCAGGCGGGCGTTAAACCACTGCAGGCGGCCGTCCTGGCTCACGATGAGAATGGACTGCGGCAGGCTCTCTATGGCGTAAGTCGCCATCTCGCTGATGTTCTGCACGACGCTCCGGCAGTAACGCTCGAACCGTTTCGTGCGGACGTGGCACCTCTCTTTAGCAAACAGGGCCAGGCAGACCCAGACGACAAAGGCCGTCCCCGCGAGGATGCGGCTGTAGGCCGTCAAAAGGCCGATGAACACCAGCATGACGATCAGCTGGATCGTGAGATCCACCCATGCCGACATATTGCGCGGCATGTACTCACCTCATTTCTATCTTTTCTGTCCCCCAGGGCCTATCCGCGGCTGCGGAAGCGGCGCCGGTAGTCGAAAAGCATATCAAAAAGCCCTGTCAGGGCAACGATTTGCACGAATACGCCATTGAGGATCACGAGCACGTAGATCAGGGCGCGCACGAATCCCGACAGGCGAAAATGCTGCATGAGTGCACTCAGCAGGGAGAACCCCTGCACGGCGCCCGCCATCATCGTGAAGACGATCAGATTGACCGAGAGCTCATAGAGCAGCTGGATATCCCGCGAATGGCCCCAGTAAAGGCCAACCAGGGCAAAGCCCGTGAGCAGCACGATGCCGCGCGGAAGTTTCCACTCGGAAAACGGCGGCATTTCCGATACCGGCAGGCCCAGGCGGCGCAGCACACGCTGGCCGACGAGGTACGAGACCACCGTATCCAAAAGCCCCATAATCACGATGATGAGCGGCAGGAGCATCGAGACCGCCTGCATGCCCATCTCCATCTGCGAGCGCGCCTGTGCGATATCCTCCTCGGAAACGCCGATTTCTTCGTACATGGCGAACGTCTCCTCAAAGGTCTGCTGGACCACGTCCATATGACCCGTGAACGGATTGACGCCCGAAAGGACGAACAACAGTCCCATGACGAGGAGCTTGCCTGCGATCGAGGCTCCGAGGCCCGCGCCGAACACGGCCTCGCCGCGCCACTGCCGGTGGAAGCCATAGCCGATGGCCAGTCCCGTCGGGCCGAACGAAAGCACCATGTTGACTGCCGTAACCGGCTCGATGAGCAGGGCCATGATGACGCCTGCGACAATCACGCCCAATACGCCCTGGCGCAGGCCGTGGCGCACGACGAGCACAATGACCGGCAGCGGCCACAGCATGGTCGCAATCATGCCGACGACCGGCATATAGACGGCCGTCATCGCGAGCACGACCAGGAGTGCCGCCAGCAGGCCGCTCTCCGTCAAGGGGGTGATACGATGCTGATCCATGTCCTCTTCCTTTCCAAGAAATGATCGCCCCGGGGATATCCTCCCAACTTCAAGGCTATTCCCAATTATAACATGAACGGGAATCGTTGTCTTGAAAGCAGGTACTAAAAGCCCCGGCAGAAAGCTGCCGGGGCCGAAGGATTTTCTTTTTATTTATCTAACGCCGTCGTGCCGAGGGCATCAAAGCCGCCGAGGAGACCCTTGATGGTGGCCGCGATCTCGGCAACGCCGCCCTTCTTGCGGCTCTCGATGTTCAGCGGCATCTCTGCATCGTGCAGCGAAGCGCGCAGCAGGGCCCAGCCATGCGGGAACACGAAGCGGATGCCTTCGTAGTTCGGCTCGGCGAGCTTGATCCCCTGTTCGCGGGCGCGTTTCTCCACCGTCTGGATGACCTGCTCTGCGTAGGCATGTGCGTCCTCGACGCCGCGGATGCTCATGCGGACCTCGCGCGTCTCGAGCGGCGCGCCGAGGTCTTTGATCAGGCTGCTGAGTTTCTTGCCCTTCCTGCGTGCCTGCGCCGCTGCGATGATGAGCAACACGGCGAGGTAAGCGCCGTCATCGAGGTAGTAGTTGTCTGCGATGGCACCATGGCCAGACGTCTCAATGGCGAGTGGCGAAACCGTGCCCGCCTCATTGAGGCGCTGGCACTCATCGATGACGTTGCGATAGCCGCGCATGTAGCGATGGTGCTTCAATCCGAGCTCGTTTTCGAGGAAATCCGTGAGCTCATCCGACGTCACGGAGTCCGTCACGATCGTACTGCCCGGATATTGCGGTGCGAGGATAGCAGCCATGAGCGCGATGAGCTCGTTGCGGCAGATTTCCTTGCCGTTCGCGAGCACGGCGCCCATACGATCGACATCCGTATCAAAGATGAGGCCGAGGTCGGCATGGCTCTTGAGCACAGCCTCGCGGATGGATGCCATAGCCTGCTTGTTTTCCGGGTTCGGGATGTGGTTCGGGAAATGACCATCCGGGTCCAGATAGACGCTGCCCGACGTATCCGCGCCGAGGCGTCCGAGTACCTGCGTGACGAAGAAACCGCCGTTGCCATTGCCTGCATCGACGACGATGTGGAGGCCCTTCAGCGGATCATCCTCGACGCAGAGCGCCTTGCGGATCTTCTTGCGCAGATAGTGGCCATAACGCTCCATGAGGTTATAGGACTGGACTTTCCGGCGGTCGCCCTGCATCTCCGGGATGCGGCCTGCATCCTCGAGCAGTTTTTTGACGTCGGCACTCTCAATGCCGCCATCCGTTGTAAAGAATTTCAGGCCATTGCGGTTATAGGGGAGATGGCTGGCCGTAATCATGATCGCACCGTCCATCTCCGTCTCCTTGAACACCGTCGTCATGAACATGGCCGGCGTAGAGGCGAGGCCGCAGTCCACGGTCACAACGCCCGCCGCTGTGAGAGCCTCGAGTGCGGCATCCTTTAGCGCCGGGCTCGAGATGCGGCAATCATGGCCGACGGCGACGCGCAGTCCATGGTCTTTCTTCCCCGTCTTATCCGTCAGGAAATGCACGAATGCGCTCGTGATGCGGTTTGCAGCCTCCGGCGTCAGGTTCACCGGTTCGTCCGCGACGCCCTCCACGGCGACACCGCGCACATCGCTGCCATTAGCCAGTTTCATCAAATCTTTTTCTGCGATCATAGAGAAATCCCCCTCAGCATATTGGAATTGGTGTTAACTTTCATTTCCTCCAGCTAACTTAATTCCATACACCAAGGGGGAAATCCTGCCTATCGGTTCTTTTTTTCCTCAGTCTTCGCCGAAGAACTCGTTCTCTGCGGCGATGCAGAGCATGTGGTAGACGGGCAGATGGAACTCCTGGATGCGGAACGTCTCATCGTCCGGCACGCGGATCGTCACGTCCGCGAGATGGCGGGAAGCGATCTTGCCGCCGCTCCTCCCCGTCAGCGCAATCGTGCGCACGCCCTTGACCTTCGCCATCTGCAGCGCATAGATGACATTCGTGCTGTTCCCAGACGTCGAGATGGCGAGGAGGACGTCGCCCTCCTGACCCATGCCGAGGATCTGCTGGGCAAAGGAAAGGTCCGGTGCCTGGTCGTTCGCAAACGCCGTGTTGAGCGCAACCTGGTTCACGAGCGAAAGTGCCGGCAGCGCGCCCTGCAGGTTCTCGAGGAAATACTCCTTTTCCTCGGGGCAGACCTCCTCCATCTTACGGGCCATATCCCTGCCGAGCTTGCGCGGGAGCAAAAAGCCCTTCATGAGCTCCCCGACGATGTGCTCGGCATCGGAGGCACTGCCGCCGTTTCCGCAGGCGATGAGCTTGTGCCCGCCCGCATAGCTTTCGCAGATCATCTCGACGGCCGCGCGCAGGTCGGCCTCACATACTTTCAGTGCCGGATAACGGCCGATGAGTGCATCGACCTCGGCAAGTGTGCTGGCTTTTACCATAAAAAACTCCCCTTCTGGTTCTCTGTCCATCTTTTTCTGCCAACAGTATAGCAAAAAAAAGGCTCCGCCTCAACGGGGCGGAGCCTCCATCCTGAAAGAGAGATAGGGAAAACTTACTCAATACGGATCGTGTGGCCGGCATCTTCGACGACGGCGAGTTTCGGCAGATGGATCATGAGGACGCCATCTTTGTAGTCAGCCGTGGCCTTGGACTCGTCGATGTTGTCGATGTAGAACGAACGGCTCATGCTGCTCTGGCTGCGCTCACGGCGAACGTAGCTGCCTTTGTCGTCCTTCTCGTCCTTTGACGTCTCATTCTTCGTGGCGATCGTGAGATAGTGATCCTGATACGTCAGGGAGATGTTCTCCTTCTTCATACCAGGCAGTTCTGCGGCCACATCGTAGCTGTCGCCGTTATCCTTGACGTCAACCTTGAACGAGCTCGTCTGGGTGAAACCCTTCATGAAAGGCTCATCGAAGGCATTCCAGAGACGATCGAAAACGTCATCGTCTTTCATGAGACCGTTACGCGATGCAAATGGAACTAAACCGAACATGATGAAAACCCCTTTCGATGATAAAAGCCGTGCCGGTGAGCCGGCTGCGGTAATAAACAATATTTTGTCGTCCGGTAGGGCTTTCTGTGCCCCTTCCCTTCGAACAATTTTATTATAGTGCCTATTAGTCAAAAAGTCAATAGGTCAATTAAACAAAAAAAAGAACGCTGCCCTTTCGTGAGAGCAGCGTTCTTTATCGTATGGTAGGAATCCGCATCAGGCCTCCATGCGGAAGCGGTCGACGATCGTGGCGCATGCCGCATCACCCGTGATGTTGACGGCCGTGCGCAGCATATCGAAGATACGGTCAACACCGAAGAGGATCGGCAACGCATCGATGGGGATGCCAGCCGAGACCAGGACGGCGACGACGAGCAGCGTCGGGCCCGGCACACCGGCCTGACCAACAGCGCCGAGCGTACTCGTGACGATGATGGCGATGTACTGTCCGAAGGAAAGATCCATCCCGTACATCTGCGCGATGAACGTTGCAGCCATCGCATAGTAGGCCGCGTTGCCGTTCATGTTGATGGTCGCACCGAGCGGCAGGCAGAACGAAGTCGTCTCACGTGAGACGTGGAGTTCATCGACCGTCGTCTGCATATTGAGCGGCAGCGTCGCCATCGAGGAGGCCGTTGAGAAAGCGAAAATCTGGACCTTCCACATCGCCCTGAAGAACTCTTTATACGTCGTGCATTTCGAGAACATGGCCACCGTACCGCCGATCATGACGTACGTGATGATGGCGAGGACGACGACATAGAGCAGGATGAGATAGAGAATCTTGACAAGGACGGAGTACCCGAACGTGCCCGTAGCGTCCGCCATGAGGCAGAAGACGCCGATCGGGGCGATGTACATGACGGCCATCATAATCTTGATGAAGATTTCCGTCATCGCATTGAAGAAGCTCAGTACGAGGTTCTTGAGGTCCTCTTTCAGATAGGTCGAGGCAAAACCCACGGCCATACCGGAAAAGATGATCTGCAGGATGTTGCCATCCACGAGCGCCTTGAACGGATTAGCCGGCACAAAGCCCGTGATGGTCTCCCAGAAGCCCGGAATCTTCGTACTCTCCTCCATGTGGTCGACCTGCACGGCCGCGCTGGAAATCGAGCTCATATCGATGCCCGCACCCGGCTGGAACGCCTCGCTGAAGATCAGCCCCAGTGCCACGGCAACAGCCGTCGTGATACCGTAATAGACGAATGTCGTAATCCCGATCTTGCCTGCATTCTTCGAGCGGCCCAGCGATGCAGCGCCGCCGATGAGCGAGAACAGGACGAGCGGTACGACAACCATCTTGATCATCTGCATGAACAGGTTGCCCGCCGGTGCAAACATGTGCGCGGGCTTGCCCATGACGAGTCCGACCACCGCGCCGAGGATCGTCGCAACGATGATCCACAAGCCAAGACGGTCGAGAGAGCTCTTTTTCTTTGCTTCAGGCATAATGGATGATTCCCCTTTCAACTACAAAAAGCCGCCCGACCACGCTGCATCCCCGATGCAGGAAAGTCGTGCGGCCTCAATGCCAATGCAAATTTGTTTTCTTCAACGAATCAATTGTAACATAATTCCCCGTTATTGTCCACTAAAAAATGACAGTTCCGTCTCATCTTGCGAATTTTGTAAGCCTTCATGCTATAATAAAAGCATCAATCATCTGAAGGATAGAGGAGAACTCCTTATGCTGAAATCTTTCTTTGAAAATAGCCGCCAAAAGGATCTCACGGCTGTCGTGGCGATGCGGCGCGAAGCAGGGCGGCTGGTCACCGCACGCGGCGTGACGTTCCTCGCCATGATCTTCGCGTTTGCTGCCGGATATGATGGGCATATGCCCGGTACGGTGCTCGGCATCGCGCTGCTCGCGTGCTTTGTCGTTCTCGTGCGCCGCCATGATGCGGTAAAGCGGCGTCTCGTGGAGACGGAGAGCCGCCTTGGCGTCACGGAGGACTGGCTTGCGCGCTTTACGACGAAATGGAAAGAACTCCCCGCCGACGGGGCAGGGTATCTCACGCGGGACACGACACAGGCCGCCGACCTGAACCTCTACGGCAAGAGCTCCGCGTTCCAGTATCTGTGCCAGGCGCGCACAAAAGCCGGCCGCGACCGTCTCGCAGCGGCGCTCTCGCCCATCCCGCCCGAGATAGCCGCCATCCTCGCACGGCAGGAGGCCGTCCGCGAGCTCATGCAAAAAGTCCCTTTGCTCCTCGACCTACAGGGACTCGCTGCCCTGCTGCCCGATGGCCATGAAACGGGTGCCCTCCTCGAAGGACTCCGCCAGGCGCATACGCAGGACACGCCGTGGATCCGTTGGGTCTCTTTCCTGCTCCCCCTCGCCCTGTTCGCAGGGGTCGCAGCCGCTCTCGCAGGCGCTGTGAGCTGGTTTGTCCCCGGCGTTCTCGTGCTCGCCCAGTTCCTGCTCTCGCAGACGCTGAACCGGCGCAATGAAGCCATCCTCGCACCGCTGGCAGGACTCACGCGCGAGCTGCATCTCTACGAAATCCTGCTGAAGCGCCTCGAGACCGAGTCCATGCAGGCTCCGCTGCTAAAAGAGCTCCAGCATCGTCTCGGCGCAGCATCGCAGGCGGAGCTCCATCCAGCCGCCACGCGCGACGGGCATGCCATTCCGCGCGCTTCGCAGGCACTCCACACGCTCGCACACCTCATGGCATTCGTCGCCGCGCGGCGGAATCTCGCGTTCCTCGTGCTCGGCAATGCGCTCCTGCTTTGGGACTGCCACTGCGCGAGCCGGTTCCTGCGCTGGGAGGCCGTGGCAAAGGACTGCCTCGCAGACTGGCTCGCCGTCTGGGCGGATTTCGAGCTGCTCATGAGCCTCGCGACGCCGGGACTCACGCGCGAGCGCCATGTGTTCCCGGCATTCCTGGATGCTGCTGCGCCCGCCGTACATGGTACGCAGGTCGTCTCCCTGCTGCTGCCCGAGGACCGCGCGGTGCCCAATGATATGGATTTCGAGGCGGGCACGTGCATCGTCACGGGCTCGAATATGAGCGGCAAGACGACGTACCTGCGCACGCTCGCGCTCAGCGCCATCCTCGCCTACAGTGGTGCGCCCGTCTGCGCGGAAAAATTTGCGCTGACGCCGCTGGCCGTCTACACGTCCATGCGCGTCACGGATGACCTCGACCACGGCATCTCGACGTTCTACGCCGAACTTCTGCGCATCAAGTCGATGATTGAGGCGAGCGCGGAGAAAAAGCCGCTGCTGCTCTGCATCGACGAAATCTTCAAGGGGACGAATTCCGCCGACCGCATCGTCGGGGCCCGCGCGGCCATCGAGCATCTTACGCGCCCCTGGTGCATCACGCTCGTCACGACGCACGACTTCGAGCTCTGCGACCTGCGCACGCCGGATGGGAAGCCTGCCCGCAACCTCCACTTCGAGGAGCACTACGAGGAGAACCGCATCGCATTTGACTTCCGCGTGAAACCGGGGCGCTGCCGCACGACGAATGCCAAGTACCTGCTGCGCATGGCAGGCATCCTCACGGAAGATGAAACCATGTAAAAAATTTACATCACTCTTAGATATCTTTATTTGTTGGTTGTAAGCGCTTTACAAATAGAAAGCGATGCGATACAATAGCAAATGAATCAAGGAAAACAAACTTTTCGGAGGCGTTCCAATGAAAGCTATGAAAGACGAACACTGTGCGTATTGCATGCGCAACGAGCTGCTGGATGAGTTCGGCATCTTTGTATGCGAGCTCCCGGCCAGCATCCTTGTCCTATTCAAGGAGCAGAGCCACCCAGGGCGCTGCATCGTTGCGGCAAAGCAGCATGTGAGCGAGATCACCGATATGACGGAGGACGAGATGGATGCGTTCTATCACGACGTCCGGCATGTGGCGGCCGCTGTCCATCAGGTTTTCCACCCCGATAAGGTGAACTATGGCGCGTATGGCGATACGGGGAAGCATTGCCACGTGCACATCGTCCCCAAGTACAAAGATGGCTTCGAGTGGGGTGGCACATTTGCCATGAACCCCCATCAGAAATTCCTTTCCCCGGAAGAGTACGATGACATGATTGCAAAACTCAAAGCCGCCCTCTGATTCTCCCCATTTTCCCAAAACCATCTTCCCTATTTCATCTCCCCCTAAAAACCCATGATACAACAAAAAGGCAGCCAACTCCCATGGCTGCTTTTTTGCTATCCAGTCTTATTGAAAAGCATCGATGTCCCAGAAGATGTCCTGCAGGCTGATGCAGAAATCATCGTAAAAGGAAACCGGGATTCTTTGCGCCAAGGATAAAAAGGTGGTAAAATCTAAAGTGTACTTTAGATTTTACCACTCTAGGAGGTGAGGAATATGTCCTATATTCAACGTGCATTGGAACAGAAATTTCTGCGCATGGCGGATTTTTTTAAGGTCGTACTGGTAACCGGTGCCCGCCAGGTGGGCAAGACGACGATGCTGCGTCATCTGGCTGAGGGGACGCAGCGCACCTATGTAACCATGGACCGACAGGACCTGCGGGACCTGGCCGAGCGCGATCCCGCATTGTTTTTTCAGACCTATCAACCGCCCCTGCTCATCGACGAAATCCAGAAAGCTCCGCGCCTATTGGAGCAAATCAAGGTCATCGTGGATGCCACGGATCAGAAGGGATTGTTCTGGCTGACCGGTTCCCAGCAGTTCTCCATGATGGAGCACGTACAGGAGACACTGGCCGGGCGCGTCGGCATCCTGCATCTTTACCCGCTCTCCGCTGCGGAAAAGGAGGGGCGCACCACAAAAGACGCTCCGGATTTCTCCCTATCCGGGTTGCAGGCACGCGCACGGGGGCGCCAGCCGCGTACCGCACGCGAGATTTTCCATTCGATCTGGGTCGGCGGCATGCCACAGGTACAGCAGGCCGACGAAGATATGCGCCAGGAATATTTTGCTTCTTACACCGAGACCTATCTGCTGCGCGACGCCGTCGATGCAGGCGGCATCAAGGAGCAGGAAAAATTCCTTCGCTTTTTGCGCGCCTGCGCCGCGGGCCAGGAGGCCTGATCTGCATGGCTACAGAGCCCCTCCCGCTGGACGCACAGGATAGCATCATCCCCAGCTGGCTCATCTAGCACAAAAAAAAGCACACAAAAAAGCAGCCAATTCTCATGGCTGCTTTTTATTATCGGAGTTTCTGTCAATCCTGAAGCTTATCGCGGCTCAGGTATTTGTTTGTCTCTGCGACGATCACGCCGGACAGGGCGATGAGGGCGATGAGGTTCGGGATGGCCATGAGGCCGTTGACGATATCGGCGAGCACCCAGATCGCTTCGAGCTTGAGGAAGGCGCCCGAGGCGATGAGGCAGATGAAAATCAGGCGGTAGGGCAGGACGCCTTTCGTGCCGAACAGGTAGATGCAGGCGCGCTCGCCGTAGTAGTTCCAGCCGAGGATCGTCGTGAACGCAAACAGCACGAGCGAGATCGTGAGCAGGCTGCTGCCGACGGAGCCGTAGACGCTCGCAAAGGCGGCACTCGTCATGGCCGCACCGGCGGCGTCGCCCTGCCAGACACCCGTGAGCACGAGCGCGAGGCCGGTCATCGTGCAGATGATGATCGTATCGATGAACGTACCCGTCATGGAGATGAGGCCCTGCTCGGCCGGCCATTTCGTCTTCGCGGCGGCCGCAGCGATCGGGGCGGAGCCGAGACCGGACTCGTTGGAGAATACGCCGCGCGCGATACCATTCTGCATGGCCATCATGATCGTCGAGCCGGCGAAGCCGCCCGCGGCCGCCGTACCCGTGAAGGCGCTCTCGATGATGAGGCTGATGGCCGCCGGGATATTGACGTAATCCGTGACGAGCAGGCCAAAGCTGATCGCGATGTAGAGGAACGCCATGAACGGAATGATTTTCGAGGCGACGCGCGCGATGCTCTGCAGGCCGCCGAGCGTGATCGCGGCGATAAAGAACGTCAGGATACCGTCCGTAGCGGCCTTCGGGAAGCCAAAGGAGATCTCCATGCTGTCGACGATGGCGTTGACCTGCGGGAACGTGCCGATGCCGAAGAACGCGACGCCGATGCAGGCGAGGGCAAAGAACGTCGCGAGCGGCTTCCATTGCTCACCCATACCGTTGCGGATGTAGAACATCGGGCCGCCGGCGACTTCGCCCTTTTCATCGACGGAGCGGTATTTGACGGCGAGCAGGCCCTCGGCGTACTTCGTCGCCATGCCAAAGAACGCGGCGACCCACATCCAGAAAATCGCGCCCGGGCCGCCGACCTTGACGGCCGTCGCGACACCGACGATGTTACCCGTGCCGACCGTAGCAGCCAGCGCGACGCAGAGCGCCTTGAAGCTGGACACATCCCCGTGCCCATCGTTCTTGGCCTTGAAGATCAGACGCAGGGCCATCGGCAGGCGGAACACCTGCAGCAGCTTCAGCCGGATCGTGAGGTAGATGCCCGTGCCGACCAGCAGCGTGATGAGCGGTGGTCCCCACATAAACGAATCGATTGCATTGAGTACAGGCATGAGTCCTTCCATGTACATGTTCCTCCCCTGTCTTTGAAATAAACACACTGGTATGTTGAATAAGAACAGGTATTATCATAGCACAAATAAATACGTTTGTCTCGCCAATTTATCTGTTTCGTCATGTATACATTCATGCACATGTACATCCCCGACAGACCATGCAGTAAAGTCAATAAAATAAAGTGGTAAAACATAAAGTGTACTTTATATTTTACCACTTTGGATTGGATAAGACGGCTGTTCTTTTTATAGTTTGAATTTCTTTGTTGCGTTCTGCAGTTTCGTTGCGAGGTCGGAGAGGGACTGCGAGGCCGTGGCGATCTCCTCGGCCGAGGCGCTTTGCTGCTCGGCGGCGGCGCTGATCGTCTGCGTATGCTCGGAGGTCTGGCGGCTGATGTCATCGACCTGCGTGATGACATCGACGATCTGTTTCGTGCCCGACGCAAGGCCGCCCATGGTCTCATGGATGGTATCCATATCGTCCTTCGTCTGGGCGATCTTATCCATAATGTGATGGAACTCCTCTCCGACGGCGCGGATGGCCTCCATGCCGGAGGTCACGCGCGTGCGGCCTTCCTGCATCTGGCTGACCGCCCGATCGGTATCCTGCTGGATCTTGCCGATTCGCTCGGTGATCTCCCCGGCCGCATGCTGGGATTCCTCCGCGAGCTTGCGGACCTCATCGGCCACGACGGCAAAGCCGCGGCCATGTTCGCCGGCACGGGCAGCCTCGATGGCGGCGTTGAGGGCGAGCAGGTTCGTCTGCTCGGCGATGGCCGAGATCGTCTCGACGATGGAGCCGATTTCCTTCGAGCCCTCGCCCAGCGTCTCCATCACCGAGGCCGTATCGTTGACGCTCTTTTCGATCTCCGTCATCTTCTGGACGGATTCCGTCATGAGCTGCTGACCTTTCTGCGCGGCGAGAGCCGTGTCGTTCGAGCGGTTCGAGACATCCTCGGAGCGTGCCGTCGTCTCGAGCACCTGCTGATCGACCTGATCCACGCTCTCTTTGACGCCGTCGATGCTCGTGAGCTGCTGCTCCATGCCGTTCGACACGTCCACGATGGTCTGTGCCACGCTCTCGGTCGCCTGCGCGGACTGCTCCGCGCTGGCCGTGAGCTCCTCCGACGCCGCGGCCACCTGGTCCGCCGTCGTCGATACACCCTGGATCAGTTCGCGCAGATGGGTAGACATCGTATCAAAGGCGCGCCCGAGATCGCCGAGCTCATCCGACGACTGGATGCCGCAGACACCGGCACTCAGATTGCCCTGCGCGAGCTCATCCGCATGCGCTTTGAGCACCGCGAGTGGAGCCGTAATACGGCGCGCAAACAGCTGGCAGCTGACGAGGATCAGGAGCAGGCCGAACACCGTCACGACCGCGTAGGCGACCTTCATCGTGTGCATCTCGCTGTAGACCGTGCTCTCAGGGACCTCGAGTACCATGATCCAGTTCGTGCCCTCGATCGTCGTATAGGCCATAACGGACGAAACGCCCTGGATGTCTACCAGCTGGAAGCCCTGTCCCTTGCTGACCATCTCCTGGAAGGTCTTGGCGAACAGGGGGATATCCTTGACATCCTTATCCTGCAGTTCCGGATTCTTGGAGGCGACCACTTTGCCGGACGGCGTGATGATCGTGCCCTCGCCATCGCCCTGATAATTGAGCTTTGCAATCGCTGCATCCAGCTTCTCGATCGAGATATCCTCGCAGACGGCACCGACAAACGCACCGTTCTTATCGTAGTACGGCGAGGCAATGGAAATGCACGGCTTGCCAGTGATCTTGTCCACGTAGGGATCCGTGTAAATCGTCTTGCCCGCGGCCTTCGCATCCTTGAACCACTGCCTCTCGGCGGGGATCAGCTGGCCCGTCAGGTCACCGGCCGGATAGTTGACGACCTTGCCATCCTCACGGCCGAGCGTCAGGCCGAGCAGGACGTCATCCTTCGCTGGCTGCACCGCATCCGCCGTCAGCGGGTCGATGGTCGCTGCATGCGCCGCCAGATCCTCTGCGACACGCGTGTGCTCCTTGACCCAGCCGGACAGATCCCTCTGCTCGCTCTCGACATGCGTGGTAATCTCCCCCTGAATACTCGCATCGAGCGCCCGATAGGCCATAAAATACCCCATCAGGGAAACCAGCACCAGCAGTACGCCGACCAGTCCCGTCAAGACAAGAAATTTTTGATGCATCCTCATAACAAGGCCCCCAATCCATGCCCATTTTTCTTCTCTATGTCCTCGCAAAGAGGACTATATTGGTTTTGTTTCGACCTAAAGAAAGAAAGTCCTCCTATACAACGTCATGTATACAAGAATTCTATCAAAAAACACCAGGACATGTCTCTATGCCCTGGTGTTTTTTGATGTGGGATACCTTATGCTGTTATACGCATGCTTATGCGTTTTCCTTCAGCGGCTTCTTCAGGAAGGAGAGGACGATGCAGCCGACGACGGCACCGATGAGGATAGCCACGAGGTACATGAGCGGGTTGCCGATGGTCGGCACGACGAAGATGCCGCCGTGCGGAGCACGGAGCGTGCAGTCAAAGGCCATCGAGAGCGCACCGGCCGTAGCCGAGCCGATGACGCAGGCCGGGATGACGCGCAGCGGATCGGCCGCCGCGAACGGGATCGCGCCCTCCGTGATGAACGAGAGACCCATGACGTAGTTCGTGACGCCGGCTTTGCGATCGCTCTCCGTGAAGCGGTTCTTAAAGAACGTCGTGCAGAGCGCAATGGCGATCGGCGGCACCATGCCACCGGCCATGACGGCTGCCATGACGTGGAACTCACCCGATGCGAGCAGGCCTGTGCCCGTGACGTAAGCGGCTTTGTTGATCGGGCCGCCCATATCGACGGCCATCATGCCGCCCATGACGATGCCGAGCAGGATGCGCGCATTTGGATCCATGTTTTTCAGCGTGTCCGTCATCCAGTTCATAATGCCGCTGACCGGTGGAGCCACGATGAACGTCATGACGAGGCCCATGATGAGGATACCAAAGAACGGATAGAGGAGCACCGGCTTGATGCCATCGAGGGACTGCGGGAGCACCTTGAAGACCTTCTTGAGCCAGTTGACCGAGTAGCCGCCGATGAAGCCGGCGAGCAGGGCACCGAGGAAGCCGGAACCCGTCGTGCCCGCGAGGGCACCGCCGACGAAGCCGACGGCGAGACCCGGGCGATCCGCGATGGACATGGCGATAAAGCCTGCGAGGACCGGCAGCATAAAGCCGAACGCCGCGCCGCCCGTCGTCTTGAAGAACGCCGCGAGCGGCGTGTTCATGCCGAAGTTGCCCGGGTTCGCCGGATCAAACGTATCGAAGAGGAATGCGAGGGCGATGAGGATACCACCGCCGACGACGAACGGGAGCATGTGGCTGACGCCGTTCATGAGGTGCTTGTAGATCTGGCGGCCGATGCTCTCGCCTTCGACGTCGCCTGCGCCCTCAGCCTCGTCCGTGCCACTGGCATGGTAGACAGGAGCCGAGCCGGAGAGCGCCTTGTCGAGGAGCTCGTCGGCCTTGTTGATGCCGTTGGCCACTTTCGTGATGACGACGCGCTTGCCATCGAAACGGCTCATGGCGACGTTCTTGTCCGCCGCGACGATGATGCCGTCTGCCGCTGCGATTTCCTCCGCCGTGAGAATATTCTTCGCGCCGCCGGAGCCGTTCGTCTCGACCTTGATCGAGATGCCGCGCTTCTTCGCGTGCTGCTCGAGGCTCTCGGCAGCCATGAACGTGTGCGCGATGCCCGTCGGGCATGCCGTCACGGCGAGGACCTGGATATGGTCGGCCGCGGGGGCCGGTGCTGCCTCTGCCGCAGCCGGCGCCTCGAACGTGCCGTCTTCCTTCGCATCGATGAGTTTCAGGAACTCCTCTTTCGACGTTGCGGCGATGAGCGCCTCCTTGAAGTCCGGATCCATGATCATCGTCGCGAGCTTCGAGAGGATCGCGAGATGCTCATCGTTCGAGCCATCCGGGGCAGCGATCAGGAAGAAGAGGCGGGACGGCTTGCCGTCCATCGACTCAAAATCCATGCCACCGGGCACCGTCATCGCGGCGAGGCCGGCGGCCTTGACGCCGGCGCTCTTCGCGTGCGGCGTGGCGATGCCATCGCCGAGGCCCGTCGTACCCGATGCTTCGCGTGCGAGCACGTCTTTCTTATACTGTTCCTTGTCGGAGAGGTTGCCAGCGGCGTCCATGAGGTCGACGAGCTGGCTGATTGCGGCCTGCTTGTCAGCAGGATGCGCGCCCAGAACGATGCTCTCGTTCTTGAGCAGATCCGTAATACGCATATGTTTCGCTCCTTTTATAAATGAAATGATGAACCATGCGGAATATAGGTATCACAGGCGGTAACACAGGGGATGCCTCCCGCCGGGATAGTCAGAATCACTCGATAGTCTTCAGCAGAGCCT
The DNA here is from genome assembly GCA_900315155.1 of uncultured Selenomonadales bacterium. Lineage (GTDB taxonomy): Bacteria > Bacillota > Negativicutes > Selenomonadales > Selenomonadaceae > UBA2897. The sequence continues at coordinate 93,572 of OMYB01000005.1, read as the reverse complement.
CGACCTCGGGACGCGTGGCGAGTTCGCTGCTGAACGCCGATGCAGAGCCCGTGGCAACGCCCATGTGGAATGCCCGTTCAAAGTCTCCATCGCTCTCGATGAAGCCCGTGAGGAAACCGGCGACCATGGAATCACCAGCGCCGACGGAGTTGACGAGCTTGCCTTTCGGCGCAGGGCATTTATAGGTAGCGCCCTCGGCCGTCAGCAGGATGGCACCGTCGCCCGCCATGGAGATGAGCACGTTCTCGGCGCCTTTCTCCTGCAGCTTCTTCGCGTAGGTGACGATTTCCTCGTCCGTCTTCAGCGTGACGCCGAACATGTCGCCGAGCTCGTGGTTGTTCGGCTTGATGAGGAACGGGTGATACTTGAGGACGTTGAGCAGCAGCTTTTTCTCGGCATCGACGATGATGCGGATGCCACGGCCATCGAGACGCTTCATGATGTTCTCGTAGATATCATCCGGCAGCGTCTTCGGGATGGAGCCCGCGAGCACGAGCGTATCGCCCGCCTGCAGTTTGTCGAGCTTTAGGAAGAGCTCCTCGCGTTTCGCCTCGCTGATGTCCGGCCCCTGGCCGTTGATCTCCGTTTCGACGTCGGCTTTCGCTTTGACGTTGATGCGCGAGAAGCCTTTATCGAGCTGGACGAAGTCCGTCGTCACGCCGAAGCCGTCGAGCTGGCGCTTTATTTCATCGCCCGTGAAGCCGGCGACGAAACCGAGTGCCGTGCTGTCGTGGCCGAGGTTGCCGAGCACGATGGACACGTTGATGCCCTTGCCACCCGCGAGGATCTGCTCGTAGTTCACGCGGTTGATCTCGCCAGCCGTAAACTGGTCGAGACGGACGATGTAGTCAATCGACGGATTAAACGTAACCGTGTAGATCATAATAGTTTATTCCCCCTCGATGATAGTCGTGTAATCCATATATTTCCGATCCCTCTCCTGCAGGCGACCCGTGATGATCGAGGCCGCCGAGAGCATGGCGAAGGAAATCGGGGTAATGCGGTCGAATTTCGAATGATCCGCGAGCACATACGCGTGCTTGCAGCGCGTAAGCGCCTCGCCCTTGATCATAGCCTCATCGGAGTCCGGCGTCGAAAAACCGGATTTCGTGCTGATGCCGTTCGTGCCGAAGAAGCCTTTCGTGAAATTGTAGTTCTTGAGATTTGCGAGCGCCTCCGTGCCGATGACAGCCTCAGTGACGGCCTTGAGTTCGCCGCCGAGGATGAACACCCGGAACCCGCGCGCCGTGAGGCGTGCCGCATGGGAGATGCCGTTCGTCACATAGATGGCGCCTTTTTCCTCCAGAAAGTCGATAAGCCGCAGCGTCGAGGACCCCGCGTCGATATAGACGAAATCCTTGCGCTTCACGAGGCTGGCAGCCTTCCGCGCGATGGCCGTCTTTTCCTCGGCAAAGAGCTCACGCTTCGTCTTCATGTCCTCTTCGGCCGACGTGTAGCTGTTGTCGATGGCCGTTGCGCCGCCGTAGACCTTGTAGAGCCGGCCGCTCTTGTGCAGAGCCGAGAGGTCGCGCCGTACCGTTGACTCCGAGGCACCGAGTGCCTTCGTAAGCTCCAGGACAGTGACCGCCTTTTTCTCCTCCAAGATGCGGAGGATTGTTGCATAGCGCTCCTCTGTCAGCATGTTTATCACTTCTTTCTGATTTATCTCTATCATACCTCTATACTCCGTCAAAGTCAATCACAAATCTGCAAAATACGGCATTTCGTTTTTCCGGTCTGTGATTTACGAGGTATGCGATTTACGATATAATTAGAAAGAAACATGTTTTTTCAAAGGAGATGAGCCTATGAACGAATCCGCTGCGGCAAGAAAAGCCATCAAGCAAAAGCGAAAACTTTCATTCTATGTCAAAAAATACCTCATGATCTTCATCGGTGCCATCATCGCATCCGTCGGCCTGGAGTTGTTCCTGATCCCGAACCAGGTCATAGACGGCGGTGTCGTCGGTATCGCCATCATGCTGAGTTCCATCACCGGCATGTCTTTCGGCATGTTCGTCGTCCTGCTGAATATCCCGTTCCTCTACCTCGGCGGGTACAAGCAGATCGGCAAGAACTTTGCCATCGCGACGATGATCGCAATCTGCTTCCTGTCGTTCTGGTCCGGCGTCTTTGAGCCCGTCGGGCGCGTGACCGAGGACCCGTTCCTCGCGGCCATCTTCGGCGGCATCATCGACGGCCTCGGCGTCGGCCTCATCATCCGCGCGGGCGGCTCGCTCGACGGCACAGAGATCGTCGCCATCATCATGGACAAGCGCTCCGTCTTTTCCGTCGGCGAGGTCGTCATGTTCATCAACCTCTTCATCCTGTCGAGCGCCGGCCTGCTCTATGGCTGGGATAAAGCCATGTACTCCCTCGTCGCCTATTTCGTCATCTCCAAGATGATCGACGTCGTCATCAAGGGCCTCGACGAATCCTACGCCGTCATGATCGTCACGGACGAGCACGAGGAAGTCACCTCCGCCCTCAACGACCGCCTCGGCCGCGGCGTCACCGTCCTCCACGGCGCGGGTGGCTACACGGGCGACAAAAAGGAAGTTCTCTACTGCGTCGTCACGCGCCTCGAAGTCGATAAACTCAAGGAAATCGTCCTCGAGAAAGACGAGAACGCCTTCGTCACCATCAACGCCGTCCACGACATCGTCGGCGGCCGCTTCAAGAAACACGCGATTCACTGATGGCAAAAAGGTCACATGTCCTTTGCAAACACGACAAAATCATGATATAATTTCTCTTTGTTGGAGATGGTTTATTATAGCCTTCAATAATTATAAATCCATTTTATACGTGCTGAAAGGGAAATCCTATCATGAACAAGATGAAAAAGACATTACGTACGTTTGCCCTGGCTGCCCTGACGGCTGCCATCACGACGGGGACGGCTTTTGCCGGTGACCTCACGGTCTACTCGACCTCGGACGTACACGGCAGCGTGATTGGCTGGAACTATTTCACGGCGAAACCGGCGGATGTCGGTCTCGCGAAGGTCAGCACGGTCATCAAGACGGACCGCGCGAAACTGACGAAGGACGATGATTCGCTCATCATCGACGCCGGTGATATCGTGCAGGGCACGCCGCTTGACACCTACATGGTGCAGCATCCGGATGAGTGGCAGACGCACCCGATGTTCGATGCGTTCCGGACCATCGGCTACGATGCCATCGTCACGGGCAACCACGAGTACAATTTCGGCCTGGACTATTTGAAAAAAGCCATCAAGGGCAGCACGGTGCTCGCAGCCAATGTCATCGATGACAAGACGAACAAGACCTGGGCTCCGCTGAAGCCGTACACGATCAAGACGGTAAAAATCGACGGCGAGAAGGTGCGCGTGGGCATCATCGGCGAAGTGACGCCGGCCATCCCGAACTTCGAGGCGAAATCTCACTATGCGGGCGTGCATTTCGTCGACCAGATCCCGGTCATGCAGCAGTGCATCAAGGAGCTGCAGGCGCAGGGCGTGGACCTCATCATCGGCGTCACGCACTCCGGCGTGGAGCGCCCGGGCCGCGACTCGGCCGAGAACCAGGTCGTGAACCTCGCACGTACCTGCCCGGAGCTCAGCCTGCTGATCTGCGCACATAACCACGTCGTCATCGACAACACGAAGCCCATCAAAGCACCGGATGGCACGGTCTACCCGGATGGCGTCATCAACGGCGTACCGGTCGTCGAGAGCGGCAAGGATGGCAAATTCGTCGGTAAGAGCGTGCTCACGCTGAAGAAAGTCGATGGCAAGTGGAAAGTCCAGAAAGCCACGACGCAGGCTGTCTCCGTCAAAGGCGTAGCGGATGATCCCGCCATCGTCAAGGGCGTAGACAAGTGGCATCAGAAGACGCTCAACTACCTGCAGGGCGTCATCGGCCAGTCCACGGGCGAGTTCTCCGGATACGAGTCGAACCATCAGGATTCAGCGATTGTGGACTTCGTAAGCGACGTACAGCGCGAGGTCGCCGGCACGCAGCTCTCGGCCTGTGCCTCTTTCAACCCGAGCCAGAGCATCGCCAAGGGCCCTGTCACGCGCCAGGAAATCGCCGGTATCTACATCTATGAGAATTACCTCTATGGCATCCGCATCACGGGCGCCGAGCTGCGCAAGTACATGGAGTTCGCAGCCGACCACTATGGCGTACAGCCGGACTACAACTACGACATGATCCAGGGCGTGGACTACACGATCGACACGCGGAAGCCGTCCGGCCACAAGATCACAAAGCTGCAGTATCAGGGCAAAGACGTCAAGGATACGGACTCGTTCACCATGGCCATCAACGACTACCGCATGAACGGTGGCGGCGGCTACATGGCAGCCATGGGCTACACGGGCGACGAGCGCCCCGAGGTCGTGTTCAACTCCCTCAAGCAGATGGGCGACGACGGCCAGGTGCGCAGCATCCTCATGAAGTACATCCAGGATAAGGGCACGATCACGCCGCATTGCGACCATAACTGGAACGTCATCAAATAAGTACAGCCATATAACATAACACAAACAGGGCCTATCTCCCGCTATGTTGGGAGATAGGCCCTGTCTCGTTTATGTGTGATGAATCAAAAATGAGAAGGAAAAAGGGAACCGCGGGGCATGCCGGACTCAGTCCAGAGCCTTGAACGCCTGGTCGAGGTCGGCGATGATATCGTCGATGTGCTCCGTGCCGATGGAGAGGCGGATCGTAGCCGGCGTGATACCCGAGGCCAGGAGCTCCTCCTCGCTCATCTGCGAGTGCGTCGTGGAGGCCGGATGGATGACGAGGGACTTCACGTCAGCGACGTTCGCGAGCAGGCTGAAGATCTTCAGATGGTCGATGAACTTGACCGCTTCATCCGCACCGCCCTTGATCTCGAACGTGAAGATGGACAGGCCGCCGTTCGGGAAGTACTTCTTGTAAAGCTCATGATCCGGATGATCCGGCAGGCTCGGATGGTTGACCTTCGCGACATGCGGGTTCTTCGCGAGGTAGTCGACAACCTTCAGGGCGTTCTCGCTGTGGCGCTCAACGCGCAGGGACAGCGTCTCGAGGCCCTGCAGGAGCAGGAATGCGCTGAACGGGGCGAGCGTAGCGCCCGTGTCGCGGAGCAGCAGCGCGCGCAGGTACGTGATGTAGCCGGCCGCGCCGATATCCTTCGCAAAGCTGACGCCATGATAGCTGGCATTCGGCTCGACGAGCCACGGGAACTTGCCGCTCGCCACCCAGTCGAACTTACCGCTGTCGACGACGACGCCACCGAGCGTCGTGCCGTGACCGCCGATGAACTTCGTCGCAGAGTGCACGACAATGTCGGCGCCATGCTCGAACGGGCGCAGCAGATACGGCGTCGCAAACGTGTTATCGACGACGAGAGGGATCTTATGCTTGTGCGCGATGGCCGCGACCGCATCGATATCGATGAGGTTCGCGTTCGGGTTGCCGACGGACTCGATGTAGAGAATCTGCGTGTTGTCCTGGATCGCGTCCTCGAAAGCCTGCGGTCCCTTGGCCGGGTCGACGAACGTCGTGCTGATACCCCAGTCTGGCGCCGTATGCTCGAACAGGTTGTACGTGCCGCCGTAGATCGTCGTGGCAGCTACGATGTGCTGATCCTTGTGCACGAGGCCCTGGATCGCCGTCGTGATGGCCGCAGCGCCCGAGGCAAAAGCCAGCGCGCCGACGCCGCCCTCTAGGGCAGCCACGCGCTTCTCGAAGACGTCCTCCGTCGGGTTCGTCAGGCGGCCGTAGATGTTGCCGGCATCGCGCAGGCCAAAGCGGTCCGCCGCATGCTTGCTGTTATGAAAAACGTAAGACGTCGTCTGATAGATAGGAACCGCACGCGCATCCGTCGTCGGATCGGCCTGCTCCTGGCCAACGTGAAGCTGAAGGGTCTCAAAATGATATTTCTGCTGCTCGCTCATAAATATAACCTCTTTCCTTTATTCTTTTTCTGAAAGTATCCGCTCTATAAAACATATATTGTTTATATGCTTTATATTATAGGCACAAATCTGTAACATGTCAAGCGTTTTTCTGCAAAAAAATCCGAAAAAACAGGGCGGTTTGCACCGTCCTGTTTTATGTACGTGCACATTTATCCAATCAGAACTTGAAATGTGCCGCTTCTTTTTGCAGTTTTTCTGCCATGTCGGCCAGGCCGTGGCTGGAGGCGGCCAGTTCCTCCATGGCGGCGGACTGTTCCTCGGTCGCAGCGGAGATGTTCGAGATGTTGCCCGTGATCTTCTGAGTGGTCTCCTCGATGTGCTCCGCGCCTTCGAGCATCTTCATGCTATCGTCCGAGAGGGCCGATGCCGTGCGGGCCGATTCCTTGACGAGCTGATCGACTTCCTCAATATGCCCGGCGATTTCGCGGAATTTGCCGCCCGCGCGGTTGACGACTTTGCTGCCGTTTTTGACGCGCTCTGTGCCCGCCTGCATGGAGGAGACGGCGCGCTGGGTGATGCCCTGGACGCTGGAGAGTGTACCGGCGATATCCTCGGCTGCCTCTGCGGACTGCTCGGCCAGCTTGCGGACCTCGTCGGCCACGACGGCAAAGCCGCGGCCATGCTCCCCAGCACGCGCAGCCTCGATGGCCGCGTTGAGGGCGAGCAGGTTCGTCTGCTCGGCGATGCCCTGGATGGCGCCGATGACCTCGCCGATGTGCGCGGATCCCTTGTCGAGCTCGGCCACGGCCTGTGCGCACTCGTCGACGGTCGCGCGGATTTCCTCCATGGCAGCTACGGCGCTGTCCACGCCGGAGACGCCGGCTTTCGCGGCCTCGCCGGCCTTGCCCGACGTCTCGCTGATGTGCTCGGAGGTATCCGCGATGCCGGCCATGCGATCCGTCATCTCGCGGATATGATCCACGACGCTCGTCATCGTGTCGTTCTGCTTCGTCGAGGACTCCGAGATATCCCCGACCTCGCCGGCGACATGCGTGATGGTCTCTGCGACCTGCTGGACACCGCCGCTCATCTGCACCGAGGAGCCGGACAGCTCATCCGCGCTCTCCTTCAGCTCATGCAGCAGTTTTTTCAGGTCATCGACCATCTGCTGGAACGAACGGGAGAGACGGCCGATCTCATCGTCTGCCTCCGTCGCGACCTGGATATCGCGCAGGTCGCCGTTGGCCATGCGGCTGGCCGCGGACTCGAGATCCCGCAGCTGCGCGACGATAACATCTGCCAATTTCCACGTAACGGCGAAGATCAGCAGCAGGGCGACGAGCAGGGCAATAATGAGCGCCGTCCGCATATGGCTCACGCTCGCCATGACCTGTGATTTGTCCACCAGCGTGATGTACTGATAGCCCGTCTTTTCCGAGCGATAGGTCTGCACAATCTTCGTCGTACCGTCGAGGTCAACTTCCTGCAGTTCTGCTTTCAGTGGCGTCGTCGAAAGCCCGCCAAGGTTGGCCTCCTCGAGCTTCTGGAAGTTGACATCCGGATGCTTCGGGTCAGCGATGATGACGCCATCCGCATCCAGCATCATGATGTAGCCCGTCTCACCGATCTTGATATTCGCGATCATATCCGTGACGACCGGCAGGTCGATGTTCAGGCCCAGCACGCCCTGTGGCTGGCCGTCATTGCCTTTGACCACGGCAAAGATACCGACGGTCGGCGTCCCTTTGGACGTCTTGAACGGCTTCGTGATGCGGACTTTGCTTGTATCCGCCATGCTGTCCTTGAACCAGCTGCGCTTGCGCGAATCATAGTCCGCCTTGCGTTTGATGGCCGGATACTGCAGATAGCCGCCATCCGTTGTGCCATAACTGATGACGGAGACCGCATTTTTATTGGCCTCGCCAAAGCGCTGGAACAGCTGATAGGCAGCGAGCTCGAAACCGCCCTTGCCCTGCGGATCCATCGCGACCATGCCGTCCCCGCCCGGCTGCTCCTCATAATATTTTGTGAGCGAGCCGCCCTGTTTCAGGATCGGGTCGTTTGCCATATTGACGAGGCCGTCGCGCAGGCCGTTCAGGAAGATATCCATCGCGTTGTCGACCTGCTCTGCCTGCCGCTGCGTATCATCCGCAAACGTATCCATCGCATTCTTTGTGATGATGCTGTTCAAGACCACGCCCAGTACGAGAAATACCAGGCAGACCAGGACCGATACCGGCACCATGAGCTTCTGCTTGACGCTCATCCTGCTCAGTAAATCATGCATTTCCCCATATTCCTTTCTGTTCCAGTGCCCTTCCCTGAGACGATGTTATTCCTCCTGCATTTCGTCGTCATGGATGCCGTTGTCGCGGATCTTGATGCCATACGGCAGCAGATCCTTGAGCTCGAGGTGCAGCACATCGCCGGTCATGTTCGCCATGACCACCTCCGGCACATTGAACTCGGCGAGAATCTGGCAGACGCCGCCATTCGGGATAAACGGCTTCTCCGTATCCGCAATCACCGCGATGCCGTCAAACTCGCGCTTGCCATCCGCTACAGCCTGATAGAGCGCAACCTCCTCCGCTGAGGCCGAGAGGCGCGGTGTCGTGTTCTCGATCGTACATCCTTTGTAGAACGTGCCATCGCTCGCCAGCACACAGGCTCCCACTCCAAAATTGCCATATGGTACGTAGGCATTCTTGATGGCATCCATCGCCTCGCGCACCATCGTGTCGATCATTGCTTCCGTCAGATACATGACAAAACCTCCCCGGATATCGCACGAATAAAAACACTCTTACATCTTATATATTGGCTCTTTCGAGAAAAAATCCTCCAAGAGCATGCGAAAATAGATATCAAACGAGCTTTCGAATTATCCACAAACTCATCCACAGCTGTGGATAACCTTGGAGGCTTTCCTCAGGATTTTCAGTTTCCTACTATAATATGAAAGCCATCCTGTGCAAATTGTGTGTGAAAAATCCTCCAAAAACTGTGGATACTGTGGATAAATCCGTTGATAACTCAAGATATAGCCTTTATCTTCTGTCAAGCGCTATATCTTGTGATTAACCCTGTGGATTTTTGCACGAGTTGCTGTGGATAAACTCACCACGCCCGGAACGGATGGCGGATGAGACTCGAGTTATAGTAACGCAGGTCACCGGAGACCTCCTCGCCCAGCCATTCCGGGCGCGCAAAGGATGTATCCTCCGACGGCAGCTCGATCTCTGCGACCGTCAGCCCGGCATTGTCTCCCTCAAAGACATCGACCTCCCAGCAGAGTTCTCCCTGTGGGATGAGATAGCGCGTCTTTTCGATCAGGGGCTGCTCACAGAGAGCCAGCATAGCCTCGGCATCTGCGAGCGGAATCTCGTACTCGAACTCCGCCCGCTGGATTCCCGCATTCTTTCCCTTGACCGTAAGATAGCCTTTTCGGCCGCGCACACGCACGCGCACCGTGCGCTCCGGTACCGAGGAGAGATAGCCCTGTGCGATGCGGCTTCCTTCCCCGTCAGGCTTCCATCCCGGCTGTACGAGGAATTTCCGCTCGATTTCCTGACCCATGATAACCATCCTTTCCATATCCTGTCGGTATAGCATCAGCAAAAAAGAAGTAATTGCACAAGATTGCCGATATCTCTATAATAGAAGATATGGTTTAGAATGAAAAGAAGAAAAGAAGGTATGATTTTGCCCAATACACCGATACCGCCCCGCCGCTCGCGCCACAAGAGGCGCATCTGGCCGTGGGCGCTGCTGGTACTCTGTTTCGTCGTCGCAGCCGCCGCGGGCGCTCTTTTCGCCTCGACGAGCCTGCTGGACAAGCCTGCTGAGGAGGCCATCAACGATGGCCTCGTGCACGCGCATGACAAAGCCACGATCATGATCATGGGCGTCGATACCCGCGAGGACGACGTCGGCCGCTCCGATACGCTGATGGTCGCCTCGATCGACCCGAAAACGGATCAGGCCGCCCTGCTCTCCATTCCGCGCGACACGCGCGTAAAGATCAAGGGACACGGCTTTGACAAGATCAACGCAGCCTACGCCTATGGCGGGGAACGCCTCACACAGGATACCGTAGAGAACTTCCTCGGCGTGAACATGGACCACTATATCATCATCAACACGCATGCGTTCCAAAAGATCATCGACGCGCTCGGCGGCATCGATATCAACGTGGAAAAGCGCATGTATTACACCGATCCCTGGGACGACGATGGCGGCCTCGTCATCGACCTCCAGCCAGGCATGCAGCACATGGATGGCAAGACAGCTGTGACCTACGTGCGCTTCCGCGACGAGGAAGGCGACATCGGCCGCATCAAACGCCAGCAGAAATTCATGAAGGCCTGCATGGACAAGCTCGTGAGCCCCTCCATCATCCCGAACCTGCCGAGCGTCATCCGCTCCGTCATGGACTCGGTTAAAACGGATCTCTCCGTCCGCCAGCTCCTCGAGTTCGCCGGCACGCTGAAGGAGGCCCAGAAGAACGGTCTCAAGACGGATATGGTTCCGGGCAAGCCGCTCTACATCGACGGCATCAGCTACTGGATTCCGGACGTCAAAGACCTGCGTACGACGCTTGCCAATACGCTGGGCATCACGATGAGCACGACGGCACGCCAGAGTCTCGAAAAGGCCGCAGCCGAGTACGAAAAGTCCATCCCGGCAAATGCAAAGGAAGTCCCGGAGGGCGATACCTCCATCGGCCGCAGCCACAGCTCGACAAACAACAAATCCGGCCTGAAAAAAGACCAGAAGTCGGAAAGCAGCCGGGAATCCAGCCGCGAGTCCAGCCGGGAAAACACCCATAGTACCAAGGATACGAGCAGCAGCCAGGAGAGTTCCCGCAGTACCCGTGAGGAAGCTCCGGCATCCGAGGAACGCACCGCACCAACCCCCGCTGCCCCCGTCCCGAACGGCAGCATGGGGAAATCCCAGTAATCCTGCCTTTTGTAACCAAAGGCACAGACAACCCCGCCGTGCTGCGATAGAATAGGGCACGTTATCCAGAGTTGTATCGAAAGGAGCAATCACTATGCGTAATGTACAGGAAGAAGCTTTACGTTTACATAAAGAACATCAAGGAAAAATCGAGGTCGTCAGCAAAGTTCCGCTGAAGGAATCGAAAGACCTCACGCTTGCCTACTCCCCAGGCGTCGCGGCTCCGTGCCTGGCCATAAAAGATGACCCGGAGAAAATTTACGATTACACGGCAAAGGGCAACATGGTCGCCGTCGTTACGAACGGCACGGCCGTACTCGGTCTCGGCAACATCGGCGCGGGCGCCGGGCTCCCCGTCATGGAGGGCAAGGCCATCCTCTTCAAAGGCTTCGCCGGCGTCGACGCCTTCCCGATCTGCCTCGACACGCAGGATCCCGATGAGGTCGTCCGCGCCGTCGAGCTCATCGCACCGGGCTTTGGCGGCATAAACCTTGAGGATATCAAGGCACCGCAGTGCTTCGATATCGAAAATGAACTCCGCAAGAAGCTCAACATCCCTGTATTCCACGATGATCAGCACGGCACGGCCATCGTCGTCGTCTCCGCGCTCATCAATGCGTTCAAGCTCACGGGCCGCGACTTCACGCAGGTACGGTTCGTCGTCAACGGTGCCGGTGCTGCCGGACAGGCCATCACGCGCCTCATCCACAGCATGGGTGCCAAGGACATCGTCCTCTGCGATACGCTCGGCGCGATCTATGAGGGCCGCCCGGACGGCATGAACCCGTACAAGGACGACATCGCCAAAATCACGAACCCGGCGCACCGGGCGGGCACGCTCGCGGACGTCATCAAAGACGCCGACGTCTTCATCGGCGTATCGAAAGCGGGCCTGCTCACGCAGGACATGGTAAAGACCATGCATAAGGACCCGATTGTCATGGCTATGGCGAACCCGACGCCGGAAATCCTGCCAGAGGAGGCCAAAGCCGCCGGTGTCAGCGTCATCGCGACGGGCCGCTCCGACTATCCGAACCAGGTCAACAACCTGCTCGCTTTCCCGGGCATCTTCCGCGGCGCGCTCGACGTGCGTGCAACGGAAATCAACGACGAGATGTGCGCCGCCGCCGCCCACGCCCTCGCCGATCTCGTGAGCGACGCAGAGCTCAGCGCAGATCACGTCATCACGAGCCCGTTCGACCCGGAGGCAGCCCCGGCCGTCGCCAGCGCCGTCGCCAAGGCAGCCATCGAAACGGGCGTGGCACGCCGCAAGGACGTCACGCCGGAAGCGGTCGCGGAACACACGCGTCAGCTCCTCAAGAAATAAGATTCTTTATCTCATCCACAGAAACAAAAAAGAAGGCATCTGCACCATTCCCGTGCAGATGCCTTCTTGCTATCGGTAGATTCCCGTTGAGGTAAAAATCAGTCGTTTTTCTGATCCATTGTAGCCATGGATGCCACCTGATCGTCTTCGGCGATGTCCATGAGCTTGACGCCCTGCGTGTTGCGGCTGATCGTGGAGATATCCGCGATGTTCGTGCGGATGACAATGCCACCCGTCGTGATGAGCATGAGCTCCTGGTTCTCATGGACGACCTTGAACCCGATGACCGGGCCGGTCTTTTCCGTGACCTTCAGGTTGATGAGGCCCTTGCCGCCACGCGTCTGGGCGCGGTACTCGTCCGTCGCCGTGCGCTTGCCGTAGCCGCCCGCCGTAACCGTGAGCACATCGGCGTTGTGGCGCATGACGTCCATGCCGACGACGATATCGCCATACTTCAGGCTGATGCCCTTGACACCGCGCGCCGTGCGGCCCATGGAGCGGACATCCTGCTCGGAAAACGAGATGGCCTGACCATCCTTTGTGCCGAGCATGATGTAGTTGTTGCCGTCCGTGAACTTGACGCCGATGAGATCATCGTCGTCATCGAGCTTGATGGCGATGAGGCCGCCCTTATGCAGGTTGCGGAACTCCATGATATCCGTTTTCTTGACGATACCCTTGCGCGTCGCCATGAACAGGAAGTGATCCGGACGGAACTCCTTGACCTGGATGATGGCCGTGATCGACTCGTTCGGCTCGAGCTGCAGCAGGTTGATGATCGCCGTGCCCTTCGCCTGACGGCTGGCCTCGTTGATCTCGTAGGCCTTCAGGTGGTAGACGCGGCCGCGGCTCGTGAAGAACAGGATTGTGTGATGCGTCGTCGTGATGAGCATGCTCTCGACAAAATCCTCATTCTTCGTGCCCATGCCCTTGATGCCCTTGCCGCCGCGGTTCTGGCGGCGATAGGTATCGATTGGCATGCGCTTGATGTAGTTGTTATGCGTGAGTGTGATGACGACGTCTTCCTCCGCGATGAGGTCCTCGACGTTGAGCTCGGACGTATCGATCGTGATGCGCGTGCGGCGCTCATCGCCGTATTTCTCCTTGACCTGCGTGAGCTCATCCTTGATGATGCCGAGGATGCGGCTCTCGTCCGCGAGGATAGCTTTGTACTCCTCGATGGCCTTCAACGTCTCCTGATACTCTTCCTCGATCTTCTCGCGTTCGAGGCCGGTCAGGCGCTGCAGGCGCAGGTCCAGGATGGCCTGAGCCTGTTTCTCCGAGAGCTTGAAGTTCTCCATGAGGGCCGTGCGGGCGATATCGGCCGTGCGGCTCTCGCGGATCGTCGTAATGACGGCATCGAGATGATCGAGTGCGATCGTCAAGCCTTCGAGGATGTGGGCGCGTGCCTCCGCCTTCGCGAGCTCGTACTTCGTACGGCGGGTGATGACGTCTTCCTGATGCTTGATGTAGTAGTGCAGGATTTCCTTGAGGTTCAGGACCTTCGGCTTGCCATCGACGAGCGCGAGCATGATCGTACCGAAGCTCTCCTGCAGCTGCGTGTGCTTGTAGAGCTGGTTCAGGATGACGTTCGCATTCGCATCGCGACGCAGCTCGACGACGACGCGCATACCGTTGCGGTCGGACTCATCGCGCAGGTCCGTGATGCCCTCGATTTCCTTGTTGCGCACGAGCTCGGCGATTTTCTCGACGAGACGCGCTTTATTGACCTGATACGGCAGCTCCGTGACGATGATGCGCGGCTTGCCGTTCGACATCGTCTCGATGTGGGCGTTCGCGCGCATCTTGATGACACCGCGACCCGTCATGTAGGCCTGGCGGATGCCCTCCGTACCAAGGATGAGGCCGGCCGTCGGGAAATCCGGTCCCTTGATGACCTGCATGAGCTCCTCGACCGTCGCATCCGGGTTATCGATGAGCATGAGCGTGCCATCGATGACCTCACCCATGTTATGCGGCGGGATATTCGTCGCCATACCGACGGCGATACCGCTCGTGCCGTTGACGAGGAGCTGCGGGAACTTCGCCGGCAGCACCGACGGCTCCTTCAGCGATTCATCGTAGTTCGGCACGAAATCGACCGTGTCCTTGTCGATATCCTGGAGCATGAGCTCCGAGATTTTCGACATACGGACCTCGGTATAACGCATGGCAGCGGCCGGGTCGCCATCGACCGAGCCGAAGTTGCCGTGGCCATCCGCGAGCATATAGCGCATCGAGAAATCCTGTGCCATACGCACGATGGCGTCATAGACCGAGGAGTCACCATGCGGATGATATTTACCGAGGACTTCACCGACGATACGCGCCGATTTCTTATATGGTTTCCCCGAGCCCATGCCCGCTTCCTGCATCGCGTAAAGGATGCGGCGATGCACAGGCTTGAGGCCATCCCGGACGTCCGGCAGCGCGCGCGACACGATAACACTCATCGAGTAATCGATGTACGACGTGCGCATCTCCTTCGCCAGATCGACGGGGACTACCTTACCCTGACCAAAATCCACAATCTCACCTCAAAATCAAAATTTTATTCGTCTCGTAAACAATTAATTATACCATTTTTTACCGAAAAAAGCCACAGCAGCGGCCTTACTTTTTCCCGATGATTTCCGCGTAGATAAAGCCCTCACGCACGCCCGAGTCGCTGTATATGATGTTGCGCGCGTGGAAGCGGCGCGCGATGACGTCGGCGATGATGAGGCCGGGGATGATCGTGTGCATGCGGTCCGGGACGGCCTTCATGAGCTGGATGGTCATGGGCTCGGTCATGCCATCGTCGATCTGGAAATCCTCGATGAGCCCGCGCATGAGCCTGGTCTCCATGCGCTTGTTCGTGGCTGGCTGATTGTAGACGAGGTTATAGAGCGCATTTGCTCCCTTGAACGTGCCGCCGATGCCGACGATCTCGGGCGAGGCAAGATTCTCAAATCCCATGAGTCCCGCGAGGACGCCCTCGGCGCGCTCATGCATGCGCAGGCACTCCTCGCGCAGCGGCAGCACCCCCTGCACATAGTCCGTGCGCAGGGCCAGCGACCCGATGGGCAGGCTGACTTTCTCCTCGATTTCCTCGCCGCTGTAGGCGACGATTTCCGTGCTGCCGCCGCCCACATCGAGCAGGATACCCGCGTCGTTCGTGAGATCATGCGTCGCGCCGATAAAATCAAACGTGGCCTCTTCCTCGCCCGTGATCACGCGGATCTTCAGTCCCGTGCGTGCTTCGAGTGCGGCAACGGCCTCCTTGCTGTTCTTGGCATTGCGCAGTGCCGCCGTCGTGAAGGCGACGACCTGCGTGATGCGGAACGTCGCGAGGAACGATTGGAACCCCTGCAGCACCTCCGCCGCCCGGTCGATGCCCTCCGGCTGCATGACGCCGTCCTTCAGGTAGCCCGCGAGTCCAACGAGCTCCTTTTTCTTCATGAGCATCTCCATGCGCTGCCCCTCGATGAGATAGATGGCCAGACGCATCGTATTCGACCCGATATCGATAATCCCGTAAAGCATGATACACCTCATCAATCCGCCGCCCGAGGCAGCCAAGCCATTTTTGCGATACCTTCTCCTATTCCCTATTCGCCGCCCACTTCCGTTTCCCTGTCGATTCGGCAGAAAATCCGAATTCCTATTGAAAATGCAGTAACATTGTTGTATCATAATAGGTGGGAGAACTGTGGATGCCAACGGCATCCACGGGAGGCAGTAGGTATAGAGGCAGCAAAGGCAGGAACGTTCGGTAGTTCCTGCCTTTGTAGTTTCCGATATGCCTGACCGCCAGAGTAAAGGGATTTTGATGGAATAAAGGAAGCGATTCACTGTGCCAAGTAAGCTTTTCATCCTGACCGGCCCGCACGGTGCAGGCAAGGCATCTTTGATCGAGCCGCTGATCAAGCTCGGCATCAACTACGTACCGTTGTACACGACCAATGCGGACTTCAAGGATACCGATCCGAGCCGGAACATCCAGAAAACCGTAACGGCTCAGGAATTCAATAAACACACCTACATCGCCAGCTTTACCTATCTCGGTGCCTACTACGGCATCCGCAAAAAGGACATGACGGATGCCCTGCGCGAGCACCCGATCAACCTCGCCATCCTCGACGGCAACGGCGTCAAGCAGATGCGCCGCCTCCTGCGCGACAATATGGTCTCGATCTATCTCATGACCGACTACGTCTGCCTCATCGAGCACCTGCTGCAGATTGGCTACACGAATGTGGAAATCAAGGATCTCCTGCAGTACTACGAAAAAAATCACGTCTTCAACGGCTGGAAAGACGCCGACTTCGTCGTCAAGACCACGCGCGGCATGCAAATCGCCCTGAAACAGGTCCTGAGCATCATGGGCCTCACCGAAATGCTGCCGCCCGAAAAGCTGAAAAATCTCATCCGCTGAGCATGGATGAGATTCTTCCAGCATTCAAAAATATTTCCATGGAGGTGATACTCGATGTGTAAAGTACATTACGTTGCTGATTTTTTCATTGACTCAGCACTGAATGATCCAGAGAATAATATGACCAATATGCGTATCAATAAACTTCTTTACTTTGCTCAAGGATGGAGCCTTGCCCGCTATGGGAAACCATTATTCACAGACGAAATTGAGGCCTGGGATTATGGACCTGTTGTTCCGCCCATCTACCATCGCCTAAAAACATCTGGCAGAGACAAAATAAAAGGCGTCATGGATGAGGATTATGCATCTCATTTCACCAAACAGGAAAGCCGTCTTCTCATCGACATCTTGCATGCCTATGACCGTTATTCAACAGCAGGTCTTGTAGAGATGACGCATCAGCCAGGCACCCCCTGGAGCCTGGCAAAACGAGAGGGCAGAGGAGCCATCATCAGCAAAGATAGCATGAAGGCATACTTCTCCAAACTTCCATCGATGCCAACATTCAAAATGCCTGACTTCCATGAAGCCGACTTTATCGGTCATCGAAATGCTGCGGGCCATTACATTCTTCCGGAGGATTGGAACGATGATGAATGATCCACAGCCTTGGGAAGTTTGGTGGGCAGAAGTCTATTTTGAAGATCACCCAGAGGAAGCGAAGCGCCGTCCGGTACTAGTGCTGGAGAACCAGACCTGCATTGTGCTTTCTCTGAAAATCACATCTCATCCACCACGCATGGATTCCTTCAGGGGAGAATATGCCTTACAAAAGTGGCATTATGCTGGGCTGACAAAGCCATCTACCGTACGAATCTCAAAATTACTACGTCTGCAGCGCTCTGACTTTGTGGATAAAGTTGGTGAACTGCATCCCATCGACATTGGCGTGATTGAGCGATACATCAGCATGATGTATCACTTATAGGCCTCGATCTATCTCATGACCGACTACGTCTGCCTCATCGAGCACCTGCTGCAGATCGGCTACACGAACATGGAGATCAAGGACCTCCTGCAGTACTACGAAAAGAATCACGTTTTCAACGGCTGAAAAGACGCCGACTTCGTCGTCAAGACCACGCGCGGCATGGAAATCGCCCTGAAACAGGTCCTGAGCATCATGGGCCTCACCGAAATGCTGCCGCCCGAAAAGCTGAAAAAGCTCATCCGCTGAGCCAGCCGCCGATTCTGTTTTCGCATATGAGAAAAGCAGTCCGGATATACAAAGTCCGGGCTGCTTTTTTACGGTTCATTTCGTCCGAGGATAGGGACGCAAAAGTCATGAACCTATTCATGACGATAGTTTACTGAATGGTATTTTATCACGGTATCAACGTGACTACTGGCGTGCCGGTATATCCCGTTGTCGTATGGCGTACATAATTTTTTCCGCGTACACTCTGTCCAGGCGTTGACATCAAAATCTGCTGGGCAATGACATTACCATCAATTTTTGCCGTTCCATCGATTCGCACCGTGCCATTTGGTGCATATAAGATACCTCTGAAGGTAACTCCATTCGGTATGTGAATATTACCATACAAAGAAACGATAATGGCAAAATCATCCGATCCTGGTTCCGGCGAATTCTCAAAACTGACCTGAATATCGTTCGGAACCACAATCGTCGTATAATAACGATTCCATACCGGTATATCGGTGTCTTTGCTCGACACGATTCTTCCCGTATCATTACTCGTTAAAGCTGGATAAACCCGTGTATGCGATGAACTGAAGTTGTAGGAGCCATTATTTCTATTATCATCATAATAAATGTGTTGTGCTTCCCGGTCTTTGACACTCATGCTCTTGTAGCTATCCAAAAGTGCTTTGATGGACGAATTGTGTTCTACAGAAATATCGATATTTTTATCCTGTACAACGACTTTATCGGTATTGACATCGGTGAAATGTCCATTTGACTTTTTGATTTCCTTGGTAAGTGGATCGCCATTTTCATCGACCAGGGTATACCATTCCATCTGACCGTTATTCCATCCGTATGCTCCCCATACCGTTGGATCATAGTCTTTCGTTACCTGCACATTATTACGCCAAAACGACTGGGAAAAACTCTTTCCTGCTGAAGCACCATCTTTTGAGACGTTCAAGGTACCTTTCAGATAACTTTTTGCACTTTGGTTAAAGACGATTTTACCATTGGTCATGATATCGCCTTCGATTTCCATTCCCTCAGCATCAAACCATAATCCATAATCTTGTTGACGGGATTGCCAGTTATTAAAGTCATAGTCTGAGGAAGACTTGTGTGCAGCAACGAGGCTGTATTTGAACATTTCATCCGTCAAGCCCTGCTGGCCGATTCTGGCCTTGGATGTAGCAGATACATCATACGACTTGAATCCAAAAAAACGCAAAAAGGAAAAAGGAACTTTGGCATACATGGTAACGTCTAATTCATTTTGCTTGGACGCATCGATCGTATAAGAAGCAGTACGCTCTGCCTCAGGCGCTTTTTCTCCGTAGATAACAGAATCATAGGCCTGCCTGGTATTGGAATACAGATACTCCTGTACCGTTTGATCCACCCGTTCCGAGTTGCCAATCTGATAGGCTCCGGCAATCACAGCGGAATCCGTTGCATTCTGCAGACGGCTTCTCGTCACATAAATATTGCCTACGTCAAGAGTCAGACCTCCCAGCGCGCATAGCAAAGGAATAAGAACAGCAAAGGCAATCAGGATGTCTCCGCTTTGTCTGCTCCTATGCAGAAAATATTTCCACGGTTTCATATGGACACCCTCCTTCTTAAAACCTGACCACATTTCAGACCCAGTCTATCTGCCGTTCCAGCCTTGAATTCTATGGCAGCATGTGCCCCGAAACACAGGGAGAGCCCTATCCATGGATGCAGGTTACGCACAACTTTTACGATACGCCCCTGCTTATCAAGATATATGACATCAATGGAAAATCTCATAAAACACATATGGATGCTGCTGCACGGCACCAACAAAAGTCCTTGTTTTTCAGGCAAGGACCTACGCATCATCAATCCGCAAAAACGGGTAAGGAAAGAATCTGCCATCCATACAGAAAAAACAGCATCCAGGCCATCAGCCTGTAAGGCAACTCTCTTCATAACAAACGCCACGCTCTCCCAAAAACCTCACATACTCTTCATAAGGAAAAGCAGCGTCGGCACAAGGGTGACAACGAAGATCGCCGGGAAAATGAACAGGACGAGCGGGAAGACAATCTTGACCGGCGCCTTGAGTGCCTCTGCCTTGACATACTGGCGACGGCGCTCACGGATGTTATCCGCCTGGCTTTTCAGTGTCTTTCCCATGCTCGTACCGAGGCGCTCCGCCTGGATGAGGGATGTCATAAACAGCGAGATATCCTGCAATTCACAGCGGGCGGCGAGATTCTTCATTGCGGTGCGGCGCACCATGCCCATGCGGACATCATCCTGAAAATGGCGGAACTCGTTGATGAGCTCGCCCTCCATGCGCGATGTGATCTTTTCAAGCGAAGCGTCAAAGGAAAGGCCTGCCTGCACGCTGACGCAGAGCAGGTCGAGAACCTCCGGCAATTCCCTCATGAGCTGTTTCTGACGCTTCTGAATCATGACATGGAGCGTAAACAACGGCACATACATCCCCACGAGCGTACCGATCATCTCGATGGCCAGCATCTGTGGAAAAGCAAACTCCTGATTCTTGGCATAGACCCATAGCATACCAAAGCAGAGGATACCGGATACCATCATGGCACCGAACACCGAGCCAGGTGTTAATTGCCGTGTCTTGCATGCGAGAACGATACGATGGTTCAGCCAGGCACGCATCTCGACCGGTGTGAGCTGATTGGCCATCTGCTCCAGCTGCTTGATGAGCGGTTCCAGGACACGCTCCCGGAAGGGAATATCTTTTTTCTCCCTTCCCACGGTCCGTTGCGCCTGCACGCGCTGGTGCGGCTGCTTCAGTTCCCGGAAACGATTTTCCAGCTGTTTCTGGGAATTCTCTTTCCGCAGGATCACGGCCGCCAGGACCAGGAAAACGAAGAGCCCCAGCGAGATGGCACAGATAGCACGCAGCATCAGTAATCGCCTCCATCCAGCCGTCTCGTATCCGGATCGGCATCAAAGAAATCATCCGGAAGCTCCACGCCATACAGCGTGAACTTATCAAAAAAGCTGGGCTTCAGGCCCGTCGAGACGAATTTGCCGATGGATTTGCCGTTTTCATCGATACCGGTCTGCACATAGCGGAACAGATCCTGTGTCGTGATCGTGTTGCCCTCCATGCGCTGCACCTCGGTGATATAGGTGATTTTACGGCTGCCATCGCGGATACGGGACTGCTGGATGATGAGGTCGATAGCCGACGAAATCTGCTCACGGATCGCCTTGACCGGCAGCTCGAGTCCGCTCATGAGTACCATCGTCTCCAGACGGGAGAGGGCATCGCGCGGGCTGTTGGCATGGGCTGTCGTCAGCGAGCCATCATGACCGGTGTTCATGGCCTGGAGCATGTCCAGTGCCTCGCCGCTGCGGACCTCGCCGACGATGATGCGGTCCGGACGCATACGCAGGGCATTGCGTACGAGGTCGCGGATCGTGATCTGGCCTTTGCCCTCGATATTCGCCGGGCGGGACTCGAGCGTGACCACGTGGGTCTGCTGCAGGCGCAGCTCGGCCGCATCCTCGATCGTGACGATACGCTCGGTCTCTGGGATAAACGACGAGATGACGTTCAGCGTCGTCGTTTTACCAGAACCCGTACCACCGGATACGAGGATGTTCACGCGGGCCTTGACGCAGGCACGCAGGAACTGAGCCATCTTGCGGTCTATCGTGCCGAAGGAGATGAGGTTCTCCACGGAGAACGGCTTCTTCGAGAATTTACGGATGGTGAGGCACGGCCCTTTGAGTGCCAGCGGCGGGATGATGATATTGACACGGGAACCGTCCTCGAGACGGGCATCGACGAGAGGCGATGCTTCATCGATACGGCGGCCGAGAGGGGCGAGGATACGGTCGACGATGTGCATGAGATGATCGTTGTCGTGGAACTTCACCTTCGTGAGTTCCAGCTTGCCCATGCGCTCGACGAAGACCTGATCCGGCCCATTGACCATGATCTCGCTGACGGTCTCATCCTGATGCAGGGACTCAATCGGCCCCAGGCCCAGCATATCGTTAACGATATCATCGACCATCTGCCCGCGGTAATCATGCGGGATGGCAAACGGATCCTCCTCGGCAAAACGCTGGATATATCCGTTGATAATCTGCTCAACCTGGGTACGATCCTGATGGCCGGTCAACAGGATCGTCTGCTCACTCGGAGTCATCTCATCGATAATGCGCTGATGAACTCTCTGCTTCGCCAGAAGATACGATTCCACTCGATTATCTTCTGTCGATTTCGTAGCAAAGATACGCACCTGATGGTTCGAGCCATCCGGCCTCCCCAAGCGTGTCAAAAGGGACATCGATGTCAACTCCTCTATGTATACCATAATCTGCTTGCGCAGGAATTTTCAACCTAAAAAATTAACTCTTTTTGGCTTCCCAATACATACGATATTCAATCTGAAAGCTTTGTAAAGCGGAATCTCCCAAAAAGCCCTGAAAGGTCCGATTCAGGATATTCGCATTCGAATCCCCGGTATTCATCGATTCCGTGATGCGAACATAAACATTGGAATGATCATCCGGGTCTTCTCCAATATAAAATTCCTTGAGTTGATATAACTTCGTGATCTGATTTTTCTTACATTCTTTCGTATATTTTGCAGCAATATCGCTAACAGACTCCTGCAGCGATGCCTCACGGGCACTGCTGCGTGCCATGTTGTTCAGCATCAGATAGTCAGAGAAGAACATGCCAAAATAGACAAATCCCCATAATAGCAAAAAAAACAAGGGCAATACCACGGCAAACTCCACAATCGATTGACCCTTTTGGAACTTGCTCATGATACTGCCCCCATCCACAGAGAAATTAAATTAGGATTTTTTGCTAAACGAGTTGGACATTGCATCGAATACGGAGCTTACCTTCGTCTGGAGGTCCCCACCGCTGGCGATAGCAACAGCGACAACGACGACAAATGCAAGGATGAGTGCGTACTCAACAATGCCCTGTGCCTTCTGATCCATGTAACGTGCCTTCAGATACTCCATGATTTCTACCATAATGAATCCTCCCTTAAAACAATAGAACCTTTTCTTTATATGCAAACCCTAAAATGGGATTAGCATCTCCTAAATTATATATCGATATTTACGATGCGATTGATAACATAAAAACCGATAATTTCTAAGATAATACCACCAGCCACAGCCATACGTCCCATATCCTCGTTCCATAACGGATCCAGATAGGTTGGATTGACAAAGGACAAGATAGCTGCCAAGCCAATGGGGAGGGCCGCCAGTACCACACCAGAGGCCCTGCCCTGTGACGTCAATGCCCGCACTTCGCGGCGCATCCGGATTCTGTCCTCTACGGTATCACTGATCGTATCCAGAATCTGTGACAAATTGCCACCGACCTGACGCTGGATCAGGACGGCCGTAACCACGAGGTTGAAATCCGAACTCTGCACGCGGCTGCTCATATGCTCCAGCGCCTTATCGAGCGGCGTACCGAACCGGGTCTCGCGGATGACTTCACCGAGCTCTCCGCCAATCGGATCATCCATTTCCTTGGCTACCATTTCGATAGCCTGCATAAAGGAAAAACCGGAGCGGAGGGCATTCGAGACCATCGTGAGCATATCGCCAAGTTGATTGGCGAAGGCTTTCTGGCGCTTCTGGATGGCAATATTCATCGAAACCAAGCCCAGCAATATGCCACCGGCCGCACCGACAAGCCCCATCAAGGGGTTCCACATCAGCAGGCCTGCCAGCAGGCCGCCTGCCAGCGCCAGCAGAAGCAAGGCCATCTGGAATTCTTTGCCCAGCAGCGGCCATCCGGCCTGCTGCATCTTGAGGTCATAATCGACCCTGACATTGACGCCCTTCCAGTTTTGGGAAAGCTTGCGAACCAGAACAAAGAACTTTTCCTGCAGCGCTTCGCGGTCGACTTTCCTCTTCGTGAAGGTTCTCCTGCGCTGCTGTGGGCGCTGGATATGCGAGAAGGTCTCAAGACGCTCCTCGAGCTGCTTCTGTTTCTGCTGCTGTCCATGAATATAGGCAAAGCAGAAAATGAAGGAGCCGAGCATGACGAGAAAAGCAATCAAGAATCTCATGGCTTATCCCACCGAATCCGATGATGGCCGATGATTTTTTCAGCCATGCGGTTGACACTCTGCGACAGTTCGCTGTCCGGCTCGATATCCACAGCCATGCTGCCGTTATTCGCGGCCTCCGAGACGACCTGATAGGCGTTCGGGATAATGGCATCGACCGGCTCGCCGAGCTCCATCTCCAGGCGATGCTTCGAGTCGCTGTTGCATGGCGTGACGCGGGTGAATACCGGTTTGACGCGTGTGTCGTAATCATTCCAGTCCTTGAAAATTTCCAAGGCACGCCGCTCATGCTGAACTTCATAACCGCCGTTGAGCATGGATATGACATAGGTCGTATCGGAAAGCTCCGCTGCCTCGATGGAGGTCGGATTGAATCCCGGCGGCACATCGATGAGGATGTAGCGGAACAGGTTTCGCGCCATATTCACGACATTGCGGAATCCATGAATGGACACGCGGTCAATGAGATTCGGCGTCGTCGTGCCGCAGAGTACATGGACATACTCATTCACCGGCTCGAAATATCCCTGAAACGTGATGGGTGCCATGAACTTGATCTCATGGGCAGCCTCGACGATCGTGGCTTTCGGTTTCAGGTTGAAGAAGGCCATCATATCGCCGAACTGCAAGTCCGCATCGATGATACCGACCTGCTCGTGCGTGCGCCGCCCAAGGGCGAGGGCCAGGTTCGCGATCAACGTCGTCTTGCCGCTCTTGCCTTTCGGACTGAAGAACGTCATGACATGGGAATCCACTTCCATGCCGCTCTTGGCAAAGGTTTCCACAGACGCCTTCAGCTCGGCTGAGGTAAACGGCTTGATGATAAAGCCCTTTGCACCAGCCTGGATCATGCTGCTGACGCCCTCCGCCTGAGAGCGTTCGCTCATGCAGATGATGGATGCCTCCGGAAACGCCTGAATGAATTTCTCCATCAGCGTAGCGCCATCCTGCGCATCCATATTCAGCAGGATGATGTTTGGGCTGAACATCTTGCCCTGGCCGAGCGCATCGTTCGCATTCTGATAGCGGGCAACGAGCTGGAAGCCATCGGCCTCCTCGACCGCTTTGGCCAGCTGTCCGAGGAGCAGGCGATCGTTCTCAATCAACATGACACGATATGCCAAAGCTTCCTCACTCCTTTCCGCCGAACAAGCGGCTCAGGAAACCTCCGCCACTGTTCTCATGATGATACGTTTCCATGGGGCCATCCTCGGGACGGTATTCCTGATTCGTCGACTGGGAAACGAGCTCACGCAACGCATCACTGAGCCGGTTGTTTTCCTGTTCCAAAACCAAAGGAACGCCGCTTTTGATGGAATGGTTCGCCACCCGGAAATCATTGGGCAGGATATAATAGAAATCCTCACCGAGCGTCTTCGTGACCAGTTCCATGGGAATATCGGATTGGGAATCGCCTCGGTTCAGCACGATGCGCAATTTGTTCTGATCATAGTGCAGATTCTTCAGCGTCTCATTGCCGATACTCATATTCTTGATGGTAGGGAAGAAGTCGCGTATACCCAGGAATATGACCACGGTACTCATATCCAGGACAGCCAGATTCAGTTCACTGAACATCGATGTCGTATCCACGACGATGTAATCGAACATCTTCTGCAGCTGCTGCAGCATGATCTTCATCGGGGATGTCTTGATGTTATAGGCTTCCTCGAGCTTCAGCGGCGCAGCCATGACCTCGAACTGGACATTTTCATGCTCATAGACCGTCAGGTAATCCTGAATCTGGCAATCCGCACCTTCCGAAGCCATACCCTGCTGGACATCCGCCACCGTGTTTTCCGGCATCAGCTGAAGATAATTACAGACATCGCCGAACTGCAGGTCGAAATCCACGAGGCAGACACTGTAGCCTTCGCGTGCCAATTCCGCCGCGGAATTCGTGCTGACCAAGGTTTTCCCCACCGAAGACGCGGTACTGAAAAACGTGATAATCGGACAGCTGATCGTTTCTTCTGCCACGTGTTATCCCTCCCTTCAGTTTGCCTTTTCAGCGGGCTGGAGGACATCCTGGTCCAGGTACTTGCCGAGGATGGAGTCCTTCTTTTCGCTGAGCTTCTGCTTCTCCTGCTTCTTCGCCTTTTCCTGTGCCTGTTTTTCGGCCTTTTTCTTTGAGGAAGCAGTCTGAACTCTTGCTACATCCTGCTTCTCAGCGTCCTTCATGATATCTTCGACCGACTCATTCAGATTGATGCGGTACATCGCCTGATCCTCATTCCGGACATCGATATGGGCATCCTTCATCTCCGGCGTCATCTTGACTGGCGTCGTTTCATTGACAACACGCGGCGTAATCAGGATGAGGATTTCCGTCTTCTGCTTGGTCTTGTTATGGTACTTGAACAAATTGCCCAAAACCGGAATCTTGCCCAGTAACGGAACACTGCTGATGGTATCGGCATCATCCGAGTTCATCAATCCACCGATTGCCATAGTCATACCGGACGGTACATTGACCATCGTCTCAGCCGAACGGGTTGCCAAGCCTGGCATGTTATATCCATTTGCCGTCACAGCATTCGCCCAATCCAACCGGCTGACTCCGGCAAACAATTTAGCGGTAATATTGCCTTCGCGGTCTACCTCTGGTTTCAGCAGCTTCAGCTGAATACCATAGGACTTGAATTCTACATCCGTCGATCCGTTAGAATCCGCTTTTGGATAGGGAATCTGACCACCGATGAGAATGCCTGCATTTTTCCCGCTCATGGTCGTGATATTCGGTCTGGAAATAATCCGTGCCTTGCCATTCGTAACTAAATAATGAATCTTAGTATTGATGTTGGAAAAATGCGTAAATAACCAGTTCCGGCTGTACCAATGCGAACCTTTATCGCGCGTTACCGTTCCTTCTGCTGCATAATAGGTCCCTGGTGAATTGACACTGCTATCACCACCATACTCCACACCTAATTCTTTCGCATCATCGGTGCTGATTTCAACAACCTGAGCTTCGATATTGATCTGATCCGGGTTCTCCAGTTCCAGTAAATCAACGATATTCTCATTGACGAGCTCACCATCATCATTCGGCAAATCCAAATTCGTATCATCATCGCTGGATGTTGATGTACTGCCAACATTAGAGGTATGCTCCTTCGTTACTGTGCTGTCAAGATACAACGAAGCAATCTTAATCGCCCTGTCTTTTTCGCGCTGATTGACGACCTTACCACTCAGAAGAATCTTGCTGCCTACTTTTTCTACCTTGACATGTGGCAGCCCAATCGCTTTCTGAATCAGGTTGGCGAGATTGGAGTCCGACTGCGTAACGCTGATTACGAATTCCTGACGCATGCCATTGACGTTCCAAACTGTCAGGCTGGTCGAGCCTGGGCCAAGGGCCACAATGTTGATGGCATGCTTGTTCAGGACTTTCACATCAGCAATTTTCTGGTTCGTAACGGCAATCCGCTTGATGGCGCTGTTCTGCGGCATGTAGTAGGACTGGTTGACCTCGAGATAGATCGGCTGTACATAGGCATAAGCCGGCGCGGCCGAAAATGCCACGACCACTGCAGAAGCGAGGGCAGATGCAACATATTTTGACTTAAACATACTCAGTTTCCACCCTCCATTTTCGACTCGACACCACGGATAACCTCGATGCCATCATCCACGCTTGGCGCCTGTACAGCCGGTGCAGAAACCGGGGCTGCCGGGGCCGGGGATGAGTACGATGGGGCAGGGGAGGAATGGTAGGACGAGGAGGCAGACGGAGCTGGCGCTGCCGGGGCCAGTGCAGCCGGAGCCGCATTCGTTTTCTCCGCCGTATCGCTATCCACGGTCGTATATTCCGTATCGATAGCAAAGACATCACTTGGTGTAACCGGACGCAGGACCAGATATATCGTACCCGTCTGCGCCTCGACAGCCAGCTTCAGCGCTTCCTCGGAGGTCAGTGCCAACGTCGCCGTAGCCATGGCATCTTTGGATGCATTGGCATCGCTGCCGCCGCCATTCTTCTTATCTTTATCCTTGGCATCCTTATCCTTGCTGTCGCCACCGCTTTTCTGCATTTCGCCATTGCTGGCAGCCGTCTTGTTGAGGCCGAGCAGAAGGACATTCTGCAGGAGAATCTCGCCGGAAACATTTCCCTGGCCCTTATTCTTCCGGATAATCATCACATCGACGTAATCTCCCGGTTTGGCAAAACCGGCAATACCGGTGATATCCGAGATGCCGACCGAAATGGCACGGCAGTCCGGCGGAATCATACCGACGAAGCCGGCCAGCTTCGGATCTGTAATGACTTTTTTGTCGGTCAGGATATCGCCCTGCTGGATTGGAACGTTCGCCAGCTTATCCACCGCCTCGCTGACGCTGCGCATGGCACCATCCGGAACGGCATCCTGCGGCATATCCACAACCTTCAGCATGTTTTCCTTGATGACTGTGCGCTGCGGAATATCCTGCTTTGCCACGACGACCTGCGTCATGGGAACCTCCTGCTTCTTCGCTGTGTCTTCTCCGCTAGGCAGTAGGAAATAGGTCACACACGCGAGCAGAAAGCAGAATGCTCCCGCCAAAGCCAGCAGCTGCGTCTGGTTCAGCGGTGTCTTTCCACCCGGCTGCTTATGCTTGAACGGCAGATTCAGCTTCGGCAGCTTAGGCAGCTTGGAAAAGAAATCTTTCATTCGCAGTATCCTTCTCTCATTCCCGATACCCGATAAATCCCCGATCGGGTATCGTTATTTATAAAGAATGCTCTTAACCTTCATCATAGCATAAATTAACGATCGTTGCCACTAGAAATTGCACGGATTGGAGCAATGTTTCGATATTTTGCATAATCCTCATTCATCCAATTGCTTTCATCCTCCGAAAGGGATGTCGGCGCCAGATGAAATCCACTCAGCAAGGTCAAATAAAAAGGAATCTTAACGTTTTGTACTTCGAGCAGCTCTGGACAGCCCTCTGCATAAGCCTGTTGGATGCTTTGCTCATTCTCTGCATGCATCTGCTGCATCTCATGATAACCATAAGCCGTAGCACTCATGGTCATAGCCATATACAACGCCGCTACACCAGTCAGAAAGCGGCGTACCGACAAATCCAGCTGATTGCGTCCCGTCACCTGAATGAGTTCCACCATCAGCGATGCCGCGATAATCAAAAAAATCGTAGACCCGAACAGGGACCTCTGTGGAAAGTCTGGTGATAAAAACATAATTCCTGCGATTCCTGCAAACATACCCAGACTGATGTGAATCAGACGCAACCTTTTTTCTGCCTGGCAGATGATGCCAAAATACGCTTTTCTGTATAAACCTTTTTCAATAAAATGCAACAGAAAAAAAGAAAACACCATCAGAACAAACAAGTTCATGCACGCCTGCTTCAGGAACAACCACCCTGTCACAAGTCCCATCTGCAGCTCGGCTCCCTTGCGTACCATATTCCCCGGTGCAAAAATGAGAAAAACATATCCTATCATCATGCCCACCAACCCGGAAACCATCCATGCTGCCAAACGCTTCTGCCGATAGCAGTGGATGCAGTAGAGCAAAATAGCCAGGATGAACCAGCATATCGTATTCTCATTCGTCCAGCCTGCGATCATGCCGCACGGTAGCATAAGCGTGGTGCGCCACACTGGGCTGTCGCTACCCTGATCACGAAAATAATGCCGTACATAGGGAAGCAGGAAAGCCAACGCAATACACGCCGTCCAAAGATAGTTGCACGCCCCCATAATCCAAAAGTATGTGGCAGAAAAAATAGGTTGGAAAGACCAGAGGCAGAAGAAGATGAAGAGCAGGCGCGTCGGCTTCAGCCGCCACGTCACCTCGCCGCCCGTGCTCATCCAATGAATGAGTACAACGAGCAGCACGGTAAATCCTGCATCCAGAAGATTAAACAGCCACTTCCCCTGCCAGAGAACGAACTGGGCCATCGTATGCGCGACCGTGCGGCCGCCCCATGTGAAGTAATGCGACCACTGTGAACGCACGATGTCCGACCAGCTCTGCACGAGCTGTGCATTGTCCTCCAAAGGATGGAACATATTCCATCCCGTACTGCCGTCCCACACATAGCGATAGACATAGTCATCCCCAAAAGAGAGCGGAATCATCTGATTCAGGAAGAGCATATACGAAAAGATAGCAAGCAGGATGACATAAGATGCCACGGTTTTACGACACACGATCGATATTCCTCCAATCTTCCTGGATAGCCTTGCGTCGGCGGTAAATATATCCAGCCAGCCCGAAAAGTGTCAGCACCGAAATCCCATCCGCGGCGAGATATCCCGGCTTTTCTTCATAGGAGATATGTACCCAATGCGAACCAGCCGGAAGCTGCACGGTAAGTCGATGCCACTCATCCTCGCCGAGTGTCAGAGGATTGCCCTGTTCATCAACAGCCTGATACCCGGGATAGCAGGTCAATGCTGCCGTTGCTTCCGCATCTGCATCACTAGCATAGGAAAAGTCCATCGTCGTACCGATTTTTCGGATATCCTGAATATCTGCTGTCGTATCCAGTTTTCCTGACATTTGTTTTGCCATGCGGTCATCCACGCCTCTTGGCAGATAATCGTAGGCAAACCCCAAAGCGATATAATCAGATGGCAGCGGCTCATTATATTCTTTCGTGGAAATCCAGAATCCTGTCGTATAAATCTGTATGGCAAAGAATACCGCTGCATAGAGACAGACCACCGCACTGCATTCTTTCCAGTTTTTCCTCTCTGCCCAGGTAAACAATCCCCATGCAGCAAGACAGGTAAAGACAATCGCTGCATACTCATACATCCGCCATGGATACTGCAATGTCTGAATGACCGTCGACAAAAAAGGAATACGGGAAAATAAATCCCAGGGAAACCAGTAGGTAACCATCCATACGAGCAAAAAGGCCGCCGCCCACCATTTTCTCAGAGGTACGGTAAGCTCATGCTTTCGTTGATAATAGCCACAGAGAGCCATGCCGAAAATCAGCCCGGTATGCCAAACGGCCAGAAGCCAGACGACTTCCAGCAGGGAATGCCCCTTTTCCTGAATCGACGTCAGCGAAGCTTGGATATTGACCGCCACGTGAAAATAAAAATCCAGGAATGGAATCAAAAACCAGGCATTGAGTAAAAATGTAATACCCAGCACGGAAAAAATCTTTTTCCAGAAAATTTCCCTGCGTTGAATGGCCCGAATCCCCAACAGGACAAATGCATAGATAATACAGACCATCGAGGTAAGCAGATGGGTCTCCAGCAGTCCGGTATAGGAAAGAATAACCAGCCACCAGCGGGATGAATTCCGATACAGGACATCATAGACGCTGAACAAGGCCAAGGGCAGGAAAGCCATAGCTGCAGCCTCTCCTACATCCCCACGGATAAAGATATTATACAGCCGATAGCCACAGAGCACATACAGGGAAGCCGCCACCGCTCCCATCTTGTGAGAACGGAAAAACAGGGTAAATGCGTAATAAGCAAAGCCTGCTGTAAGAACTTGGATGAACAGGATAAAAAGGTTATACGATAAGCCGACAGGAATGCCCAGCAGACGAAGCACTGCCGGGAAATAGAGAAACAGCCCCGGATAGAATACCCCTGCTGCATATCCATATCCATCCATCTGGTACCCCTGGATACGAACGGGAAACTGGCCGGCCAAAAGACTCTCCTTGATGCCCTCGATGCGATTCATATGAAACAACATATCCTGCATATACATCATCGTGGCATCCGGACTGCACATCGGCAAGCAAACCAAAATCACAGAAAATATCAACCAAAGCAGATATTTATTTCTCCATGCTCGAGCACCCTGAAAAATCATCATTTCTCTTCAAATTTCCCTTCCTTGGAGTCTCCATGCCACGCCATGACCAGATAATCCGGACGGTGTTTTGCCTCGCTATATATCCGCCCGATATACTCTCCCATGATGCCAAGCACAATGAGCTGGATACCGCCAATGAAAAGGATAATGCAAACCAGGGACGGATATCCTGCCACGGGATCACCATAAAACAAGGTGCGGATAAAGATAAAGAGCAGGTAGAGAAACGCCGAGCCAGAGCAGAGGAGACCGAGCAGGGAAGCGATGTGCAAGGGAACCTCGGAAAAAGAAGCAATGCCATCAAAGGCGAGACGAGTGAGTTTCCAGTAATTCCATTTCGTCATACCAGCCGCCCGTGGCGGGCGGTCAAAGAGAATTTCCTTTTTGCGGAAGCCGATCCAGCTGAACAGCCCCTTTGTATAACGTTTGCGCTCGCGAAGCCGGCAAAGGGCATCGACAGCCTGACGGTCGAGCAGACGGAAATCCCCCACATCCATGGGGATATCAATATCCGCCATATGGCGCAGCAGCCAGTAATAGACGTGCGAGCTCTTTTTCTTGAACCAGGTCTCGCCCTCACGGCTCCGGCGACGGGCATAGACATCCTGATAGCCTTTCTCCCACTCTGCCAGCATGGCAGGAATCAACGATGGCGGGTCCTGCAGATCGGCATCCATGAAAATAACTGCATCGCCCTGCGCGTAATCGAGTCCCGCAAGCATCGCAAGTTCTTTGCCGAAATTGCGAGAGAGGGCAAGCGTGCATACCCTGGCATCTTTCTCCCGTAATTCCTCCATGACGGACCATGTTGCATCCACGCTGCCATCGTCCACCAAAAGCAGGAAAAACTCATAAGAGAGGTCCTGAACTACTTTCTTCCACTCGTCATAAAAAAGAGGCAATCCCTCAGCCTCGTTATAGCACGGCACGATAATCGTGATAGTTTTCTTTGGCGTCGCAACCCTCTCCTTCCTCAAATTTCTATTTTATCGAAGAACAGGACCTATGTCCAATCTTTTTCCGTGACCATATAGGCAGCGGGATTGTCTGGCATTGGCAAAACGGAACTGAAAGGGTAGAATAGGGATAAGATTTATGGGATTTTTTAGGAGGTTTCACTATGTTGGCTGCTATTCTGAAAGTCGCTCTCTCGATTGTGCTGGCTGTGGCGGGGTCGCTGGCGGGGCAGCGCTGGATTGCGCGCTTATATGCCGCTGAGCCGGATGTGCTGAGCTATCCGCAGAGTGTGGGTGTGAACGAAAAGAAGCGCCAGTCGTTTCTCACGATGGCGCTGGGGTTCCTGTTCTGCTTTGCTTCGCTGCAGGGGCATTTCACCGTCATCACCTGGCTCGGCGCCATGACGATGCTCTATTTCTGTGTGCTCTTTACCCTCACAGACTGGGAGCAGCATGTGATCTTCGACCGCATGCTGTTGCCATTCGCTGCTCTGGGACTCGTCTACACGCTCTGCACGGGCGGGCTGCTGAACCACATCCTCGCGGCGCTGGCGGGCGGCGTCGTGTTCCTGCTGCTCTCCGTGCTCACGCGGGGCGGCATCGGCGGCGGCGACATCAAGCTCATGGCCGCCCTCGGCCTCTGGTTTGGCTCGGAGGCGCTCACCGGCATCGCCATGACCGGCATCGTCCTCGCCGGCCTCGTCGCCCTCGTCATGCTCCTCACCAAACAGAAAGGCCGCCTCGACTACATGGCCTACGG
The DNA here is from genome assembly GCA_900315155.1 of uncultured Selenomonadales bacterium. GTDB lineage: Bacteria > Bacillota > Negativicutes > Selenomonadales > Selenomonadaceae > UBA2897. The sequence goes on along the minus strand of OMYB01000005.1, from coordinate 60,237 downwards.
CCCGTACTTCGCCATAGCAGCCATCCTATCGCTGCTGTTCTGAGCGCAGCGGGTCCTTTCTCATCTCATGCGTAAGTAAAAAAAGGACGATTGCCCGAACATGTTCCCCACAGGGTTCATGCGGCAATCGTCCTTTTTTATACATGCAGCGAATGCAGTAGATTTCGCAGATTTTCGGATCAGATATCGAGGTTGCGGACCATCTTCGCGTTCTCCTCGATGAACTGGCGGCGCGGCTCGACTTTGTCGCCCATGAGGATCGTGAAGAGCTCATCGGCCTCCTCGGCGTCCTCCATGTCGACGCGCAACATCGTGCGCTGCTCCGGGTCCATGGTCGTCTCCCAGAGCTGCTCCGGGTTCATCTCGCCCAGACCTTTGTAGCGCTGGACTGTGATGCCGTCGCGGCCGACCTCGTCGAGCTTGCTCGCGAGTTCCTCGTCGCTGTATGTGTACCAGTGCTTCTTGCCCTTGCGGATCTGGTAAAGAGGCGGCTGGGCGATGTAGACATGGCCGTGCTCGATGAACGGCTTCATGTAGCGGTAGAGGAACGTGAGGAGCAGCGTGCGGATATGCGCGCCATCGACATCGGCATCGGTCATGATGATGATCTTGCCGTAGCGGCGTTTCGCGAGGTCAAAATCCTCACTGATGCCCGTGCCGAACGCCGTGATCATCGTGCGGATCTCGGCGTTCGCGAAAATCTTGTCGAGGCGGGCTTTCTCGACGTTGAGGATCTTGCCGCGCAGCGGCAGGATGGCCTGGAACCGGCGGTCGCGGCCCTGCTTGGCCGAGCCGCCTGCGGAATCACCCTCGACGAGGTAGATCTCGGACTGGTCCGGATCGTTGACGGAGCAGTCGGCGAGCTTGCCCGGGAGGTTGCTGACCTCGAGCGCGTTCTTGCGGCGCGTGAGCTCGCGGGCCTTGCGGGCAGCCTGGCGGGCGCGGGCGGCCATGATCGCCTTGTCAATGATTTTCTTCGTGATGGCCGGGTTCTCCTCGAAGTACTCCGAGAGCCCCTCCGTCACGATGGAGTCGACGATGCCGCGCACCTCGGAGTTGCCGAGCTTCGTCTTCGTCTGGCCCTCGAACTGCGGCTCGCGGATCTTCAGGCTGATGACGCAGGTGAGACCCTCGCGCACATCCTCACCCGTGAGGTTCGCGTCCTTCTCTTTCAGGATGCCCTGCTTGCGGGCGAAATCGTTCGCGCAGCGCGTGAGGGCGAGCTTGAAGCCGGCGAGGTGCGTGCCACCTTCCTCCGTGTTGATGTTGTTGACGAAGGAGAACAGGTTCTCCTGATAGCTGTCGTTGTACTGCAGCGCGATCTCGACGACCGTGTCATCCTTCGAGCCGTTGAAGTAAATGGGCTCCGGGTTGATGACTTCTTTTTTGCGGTTGAGGTGGGAGACGAACGAGCTGATGCCGCCATCGAAATGGAACGTCTCGCTCTGGCCTTCGCCGCGCTCATCCGTCAGCTGTATCGTGATGCCGTGGTTCAGGAACGCGAGCTCGCGCAGGCGGTGTTTCAGCGTGTCGTAGCTGTACGTCGTGACCGTGAAGATCTCCGGATCCGGGCAGAAATGGACGCGCGTGCCCGTGATCTCCGTCGTGCCGATGACGTGCAGCGGCGTCTTCGTCACGCCACGGCTGAACGAAATGGCGTAGATCTTGCCGTCGCGCTTGACCTCGACGTCCATGGACGTGGAGAGGGCGTTGACGACGGAGACGCCGACGCCGTGCAGGCCGCCGGAGACCTTATAGCCGTCGCCGCCGAACTTGCCGCCCGCATGGAGGACCGTCAGAACGACCTCGACGGCCGGTTTGCCGCTTTCGTGCATGTCGACCGGGATACCGCGGCCGTTATCGACGACCGTGATGCTGTTGTCCTGGTGGATCGTGACCTCGATATGGTCGCAGTAGCCAGCGAGAGCCTCATCGATGGAGTTGTCGACGACCTCGTAGACCAGATGATGCAGGCCGCGCTCCGACGTCGAGCCGATGTACATACCCGGGCGTTTGCGTACGGCCTCGAGACCCTCGAGAATCTGGATCTGCTCTGCACCGTAATCTGCCTCGACGGCCGAGACCTCCGCGCTCGACTCATCCGTGTGAATCTCGACATCGCTCGTGTCGAGGTCTTTATCCTCAAACTCATCGACGGCCGGCTGCTCGGCAGCGGGCGTCAAATCGACGGATTTCTGCTCGTTATCGTTTGCCATGTTGTTCTCTCCATCCCATCTTTTCTGTATATTGATCGAACTGACGGTCGCATCACCTGCGAGCGTCTGGAAAATTTACGTTGTTATGCTCTCGCGCCCGTTCCTCACATCCAGCAGCACGTTCGTCCGCGCCAGGGGATTCGCGAGGCGCCGCCCCAGCGTCACGGAGGATATCGCCGAGAAATAGACCTTGCTATCCGTGACGATGACGGACTGGATATGCGGGTCGCTCAGCTCCGCCGGCTCCTCATCCGCCCGCATGGCGCTCAGGAGCGCGCGGCAGTTGTCGGGGCAGGAGGCGCGCTTTCCGCGGAACATGCTGGCATCATAGATGGCCACGACATCCGCCGCAGCGACTCTCCGTCCGTCTCCCAGATGCAGGTACATCGCTCTCAGTCCTTTTTCTCTTTGCCTTTATGGCCCCAATTGATGATGTCATAGCGCTTCGGCATCTTGTAGTCCTTCGGTATCACGAGATTAAACCGCAGGCGGTAAAGTGTACGGTTGATGAGCTCCTCCGTCAGCTGTTCCGGCGGAATGCAACAGTATAGCATCACGAGCGTCTTTGCCTCGAGGCTCGTGCGGTCGCGGACGTCGATGATCCGCGCCAGCTCCAGCACGAGCTCCTCACGCACTTTAGCGATGATCGCCGGCGTGCAGTTTGGCACATACTCATGTACCTGCGGGTACCGCGCCCACGGGATCTCCCGCAGCACCCTCGCGATGGCATGGCGCAGCTCTGCCTCGTGCTTCATCGCACAGCGCTGGCAGTAGACGGCATCCCGCTCGCATAGCGTGCCGCAGTCGAGGCAGGGATGCCAGCCCTTCTTTTCTTTCAGCTGGTTCGCCTGCAGATGATGCTGGTAGACGCGCTGGATCACCTTCTGGAGGTCCTCATCCTCGACCTTTTTCGCCATGGCTTCGGCCTGACGGATCTTTGCCTCACTGAGGTTCTCGCGCTGGATCTGATGGCCGATATGCTCCTTCGCTTTTTTGATTTCATCGGCGACGAGCTTGCGGTGAATCTCCTCCATGCCCTCCGTATCGGGGTGCTCCCAGCGCCTGCCGACATAGATGCGGTGGATGACCGGGTACTGGGCATAGTCGTTGATCCGCTTGACGATGATCTCGCCCATCATCTGCACCTGGTTGTTCATGGAGCTGTTCTCCCCGAACAGATGCAGGGTCTTATTGCGGATACCCATGGCCTTGACCTGCCGCGCGACCGCCTCGCCGGCGAACTGCGGCCACAGCCAGAGGACCATGTGCTCCATGAATTTGCGTTGAAAAGCCGGCCCCTTGCTGGCGACCCAGCGCGGGATGATGGTTTTCGGCGTCTCGAGCCCCAGCTCGGAGTAACGCCGGAGAACCCTTTTCTTCGCCATTTCCTCACCTCATGACATGACCGGCATGCACGCGGTAGAACGTGCCGCGATGCTGCTCGGGGAAATACGCCGCATCCGTCGCCGTGATGATGGTCTGGATGTGCTCCCGCTGCAAAAAGGCGATGAGCTGCTGGCGCCGCGTGACGTCGAGCTCACTCATGACATCGTCGAGGAGCAGGACGGGGTACTCGCCCGTCTCCGATCGCAGGAATTCGAGCTCCGCAAGCTTCAGCGAAAGGACGCCCGTGCGCTGCTGGCCCTGGGAGCCGTAGGCGCGCAGGTTGACGCCGTTGACCGTGAGCACGAGGTCATCGTGATGCGGTCCACGACTCGTTGTTCCCCGCAGGATGTCGAGTTCGCGTTTTCCTGCAAGCTCTTTATTATACCATGAATCGAGGTCATTTGTCACTTTTTCGTCTGCGGCGCCGTGGATTTCGTATGCCACGCGGAGGTTTTCCTGATTGCCGGAAATGCGCCGCTGCATGAGGTTGGCGAGCATATTGAGCTTTTGCACGGCCTCGAGCCGTTTGCGGATGATGCGCACGCCGCTCGCGATGAGCTGCGTATCCCATAGGTCCAGCATCGCGGGGCGTGCCTCGTGGTCGCGAATCTTCTTTAGCAGATTGTTGCGCTGCTGCACGATGCGGTTGTACTTCACGAGCTCGTGGTAGTATGCGGGGCTCGCCTGTGAAATCTCCCCATCAAGAAAACGGCGCCTCTCCGTCGGGGCGCCTTTGATCAGGTAGAGGTCTTCGGGGGAGAACAGCACGGTGTTGAGGCTGCCGATCAGGTCTTTCGTGCGGATTGGATGACCGTTGAAGAGGATGCGGCGGCGCTTGCCGCGCGCGAACTGGAACTCGAGCTCGTTCTCCACGTCGAACCGCGCGAAGCGCAAATGGACCGATGCCGCCGGCTGTTCCCAGCGGATGAGCTCCTGATCCTGATGCGTGCGGTGGGAGCGCCCGAGCGAGGCATAGTAGACCGCCTCGATGATGTTCGTCTTTCCCTGTGCATTCGCGCCGAGAAAGACGTTGATGTCCGGCGCAAAATCCAGCGCCAGGTTGTCGTAGTTGCGGTAATTCCGCAGCTGGATGGATCGAATCAACATGATTATCGTCCTAATTTATGCAAGTTGATGCATATTTATACAGCATATTCTCAATCTCAACTATCCTGCCGGATGACTTTCCAGCTGCCCATGCCGTCGATGTGGATCACATCTCCGGGCACGAGTTTCCGGCGGCGGGCGGTCTCGATCTCGCCATTGCGGCGCACGCGGCGCTCCTCGATGAGCGGCTTTACCTCACCGCCCGAGGCGAGCACCCCCGCCCATTTGAGAAACTGGTCGAGCTGGATCGTATCGGTATCGATGGCGATTTCCTGGATGTTTTCTTCGTCTGCCATAGTTATCCTCCTGCCTCCTGTGGATGCTTTCAGTGTGCCGTGCGGACCGGCGTCACGACGTAGATGAATTTGTCGTTATCCGCCTCGCGGACCGCAGCCGGAGAGAGCTCCTGATTGAGCCCGATGCGGCAGACGGAGCTGTCGAGAGCCTTCATGACATCGATGAAATACTGGGCATTGAAGGCCGTCTGGACGTCCGGGCCGTCGATTTCGGCGGAAACATACTCATCGGCATCGCCGACCTCCGGGTTGCGCGCCATGAGATGGACCTGCTTGTTGCGGAAATCCATCTTGACGACGTTGTATTCATCCGAGCGGGCGATGAGGGAAACGCGGTCCAGCGCAGCCGTGAAGGCCGCCGTGTCAACCTGCACATGCGTCGCAAAGGAGTTCGGGATCACCCGTGAGTAGGATGGGAAAGTGCCCTCGATGAGGCGTGACGTCATATAGAGGTTATCGAGCACGAAACTGATCTGGTTGTACGAGCAGGTAATCGTGATGTCACTGGGGATATCCGAGCTGGCGCTGTGCAGGATCTCGTTGAGGATCTTCGCCGGAATGATGATGCGGATGCTGCCGATCGGCTCATCGAAGGTTTCTTTCATGACGGACAGACGGTGCATGTTCGAAGCAGCCATCGTGACCTCCGTGCCATCGACGACCAGGGAACAGCCCGTAAAGACCGGCTTGCCCTCATCCGTCGAGCAGGCGAACGAGGTTTTCTTGATCAGCGTACGCAGGACGTTGTCCTTGATGGTGAATTGGAGGTTGCCATCGAGAGGACGGATCACCGGGAACTCCGCCGGATTCATGCTGAGCAGCGTGAAGTTGACTTTTTCCGACTGGATATGGACGGTCCTTGCATCATCATCTAACGAGATCGTGATGGTATCCCCAGGCATCTTGTTGACAACTTCGAGGAAGTAACGGCCACCGATGGCGATCTGCCCCGGCGTTTCGACTTCGGCCTGGATGCGGCTGACGAAACCCAACTCATAGTTCGTTGCCTGGAGTTCGAGCTGATTCTCTTCTGCTCGAACGTAAATACCAGCTAATACCGGGGTCTGCGGTTTATTGGCGATGGCCTTCGATACGATACGCAGGGCGTTGGCCAGTTCGTTTTTCGTACAGGTGAATTTCAATTTTTCGAGCCTCTCTCTCTTGAATTATTACGGATAGGGGATTTTTATAAAATAGTAGCCGTAGTAGTAGGGCCTGTGGAAAAGTGGATAAGCCGCTTGGACGCCGAGTTGTCCACGTTTTTGCTGTGCATAACCTGTCTATAACAAAGGAGCAGGTTATCCACATTATCCACGGAAAAACCTGCCCCCTATCTTATCCACACTTTACCCACAGAAGAATGTTCAGCTTTTCGACAAGGTTATCCACGCGCCGTTCGGGGATAACTGCGTCACATTTTCTGGATGCGGTTCAGAATGTCGTTGATGGTCTTGGCGATCTTCGCATCGTTCTGGCGGTCATCGCTGACCTTGTTGTATGCGTGCAGCACCGTCGAGTGGTCGCGGCCGCCGAAGAACTGCCCGATCTGCGGCAGGGAGGTATCGGTCAGCTCGCGGCTGAGATACATGGCGACCTGGCGCGGGTAGGCGATCCGCTGGTTGCGCTTCTTGGAGTGCAGGTCCTCGAGCTTTACCTTGAAGTAGCTCGCGACGATCTCCTGGATGAGTTCCATCGTGACGACTTTCTTGTGGCTCTCCGGCAGGATGTCCTTCAGCGCCTCGGCGGCGAGCTCTGGCGTGATCGGCTTCTGCATGAGCGAGGCGTAGGCGACGAGACGCGTGAGCGCGCCTTCGAGCTCACGGATGTTGCTGTCGATATGGTTCGCGATGTAGTCGATGACGCTGTCCGGCACGCTGTAGTGGTCCATCTGGGCCTTGTTGCGCAGGATGCCGATGCGCATCTCGAAATCTGGCGGCTGGACGTCTGCCAGCATGCCGCCTTCGAAGCGGGAACGCAGGCGTTCCTCGAGCTGCTCGAGTTCTTTCGGCGGGCGATCGGAGGAAATCACGATGGCTTTCTCCGCATCCTTCAGTTCATTGAAGGTGTTGAAGAACTCCGTCTGCGTGCTGTCTTTGCCGGAAATGAACTGGATATCATCGATCATCAGGACATCGATCTTACGGTATTTGGCACGGAAACGCTCCGGATGGCCGCTGCGGATCGAGTCGATGAGCTCGTTCGTGAATTTCTCGCTCGTGACGTAGAGCACGCGCATATTGGGATGGTCACGGAGAACCTTGTTGCCGATGGCGTGCATGAGATGGGTTTTGCCGAGGCCGACGCCGCCATACATGAACAGCGGGTTGAACACCTTGCCCGGCTCTTTCGCGACACCCTCTGCGGCGGCGTGGGCGAGCTGGTTGGAGCTGCCGGTCACGAACGTCTCGAACGTATAGCGCGGGTTGAGCGACGAGGCATCGCCCGGCGCGATGACCTGCAGCGGATTGTCGTCTGTGTCGGCGGCAGGCGGGGTCTTGGTCTCCGGCTGTCCGTTCTTTTTCGCTTTCTCTGCCTTGGATGCGGAGGCGGACGTTTCGGGGGCTGCCTCCACTTTTGTCTCAGCTGCCGTGTCCCCATCGGCGTCGAGCAGTGTGACCTGTTCCGGATGCTCCGGCTCCGTGATGGTGAGCTTGATGTGGATGGTGTTCGGTGCATTGATGATGACGTTCGTAGCATCCTGCAGGATACCGAAGTAATGCGAGGTAATCCACTCGCTGGCAAATTCGTTCTGTACGCCGAGCTCGAGTGTGGTTTCGGAAAGGGAGAGCGGCTTCAAGGGGGAGAGCCACTTCTTGCAGGCAGCTTCGGCCAGGGATTCGCGGGTCTTGTCCAGGATTTCCGCCCAGATGACCTGCAGATTCGTCTGATCCATATCGATATAATCCTTCTTTCTTTTGCAGAAAAGAAAAACCTGTGCATAAAATTATCCACACCATTATCCACAGCTGTGGATAACTTCACGAAAAGGCGGTTGAGAGGCGGGAAATCGTGGATAATCCGAATTTTGCACAGGATAGTTTTCCGCACACTAATCAACAATATTTTAGCAGATACGGCCGATGTTATCAACAAGATTTTCCACAGCACAGCCCTGCTCATGGGCGGTTTATCCACAAAATACAGGGGAAAAGGCGTCTCTTGAGCCTTGACACTATCCACCGTCTAAGCTATAATTCACTTAGTTATGCTTCTGATACTATGCTTCTATACGTTCTGTCAGAGTAACTAAGACAATTGAAGGAGGTGTTGAGAGACATGAAACAGACTTTCCAGCCGAACAACCATTGGAGAAAGCAGACTCATGGCTTCCGCGAGCGCATGAAGACGAAGGGCGGCCGTCTCGTACTGAAGAGAAGACGCCAGCGCGGCAGAAAGAAGCTTTCGGCATAAAACACAATGCTAGGTCACTTCGGTGGCCTTTTCTTTTTGAAATGAAACCATCTTTACGATATAAGAACATTGGGGAGAATTGCGATGCTTACTTTACCGAGAAAAAGGATGCTGAAGCGGCGCAGTGATTTCCAGAAAGTCTACCGGGTAGGGCGCTCGTATGCGAACCGTTACTTCGTCCTGTATGTTTTCGTACGGAAGGACGAGGAAGCCGCACGCATGAAGGGCCGGATCGGCTTTGCCGCGGGCAAGAAGCTCGGCTGCGCCGTCGTGCGCAACCGCGTTAAGCGTCTGCTGCGCGAGGCATACCGGCAGCATCAGGATGCCATCCGCGACGACGTCGCCCTGCTCATGGTCGGGCGGCGCGGTGCGGTCGAGGCGTCGGGCACGGAGGTGGAGCGGTCGTTCCTGCGCCTCGCGCGCAAGGCCGGCGCCCTGCGGGAGGATGTGTGATGAAACGCGCAGCTCTGCTTCTGATCCGCTTTTACCAAGTCTGGATCTCGCCGATGAAGCCGCCGTCCTGCCGCTATGTGCCGACGTGCTCGGAGTATGCGAGAATTGCCATTGAACGGTACGGGGCGCGCCGCGGCGGCTGGCTCGCCATCAAGCGCATCCTGCGCTGCCATCCTTTCCACAAGGGCGGCTATGACCCTGTGCCATAATCTTTGCCGTTGAATACTTGTCACTCGTGAATAGGACGTGATGAATTGGGATTTTTTGGAACGCTGTTTCAGCCAATTGAGGACCTGCTGGGCTTTGTGCTGCAGCTCCTCTACAATCTGACCGATATCGCCGGAGCCGGCAGCTATGGTATGGCGATCATCCTGCTGACGATCATCGTCAAGATGCTTCTCTATCCGCTGACGGTCAAGCAGGTCAAATCCATGAAGGCCATGCAGGAGCTTCAGCCGAAGATGAAGAAGCTCCAGGAGAAGTACAAGGATAACCCGCAGGTCATGCAGCAGAAACTCGGCGCGCTCTACAAGGATGCCGGCGTGAACCCGCTCGCAGGCTGCCTGCCGCTGCTCATCCAGATGCCAATCCTCATGGGCATGTACTATGCCCTGTTCAATTTCCAGTATCCGTCGCCGGAGGCCGCTGCTTTCCTGTGGCTGCCGAGCATGTCGGATCCGGATCCGCTGTATATCCTGCCGATCCTGTCGGCACTCACGACGTTCCTCCAGCAGAAGATGACGACGACGGAAATGAATCAGCAGATGAAGATCATGATGACGGTCATGCCGATCTTCATCGGCTGGATTTCGCTGAATTTCCCGTCCGGCCTCGTGCTGTACTGGGTTACGATGAACGTCGTGCAGATCGTCCAGCAGTGGTGGATGTACCGCGGTGAGGACAGCAAGAAGGAGAAGAAGGCCTGATGGCAGAAGCAATCGAAGTAACGGGCAGGGACGTCGCCGAGGCCCTTCGGCAGGCGATGCAGGAGCTCGGCTGTGGCAGGGACGATATCGAGTACGTCGTCGTGCAGAAACCGTCGCACGGCTTTTTCGGGCTCTTTGGCGCAAAGAAAGCGCGTCTCCGCGTCATGAAGAAAGCCGCCAGGAAAACGGCGGAAAAGACGGCAGAGGCAGTAGAGTCTCCCGAGAGAGAACAGCCTGCCGAAGCACAGACGGCGCCGCAGGAGGCAAAGCCTGAGATCGTGGCTGCCGCGTCGGCGGATGCTGTACAGGCTCCGGAGACGGGGACAGAACTCAGCGATGCGGAGCAGGCGGACCGTGCGGAGCAGTTCCTCAAGGACGTCTTCCAGGCGATGCATATTTCCGTGCAGATCGCGCGCAGCGAGTCGGAGGAGGGGACGGTGTTCGACCTCATCGGGGAGAACCTCGGCATCCTCATCGGCAAGCACGGGCAGACGCTGGACTCTTTGCAGTATCTCGCGAACCTCGCTGCGAACCGCGGCATAGACGGAAACCGCCACCATATCATCCTGGATGTGGAGCATTACCGCTCGCGCCGCGAGGAGACGCTGAAGACGCTGGCGGCGCATCTGGCGGAGAAGGCATGCCGTATCCACCGCGATGTGCGCCTCGAGCCGATGAACCGGCATGAGCGGAAGATCATCCATACGGCCCTGCAGGATAGCAAGCGCGTCACGACGCGCAGTGAGGGCGATGAGCCCCGCCGCTATGTGGTCATCACGCCGCGCCGCTCGCAGCGCAGGGATTCCGCAGAATAAGTTTTCGTATTTTTATGGCCTTCCTCCAGCCAGAGGGAGGCTTTTCTGATACGTTCACGAGACGAAAGGAAGAGCAGTATGCAGCAGGGCGATACGATCAGCGCCATCGCAACGGCACCCGGGGCGGGCGGCATCGGCGTCATCCGCATCAGCGGCGAGCATGCCATCGATGTGGCCGACGCCGTGTTCCGTGCGGCAAACGGGAAAAGGCTCGCCGAGGTGCCGTCGCGGCAGGTCATCTATGGGCATGCCGTCGATGCGGAGGGCAGGACGGTCGACGAAATCCTCGCCATCGTCATGCGGAGTCCGCACTCCTACACCTGCGAGGACGTCGTCGAGCTGCAGGCACACGGCAGCAGCGTGGCCCTGAGGAAAATCCTGCGTCTCACGTGGCAGGCCGGCGCCCGTCAGGCAGAGCGCGGGGAGTTCACGAAGCGGGCGTTCCTCAACGGGCGGCTCGATGTGTCGCAGGCGCAGGCCGTCATGGATATCATCGAGGCGCGCACCGAACGATCCCTGCAGATGGCAGAGGGGCATCTTTCCGGGCATTTCTCTGCGCAGATCCAGGCCATGCAGGATGCCATCATGGATATGACGGCGCATATCGAGGCCGTCATCGATTTCCCGGAGGATGGCGTCGAGGAGGTCGTGACGGATGAAATCGGTGCGAAGGTGCAGGAACTCCGCACAGGGATCGCGCGCATGCTGCAGACGGCCCACACGGGGCGCATCCTGCGCGACGGCCTCATGACGGCCATCATCGGCAAGCCGAATGTCGGCAAGTCGAGCCTCTTGAATGCACTGCTGCGGGAGGAACGCGCCATCGTCACGGATATCCCTGGCACGACGCGCGACTCCATCGAGGAGTATGCGGAGGTCGGCGGCGTGCCGCTGCGCATCATCGATACGGCGGGCATCCGCGAGACGGATGACGTCGTCGAGCAGATGGGCGTCGAGCGGGCACGCGGATACGTGGCGCGCGCGGCGCTCGTCCTGGCGCTCTTTGACGGCTCGCGGCCGCTCACGGCGGAGGACGAGGAAATCCTCGGACTGCTTCACGGCAAGGATGCGATCCTGCTCCTAAACAAAAGCGATCTGCCTGCCGTGACTACGGCGGCAGAGCTGGCTGAGCGGGCGGGCGGCATGGAGGTCCTGCCCGTTGCCGTGGCCTCCGGTGCAGGACTCGATGCGCTCGCCAAAGCCATCCACGACCGCGCCTGGGCCGGTGAGACCGAGGGCACGGAGGGCGGCTTCGTGAACAGCGAGATGCAGGCCGAGACGCTCCGCCAGGCGGACGCCCAGCTCGCAGCCGTGCAGGGTACGCTTGATGCGGGCCTGGGGCTCGACTGTGCCTCCATCGACCTGCGCGCCGCGTGGGAGAAGCTCGGCGAGCTCACGGGCAACACGGTCCGCGAGGACCTCATCGATACGATTTTCAGCCGGTTCTGCATCGGCAAGTGATAGATAAAGGGAAGGATCCGATTCCATGTCAGAAGAAAGCGTAAATCCTGTCATGCCGGTTATGGACGCAGAGGGGAGATTTGTGGCAGGCACGTATGATGTCATCGTCGTCGGCGCCGGTCATGCCGGTGTCGAGGCTGCCCTCGCGGCGGCACGCATCGGATGCCGCACGCTGCTCGCGACGCTCTCGATGGATAACATCGCGCTCATGCCGTGCAATCCGTCCGTGGGAGGCCCGGCGAAGGGTCACCTCGTACGCGAGCTCGATGCGCTCGGCGGCGAGATGGGCGTGAACGCGGACAAGACGTGCATCCAGTTCCGCATGCTCAACACGGGCAAGGGCCCCGCCGTCCATGCGCTGCGCGCCCAGGCCGACAAGAAGCTCTACCAGTTCACGATGAAGGAGACGTGCGAGCGGACGGAGAACCTCGACGTCAAGCAGATCCTCATCACGGACCTGCTGCTCACGGAGGACAAAAAAGCCGTGCGCGGCGTCGTTGTCGAGACAGGAGAGGTCTACTACGCCCCGGCCGTCATCATGGCGACGGGCACGTATCTCAAAGGCCGCATCATCGTCGGCGAGCATACCTACAGCGGCGGCCCGAACGGCCAGCGCCCGGCCATGCATTTCTCCGATTCGCTGCGGGAGGCGGGCGTCCGCCTCATGCGCTTCAAGACGGGCACACCGGCCCGCGTCGATGCGCGCACGCTCGACTACGACAAGATGGAAATCCAGCCGGGCGATGCGGAATGCCGCAATTTCTCCTTTATGAGCGATGTGCAGACGCGCGAGCAGACGCCGTGCTGGCTGACCTACACGAACGAGGCTACGCATCGGATCATCAAGGAGAACATGGACCGCGCGCCGATGGCGAACGGCATCATCGAGGGCGTGGGCCCGCGCTACTGCCCGTCCATCGAGACGAAGATCCAGCGCTTCCCGGACAAGGAACGGCATCAGCTTTTCCTCGAGCCGGAGGGCATCCACACGAACGAGGTCTACGTACAGGGCATGAGCACGAGCATGCCGGCCGATGTGCAGCTCGCGTTCCTGCACACGATTCCGGGGCTCGAGCATTGCCATGTCATGCGTCTCGGCTACGCCATCGAGTACGACTGCATCGACCCGACGCAGCTGAAGCCGACGCTCGAGTTCAAGGATATCCACGGTTTCTTCTCCGCCGGTCAGGCTAACGGCACCTCTGGCTACGAGGAGGCGGCGGCACAGGGCATCATCGCGGGCATCAATGCGGCGATGTTTATCAAAAAAGAGGAACCTCTCGTGCTCAAGCGCTCCGAGGCCTATATCGGCGTGCTCATCGACGATCTCGTGACGAAGGGCACGCATGAGCCGTATCGCATGATGACGAGCCGCGCGGAGTACCGCCTGCTGCTGCGCCAGGACAACGCGGACCAGCGCCTCACGCCGTACGGCCGCCGCGTCGGCCTCGTGACGGATGCGCGCTGGGCGCGTTTCACAAAAAAGCAGGAAGCCATCCAGGCCGTGCTGCAGCAGCTCAAGGATGCGGCCGTCAATCCGAGCGATGCGGTCAATGGGCGGCTCGCGGAGGCGGGCATCCAGGCCATCCACACGCGCACAACGCTCTACGAGCTCCTGCGCCGCCCGGATGTCACCTACGAAACCGTGCGCGAGGCGTTTGCTCCGGACATCGAGCTGCCGGAGCTCACGGACGAGGTGCGCCAGCAGGTCGAAATCTCGATTACCTATGAGGGCTATATCAAGAAACAGCTCGAGCAGGTTGCCCATATGGAGAAGCTCGAAAACAAGCTCCTGCCGGAAGACCTCGACTACGCCCTCGTGCCGAGCCTGCGCGATGAGGCCCGTGAGAAACTCGCCGCCATCCGCCCGCGCAGCGTCGGACAGGCGAGCCGCATCAGCGGTGTCTCGCCGGCCGATGTCTCCGTCCTGCTCGTCTGGCTCGAGCAGCAGCGCCGCCTGCATCAGGCAGAAGGAGAGAAGTCATGTTCATCGACGAAATGAAACAGGCCGCAGAGGGGTATGGTCTCAGCCTCACGGAACAGCAGCTCGGGCAGTTCAACCGCTACTACGAGCTCCTCATCGCGTGGAATGAAAACATCAACCTCACGGCCATCACAGAGCCGCATGAGGTCGCGGTCAAGCACATGATCGATTCGCTCACGGCGTACCGGGAGGAGCTTTTCCCCGCCGGGGCCTCCGTCATCGACGTGGGAACGGGCGCGGGCTTTCCGGGGCTTCCGCTCAAGATTTTCTGCCCCGGGATTCACCTCACGCTCATGGATTCGCTCAACAAGCGCGTGAAGTTCCTGCAGACGGTCGTCGGGGAACTCGGCCTCACCGATGTGGAATGCATCCACGCACGGGCGGAGGAGGGCGCGCGCAGCCGCCTCTACCGCGAGCAGTTCGATATCGCCGTCTCCCGCGCCGTCGCGCGCCTGCCGATCCTCTGCGAGTACTGCATGCCGTTTGTCCGGCGCGGCGGGTATTTCCTCGCGCTCAAGGGGGCGCAGTATCAGGAGGAGGCCGACGAGGCAAAGAAGGCCATCAAGGTCATGGGCGGCAGCAGCACGGAGATCCGCACGGTCTCCCTGCCGGGGCTCGCGGACCAACGCGCCATTGTCGAGATCCACAAGACGATGCCGACGCCGAAAACGTACCCGCGCAAGGCCGGCACACCGGCGAAGAAGCCGATAATTGGATAAGATGCGGGGCCTCGCAAAAAGAAATTTCGCGATTTCAGTTACTTTTCAGCAAGGTACCGCGTCCTTTTCAGATTCGGCTGATACCATAATACCTGTCGATAGGAAATCCCCAATCCACTTCCTACCGGCGAGGATATGAATCCTTTCCTTCTCTCACTACATCAAATACATAATCCCAATCCCTCTGGTCAGCATGAAGCTGACCTATTTTTTTGCGTGCGCCAAGACCCTGAATAACGATAAGTGTAACCTATGGAGCCTGTACTCACGTATATTTTTTATTACTGTATGCAAATATACAAGAATACAATAGAAAACAAAATAAAATCCTTGACAGAAGCCCGGGGATGTGTTACTATAATGACAAGCAAAGGGAAGAGGCCCGGAGGAGCAGGGATCCCATCCCGGAGCTGGTTTGCCGACAGAGTCAGAGCATAAGGAGGAGAGTCCGATGGGCCCGTAACGAATGCCAGACCACGTGCGACGATCCGACAGACACGCCGATGGATATCGCTAGCAGTCCAGGGGCGGTCGTACGGAGCGTTCGAGTTTCGTTTGATGAAAGAAGTCTTGTCTATGAAGATTTACATCAGCGCCACGAAACACGTAACGAAATAAAAGGAGGAGAGTCCAATGGGCCAGTAAATGGTGCCATGGAACAACGATTACATGGACAACAAAATAAAAAGTAGATGATCCGTCCTGAGCGAGAGTAGGGACGGATTATTTGTGTCCAAATAGCGGCTGAGCAACGTAACTTGTACTTTTCACGCATTTTTTCGGCTATATAGCAGGAAAAAAGGTTCACGTAGCGAACTGTAGCAATAGGTATAAATGTGGAAGGGAGAGAGTTTTATGTGGCGTAGATGCATGACGATATTTGCTTTGGCCGTTTTTTGCTGCGGCATTTTGTCCTTCGGGGGGGTATAACTGTACCTGAAAATGTCGTAGAGGCCTCCAGCCAGCCCGTGCCACGTCTGGCGCAGCGCGAGATGAAGAAGAGTAAGGATTATGAGGCTTCGGATATCTACGCGCGGGCACACCATCTGATCTATGGCAACAAGGCACCAGTAGGGCCGGACGGCCGGACCCGCATCGCAGTCATCGTCAACGGCGATGAGGGACTGGTGGTAGAGGATCGCGTCAAGAACCAGATTTACAATGCCCTGCGCGAGAAGTTCCCACGGGAATATTTCGCCATTATGAAGGGGAACGACGTCAATACCAAGCTCTTGCAGCGCGCTGAAGATGAATATTACGAGATGCGCAAAGAAGCGACGGCATCCATGACTACCACGGTTCCAGGCAGTGGAGCTGGTGTCTCTCAGCCCAACGGTCCCGTAGGTGCGATTTTGGAGGGTGTCGGTGGATTTTTAGGCGGACATCAGAATACGGCTGGTAAGGCTTCAGATGTGGTCAAGGCTAGAACGGATAAACCGGATGTGGATGGCATGGTCATCGGCAACCAGCCGCGTGGCTTGGCGGATATGCGCCGTCAGGATTATGTAGAGGCTGGCAAGGCCTGCGGTTATGACTATGTGTTTGTGACGACCTTGTCCTTGGGCAATGGGCGTGATGACAAGCATAATTTTGTACTGTTCAACAATGTCACAAACCACCAGAATCTCTGGCTGCGCGTGCGTTTCGTCGATGTGAATAAAGGAGATTATCTGTACCGCAACGATATAGCCGTGCAGGCAGATTCCCATAACGGCTCCCGTACGGGCAGGGTGTATGAGCATGCGATTTATACCGCGATGAACGAAGCGATGGACGACATCGACGTCAGTGAGGATTAAATGGATCAACGGAAGGGAGAGACGGTAGAGGCGGTCTCTCCCTTTATTTTATGCTCGAAACATGCGATAATATAAAGGAGAACCTTGGCTGAATAGCGAATAGGGAAACATGAGTTGTGACGGATTATTCGGGGTGATAGATATGAGATTTCTCGGCAGATGTGGCGGGGTGCTGGTAGCGTTGCTGCTGGTGGCAGCGCAGCCGACTTTTGCTTCTGGTGATTTCGATAAGGATAGCCGTGTGTCGGGGCATAGTTTTACCTCGGACAGTACGACGGCAGACCGTTGGTTTACCACGGGCAAGGAAACGCGCGACATGACTTCGGAGACGCCGCAGAAGCAGAAACAGCGCAAGGATAAAGAGGTAACGCGATATGTGTACCTGCTTAACGATAACGGCTATGATTACTATATGGACAGCAAGACTGCACGCTGGATGGTGATGCCCTATACGGCCGAGGAGCGCATCGTAGATGTCTGGGTGCGTCTGGAGCCGGATGCCTCGCAGCTGGAGGCTAGCTCCAAGGATTCTAAGGGGAACTATCAATACAAGGCCGATAAGACGTATTATTTAGAGCATTACTACCTGCGGCCGAAAACGCAGCAGATTCAGTTCCTCTGTGAACTGGAAGTCACAGGGCGGCCGGATAACGCCATCCAGGAACGGGCTTACAGCGTGCAGAATTGGGAGAACCTCGTGCCCGGCTCCATTGAGGACGATATTTATCATACCGTGCTGAAGAATATGCAGAAGAATAAATTGCTTGGCACACACAGCGCAGGCAAGAGCGTCCGGGATATCATCGAGGACAAGCTGAATATCGCGCTGTGAGGAAAAAGAAAGAACAGGATTCACGTTATCCACAGGATTATGCACTTTTCCACGGTGGATAAGGCCTGTAATACCGTAGTTATTCACAAACTTATCCACTTATCCACAGGCCTGTCGATGGATTTGTAAACAGGCTGTGAATTTCTGGTAAAAGGAAAAATAGAGGGAACCCGACCGTAACAATCGGGTTCCCTCTATTTGCGTGTGTATAGGTTGTATCACCAGGATTAGTGGTGGAACAAGCGGATGTGGGTCATGGCCATCGTCATGCCGTATTTGTCGGCGGTCTCGATGACGTTGTCGTCGCGGATGGAGCCGCCGGTCTGGGCGACGTACTGGACGCCGCTCTTGTGGGCGCGCTCGATGTTATCACCGAACGGGAAGAACGCATCGGAGCCGAGGCAGACGCCGCTTTCCGCTTTCTTCAGCCAGGCTGCCTTTTCCTCGGCCGTGAAGACGGGCGGCTTTTCCGTGAAGACACGTTTCCAGTCATCGGTCTCGAGGAGGTCCTGCCACTCATTGCCGATGTAGACGTCGATGGCGTTGTCACGGTCCGGGCGGCGGACGTCGTCCCGGAACGGGAGGTTCAGGACCTGCGGTGCCTGGCGCAGGAACCAGTTATCGGCTTTGCCGCCCGCGAGACGCGTGCAGTGGACGCGCGACTGCTGGCCGGCGCCGATGCCGATGGCCTGGCCGTCGTACGTGTAGCAGACGGAGTTCGACTGCGTGTATTTCAGCGTGATGAGAGCGATGAGCAGGTTGCGTTTCGCATCCTCCGGGAACGCCTTGCACTGCGTCGGGATATCCGTGAGGCAGTCCTCCGTGATCTTCACGTCGTTGCGCTTCTGGGAGAACGTCACGCCGAAGACCTGCTTTGTCTCGACCGGCTCCGGCTCGTAGTCCGGATCCATCTGGATGATGAGGTAATTGCCTTTGCGCTTCGTCTTGAGGATGGCGAGCGCTTCCTCCGAGTAGGATGGAGCGATGACGCCATCGGAGACCTCATGTTTCAGGAACGCGGCCGTCTGTGCGTCGCACTCGTCCGAGAGCGCCGTGAAATCGCCGTAGGAGCTCATGCGGTCTGCACCGCGGGCGCGAATATAGGCGCAGGCGATGGGGGAGTATTCCGCCTTCTCATCGACGAAATAGATTCTCTTCATCGTATCGGAGAGTGGCAGGCCGACGGCTGCGCCGGCAGGGCTCACATGCTTGAACGAAGCCGCAGCCGGGAGACCCGTCGCCGCGCGCAGCTCACGGACGAGCTGCCAGCTGTTCATCGCATCGAGCAGGTTGATGTAGCCAGGCCTCCCGTTGAGCACCGTGAAGGGCAGGTCTTTGCCGCCCTCCATGAAGACCTTTGCCGGTTTCTGGTTCGGGTTGCAGCCATATTTGAGTTCCAGTTCATTCATGTTTTCGTCGCTCCTTTTCCTCATCGAGAACGAAAAAAGCCGACACAAATCCAGGCAATGCCCAGACGGTCGGCTTTTCTTCCCTGTGCTCCCTGTGGTCCATCCACTTCCGTCAGTTGCACAGCATATCTATGCTCAATGTAACATGTGGAGAAACTCTTGTCAAGGGAAAGTTTACCGTGCGCCGCAGGTGCCGGTGGAGGCCTGGCAATCGTCGTCGCGGTTCGTGAGGCCGAGGTCCGCGAGCATCTGCATGTCCTCGCGGATCGTCGTGCCGGAGGTCGTGAGCATGTTGCCCGTGATGGAGGCAGAGGCGCCCGTGAGGAACGCCGTTGCACCGTTCTGCGGCAGGAGCTTGCGCCCGGCGGCGAGGCGGATGTTCGCCGTCGGATTGATGAAGCGGAACAGGGCGATCGTGCGCAGGATATCGCCTGCCGGCAGCTGCTCCCGCCCCTCGAGCGGCGTGCCGGGGATCGGCATGAGGGCGTTGATGGGGATGGACTCGATGCCGAGCTGCTGCAGGTCGAGTGCCATGTCGATGCGGTCCTGCCACGTCTCACCCATGCCGATGATGCCGCCCGAGCAGACGCAGAAGCCTTCCTCCTGTGCCATATGGATCGTGCGGATGCGGTCGTCGTACGTGTGCGTCGTGCAGATCTGCGGGAAGAAACGGCGGCTCGTCTCGATGTTGTGGTGGTAGCTCGTGACACCGGCGTCGTGGAGGCGGCGCAGCTGCTCGCGGCTCAGCAGGCCGAGCGAGGCGCAGAGATCGATTTTGAGCGTGCGTTTCATCTCCTGGAACGTGTCGATGGCGCGGTCGAAATCTTTGCCGCTCAGCACGCGGCCCGAGGTCACGATGGCGAAGCGGTTGGCCCCGGCCTCCTGGTTTGCGCGGGCATTTTTGATGATTTCCTCTTTCGGCAGGAAGCCGTACTCCTCGATGCCCGTGTGGTGGCAGGCGGCCTGTGCGCAGTATTTGCAGTTCTCGCCGCAGCGTCCGCTGCGCCCGTTGATGATTGTGCAGAAATCGATGTGGTTACCGCAGAAATGCTTTTGCAGGCGGCCGGCTCCCTCCTGCAGGAGGGGGAGGGGCGTCGTGAGCAGGAAGGTCAGGTCGTCCTTTCGGCCCAGGCGGCGTCCCGCGAGGATTTCGTCCACGCAGCGGGAGAGGTTCTTTTCTATATCAGCCATGATGATCGGCTCCTTTGTTATGCAATATGGACGAAGTGGTTTACCATCTTCATGGTTACCACTATAGCGGGATTCCAGGTGTTTGTCAACAAAATGTATCCCTTTGGTTGACGAAAAGCAGACGATAGGACCGGTGTTTCCACTTGCGGTCCTTCTTGCGGAATTTCTGCCAGAAATCTGTATTCTTTCCGCGAAATATGCTATGATTAAAGGGTATGGGTAGATGATGAGCTTTTCTCCTATGAAGGAGGGGCTTCTGTACAATACAAGGGGGATTTCACCATGCTGAAAAGTATTGCAGTCATGACCAGCGGCGGCGACAGCCCGGGCATGAACGCGGCGGCACGCGCCGTCGTCCGCACGGCTCTCTACGAGGGCGTCAAGGTCTGGGGCATCAACAACGGCTACCATGGCCTGCTCGATGAGGATATGTTCGAGATGGAGTCGAAGGACGTCAGCGACATCATCCAGCGCGGCGGCACGTTCCTGGGGACGGCCCGCTGCGCCCGCTGGAAGACGCCGGAGGGCCGTCAGCTCGGCTACAAGAATCTGCGCGACCGCGGCATCGAAGGTCTCGTCGTCATCGGCGGTGACGGTTCCCTGCGCGGTGCGTCCCTGCTCTCGAAAGAGACGGGCATGCCGATCGTCGGCCTGCCGGGCACGATCGATAACGATGTCTGGGGCTCCGACTACACGATCGGCTGCGATACGGCCGCCAACACGATCATCGACGCGATCAACAAGCTGCGCGATACGGCTTCGGCGCACCGCCGCGTCATCGTGCTCGAGGTCATGGGGCATCACAGCGGCTGGCTCGCTATGGTTTCCGGCATCTCGGGCGGCGCGGAGTATATCCTCGTCCCGGAGGAGCCGTATGACCTCGATGCAATCTGCAACGATATGTCCGAAGCCTACAAGAAGGGCAAACGCTACATCATGATGGTCGTCGCAGAGGGTGCTGGCTCCGGTCAGGAAATCGGCAAATACATCGCGGAGAAGACGAAGCTCGATACGCGTGTTTCCGTTCTCGGCCATATCCAGCGTGGGGGGTCGCCTTCTGTCATCGACCGCGTGCGCGCCAGCCAGCTCGGCGAGAAGGCCGCCTTGGCCATCATCTCCGGCCTGTCCGATATCGTCTTCGGCTTCAGCAAGGGCCGCGTCGTCTCGATCGGCCTGCATGATGCCGTCAACAACAAGAAAAAGCTCGATCCGGAGTACATGCACCTCGCAAAGGTCCTGTTCTGATCGTTGGATCCCGCAGTATCGGCATAAAAAAAGCCTCGGCAAAGGAGAAGCTCTTTTGCTGAGGCTTTTTAATGTGCTTTGATTTGGGGGGAGTCCTGTCAGGCGATGCCGACCATTTCCTTGGCGAGTTCGACGGCCTTGACACCGTCGGGGGCGTAGGCGTCGGCACCGGCCTGGTCCGCATACTCCTGCGTGAGGGCGGCGCCGCCGACCATGACTTTCGCGGGGCAGCCTGCCGCGTGGAGATCGGCGATGACTTTGTCGATTTGGACCATCGTGGTCGTCATGAGGGCGCAGAGGCCGACGATATCGGCTTTCTCGCGGATGGCGGTTTTGACGATTTCCTCGGCATCGACGTCCTTGCCGAGGTCGACGAGGCGGAAACCGGAGTTCGCGAGCAGGGCGCCCGTGATGTTCTTGCCGAGGTCGTGGACGTCGCCTTTGACCGTCGCGATGACGATCGTGCCTTTATCGGCATCCTGTGTGGCAGGAAAGAGCTCCTTGAGGCGGTTGAACGCCGTGCGCATCGTCTCGGCAGAGAGCAGGACCTGCGGCAGGAACATGCGGCCTGAGCCAAAGTCCTCGCCGATGTCCGTCATGGCTGCCGTGAGGCCGTTGGCCGTGATTTCATCGGAGGTCCTGCCTTCTTTGAGTGCCTGCTCCACGAGGCCGACAATCTCGTCTTTCTCGCCGTCGATGACGGCCTGCTTGATGGCCGCGATGCAGTCCTTGGAGAGGTCGACTTTCGCGACAGCGGCTTTCTTCGGTACGCTGAGGTTGGATTCGTCCTGGCTGAAGGCAATGCCGCAGGGGTCCTTGCCGATGAGGACGGCGCTGGCTTTCAGCGCGCGCTGCATGAGCTCGTCGTAGGGGTTCATGATCGGCGCGTCGAGGCCGGCCTCCAGGCACATCGCGAAGAACGTGCTGTTGATGAGCGGGCGGTTCGGCAGGCCGAACGAGATATTCGAGAGGCCCATCGTGGCGGGGTAGCCGAGCTCCTTCCGGTAGAGGCGCAGCGTGCGGAACACTTCCTGTGCCGCGCCTTTATCGGCAGAGACCGTCATGACGAGGGCATCGAGCAGGAAATCGCCATCGTGGAGGCCCTGCTTCTTTGCTTCGGTGACAATCTGCTGCACGGCGGCGAGACGGCCCTCCGCTGTTTTCGGGATGCCATTGTCCGTGCAGGGCAGGCAGAGGATGGCGGCGCCGTATTTCCGGGCGAGCGGTAGGAAATCGCGCAGGCGCGGTGTCTCGGCGCTCACGGAGTTGATGAGCGCGCGGCCAGGATAGGCGCGCAGGCCGGCCTCGAGTGCGGATGGGTCGCTCGTATCGATGCAGAGCGGCGCATCCGTGAGCTGGGCGATCTCCGTGATCGCGCGCTTCATCGCGGCGGTCTGGTCGATGCCGCCGACGCCCATGTTGACGTCGAGCAGGCGCGCACCGGCCTTGACCTGGTTGACGGCCTCTTTCTTGATGCTGAGCATCGAGCCCTCGCGGACCTCGGCGGCGAGCTTTTTGCGGCCCGTCGGGTTGATGCGCTCGCCGATGAGCACGGTCGGGAGGTCTTTATCGACGCAGACGGATTTGCTGCGGCTCGCGAGCCAGAGGCGGCGCGGCGGTTCTTTGCGCTCAGGCTCCCTGAGGCCTTTGAGTGCCTCGGCGGCGGCGCGGATGTGCGCGGGCGTCGTGCCGCAGCAGCCGCCGATGTAGGTCGCGCCAGCCTCGAGGAGTTTCGGTGCCCATTGGCCGAAATCCTCCGGGCCCATCGGGAAAATCGTCTCTCCGTTCTCGAGGCGCGGCATGCCTGCGTTCGGCTGGACGCTGATGGGGCGGTGGCAGTTCTCCGCGAGCGTCCGGACGACGGGGACGAGCTGCTCGGGACCCAGAGAGCAGTTCACGCCGATGATGTCGGCTCCCATGGCGTCGAGGATGATCGCCGCAGACTGCGGATCCGTGCCCGTGACCGTGCGGCCATCTTCGCTGTAGGAGAGCTGGCAGATCACGGGGATGTCCGTGACCTCCTTTGCCGCGAGCAGGGCAGCGCGCATCTCCTGGATGTCGATGCAGGTCTCGATGATGAGATAGTCCGCACCCGCATCGGCGAGGGCTTTGGCCTGCTCCCGGAACGCGGCGTACGCCTCCTCGAAGTCGAGATCGCCAAGCGGTGCGATGAAACGGCCCGTCGGCCCCATGGAGCCTGCGACCTTCGCGCGGCCGGCAGCGGCTTCCTTCGTGAGCTGCACGGCGGCCGTGTTGAGCTCCACGACGCGGTCCTCCAGGCCGTAGTGGTCGAGTTTCAGGCGGCTGGCACCAAAGGTGTTCGTCTCGATGATCGTGGCACCGGCATCGATGTAGGCGCGGTGGATGTTCTTGACGACCTCGGGGTGCTCGATGTTCATGCGTTCGGGGCAGGCGCCGGGGGCGAGGCCGCCGGCCTGCAGCATAGTGCCCATGGCACCGTCGAAAATATGGATCATAGGGATACTCCTTTACTTTTTTACTTTTTTCTTGATGGGCAGTTGTAGTTCGTGCAGGCCGCGCAGCCATTCGGCGTATGCTTTCGGTCTGCCTCACCGGCTGTCGTGCGGTAGAGGCCGATGATGGCCGTGATGCTCTTGCGCGGCACGAGCATGAGGGAGGAGGAAAGGCCGACGCCGATGGATGCGGCCTTCGAAAGCCGGATGAGCTCGGGCTGCTGCGTGAGCGGCCAGTCGCCATAGCCGGGACTGAACCGCCATTTCATCTGGTAGCCCTTTGCCGCGACTTTCGGCGCGAGCATCTTTTCGATACCATCGCCGATCTGCTCGACTGCCGTTGTGGCCGCGGCGTCGAGGAGGACGCTTTCGGCGTATTTTCCATCCTGGAACCGCTTCGTGACTTCCTCCTCGATGCCATCTCCGACGGTGGCGGCGAGCAGGATGACCTTGTCGCAGCCCTGCAGGTGCTGGCCGATTTTCGAGCCCTCGATGACAAACGGCGGCTCGGCATCGACGCGCTGCGCCTGGCAGTCATAGTCGTAGATTTCGTAGCTGCCCCGCGGGTCGGCGAGCAGCCGTGCGTCCTGGCAGGCATCCGTGATAAGTTCCCCGCGGAAGTCCTTCGCCTTCATGAGACCGGCATAGCGCCGCGTTTCCTTTGGGTCGATGGCCAGCAGAGGAGGCCGGTAGATAGGCATAGGGATCACATCCTTATTTTCTTGCCGAAAAATCTAAAAATGTTTCACGTGAAACATTGGCTTTTTCCGGATTTCATATTATCATAGAAGATAGAGAAGTTTGACGACAGGAATGGTGTACAACCATACGCGCATGCTCTATCTTTGTAACATCGTATACCATTGTAACACAAGTAACGCGGAAAAACTGTAACATTCCTGCCGATTTCAGGAAAGATGGTGGATTTTTTGGCAAAGACGATTGCAGTAGCCAACCAGAAGGGCGGCGTCGGCAAGACGACGACGGCGGTCAACCTGGCTGCCTGTCTGGCGGCAAAGAAAAAGAAGGTCCTGCTCGTGGATTGCGATCCGCAGGGCAATGCCTCGAGTGGATTCGGTATCGACAAGTCCAACCTGGATGCGACCATCTATCATGTACTCATTAATGGACTCGACACCCATGAGGCTATCCAGCATACGGAGTTCCATACCGATGTGCTGCCGGCGAATATCGAGCTCGCCGGTGCCGAGGTGGAGCTTGTCGCGGCCATTTCGCGCGAGACGCGGCTGAAAAAGGCCATCGATAAGGTACGGGATGAGTACGACTACATTCTCATCGACTGCCCGCCGTCGCTCGGCCTGCTCACGCTGAACTGCCTCGCAGCAGCCGACGCGATCCTCATCCCCATCCAGTGCGAGTTCTACGCGCTTGAGGGTGTGGCACAGCTCATGAACACGGTCCAGCTCGTGCAGGATAACCTGAACCCGGACCTGCAGCTCGAGGGCGTGCTCATGACGATGTACGATTCGCGCACGAAGCTCGCGGAGCAGGTCGTATCCGAGGTACGGGAGGCATTCGGTGACCAGGTCTACCAGACGATGATCCCGCGCACGGTACGACTCTCGGAGGCGCCGTCCTACGGCAAGCCAATCCTCTACTACGATAAGCGGTCCAAGGGCTCCGAGGTCTACCAGGCTCTGGCAAAGGAGGTCATCCGTCGTGACAAGCAAGAATGAGGCCCATAAGGGCAAGGGCGGTCTCGGCAAGGGGCTCAACGCGCTGCTCGGTGATGCGAAGCTCACGCCGGCCAAGGATAAGGTGCAGGAAATCCGCGTTGCCGATATCCAGGCGAACCGCTACCAGCCGCGCCGTGATTTCGATGAAGCGGCTCTCGCCGAGCTCAGCGACTCGATCAAGACGTACGGCGTGCTCCAGCCTATCCTCGTCCGCCGCCTGCCCGCGGGCGGCTATGAGCTCATCGCGGGCGAGCGCCGCCTGCGCGCCGCAAAACTCGCGGGGCTCACGGACATCCCGGCGATGGTGCGCGAGTACAGCGACGCCGAGATCAGCGAGGTCGCGCTCATCGAGAACATCCAGCGCGAAGACCTCAACGCGATCGAGGAAGCCAAGGCTTATGGCCAGCTCATGAAGGATTTCGGCTTTACGCAGGACATGCTCGCGCGAAAAATCGGCCGCAGCCGCAGCCACATCGCGAATATCCTGCGCCTGCTGAAACTCGATACGACCGTGCAGGAGCACCTCGCCAACGGCGTACTCACGATGGGGCAGGCGCGCCCCCTGCTCATGATCGAGGACAAGCAACTCCAGCGTCAGGCGGCAGAGTTCATCGAAAGCGAGGACCTCTCGGCACGCCAGTGCGAGGCTCTCGCGAAAAAATTGCAGGAAGATCCGGAGTTCCTGAACAAGCGCGGGCAGGAGCAGCCAAAAGAAAAGGCGGAGCCGTCCGTATTCCTGCAGGATGCCACGGACAAGCTCACGCATTGGCTCGGCACGCAGGTCCGCATTGTGCCGGGCAAGAAAAAGAGCCGGATCGAGATCGAGTTCTACTCCGATGAGGACCTCGAACGCATCCTCGGCGCGATCGACTCGCAGCAGGAGGCAAACCGCCAGCAGAAAATCGAAGCACTGCGCAAGGTTTCTCTTTCGCAGAATTTCACGGTGTGATAAAATAAAAGGATAGAATTCGAGTAAAGAGAAGGAGTTTTGCAACAGACAATGGATATACAGGAACTCAATAAGTTTGTCATGAACAACCTGATGGTGATCACGGCGGCCATCGGCGTACTCGTGATCATCATGTACGGCATCATCATCAACCTCGCGCTCAACCTCAGCTATCTGAAGAAGCGCTATCGCAAGATGATGACGGGCGTGGACGGCGCCAACCTCGAGCGCATGCTCATCGGGCATATCGACGAGGTAAAGGCCGTCGTCGAGGAGAACCAGGCCATCAAGGAGGAAAACAAGCGCCAGGATGCGCTGCTGCAGACGGCCATCACGCGCGTCGGTGTTGTCCGCTTCCGTGCCTTCAAGGATATGGGCAGCGACCTCAGCTATGCGGTCGCCCTGCTCGACTCGCACAACAACGGCGTCATCCTTTCGAGCATCTTCGGCCGCGAGGACTCCCGCAGCTACGTCAAGCCCATCCAGGACGGCAAATCCACCTATACGCTCACGGAAGAGGAGGAACACGCCCTGCACGACGCGATGAACCAGCGTCCGTGATCGTGGCAGACAAACCCATGCGATATCCTAATGAGAAAGGAAGGTAACCTTTTTGGATAGCAAAAAAGACGAACCAGAGAAGAAAATCTCGTCCGTCAAAAGCAATCCGCAGGAAACAGCGGAAGAAGAAAATGAACCGTCCGTGCGCGAGTACACGATCAAGCTCGTGCCGGATACCGGAGAAGTGCGCAGCATCCGCCTGTCGGCCCGCCTGCTGAAATTCGGCCTCGCCTCGTTCGTCGTCGGCGCGCTGCTTTTTGTCGGCGCGTTCAGCTATGCTGTCTACGGCACATTCGCGCATCGCAGCGATGCAGCGGAGATCGAGGAGCTGCGCCAGGTCAACAGCATCCAGCAGGAGCAGCTGCTTCAGCTGTCAAAGAAAGCGAACTCCCTGCAGGATCAGATGGAGCAGCTCACGCAGCTCGAGCAGCAGATCCGCCGCTCGGCGGGGGCTAGCCCTGCAGCCGATGACCCGGCAGCTGCGCAGAACGATGCGCAGAACGATGCGCAGAACGGCGCGGGCACCGTCGATGCGAGCGGCACACACAACGGCCAGGGCGGTCCGTACGTCGCTCCGGATATCCGCAACGTGAGTCAGACGCTCGATGAGGTCGAGAAGCGCCTCGAAACGCGCCGCCAGAGCCTGCTGCAGCTCCAGCAGGAGCTCAAGGCCAACCAGGAAGAGATCGGCAGCCTGACGACGTCCGATGGCATGATGCTGCCGGGCAGCACGACGCCGAGCCTGTGGCCGGCCCGTGGGGAGGTCAGCTCACCGTTCGGCCTGCGCTGGAGCGGCTCGGATTTCCACCCCGGCATCGACATCGCGAACGACATGGGCACGCCGATCGTCGCCACAGCTGACGGCGTCGTCACGACCGCCGGCTGGAACAGCGGCGGCTACGGCAACATGGTCGATATCGACCACGGCAATGGCATCATGACGCGCTACGGCCACGCCATGCAGGTCGTCGTCCGCGCCGGCCAGACCGTCCACCGCGGCCAGGTCATCGCCTACATGGGCAGCACCGGCTACAGCACCGGCCCGCACGTCCACTACGAAGTCCGCATCAACGGCAGCCCGGTCAACCCGATCCGTTACCTTTAAGAAAACGCAGCGAAACAAAAGACGCCACCCGGCACGGAGCCCATTCATCCGGTGGCGTCTTTTCTCATTCTAGTGGAGGCGATTTATGCAGATCCTTCATCATGTCGTCATATCCAGCCCCAGCGAGAGAGTTTAGCATCTTCGCTGAATGATGCTGACGTGATGTGGATGGCATGGCGTTTTTCGTCGGTCATGTGGTCGAGTTATTATTCGAGATAGTCTGCATAGACTCACATTTATATAATATTGACAATGTATGTAAATCTATTTACAATAGAAATAAAGAAACAGATAAACAAGGGAGGGATCATCATGCCTAGTGCAAATATCAATATTCGGATGGATTCAGACCTCAAGAATCAGTTTGAAGCCTTTTGCAAGGACGTTGGACTGACGATGACCGCTGCATTTAACGTATTTGCCAAGAAAGCTGTATCCGAACAGAGGATTCCGTTCTCCATTGGCAGAGACCTGCCGAACCAGGATACGCTTGAAGCCATGGCCGAGGTCAAGAGCATGAAGGCAGATCCGAACTACGGCAAACGCTACAAAGACGTCGATACCATGATGAAGGATCTGCTGTCCGATGTATGATATCCGTCCGACCACGCGCTTTCAGAAAGACCTGAAGCGGGCAAAGAAGCGTGGATATGACATCGACCTGCTCACTGACATCATCAGGAAACTGGCCAAGGATGAACCACTGCCAGCCAAGAACCGCGACCATGACCTCTCCGGCAACTTTGATGGCTGCCGAGAATGCCATATCACACCGGACTGGCTACTCATCTACGAGAAGGTTGAGCAAGACCTTATCCTATACCTGACAAGAACAGGTAGCCACAGCGATTTATTCTGATAAATAGTATATGATCGACACGTTTTATACTTTATGCTGTCAAGTAAAAAGTCCGCCACACCTTTTCGTGTAACGGACTTCATTTACGTGGGATATTTTAGGAACTGAGTTACTTGCCTATCAAGAGTACTGCGTTATTTTCTCCGCCCATGCGATTAGAGAGTTTAAGATTGCCAACGGGGAGCCCATAAATGGTTACCTGCTGGCCTTTTTGCATGGAACCGCTCTTTCCTGCCATAATAGCCTGTACGGAGGAATCATTATCGCCCATCACGACGATGGTATACGTATCCGTACCAAAAGCCTTCGACTCCGGGCTGCCCGGCGGATTGTCACCGATATCCGAGATTCTGCCACTGTAGGCTACGACTTTGCCGTAATAATCCCACGGGCGCTTCATAAGTTCTCCAGGATTAACCTGTTCTGCCACAGCTTTCATGTCATCGATTTTTTTGAGTTCCTTCACGGCAATCTTAGCATTACCATTAGTTTGCGCCTCAGCATCCGAGGTATTCCATTTGGGCTTATCCTCTTTGACCTGCTTCTTTTCCTTTGATGCTTTATCTCCCGAAGATGCTCCAGATGACGAAGACGCTGCTTCCTGCGACGAGGTAGCCGCCGGCTTATCACTCGTCGGCTTACCACTATCATCAAAAGCCACGCCCAAAGCAAAAAAGACAACGAAGGCTATTAAGTAAGTTTTTAGAACCTTGCCGCGAGTCCGCTTTTCGGGGTCTCCCCACCGAATAACCAGCGACGGTTTGATTAAACCGACAAACAAGGCCACAAGGACCAGGAACACTAGCAAAAGAAAAAATTCCGTCATTTTTCTTTACCTCCTAAAATCCATCTCTCATCTATTTTATGCATGAACGCCGAACTGGTGCTGCAGTTCGTAAGCGATCAGTGCCGTACCCGTACGGATTTTTCGATACATCTTGCCTTCACGGAAAGAAAAGATTGCCCCTGATAAAGACTTCCTCCACCATAACGAAACCGTTCCGTCATCGTTGATATTGATATCATAGATCATGCTGTCATATTTGACGCAGAGTGTATCTCCATTCCGATCAAAAGAGATTTTATCCCCATATTTCTGAGAAAGTGTGGGCTGTATACGGGAATAAATTTCATCACTCGTCACAGGAGAGACAAATTTGAACTTCATACGGCGCATCTTGCCTTCATGAAACTGAATCATATAGTATTCGACAGCGTATACCAGCAAGATCAACAGGAACATCGATTTGCTCAATGCTATGCCGCCAATCGCGCCAAGAAGATAGCCCCATTTACACCATCCTGTTTTGGAAGGAATCGGTGCTCCGGATGCGAGAACTTCACCTTCCTTCGACACCTGACGATGGGGATCAACCTGTGCTGCCACAGGGACTGGCTCTGATTCCTTCACCGTTGGCACTGCAGGTGCAGCCGTTTTCTGCATCGTTTTTGGCGCCTCTGCTGCCGTTTTTGCCATCTGTGGCTGCTGTTCCACCGGCTTGCCACAGGATGAGCAAAATTGGCTGCCTGCATTCAGCTTAGCACCACAATACGGGCAGAAACGAGCGCCCTCTTCCTTCGGTTTCAGTTCCTGACCGCATGTACTGCAGAACTTCACATCATCTGGATATTCTTTGTTACACTTGGGGCAAACTTTCATAATCCTTTCCTCCATAACCTTAAATTTATCAGCAATCAATAGCCTCAGGATTTCAGCAGTTCATCTACCGAGCAGTGAAAAATCTTTGCCAGCTGAAGCAGCCGATCTGCCCGAGGCTTATTGATGCCATTTTCCCATTTGGCTATCATAGAACGATCCACTTGCATAAGATCTGCCAGCTGTTTCTGGGTATATCCGCGCTGGATGCGCAGATTGTGCAGTTTTCTCATGTTTATCTCCTGCCCTGTTTCCATTTCTTCTACAGATAGCCCTTCTATGCTATATCTGTGAACAATACTCACATATATAGAGTGAACCATTCATCATGATATTCCAACGATTTTACTTCTACACAAAATCTATATATCCTCTTTTGTGAGTTAAAATCACAACTTCTTCAACATCGCACCCTTCTCTATAATGTTTATGAAAGGTTGTGTGATACGATGAATATTTCTGCGATGCGGCTGCGGATGCTCCGGCAGCAGATGGG
Source organism: uncultured Selenomonadales bacterium (assembly GCA_900315155.1). Lineage (GTDB taxonomy): Bacteria > Bacillota > Negativicutes > Selenomonadales > Selenomonadaceae > UBA2897. The sequence continues at coordinate 29,189 of OMYB01000005.1, read as the reverse complement.
ACTGTCCCAGCAAAAAGTGGCGGATGCCATCGGCATCACACGTACGGCCTATAACAAGTATGAGAGCGGCGCCATTCGTCCGAATCAAAAGATCCGGGAGCTCTGCGACCTGTTCCACGTCAGTGCTGATTACATCCTCGGAAATGATGAAACCTCAAAAGAGGAGGCCGCCCCTCCCAATCCGCATGCGGATGATCAGATACGGAAATACCTCGGCCTCAGCGATAGCGGGCGCAGCATCGTCGATATCACGCTCGATGCTGTCTACCAGCTTGAACGAAAAAAATCGAAGAACTGAGTTCCCAGCTCTCAGTATACAAAAGTCCCCGCAGGTTTTGTTGTCCTGCGGGGACAGTGTTTTTATTGGGGCTGCGGATAGAATTCGAAGCTCATGCGTACGCTGTATGTCGTAAAGTCGTCGATCCCTTTGATGTTCAGCGAGAGTATGCGTGCGTCCGTCTGGCCATAGCCATACTGCTCGGGCGGCGCATAGCCCTTCGTGCCGAGGTAGACGGTGTCGGCCTCTTTATCCTCGCCCATTTCGCGGGCGGCATCAAAATCGATGAGCCTGGTGATACCGCCCGGTTGCTCGATGAGGTTACCCGGCTTGATATCACGGTGCAGAATATGATGCGCGTGAAGGATACTGAGCCCGCTGGCTAGTTGGATGAGGATGTCTTTTGCCTCATCTTCCTTCAGCCATTGCTGCGTCTCGATGCGACGGCTCATCGGCTCGCCCTGTACGTACTCCTCAAGGACATGCGTCGTGCCATCCTCGTCCTCTGCCACGGCATAGATCCTCGGCCAAAGGGGATGGTGGATGTCCTTGAGATGCGTGAGTGCCAGCCCCGTACGGTGCAGGCACTTATAGATCACAGGCCGCTCCGCTTGATCCAGTGCCATCCAGACCTCACCGCGCGGCGACTGTTTTAAACAGTGCAGCTTTTGGCACTGCGCGAGCAGATACTCGACAGCCGGCTTCACGCTCCCACCTCCCCTTGTTTGCGTCTGCTTCCTATGATATGCTATGGAAGAAGATTTGCCAAGGGGGTACACGATGAAAAAGAAGGATACTGAGGAACTCGAACAGGCGCTCAGCGCCGCAACGGACGTGCGCGCCTATTTCGCCGAAAATGGAGAGGAACTTGCGCCACGGACACTCGCAGAACATCTGCAGATTCTGCTGAACGAAAAAAAGCTCACGCGTTCGCTCGTCGCCGGGCGCACCAGACTCGATCAAAGTTATGCCTATCACATCTTCGATGGGCGCAAGCCCAATCCCTCGCGGCAAAAAGTGCTCGCCCTCGCCCTGGCCATGGAGCTCACCCCCCAGGAGGCTCAGTACTTGCTCTACTACGCACACTGCCCCCGCCTGTACGTGCGAGAGCCCTGGGACAGCATTCTGTGGCATGCCCTCGAAAAACACCTGAGCGTCACGGATACAAACAATCTGTTAACAGATTTACATGAGACGCCACTACTCGAATGACAAATGGTGCGTTTCAATAAAGGGGAAAGAATAAAGAGGCATCTTGCGTCTGTTGCGCAGGATGCCTCTTTGTTATTCGAAATGAATAGGGAAATTTGCACTCAATTTGTGGACCGACTCAGTCGTTAATGGTTGAAGGCATCGACGTCTTCGAAGACGTCTTTGACGTTGACGAGGAGGTCGTCGTATAGGCTGACGGGGATGTCCATGCGGATGGCTTGGCGTTCTTCGTCGGTCATGCGGGAGAGTTCCCATTCGGGGTAGTCCGTATAGATATCGTCGAGTTTGAAATTGCCGTCGTGGTTCAGGTAGACTTCTACACTCTTTGCGAGTGGTGAGACGATCCAGTATTCTTTCACCCCGGCGGCCGCATAGTGCTGCATTTTGGGACCGCGGTCGTTGCGGGCTGTGGAGGGGGAGAGGACCTCCACGACGAGGTCCGGTGCGCCGTGGATGCCATCGCGGTGGATGATGGATCGGTCGCAGACGATCGACACGTCGGGGATGAACCAATTCTGGTCATCCAGGTGGACGTCCACGCCGTCTGCGAAAGCCTTGCACGGCTTGCCATGCAGATAGGAGGCGAAAATCCGGTAGATATTTGAGCTCACGACACTGTGCTGGATGAGCGGGCGCGGCGACATCATGATCGTCGTGCCATCTATTCGCTCGATGCGTGGTGGTTCTTTCAGAGCGAGATTATCCATGGCAAACACATCCTTTCTTTTACCATATTATAGCATGGATTCCCATGTCGGTTTTATCCGTTATCGAAAAGATTTGTTTCGATAGTCTCTGTTTTTGCGCAGGTGTGGGTGGTTTTGCTCAACTATGACAGAACGGTATAGTATATCCGTGTAAATTGATAAAAATAACATAGTTGTATTCCTGTATACATGCAAAGGATACATTGACATAGCAGGAACACCTCCTTATAATAGTAAATACGTAACACAGTATTCATACACAGAACACAGTTGTATGTATTAATTCGCTTTGTTTACTCGCTTTGTGTAGAAGTATTTAAAGGAGAGAACGTTATGTGCAGGATTGGTTCAATCAAGAGCAAAATCCCCGTACAGCCTTCCCTGGCCCTGCGGCTGATGCTGCCGCAGCAGGAGGGGCATGATAACTCGGGCTTTGCGATGGTCATGCAGGACCTATATGGTATCTTTGCCAACTATAAGGACAAGCCGCTGCTGTCCCTGGCCTGCACGCAGCGCGGCGAGCAGCTTGTCGAGGATTACATGGATGCGCACAACTTTGTGCAGCTCGCGGAGTGGATTCCTATCCCCGACAAACGCCCGGGGCTCGATATCCAGGCAATGCCGTATTACATCTTCCGCAACTACGATTACCCGGAGGATGCCGAGCAAATGACGAAAGAGGAGAAGGAAGACCTGCTCCTCGATACGCGCCTCGCGCTCCGCAAGATCCTGGAGGATGCGGGCGAGGGCTATGTGTACTCGTTCTGGCCGGATGTGCTGACGCTGAAGGAAATCGGCGATCCGCGCGACATCGCGACGTATTTCCATCTCTGGGATGATAACGGCTGCCTCATGGCGAAGTCCATCGTCGCCCAGTGCCGCCAGAACACGAACTACGACATCGTGCGCTACGCCGCCCATCCGTTCTTCCTGCAGGGCTACACGCTCTGCGCGAACGGTGAGAACACGTTCTACACGAAGAACAAGGAGTTCCAGAAATCCCTGCACCGCGGGTACATCGGATTCGAGTCCGACTCGCAGTGCTTCCTCAATACCCTTCATTACGTGCATCATGAGCTGAAATGGCCGCTTATGTATTACAAGCACGTCATCACGCCGCTGCCGTTCGAGGAGATCGCCGAGCGCCCGGACAAGGACGTTCTGCTCGATATCCGCGAGAGCCTCGCGAACCTCGAGATCAACGGCCCGAACACGATCATCGGGGTCCTGCCGGATAAGAAGATGATCACGTGCTGCGACTCGAAGAAGTTCCGCCCGGTCGTCGTCGGCCGCACGGATACGATGGTCGCCATTTCCTCGGAGGTCTGCGGTCTGAACGAAATCATGCCGGACCGCGACCAGACAAAGGATCTCTATCCGAATGAGCGCGAAATCGTCGTCATCGACAACGATCTGGAGGTATCGAGATGCAAACAGTAATGACACAGGATGTGGGAGTCAACGATCTCCCCTGGAAAATTGATTATCATCCGGAACGCTGCACGATGTGCGGCAGCTGCGTGGCCAGCTGCTCGTTCAAGGCCATCAAGGTCGGCGTCCAGCGCCGCGATATGACGGTCTCCGTCGAGAACCAGCCGAAGCCGCTGAAGCGCCACGAGGCACGCCCGGTCATCCAGCAGGTCGCGAGCCTGACGGATTACTGCCGCGGCTGCGGGATCTGCGAGAAGGTCTGCCCGAATCAGGCCATCAAGCCCGTGCGTAACCCGGATACACGCAAGACGCTGCTCTCCAAGGACCACGGCCCCATCAAGCGCGGCGGCCGCACGAACCTCAACGCACAGCGCGCACTCGACACGATCGTCGTCGGCCGTATCTCCCAGATGACGGACCCGTCACTCGATGCGGCACGCCATACGTTTGATATGCGCGCACCGTTCGGCCGCGTGCTCTCTGCCAAGGAACTGCCGTTCAAGGTAGAGAATGGCCGGCTCGTACAGGCGGGTCACACGCCTCCCGTGCACTGGATTTACCCGCTGATATTCTCTGATATGTCCATCGGTGCCCTTTCCACGCGCGCGTGGGAGGCCGTGGCGATGGCCGTCGGCTACCTGAACGAGCATTACCACATCCCTGTGCGCATGAGCTCGGGCGAGGGCGGTATGCCGGTGAAGCTCCTGGAGTCGGATTACCTGAAGTATTTCATCATCCAGATCGCTTCCGGTCATTTCGGCTGGAACCGTATCATCAAGGCGATGCCGCACATGGTCACGGACCCGGCCGGTATCCTCATCAAGATCGGCCAGGGTGCAAAACCGGGCGATGGCGGCCTGCTGCCGGAGGCAAAGGTAGCCGAGCACGTCCAAGCAATCCGCGGTGTCCCGAAAGCAACGCTGGCCTCGCCTCCAAACCATCAGGGCCTGTACTCCATCGAGGAGTCCGTGCAAAAAATGCATCTCTCGATGAACGCGGCGTTCGGGTTCCGCGTGCCGGTCGCCATCAAGTGCGCGGCTTCGGCAACGTCGGTCTCCGTCTACAACAACCTGCTGCGCGACCCGTACCACATCTGCGGCGGTTTCTTCATCGATGGTATCCAGGGCGGCACGGGCGCAGCCAATGAGGTCTCACTCGACCACACGGGCCATCCGGTCGTCTCGAAGATCCGCGACTGCTACCTCGCAGCCGTCAAGCAGGGCCGCCAGGGCCAGATTCCTCTTTACGGCGGCGGCGGTATCGGCATGACGGGCGATGCAGCAGCCGATGCGTTCAAGATGATGTGCCTCGGCGCGAACGGTGTGTTCTGCGGCAAGTTCCTCATCCAGCTGCTCGGCTGCGTCGGCAACGAGCAGGGCCGCTGCAACGCCTGCAACACGGGTAAGTGCCCGATGGGTATCTGCTCGCAGGATCCGCGCCTCGTCAAGCGTCTCGACGTCGATCGCGGCGCGCAGAAGATTGTCGATTACGTTCTCACTTTCGATACGGAGCTCAAGAAACTCATGGCCCCGATCGGCAACAGCTCGCTGCCAATCGGCCGCAGCGACGCCCTCGTGTCCACGGATAAGGCCGTGGCCGACCGTCTGGGCATCCAGTACGTATGCTGATAGGGGAGGAGAACTGAACTATGTTTAAGATGGAAACCATGAAAGGCCACGACCGCATGTCCACGCAGGACCTGCTCCTGGCTATCGGTGATGCCGTACAGAACGGCGAGACCGAGTTCGAGATCGCAGCCTCCGGTCAGCATGATATTGGCGGCCCGTTGTGGAACAAAGATGGCAAGCCCCTGCATTTCCACGTCACGAATCCGGGCCAGCGCGTGGGCTCCATGTGCATGCCGAATACGGAAATCTTCGTCGATGGCTCTGCTTCGGCCGATGTCGGCTGGCTGAACTCCGGCGGTATCATCACGGTCACGGGCGATGCCGGCGATACGGCGGGCCACTGCTCCTCCGGTGGTAAAATCTACATCGGCGGCCGCGGCGGCACGCGTACGGGCTCGCTCATGAAGCACGATCCACTGTACGAGGAGCCGGAACTCTGGATTCTCAAGAATGTCGGCTCGTTCTCGTTCGAGTTTATGGGCGGCGGTCGTGCCGTGATCTGCGGCGTCGACAGCGAGGCTTTTGATACCGTCCTCGGCGAGCGTCCCTGCGTCGGCATGGTCGGCGGCGTCGTCTATGTGCGCGGCGAGGTACCGGCACTGCCGGCAGACATCCAGAAACTGCCGCTCGAGCAGGAGGACATCGAGTTCCTCGCTGGCGGCATGGAGACGTTCCTCGAGAAAGTCCGCCGTCCGGAGCTCCTCGATGCGCTCTCGGATTGGAGCGAATGGCAGAAGCTGCGTCCACTGACGGCAGCAGAGAAGAAGCCGAAACCGCTGCCGGACCTCAAGAGCTTCCGCCTGCGCGAGTGGGTCAAGGGCGGTATCTTCTCCGATGTTGCCCATGACGATTTCGCCGTGCATCCGACGCTCAACACGGGACTCTACCGCCTGCGCGTCCCGAGCTGGGATAACGCGAAATACGCGGCTCCCTGCGAGTTCAACTGCCCGACGGGCATCCCGACGCAGCGCCGCTACGACCTCATCCGTCTTGGAAAGACGGACGAAGCCATCCAGCTCGAGCTCGACTATACGCCATTCCCAGGCTCCGTCTGCGGCTCGGTCTGCCCGAACCCCTGCATGGATGCCTGCACGCGCGGCGGCATCGACGAGCCGATCCAGATCGGACCGCTCGGCTATCTTTCGGCATTCGCGAAAGTGGAGCCGCCGAAGGAGCACACGGGCAAGAAGATCGCTGTCATCGGCGGCGGCGTTGCCGGCCTCTCTACGGCCTGGCAGCTCGCCCGCAAGGGGCATACGGTCACGGTCTACGATGAGGCCGCGCACATCGGCGGCAAGCTCGAGCAGGTCATCCCGCGCGGCCGTCTGTCGCACGAGCTGCTCGAGGCCGAGCTCAAACGCATCGAGGGCGTCGGCGTGAAGTTTGTCCCGGACTGCAAGGTCGATAAGGCAAAATTCGCCGAGCTTCAGCAGGAGTGCGATGCTGTCGTCGTCGCAACGGGTGGCACGAAGTCCCGTTACTTCAACTGGGAGGGTGTCGAGCGCCTCACGATGGGTCTTGAGTACCTCAAGGCCATCAACCGCGGTGAGCACCCGGCAACGGGTAAGCATGTCGTCGTCATCGGCGCCGGTAACTCCGGCATGGATACCTGCCGCGGTGCCTACGAGATGGGCGCAGAGACGGTCGTTGCCGTCGATGTGCAGAAGCCGGCGGCGTTCCAGAAAGAGATCGACTACATCGAAGGTCTCGGCGGCAAGCTCGTCTGGCCGTTCTTCACGACGAAGATCACGGCTGAGGGCGTCTATGGCAACGACGGCCGCTTCATTCCGGCCGATCAGGTCATCGTCTCCATCGGCGAAGCACCGGAACTCGACTTCCTGCCCGACGATGAGCGCATCAAGAAGTTCCGCGATACGTGGCTCATCCCGGATGCGAATCAGAGTATCCTGCCGGGCGTGTTCACGGCGGGCGATACGATCAAACCGGGCCGCCTCACGGATGCCATCGGCAGCGGCCGCAAGGCGGCATGGGCCGTCGAGCAGTACCTCGCTGGCACGGACGAGCCGTTCCCGCAGAAACAGCGTATCCCGGCTGACCGCCTCGCGACGGCATACTTCGAGCGCTGCCATCACTGTGAACTCTGCGACCCAGTCGATGACCACACGCGCTGCGTGAGCTGCGGTACCTGCCGCGACTGCAAGATGTGCCTCGAGAGCTGCCCGCAGAAAGCCATCACGCGCGTCGAGAAAGAGGATGGCTCGTGGGAATACCAGAGCGATCCGAACCGCTGCATCGGCTGCGGCATCTGCGCGGGTGTCTGCCCATGCGGCGTCTGGACTATCCAGGACAACCCGGAGCCCATCAAGATGTACTCCACGGGCCAGAAAGCCTGATACGGACCACCGTTAAGACATAAAAAGAACCCCGATTCCAATGTTTCACGTGAAACATCGGAATCGGGGTTTTCTGTTCTTATGTGTGGAATGGTATCTGGGAGTCAGGGGAGGGGGCGCATTAGCCCTTCACGTATTTGTCGAACCATGCCGTGATGATGTCGAAGACGCTCTCCTGCTGCCAGTATACGCCGCCGTGAGCAGCGCCCTTGAGGAGGTAGCGCTCGGACGGGATGCCCTGTTTCTGCAGAGCCTGGAAGACGAGGTCCGTCTGGCTCGGGGAAACGATGGTATCGGCCGTGCCATGCATGAAGAGCGTCGGAGCACTCGTCTTGCTGACGTAGGTGATCGGGTTGGCCGCTTTCGTCAGGTCCGGATGGGCGAGCACGCCACCATCGACACCGCCGAAGACCGGCGAGCCATTGATCCAGAGAGCCTCGGTGGCACCGGCAGAGGCATGGCCCTTCTGGTTCTCCTTGCTGTAGTCGCTGCCGACTTCATAAGATTATTCCCCCTAATCTTATCCCTACGGTTTAAATCGATATATCTCTATCGTATGCCGATGGAGGGGGGGGAGTCAATGTTGAGGCGGACAAGGAAAAGGAAATGTTTTTGGACAATTATATAAAGGAAACGGAAACACGGTTCTTTGCGCTTGAGAATAACGAATTTGTGTATTGATGCGGAGGAAAAAGCCTAGACGGTTATGCTTTACTATGATATACTTTACTTAAAATAATTTAGTAAAAAATATTGAAGTAAAGAGGGATGAAGATGGATTTCATCGGAAGAAAACAGGAACTGCAAAAAATGAATCAGATCGCTGCACGGGATCAGCAGGAAGTTCTTCTAATTTATGGAAGGCGGCGTGTCGGGAAAAGCGAACTGATCAAACATTTCCTGCGGCAGCAATCTGGAACGAGTATTTATTATGCTTGCAAGCAGACCTCTGAGCAGAACAACGTGGTCAGTCTTTCAACACTCTTGGCAGAGGAGGATGGCTATCCGCCGCTAGGGTTTACCAATATGGAGCAGCTGCTGGAGTTTTTGTTCCAAAAGGCTTGCGATGCGCCGTTCATTTTGGTTCTTGACGAATACCCGTATTTGCGGCAGGTTGTAACAGGGATGGACAGCATCCTGCAGTCTTTGATCGATAAATATGCTGACCGCTCGAAGATGAAGCTGATTTTGTGCGGTTCTTTCGTCGAGGTGATGCAGTCGCTGCTTTTGGCACATAATCCACTTTACGGACGTATTTCGGCGTCCATCCGTCTGCATCCGATGGATTATTATGAGGCTGCAGCCTTTTATCCATCGTTTTCACCTGAGGATAAAGTCCGGCTGTACAGCGTATTTGGCGGCATCCCTTACTACAACCGTTGGATTGATCCATCGCTCAGTGTGAAAGAGAATATTCTGCAGCTGCTGGTAGAACCGGGGGCACGTCTGGAAAGCGAAGTGCCATTTTACCTGCAGGGGGAACTCTCCAGGATGACGAATGCCAACGATGTATTTGATGCGCTGGCCCGAGGGTTCCACCGGTTCAACGATCTGCTTGCACAGTCTCATCTGAACAGCAGTGCATCGCTTACCAATGTGTTGAAACGGCTGATGATTATGGAAGTTGTGCGAAAGGAAGCACCCATCAATGATGAGAATAACCGGAAGAAAACGGGCTATTTCATCCAGGACCCGATGTCGGCATTTTTTTACCGTTATCTCTTTCGCCACGCTTCACAGCGTCAGGTCATGGACCCGAAGGTGTTTTACGATCGCTACATCGAAGAGGATTTCGAGAATACGTACGTGCCTAAATGCTTTGAAGAAATCTGCCGACAGTTCCTCGTCCGGCAGAACCGTCAGGGGATATTGGAGGAACCTTTTGAGCTGATTGGCAAGTATTACTATGATCTGCCACAGGAACATCGGAATGGGGAATTCGATGTCGTGACAAAGGATCCCCGTGGCTATATCTTCTACGAAGCGAAATTCCGTAACACGCCTATCACGGCTAAGATGATGCAGACGGAAATCGAACAGGTCAATGCCACAGGGCTGTACTGTTACCGATATGGCTTCTTCTCGCGAAGCGGCTTCGAACCCCCAAAACAGGCCAGAGAGGATATCCGGATGTATGACCTCAAAGAATTATTTGAATGACCACGGATATGTTTCACGTGAAACATATCCGCAAAGTTTCTTTCTCTATCTATAGGAGCTATATGATGAAAACACATTCTATTTCCCGTCGCACGTTCCTTGCTGGCCTGGCTGGAGGTGCGGCGCTGCTTGCGGGCGGCGCTGTTCTGGCGGGAACGAAATTCGGCCGTTCGGCGAAGCATGAGATGGCGCAGATGCTGGATGGGGAGGCACAGAACCTGCGCCAGATTATGACGCAGGCACCCGCAACATCACGGCGTATCGTTTGGCAGGCGAAGGCACAGCTGAAGGAACTGCCGGGCATCGAGCTGCGTGATGCGGCGGGCAGCGTGACGAAAACGACGGCGTCCGAGGCGTCCTTTTCGGATGACGGAAAGGATGTCTACCAGTACGAAGCCCTGCTCGATGGCCTGCAGCCGGGCAGTGAGTACACCTATCGCATCGTCGAGAATGGACGGGCGGGGGAGTGGCAGGCAATTACGACGCCGAGTGTAGATTTGTCTTCGTTCGAGGCTTTGATTTTCCCGGACTCTCAGTCAAACGATTACACAGACTGGACCCATCTCGTTGAGGGGGCAGCGGAGCGAGAGCCTCATGCGGATTTCTATATCAACATGGGGGATCTCGTCGATAACGGTGAGGACAGCACGCAGTGGCAGGCATGGTTCGATGCTGTCGCACCGCTGGCACCGGGTATCCCCCTTGCCCCTGTCCTCGGCAATCACGAGACGTATACACTTGATTGGAAGGTGCGCCGTCCTGCAGTACCGTATCAAGCGGCGCCCCGAGCGCAAAGAGGGAATCTCGAGCACAGGCGAAGCACTGATGCCCGTCTTTGAGGAATTCGGGGTCGATGTCGTTTATACGGCGCACCTGCATACCTACCGCGACCGGGGACATCTGAAAGGCGGCCGGCATGACGACAAGGGCCCGCGCTACATCCTCACAGGTGTAGCGGGCAATATCCGTTATCCCGGCCTTTGGGAGGACCACGCCCTCGATCAGGTCATCGCCCCCCAGCCGGAAACGGACAATTACCTCACGCTCAAAATCGAGGGCGACACGCTCACGACCTGCTGCTATCTGCCCGATGGCACGGAAATCGACCGGGTTGTCATCCAGAAAGCAAAATAAAGCCATTCCGATTCGGAATTAAAGGAGGCCCCTATGTTTCACGTGAAACATAGGGGCCTCCTTGGGTATATTCAGGGGGGAGGGAGAAGAAACTCAGAAGCGGAACTCGATACGGCCTGCTGCGTGCCAGCCATTATAGTCGAGGCAGAGCTTTTCGACATTTAGGTCGAGCACAGTGTTGGTGCTGACGTTTCCGCGATAGCCGAGGCTGAGATAGATGACATTCGTATCGAAATCACTGGATGGCAGGGTTATGCCATTGACGGCGGCATCATAGCTGCCAGAGAGTCCGCGGCTGTAGGCGAGCCCTCCGTAAAGTCCTTTCGCATTGAGCAGGTTGACACCGGCTTTTGCAGAGAATACATTCTGGTCATCGACATGGATGCGGCTGCCAGAAGTATAGGTTACATCATCTGTAAGCACTCTGTCGTATTTGAAGCGCAGGTAAGGGTTCACGGTCAGGTTCGAGGCAGTCTGGTATTTCGTCCCGTAGGTAAGAGCCGTGCCGACCGTATTGGTACTCCAGCTCTGGCCGTTGGTCTTGCTGTCGAACGTGCCTGCCTGTACGATGTAATCGAGATAATGGCCGCGCGGCAGGAGATGTGTGCCGTAAAAACCGCCCTGCAAGGCATTCTTGATATCGATGGAGCCATTCACCGAGCCCTTGTAGTCTGCCGAGCCCGTTGCGGTGCCGACGAAGAAGCCGAGATAGTCTTTCGGGGTGGTCGGAACATCAAAACCGAACTGATACGTTGTGGCTTTGACCTTCGTCTTGCCATAGACATCACTGTCATCCACATCGGCCTGGCCGCCTTTGATTGCGACCCAGACGGCATCCTCGCCGCGTGCGTTGCTGACAGAGGATGCAGGGATGCCGTCGCGGAGTGCGGAGGTACGTGCCAGCGTGTTATCCGTGAAGACGTCCGACAGGATCAAGGCAGTGCGGTTGCTTGCCAGGCTGGGAGCAGCTGCACTGCGGGCAGCCTGATTGGCATAGGCGCTGAGGCGCTGCTGGACGGCTGCCTGGATATCGGGTTTCGTGCTCTGGCCGAATAAAGTCTCGCTGTTGTCGACCGCCGTCTGGGCAATCCGTTCCGCCTGCGTCGTTATTTCCTCTTTGGAGGGAAGTGCCTGCGCGAAAGGATTGAGAGCCTGGTAGGTTTTTGCTACGGCATCATAGGCATCCTGTGCCTTTGTCGTGCCCGGCTGTGTTGGCGTGGAGGGGTTCGTTGGTTCGGTGGGCTGAGTCGGCGTCGTGGATGCTTCCTTGACCGTTGCGCCGGTACCCGTTGTCGATGTGGTTGTGCCGTTCAGGCTTTTGAGGGTTAACGCTGTGCCATTGGCGACGACTTTTTCCAGTGCTGCCTTATCATCATCCGTAAAGTTACCCTCCGTATTGATGATCGTTACGGTTCCTCCCGCTGTTGCTGGTGCAATCGTCAATCCGGAGAGCTGGCTGGCACTGCCGAGCTTAATGGTGTTAGCTTTCAGCGCAGGCGTCGTGACATTGCCATCGGCATCCTTCGTATCCGTTCCCGTGAGCGCGGCATCTTTCCGGTTCGTTGCCCATGGGGATTTCGCCTTGAGTGTAACCGTATCTGCCCTAACACCGGACAGGTTTGCCGTCGTGTCTAACGGCACCCAGAGATTGGTGGAGGTGACGTTCTTCAGCTGCGTCGTATTGCTGCCCTGCAGGTTCAGATATTCCGTCTTGATGTTCTCCGCTGTTACCGTGGTGCCGCTGTCGTTCGAGCCAAGCGTCAGGGATTTGAGCTCGACAGGGGAAGAAGTGGTACTGGAAATCGAGTTGTAGGAAACCTTGACCGTGGCGCTGGTATTGTCCGGTGCATAGGCGGTAAAGCTATCGGCAACGTAGTTATCCGTCGTAGCATCTTTCAGGACCTGCAGCCCTTTGCCCTGTGGAATCGTGATAGCCGGGTTTCCGAGCGCATCCAAGGTCGATTTGTCGAGGGTGACAGACGTGGCGCCCTTGGAGTACAGGGTATTTACGACAGCCAGCAGCTGATCCTGTGGGATATCACGCTGGATGCTGTTCTCCACGGTGCCATACGTCAGGAGATAGGTACCATCTCCTGCTGGAGCCACGGCAACTGCCGTTGGGGAGAGGTCCAGAGCCTGCGTCGTGGCAACGGCATTGCTGTCAGCGGCCCAGGCCGTCTGCATAGGAACCGGCCCGCAGATGAGGCTCAGGCTGAGTGCCCCGGAAACGAGCAATGCCAGGCGCTTGTGGTTGATTTTGTTGTTTGTTTGATACATCATCGTATCCCTCTCTTCTCTCTCATACTATCCTGCCGTCGGAATTTTTGTCTTTCAGCGGTATTGTTTTCTATATAGTGATTGTGCCTGTTTTGCTATTGAATGTATACGGATTTGCAAGAATCAGCAACGAAGTACGCATCTTGTATAGATTTACAAAGGAATGAACCAAGATTCCGGCAGCTGTTGCAACCGGTTCTCGGTAATCACGAGATGTATACGTTTGATTATTTCACGTGAAACATCGGGGGGCGGGTTTATTTTGGCTGGAGGCAGGATTTCCATGCGATACGTTTAATACAGATAATAAGAGTACCTGATTGTTTCGTATACCTACCGATAGGGAGAATCGGGAGCGGGGGGGGCAATGCAGATGAGATGGAACGGAAAATGTATCTTACTGGCGATGAGCGTGGCACTGAGCAGCCTGCTTTGGACCGGGACGGCTCTGGCCGAGCAGCCGATCCTGCGTGTGGGCGTGACGTATGAGATGCAGCCGCGTCCCAATCGCAACCGGTTCGATGTCGCCCGCAGGAATGAGACGGATTACATGCAGATTCTGGCGGCCTACGCTGGCATGCAGGTGCAGTTCGTGCCAGGCAGCATGAGTGAGAATATGGCGCGTATCGAGAATGGCGAGATCGATGTCCTCGCTGGGCTTTCCTATACACCGGAACGCGGTACACGGCTGGATTATGCCCGTCTGCCGATGGGCTATGCGGACTCGATCCTGTACCTGCGAGGAGGGACGGGGACCTTTGAAGTAGGGAAGATACAGCCTCTACGCATCGGCCGTGTACGTTCGGAGTACCAAAGTGAGCTCCTGCCATCGATCATGAACGGGGAGGGAGCCGGCTTCGTACCGATGGAGTTCCCGGACCTTGATGCGATGGTCCTCGCCTATGACAACGAGAGCATAGACGGCTTCTGCGTGAGTGGGCGTGCCAAGAGCCCATATCCTGCAACTGCCGAGTTCGACATGTCCCTGCTGTATTTCACGGTAAAGAAAGGGAATACGGAATTGCTGGACCGGCTGAACCAGGCATCGGACTGGTTGATGATTGCGCGCCCGGATTTTATGGCGAATATTTATCAGCGGCGCGTCGAGGAAAGTGGCGGTGCCCCGCTGATCTTTGTCCCGGATGAGCGGCAATATCTGCTGGCTCACCATACCCTGCGTCCCATCGTTATCGCCAATGGGCGCCCTTACGCCTACGTCGGAGATGATGGGCAGATCGCCGGTGCCCTGCGCGTTGTCCTAGACCGCATGGCGGGCGATCTTGGCATTGAGATGGAGCCGTTTATCGTCTCGAATGAGGATGCAGCGATCCGGGCGCTGCGTGAGGGCGATGGCGATTTCGTCATGAACGTGGCATGGGATGCTTACTGGGGTTCCGGACTGGGCCTGAATCTCACGGCCCCCTATCAGACCGCCTACTTTATGGGGGTTACGCGGCGGACGGGCATCCACTCGGAGCCCGTCGTCGCTGCCCTCGACAACCCGAGTTTCGTCAGCCAGGTACAGCATCTGTTCCCCGGCTGGGAAATCCGGAAATATCCGACATACCAGGCCTGCCTGCAGGCCGTCCGGCAGGGAAAAGCGGATATCACCTATGTCCGTCAGGAGATGGCCCAGTATGAGCTGCTGCGTGGCAACTATCCGGATCTCGTCATGAGCGGACGCATCGCCATGCAGAGGGACATCGCCATGGGTGTGCAGCAGACCGCGGATCCGGTGCTGCTGCGCGTCCTGGATAAAGAAATCCGGCATATGGGACGCAACATCACAGACAGCTTTTTTGCCGAGGAAACACAGCGCGTACTCAATGAGCGGTCTGCCACGTCCTATCTTTACTCCTACCCGCAGTATGCGATGGGAGGCGTGGGCATTATCGCCGCAATCGTAGCCCTTGCCTTCTGGCGGTACCGCCGCATGAAAAAACGCAACGTGGCACGGCTGCAGAGCGTTATCGATCATGACCAACACACGGGCCTGCATAACGCAGACTGGCTGGAACGTATGGGGGAGCGCCTGCTGGCACAGAGGAAGTCGGACGGGATTCCGCACTTCATTGCAGTGGTTCATATCGTGCGGTCCGATATCATCAACGGCATGTATGGGCGCGAGTCGGTTATCGGCTTTTTCCAGCAGCTGGCGCGTGAAGTAAAGCAACGCGAGCATGTAGAACTCATCGGTGTCCGCACGGCGGCCGCGGAACTCGTCATACTGCTCCGCGGGATGGACCATGAGATGCTCCAGAGAGAATTTACGAAGCTGCTGAAGCAGAATGAATACTTGAAGGTCGGTGATATGCTCGTTCGTGTGGCACTGGAGGTGGGCATCTGCTCGCTGGACAACCCGCCTGCCGATATTCGTACGGCCATCAACAATGCCAATCTCGCAGCGCATGGTGCGGATCCCATCCGGTTCTATAACCGATCCCTGCAGGAGGATACGATGCTCACGAGCCGTATGGAGAGCCTGCAGGAGAGCGCTTTGCAGCGTGAGGAGTTCCAGGTCTGGTATCAGCCGAAATACAACCTCGAAACGAGGCAATGTGTGGGCGCTGAGGCACTCGTGCGCTGGGAGAGCGAGGAACTGGGTTTCCTGTCGCCGGGCAAGTTCATCCCGTTGTTTGAAGGGAATGGCTTTATTTCCCAGCTCGATTTCTACAATCTGGAACGGGTCATGCAGTTCCAGCGGGAGGCGAAGGAGAAGGGACTGCCCGTCCGTCCTATCTCGGTCAACCAGTCACGCGTGCACATGCGTGAGCAGGGCTACCTCGCGAAGATGCAGGCCCTCGTCGATACCTACAGCACCGAGGGCATCGAGCTCGAATTGACGGAGACGGCCTTCGACGTGCAGGGAGACTCGCTTGTCGGACACTCGATCAGCGTCGTGGATGCCCTGCACCGCATGGGCTTTGCCATCGATATGGACGACTTTGGCAGCGGCTACTCGGATCTTTCCCTGCTCAACAAGCTGCCGCTCGACGTCATGAAAATCGATCGTTCGCTGCTGTTGACCTCGGAAGGCTCGGAACGCATGGCCATCGTCCTGCGGCAGATGATCGACCTCGGTCATGCGCTCGGCATGAAGATCATCTGCGAGGGCATCGAGACACCGGAACAGGAGGATCTCCTGCGCCGTTGCGGCTGCGAGTACGGCCAGGGCTTTCTCTACGGCAAGCCCATGCGCCGCGCCGACTACGAGGCCTTCCTTGCGGCACATGCCTGAAATCAGGGAGAATTTCATTCATTGACTCTTTCAACCACATTTTTACGGTAATTTACGGAGCTTCGGAGGAATCGAATTGAGCAAAAGACTTATCATCGGCATTTCCGGCGCCAGCGGCGTCATCATGGGGTATCGGCTGCTGCAGGTCCTGCAGGGCGTCCCGGATATCGAGACGCATCTCGTTATCACGGAGGGCGCGGCGCGTAATTTCGCCTGTGAAACGGAGCTCAGCCTCGATGAGGTCCGCGCTCTGGTGGATTACAGCTACGACATCAAGGACCTGGCCGCAACCATCGCGAGCGGTTCCTTCGAGACGGACGGCATGATCGTCATGCCCTGCAGCATGGCTTCGGTTGCCGGCATCGCGAACGGTTTCTCGACCAATTTGCTGCTGCGTGCGGCCGATGTCTGCCTCAAGGAGGATCGCCGGCTCGTCCTCGTACCTCGCGAGACGCCGCTGTCGCGCCTGCATCTGCACAACCTCGCGCAGGCCGCCGATTACGGCTGCACAATCATCCCACCGATGCTCACGTTCTACAACGGAGCCGATACCGTCGAGAAGCAGATCGACCACATCATCGGCAAAGTCCTCAAACGCTTTGGTATCGACTA
The DNA here is from genome assembly GCA_900315155.1 of uncultured Selenomonadales bacterium. Taxonomy (GTDB): domain Bacteria; phylum Bacillota; class Negativicutes; order Selenomonadales; family Selenomonadaceae; genus UBA2897. Next base: position 12,159 of record OMYB01000005.1, on the reverse strand, counting down.
TAAAAAATTCCGGCCCTGGCAGGGTGCCAGGACCGGAAACTGATGGGTTATGGATTTTTTTAGCTGGTTCGCCCGAGGGCGGCCGGCTATTTTTATTTGTCGTTCTTTGCAGCTGCCTTCGCTTTTTTCTCTTCCTCGAAGTCCTTGAGAATCTGGCGTTTGGTGATTTTGCCCGTCGTCGTGCGCGGCAGCTTGTCGAGCAGGTGGAACTCACGCGGGATCTTGAAGAGGGCGAGGTTCTTCTGCAGGAATTTCTTCAGCGCGCGGATCTCGACCGTCTGGCCTTCGCGGACGCTGTAGAAGCAGGCGCCCGCCTGGCCGCGGATCTTGTCCTCGATACCGATGACCGCGCATTCATCGATGCCCGGGAACTGGTAGATGAGCTCCTCGACCTCGCGCGGGTAGATGTTCTCACCCATGCTGATGATCATGTCCTTGATGCGGTCGATGATGAAGTAGTAGCCGTTCTCGTCGACTTTCATGACATCGGCCGTATGCAGCCAGCCGCCGCGCAGTACGTCGCTCGTGACATCCGGGAGATTCCAGTAGCCGAGCATGACGTTGCCGCCGCGGATGACGAGCTCACCCGGCTCCCCGACAGGGACCGGATCGCCCTGCGCGTCGACGATTTTGTACTCGAGGTACGGCAGACCTGTGCCGATGGAGCCGGCGACCGGATGGCCCGGCTTCGTCAGCGTGACGAGAGGAGCGGCCTCGGACAGGCCGTAGCCTTCGCTGATATCGACGCCGAACTTCGCGTTGAACTCTTTCTCGATCTGCACCGGCAGCGGCGCACCGCCGGAGATGACGTACTTCACGGAAGCCATGTCTTCCGGTTTCGCGAGCTTCGTGAGCAGGCTGCAGATGGACGGCACGATGTAGAGGTGCGTGATCTTCTCCTCACGGATGACCGTGATGGTCTCTTTCGGCGTGAAAGAGTCGAGGATAACCATCTCGGCGCCGCAGTAGAGCGGGTAGAGAGCCGAGAGCGTCCAGCCGAAAGCGTGGTACATCGGCAGCACGCAGAGGATGTGATCGCCCGTCTCACACGGCACGACGCTGAGGTGCTGGCGGATGTTGATGACGAGGTTGTGATGCGAGAGGACCGCGCCCTTCGGGTTGCCCGTCGTGCCGGACGTATAGATGATGCAGGCCGGGTTGTCTTCATCAAACTGTGCGGAGAGCTCCGGTGCATCGGGGACATGGTCCTTCAGGACGCCGCACTCGCGGATGTCATGCTGGTAGACCGGCATGTCGCAGCGCAGATGGGCCATGGCATCGACGAGGTCGAGCGGCTGGTAGGTGAAGATGTGCTTTGCACCGGCATCCTTCAGGATGTAGGCGATCTCACGGCTGCTCAGCTGGAAGTTGATCGGCACGGCGATGGCGCCGAGGCTGACGATGCCGAAGTAAGCATAGATATACTCGGCGCTGTTGCGCGAGAAGATAGCGACGCGGTCGCCCTGGCGCACGCCCGCGGCGTAGAGCCGGTTCCGGCAATTGCGCACGAAAGCGGCTATTTCTTTATAGGTGATGCGGCGGTCGTGGTCGATGATAGCGATCGCGTCCGGTTTGCCCTGATTTACTAATTCGTGAACGAACATGGTCATTCTCCCTTCTATTGTAGAAAAGTGGGATTGCGGCAAAAGAAAGGATTCCTCCTTTTCTCTGTCTCCTAAAATTTTATACCAGGTACTAAAAAATGTCAAAAGAAAAAAATAAAAATTTTTTTGGATATTTTGTTGACAGATGGATTCAGGGGTGGTATAGTTATATCTGTCGTTAAGACATGGGGTTATAGCTCAGTTGGTTAGAGTGTCTCGTTGACATCGAGGAGGTCACAGATTCGAATTCTGTTAACCCCACCATTTGCAAATGCAGGCTTCGTCGGACGGCGGAGCCTTTTTTATGCTCGCCTAGCTCAGTTGGCTAGAGCATCTCCGTCACATGGAGGGGGTCGGGGGTTCGAATCCCTCGGCGAGCACCATTTTGACTTTTCAGCGGTACGCGTTGCGTGCCACTTTTTTCGTGCGCGTGGGGGATAAAAGTGGTCACATGTCCTCTTTCAAATCCCATATCTTGGGGTTGACAAGACTTATCCACAAAATATGGGGATAACGCCGTGGATAGTGTGGATAAGTCAATCCTTTTGTGGAAAATGCGGGGAGTTTTCCACAGAGGCTGGGGATAACGGAAAGATGGACAGGAATTTCTTTATCTTTGACAGGATTTTTTCAGGCTATCACGAAGTAATGCAGTATACACCGTTGAGGGGAACAACCAATACCCCGTTCCGTGGCTTGTGCAGATAGGCCCGTTTTGCCGCAGCGCGTCTGCGGCAGGGCCGGGAGAGGAGTGTATGTGCATGAGGAGTTTTGGAGATCTCAAAGTGGCGGTGAAACTCGCCATTCTGGCTGTGGTGGCCGTTGTCGGCATGGTACTGATCGGCTGGACCGGGTATCGCGGTCTGACCAATGCGAACGAATTGATCGAAAAGATCAACGCCAATCAGGTCGAGGGCATGAAGGATATCGGCAATATCCGCTATGGTATGCGCTATGCCCAGGGCATGACGATCACGACGATGACGACGACGGACCAGAAGCGCCTGGAGTCTTTGGAAACGAAGGCGAATGATGGCGCGAAGTCGCTGGAGGAGGGCGTTGCCGGTCTCGAGAAGATTGCGGAGAATAAGCCGGCCCTGCGGCAGGATATCGAGGCCGTCCAGAGCAAGTGGGCCTCCCTGAAAGCGGATATGGATAAGACCCGTGCCATGTCACGCGCCGGGCAGCAGAAGGAAGCGGATGAATACTATACGGCGCACTGTTCCATGCCGGCTGCCGACATCGGCAAATCCCTGCAGAATCTGCAGGATACGCTGGAGTCCGACGCCAAAGCGGCCGATGAAAAGAGAAAAATTGACAGCGCGGCGACGATCCGTAACATGATCATCCAGCTGCTCGTGACGCTCCTCGTGCTCGTCGCGGCCTCCGTGCTCATTACGAAAGCGATCACGCGCCCGCTGCAGGCCGTCATGGATGCCTGCGATGAGCTCGCAGCCGGGGATTTCCGGGATAAGCCCCGCACGATCGTGCGCGGCGATGAGTTTGGCCAGCTGGCCGATACCTTTGCCAAGATGCGCTCCATCGTCAGCAAACTCATGAAGCGCACGAATGAGTCGATCCAGCAGATCGCCTCCTCCTCGCAGGAGCTCACGGCCAGTGCCCAGCAGTCGGCACAGGCATCCGATCAGGTAGCGCAGTCCGTTACGAATGCGGCCAGCATCTCGATCGAGCAGAGCCAGAGCGTCGATAACATGACGGAGTCCATCGAAAATGCGCTCCAGTCCATCGAGACGCTGGCAAAGACGGCGGATGATGTCTATGCGCATGCGGACACGGCTAATACTGAAGCCGTTCAGGGTGCAGGCAGCATCAAGGAAGCGGTCGACAAGATCCAGCAGGTAGCCGATATCGTCAACAGCTCGGCAGAGACCGTCAACAAGCTCGGCAAACGCTCGCAGGAGATCGGCGAGATCGTCGGCACGATTTCGTCCATCGCGGAGCAGACGAACCTGCTCGCCCTGAATGCCTCCATCGAGGCGGCACGTGCCGGCGAGGCAGGCCGTGGATTCTCCGTCGTCGCTGACGAAATCCGCAAGCTCGCCGAGGGCTCCCGGGAGGCGGCGGAGAGTATCGCGCACCTCATCGAGGGCATTCAGACGGACACGACCGAGGCGGTCAACTCCATGCAGGCCGGCAGCCAGGCCGTCGCCGAGGGCACGGAGTCGGTCAAGTCCCTTACGGTGGCATTCAGTAAGATCGAGACGGGCGCGAGCGGTGTAACGGACCGCGCAAAGGTCATGACGAAAGACCTCGGCGGCGTCAGGGACGAGACGGGCAAGATTCAGGAGAAGGCAGAGGTCATCCGCGAGGGCGGCTCGAAAGTGGCAGCCGATATGGAGAATGTCTCTGCTGCATCCGAGGAGCAGTCCGCATCGGCCAGCGATATCGCATCGGCGAGTGAGTCCCTCGCAAAACTGGCGCAGGAGCTCCAGCTCGAACTCCAGAAGTTCAAGTACTGACGGAATTTGCGGTAACGCGTCCTGCCTGTAACGGAAGATAGACAAAGCCCCGTTGGATCTCGGATCCAACGGGGCTTTTGCCTAGGAAATATGTTGTTAAAAATTGAGTAAAGAATGTGTCACGACACGCGGTAGGAAAGGATCCGCATATCGTGCGGGCTGCGTAGGAATACCACAACCCGGGTGTAAGTAGAAGTGGGATAGCCTTCCTTACAGCGTTAAGTCTACGAATGCCCAATTAAACCGTCTTAAGCCACGTATTAACGAGGAGTAAAATTTACCTGAATGGATATGGCGTATATACATGTGACTACCTATATAGGAAAGACGCGGAGCCGGGGGGGTGGTATACTTGTGGTATAATCGTAAAAGAAAGATAGAAAGGGGGAATACGTATGGCCATCTGGCATCGGAAATGGATGTACATGACCTTGGGCGCCTGTGCCATTTTGGCCTGTGTACTGGCATATGACCTGTACGGCGATCCTTCCCCATGTGCATCGGCTGAGTCGGATGCATCGGATCTGCCGGTCATCTCGCTTTGCGGCGTCGACGATGTGCCGCAGTCTTTTTCTCCGCTCCTGCACTGGAGCAAGAATACGCAGGCCGTTGTCTATGAGATGGAGATCTTCACGCATAAACCCTTGTGTACGCCGGCGGGGGCTCCCTCGAAAGAGGCTGCTTACCGCACGCGGCAGATCTATATGAACTATTTCAACCCGCCCCTGCGCCAGATCGCGGGGAACGATCTCGGCCGGATGCCGCTCTACTGGCGCGTGCGGGCCCTGGGATTTGATGGAGAGCCGGTGAGTGCGTTCAGTGAGCTGGCCGCGCTCTACACGAGTTCGGAGGTTCCGGATATGGATGCGCCGTTCCCGCTCGCGGTATATAATGATGGGCCGGGGACGACACTTCTTTACCCCGTTTACAGCTGGGCGCCGCAGCAGGGCGCAGCGAGCTTTGTCGTTGAGCTCTATACCGAGAACCCGGAGGAAGTCGCCTCGGCAAAGCCCGTGCAGGAATTGCGCACGGAGTCGAGCGAGGTCTATGACCCGGAGCCGCGCATCGGCACGTACTACTGGCGCGTGCATGCCTACAATGCGCAGCAGGAGCCCATCGGAGCGTGGTCTGAGGTGCAGAGCTTCCGTACGGAGCCGGAGGACCATTGGCAGATTGCCGTGCTGGGCGACAGCATCAGCCACGGCGGCGGGCATTACTCGTTCAGCCCGGCGGATTTTGAGTTCAGCTGGCTGCATTATCTGCATTTCGATGCGGTCAATCTGTCCCAGAGCGGCGATACCTCGCAGAGTACGCTCGAACGCTTCGACCGCGATGTGCTGCCATTCCATCCGCAATACCTGATCATCTTCACGGGCACGAACAGCCTGCGCGCCGGGGAGGACCCGCAGGCTGTCATCGATGACCTCGAAGAGATCCGGCGTAAAGCGCTCGCGAACGGCATCAAGCCGATCCTCATGACCCTGCCGCCCATCAATCCGGCTGCCATCCAGCATGTTTTCGAGGAGGAGACGGCCCCGGACTGGCTGTGGCGGTTCCAGGCCGTCAACGCCTACATCCGCCGCCAGGTCCATATCGACGCGGCCCTGCCGTTCCGCACGCGCGACGGCAGCCTGGACTCGCACATCGCACTCGACGGTCTTCACCCGGATGTCGTGGGGAAACGCATCATCGGCGAGACCGTGAACAGCGCATGGCCGCGCGTCCGCCGTCTCGCCGATGAAGAGAGGTAATGTTTTCTTTTTTGACGGGCTATGTTCAGGGACTGTCAGGCTTCGGCCGGCAGTTCCTTTTCTTTGTGCATCTGGCGGGAGAGGTACCAGGCCGGATCTTCCATGGCCATGACCTTCGTGAGCGGCAGGCGGCGGAACAGCGGCAGGTGGAGGTGATAGCGGATCCAGTAGACGGCCCAGGCGCCGAACAGGCTGACTTTCTCAGGCATGGGAATCATCCTTTTCGAGCATATTTATCAAAAGAAGTTACATTTTTAAGTAGACTTTTGTTCCATTACATGGTATTATGGCTACATAAACGAATCATTTTGATGACATCGGAGCCGTGTGCGGGGAGATTTCTCCGCCGCGGCTCTTTTTGTGTTTTTTTTGGAGGGATTTGCGATGCTGAAAGAGACAGAATGGCTGACGATCAACAATGTTTTGCTGGAACTTTACGCGCAGGAGGATTTCGCGTGCTTTGCCCAAAAGCTCATGCGCGTCATCCGCATGCTGATCCCGTACTCGAAAGGCTATCTGCTGCTTCGCAATGGCAGCCGCATCGATGAGCAGAGCAGTTATTTCCTCGGCATGACGCAGCGGGAGATTGATGCGTATCTGCATGTCTATTATCAGAAGGATTATCTGCAGTACTTCAGTGATATGATGGCCGAGACGTCCGTGTACCGAGATACGGATATCATGGAGGAGTCCCTCCGCCACAAGACGGCGTTCTACCAGGAATTCCTGCGGCAGGCGGATATCCCCTACGGCTGCGGCATCCTCGTCAAGCACGACGGCGAGGTCTGCGCCGTATTCAACCTGTTCCGCAACAGCCATCTCGGCAATTTCACGGCGCGCGACCTCGAAGTGCTCAACATCATGAAGAAGCATATCGAGAACATGATCGTACACGTGCTGGCCCCCATGCGCACCCGCGACCTCGGCAGCCAGGTCCGCGCCTTTGCGCGCGCCTATCAGCTGACGAGCCGCGAAAGCGAGGTGCTGGAGCTCGTCGCCGACGGCCTGTCGAACCAGGAAATCTGCCAGCGCCTCGTGATCAGCATCTCGACGGTCAAAAAGCATATCTACAATCTTTATGTCAAGACGAAGGTGCGCAGCCGCACGCAGCTCATCCATCTTCTGATGAAAGGCAGGTATACGAAAGGGGTAGAAGAGGAACCTTTCGACGCCTCCGAAGCCATATAAATTCCCTTTTCGGGGAATAGCACCAGACCTCCCGCGATGAAGTATGGATCGCCAACCGCGCCGCCCTCGAGCGTTCCCAGGTCGAGTGAGCGTGTTGGTGAGTTCCTGGAATCCTGCACATACGAAAAAGCCGTTACCATGACGCTGCATTGCTCATGGTAACGGCTTCCTTTGGTATTGGTAATCGATTATTTATAGTTCTTCGGCATGACCTGGAAGAAGCTCTGCGGGTGATCGCAGACCGGGCAGACCTGCGGAGCCTGCGGGCTCTCGCAGACGTAGCCGCAGTTCATGCACTGCCAGATGACCTTGTCGTCTTTCTTGAACACTTTGCCGTTCTCGACGTTCTGCAGGAGCAGCTGATAGCGCTCTTCATGCTCTTTCTCGATTTTGCCGACAGCCTCGAACAGTCTCGCGATCTTCTCGAAACCTTCCTCGCGGGCCGTCTTGGCGAAGCCGGGGTACATGCTCGTCCACTCTTCATGCTCACCCGCAGCGGCATCCTTCAGGTTTGCCGCCGTCTCGCCGATACCCTGCACGAGCTTGAACCAGATCTTGGCGTGCTCCTTTTCGTTGTCCGCCGTCTCCGTGAAGATGTTGCTGATCTGGTTGAAGCCATCCTTCTTGGCCTTCGAGGCGTAGTACGTATACTTATTGCGCGCCTGCGACTCCCCGGCAAATGCCGCCCACAGATTTTTCTCGGTCTGAGATCCTTTTAACTCCATTGTTATGCTCCCCTTTCCAAAAGATGCATAGGAAATATTCAAGCTTCCGATAGTGTTTATATTCTCGAAAGGGGGAGGGAAAACCTTCTTTTCCGTGGAAATTAACAAAATATCAATTTGTGGAGTAGGGAGAGTCGATGAGGATGGAAACGCAGGGAAAAAGGGAAATCCAGTGGAGCACGGTCCTGGTGTGCCTTTTGGCTATGCTTGCGGTGCTGGGCGGCATGGCCTATGGAGGCTATGCGATGCGGGCACAGCAGGAGCGGGCAAAGGAGTCCGCAGCGCAAACCCTGACACTGGATGAGCAGGCGGATCGGATTCTCGCCTCGATGTCGCAGACGGAAAAGGTCGGACAGATCGTCATGATCGGCATCCATGGCACGGACGTGACGGATGACAGCCTGTATATGCTGCACCAGTTCCACTTCGGCGGCGTGATCCTCTTTGACCGCAATCTGCAGTCGAAAGAGCAGATTCGCACGCTGACGAGCCACCTGCAGGAGCAGGCGGAGGAAAAGGTGCCGCTCTTTATCGCAATCGATGAGGAGGGCGGCGATGTCGTGCGCGGCAAGGACATCCTGACGCCGCCACCATCCCAGCAGGAACTGGGGCGTGCTGGCGCCCCGGCTAAAGCGCAGGACTGGGCGAAGCGGACGGGCACGATGCTGAAAGATCTTGGCATCAATGTGAATTTCGCGCCCGTGGCCGATGTGGGTTCACCCGACCGACGCTCGTTCAGCAAAGACCCGCAGACCGTTGCCACGTTTGTCGAAGCAGCGGCAGCGGGCTATGAGCAGGCTGGCGAGATCTACGCGCTGAAGCATTTTCCGGGCATCGGCAAAGGCAAGGTGGACTCCCATCAGGAGATTTCCGCCGTCGATGCGTCGATGGCGGTGCTGCAGCAGGAGGATCTCGTCCCGTTCCAGCAGCGCATTGCGCAGGGCTCCAGCGACAAATACTTTATCCTGGTCTCGCATCTGAAATATCCGGCACTGGACGCCGAGCATCCGGCCAGCCAGTCGAAGGCCATCATGACGGACCTGCTGCGGCAGAAAACGGGCTTTACGGGACTCATCATCACGGATGACATGGAAATGGGTGCCGTGTCGAAACACGGCAGCTACCGCGATATGGGTGTGAAGGCCATCCTTGCGGGCGCGGATATGGTCATGATGTGCCATGAATACGAGCACGAGCAGGATATCTACATGGGGATCCTGGACGCAGTGAAAGATGGCACGATCAGCGAAGATCGCCTCAACGACTCCGTGCGCCGTGTCCTGCGGGCGAAACTCGCGAATTTGATGTAAGAGATGCGTTCCATGCTACGTCGCGTTTCAGGCTCGTGCTATGGATATTGTCCTCGGCCTTAACCTCGATGGGGAAAATGTCGTTTTTCCGTTGCAGGATGAAGTCAACCTCGTAGCTGGGGTTGAGGCGCGACCAGTAGCGCGGCATGACCTCGAACTGGCTGGTCAGCGACTCCAGCACAAAGTTTTCCGTCAGGGCGCCCTTGAACTCACGGAACAGGCGGTTTCCTTCGGCAAAGATGGTGGGGGCAAGCTGAGCCTGACGTCGCAGCAGGCCGACGTCCGCAGCGTAAATCTTGAATGCGCTCAGGTCGTCGTAGGCCGAGAGTGGCAGTCCGGGCGCAGTGATACGCGGCACTTTTCAAAATCAAAGACTTGCGCACAGGCGAGTCCTTCCATGCCTGCAATTTACGCAAAATCAGACGTTGCATAAGCTCACCTCACGTAATTATATAAAATTAGGTGTAGTATGTACACGCAATTATATATAATTACGTGCACATACTACACTAAATTATACATCATCTGCGTTGAAAATACCAATGCACAAGGTCTTTACAGCCATTGCATACCAACATGCCCCCACGGTAACCAGTCGTGGGGGCATGTTGGAGTTCCAAAATGAACTTAAATGATTCTTCCTAAACTTACGATACCTTATGTCGTAGGTGATAGCAAGATGCATTTTTCGCATTTAGACGGATAACGTTTCTTTCCAGTCGGTGATGTTGCGCACGTCCTTGGCGTAGGAGAAGTTGATGGCGAGTTTGTGGAGCTGTTGATGTTTTTCCTTTGCCATGAGTTCGTATTTTTGCGTGTACGATTTTTCCTCGATCTGTGCGAGGCCGGTCTCAGCGGACTGGTTCAGTTTGAACTCGATGATGTAGAGGTGGCTGTCCGTCGTCAGAACGGCGTCAATACGGCCTTTGTTGGTGCAGATTTCCGTCTGCATGTCTGCGCCGCAGAGCAACAGGATGCTGTAGACGAGCGACTGATAGTATTTTTCCTGCGCAATTTGGATGTCGTAGGGGATGTTGGCGAGGTATTCCCTGAGCCAGTCGATGAAGCCAGCTGTATCACCAGCGTCGATGGCATCTACAAGTTTGAATACGTAGCTGCTGACAGCGATGCGGGGGTGATAGACCTGCGATAATTGTTCCGTGAAAGAGATTTCAACCTCGTAATTCGGGAAGCGCAAGGTATACATGAGCAGTGCGCCACGGCTTTGTTCTTTGTTAATGGTCAGATAACCTGTTTGGAACATCAGTTGAAAAAGTTGTTCTTTCGTTGCGTTGCCCTCTGCCAGGCGCGAGACATCGAACAACTCGAAGTCACTGTCACTCACGAAAGCTTGCTCAATGTCCGCCAGGGTCAACTGCTGTTTGCGGAAAAATTCCAGTAAGAAGGACGGCGTGCCTGTGGCAAACCAGTAGTTGCGGAAACGCCCCTTGGACTGCAGAAATTTGCCGATAGAAACGGGATTGTAAACGGAAGGTGCGTTGCCGGCGAAGCGGAAGCCGTCATACCATTTTTTTACGGACGCGAGCAGTTGTGTACGGTTGAGCACCTGGCCTTTATTGTCTGTGACCTTGTTGCCGAGTAGTTGCGCAAAGTATTCTTCGAAGCCCTGTTCCAATTCCTCTTGTGTGTAGCCGAACATCGTTGCATACTCTGGATCGTTGGTGATATCCGTTAAATTGTTCAGCTTGCTGAAAATGGAGACTTTGGCGAATTTTGTCACGCCGGTAATGAAAACAAAATGTTCGCAGGCTGCCATGCCCTTGATAATCTGGTAGAAGTTTTCCAAAAAGAATCGGAAGGATTCGGCTTCTTTTCCTGACCGCATGTGTTCGAGAATCGGCTTGTCGTATTCATCGATCAGAACGACGACGTCCTGACCGGTCTTGTCGTAGAGACGCTGTATCAGCATTCCAAACAAGAGCACGGCATCGGTTTCCTGCAAAGTCAGCCCGTATCTGGTGCCGATATCCGCTAGCTTATGGCAGAGCCAATTTTTGAGCTGGGTAAGGGTTTCCATGCTGCTTTGGGCAAAATCAAGATGGATGACGGGGTGCACCGTCCAATCGTAGTCGGCGTGCTCTAAATAAAGTCCGCGAAAGAGCTCGCGCCGCCCCTGAAAGACAGCTTCCAGCGTGGAGATGGTCAGACTTTTGCCAAAACGCCGTGGGCGTGCGCAAAAAAAGAATCCATTCCCTGGGTGAATCAGGCGATAGATGTAACGTGTTTTGTCGATGTACAGACGCTGACTTTCAATCAGGTCGGGAAACGTGTAAATTGATGTAGAAATATCTTTTAAAGGCATGGCGAACGAGCCTCCTTTCGCGATGGTTCCACTTCATTATAGATGAAATAGGGCTAAAAAGGAAGAGATGAAAAAGCCGCCTGTCATGAACAAGGCGGCTTATGCTATAATATGTGGTGCCACGGCCCCAACCAAGCCAAATCTGAGGCAAGGAGGGGAGGTCTTCAGATGACGCTATACGAATTTTTCCGCGAGCTGTTGATCGGTATCTTGAGCGGTTTGCTCACCTACTTGATTATACAGATGCTGGGATGGTAGGCGGAACCGTCAATGTGGCAACCGGCTGGGCATGATGTAACCGATCATGCAGAAAAGCCCCTTGCAGTAACCGGCTGCAGGGGGCTTTTCCATTGGTCATCTGATGACACCAACGAATTTTTACATCTTTATTATACCGCTACAAGCCACTTTTCGCAAGTCAAAATCAGTGCGGGTATGTGTCAAGCTTTTCTCGGTGAAAGATTTGCCCTTCAATAAATATTCGGTTTGGAGTGCTCATTGGCATGGTCAGGCAAGCATGCCTCCGTTGCAGATCTGCCGGGACAGGCTGCCCATCGCGCTACTTGCAGGACAGTCCATGAAGATCCTGCCGTTCTTGGCGGCCACATACTCGATTTTCTTGCTCTTCTTCAAGGCATTGCGCACTGCATTCCTGTAGAGATTCTCATTTTCTACACCTACAGGAATCGTCTCCTTTTCCCATGCATCGGAAAGATCACCATTGCGAATTCCCGTTATAACGCCAGCAATCGCATCTGCACCCGCCTTGCTCCAATGC
>OMYB01000021.1 GCA_900315155.1 uncultured Selenomonadales bacterium | reverse complement strand
TGCGTAACCAACTCGAAATGGATGAGCGCATGTCGGCCTTGATGCATAAGTACGACAAGGCTGACTGAAAAATTTACACAAAACTATTGACAATCCCTCGGGCGATGAGTGCCCGACACCAGTTCCGGCATTCCTTGTTGTGGGTGGTAATACGCTTGCACGCGGTCTTACCCTGCAGGGGCTGGTATGCTCATATTTTTCCCGTACCGTTCATCAAGCAGATACCTTGATGCAGATGGGGCGCTGGTTTGGTTATCGTCGCGGATATGAGCTGTTGCCCCGCATCTGGATGACACGTAATGCGGCAGATATGTTTGAGAAACTGACGGAGATTGATATCCGCCTCCGTGAAGATATTCGGGATCGTTATCTTTCGTATACTCCAGAACAGTGTGGACCGGCTATACGTAACCTGCCGGGGATTGCTTTGACGGCACGTAATAAGATGCAAGGGGCAGATACGGCTGAGATGAGCTTTGCTGGTGCTCATTTGCAAACGCAGGAGTTTGAGGATATTCCGTCTGTATTGGAACGTAACATTGATGAGATGGATGCCTTCCTTAGGAATTTAGGAGCACCGGAGAATTTCCTTACAACATCGCACAGCCGGGTTTGGACTGGAGTACCTTTTGCGGATATTTCCGGCCTGCTTTCTCGATCTTCCTATAAGCTGACGAGACAGACATCTACTGCTGTATTTTGCGAATGGTTCCGCCAAATGGCCAGCCAGTTTGATGACTGGGATGTTATTCTGTACGGCACTAATGCAGTGAATCTGCCAAAGAGTGACGTATGGAATGGCGTAGGTAAAGTAAAACGCAGCCGTAAGCTTTCCGGTGTACGAACGGAGCATTCACAGAATCTGAGCATCGGTGTCCTTTCTGATCCGAACGCGTGGCGGGCAGATATTCCCCTGTATCTCTTTGAGAATCTTTCAATAGAAGATAAAGCACTTTTGGATAAGGCGAAAATAACACGATCGGAGAAGGAGCGTATTGCGGAAATCAAGAAAAAGCTGTTAGATGATGCTGGGAAAAAGAATACGCCAAGAATGGTTGTTTATCGTGTGGATAAAAATTCCAAAGTACGTACCCAAGTGAATGGCGGACGTGGGACAAGCCGTTGCGATCTGAATACAAGTGCAGATCTCATTGGTTTGGAGCTGATGATACCGGGGCAATTGGAGAATAAAAATTATGTTGCGGCAGTCAGCATCCGCATCTCAGAAAAGGAAGGATAAAGGTTTATGGAGTTATACCTGCTGAAACACAGCAATATGACGCAGACAGGTAAGGGCGTTCTGCGTATGATTCAGAACAACACCCTACCAAAGGTGGACCTGCTCGTCCGTGAGTGTCTGCAGAACAGCCTTGATGCAGCGTTGCCGGGCCCTCAGGAAACGGATGTAGATATTCGAGTCGGCAAGTTTACCCATGCGCCTTTTGCTCAGGTACTATCTGGGATTACTGGTGAGCTAGAGCATCGTTACGCAGACGACCCAGAGGCCGATTTTTTGGCATTCCGGGATAGCAATACAACTGGTCTGACGGGCCCGCTGCGTGTAAATGAGAAAGAGACAACGAGTTATGGCAATCTGCGCAAGCTTATTTATGAAATCAGTCAGGAGCAAACCGGTGAGGGAAAAGGCGGCTCCTGGGGTATCGGTAAAACCGTTTGCTTCCGTGCTGGTATCGGAATTGTCGTGTACTACTCGCGGATTCGTACGGAGTCCGGTTATGCCTCACGCATGGCGGCAACGCTCATCGAAAACGAGCATGATCCGGACTCCCTGCTCCGTTCGGCACAGCTCACACAGGATGGTATTGGTAGCGGTATTGCCTGGTGGGGGCAGGATGATCCGGATAATGATAATACGATGCCAATTACGAGTGAGAAGGAGATTGCAGAAATCCTTCAGATTTTCGGCATGGAGCCCTATACCGGTGAAGATACAGGAACAACGGTAATCATTCCTTTTATTGATCCGCAGGCTTTGGCAGAAAATGCCAATGTAGGTGACGATGCCAATATGAAAGGACTTACGCTTGGAGACCATTTGAAAATGGCTGTTCAGCGTTGGTATATGCCCCGCTATATGAATAGCGGATATTATCATGGCAGCCGTCTGCGTCTATCCTTCAATGGCGTGCGTCAGCGTAAAAGTAACATGGACCCATTTTTTACTGGGTTGCAGAAACTCTATAATGAAGCCGCTACGATGGAAGGCGTTGATGTTGATGATATCGGACGACAGTCTACGGTTCACTTGCGTGGCGTACTTTCAGAGTCAGGTTCGGCCGGCCGCGTGAGCTGTCGAACATTCACGGCAAGGGACCTCGGTATAGAGAATGGAGGATTGAATCCATACCAGCTGATTGGTCGTCCAAGACCAGAAAATTCCGATGATGCAGATGGGAACCCAGTCATCGTATGTTATTGTCGTAATGCTGGTATGATTATCAACTATGAACTTGGAGGTGCTTCTGACTGGGCAACGGACTCACTGCGTGTGCCACCGGACCAGTATTTTGTAGCTTTCTTCGTTCTCAATGGAGATAACCGTCTGCAGGCAGATCCATCGATAACACTGGATGAGTATATGCGCCGCTCAGAACTGGCCGACCATATGAATTGGCAGGATTCTGAGGTAAATGGTAAAAAACTGCCGATTGCACAGCGAATAAAATCTAATACATCGAACTTCCTGAAGCAGCTTGTATCTCCCAAAAAGAGATCTGTCAGTAAACGGAATATCAGTGGCCTTCAGAGGGCTTTGGGAAAGGCTTTATTACCACCGGATGGATTTGGTAAATCAGCAAAGCATCGTATCCCTGGTGGCGGAGGAGGAAATGGAAATACCGGTAGTCCGCGTCCAAAGAAGGCAACTATGACCAATCTGCATCAAGTCTATGATGATTATGACTCCAGTACCCTTAACCTTCGCATTGTTATGCCCCACGAGCGTCCCCGTTTGGTTGTTTCCGTTGCAGCCCGTACTGGCAGCAGTCAGCTGACGCCGGAGAAATGGGAGGATCCGAAGAAAGGCGTCGGTATGCCCTTCCCTGTGAGAATCTGTCAGATGCATGCAGAGACGGAGGAGGGAGCAGAGATTCCATGCACGCCCCGTATGAGCCCGATGGGCGTTCCAGCATCCTTCGTGATAGAAACAGAAGATTTGCACAGGGAGAAAAGGAAGCCAATTCAGATTCAATGCACCATGCAGTTAAGAAGTCAGGACGACTTCATCAGTAGCCGTGTGATGGTAGAGGAGGAAAAGGAATGAGTCGTGCACAGAATCTGACCATGCACCGATGCCTTACCAGTGAGGAGACCGAGAGTCTGATTTTCAGCCCTATGCCACCAAAGGCAAGAGGAACCGGACAGGAACTCGAACTTACGGCAGACGGTACTGCGACAGATAATACATATTCTCTGCAACCGGATGATGAATGGAATGCAGAAGATTTTCCGCTTTCGATTAGCCAGGGTTTCTCGCTGAGTACATTAAATCTTCTATTTGATGGGAACGAAAGTCCGTTGGCAGTCGCTTTGGACGGGGATACCATTGGCATCATGGCAACCTGGTGGTCGAGTCAGTCGGATATTACCGGCTGTGAGCGTATTGGGACCTTTACGGCGGAGGATGTAGCGGATGCAGGCAGTCACGTATTTACATTTCGTAAGACGTTTGATCCGGGTACGCTCAAAGGAACTTTGGAGATTCACTACCACCTTTATCTTTCGAAAAAGGGAGAAAAAAAGAAACCGGGCTTCGCACATGAAGTGGGTACGCTGCTCGCTGATATCGGACTGCCTTTGTCTATCATCCTCGATGGCACGGGGTCCTCTTTCCCGATGACCGTTACAGAAGCAGAGAATCGTCCCCTGTGGTGGACGGAAATCAATATTGTTGATCCCTTCGAGGAGCCCTTTACCGAGGATTATTTCAGTCTCGTCCTGAATGCATCCCATCCTGACTATGATGCGCTTCGCGGCAGGGGGAAAAACAAGAAAGGTACCTTCGATTCCGCACTGTTTCGTGAAGTTCTTGCTGGGGCAATTGAGGAATTATTCCTCTATCTGAACCAAAACTATCATAGCCAGTTTGAGGGTGTGGAGCCTGGCGATGCACCGGAGGGAACGATTGCGGCAGCAGCACTATATTTGAAACAGTTTATTGATCCTCAGAATATGATGACCCTGCATGAATCCGTCCGTACGATGCTGAGCAATCGTTTGGGAGATACGTTGAAAAAGGAGGTGGCTGGCGATGAAATGGAGGACGTTGAGTAAAGATAAAGCCAAAGAACTCATGGAGGACTATATCCCCGGAAATCCACCTATGCAATTTGATGACGATGACTGTAAGATGCTTCGGCAGGAATTGATGGATGCATGGCATGAAGCAGAAAAAAAGGTAGCAGAGACAGGCAATCAGGGGAAAAATTGGTATCCTATGGATATGGAATTCGGTCTCGGCGTGTATCGTGTTTTCAGTGGGGAGCGATTTCATATGACGCCACGTCTTGCTGCAGATACAGGGATATGGCGGTATATTGCGGTCAAAATCATTCCGGATCTGGTGACAACACGATGGCCAGAAGAAAAGAGCTGGAACGACCGTATTTTTTCAAAGCCAAGACGCATTTACCCGAAGTTTCTATGGTGGTATATTTATCTGTGCTGGCAGGGAAATGAAAAGGATACGCGCATGGTCATCGAAGGAAACTCGGAAGATACGATCCTTCAAATGGTCGATCGTGCAGGTGCCAATGGCTATCGTCCGGAATTGTACCGTGCCATTATCAAGAGATTGTTCTTTTTCTCAACCATTACGCCTGATACGATGGAACTGTTCCGACGTGTGATGAAACTCAACACAGCCCGTCTCGTTACGACGGAGCCTGAGCTGACAGAGGGCGGTATTCCACAATATGTAGAGGAGTTGTTTAACTATATTAACGAAACGAAGACTTCCTGAAGTCCTTGACCTTTTTTCCGGCTGCGGAGGCCTTGCTCTTGGCTTCCAGCAGGACGGATTTTCGATTACCCACGGCATTGAACTGATGGAGAATGCAGCAAAAAATGCCAATTACAACCTGAGTATCCGGCATGGAGGAAAGCCGAACCATCTCTGTGGGGATATCACCCAGATGGAGGATGACTGCTTTCTGTCCGATATCGGGAATAATGGATGTGTAGTCATTGGCGGACCACCATGTCAGGCATACTCACTCATTGGCCGTGCGAAGATTAACTCTGTCCGGGATAAGGGAACTTTCTTGGATGATAAAAGAGGGTTTCTGTTTGAGGATTTTCTGCGCATGGCACTGGGGCACCATGCAAGGGCTGTTGTCATGGAAAATGTGCGTCAGTGCACGGCCTACGGAGATATCTGCATTCCTGAGGAAGTGGCACGGAGACTGGAGCCGAAGGGCTATACGGTATGGTGGACCATTCTGAATTCTGCCGATTTTGGTGTGCCGCAGATTCGCGAGCGTATGATACTCTTTGCAGTTAAAGGAAAGGTAAATCCTGTCCTGCCTAAACCGACGCACTCTGGCAGACGTTATGATGGACTGTATGCCGGAACCGGTTTGGCACAGATGATGAACTTTCCGCATTACATGCCCGCACGCCAGCGGAGACGGAGCGAGCCGGCATGGCGTACGGTAGAGGATGCCATCGGAGACCTTCCGTCGCTTCGTGTGCGCGCTTCAGAGCCATATGCAGCTAATAACATGAATCTGCTCCTGCCGTATGAGTACGAGCCGGAGAACGACTACCAGATGGAGATGCGTGGGAGCCTGGATTATGTAAGCGGAAACGTATATCACAATAGTACGAGGGATTATGCGATTTTCGACCGTATGGAGGAGGGAGACACCTATCCGAGAGCGGCTGAGATTGCCCGTGAAATTTTTGCGGAACGCAGCAAAGCGGCTGGACTTCAGGAGGGAACGCCGGAATGGGATGACCTTTGGAAAAAGACGGTTCCGCCATACAGTGTGGATAAATTTCTTTCGAAATGGAAACGCATCGAGCGGGATAAACCGTGTTATACGCTGACGGCGCACATGGCGCTCGATACCTATAGCCATATTCATCCCTGGGAGCCGCGTGGAATCTCCGTACGCGAGGCTGCCAGGATTCAGTCCTTTCCGGATGACTACGTTTTTCAGAGCAACATGGGCGATGCATTCAAGCAGATTGGCAACTCCGTTCCGCCGCTTATGGCTCGGGCTATTGCTCATACGCTCCGCATTGTCCTGGATGAACAGGAGGAGTCAGCATGGAAAAGCGATCCGATCTTTTACAGGAGATAAAAAATCATTTAAATACGCTGCCTGAGGGGCGTATCTATGCTTTGCCGACAGGAGAAGATGCACCTTCATGGGTACTGAAGTTGCCAAGCTGCTATGGCGTCGCTGTACCGTGGAATCAAGAAGATACCTTTTACGCTGCGTTTCATCATGTTGAAATTGAGGCATTGTCTATTTCCTATCAGGGAAAACAGCAGAGAATGTTGTGCCTTTATGTGACATCTGTAAATGGGAAAAATGACGTGTTTCTCCCAGAGTTTGCGTCGCTCTGCTGCGACTTTGTTCAGCCGGGTGAGCATGGAGAGAACCGTCAACTGGTTATCAGCCATCCGGATATTTGGTGGAATCGTTGGCGGATACTCATGGGCAATGCATCCAGTAGTCTTCCTGTGCACGCCGTCGTAGCTGAGATGATTTTCTATCGGTATTTACTGAGGCAGGGGAGGAAGCCCGTGTGGACAGCTGACGACCACAAGCGGCTGGACTTTACGACGGAGGATCATGCGTGGGAGGTTAAGGCAACCCTATCGAGATCGCGTAATGACGTCACCATTCATGGACAATATCAGATGCAGTCTCCGCCGGACTGTGTTCTAGACCTTATCTTCTGTCGCATGGAGGAAGGGCAACAAGGAGACTCTGTGGATTCTCTTGCTATTGACCTTGTTGCGCTAGGAGTGAATTCAGGAGAGCTTGAGAGCAGTTTACGCCGTCTCGGCCTTCGTTCGGGAGCGATTCAGCGCAAGAGAAAGTACACTCTCTTGGAAATGAGCCGGTTCCCGGTTGACGATAATTTCCCCAAGATCACGGATACTTCCTTTGTAGGAGGCAAGATGCCAAACGGCATTCTGCGCATGGAATATACGGTTGATTTGTCGAATCTCAAGCACGAAAGTCTCTTAAAAGGCTAATAATCAAGAAAATGCTGGCATACCTAAGGCAGGCGTGCCAGCATTTTTCTTGATTATATATGCGGATACAAACGGAGTGACCATTTGGAAAGATCTTCTATGGGCAGAGTTTGAGCGGCATTATAAATGTATTCGCATATTTTTAGATTGGAAGCAGCATAAAAATTATCTCGTCCAATCCGTATCGTATTTATCCCTGGATGAATGCGGAGACTACGCAGTCTGGACAATGTCATTTCCTGCACTTCTGCCTCACTGTATAGACGATATTTCTGTGCATGATGAGTTCGATATCGTTCAAATGCCTCGCGTGAGTGGAGACAAGCACACGAGACAAAGTGAAAATAGGCTTGTCGAAAGGTGTCTCCACGGCACATTGTCTGATAGCCGTCCTCTGCGGTATAGACGTAAGTAAGGTCTATACCACCATCCTCGCTGAGTCCATCACCATAAAAATAGCCATTATGACGGCAGGTAAAAGATTTATTACCAAGATGCTGGTAGTTCTGACTCCAGTATAAAAGTGTAACCTCATCAAGAAAATCGTTCAATGTAATCCCTCCAGCTGCATCCAATTATACTACATGTTGTATGAGAAGAAAAGCTGACCGCTGCATGCTGCGGTTTGGGGAGTTTGGTTGCAAAAATCGGCTTCGGATGGTAGAATGGGTTCAGCAATTGCATAGAGATTCACTGGGGGAGCCGAATTTCGGCTGAGAGGCGTTTGCTGACCCTTGGAACCTGTTGGGGTAATACCTGCGTAGGGAAGTGGAACACGAAAGACGATCTGAGGCCGTCCGGGGGTTACCACCGGGCGGCTTTTTCTATGCTTTGCTGGATGTTAGATTGGAGGCTTTATCTATGGCAACACAGATGCAGGCAGCCCGTGAGGGGAAAATCACGGATGCCATGAAGTTCGTGGCCGAGCAGGAGCGCATTCCCGCGGAGACGATCCGCGACCGTGTGGCGAGAGGCAGCATCGCCATTTGTGCGAACGTCAACCACGGGAACCTGAAGCCGGCTGGCGTCGGCGAGGGATTGAGGGTCAAGGTGAATGCGAATATCGGTACATCGAGCACGTTCCCCGATATCGAGCCGGAGCTCGAGAAGCTCGACGAGGCGGTGAAATGCGGCGCGGATGCCGTCATGGATCTCTCGACGGGCAGCAATATCGACGAGTCGCGGCGCCGCATCATCGGGCATTCACCGATCATGGTGGGGACGGTGCCGCTTTATCAGGCTACCGTGCGTGCCATCCGTGAGCATGGTGCTGTCGTAGAGATGACGGATGAGGATATCCTGCAGACCATCGAGAAGCAGGCAAAGGACGGCGCGGATTTCATGACGCTGCACTGCGGTGTCACGATGGCCGCCATCGACCAGATGCGTGCCGAGGGCCGCGTCATGGATATCGTGAGCCGCGGTGGTTCGTTCATCGCTGGCTGGATGCTCCACAATGAGATGGAGAACCCGCTCTATACGCATTTCGACGATATTCTCGATATCTGCGAGCAGTACGACGTGACGCTCAGCCTCGGCGATGGCATGCGCCCGGGGTGCGCGGCGGATGCGACGGACCGCGCACAGCTCACGGAGCTCATCACGCTCGGCGGCCTTGTGGACCGTGCCTGGCGGCGCGGCGTGCAGGTCATGGTCGAGGGGCCGGGGCATGTGCCGTTCGACCAGATTGCCTCGAACATGAAACTCGAGAAACGGCTTTGCCATAACGCGCCGTTCTACGTGCTCGGCCCGCTTGTGACGGATGTCGCGCCGGGGTATGACCACATCACCTCGGCCATCGGCGGCACGATGGCGGCCGTGAGCGGGGCGGATTTCCTCTGCTATGTGACACCGGCGGAGCATCTCGCCCTGCCGACGATCGAGGACGTGCATACGGGCGTCATCACGGCGCGCATCGCGGCGCATGCAGCGGATATTGTGCGCGGCGTCCCAGGGGCCAAAGAATGGGATCTCGCGATGGCAAAAGCGCGCAAGCAGCTCGACTGGGAGAAGCAGCTCGAGCTCGCCATCGACCCGGAGCTCGCACGTGAGAAGCGCGGCGCCCGCAACCCGAAGGATGAGGGTGCCTGCTCGATGTGCGGCGATTACTGTGCCGTAGAGATCATCCGGAAGTATTTCGACCGCGCTGAGTGCCCGGTCAATGATTGAGCAGACGAAAAAACTTTCGTCAAAAAGAGGAATTCGGACAGAAAAGGCGAACTATGACAGTATAAGAGTGAGATACCTGCGGAGGGGTAACGTCCACAGAGAAAAGAGCATCTCGGTTTTTTGAGGGAGGTTTTCAGTATGGGCAAGATCAACAAGATCCTCGTGCCGGTCGATGGTTCCGTCAATGGCTGCAAGGCCGTCGATGAAGCTATCTTCTTCGCACAGAAGTGCAAGGCAGACCTCGATTTCGTCTATGTCGCCAGCAATATCAACAAGGATATCCCGAGCCATATCGTGTTCGACCGCATCTGGGAGAAGATTCCGGAGGATATCCGCGCAGCGAAGCACGTCGAGACGGGCAACATCGCCAAAGCCATCCTGCGTGTAGCGGATCAGGAGAACAGTGACATGATCATCATGGGCAGCCGTGGCCTGGGCCTCTTCAAGGGAGCCCTCATCGGCAGCGTCAGCCAGAAGGTCGTGGAGGAATCCAAGATTCCGGTTATGGTCATCAAATAAGTTTTGTTCGGACACAAAAAAACGGCCGCTTCGTCATGAAGCGGCCGTTTTCGTGTCGGATGTTATCCGGATGTTTTTTCTTCCCCGGATTCCCTGCGGTGGAACCAGCGGGACGCCGCCTGCTTTTTCGTGAACTGCTGACGGTCCTCATAGATGTCCTCGATGACGAGCTTGCAGATGACGATGAAGGGAACGGCGAGGAACATGCCTGCCGGACCGAGTACCTCACCACCGAGGATGATGCCGAGGATGATGGCGACGGGGTGGAGATTCAGCGTACGCCCGATGAGCGTCGGATAGATGACGTTATGGTTCAGCTGCGTGATGAGCAGGTAAAAGCACGCTGTCTGCAGGGCAAACCAGACCGAAGTCGTCGCCGTGAGCATCGTACCGAAAATCGAGGCGACGGTCGGGCCGAGCACGGGGATGAACTCCGCGACGCCCGAGACGACGGCGAAGACGGAGCCATAGGGAAGGCCCCGAAACGTGAAATACAGGAATACGAGCGTGCCCATGATGCAGCAGATGGCGAGCTGGCTCACGATATACGTGCGCAGCGCGCGCAGGATGCGGTTGAACAGCGCATTGATGCGGCTATAGTCGCGCTTCGGGAACCGTGAGGCAAGCCATTTTTGGATCATGTCACCGTCTTTCAGCAGGTAGAACGTCACGAACAGGATGATGACCATGTCGATGACTTTGCCAAAGAGCGTCACAAGGATGGAGAGCGAGGATTTCAGGGCCATGACGCTCACGCTCTGGAGCTCGGCCCAGAGGCTGTTCATCTCGTCCGCCATGAAGGGCGAGTCCTCGATGGCAGGCATGTGCTCGAGCTCCGCCGAGATACGCGGAAAGTCCGCGACGAACTGGGTGAACGTCGGGATGAAGGAACTCGAGACCAGCGTGAGCAGGATCACGGCCAAAAGGATGAACGAGACAAGCACCGCAGCGGATGAGAGAGCCCGCCCGGTGTGCGGCTCAAGCCGGTCGACGAGCGGGGCGAGCAGGAGCTGCAGCAGAAGCGAGATAAAGACGACAAAAGCCAGCTCCGGCAGGAACCAGAACGTCGAAAGCAGCAGTGTGAACGTCACGGCAAGCAGGATCGACGTCCGGTAGGGATGTATATGCATAAAAAACTCCTTTGCTACATGATTTCGATAGAACCATTATAGCAAAGGAGCATTAGATTGCAAAGGGAAGTGCCCGTTACTGCGCGGCGTCTTTCAGTTCATTGAGCCTTTGCGCGAGGACGCTTGCGTTTTCATCCCCGCTCGTGCAGGTCAGGATTGGCTGAGCGCCGAGCATGACCGTATTGCCATCCGCATAGGCGTCGGATTTGTTGTGGCCGTTATGGAACGCAGCGGCGAGGTTGCCCTCGACGAAGTAAGCGCGCTCCTTGCTGCTCATGCTGCCAGCTGCTGCCGGCGTGCAGAACTTCTTCTTGTTGACACTCACGACGCCGTCCTTGACGGAAACGTGGAAATTGCTGTATTCCTGCAGCTTCTTTTCGTAGTTATCGCGACGGTCGGAATTGCTCGGATGGTCCGATGCGGCATCCTGCCAGCCGGAGACATCGCCCATCTTGTCGATCACGCGCTGCCAGATGGCTGCCGTGGCGCCGGGGTTGTAGTTCGAGTGTGTGATGTAGGTAAAGGCGAGATTGTCTGCCTCCCATTCCATCGGGCGCGTGATGCCGCGGTTATTCCACAGGTTCGCGGCGATATTGCCGAGCACGCTGCCACCCGTTGCCGCGGAGAGGACAGCAGGGCCGATGGACCGCTTCGCGCCTTTCGCCGGATGGTCCTTCTGCCCATGCCCCATCTCGTGGCCGAGAACGACGGCAATCTCGTCATCGTTGTCGATATAGCTGAAAAGTCCCTGATTCACGCTCATGTTGTGGCCGAGCGTGCAGAAGGCATTGAAGCTCTCGTCCTTGTTGATGAAATACTGGTACGGCTTTTTGTAGATGGAGCTGTCCACCGCGCCGATGGCCGAGGTGAGATTCGTCATGATGCCATCGAGACGGTTGTTCAGGTTCCAGTCATCCACGACCCCATACTGCTTCTTCATCTCGGCAAAATACTCGTTGCGCCCCTCCTCGGTGTCGTTGATGTACTTGATTTCCTTGTTCAGCTGGGCAGAGTAGGCCGCTCCGCCGATGACCGCACCGGCGAGATCCGCCCAAGAAGCCTCCGCCGGTGCCGGCGTGATCCCCATAGACATCGGCGCGGCCAGCACCGCGGCTGTCACGGCAACGGCAATCTTCTTTTTCAGTGAATCCATTTGCATCATAATCCCTCCTGGTAAATTCCGGGTTGCGTTCCTTTATCTATATTGTAGCATAAAGCGGGAAGATTAGACGGCTGAAAAAGCAATATAAATATTGATTTAGTCAACAATTTACAATGAGACGAAATCTTGCCAATTTCAGGAAGGGAAAGAGCCTGCCTTTCGCGAATACATAAAGCAGGATAGATTTTGCGAAGGGGTGATTGTTATGCTGGCGAAGGATATTATGACGAAGGGCGTGCTGACGGTGGAGCCGGAGACGCCGATCCGTGAGGTGGCGGAGATTCTGGTGAACCACAAGATTTCCGGTGTGCCGGTTGTCGATAAGGATGGGAAGCTGAAGGGCATCGTGAGCGAGGGGGATCTGCTCTGCAAAGAGGCTGGTCCGGCGCTGCCGGATGGGCTCTGCATCCTCGGCGCTGTCATCATCTATCACGGGTTCCGTGAGTATCAGCGCGAGTTCCGGAAATTCTCGGCGATGAATGCGGCGGAAATCATGACCGAGGAGGTCGAGACGGCCCGTGAGGATACGGAGGTCGGTGAGATTGCCCGCATTATGCGGGATAAGCACATCAAGCGAGTGCCGATCGCCGATGATGCGGGTAAGCTCGTCGGCATCGTGAGCCGCCAGGATATCGTGAAGATGCTCCTGCAGGACGCATAACGCAAACAAGAAGGCTGCCCCTTCTGCCATCCGGAGATGGAGACAGAGGGGGCAGCCTTCTTGTTTGGAAAAAGGTCAGCCTTTGAAGCTGGTGAGGATTTCGCTGCAGTCCTGGACGAATTCGACGGTGCCGATGTATGTGCCGCTTTCATCGTAGACGCCCATGTATTGGACGAGGACGGGCTTGCCTTTGATGCGGCGGGCGACGGTCATGTGGTCGCGGCGCTTCGCACGGAAATCCTCGATGAGGTTTTTCACGACGGGGATGATGCGCGGCGGATGGCAGTCATAGACCGGTCGGCCGAGGCAGGTTTTCGGGCGGTCGAAGATATGGCCTTCGTTGAGGAAGAAACGTATGGTGTCGGTTTCATCGATGAACGTGATATCGATTGGGAGAAGGGCAAAGATGCCGCGCAGCTGGCGCAACGTGACCTCGCCTGTGGAGAGGCGGACTTTGCCGTTTATAACGGTATCGGTATCGAGGGCGGTTTCCTGCTTTTCGAGCCAGGACTCGGCCTCTGGCCATTCGATGAAAGGCACATCGAATGCGGTACCGCTTTCCTTGAAGTCCCCATAGATGGCATACCATTGCTCATCCGTGAAGAAACGAAGGGTCATCGGCATGACGATCTGCTCCTCTTTCCGGATCATCTCCTCCGCCCGCTGCGTGAGGCCGTAAATGCGGCCGCGGTAGATGGGGAAGTTCTCGATGTCCTGCTGAATCGGGCGGCAGACGGCGGAGAGCTCGTCCTTGATTTCGTCATCGACGTTCCACATGACCTGCGAGGGGCCGGTGACGCCATAACGGTAGAGCATCGGGGCGATGATGCCATCTTTTTTGTTGTAATGATTCCAAAGGCCGTAGAGACGCTGCAGGTTCTTGAGGGAAGCCTGCGCGTTTTCGCGGTTGGCGGCGGATTCTATGTCAGCGAGGATGCCCTTGAGGGCCTCGTTTTCCTGCTGCATGAGCTGCAGGGGGTGGCCTGCCGGGAGGGTGGAGATGTCCTGCGGCTGACTGACCATGACGCGCTCGGGCGGCCGCTTGGCTAAAGTCGTATGATTCGTATCGTTATTTGTCATTATTGCGTTGCTCCTTTCACTGCTTTCCCTATTCTAATACGGCATGATGAAAATTTCCGTAACCTCGCGCACAAAATAGGGCAGATAACCAAAAGAGGGACTTTGATACAATCCTGTGGCAGACAGGCAGGATTGCAGGAATTCTGCAGAGAATAAATACAGGATAAAAGAATCAAGAAACAGAGGTGCTGGCCTTGTCGATATTGTCTGTGCTCACAAATTATAACTGCGATCTTGCCCTGGCAACTATTCCTGTGCAGATCACGCTTATGGTGTATTATTTTGCCACGCGTTACCTGCCGACCAGGCAGAGCCGCAGCTTCGTTGCCGTACTGGTTGTCAGCCTGCTGATGACGGTGTCGGATATCGTATCATCTGTGCTTGTTTCGCATGGGAATATGGTGCCGATCGGGCTGCTGTATGGCTCAACGGTGGCTTATTATATGCTCCTGGTGCTGCTGAGCTGGCTGCTGTTTTCCTATGTCGCAGAGGAGATCCATGCTTACCGGATGATTTCCAGCCGGTTCCGGCTTATCACAAAGGCACCGCTCTTTTTTATGCTGGCTCTCGTGGCAGTCAGTCCGGGGATGGGCATCATTTTTTCCTTTGATGGAAATGGGCAGTTCCAGATCGGCCCGGCCTACGTGTCGCTGTATCTGTTCCAGTGGTTCTACGCGCTGCTGGCTGTTGCTTATGTCCATACCTGCCGGGAAACGCTGCATCGTATCCAGCGCCGCCGCCTCTATGCCTATAACATCCTGATCTTTGTCGGTACGTTCCTCGCCGCCCTGGATGAACAGATCCTCATCATCAGCTATTTCTATCTGCTGGCCATCCTCGTCATTTTCCTTGGTGCGCAGAATCCGGAGAGTTTTTATGAGACGAGGCTCGATGCCTTCAACAGCCGCGGTTTCCGTTCCCTCATGGCAGAGGCACTGGGGGAACAGAAGTATTGGCTTATCGGCATAGCCATCAAGGATTATTCCGGGGTCCGTGAGCTTTATGGCGACCAGCAGATGGACGGTGCCCTGCGGAAGATGGGGCAGTTCTTCCACCAGCTGGTCGATCGCCGGACGAGTTTATTCTATATCCGCAATGGCCGTTTCATCCTGCTCAGCCATTGGCCTTTGGATGAGGATAAACTTTGCCAGATTATTCATGAGCGTTTCCAGTCTGCCTGGCATAGCAAGGACTTTGCCGATATCTTCCTTTCGGCCGGCTGCGTCAAGATGGACCGCTCTGTTGTATTCTTCTCGATGGCAGAATTGATACGCTGCCTGCGCCTGGCCATGGATCGGGCTGGCGATCCGGCCTATACGAAGGATATCCATATCGATGCTGCCTTTAACCGGGAAATCCAGCGCCGCGTACTCGTACAGCAGACGCTGAGCAATGCCATCGAGAACGATGCGGTCGTCATGTTCCTTCAGCCGCTGGTGGATGCGAAAACGGGAGCCGTTGTCGGTGCAGAGGCACTCGCACGCCTTGAGGGACCGGATGGTGGTTTCATCCCGCCGTCAGAGTTCATCCCGTTAGCGGAGGCGAATGGCACCATCAGCAAACTGGGCGAGCAGATTTTTGCCAAGGCATGTGCCTTCCTGAGCATGCCTGCGGTGCGCAAGAGTTCGGTGGAATGGATCAACGTGAATTTGTCGCCGCTCCAGTGCCGCGACCGCACGATGCCGCGGCGCTTCATCCGTATCAAGGACCAGTTCCGCCTGCCATCTTCCGCTTTGCATCTGGAGCTGACGGAGGAGGCAATGATCCAGGCGGATCGCCTGCAGGAGTCCGTGCGGATCATGCGCGAGGACGGATTCCAGTTCGCACTGGATGATTACGGCAGCGGCTATTCGAATGCCGGACGCCTGCTGTCGATTCCGTTCCGCACGATCAAGCTGGACCGGAGCATCGTCGTCGCTCATTTCGAGAAAGGCGGAACGTATCTCGAAGATATCATCCATTCCCTGCATAACCAGGGATACGAAATCACGGCCGAAGGGGTCGAGGATAAACGTATGGCCGATGAACTGATCCGGCTTGGCGTGGATTACCTGCAGGGGTTCTTTTACGCGCGTCCGATGAGTGAGGACGATTTCCTGGCATACATCCGCCCGAAGGGAAAAGGCGCAGTTTCCGATGATGCAGAAGAAAATTTACCGTGACAAGGAAAAAACCTTGACACCATGCAGGTGCTTCGCTATAATAGCTATGTCAAGGCGTTCTCCTTGGCAAGGATTCGGATGAAACCGGATGGGGGCATGAGCATGGAGCGTTTCCTTTATCTGACAGCGCTGTTTACCCTGTATGGGGCTCTGCTCACCGAGAAGCAGCAGGAGTGCCTGCGCCTTCACCTCTATGATGATTTCTCCCTTTCGGAGATCGGAGAGGAGCTCGGCATCTCCCGTCAGGCCGTCTACGATAACATCCACCGCTCGGAAAAAGCGATGGAAGGATACGAAAAGAAGCTGGGACTTGCCAGGCGCTATCAGGAGGAACGGGATGAGCTGCAGGCCATTGCGCGGTCGATCCGCGACCTGCGCACGGCAGAGAACGGAAAAGCCGTCGATGATGTGCTGGGCCGTCTCGCTCCGCTGGTCGGTCCCGGCCGGGAGGTATACCGTTGATTTTTGAAAGCTTATCCGATCGCCTGCAGGCGACGTTCAAGAAGCTGCGCGGACACGGCAAGCTGACCGAGGAGGATGTCAATGAGGCGATGCGCGAGGTGCGCATGGCACTTCTCGAAGCCGATGTCAACTTCAAGGTCGTCAAGAACTTCATCAAGACGGTCAAGGAGCGTGCGGTCGGCCAGAACATCCTCGAGACGCTGACGCCGGCACAGGTCGTCATCAAGATCGTCGACGAGGAGCTCACGAACCTCATGGGCGGCACACAGAGCCGCATCAACATGAGCCCGAAGCCGCCGACAATCATCATGATGGTCGGTCTGCAGGGCGCCGGCAAGACGACGTCCGCGGGCAAGCTCGGTCTCGCGCTGAAGAAGCAGGGCAAGCGGCCTTTGCTCGTTGCAGCCGATATCTACCGCCCCGCAGCCATCAAGCAGCTGCAGGTCGTCGGTGAGCAGCTTGGCCTTCCCGTCTTTACGATGGAGCCGGGGACGGATGCCGTCACGATTGCGAAATCGTCGATTCCGTACAGCCAGTCGCATGCGAATGATGTCATCATCATCGATACGGCAGGCCGCCTGCAGATCGATGAGAAACTCATGCAGGAGCTCCGCGATATCAAGTCGTCGGTCAAACCGCATGAGATCCTGCTCGTCGTCGATGCGATGACCGGTCAGGAATCCGTCAACGTCGCGCAGAGTTTCCATGAGGATCTCGGCCTCGACGGCGTCGTCATGACGAAGCTCGATGGTGATGCACGCGGCGGCGCGGCTCTTTCCATCAAGGCGGTCACGGGCGTTCCCATCAAGTTCGTCGGTATGGGCGAGAAGCTCGAGGCACTCGAGCCGTTCCATCCGGATCGCATGGCTTCCCGTATCCTCGGCATGGGCGATGTGCTCTCCCTCGTCGAAAAGGCACAGGAGAACTTCGACCTCGAAGAAGCCAAGAAGATGGAGAAGAAGCTCCGCAAGGATGAGTTTACGCTCGACGATTTCCTGAGCCAGATGCAGCAGGTCAAGAAGCTCGGTTCGCTCGAATCGATCCTCGGCATGATCCCGGGCATGGGCGGCCTGAAAAAACAGCTGGAGGGGCAGGACATCGACCTCGATGGCAAGGAAGTCCGCCAGATCGAGGCGATCATCAAGTCGATGACGCCGAAAGAGCGGGCAGACATCAGCATCATTAACGGCAGCCGCCGCAAGCGTATTGCAATGGGCTCCGGCACGCGCGTCCAGGACGTCAACAAGCTCCTCAAGCAGTTTGGCGAGATGCGCAAGATGATGAAGAAAATGAAAAAGATGCAGAAAGGCAAGAAAGGTTTCCCAGGTCTAGGAGGTCTAGGAAGCCTCGGGGGCTTCGGTTTCCCGAAAATGCCGTTCTAAATATTGACAAAGCGCTGTTTTCCCCGTATCATAACAGGGTACGACGCAGCGAAAGGTGGTGAAGTTTCATGGCAGTAAAGATTCGTTTGAACCGTCTCGGTGCAAAGAAGAATCCGTTCTATCGCATTGTTGTGGCTGATTCCCGCGCTCCGCGCGATGGCCGTTTCATCGAGATCCTCGGCAACTACGACCCGTCCCAGACGCCGGCCGTTGTGAACGTGGATGAGGACAAAGTTCTCGATTGGATGAACAAGGGTGCTCAGCCTACGGATACCGTTAAGAATCTCCTCAGCAAGAAGGGCATCATCGCCAAGTTCGCTGAGAGCAAGAAGCACTAATCCTGGGGAGGTCTCAGCATGAAAGAACTCGTTGCTGTAATCGCCAGGGCGCTTGTCGATCATCCCGAAGCCGTCGTCACGAACGAAAAGCAGGGAGACCGCCAGATCGTGGTGGAGCTCCATGTGGCTGAGGAGGATATGGGGAAGGTTATCGGCCGTCAGGGGCGCATTGCGAAAGCGATCCGCACCGTCGTGAAGGCCGCGGCTCTCCGCGAAGACAAGAAAGTCACCGTTGAGATTGTTTAAAAAAGGCGCCAGCCCATATACGGGCTGGTGTCTTTTTTCATCACAAGAAGCAGAGAGGAAAAGTAACATGGATTCGATTTCTTTGAAAGTACCCGTAAAAATCAAGGCCAAGCTGACGGAGAAACTCAAAAACCGCATGCTCAGCGAGATCGATGAGGGCATCAAGCGTGCCGAGCTCGAGGTGCAGCAGATGAACATCCAGGAGAAGCGCATGCTCCAGGAGAACGACACGCAGGACCCGACGCCGGAGGATATCCAGCGTCTCGCAGCGATCCGTCAGCATTTCGCGGAGGAGCGCGGCAAGCGCATGAACTATCGCGAGGATGCGCAGCAGCAGAAAGAGCAGATCGAGAAGATGGCTCTCGGTGCGGAGATCGTACAGGGCCAGCTCGAGCATCAGGTCGAGGTGCATATCGGCGACAATATGCGCGACATCATGAATGTGGAGATCCTGGTTGAAGATGACAAGATTATCGCCATCCGTGGCTAAGAAGAACCGGGCAGGCAAGCCGGGCAAGGACCGCGTCATCATCGGCAAGGTCGGTGCGGCACACGGGATTCAGGGCGAGATGCGCATCATCCCGATGACAGATTTCCCGGAGCGCTTCAAGGGCATGAAGGAAGTCCTGGTCGGCGACGAGCTCCTGCATATCGAGAGCTGCCGCTACCATAAGCAGTTCGTGATCCTAAAGTTCTGCGAATATCCGGTCCGAGAGGATGCCATGCGTCTCACGAACCGTTACCTGTCTGTCCCGCGCAGTGAGGCTATGCCGCTGCCAGAGGGACAGTATTATGAGTTCGATATCATCGGGTTGCAGGTCACGGATGTGGCCGGGCAGGATCTGGGCAAGGTGGAGAACGTGCTGCATACGGGCTCGAACGACGTCTATGTGACGCATCGCCCGGACGGACGCGAGCTCCTGATCCCGGCGCTCAAGGCCGTCGTCAAGGTCATCGATGTGCCAGGCGGCCGCATGGTCGTCGATATGCCGGATAGCGTAGAGGATGGGACCCATCATGCGGATTGACATGATCACGATCTTTCCTGAGATGTTTTCAGGGCCTTTTGGGGACAGCATCACGAAACGGGCCATCGACAGCGGCATCCTGGATATCCACTATACGAATTTCCGGGATTTTTCGTTTGACAAGCATAAGCATGTCGACGATTCGCCGTTTGGCGGCGGCGCCGGCATGGTGCTGAAACCGGAGCCGATGACGCGTGCCGTGCGCGATGTGCTCGAACGTACGAAAGAATACGAGGCGAACCGCCGCGTACTCATCATGGATCCGTCCGGGCCGACGTTTACGCAGGATAAGGCGCGTGAGCTCGCCCGGTACGACCAGCTCGTGTTCATCTGCGGCCATTATGAAGGCTTCGATGCACGCATCTATGCGCTGGCGGATGAGGCAATCTCGATCGGTGATTATGTGCTGACCGGTGGGGAACTCCCCGCTATGGTTATCACGGACGCCGTTTCGCGCATGCTGCCCGGCGTGTTGGGCGATGCGGAGTCTGCGCCGACGGATTCCTTTTACGACGGCCTGCTGGAGTTCCCTCAGTACACGCGCCCGCGGGATTTTGAGGGACGCGAGGTGCCGGAGGTACTGTTATCCGGCGACCATGCGCGCATCCGCCAGTGGCGCCATGAGCAGTCCCTGCTGATGACGGCAAAACATCGGCCTGACCTTTTGGAGAAAAAAACATTATCTCCCGAAGACCGGGACTTTCTCGCCCGGTGGCAGGCCCGTCAGGATGAGGATGCAGAACCGTAACGTTCGATACTTTTTTCGCAGAAAAAGAGGATTCCGGCAGGAGTCCTCTTTTCTTATGTCGAAATACCAAAAAGTGTCAGGTGTCCTTTTTCTGCTGCGTCAGAAACAAGTATAATAAGATTATCTAGGGATGAAGTAAGAGGAAACTTGAACTTTGGAGGAGGATCGGATTTCATGAATTGGTTATCGAACTTGAAGGTACCGTATAAAATCGTGTGCCTGATCGTCATTGCTGTCATCGCGCTTGCATCCGTTGGCTTGACGGGCATCGCTTATCTACGCGACGTGCACAGCGCCATGGATGAGGTGGCAAACCGCCAGACGCATGCCGTGGAGCTGCTCGGGGACAGCGCCGTCAAGGTACGTTCGCTGCAGGCCCGTGTGCTCGAGAATCTGAGTCTTACGGATCAGAACCAGCTCGTCAAGAACAAAAAGAATATCATCGAGTACATGGACCAGTACGAGGCAAACTGGCAGGAGTACAAGGCGCTCGGCTTCAACAACGAGGCAGAGCCGGTCATCGAGCAGAACTGGGCAGATTTCAAAAAGGATACGCTGGAAATGCTCGACCTCTCCATCGCAGGCAAGCAGAATGAGGCACGCGATGTCTATAACACGAAGGGTATCAAGGCGATTATCGGCTGGGATAATGCGATGACGCCGATGCGCAAGGATATCGCCGATCAGACGAAACAGATCAATGAGGCCAACAGCGGCGCCGTCGGCAAGGCCGTGACGAGCATGCTCATTCAGACGTTCATTACGCTCGTTATCCTCTGCTTCTTTGGCTGGATGCTCATCAATTCCATCGTGCGCCCTCTGCGCGATATCATGGCAGGCTTTACGCGTCTTGGTAACGGAGATTTCCGCGATGATGGCGTGGTGGTCGACCGCCGCGATGAGTTCGGTGAGATGGAGAACATGTTTGGTGATATGCGCCGGAACCTCGCCAAACTCCTGAGCCAGACCCATGCCTCTACGGATCACATCGCTTCCGCTTCGGAGGAGCTCACGGCCAGCTCGCAGCAGTCGGCACAGGCATCCCAGCAGGTGGCACAGTCTGTGCAGCAGGCATCGGATGCGGTCATCGCGCAGCAGGGCGGCGTCGACACGAGCACGCGCTCGGTGCAGGATGTCGCAGCAGCGGTGGATAACCTCCAGGCAGAGGCCGATAAGGTGGCCGCACATGCGACGGCTGCATACGATCAGGCTGTAACGGGTGCCAAGGCAATCCAGGCCTCCGTAGAGAAAATCCGCAGTGTCGAGTCCACGGTGGGCTCCTCGGCTGCTATTGTCGATAAGCTCGGTGCCAGCTCTCAGGAAATCGGCCAAATTGTGGAGACGATTTCGGGGATCGCGGAGCAGACGAACCTGCTCGCCCTCAACGCGGCGATCGAGGCTGCCCGTGCCGGTGAGCAGGGCCGCGGCTTCTCCGTCGTTGCCGATGAGGTCCGCAAGCTCGCCGAGGCTTCACAGGAGGCGGCTCAGCAGATCTCGCAGCTCATCCTTGGCATTCAGCAGGAGACGGGCAATGCCGTCGCCTCGATGAAAGAAGGCAGTGCTGCCGTCGCCGATGGTGCGCGCTCCGTTGAGGAACTGAACCAGGCATTCGAGCAGATTCAGACCTACGTCAACGATGTCTCGGAGGAGGTCGGCCACATGGCAGACGCCATCCGCGGCGTGGCAAACAATACTTCGGCGATCACGGGCACCATCAAGGATATCGACAACCAGGGCAAGAAGGTTGCTATGGAGATGGAGAGCGTCTCGGCTGCGACAGAGGAGCAGTCAGCTTCGTCGGCGGAGATTGCGACGGCAAGCGATTCCCTTGCCAAACTTGCACAGGAATTGCAGGGCTCGCTGGATAAATTCCGATTCTGATAAAGAAGTTTCCCATCTATTTTATATATTTTGTATCCATATGACAGCCAGCAGGGCTCAGCCTGCTGGCTGTTTTTTCTTGGCGTATTTTCATGGGACGGCAGGATTTTGGGAGGCTTTGGCGAATAAAAACAGGAAGCGGAGAAAAGGAGGAACAGAGCTATGGCGGCAGCGGAGAATGAGAAAGAGAAGGAATTCCAAAAGACGTTCGGCGTCCGCCTGCCCGAAGATCTCATCGCTGCTATCCGGCAGCGGGCAGAGGAAGAAAACATCCCAATCCGTGACCTGGTGGAGCGGATTTTCCGCACGTATCTGGAGGAGCACCCGTCACGGCAGGGAAGACTGTTGTGAGTTTTCGGGAACAGGAGGGATCCTATTGTTAGCAGTGACACGCCACGATGAGCAGGAGATTTTCATCGGGGAGAACATCATCGTGCGCATTATCCATGTCAGTGGAAATAAAGTGAAGGTCGGTATTGAGGCGCCGGAGGATGTCCCGATTTATCGGGAGGAACTTCTGGCTGCGATACATAAGGCGAAAAAAGCGGAGGCAAGCGCATGATCAGCCGCAGAACTTTCATCCGGGGCGTACTGGCAGGAGCCGGTACGCTCTTTCTTGGCAAGCCGGGCAGGCTGCTGGCTGCCGAAAGAGAGTACAAACGCATTGTCGTATTGGGGGATCCGCATCTGCCCGTGCGCACGCTGCAGCACCCGGACAGGAAAACGCAGGAAGACATCGTTGCGGCAAAGAACGCCGTTATCGAGGATATCAACAGCTGGACGGACGTGGATGCGGTCGTGGCTGTGGGAGATATCGTCGCACAAAGGGCCATTACCGCGGAGTATGCCTATATCCGTAAATTCTTCAACCGTCTGCAGCCACCGCTCTGGGTGGTCAATGGCAACCATGAGTTCTGCTATCAGGATGAGCCGACGGAGACGGGACATGCGCGTCGTGGCGATGCAGCCATGCGTGTACGGAAGCTCGAGCAGTATCAGCGATTCTGGCAGCTGCCTTCCCGCTGGTATGCGAAGGAACTCGGCGGATACCATCTCGTTTTTCTCTCCGCGGAGGGAGAGATGAATACGAGCATGCTGGATGAGCAGATCGATTGGCTTCGCCAGGATTTGGAAAGCCATCGCGACGAAACCACGCTGATTTTCTTTCACGGGCCGCTGAAAGATACGCTGCTGACCTACGGCAAGAAGATCAATACACCGGAGTTCATCGCACAGCCCGAGAAAGTGCTGGATGAGATCCTGCGTGCCAATCCGCAGGTGCGGCTATGGGTATCCGGTCATACGCATACGCTGGCAACGAACTACAGCTATGCGGCGCCGGGCATCAACGCGTATCTGCCGAACCTGACGGATATCCATAACGCCGATATGGACCGCAAGAAGATATGGACGAACTCGCTTTATCTCTATCCGGACCGTATCGAGGTGCGCACGTTCAGCCATGCGAAGCGGGAATGGATGCCTGAGTTCGACCGCCGTTATCCGAAATAAAGCGCATAGGGCGATTTGTGCGTTTGAGGCATAAGTGCTATAATGGGTTTGTGCTATTATATCTTGGTACAAAGATTTAAGGGGGATTATCAACATGCCAACAAAGACGAGTGCAGCAAAGTCTGCCAAGACGACGCGTTCTGCCGCCGCGAAGAAGGCATATATCTTCTTCAACTGCGACGAGGAGAAAAGCGAAAAATCCATGAATGTCTTCTACAACCACGCGGTGTACAAAGATACGGTTGCCTCCCGCAAGGCTCTGTGGAAGAAAGTCGAGTCGGAGATTGAGGCTGGCAAAGTCAGTCTCGCTGCGGATCAGGCGGATGCCGCAAAAGAGAGTGTTCTCAAAGGTAATCCGACGGATGCAACCCAGTTCCTCACGTACGGTGCGATTGTGGAAGTCGATTGCTTCTGAGGCGTTGGGTCAGATAAGGAACCGGATATCTGCAAGGATAAAGGTCACAAAAGCTGCTTTTTAGGCGGCTTTTTTTGTTTGATGTTGCTGGGGCAACATCATTTTTTTTTCAAATCGGGTAGAATTAGATAAGCAAGGCGTAAAATTCGATATATTCTGCGATTATGTGACAAGGAAAGAGAATCGACAGAATAAAGGGGGAAAACGATATGAAGCTGGATTTATCTGATCTGCCGAATAAGCGGTTCAAGCTCAAGCATATCGCGTTAGCCGGAGCAGCATGCATCGTGCTGCTCGGCGTGGGCATGGTATCTATCGAGGCTACAAACCAGACGTCGTTCTGTGGCGAAACGTGCCACGAGATGGATCCGATGTACCAGAGCTATCAGCACTCACTACATGCACAGGCTGGCGTAGGCTGTGCAGACTGCCATGAGAAACCGGGCCTGCAGGGCACGGTGGAGTCGAAGTGGAAGGGCACGAAGGAACTCGTCATGCACGTGACGGGCAATGTGCCAGATCCGATTAAGATGTCGAGCCCGGATGGTGCAAACTGCTACACCTGCCATCAGGATAAGGTCCTCGATGCTGAGACAGCAGCGAAGCACAACAATCCGCACTCCATCCGCCATTTCGAGAACGGCATGAACTGCCTCACCTGCCATGAAGGTGTCGTGCATCAGGATGGCAAGAACGTAGACTATCCGTCCAGGGATAACTGCTATACCTGCCATCTGGATAACAAGGGAACGAAGCTTTAAGGGAGGAAAGGACTATGAGTAAGACGATTACGCGCCGTTCCTTCCTCAAAGGAATGGCTCTGACGGCAGCATTGGTAACGGCTGGCTGCGCACCGCAGCGCGATACGCAGAACGGACCGGTCAGCCCGAAGGAAGTCGATAAATGGTGCAAAGGTGTCTGCCGTTACTGCGGTACGGGCTGCGGCGTCTATGCCGGTGTGAAGAACGGCAAGATTGTCGCTGTCAAAGGTGATCCGGATAATCCGGTCAATCGCGGCCGTCTCTGCATCAAGGGTATGACGCTGCCGAAGATTCTCGAGGCACCGGATCGTGTCACGAAGCCGCTCATCAAGGAAAACGGTAAGTTCCGTGAGGCATCCTGGGATGAAGCTCTTGATCTCATGACTTCGAAATTCAAGGAAGCCATCGAGCAGTATGGTCCGGATTCCGTAGGATTCTATGGCTCCGGACAGACGTTTGCCGAGGAAACTTATACGGTACAGAAGATTTTCCGCGCTGGTATCGGCACGAACAACATCGACGGCAACCCACGTACCTGCATGGCCAGCGCCGTTGCCGGCATGATTGCCACATATGGTGAGGATGAGCCGTCTGGTACTTATGAGGATATCGAGGATTGCGATAACTTCTTCATGATCGGTTCGAACATGGCTGAGGCACATCCGGTTCTCTTTGCCCGCCTCGTCGCGCATAAGCGCAAGAACCCGAATATGAAGATCGTTGTCGCGGATGTCCGCGAGACGAAGAGCATGGAGATTGCCGACTACAAGATTCTCTTCAAGCCATCGATGGATCTGACGCTGCTCAACTCTATGGCTTACGTTATCCTCCAGGATGGTCTGCAGGATGACCACTTCATCGAGAATCACGTCAACTTCATGCAGGGCAAGGAAAAAATCGATCTGGAAAAATACAAGGCTTTTCTCGCTCCCTATGCGCCGGAACTTGCAGCAGAGAAATGCGGCGTGCCGGCGGAGACCATCCGTGAGCTCACGCACGTCCTCTATGGCAAAGACGTCAAGACGATGTCCGTATGGTGCATGGGTTTCAACCAGCGTATTTCGGGTGTTTTTGTCAACAACCTCATCCATAACCTGCATCTGCTCACGGGCAAAATCTGCAAACCGGGCAGTACGCCGTTCTCCCTCACGGGCCAGCCATCGGCTTGCGGCAGTGTGCGTGAGACGGGCGGCCTTTCCCACATCCTTCCGGCACACCGTTTCGTCGCAAAGGAGAAGGACCGCAACGAGTTAGCAGAAATCTGGGGAATCGACCCATCCCGCATGCCTTCGAAACCGGGTTACCATACGATTGCCATGTTCGAGGCCGCATGCACGGGCAAGTTGAAGTGCCTTTGGGTCATGACGACGAATCCGGGACAGTCCCTGCCGAATGCGGATCATTACCGCGAAGGCATGGAAAAGACGTTCCTCGTTGTTTCCGAGGCATATCATCCGACGCGTACGTCCGAGCTCGCCGATATCGTTCTTCCGTCTGCGATGTGGATGGAGAAAGAGGGTATCTTTGGCAATGGCGAGCGCCGTACGCAGCATCTCGAAGCGGCGGCGACGCCGCCGGGCGAAGCAAAACCGGACTTCTGGCAGATCCTTGAGTTCGCAAAACGCATGGGATTCGAGGATCTCGCTCCGTTCAAGACGCCGGAAGACGCATGGAAGGAATATCAGAAGTGCCAGAAGGGTACGGCTATGATGCTTGCCTCCTATGACCATCTGAAAAAGGCACATGGTGTCCTTTGGCCGGTCAAGGGCGAGAACGAAGAAGAGACGCGTATCCGTTATGCTCGTCCTTGGGATACGAACGTCAAGGAAGATGCTGTCGACGGCATCGAATTCTATGGCAAGCCGGATGGACGTGCCGTTATCTGGGCTCGTCCACAAGTGTTCCCGAAAGAAATGCCGGATGCAGAGTATCCAATCTGCATCACGACAGGCCGTATGCTCGAACATTGGCATACGGGCACGATGACGTTCAATGTACCGGAACTCAAACGCATCGCGCCGGAGATGGTCGTCGATATGAACGCGGAAGATGCCGCACGTCTTGGCATCCAGGATGGCGACCTCGTGAATATTATCTCCCGCCGTGCGACGTGCAAGATGAAAGCTGCGATCAACGGCCGCAGCAAACCGCAGCCGGGCGTGGTGTATGTATCGTTCCATGATCCCAATATGGACCGTATGATCAACCGTGTCATGCTGGATTCCTTTGATCCGGGCTCGAAGCAGCCGGATTACAAGGCCAGTGCAGTACGGATCGAGAAAGCCTAAAAGAATAACACGATAACACAAAAGGAGCAGCATCGTTGTGGGGCTGCTCCTTTTTGTGGTTTGTAAAATTCAGGATGATACTTAGGATTCAGGTGAGGCGGATTCATCGTCCTCCGTTACGTAACTCGTTGCCAGGCTCATAACGCCGGGGTGTTTTTCGAGGTCCCGGCAGATGCCAATGAGCTGGGAAAGGTCTGGTGCTTCAGCGAGAAGAATGAACTCGCCGTTCGTGGTTTCCTGTTCCAAACTAAATCCCT
This sequence comes from uncultured Selenomonadales bacterium, assembly GCA_900315155.1. Lineage (GTDB taxonomy): Bacteria > Bacillota > Negativicutes > Selenomonadales > Selenomonadaceae > UBA2897. The sequence goes on along the minus strand of OMYB01000021.1, from coordinate 539 downwards.
GCATGGTATCGAGTTCCTTGCGGAGCCGGTCGGTCATGGCGGGATCTGGTGTGAGAATGAGGCTTGCGATAGCCATGAGATTCCCTCCTTTGTGCGAAAATTGAAGTTCTAAAAGAATTATAGCATATTTTTTTGATTTTGTGTTGACAACGCGACGAGAAGCGTGTATTATAGTAAAGGTCGCTGAGAGATGGGCCATAAATGAGGCAATTAAGACAATTTGAAAAATTTGAAATTCCTCTTGACAAGCTTGATTCGATGCGATAAAATAGATACATCGCTTGAAGCGATGGAGTTGTTCTCTGAAAACTAAACAATGTAGATCATGCAACATGATAAAGCCAGATGTTACAACTCACATTTGTGAGTTTTGAACACAAGATTGCTTGTAGCAATCGCAATTTCTTTTAACAGATAATTTGAGCCAATTTCGGCTTTCCTTTTATGGAGAGTTTGATCCTGGCTCAGGACGAACGCTGGCGGCGTGCTTAACACATGCAAGTCGAACGAGGGAATTAAAAGCTTGCTTTTATGACCCG
>OMYB01000008.1 GCA_900315155.1 uncultured Selenomonadales bacterium | reverse complement strand
TCCACCTGTTCCCATGCCGAACACAGTAGTTAAGCACACGCACGCCGAAAGTACTTGTCTGGAGACGGGCTGGGAGGATAGGACGTTGCCAGTTATCATGGCGGCTTTGGTGAAGCGGTTAACACACTGGATTGTGGCTCCAGCATGCGTGGGTTCGATCCCCACAAGTCGCCCCATTATTTGGTTATAAAGGTATAGGGGTATAGCTCAATTGGTAGAGCAACGGTCTCCAAAACCGTAGGTTGAGAGTTCGATTCTTTCTGCCCCTGCCATTATATATGGAGTGGTACTCAAGTGGCTCAAGAGGACGGTTTGCTAAATCGTTAGCGTGGGTAACCGCGGCGGAGGTTCGAATCCTCTCCACTCCGCCATTTGCAAATCAAGCTGTGCTGAAAAGCACAGCTTTTTTGTTGGTCGCGTTCAGGTTGACAAAAGGCTTTATCACGTGGTATTCTTATCCCTGTTAAATTTCTTGTATAAACCCGCTGATATGGTGCGGGTGTTTCTACAGGCAGCCGTAAACTGTCACAGTCTACAAGATCAGAGGGAATGTGTATCCTTCTCTTTCTTGTGCTGTACGTTGTGCGGAGAAAGAGGAGGATTTTTTATTTATGAATGCACAAACGGGACAGCAGAGCTTTGTTCATCGCTATTTCAAGCTCGATGAAAAGCACACTACCGTCAAGACGGAGCTGATTGCTGGTTTCACTACGTTTATTGCCCTGGCCTATATCATGTTCGTCAATCCGAACATCCTGGCTGAGGCGGGGATCCCGAAAGAGGCTGCGATTGCCTCGACAATCTGGATCGCTGCGATCGCGACGATGGCTATGGGCGTCGTCGCAAACTATCCAGTCGCGCTGGCTCCTGGCATGGGCCTGAATGCGTTCTTTGCCTACTACGTTGTCGGCGTGCTGCATCTGCACTGGACCGTCGCACTGGGCGCCGTGTTCTTCTCGGGTATCTTCTTTTTGATTTTGACGATCGGAGGTATCCGTCAGGCGATTATCAATGCGGTACCCACGAATCTCAAGATCGCGATCGGCGTCGGTATTGGCATGTTCATCGCCTTTATCGGACTGAAGGGTACGGGACTGGTTATTCCGGATAAGGCTACGTTCGTCGGCCTCGGTCACGTGACGGAGCCGACGACGATGCTTTCGCTCTTTGGCCTGCTGCTGACGGCAGCGCTCATCGCCCGCCGCGTTCAGGGTGCGATCCTCATCGGCATCCTCGCGACGACGGTGCTCTCGATGTGCCTGGGTTATTCCCCGGTTCCCCATGGCATTGGGGACATCATTTCGAGTTCTATGCCGAGCATGGGGGCGACGTTCGGTGAGCTCGATATCGCCGGTGCGTGGAACTACGGCATCGTTTCCATTATCTTTACGTTCACGGTCGTTGAGCTCTTCGATAATATGGGTACGCTTATCGGCCTGACCTCGAAGGCGAACCTCGTAAAACCGGATGGCACGATCGAGAACCTCGATAAGGCGCTCACGACGGATGCCTGCGGCACGGTTCTCTCCGCTATCTTTGGTACGTCGACGGTGACGTCGTACATCGAGAGTGCGGCCGGTATCGCTGCCGGTGGCAAGACGGGCCTCACGGCTGTTACGGTTTCGCTCTGCTTCTTCGTTTCGCTGCTCTTTGCTCCGGTCATTGGTCTTGTACCGGGCTTCGCTACGGCTCCGGCGCTCATCCTCGTTGGTGCGATGATGATGACCGATGTCGGCCGGATTCATTTCAGCGATTACACGGATGGCCTGCCGGCTTTCCTCACGATCATCATGATGCCGATGACGGGGTCCATCGCCAACGGATTTGCCTTCGGTTTCGTGAGCTATGCGTTCATGAAGCTCGTCACGGGCAAGGGCAAAGAAGTCACGTGGATCATGTGGATCGTCGCCGCGGCGTTCCTCGTGAATCTTGTCATGCGGTCGTAACATCCCCCGCCACTTCGTGGCCCTCCCCCTTCAGAGAAGGGGGCAAGATTCTAGAGCTTTTTCTTGACATCGGGGTATCGATATGTTAATATTCATATCTGTAGGCGCAGTCGTGCGCCTTCCCCAACCGCGCAGCGAGGCTCGAGAAATGCCGCAAGGCTGCCGTAGCTGGCGAGTAAACTTATAGGGAGGTGTTTTCATGTACGCAATTATCAAAACTGGTGGCAAGCAGTACAAGGTTTCCGAGGGTGATGTGATCACGGTCGAGAAGCTGGCTGCTAACGAAGGCGATGCTGTGGTTTTCGACAACGTCCTGACGGTAGTCAACGACGGTGATGTGAAAGTCGGCACGCCGGTTGTTGAGGGTGCCAAGGTAACGGGCAAAGTTGAGGCTCAGGGCAAGGCGAAGAAGATTCTCGTCTTCAAGTACAAGGCTAAGTCCAACTATCGCCGTCGTCAGGGTCATCGTCAGCCGTTCACGAAGGTTGTTATCGAGAAGATCGAGGCTTAATCGTTGATTACGGTTCGCATCTTTTCACAGTCAGACGGAAAGATTACGGGTTTTGCCGTGCACGGTCACAGTGGTACGGCAGAGCACGGGTACGATATCGTCTGTGCAGGCGTTTCGTCACTTACAGAGGCGGCTTTGATGGGCATAACCGAGCATCTGCATCGCGAGGTAGATTATGAAGTCGCGAGCGGAGAGCTCACCATGAGCCTTAAGGATGCTCCTGACTCCCTGACGGAAGCCGTTCTGCAGACTATGCTGCTGGGGCTGCACGGTATCGCGCAGTATTCCCCGGGAGCAGTCGAGATTCTGGAATAGCGGAGGTGAATCTCATGTTTACTTTTGATTTGCAGCTGTTCGCTCATAAGAAAGGTGTCAGCTCCACGCGTAATGGTCGTGATTCCGAGTCCAAGCGTCTCGGTGTCAAGGAGCATGCCGGCACGGTCGTAACGGCTGGCAGCATCCTCGTCCGTCAGCGCGGTACGCATTTCCATCCGGGCCACAATGTCGGCATCGGTAAGGATGATACCCTTTTTGCTAAGGTTGCCGGTAAGGTTGCCATCGAGCGCAAGGGCAAGTATAACCGCCAGATCAGCGTTTATACGGCTGAAGAGCAGGCAATGTAATAATGAAAATATTACAGCGTAAAGTTGCGTTGTTCTTTTGACAGATGAGAAGCCGGTATTGGAGTGTCAATACCGGCTTTTCCTGTATAGAGAGTGTGGCAGGCGGAAGAGGAGTGATTGAAATGCAGTTTATCGATAGAACGCCGGTCATTGTGGAGGCCGGGGACGGGGGGCACGGCAAGTCGGCTTTCCGTCGGGAGAAGTTTGTGCCGAAAGGCGGGCCGGCTGGCGGCGACGGCGGACGCGGTGGCGATGTCATCTTTGTCGTCGACCCGAATATGAATACGCTGCTCGATTTCCGCTATCACCGGAAATTCAAGGCGAAGAACGGTGAGAACGGCGATATCAAGAACATGTATGGCCATAATGCGCCGGCGTGCTATGTCAAGGTGCCGGCCGGTACGATCGTCAAGGATGAGGCGACGGGCGAGGTGCTGGCCGATCTGACGGAGAATGGCCAGGAAGCGGTCATCGCGAAAGGCGGACGCGGCGGACGCGGCAACGCAAAGTTTGCGACGGCTGCGAACCGCGCCCCGACGTTTGCCGAGTTCGGCGAGCCGGGCGAGAAGAAACGCCTGATTCTCGAGCTGAAACTGCTCGCAGATGTCGGTCTCGTTGGTTATCCGAGCGTGGGCAAGTCGAGCCTCGTCGCGAGTGTCTCGGCAGCGCGTCCGGAAATCGCGGAGTATCACTTCACGACGATCACGCCGGTGCTCGGTGTCGTCAAAACGGATTACGAGAAGAGCTTTGTCATGGCGGACATCCCGGGCCTCATCGAGGGCGCGGCAGACGGTGTTGGCCTCGGTCATGATTTCCTGCGCCATATCGAGCGCACGAAGCTCATCCTGCACCTCGTCGATGCCTCGGGCTGCGAGGGCCGCGATCCCGTGGAGGATTACCACAAGATCAACGAAGAGCTGCGCAAGTACAGCGAGAAAGTCGCGAAGCGCACGCAGATCCTCGTGGCGAACAAGATGGACCTGCCTGAAGCGCAGGAGAACCTGCCGCGCCTGTACAAGCTCGCGAATGAGGAAGGCATCAAGCTGTTCCCGATTTCCGCAGCGACGCATCAGGGCGTGAAAGAGCTGATTTCCTACGTCGGCACGTGGCTCGACAACTACGTTGAGGAGCCGGAGCAGGAGGAGACGGTCAAGGTCTACGACGAGAACAAGGAAGACCCGGAGAAGGTCACGATTTCCCGCAACGATGCCGGCGACTTCATCGTGCACGGGCAGGCTATCGAGAAGCTCGTCGTCATGACGAACTTCAACAACGACGAGGCCGTACGGAGATTCCAGTACATCTGGCGCATCAAGGGCATCGATGAGAAGCTCAGGGAGAAGGGCATCAAAGAGGGCCAGACCGTAAGGATCGGGGACATGGAATTTGAATATAGGGAGTAAATTATGCTGAGAAATTCGTTGACGGGGAAGCAGAAGCGCTTTTTGCGCAGCATGGGCGTGAAGCTGGAACCCGTCGTGCAGATGGGTAAGGACGGGCTGACGCCGAACGTCGTGACGGCGGCGCGCGAGGCCATCGAGAAGCGCGAGCTCATCAAGGTGCGCGTGCTGCAGAACTGCCTCGAGGACCCGGAGGAGGTCATCACGATGCTCGCCGAGCGCGCGGATGCGAATCTCGTGCAGGTCATCGGGCGCAACGGGTTGCTGTTCAAGCGGAACTTCAAGAAACCGAAGATCGAGCTGCCGAAATAAGGATGTGATCGCATGAATGGGAGAGAGAGGCTGCAGGAGGCGCGGCGCATCGTCGTGAAGGTCGGGACGAGCACGCTCGCGCACCGAACGGGCAAGCTGAACCTGTATCGTATCGAGCAGCTCGTGCGGGAAATCGTGGACATCGCGAATGCGGGCAAGGAGGTCGTCTTCGTGTCCTCGGGTGCGCAGGCAGCGGGTATGGCCCAGCTTGGCCTGCGGCAGAAACCGGAGGACATACCCGTGCGGCAGGTGCTCGCAGCCATCGGCCAGGGCGTGCTGATGCACACCTATGAGAAAATCTTTGCCGAGTATGGGCAGACCGTTGGGCAGGTGTTGCTCACGAAGGAAAATGCCGTACGCCACAATCAGTACCACCATTCGCGCGAGGCGTTGCAGGCGATGCTTGCCATGGGGATTATCCCCGTGGTCAACGAGAACGACGCCGTGTCCGTGGATGAGATCAAAATCGGTGACAACGATAACCTGGCTGCCATCGTGGCTACGCTCGTCGATGCGGATGCGCTCATTATCCTTTCGGATATCGAGGGTTTGTACACGGCGAACCCGGCTACGCATCCTGAGGCCGAGCTCATCCACGAGGTCAGCGATATCACGCCTGCGGTGGAGCAACTCGCGGGCGGCGCTGGCTCGAGCATCGGCACGGGTGGCATGTACACGAAAATCGAGGCCGCGAAAATTGCCACGAGCGCTGGCGTGACCATGGCCATTGCCAAGGGCTCCCGGGCTCATGTGCTGCGTGAGCTGCTCACGGGCGAGCTGGTCGGTACGGTCTTTGCGGCCAAGGAAGCGCATCTCAAGGTGCGCAAGAGCTGGTTGGCCTTTGGTAAGGATTTGCGCGGCGATATCTGCGTTGACGAGGGCTGTGAGCGGGCCATGCGCGAGCGCGGTTCCAGCCTGCTCGCTGCTGGCATCACGGCCTGTGAGGGGGATTTTTCCGCCGGCAATACGGTGCGGGTTCTTTCTGCGCAGCGGCAGGAAATTGCCAGGGGCATCGTGAATTATGATAAAGAGACCCTGACGAAGATCATGGGGCATCAGACGGAGGATTTTGCAAGGCTCCTCGGAGATAGGCCCCAGGGTGAAGTCAAAGAGGAAGTCATCCATCGCGATAATATGGTTCTGATGGTTTGACATGGTATAGGCTGGAGGAATGCATATGGATATCCACGAACTCATGCAAAGCAAGGCAGAAGCTGCGAAGGCGGCATCCTATCCGCTGGCTGTCCTGCCGACAGGCGTCAAGAACAAGGCGCTCCTGTACATGGCGGACGCTCTCGAAAAACGCAGCGAGCTCATCCTCCACGCCAACGAGGAGGATCTCGAGCAGGCGCGTCAGGCGGGGCTCAAACGCTCCTATCTCGACCGCCTCATGCTCAATGAGGACCGCATCCGCAGCATGGCGGAGGGCCTGCGCCAGACGGCAGACTTGCCGGACCCTGTCGCACAGGGCGACTACTCGACGGTCCGCCCGAATGGCCTCGAAATCCGCCGTGTACGTGTGCCGATCGGCGTCATCGGCATCATTTATGAAGCGCGCCCGAACGTCACGGCGGATGCCGCCGGCCTCTGCCTGAAGGCAGGCAACGCGGTCATCCTGCGCGGCGGAAAAGAGGCGCTGCGCTCGAATCTCGCCGTCAGCGGGCTGCTGCAGAAAGCCGCCGCGAAGGCCGGCGTGCCCGAGGGTGCCATCCAGTTCGTCGAAACACCGGACCGCGAGGCCGTGGATGTGATGCTTCACCTCACGGGGCTTATCGACCTCGTTATCCCACGCGGCGGTGCCGGGCTCATCCGCCATGTCGTCGAGAACAGCTCTGTGCCGGTCATCCAGACGGGCACGGGCGTCTGCCATACGTTTGTCGATGCGACGGCGGACCAGGATATGGCGGTAAATATCGCCATCAACGCGAAGACCTCGCATCCGTCCGTCTGCAATGCCATGGAGACGCTGCTCATCCATGCGGATATCGCGGAGGAGTTCCTGCCGAAGGTCGCAAAGGCCATGCAGGAGAAGAAGGTCGAGCTGCGCGGCTGCGAGCGGTGCCTCGCCATCTGCCCGGACATGAAACCGGCAACGGAAGAGGACTGGTCGACGGAGTACGGCGACCTCATCCTTTCCGTCAAGATTGTCGATAGCATGGATGAGGCAGTGGCACATATCAACAAGTACAACACGGGCCATTCCGAGACCATCGTCACGAAAAATCTCGTCAACGCGCACCGCTTTCAGCGCGAAGTGGATGCTGCGGCTGTTTACGTCAACGCATCGACGCGCTTTACCGACGGCTTCGAGTTCGGTTTCGGCGCAGAAATCGGCATCAGCACGCAGAAACTCCATGCGCGCGGCCCCATGGGTCTCGAGGCGCTCACGAGCATGAAGTACCTCATCTACGGAGAAGGTCAGGTGCGCGCATGAGTTTCATGGAAAAGATGCGTGGCTACAGTCACACGATCGAGGAATACGAGAAGACGCCGAAAGGGCATCACGATATCTTCGATTATGCCGGAGCGGTTGTGCTCGTCGTGGTCTCCATCGCAGCGATGGTGGGATTCGCGCTGCTCATTCTGGCTAAAGTGGATGGGAGTTTGTGAGCATGGAAAAGCGCATTGCCATCATGGGCGGCACGTTCGACCCTATCCATCACGGGCATCTCATCACGGCCGAGGCCGTGCGTGAGGCCATGGATATCGGGACGATGGTTTTTATCCCCGCCGCTGTCCCGCCGCACAAGCTCGACCGCGAGGTCACGCCGGCGGAGCATCGGCTGCGCATGACCGAGCTCGCCACAGCATCCAACCCGCATTTCCGCGTGTCGGATATCGAGCTGCGGCGGCAGGGACCGTCCTACACAATCGATACGATCCGCGCGCTGCAGAAGCAGTACCCGGAGGACACAACGTTCTATTTCATCATCGGCGCAGATGCCATCAATGAGCTGACAACCTGGCACGAGGTGGATACACTCATCACGATGTGCCACTTCATCGCGGCGACGCGGCAGGGAACCTCCTTTGATGCGGAGGGGCTCTATGCACGGTTCGGCGAGCGCGGCCGTGCGCATATCCACCGCGCCCTGACGCCGCATATCGAGATTTCATCGACGGATATCCGCAGCCGCGTGCGCGAGGGCCGGTCTATCCGCTACCTTGTCCCGCAGGTCGTGCGGGAGTATATCGAGAAAGAAGGACTATATCGATGATATTGATGAGCATCGAAGCCATGCAGAAGGAACTGAAAAAGCGACTCAAACCAAGCCGTTATGAGCATTCTTTGGGCGTTATGGAAACGGCAGTCCAGCTCGCGAAGCGTTTCGGCGTCGATGAGGAAAAGGCGCGCGTGGCAGGATTGCTGCACGACTGTGCCAGGGAGTACAAGAACGAGCTCCTGTATCATGAAGCCGTGCGCCGCGGCATCGCCTTCGGCGCCATAGAGCAGGCCATGCCGATCCTGCTGCATGCCTATATCGGCGCGTACCGCGTGACGGAGCTCTACGGTGTCTCGGACGAGGCGATCGAGCAGGCCATCTGGCGTCACACAGTCGGCGCCCCGGGCATGACCAAGCTCGATAAGATCATCTGGTTTGCCGATATGATCGAACCGCACCGCGATTACCCGGAGGTGGAGGAACTCCGCCGCCTCGCGCGCGAGGCATCGCTCGACGACATGGTCCTCGAGGGGCTCAGCCAGTCCATCTCCTTCGTCGCGCAGAAGGGGCATATGATCCATCCGGATACCGTGCTGGCACGCAATGAGATCCTGCTCCATAAGATGGTGCAGGCGAAAAAGGACAAGAATAAGAAGACGCAGGGGTGAAGCGTTATGGATGAACGACGGGATGTCTATGAGGATATCAGCATCACCCGCGCGCATATCCTCCGCAAGAAAAAGATACTGGCGCGGAAAAAGCGCCGCGCCAGGCTGAAGGCGTTCTTTGTCTTGATCGTGCTGGGACTCATCGGCACGGCAATCGTCATGGCGGGCATCGCTGTCGTGACCTGGGGGGCGCGTGTCTACCACGAATACGAGACGGAGTATGCGGCCTACACCGATCGGCAGTACGCCTGGCGCGGCGCCGTGAATCCGGCGTACGACAGCTACACGAACATCCTCATCATGGGACTGGACGATGGTGTCGATGCTTCCGGGCAGGCCGGGCAGCGCGCGGACACCATCGTGATGCTGAGTTACAACAACAACACGGGCCAGGTCAATTTCCTCACGATTCCGCGGGATACGTGGGTCGAGGTCCCGGGCCAGGGTACGCATGACCGCATCGGTGCCGTCTATGCGAGCGGCGGTGCACCGGGCATGGTCCGTGCGGTCAATGCGCTGACGGGCACATCCGTGCATCAGTATGTGGCCGTCAACATGAAGACGTTCGCCGATATCCTCGATGTGCTCGGCGGTGTCAACCTTTACGTGGAGGTCGATATGGACTACGACGATCCCGAGGGCGGCACGGCGATTCATCTGAAACAGGGCTATCAGCACCTCGATGGCGCACAGGCCGTCAGCTATCTGCGCTATCGCGGCACCGACCTCGGCGACCTCGGCCGCGTCGAGCGCCAGCAGAAGTTCCTGCGCACGTTCTACGACCACCTGCTGCAGTTCGACACGGTGCCGAAGCTGCCGCAGGTGGCCGAGATTATCCGGAACCACGTGGAGACGAGTGCGGAGATCTTTGATTCCGCCCATCTCGCGAATGTGTTCCGCCACATGAGTACGGACCGGCCGCAGACGGTCGTTCTGCCCGGTGCACCATCGGAGCGGGATGATACGATCTGGGTGCCCGATGAGGCAGGTATCCAGCGCACGATGCAGCAATTTTTCCCCGATGTCAGGGGAGAATCCGATCAAGAAAATCAGGAGGAATGAACATGGATGCAAAGGAAATGAGCCTGGCTATCTGCAAGGCAGCCAGCAACAAGAAGGCCAGCGATATCGTCACGATGGATATGCGGGAACTCTCCGCTTCGACGGATTATTTCGTCGTGTGCTCGGCGCAGACGGCTACACAGGTGCGCGCCATCGCCGATGGCATCGAGGAAGAGCTCGGTGACCAGGGCGTGGCGTTCAACCACAAGGAAGGCTATCGCAACGGCGAGTGGATCCTGCTCGACTACGGCGATGTCGTCGCGCATGTCATGCGCCAGGATGCCCGCGAGTACTATGCGATCGAGCAGCTCTGGGGCGATGCACCGCTCAAGCCCTATGAAGATTGATGAGGCATGACGTCATGATGATGGAAGGGAAAAAGCGCAGGAAATACGGTCCGAGCACCGTCGCTACGCTTCGCGTCGCACGCCTCGGCGAGATGGGCGCGTTCCTCGATGCAGAGACGGGCAATACGTCCGATGATATCCTGCTCCATAAGCAGCAGCAGACGGCGCCCGTACAGGTGGGCGATGAGGTGAGGGTGTTTCTCTATCTCGATCCGAAACGCCGCCTCACGGCTTCGATGCACGTGCCGAAGATGAAGGAGGGGCAGATCGCCCGCCTGAAAGTCATCAACACGAGCCGGGATGGTGCGTTCGTCGACGTCGGTGCTGAGCGCGGCATCTTCATGCCCTATGCGGGCATGCGAGGGCGTCCGCAGGTCGGAGAGGTTGTCTGGGCGAAGCTTTACACGGATAAATCCGGCCGCCTCGCCGTGACGATGGAGGTCGAGGACGAGATGCGCCGCGCCTCTGCGTCGGCCATCGGCCGGGTGAAGGTCGGCGACACGGTTACGGGCGCCATTTACAACTATACGGATGCGGGTGCCTTCCTGTTCTCACAGGAGCGCTACATCGTGTTCATCGCGAACAAGGAGATGGAGACGCGCCCGCGCGTCGGCGAGGTCGTCACGGCACGCGTGACCTACATCCGTCCGGACGGGCGGCTCAACGCCTCTCTGCGCGAAATCAAGGAAAAGGCGCTGGTCTCCGATGCCGATGTCATCCTGGAACTGCTCGAAAGCCGTAAGGGACGCATGCCGTACAGCGATAAAAGTTCGCCGGAGATCATCCGCGACAAGTTCCATATCTCGAAGGCCGCATTCAAGCGGGCGCTCGGCCATCTCCTCAAGGAAGGCCGCATCGTCGAGCACGACGGCTGGACGTGGCTCACGGAGGCATGGGATGCCTCTCCAGAGAAAAGTTCGGGCGAATAAGAAAAGTTTTTTGCAACTATAGAAGGATTTCTGCCCGATGAAGCGAATACAACACATAGACAGAAAAAATCTTTTCGAATAAAAACAAGGATTTGTTATCCTGATATGGGGGCGAATTTGATGGCAGAAGAAACGAGTGGAGATAAAAAAGGAATCCTGCTGGAGACTGGCACCAACGAATTTGAGATCGTGGAGTTCAGTATCGGCAACGTAAACTATGGCATCAACGTGGCGAAGGTCCGCGAGGTCATTACGCGCGCACCGGTTACGGTCATGCCGCAGGCACATCCGTATGTCGATGGCCTGTTCACGCTGCGCGGCAAGGCGATCCCGCTGGTGAACCTGCCCCGCTGCCTGAATATCCAGACGGATGAGGAGCTCCGGAACATCATCGTCACGGAAATCAACAACTACAACATCGGTTTCCTCGTTGGCAATGTATCCCGCATCCACCGCATTTCGTGGCGCGATATGGAGCCATCTCCGGAGGTCGGTGACCAGTCCCGCGTCGTCGGTATTGTCAAGATGGAGGATCGCATTGTGCTCCTCCTCGATTTCGAGACGATCATCGCGGAGATCAATCCGGAGATTAATGCGAAACTCACGACGTTCGAGGAAGCGACGGAGGATATCAAGTCCAAACGCGCCAACGTGCATATCGTGGTCGCCGAGGACTCGCCGATGCTGCGCGACCTCCTCGTCACGACGCTGCATGAGTCCGGCTACCGTTTCGTCCGCGACTTCGGCAACGGCCAGGATGCCTGGGACTATCTGCAGAAGCTTACGCAGAAGGAAGGCCCCATCGAGGATCAGGTCCGCATCATCGTATCCGATGTCGAGATGCCGAAGATGGATGGCCATCGCCTGCTGAAGCTCGTCCGCGAAGACGAGAAGCTGCATGAAGTGCCGTTCATCCTGTTCTCCTCCCTCATCAGTGAGGAGATGCGCCGCAAGGGCGAATCGCTCGGCGCATCCGGCCAGATTTCGAAACCGGAAATCAACAAGCTCATCAACCTGCTCGACCATCTCGTATTCGGTACGCCGCTTGTCGACGATAAGGAGAATGCGGAGAGCGAGGCCCGCCAGGCTGCCAAGAAAGCAGAAGAAGCCAAATAAAACGGCTGTTACATGAATCGAAAAGAAGCTGTGTCCATCTTGATGGTACGCAGCTTCTTTTCGTATCTTTTTCGCGGATAGTCTGATATAATGGAGCTATTGACACTGGAGGTAATATTACGAGAATGAAACGCTATGTGCCGTTTCTCCTCATCGCGCTGATCCTCATCCTCGCTGTGCTGGCTGGTTCCTCGTATCTAGCCCGCGTGAACAAGGCAGCAGAACGTCAGCCACTGCAGGAGATTACGGTCTATACGACGCTCCCCGCGGAGAATGCCTCGGTGCTCGGAGCAGCCTATGAAAAACAGAAACTCGTACGCATCCGATTCGTTCCCCTCGACCAGACAAACCTGCTCGAAAAGCTCGGCAGCCAGGTGAAGGACAAGGAGAAAGATGGCGCGGCGATGATCCTGGCGGATGAGGCTACGCTGGCGAAAGCATCTGCCAGCGGCTGCCTCGTGCCATACCTTTCGCAGGAGGGCGATCAGGTGCCGGAGGAGTTCCGGCAGGGACAGGGGTACTGGACGGGCGTCTGGTACGATCCCGTCGTGTTCTGCTTCAATCAGGACTATCTGAAGACGCTGCATGAAGTGCCGGACAACTGGAATGCCATTTCCCGTATGCCGGAAGCACGCATCGGTGTGACGGATTTCCTGGCAGCGGATGCGGCATCAAACCTGTTCTGCAGCATGATTGCCCAGTTCGGGGATCAGGCAGCCTATCGCATTTGGGCGGATATCCATCCAAAGGTCGTGCAGTATGCGCATTATCTCTCGAATCCGGTACGCCAGGCTGGCATGGGTGAGGTCGATATCGCTATCGCCGTCGAAAGCGAGGCACTGCGCTACATGCACGGCGGCTATCCGCTCCATATCGTCTATCCTGCCGATGGCACGGCGGCTATCGTCACGGGCACGGGAATCGTGGCCGGGCAGGATGCGAAGAATGTGCAGCTCGCGCAGAATTTTGCCGATTGGCTGCTTACGGATGATGCACAGCTTGCCCTGCAGCAGCAGGAGATGTTTTTCGTGCCGACGAATCCGGGTATCATGGCTTATAAGGCTTTTGCCGGGAAAAACCTCATGCTTTTCAGCCAGCGGCCGGATTTCACGCCGGAACAGAGGAAGCAGTTCCTCGATACGTGGCTGAAGGAAATCCGGTTCAAGTAAGTTCCGTCATGGCAGCAATTTTAGAGAATTCATTTGAAAACCATCGAATTTTTAGGAGGATAACATTGAAAGCAGGTTTTATCAGTCTTGGCTGTTCCAAGAATCTTGTCGATACGGAGGTTATGCTCGGCATCCTGAAGGAGCATGGCATCGAGATCACGAATAAGCCCGCAGAGGCCGATATCCTCATCGTCAATACGTGCGCGTTCATCCAGTCGGCCAAGGAGGAGTCGATTACGACGATCCTGAACATGGCGGAGTATAAGGAGTCGGGCCGCTGCCGCAGCCTCATCGTTGCCGGCTGCCTGGGCCAGCGTTACAAGCAGGAGCTCCTCGATGAAATCCCCGAGGCGGATGCCATCATCGGCACGGGTGCCTGGGGACGCATCATGGAGGCGGTCGAGGCCACGCTGAAAGGCCAGCGCCTCGTCATCGCAGGCAAAGATGAGGCGCTCTACGACGAGAACACGCCGCGCATCCGCACGACGCCCGGGTACACGGCGTATGTGAAAATCGCGGAGGGGTGCAACAACCGCTGCGCGTTCTGCGCGATCCCGTACATCCGCGGGGACTACCGCAGCCGTACGATCGAGGATATCAAGGACGAGGTGACGAACCTCGCGGAAAATGGGGTCAAGGAAATCGTGCTCATCGCACAGGATTCCACGGAGTACGGCCGCGATCTTTACGCGGGCAAACCCATGCTCGCGAAGCTCCTGCAGGAGCTCTGCCAGGTCGAGAAGATCCGCTGGATCCGCACGCTCTATAGCTATCCAAAATATTTCACGGACGAGCTCATCGACACGATCGCGCGCGAGCCGAAGCTCTGCAAGTACGTCGACCTGCCGCTCCAGCATGCCCACGACGGTGTGCTGCGCAGCATGCGACGTCCCGATACGCAGGAGCAGATGCGCGAGCTGATCCAAAAGCTCCGCACGCGCATCCCCGGCGTTACGATCCGTTCGACGTTCCTCGTCGGCTTCCCGGGCGAGACGGATGCGCAGTACCAGACGCTGCGCAACTTCCTCGAGGAGATGCGCCTCGATAAAGTCGGCGTTTTCACGTATTCGCGCGAGGAGGGCACGCCGGCCTACGATATGCCGAACCAGGTGCCGGAGGACGTCATGCAGGAGCGCTACCACGACCTCATGAGCCTCCAGTGCAAGATTTCCGAGCAGATCAACCAGTCGCTCGAGGGCAAGGAGCTCGACGTGCTCGTCGAGGGCCGGGATGAGGAGCAGCCGAACATCGCGGTCGGCCGTTCCTACCGCGAGTCTCCGGACGTGGACGGACAGGTCTACATCGAGAACGATACGACGAGCCAGCCCGGCGATATCGTGCGCATCCGGGTCCTGCAGGGATTCACCTACGATGTCGTCGGCGAGCCTGTCGATGGTGGGAACGAGCAGGAAAAAGACGCCTCTGCGGCGAAAAAAGAAGAATAGCAGAAAGTAGATCCAAGACTAAGGAGGCAGAAGCATGAAACTCGAAAAGAAAGCAGGACGCCTCCTGCTGAAAAAGAATCGTACGGTTGCCTGTGCGGAGTCCCTTACAGGCGGACTCGTGAGCTGCCGGCTCACGTCTGTACCGGGGAGCTCGGCGTATGTGCATGGCGGCGTCGTGAGCTATACACCGGAAATCAAGCAGGAAGTGCTTGGCGTTCCGCAGGACATCCTCCGTCAGTATGGAGCTGTATCCGCGGAGACGGCAAAGGCTATGGCGGAGAATGTACGCCAGCTCATGCAGACGGACTACGGCATCAGCACGACGGGCAATGCGGGCCCGGCTGCGTCGGAGGGCAAGTCGGTCGGCCTCGTCTATACGGCGCTGGCGGATTCGAAAGGCGTCTTTGTTCAGGAACACCGTTTCACGGGCTCCCGCTCAGGCGTCCGCGAACAGGCGGCGGATGCGGTACTCGCCCTTCTCGTCGCAGCACTGAAGCAGGACGATGGCGATGAGGCACAGCCGGAGGATGAAACAGATACGGCAGAAAATGACGGGCAGGATTAACGGGGAGAGATAGGAATGGATATCCACCAGAATGCGGGAAAGGCGGTCCTGACCGCGCTGATCTGCACGGCCCTGTCATCGGGGACGGCCTGGGCGGCGACGCCGCAGATCACGCCCGTTGATGTGCAGGAACTTTCGCAGGTACAGGGACTGGTCACGGATGGCCAGACAAAGAAGAAATCCGTGGAAAGCGAGTCCCAGGATGCAAACGGCAACGTGACCATGAGCATCGCCGATGCGGGTTCGCAGGCCGCGAAAGAGATGCAGGCGCAGAAGCCTGTGCAGGAGTCTGCTCATGAGCAGGCATGGGATATCATGCGCATGCCGATGCGCTGGCAGGCGGCGGATCAGGCTCTCGCGGATCGTGAGGCCGAGGAGACCGCCGCCAAACAGAAGACGCTGGCAAAGCCGGAAATCGTTACGGCAGGGAATACAGCACCATCGGCAGCGTCACAGGCCGCCGCGCCGGCTCACCGGGCAGAGCAGCCTGCTGCCGCGGTGCAGAAACCAGCCGCCGGACAAACGGTACATGGATCGCAGAAACTCGTCGAGGTGGAGGAACCTGCTGGTACGACGAAGCCGATCATCCTTACGGCGCGCGATCTGCCGAAGGTGCAGCGGGAACAGGTCCTGCGTCCGCAGAAACCGGAACGTCCGGCCTATCAGCCTGTGGAGGAAAAGCAGACCGCACAGCAGCCCGCACATCAGCCGGATGGCAGCACGACAATCGGGCAGCAGCCGTCGGAATCCGTACATCCTGAGACGAACGTGCAGCCGAAACCGGTCGAGCCCATGCAGCCCGTTCAGCCGACGCAGGAGATTCCGCCTGTTACGGAGACGAAACCGGAGCACCACTATACGGTGCATCCGGTGGAGCCAGGGATGGCGGCGCAGCTCCCACAGGTACCGGAAAAGGTACGGGATGCACGTCCGGAAGACCGTCCTGAACCGTTCCGCACGGTTTCCGAGGCGACGTGGCGCCACATCCAGGCCGGCATCTTCGCCATGGAGTTCCAGCTCCGCACGAACCCGACGGAACACGGCATGTATGAACTGGCTCAGATGCTCAATGCCAATACGGGACTTACGCGTCTGCAGAAGCTCAATTATCTCATCGGCTTCGGCTATGCCATCAATCACAGCTCTCTTTCCGATTGGCAGAAAGGTGCGTTCATCGATACGATTGCGCTGTTTTTCCACTAAAAATGAATACGAAAAAAGCCACCAGAAAGGGTGGCTTTTATTTTTCAAAAATGGCAGGGGCAGCTGGACTCGAACCAACGCATGCAGGATTCAGAATCCTGTGCCTTACCAACTTGGCGATGCCCCTGTGTTTTGTCACTTGGACTCAACAGAAATTAATTATAAAGGACAATGCCCATTTTGTCAAGAAAAAAATTAATGACTGACTTTTTCCAGGAATGGCGTGTTTTCGAGGTAGATCTCGAACGTGCGCGGCCATGGGTAGCTCGTTTCCATCGTGAGGCTGCGCAGGCGGAAATCCTGCGTGCCATCGGGAAGACAGACGCGGAACGGATGGCGCAGGGCCGGCGTTTCGAGCATCGCCTTCATGTTTTCTTTCATGGTGCGCTGCAGCATGGCGTTGGCCCAGCGGTAATTCTGTTCGAGGTTGAGGTCGGCCGTGTTCGTATAGCCGGCCTTTTTGAGGCTGGTGTTGACGGTCTCAATGGTGTCCTTCAGGTAGCTGTAGTCCTCGAGAAAGCGGTTCGTGAGCAGGCGGATGCGCGTGTACTCGGCCTGCCAGGCTGCATCGCTGTCCCTGCCTTCGAGGCTTTGTGCATGGGCGAGCGTATAGAGGCTCGCCTGGGCGGCGGCGGTGCCGATGGCGTTGCTGGCCGTGTTCCATCCCGCGTAGGCGGTGAGGCTGAGGAGCGGGGCATCGAGGCGCAGCAGCTGCGGCAGGATGGTCTCTTCCGCCGTGAAATGCTTGCTGAGATCCACGAGGGCGATAGAGCGCCCCGCGTTCAGTCCTTCGGAGATACGGGCCGCTGTGGCTGCGCGCGCATCGCTTTCATCCTGGCCGCTATCCATCGTCGCGATGAGCAGCGTGAAATCGGCATCCTCAGGGGAAGCGGCAGGCCGTCCGCCCATGAGGGCGATCTTTTCCCCTGCGGTGGCCTCGTTCGAGACCGCCATGTAGGGCATGACGCGATCGCGGGAGGCTGGCTTGTCGTAATCGATCCAGATGCGCGGCGTATGGCCGGCCTGCTCGTTCTGGATGCGCGCGAGCAGCGATAAAGCGATCTCATCGGCGCCGTGTGTGAGGAAAACCTGGTCCGTTGTGGTGCCGTTATCCGCGAGGTGCCGGCGGATGGCCTCTTTTTCGATGTTCGGGATGCTGTAACGCTCGCCGTCATCCTGCCCGAGGACGAGCAGGTGCAGGGTGCCTTCCTGTGCCAGCCCGCTCAGTGCCTCGTTGAGATGACGGTTTTCCTCGAAATGCGCGAGGTAACGTTCGAGGCTCGCGGGCGGGATGGCATCGTGCAGGCGCGTGAGCTCGGCTTCGTCGACGGGCTGGCCGGCGGCTTTCCGGCCAGCCAGCCGGGAGTAGGCGACGAGGTCGCGCCGCTCCTGATAGCCATCGATCGTGTCCTGCGGCGTGAGGCGCGGCAGGATGCTGAAGGCGTAGAGCGGCACATCGGGGTGTGCGGCATGGAGTTCGCGCAGATAAGCGCAGAGCGAGGCAATCTGCCCGTCTGTGACGGATTTCTCGCGTGCGGCGAGCAGGCCGCCATAGAGCAGCTGGTCGATCGACAGGATAGCGGCTTTTTTGCCCGCCAGCGACGCCATGAGCCACGGGCGGATGCCCTCGGTATCGCCTGGCTGCGAGTAGTAATCGCGAAGCTCGCCGGGCGGCGTCACGACGTCCGTACCCGTGAGCTGCCCCGCATCGATGACGAACTGCCGGCAGGGCGGTCGGCCGTCGAGCGGCACGAGCACGATGGCATCGCGCGTTGCGGATGACGGGGAAACGGGCGTCGATACCATCGTCGGATGGATTTTCAAATGCCAGAGGCAGAGCATCGCGCCGATGAGTACGGCCACGAGCAGGATGGTAGAAATTCCTCTTTTCACAGCGGTATGCGTACACCTCCTCATAGTTTTCCTACTCATCATACCATATTGCAGTTCACGAATGGGGAAAAATATGATAGAATAGTGACGTATCTATGGAAAAAGGGAGACGGGAGCATGCGAATCATCACGGGCTCGGCGCGCGGCTGCCGGCTGAAAACACCGCAGGGGCAGGAGACGACCCGCCCGACAGCGGACCGCGTCAAGGAGTCCGTGTTCAACATCCTCGGCTCCATGGTGCAGGACCGCCGCGTCCTCGATCTCTTCGCCGGTACGGGAAACCTCGGCCTCGAGGCTCTCTCGCGCGGTGCGGCCGCAGCGGTGTTTGCCGATCGCACGACAGCAGACCTGATCCGCGAGAATGCGCGGCGCACGAGGCTGGAGGACCGGGTACAGGTCCTTTCCGGGGATGTGTTTGCGATCCTGCGGCGCCTCGAGGCGCAGGGGGAGAGGTTCAGCCTCATCTTCTGCGATCCACCCTATCACAAGGGACTCTGGCAGCAGGCACTCGCGGCCATCGATGCGGGAAACCTCCTCGCGGAGGATGGCATTCTGATCGTAGAGCACGGAGCGGATGAGGATATCCTGCCGGCGCTCACGCATCTCGAACGCCGGGAGCACCGCCGCTACGGGCACACCACCCAGGTGAGCTTCTTCCAATGGCGGGATTACGCCGGTGCAGAGGAGGAAGAACCATGACGAAAGCCGTCTGCTCGGGCAGTTTCGACCCCGTGACGCTCGGGCATGTTGATATCTTCGAGCGCGCGAGCCGGATGTTCGACGACCTCACGATCTGCGTTTTCCATAACATCCACAAAGAGGGAATGTTCCCTATCGAGCAGCGCGTGGCATTCCTCGAAGAGTCTGTGCGCCATCTGCCGAATGTGCGGGTGGATGCATTCTCCGGCCTGCTCACCGCGTATATGGTGCAGCATGGCGCAAGTGTCATCGTGCGCGGGGTCCGCTCGGTCAAGGACCTCGAATATGAGCAGAATGAAGCGTATATGAACCGGCATCTTCAGCCGGGCATCGATACGATTTTCCTGTTGACGCGGCCGGATTACTCCTATGTGAGTTCCTCCGGCATCCGCGAGCTGATTCAGTTCCACGGCGATATTCACGGGCTCGTTCCCACGTGCGTGGAGCGGGCAGTCGCAGAACGCGCCACTGGTATAGAAAGGAAGTAAATCGATTATGGCATCCAAACATCTGGCTGGCTCGAAGGCTCCGGCCAAGAACACCGTATCCCGCAAGGCGCACAGTGCGGTCTCCCGGGGCGTGCTCAAGACACTCGACAACATCGAGAATATGGTGGTCGAGGCACGCAAGGTGCCGTTCATGGATAAAATCGTCATCAACGACAATGAGCTCGTCCGTTACGTCGATGACCTTCGCCGCGACCTGCCGGAACAGATGCGTCTGGCAGACCAGGTGCTCGAGCAGCGCGACCAGCTTATCGCTGAGGCGGAGCATGAGGCTGAACGCATCGTAACGAATGCGAAGAATTATGCGGAGAAGCTCTCCGATGAAAGCGAGATCGTCTCGCAGGCCAAGGAGAAGGCGAAGGCTGTCCTGCAGCAGTCGCAGGAGCAGGAGCGCGCGATCATGGAGCGCGCAGAGGGCAATGCCCAGCAGGTCCGCGACAATGCGGATGCCTATGCACGCCAGATCGGCGGCGATGCAACGGCCTATGCGAAGCAGGTCTTCGACCAGCTCATCCAGCATGTCGGCGCTACGTTCCAGGGCATCCAGCAGGCGCAGGCCGGCGTGCAGCAGGCACAGGCCAGTGTCCAGCAGACGCAGCTCGGCCTGCAGGCCGCCATCGGCACGCTGCAGAGGGCCCGTCAGCAGCTCGAGGAGCAGATCCCGGATGAGCCGGCACCGGAGGAGCAGCAGGCTCCCATTGCGCAGAAAGAGCCGGCTCAGGCGCCGCAGGCCTGAGGACGGACGGATCATGAGGCTGTTGCCATCGGCAGCAGCCTTTTCCCGTTTGAGGAGGAAATGCCGTGACCGAAAAGGATATCGCAGCGCTGCTGCAGAAATATAAAGCGGGAAACCTCTCGGAGAAAGAGGCCGTGAAGGCCATCCGGGATGTCCCCTATGAGGATATGAAATACGCCGAGGTCGATCACGCGCGCGAGATGCGGCAGGGATTCCCCGAGGTCATCTACGGTGCGGGCAAGACGAAGGAGCAGGTCCTCGGCATCATGCAGTCGCTGAAGGCGCATGGCGGGGGCAATATCATGGCGACGCGGGCGAGCCGGGAGCAGTATGACTTTGTGCATGCGGAGCTGCCTGAGGCGCAGTACGATGAGGCCGCACGCATCATCTACATCGACCGCGATATCCGCATGGAGCGCGATGAGAGCCACGAGATCCTCGTGCTCACGGCAGGGACGAGCGATATCCCCGTCGCGCGCGAGGCGGAGCTCACGGCCTATCTCTGGGGCAACTCGGTCCGGAGCTTTTATGACTGCGGCGTTGCGGGCATCCATCGGCTCTTTGCCCATATCGGCGATATCGACCGCGCGAATGTCATCATCGTCGTCGCGGGCATGGAGGGCGCACTGGCTTCGGTGGTCGGAGGCCTCACGGATAAGCCGGTCATCGCCGTGCCGACGAGTATCGGTTACGGGGCCTCGCTGCACGGGCTTTCGGCCCTGCTCTCGATGCTCAACAGCTGCGCGGCCGGCGTCTCTGTCGTGAACATCGACAATGGATTCGGTGCGGGCGTGCTCGCAAGCAAGATCAATCATCTGCGCTGACGGGCGGCATGCTGTCGTATGGACCCTATGGAAAGATTAAGGAGGTGCCTTCATGAAGGCCATCTATCTCGATTGCTTCTCAGGCATCAGCGGCAATATGCTGCTCGGTGCATTCCTGCAGGCGGGGGTGCCTGTTTCCTATCTCGAACAGGAATTGCAGAAACTTCCGATTGCCGGAGCATTTGCCCTGCATACAGAAGATGCGGTCAAGAATGGCATCCACGCCGTCTATGTGGATGTCGTCCTGCTCGATGATGGGGAGCACCATCAGGATCAGGACCATGCCCAGGATCACGGCCATGCGCACGGGCATCATCACCACGCGCATGTACACCGCACGATGGCGGATATCCGCGCCATGCTTGAGCAGTCGAAGCTCTCCATGCCGGTCAAGCAGACGGCACTGTCTATTTTCGAGCGCCTCGCCGAGGCCGAAGGGAAGGTACATGGGAAGCCAGCGGATGAGGTTGCGTTCCATGAGGTCGGCGCCATCGATTCCATCGTCGATATCGTCGGCACGGCCATCTGCCTCGATTATCTCGAAATCGATCAGGTCTTTGCCTCGAAGCTCAACCTCGGCAGCGGGTTCGTGCCCTGCGCACATGGCCTCATGCCTGTGCCCGCACCGGCCGTTGCCGAGCTCACGAAGTCGTTCCCGACCTGCCAGCGCGAGGTGGAGAAGGAACTCACGACGCCGACGGGCGCCGCGGTCGTGAACGTCCTGGCTCACTACAGTGCGAGCCTGCCGCAGGCGTTCGTGACCGAGAAAATCGCCTATGGGGCAGGTACCTGGGACCTCGATATCCCGAATGTGCTGCGTATGTACGTCGGTACCTATACGGGCAGCCTGAGCCTCGAACGCTGCATCCTTGAGGCGAACATCGACGATATGAGCCCGCAGATCTACGGGTATCTCTATGATGCGCTTCTGGCGGCCGGTGCGCTCGATGTCTGGACAACGGCCATCTATATGAAGAAGAACCGCCCGGCACAGAAGCTTTCCGTGCTCACGGACGTCAAGAAAAAAGAGGAGCTCGCGGGAATCCTGTTCCGCGAGACGACGAGCATCGGCCTGCGCGTGATCCCCGTGACCGAGCGCCTCGAATGCGCCCGCCACCTCGCGCGGGTCGATACGCGCTATGGCTCCGTGCGCGTCAAGGTCAGTGCATGGCGCGGCGAGCTCGTGAATGTTTCGGCGGAGTACGAGGACTGCCGCGCGATCGCAGAGGAACAGAACATACCGCTGAAGACTGTGCAGCGCGAGGCCGTGCAGGCTTTCTACGCGCGGCTCGGCAAGTGACAACGGCCTTTTATGGTGACAAGTCCGGATGCTTGACAAACGAAAAGGCCATCGCTATAATGGATTGAGGTTGATGCTGAATGAATATGCAGATAAATATTACCGAAATGGACGGAGCACCGGGAAGGGAGATCCCCTTCTCGTTTTCTGTTCCGGCTGAGGAACTGGATGTCCAGAGTGATGCCTACACCTTCGACAGCCCGATACGCGTCGAGGGGAGGGTCACCCATACGGGTACGGCCCTGCGCGTCGAGGGCACGATCGCGGCGACGAAGCATTTCGTCTGCGACCGCTGCCTGAAGGCATGCGAGGAAACCCAGGAACATCCCTTCTCAGAGGAGTTTCGCAGCGAAAACCCGGAGGAGGAGTCGAACGTCATCATCGACGGACGCATCGATCTCCGGCCGCTCGTGCGGGATACCCTTATGGCAGCCCAGCCGCTGAGCAATCTGTGCAAACCGGATTGCAAGGGGCTCTGCCCGGTATGCGGACACGATCTTAACGATGGCGATTGCGGATGCGACCGCTTCGTACCGGATCCCCGCCTCGCAGCATTGCAGCAGTTTATGAAGAAAGAAGATTGACCGATCAGGTTCTCGAGGAGGTGTATCCGACATGGCAGTACCAAAGCGCAAGATGTCCAAGGCCCGCCGCGATCAGCGCCGCGCCAACTGGAAACTGGAGGCTCCGGGCTACGTAGAGTGCCCGCAGTGCCACGAGCCGAAGATGCCTCATCATGTATGCCCGGAATGCGGCTACTATGATGGCAAAGAGGTCGTTAAGGCAGCGGAATAAGTTGTTCACACGATGAGCAGGGTGCAGACGCCCTGCTCATTTTTTATTTTTTCTTTCCGTGAAAAAGGTGCTTGCATTTTTAGGACATCGATGCTAGAATAGTCCATTATACGAGCTTGTATAAGCAGGTACTAAAAACGGAGGTGATGGTATGGCAAGAGTCAAGAAGAAGGTCCGGCAGCAGCTGCTCGTGCAGCAGGTCAAGGAGAAACCCTTCCTGACCGATGAGGAGCTGGCAAGGAATCTGGCGGTCAGCGTCCAGACGATCCGTCTCGACCGACTGGAACTCGGCATACCAGAGCTCCGCGGCCGGATCCGTCAGATGGCGGAGCATGCGCAGAACAAGGTCAAGTCGATCCAGAAAAGCGAAGTCGTTGGCGAGCTCATCGATCTCGAGCTCGGGCATTCGGGCATTTCGCTGCTGCGCATCACGGACGATATGGTTTATGCGAAGACGAAGATCGCAAAGGGACATTTCATGTTTTCCCAGGCGGATTCGCTCGCGCAGGCCGTCATCGATGCGCCGCTCGTCGTTACGGGTGTGGCGAATGTGAAATACAAGGTTCCGGTCCATGTCGGTGAGAAGCTGATTGCCAAGGCGGAAATCGTGAAGGTCCGCGGCAATAAATATTTCGTATGGGTCAAGACCCACAATGATACGCAGGAAGTGTTCCGCGCGAAATTCATCATGGTTTCGTGGGCAGATGAGAAAGGGATGGCTTTGTGAAGATTGCAGTCGATGCCATGGGCGGTGACTTTGCCCCGCGCGAGGTCGTCAAGGGCTCTGTGGACGCAGCAAAGAAGTTTCATTGCGAGATCGTGCTCGTCGGTGACGAGCCGCAGATCCGCAAGGTGCTCGAGGAGACGCCGGGCTGGGAGAAGCTCGGCATCTCCATCCACCATACGACGGAAGTGATTGAGATGGGAGAGCACCCGGCCGAGGCCGTCCGTAAGAAGAAGGATGCCTCTGTCGTCGTTGCGACGCAGCTCGTGAAAGATGGCGTGTGCGATGCCGTGCTCTCTGCGGGCAGCACGGGAGCAGCCGTCACGGCCGCGCAGTTCATCCT
Organism: uncultured Selenomonadales bacterium; assembly: GCA_900315155.1. Classification (GTDB taxonomy): domain Bacteria; phylum Bacillota; class Negativicutes; order Selenomonadales; family Selenomonadaceae; genus UBA2897. The sequence continues at coordinate 77,222 of OMYB01000008.1, read as the reverse complement.
CAAGCGCATCCGCGGGATCGGGCGCCCGACGATTGCGACACCGATTCCGACGCCGGGCAGTGTCACGCTGCTCCTTGATTCGGGTGCGAATGTCGACACGAAGCCGGAACATCTCGTGCAGAGCGGCATCATGGGCTCCATCTATGCCGAGCATGTCTTTGGCATAAAGGAACCGCGCGTCGGCCTCCTCAATATCGGTGAGGAGGAGACGAAGGGCAACGAGCAGGCGAAAGCCACATATGAGCTGCTGAAGAATGTCCACACGATCAACTTCTGCGGCAATGCAGAGGGCCGTGATGTGCCGACCGGCAGTTTCGACGTCGTAATTTGTGATGGATTTGTCGGCAATATTGTGTTAAAATTTGCAGAGGGCCTGGCCAAGACGATCCTGGGGCTCATCAAAGATGCCGTCAAGGATGGCGGTATCTTCGCGAAGCTCGGAGCTCTGCTGCTCGTGCCGACGATGAAGAAGCTCGGCAAGCGCCTCGATGTCACGGAGTACGGCGGTGCGCCGCTGCTCGGCGTCAACGGCGTCTGCATCATCGCGCATGGCTCGTCCAAGGCAAAGTCGATCTGCAGCGCCATCGGTGTGGCAGACGGTTATGTCGAGGGCAATGTCCTGGATAAGATCCGCGATACGATTATCCGGGAGGAGCAGCTGGCTAAGGCAGAAGAAGAGAAAAATATGCAGACTGAGGAATCAGAGGAAAAGGTATAACGGGGCGGTCACTGCTTCCCCTGAAGGAGGATTTTTTACATGTTTGAAAATAACGCCATCTGTAAGCTCCTGAACATCAAGTACCCGATTTTCCAGGGCGGCATGGCCTGGATCGGTACGGCGGAGCTGGCCTCGGCTGTTTCCAATGCCGGTGGTCTCGGCATTATCGGCGCTGGCAATATGCCGGCGGATCTCCTGCGCAAGGAAATCCAGAAATGCAAGGGCTGGACGGATAAGCCCTTTGGCGTCAATGTCATGCTGCTGAGCCCGTTCGTCAAGGACGTCATGCAGGTCGTCCTCGACGAGAAGGTTCCCGTCGTCACGACGGGCGCGGGAAACCCGGGTGAGTACGTGCCAGATCTGAAGGCAATCGGCTCAAAAGTCATCCCGGTTGTCGCGTCTGTGGCACTCGCCAAGCGTCTCGTGCGCTGTGGCGCCGATGCGGTCATCGCAGAGGGCACGGAGTCTGGCGGACATATCGGCGAAATCACGACGATGGCGCTCGTCCCGCAGGTCGTCGATGCCGTCGACGTCCCGGTTATCGGTGCAGGTGGTATCGCAGACTCGCGCGGTATGGCTGCTGCCTTCGCGCTCGGCGCACAGGCCATCCAGATGGGCTCCCGCTTCGTCATGAGCGAGGAGTGCATCGCGCATCCAAACTATAAAGAATACGTCCTCAAGGCCAAAGACCGTTCTACGGTTGTCACGGGCCGCACGCTCGGCCATCCGGCCCGCGTGCTCCAGAACCAGCTTACGCGCAAGTTCCTCAAGATGGAGGCAGAAGGTGCTGCCCCGGAGGAACTCGAGAAGCTTGGTGTCGGTTCGCTGCATAAGGCGACGCATGAGGGCGACGTACATAATGGTTCCGTCATGATCGGCGAAATCTCCGGTATGCTGAACGACATCAAGCCTGTCAAGACGATCATCGAGGATATCGTGAACGGCCTGCCGGATGTCATCAAAGGCATCGAGAGCAAGTGCCAGTGAAACGCACACAGGGAGGTAATCGGTTTTGAATAAGCTCGCTTTCGTATTCCCGGGACAGGGTGCTCAGGCTGTCGGTATGGGCAAGGACTTCTATGAGCAGTACGATGTGGCGAAAAAGCTCTTCCAGGAGGCCGATGAGGCTCTGGGATACTCCATCAAGGATATGTGCTTCGAAGGCCCCGAAGAGGATCTGAAGCTCACGGCCAATACGCAGCCGGCCATCCTCACGATGAGCGTCATCGCGAATGCCATCCTGAAGGAAAACGGCGTGCAGCCGGATATCGTCGGCGGCCACAGCCTCGGCGAGTATTCCGCGCTCGTAGCGGCAGGTGCGATTTCGTTCCAGGATGCCGTTGCGCTCGTACATAAGCGCGGCCAGTACATGCAGGAGGCCGTTCCGGTCGGTGAGGGCGGTATGGCTGCTATCATCGGCATGTCCGATGAGGATATCCAGAAGGCCTGCGACGAGGCCACGGCAAAAGCCGGCGACGTACAGCCGGTCAACTTCAACTGCCCGGGCCAGACGGTCATCGCGGGCACGACGAAGGGTGTCGAGATGGCAGCAGCAGCCCTCAAGGAAGCTGGCGCCAAGCGCGCTGTCGTCCTGCCGGTATCGGCGCCGTTCCATTCCACGCTCATGAAGCCGGCAGCGGAGAAACTCGCTGCGGAGCTCGATAAGATCGATATCCACGACGCCGAGATCCCGGTCGTCTCGAACTATACGGGCGAACTGGAGACGAAGGCCGAGGATATCAAGGCGAACCTCGTCGCACAGGCAGACCATCCGGTCCGCTGGATCCACTGCGTCAAGACGATGCAGGCGTTCGGTGCCGACGTGTTCGTCGAGGCCGGCCCGGGCAAGACGCTCTGCGGTTTCAACCGCCGCATCGACCGCGCCATCAAGAGCCTGAACGTCGAAGATACGGCCAGCTTGCAGAAAACTCTTGACTATTTCAAGGAGGTTCGTTAATATGCTTTTAGAGGGAAAATGCGCACTCGTCACGGGAGCATCCCGTGGCATCGGCCGTGCGATTGCCCTGAAGCTGGCCTCGGAGGGCGCAAAAGTCGCCATCAATTACGCCGGCAATCAGGCGAAAGCCGAGGAAGTCAAGGCGGAGATCGAGAAGAACGGCGGCGAGGCCATCGTCGTCAAGGCGAATGTGGCGGATGCCGCGGACGTCGATGCGATGGTCAAGACGGTTCATGAGGCGTTCGGACGCATCGATATCCTCGTGAACAACGCGGGTATCACGCGCGATGGCCTTCTCATGCGCATGAAGGAAGAAGACTTTGATGCCGTCATCGACACGAACCTCAAGGGCATCTTCCACTGCACGAAGGCCGTCTCCCGCATCATGATGAAGCAGCGCAGCGGCCGCATCGTCAACATGGCATCGGTCGTCGGCCTCATCGGCAACGCGGGCCAGACGAACTATGCGGCGGCAAAGGCCGGTGTCATCGGCTTCTCGAAGTCGGCAGCCAAAGAACTGGCCAGCCGTGGCATCACGGTCAACACGGTGGCTCCGGGTTGCATCAATACGGATATGACGGCCGTCCTGCCAGATAAGGTCAAGGAAGGTATGCTCGCAACGATTCCGCTGAATCGCATCGGCGAGCCGGAAGACGTCGCGAATGCGGTGCTTTTCCTCGTTTCGGATTTAGCTTCTTATATCACGGGCCAGAACGTCGATGTAGACGGCGGCATGGTAATGTGATATAACTATATAGTACACCAATTTAAGGAGGTGAAACTTCATGTCGACTTTCGAAAAAGTTAGAGATATCGTGGTTGAGCAGCTGGGCGTAGAGAAAGATGAGGTTACGATCGATTCTACCTTCATTGATGACCTTGGTGCTGATTCCCTGGATATCGTTGAGCTGATCATGGCTTTCGAGGAGGAATTCAACATCGAGATTCCGGACGAGGCTGCTGAGAAGATCAAGACTGTTCAGGATGTGGTTACCTACATCGACCAGAACAAATAAGTTAGAACGTCTTACCTTATTCTGAAATCCCGTGAAGTTGCTTCGCGGGATTTTCTTGAGTGAGGGATAGACTCGTACATCTCTGATGGGAGGACAAACATGAAGCTTCCAGAGCTGAAAATTGGCACGAAGATCGCAAGCGTACCAATCGTTCAGGGCGGCATGGCAATTCGTCTGTCAACGGCCAGACTGGCTGCTGCAGTGGCGAACGAGGGCGGCATCGGCCTCATCGCTATCTCGGGCATGCCAGAGGAGGAGATCCGCTATGAGATCCGCCTCGCCCGTTCCCTGACGAAGGGGATCATCGGCGTCAATATCATGGTAGCAGCCCGCAATTTCGCGAATGCGGTCCGTACGGCCATGGATGAGGGCATAGACCTCGTCGTGGCAGGTGCAGGCTTCTCCCGCGATATTTTCGGCCTGGGCCGTGAGTCGGGAACGCCGGTCGTACCAATCGTTTCGTCCGTCAAATTAGCGAAAATCTCAGAGCGTCTTGGCGCTACGGCAATCGTCGTCGAGGGCAAGGAAGCTGGCGGCCATCTCGGCACCAGCACCTCTGTCCGCGACCTCATCCCGGACATCCGCGCAGCGGTGAAGATTCCGGTCATCGCCGCAGGCGGTGTGCTCACCGGCCAGGACATCGTTGATCTCATAAAGATGGGCGCCAACGGCGTCCAGATGGGTTCCCGCTTCGCAGCCAGCGAGGAGTCGAATGCGGCTCCGGCCTTGAAGGAGTACTATCTCAAGTCGAAGCCGGATGACGTCGTCGTGATCCACAGCCCGGTCGGACTGCCTGGCCGTGCCGTGCGCACGCCGTTCTCAGCGCGCGTGCTCGAGGGTCCGGTACCGCCGAAGTCCTGCGACAACTGCCTCAAGGCATGCAAGCATAATTTCTGCATCATCAAATCCCTGATCCGGGCTCAGCAGGGCGATGTGGAGACGGGACTGGTCTTTACAGGTGAGTATCTGCCTCGTATCAATAAGATCCTGTCCGTCCATGAAATCTTCCAGCAGCTGAAGATCGAAGCAGAAGCTGCGGAGTGAGACCACTAAGAGAGGAGCGTATCGTTTTGAGTAAACGTGTTGTTATCACCGGCCTTGGCGCTATCACGCCAATCGGTATTGGTAAGGATGAATATTGGAAGGGCCTGCTCGAGGGCCGCAACGGCATCGGCAAGATTACGCGCTTCGATGCGACGGACTATAAGTCTCAGATTGCCGGCGAGGTCAAGGACTTCGATCCGACGGCATACGGCATCGACAAGAAAGAAGCAAAGCGCATGGACCGCTATACGCAGTTCGCTGTCGCAGCGGCTCATCTCGCTTTCGAGGATGCGAAGATGGACCTCAGTAAAGAGGACCTCGACCGCATCGGTACCTACATCGGTGCCGGAATCGGCGGTATCGAGACGATGAACGGCCAGTATCAGAAACTTTTCGATAAGGGACCGGGCCGTATCTCTCCGTTCTTCATCCCGATGATGATCGCGAATATGGCTGCCGGTCATGTCTCCATCGATTTCGGCCTGCACGGCCCGTGCTCCTGCGTCGTTACGGCCTGCGCTACGGGCTCGAACTGCATCGGCGATGCCATGCGCGTCATCCAGCGCGGTGAGGCGGATGTCATGATCGCAGGCGGCACGGAGGCTTCCATCAGCGAGGCTGCCGTCGCTGGTTTCTGCGCCATGAAGGCCCTCTGCATGGACCACAATGACGATCCGGAGCATGCTTCCCGTCCGTTCGATGCCAACCGCAGTGGTTTCGTCATGGGCGAGGGTGCCGGCCTCGTCGTGCTCGAGAGCCTCGAGCATGCCCAGGCACGCGGTGCGCATATCTACGCGGAGCTCGCCGGCTATGCATCGAACGCCGATGCCTACCATATCACGAGCCCGGCTCCGCACGGCGAATATCAGGCAAAATGCATGGCTGCAGCCATCAAGGATGCCGGCCTCGAGCCGAAGGATGTCGACTACGTCAACGCGCATGGCACGTCCACGCATCTGAACGACCAGGGCGAGACGGAGGCCATCAAGACGGTCTGGGGCGATGCAGCGAAGGACGTTTCCGTTTCCTCTGTCAAGTCTATGATGGGCCATCTGCTCGGTGCCGGCGGCGGTGTCGAGTGCATTGCCACGGCTCTGGCGGTCGAGAACGATATGCTTCCGCCGACCATCAACTACGAGACGCAGGAAGAGGGCCTCGACCTCGACTATGTGCCGAACAAGGCAAAGGCCAAGACGGTCCGCGCTGCCATCTCGAACAACTTCGGTTTTGGCGGCCATAATGCCTGCCTTGTGCTGAAGAAGTTTGCGGAGTGAGACCATGATCGCATCCATGAGTGATGCGCGCCGGGCAGAGCTCGGGGCGCTGAGTGAGCGGCTGGGCGTTTCGTTCCGGGATATTTCCCTGCTGCAGCTGGCGCTCACGCATACGTCTTATGCAAACGAAGCGAAACAGCCCGTCGAGCATAACGAACGGTTGGAGTTCCTCGGCGATGCGGTCCTCGAGCTTGCCTCGAGTACGTATCTCTATCAGCATTTTCCGGAGATGCCGGAGGGGCAGCTCACGAAAGTGCGCGCGAGCATCGTCTGCTCGGCGACGCTCGCGCTGCTTGCCCGCCATCTGCATCTCGGCGATTACCTGCTGCTCGGCCACGGTGAGGAAATGGGCGGCGGACGCGAACGCCAGACGAATCTGGAGGATACGTTCGAGTGCGTCATCGGCGCCATCTACCTCGATCAGGGCTGGGAAACGGCGCGCGCCTATGTGCTGCGCCAGCTTGAGCCGGAGTTCCGCCGTGTCGCGGACGGCATCGTCATCCAGAAGGATTACAAGACGATGCTGCAGGAGTTCGTTTTCCGCAAGGAGAACCAGTCCGTCCGCTACGTGGAGCTCGGTGAGTCCGGTCCGGACCACGCGAAGACGTTCCGTTTCCATGTCGTCGTCACGGGAAAGGTCATGGGCGAGGGGACAGGCCATAGCAAAAAAGAGGCAGAACAGCAGGCAGCACGCATGGCTTTGCAGGAACTCACCAAAAAATGAAGAAATAAAGAGGTATCGGCAACAGGCCGGTACCTCTTTTGATTGTTTTTGAAAGTTACGATGGGGGAATGAACATGAGAAAACTGACGATGCTGGGCACGGGCAATGCCATGGTGACCCACTGCTACAATACCTGCTTCTATATCGAACTCGATGACGGCAGCCTGTTCCTTACGGACGCGGGCGGCGGCAACTATATCCTGCATCAGTTCGAGGTCACAGGATTCGACTATCAGAAATGCCATCATATGTTCGTGACGCATGGCCATACGGATCATATCCTCGGCGTCATCTGGGTGCTGCGAAAGGTCGCCGATCTCATGAACAAAGGCAAGTACACGGGGGAATTCCATGTCTACTGCCACGATGTCGTCAAGGATATGCTGCTCACGATGACGAAGATGATGCTGAAGAAGAAGGACTTCGCCCGCATCAATAACGGTATCTTCATCCATGAGGTGCAAGATGGCTCTGTCGTTACGTTTGGCGGTGTGACGCTCACGGCGTTCGATATCCTTTCGACGAAGGCAAAGCAGTTCGGCTATGAGCTGCGGTTCGCTGATGGGGAGCGCCTGACCTGTCTCGGCGATGAGCCGTACAACGAGCACGACAGGAAATACGCTGAGGGTGCGGACTGGCTGCTTGCTGAGGCATTCTGCAAATACGGTGACCGCGACAAGTTCAAGCCGTACGAGAAGAATCACAGCACCGTAAAAGAAGCCTCTGAGCTCGCAGAAGCGCTCGGCGTCAAGAATCTCGTGCTCTACCATACGGAGGACAAGAGCATCGCGACGCGCAAGCAGGACTACAGCGCAGAGGCCAGGGAGTATTTCCACGGAAACGTTTTTGTGCCAGACGATCTCGACGTACTGGAACTCTGAGACGCTGGTTATTTTTCGTAGATTTTGCGTAAATACTGCGTTCCCTCGATGATGATGCGTCCAAAACGATTGAGTTCGTCCGGCGTCAGTTTTTTGAACTGCTCGGAAAGCATCCGGGTGAGCTGACCGCGATGCTCCAGCAGGAGATCCAGCCCGGAGTCTGTGATCTGGACGAGCGTGCATCGGTGGTCCCGCTCGCTGCGTGATTTCGTGACGTAGCCGGCCTGCAGCAGTTTGTCGACGACGGTTGACATCTGCTGTTTCGAGACTTTCATGACGCGGCTGATGTCCGTGATGGAGACGGCGTGCTCTATCTCGAGGTAGGCGAGGACGCAGAACTGGCTCAGCGGCATCGGCAGCGTCGTACGGTGAAAGAAATTGTTGTTGATGAGCATCATGGAAGCTAAGAAAGACGAAGCAATTTCATCGACGGTGGATGCATCTTCGGCCCAATGCTCGGATGACGGTTTCATAGCAGGCGCCCTTTCTGTCAAAAAAATAGCTGCGCAAGGCTTGTCATTCAGGAAAGTATTACCTCAGCCTAAAGAGAAGTTAATGGCGCATTTGTTCAATAATTTTGGTTGACTTTTTACTAAATATACTATACGATAGAAGGCACAAATAGTAAAGTTTTATTTACTATTTTTGTTTTTTGGAAATCTTAGGAGAGATAGTAAAGGAGGTTATCTTTTTGTTTTTTGCGAAAAGCAAGAAGCTGGGTGCCCTCGTCGCTGCTGCGATGCTGGCGGCTTCTGCGATCTGGCTTGGCGGCTGCGGCTCCAAGCAGGCGCAGCAGCAGCACGGCACGCAGGTCAAGGTGATGCAGGTCATCCAGCAGGATACGCCGATTTATAGTGAGTATGCCGGCCAGATTGTTGGCAAGGACCAGGTTAAAGTCCAGTCGAAGGTTTCGGGCAACGTCGTCGAGAAATACGTCGAGGGCGGTGACTTCGTCGAGGCTGGGCAGCCGCTCTACCGCATCGATTCGCGCCAGTACGAGTCCGCTGTGCTCGCCGCACAGGCTACGCTCGCCCAGACGCAGGCTACGCTGAACAACGCGGAGACCGATCTCGCCCGCGACCAGCAGCTCTACGCTTCGAATGCGGTTTCGGAGCAGGTCGTGACGACGCAGCAGGCCAACGTGCAGTCGTATCAGGCTCTTGCCGATGCCCATGCGGCACAGCTCCGCAAGGCACAGCAGGATCTGGCCGATACGACGATCTACGCACCGATGACGGGCCAGCTCGGCGTCGATGATGTTGCCATCGGCACGTTCGCCACGGCAGGCAACACGAGCCTCGTCACGATCGGCACGTCGGATCCGGTGTTCGCGCAGTTCAGCCTCTCCGAGACGGAGTACCTCAAGCAGCTGAACCGGCAGAGCACGGAGATGGGACAGCCACGCGTGACGATCACGCTGGCCGATGGCACGGTTTATCCGGCCGAGGGCGTGATTGTCCAGGCAGACCGCGCCCTGAAAGACAAGACGGGCACGCTGACCATCAAGGCACTCTTCCCGAATCCGCAGAATATCCTGCTTCCGGGTATGTTTGCCCGCGTGCGCATTTCCGGTGAGGTCATACCGAATGCGATCCTCGTGCCGCAGCGCGCCGTTCAGCAGCTGCTCGGCAAATCGTTTGTCATGGTCGTCGGTGAGGATGGCAAATCCGCAGCCAAGAACGTCGAGCTCGGCGATAAGGTCGGCAGTTACTATGTCGTGAAATCCGGCCTCGATGCAGGCGATAATGTTATCGTCGAGGGCCTGTCGAGCCTCAAGGAAGGCATGGACCTCCTCATCACGCAGGTGACGCCGGAGGACATGGGCTTCTCGCTGACCCCGGATGATTCCAAGTTCAACGATAGTGATATTTCGCCGGCAGAACCGTCTAATAACTAAGGGGGCGCGGCATTTTGTCTAAATTCTTTATCCACCGCCCCATATTCGCGATCGTCATTTCTTTGATTATCGTGATCGGCGGTGTGCTCGCGGGCCTGCAGCTGCCGATTGCGCAGTACCCGCAGATTTCCCCGCCGACGATTTCCGTCAGCACCATGTATACGGGTGCTAACGCCGAGGTCGTCAACGAGACCGTGGCGCAGATCATCGAGCAGCAGGTCAACGGTACGCAGGGCATGGATTACATGTCCTCGAACTCCAGTGATACAGGTTACTATGGTCTGCAGGTCGTGTTCAAAGTCGGCACAGATGGCGATATGGACGCGGTCAAGGTGCAGAACAACGTGGCCGTGGCCAATGCCTCGCTGCCGGATGATGTCAAGACCGTCGGTGTGACGACGCGCAAGGCCTCGAACGAGATGGCCTACATGATGTCCATCTATTCACCGGATGGCACGTATGACCGCGCGTTCATGAAGAACTACGCCGATGTCTACCTGCTCGATAAAATCAAGCGCGTGCCGGGTGTCGGCAGCGTGCAGGTTTTCGGCTCCGACTACGCGATGCGCGTCTGGCTGAATCCGGACAAGCTCGCGGACTACGGGCTGACGGTCGCCGAGGTCACGGCGGCCATCAAAGAGCAGAACGTGCAGGCTCCGGCTGGTACGGTCGGCTCGCTGCCGGTCAGCAACGCCCAGGAGAAACAGGCTACGGGCCGCATTTCCGGCCGTCTCGTGACGCCAGAACAGTTCGGTGATATCATCCTGAAAACGGATGCGGACAGCGGCTCCTTCGTCTATCTGAAAGATGTCGCACGCATTGAGACGGGACAGAAAAATAACGAAATCGTTTCGAAGTTCAACGGCTATCCGGCCGTGGGCTTCGGTATCCAGATGACATCGGATGCCAACGCGATGGAGACGGTCAACGGGGTCAAGGCCATCCTGCAGGAGGCCGAGGAGACATTGCCGCCGAACCTGAAGATGGCGGAGGTTTTTGACTCCACGGATTACATCCGCGCATCCATCAAGGAAGTGCTCGAGACGTTCTTCGAGGCATTGGCACTCGTCGTGCTCGTCATCTTCATCTTCCTGCAGAACTGGCGCGCAACGCTCATTCCGCTGCTCGCTGTTCCGGTCTCCCTCATCGGTACGCTCGCCGCGTTCATCCTGCTGGATTTCTCCATCAATACGCTGACACTCTTTGCGATGGTGCTGGCTATCGGCCTCGTCGTCGATGATGCTATCGTCGTCATCGAGAACGTCGAGAAGCACATGGAGGATGGCCTCGAAGTCGTCGACGCCACGGAGCGCGCCATGGACGAGGTGCAGGGCCCTGTCGTGGCTATCGCCTTCGTCCTCGCAGCCGTGTTCGTGCCGGTTGCGTTCCTCGGCGGCATGATGGGTGTTCTGTATAAGCAGTTCGCCCTGACGATCGCTATCTCCATGGCTCTGTCGGCGTTCGTGGCTCTGTCCCTGACGCCGGCGCTCTGCGCGATGATCCTGAAGCCGCATACGGCGAAGGATGACGAGGGCTTCCTCGGCCGTTTCTTCCAGAAATTCAACAACGGCTTCGAGCTTACCAAGAACCGCTACATGGGCATCGTGGCGCGCTTTATCCGTCACACGCGTCTTGCGTTTGTCTTCCTGCTCATCATCTGCGGCATTACGGCCATCGTTTACAAGAATCTGCCGTCTACGTTCGTGCCGGAGGAGGATCAGGGCTACCTGATGACCTCGATCTCCCTGCCGGAGGGCACGTCGATGAACCAGACGCAGAAAACGGTCGACAAGGTGCAGATGGCAGCGGCTGAGCAGATTCCGAAACTGCAGAGCACGATGTCCATCACCGGTTTCGATATGCTTTCGTTCAATGCGAAATCCAGCGCCGGCATGGTCGTGCTCGGCTTCCAGGATTGGAGCAAACGCCCGGGCGATAAATATTCCGTCAGTACGGCGACGAAGAAGATGTTTGCCCTCGGTGCGCAGGTAGCGCCGGAGGCTACGGTCATTACGTTTAACCCGCCTGCTCTGCCGGGCCTCGGCACAGTCGGCGGCTGGACGCTGCAGCTTCAGGATATGTCGGGACATACCGACCTCGAGCTCAGTGATGTCACGCAGCGCATCGTCGCGGCGGCCAATCAGCGGCCGGAGCTCAAAGGCGTGCGCACGACCTATCAGGTCAATTCCCCGGTGGTCAATTATGAGTTAGACCGCGAGAAAATCAAGAATATGGGCATCCAGCTTTCGGACGTGTTCACGGCTATGCAGGTGAACTACGGCGGTGCGCAGGTCAATGACTTCAACCAGTTCGGCCGCAGCTACAAGGTCGTGCTGCAGTCCGACCGCCAGTATCGCAGCGACACCGACAGCATGAAGTTCATGTTCGTACGCAACAGCAGCGGCAATCTCATCCCACTCGATATGCTGCTGAAACCAAAATCCACGACGGGTCCATCCCAGGTCTCTCGTTTCAACGGCACGCGCGCCGTGACGATCCAGGGCAATGCGGGCGATGGTTATTCGTCCAGCCAGGCCATGAATGCCATTCAGGAAATCGTCCAGCAGGAGGCTCCGACGGGCTACGCGATCGAGTGGTCCGGACAGAGCCGCGAGGAGAAGAATGCGGCCAGCTCGACGGGCAAGGTCTTTGCCCTGTCGCTCCTGTTCGTCTTCCTCGCGCTGGCTGCTCTCTATGAGAGCTGGAGCGTACCGTTCGCCGTGCTGCTGACAGTGCCGACAGGCGTCATGGGCGCCCTCGTCTCCGAGTATGGCCTGTCCATACTGGAGTCGACGCTTGGCCATACGAATGCGGGCCTGCAGGACAGCGTCTACATGCAGATCGGTATCATCATGATCATCGGTCTCGCGGCGAAGAACGCCATCCTCATCGTCGAGTTCGCGAAAGTCCGTGTGGACCGCGGCATGGAGCCGGTCAAGGCCGCCATCGAGGCAGCCGGCCTGCGCCTGCGCCCGATTCTCATGACGTCGTTCGCCTTCATCATCGGCTGCCTGCCGCTGGCTGTGGCTACGGGCGCCGGTGCTGCGGCACGTAACGGCATGGGCGTCGCCGTCGTCGGCGGCATGCTCTTTGCCACGTCCATCGGTATCTTCCTGATCCCGGTCTTCTTCGTAGCGACGGAATGGCTCGTCGTGAAGCTCGGCATCCAGAAGAAAGTCGAGAAATCGACGACAGAGGAGTACATGTAAGCTGCTTCGTTTGTCTCTCAAGGACGATTTATGTAGATTGGATAAAAGTCTTTACTCTAATGGGTAAAGACTTTTATTTTTTTGCAGAAAACACTAGACAGGGAACGGTTGTTTTTGTATAATAAAGAAAGCATATGGAGAAACGCGAAAGGAGCGGAAAAAATGGCAGATAAGGAAAAAGATACGGCAAAGGCAGAGGCACTTGCCAATGCGGTGAAGCAGATCGAGAAGGATTTCGGCAAAGGCTCGATCATGCGGCTCGGTGATGCGAAGGCGAACATGAACGTGGAGGTCATCCCGACGGGCATCCTGCCGCTGGATATCGCACTTGGTGTAGGTGGCATCCCGAGGGGCCGTATTATCGAGGTCTATGGCCCAGAGTCCTCTGGTAAGACGACCGTCACGCTGCACATGATCGCAGAGGCGCAGAAACAGGGCGGCATTGCGGCGTTCATCGATGCCGAGCATGCCCTGGACCCGGTCTATGCACAGAAACTCGGCGTTGACATCGACAACCTGCTCATCTCCCAGCCGGATACGGGCGAGCAGGCCCTCGATATCGTCGATGCACTCGTGCGCAGCGGCGCCATCGATATCATCGTCGTTGACTCGGTCGCAGCCCTCGTGCCGAAAGCCGAGATCGAAGGCGACATGGGCGATTCGCACGTCGGCCTGCAGGCCCGCCTCATGAGCCAGGCCATGCGCAAGCTCACGGGTATCATCTCGAAATCCCGCTGCGTTGCGATCTTCATCAACCAGATCCGCGAGAAGGTCGGCGTCATGTTCGGCAATCCGGAGACGACGACGGGCGGCCGTGCGCTGAAGTTCTACTCGTCCGTACGCCTCGACGTGCGCCGCATCGATCAGATCAAGCAGGGCCAGGAGGTCCTCGGCAACCGCACGCGCATCAAGGTCGTCAAGAACAAGGTCGCTCCTCCGTTCCGCACCTGCGAGTTCGATATCATGTACGGCGAGGGCGTCTCGAAGCTTTCGAGCCTCGTCGATATGGGCGTCGACATGGATATCATCGACAAGAGCGGTGCCTGGTTCTCCTATGAGGGTGCGCGCCTCGGCCAGGGCAAGGAGAACGCCAAGCAGGCCCTGCGCGACCAGCCGGAGCTCGCCGCCGAGATCGAGGCGAAGATCCGCACGAAACTGCTCGACTCCGAAGAGGACGAGGAGATGGCAGAGATGGCTGCCCAGCCAGAGCCTGCTGTCGATGCACCGGAAGAATAAGGCAGTGGGAATCGCATGATGCGGTATAAAAACTATCCGATGAGCCATAGGGCAGATGACGAGGAGGAATCCCGTTCCACCCGCCAGGCGAGAAAGCCGCGCAAACCGCAGAAGACGGCGCTCATGTACGCCGTCGACCTGCTGGCAAGACAGGAGCAGAGTGAGGCGAAGCTCCGCGAGAAACTCGCGCGCAAAGGATATGAGGAAGGCGAAATCGATGCGGCTATCGCGCGCCTCGTCGAGAAACATTACCTCAACGATGCGGATGCCTGCCGGCGCCAGTTCGCGTTCCTCTACAATGAGAGCCGGAGCTCTGTGCGGCAGATCTGCCTGAAGCTCCAGCAGCGCGGCTTTGACCGTGAGCTCATCCACAGCTGCATTCCAGACGATACCTACGAGCGGGAAAAGGCAGCAGCCCTGCGCGCCCTTTCGCTCAAATATAAGCCGTCTGCGGACCGTCAGAAGATGCTGGCGAGCCTCTACCGCAACGGCTATGACAGCAGCGCCCTCCGCGCCGCCGTCGATGCATATACAGCAGAAAACGAATAAATATAGCTCTCCCTTCTTTTGGGGGAGCTATTATGTTATACTTTTACGTGAAGCTTTTATGTAACTGCATAGGGAGGAAATACGAATTGAGCACTCTTGTCAATCATGCCGATACGTCGAATGAGATGATCCTCGTCCTGGATTTCGGCGGCCAGTATAATCAGCTCATCGCCCGCCGCGTGCGCGAGGACCACGTCTACTGCGAGGTTCATCCGTCTACGCTGCCGCTCGATGCGATCCGGACCATGAAACCGAAGGGCATCATCCTGACGGGCGGCCCGAACAGCGTATACAAGGCAGACTCCGTGACCTGCAGCCCGGAACTGTTCCGTCTCGGCATCCCGGTGCTCGGCATCTGCTATGGCTCGCAGCTCATGGCGCATCTGCTCGGTGGCAGGGTCGAGACGGCTCCGACGAGTGAGTATGGCAAGACCGAGGTCACGGTCGATGCCAAAGACTCCCTGCTGTTCCAGCATGTCGATGAGAAAACCATCTGCTGGATGAGCCATACGGACTACATCGCCGCGGCACCGGAAGGCTTCCATGTCACGGCACATACGCCGGTCTGCCCGGTCGCGGCCATGGAGAACGCAGAGAAAAAACTCTATGCGACGCAGTTCCATCCGGAAGTCATGCACACGGAGCAGGGCAAGACCATGCTCAGGAATTTCGTCTACGATGTCTGCGGTTGCCAGGGCGACTGGAAGATGGGCGATTTCGTCGAGAAGACGGTTGCTGCGCTGAAAAAGAAGATCGGCAGCGGCCGTGCGCTCTGCGCACTTTCGGGCGGCGTCGACAGCTCGGTCGCAGCCGTGCTGCTCTCCAAAGCCATCGGCAAGCAGCTGACCTGTGTTTTCGTCGACCACGGCCTGCTGCGCAAGGACGAGGGCGATCAGGTCGCTGCCGTATTCGGCCCGGAGGGTCCGTATGACCTGAACTTCATCCGCGTCAACGCGCAGGACCGCTTCTATGCCAAGCTCAAAGGCGTGACGGATCCGGAGCAGAAGCGCAAGATCATCGGCGAGGAATTCATCCGCGTCTTCGAGGATGAGGCAAAGAAGATCGGCGCGGTCGATTACCTCGTGCAGGGCACGATCTATCCGGATGTCATCGAGAGCGGTCTTGGCAACTCCGCGACGATCAAGTCGCACCACAATGTCGGCGGTCTGCCAGACTATGTCGATTTCAAGGAAATCGTTGAGCCGTTGCGCCTGCTCTTCAAGGATGAGGTCCGCGAGGTCGGACGCGAGCTCGGCCTGCCGGACTACCTCGTCAACCGTCAGCCGTTCCCGGGCCCGGGCCTCGGCATCCGCATCATCGGCGATGTGACGGCGGAAAAGGTCAAAATCGTGCAGGAAGCCGATGCCATTTACCGCGAGGAGGTGGCGAAGGCCGGTGCCGATAAAGAGCTCGGTCAGTATTTCGCCGCGCTCACGAATATGCGCTCCGTCGGCGTCATGGGGGATGGCCGTACCTATGATTACGCCATCGCCCTGCGCGCGGTCATGACGAGCGATTTCATGACGGCGGAGAGCGCCCAGCTCCCGTGGGAAGTCCTCCAGCGCACGACGAGCCGCATCGTCAACGAGGTCAAAGGCGTCAATCGCGTGCTCTACGATTGCACGGGTAAACCGCCTGCGACGATTGAGTTCGAATAAATATTGCACAAAACGCCACATCTATGGTAGAATGAAATGTAATTAACCTGGTTGTAAAGGAGTGGCTGTTTTGTTACTGACCATTTTGATGATAATCGATGCGCTGGTCTGCATTGCGCTCATCGCAGCAGTCCTGGGGCAGGAAGCGAAATCCGCTGGCATGGGCGGACTCGGCGGCGGTGCGGATACGGTGTTTTCCAGTAAAGCCCGCGGCATGGATGCGCTTTTGGCCCGTGTGACGGTCGTGCTCGCGATCGCTTTTGCTGTTATCACCATCGTGATTGCCCGTATGACAAACTGAAACGGTAACGGAAGCGTTCTCTGTCCTCCAGGGCAGGGGACGTTTTCGTTTTCATGGGCTGCACGCTGTGGATGCAATGGATGCAGCCGTATGAGAGAGGTGCTTGTTTATGATTCTGCCTGGCGCAGAGCCATTTTTCATGCCGGGCGGTCCTCATGGGGTCCTTTTGATTCACGGCTTCACGGGGCTGCCGGCCGAACTGCTGCTCATGGGCGAGTATCTGCATGAGCAGGGCTTTACGGTGCTCGGTGTGCGCCTGGCTGGTCATGGTACGACGGCTGAGGATATGTCCCATATGACATGGGAGGACTGGATGGACTCCGTGCGCGACGGTATGGCTATCCTCAGCGGTGCGTGCGAGCGCATCAGCGTGATCGGTCATTCGATGGGGGCTCTTTTCGCGATGCTCGCGGCCTCGGAGTATCCCGTAGAGAAGGTCGTCACGCTGGCGGCGCCCATCTTTATCGCAAAGGAGCGGGGCATTGATTTCCTGCCACCGCGCACCGTATCGGCGGGACTTTTCGTGCCGAAAGCACGGCGCCGCTTGAAGGATGTGCCGCCGGCCGCGAACCATACGTATCGCAAGATGCCGCTGATCTCGGTGCATGAGCTCGTCGATGTCATCGAGGCCACGAAGGGATGCATCGAGACCATTCAGGCCCCCTGCCTCATCATGCAGAGCCGCAACGATCATACGGCAGATCCGAAAAGTGCCGTCTACATCTACAACCACCTGCCCGGTTCTCAGAAGGAGATTTTTTGGCTGGAACATTCCGGCCACCTTCTTCCACTCGCAGACGAGAGGGACAAGGTCTTTGCCCGGGCAGCTGCGTTCCTGCAGGACGATGCAGGCGATAAAGAAGAACAAGAGTAACGGAAGAACGGAAAACGGAGAAAAATATGGATTTGAAAGAACGTATCTTAACCTACATGCGCACGGAGGCCTATAAGCCGCTGCTGGCAGAGGACCTCGCTGAGGCTATGAACCTCACGCCGGAAGAGCAGGTCGAGTTCCCTGCTGCGCTCGAGGCACTCGAGGAGGAAGGCGCAGTCATCAAGAACCGCAGCGACCTCTACGGCACGCCGGCGCGCATGCACCTCGTCGTCGGCAAGCTGTCGATGACGGCTAAGGGGTTCGGGTTCATCGTTCCGGACGTGCGCGAGAGCGAGGATGAGACCGATGTTTTCGTACCGGGCGTGAATCTGAACTCCGCCATGCATGGGGACCGCGTGGTCGCCCGCGTGACGCCGGCTACGGAGCCGGGCCGCTCAAATGAGGGCGAGATCCTCCGCATCCTCGTGCGCGCCAACGAGAAAATCGTCGGCACGTTCGAAAAGAGCCAGAAATTCGGCTTTGTGACGCCGGATAACACGAAACTCAACAGCGATGTCTTCATCCCGCCGAAGGCCATGCGCGGGGCCAAGACGGGCAGCAAGGTCGTCGTCGAGATCACGAAGTGGCCGACGGGCCGCCACAATGCCGAGGGCAAGATCGTCGAAGTCATCGGCATGAAGGGCGATCCGGGCGTCGACATCCTGTCCGTCATGAAGGAGTACGAGCTCTCGGAGACGTTCCCCGAGGATGTGCAGGCCGCGGCAACGGCCTGCGAGGAGAACCCGAGCCCCGAGGAGTATGTGGGCCGCCGCGACCGCCGCGATCTGCCCATCGTCACCGTTGATGGCGATGATTCAAAGGACCTCGATGATGGTGTCTATGCGAAGAAGAATGCGGATGGTTCCTATTTCCTCGGCGTCTACATCGCCGATGTCAGCTGGTATGTGCGCGAGAACGAGCCGCTCGACCGAGAGGCTCGCGAGCGCGGCACGAGCGTCTACCTCGTCGACCGCGTCATCCCGATGCTGCCGAAGGAGCTCTCGAACGGCATCTGCTCACTGAATGCGGGCGTTGACCGCCTCTCCATGGCTTGCGAGATGCAGATTTCCCCGCAGGGCGAGGTCACGAGCTATGAGATCGTGCCGACGGTCATCCATGTGCACCGCCGCCTGACGTATAACATCGTCAACAAGGTCCTCGTCGATCACGAGGAGCCGTATGTATCGGATAACGCCGATATCCAGGGCATGCTTGAAACGCTGAGCGAGCTGCGCGATGTGCTCAAAGCGAAACGCCATCACCGCGGTTCCATCGATTTCGAGATTCCGGAAGTCAAGGTCAAGCTCGATGAGCAGGGACATCCGATTGCCCTGATCAAGCGCGTGGGCTCGCTGGCCGAGTCGATCATCGAGGAGTGCATGCTCATCGCCAATGAGACCGTGGCGCGCCATATGGATACGAAGCATCAGCCGTTCATGTACCGCGTGCATGAGCAGCCGAACGACGAGAAGCTCGAGCGCCTGAACAACGTGCTCGCCGCTTTCGGCCTCTTTGTCCGCGCGGATGAAAACGGTCAGGTCAAGCCGATGGATATCCAGAATGTCCTCTCGAAGGTCGAGGGCAAGCCGGAAGAGCGTCTGCTCTCCACGGTGGCCCTGCGCTCCATGCAGCAGGCCCGCTATTCGCCGGAGAGCCTCGGCCACTTCGGCCTCGCTGCGCGTTATTACACGCATTTTACCTCGCCAATCCGCCGCTATCCGGACCTCATCGTGCACCGTCTGCTGCGCGAGTCGTTTGCGACGGGCTCCATCCCGATGGCACGGCAGGAGAAGCTCCGCGAGCTGCTGCCGGAAATCGCGGATCATGCCTCGGAGCGCGAGCGTATCGCTATTGAGGCGGAGCGTGAGACGACGGACATCAAGAAGATCGAGTACATGGCGCAGTTCGTGGGCGAGGAGTTCAAGGGCATCATTTCGGGCGTCACGGCGTTCGGCATCTTTGTCGAGCTCGACAACGGCGTCGAGGGCCTCGTGCATGTCTCCACGATGACGAACGACTTCTACGAGTACAAGGAAGAGCAGTTTGCCATGGTCGGCGAAAAGACGCAGCAGCGCTACCGCCTCGGCGATGAGGTCGAAGTCCTGCTCGTACGCGCGAACATCGAGGAACGCAACCTCGACTTCGTGCTCAAAGGCAACGGCGCGTACGATCCGGTGGCGATGCGCAACGCAACGCGCGGCGGCCGCAAGCCGTCGAAGCCGGCCGGCGATAAGAAAGAGGATAAGGGCGGCAAAGGCGGACGCCGCAGCGACCGCAGCCGCCGCAGCCGCGGGGGTGACAGCGGTGCGATGTCCATTCTCGCCGAAGCGTTCTCGGAGGCACGCGAGTCCTCGGAGCATCCGAAACATCATCGCAGCGGCAAGAGCCGCCGTGGCGCATCGGGCGAGAAACTGCCGAAGCGCGAAGAGCATCACCGAGGCCCGCGCAAAGACGGCGGCCGGAATGCCAAGGAGGACCGCAAGGACCGCGACGACTACCATCACGTCCATGTGACGGGCCTCAACAAGGCCGTCTGGCCGGACCCGCCGGGATACCATGAGCATAAATCGCATGAGGACACGCATGCGGCAGAGAAGCCGCGCAAGGCTCCGAACCGGGAGCGCCGCGGCCATCGCAAGACAGAGGGCAGCACGGGCAACGCGAAGGGCTGACCGTGTGCGCCATCGGATAGGAAGGAGGCTTGGCAGTGGGAAAGAAGAATGCAGGCATCAAGATTGCCTGCGAAAACCGCAAGGCCAGGCATGATTATTTCATCCATGAGACGTTCGAGGCAGGCATCGAGCTCCAGGGCACGGAGGTCAAATCCCTGCGCGCCGGACGCGCGAACCTGAAGGACAGTTATGCCTACATCAAGAACGGCGAGATTTTCGTCGATCATATGCATATCAGTCCCTATGAGCAGGGAAATATCTTCAACCACGATCCCCTGCGCCCGCGCAGGCTGCTCATGCACAAGGCCGAAATCCTCAAGCTTTTCGGCCAGACGCGCGAGAAGGGATATACGATTATCCCGTTGAAAGTATACTTCAAGCGCGGCCGGGCCAAGATGGAAATCGCGCTTGCCTCGGGCAAGCACAACTATGACAAGCGCCAGGACCTGCGGACGAAAGCGGCCAAGCGCGATATCGAACGCGCTCTCAAAGAGCGCCAGAGATAACTGCAGGCTGCACAAAATCTTGTGCGGCCTTTTTTACTGGGGAAGGAGGATGAGCCATGCCCGAGAAAATCAAGCCGGAACTCTTACAGTTCCTAAAGCCTGCGGAATTGCCGCTCGATATCCTCGTCGTCGAGAGCCTCAGCTATCTGCCGGAGCTCCGCCGGATGTTCCCACTCGCGCATCTCTATGCCGTGGCGGAGGATGACGACCACCTGGCAAAATATGCGGCCGTGGATTTCGAGGGTGTGCGCTGTGACTACCTTTCCGAGCCTCTGCCTTTCCCACGGGGGTCGTTTGACTACATCCTCTCGGATCTCGCCCTCGAGCGGGCAGGCAATGCACAGGATATCGCGGCGGGGTTCTCGCAGTATCTGCGTGAGACGGGCTCGTGGCTGACGAGCTTTCGCAACATCCGCTTCTGGGCGGAGATCCGGAACCTCATGGAGGGGCATTATTACCACGTGGGGTCCAAACTGTTTGCAAAGCCGGAGTTCCAGAAACTGCTCTATGCTTCGTACTACAAGAATGTGCATATGCGCCCGCAGGTGCGCAAGGCCCCGGATGGGCTCATCGAGGCCTACGTGCAGGCTGGCTTTGACAACCTGCACGATGACCTCGAGACGGAGTTCTGGCTCGTCAAGGCCGACCGGTCTATGCCAGAGCTTTCGCTGCTGAAATCCATGTATACGAAGGAGCAGCGCACGGAGCTCTCGCGCCTGCTGCACCGCATCGAGTACGGGGTGCAGCCGGAGCAGTCTGCCGAGTCGTTCTGGACGCTTTATGCACGCATCGGGCTGTTTCCGGAGTACACCGCGCAGTTCGTGCATGAGGCCGTATTTCATATCGAGCAGTTCTACGGGAACCTGGCCAGTACATCACCGGGGCATGAGGCAGAGGTGCGGGCCATGGCCATCGCCGAGCAGGAGTGGGAGACGCCAGCTATGCCAATGGAGAGTCAGGAAGGGGATGGAGAAGATGCCTGAAAAAGAACTCGACGCGCAGAAAGTGGCGTTCATCACCTGCGTGAACAGCGAGGAATGGTACAGCGAATGCCGACTCTATCTCGAGAGCCTGTATATACCGGACGGCTTTACCGCAGAATATATTCCCGTGCGCGGCGCACCGTCGATGTGCTCCGGCTATGCGCAGGCTCAGGCGCAGTCCGATGCGAAATACAAGGTCTACCTGCATCAGGACACGCTCATCGTGAACAAGGATTATGTGGCCGATTTGCTGAAGCTTTTCGCGGATCCGACCATCGGACTTGTCGGCGTCATCGGCTGCCGGTGCCTGCCGCGCACGGGGGTCTGGTGGGATGGCATGCGCACGTATGGCCGCGTGCTGCATGCCTGCGAGCCGGAGAGCGTCGTGGATTCGCACTGCATGGAGCCGGATGGCCCCTATCAGGAGGTCGAGGCGGTCGATGGGCTCATCCTGGCGACGCAGTATGATGTGCCGTGGCGCGCGGATCTCTTCACAGGCTGGCATCTCTACGACACGTCGATGTGCAAGGAGATGCAGCGGCGCGGCTGCCGCGTGGTCGTGCCGAACCAGGAGCAGGATTTCTGGTGCATCCACTGCCCGAAGGAAAAGCCATTGGCGCGGGAGTATAAGCAATATCAGAAAGCTTTCCTCAAGGAATATGGGAGCGAACTTCATCCGGAGGTCTGATGATGGCGGAAGAAACAGTGAATTGGCTGAATCTGGCCGATAAATTTGCATCCGAGGGCAATCCGCAGGGCATGAGGGCCTGTGCGCGGGAACTATGGGAAAAGGATGCGCGCACGAAGCTCGAAGGGGCGGCCGTCATGGCGGAGGCCGCTCTCTACAGCGGCGCACTCGATGAGGCGGAGAGCCTTGTCGACGAAATCCTGCGCGAGCATCCGCAGCACCTGCGTGCACGGCTTATCCAGGGGGGCATCGCGGCCAAACGGTTTCAGCTCGATGTATGCCTGCCGGAGCTGCAGGCTGTCGTACGCGATGGGGAGCATAAACTCTCGGCACTTGATCCGTCAGATGCTTACTACGCGACGATTGCGGGCATCCTCATGAAGGTGCATGGCTGGTTGGCCGATGCGCGCTACCTCGCGGCGCAGCCGGAACTCGCTGCACAGGATATCCGCGCTTGCGCGGACATGGCAGCAGATCCCCTGCAGCGGGCGGACCTCTACAGCAAGTCGCTCTTTATGGAGAACTACCGTGAGCACGCTGTGCGGGAGAGCCGCGCCATGGCGGAGCATTATAACGAGCTGCTTGAGGTCAAGCCATACGTCCATGATGCGGCGGCGAAAATCCCGGACAAAAAGCTCCGCATCGGCTATGTCTCGCCGGATTTCCGCGAGCATGCCGTGGCGAATTTCGTCGAGCCGCTGCTGCGGGACTACGATAAGAGCCATTTCTCCGTCTATGTTTATGCGACGGGAAAGCATGATGCGGTAACGAAGCGGCTCCAGCGAAACCGCGTGAACTGGCGTAATATCCAGGGACGCGCTCCGCGTACGGCAGCACGGCTCATCGCCGAGGACCAGATTGACATCCTCTTTGACCTTTCTGGGCATACGCAGGATTCCTGCCTGCCGATTCTCACGTATAAGCCGGCGCCCATCCAGATTTCGGGTATCGGCTACATGAACACGACGGGGCTCGGGACCGTCGATTATTTCCTTTCGGACGCGGTGTGCCTGCCAGCGGGGGATGAAAAAGCGGAGGCGGGCTTTACGGAAAAGATCCTGCGCCTGCCGCACTCGCATCTCTGCTATGCGCCGCAGGTCGTGCACCACATGCCGCCGGCCGGCGTCGAGGCGCCATCCATCCACAAAGGATACGTGACGTTCGGCTGTTTCAACGATTTCAATAAGGTCACGGATGAGTTGCTGCTGCTCTGGCGCGGTATCCTCGATGCGGTGAAGGATTCGAAGCTCGTCATCAAGGGAAAGATCTGCAGCGTGCCGTCCGGCTGCGCCATCGTGAAGGAGCGCATGAAGAAACTCTGCTTCGACCTTTCGCGCATTGAGCTGCGCCCGTACAGCCCCGACTACCTCGAGCAGTATCACGATATCGATGTGGCGCTCGATACGGCACCGTATCCGGGCGGACTCACGACGTGCGAGGCGCTCTACATGGGCGTGCCGGTCGTCAGCATGCGTGGCCGCACACACGGCGCGCGGTTCGGCGCGTCAATCCTCAAGAATGCGGGCGTGGAAGAGCTGCTCATGGAGAACGACGTGAACTACGTGCGCCGCGCCGTGCAGCTCGGACGCTCGCCGAAGCTTATCCAGGCCTACCATGGAGCCTTGCGCCGCCAGGTCGAGAAATCCGCCCTCATGGATGCCAAGCAATACATGCGGGAGTTGGAGCAGGCATATAGGGACATATGGCAGGATTATTGCCTACGATGAAAAAATAAGAAATTTGTATAGAATTACTTGATTTTCGCAAGGATTTTCGATATAATACTATTTAGATGTTCTTTTTCGGATACGGTTACGGGTTACGTTACATGTATGTGGAAGTGGGACACCTGATAACCGTTAACCGTCATACTTATTTTAAGGGGATTTTTCTTATGGCTTTTGAAGACAAGACACTCGTATGTAAAGACTGTGGCAAGGAATTCATCTGGACTGCCGGTGAGCAGGAGTTCTACGCAGAGAAGGGCTTCGAGAACGCTCCGGCCCGCTGCCGTGACTGCCGCGAGAAACGCAAACGCGCCCGCGAAGGTGCCAGCGGCGGTGAGCAGCGCCAGATGTACAAAGTGATCTGCGCAGACTGCGGTAAAGAGACGGAAGTTCCGTTCGAGCCGAAAAATGACCGCCCGGTTTATTGCCGTGACTGCTTCCAGAAGCATCGCCGCGCCTAAGAGCCGTCGTGTATACATAGAAAATATTTATGCAAAGAACTTGCATATACATAAATGCGTGCTATAATAATAGCATGTAACGAGCAAAGGAGCCCGGGCTGTTGTCTCGGGCTCCTTTGTCTAGAATTTGGATCATTTTTTAGAGAGAAGGAAAAACGATGAAATTCAAAAAAATCCTCGCAGCAGTGGCTGCTATGAGCTTCGCAGTCGCTGCACTGGCCGGCTGCGGCGGCGGTTCGGGCTCCAGCTCTTCCTCGTCGGGCGCTAAGACGCTGAAGGTTGCATCCTCCATCGACTTCGCACCGTTCGAGTTCCAGGAGGAGAGCCAGAAAGACTATCAGGGCTTTGATATGGACCTCATCCGTGCCGTCGGCAAGGAAATGGGCAGAGAGGTCGAGATCCAGAACATCAGCTTTGATGGCCTCATCCCGGCGCTGCAGGCTAAGAATGTCGATGTCATCATCTCCGGCATGACGATCAACGATGAGCGTAAGCAGAGCGTCCTGTTCTCCGATCCGTATTATCAGTCCGGCCTCACGATGGTCGTCCGCGATAACGAGGAGAGCATCAAGAAGTTCCAGGATCTGAAGGGCAAGAAAGTCGCTGTCCAGATCGGCACGACGAGCGCCGCAGAGGTCAAGAAGATCGAGGGCGTTGAGGTCAAAGAGCTCAACACGCCGGCAGACTGCTTCATGGAGCTCAAGGCTGGCGGCGTCGATGCTGTCGTCAATGACCGTCCGGTCAACGACTACTACATCCAGAAGTCCGGCGCTACGGGCGTGAAGGCTCTCGAAGAGAAACTCACGGCTGAGGATTATGGCATCGCCATGGGCAAGGACAACGCAGAACTGCAGAAGCAGGTCAACGAGGCCCTGAAGAAACTCCATGAGAACGGCGAGTACGACAAGATCTTCGCAAAATGGTTCGGCGAGAAGAAATAATCGCGGAACTTCGATAAAGACCGCCGGCCCCTCCCTGGGGCAGGCGGTATTTCCGTTTTTATCCGATCGTATAGAATAGGTGAAGGCTCATGCAATTCAACTGGGATCTGGTCGTCAATTCCTTCCCGCTGCTGCTCGTCGGCGCGGGCGTGACCATCAAGATCACGGCCATGTCCGTGGCCGTTGGTGTTCTCATCGGTCTCTTCGTCGGCATTGCGCGCATCTCGCATGTGCGGCTGCTGCGGTTTCTCGCGGCCGTCTACGTCGATTTCTTCCGCGGCACACCGCTGCTCGTTCAGATTTTCCTCGTATATTTCGCGCTGCCGGTCCTGACGGGGCAGCGCGTCGATCCGTATGTCGCAGCCGTCGGCGCCTGCGGTATCAACTCCGGCGCCTATGTCGCTGAGATTTTCCGTGCCGGTATCCAGTCCATCGATAATGGGCAGATGGAGGCCGGCCGCTCCCTGGGCATGACGTGGACGCAGACGATGCGCTACATCATCATCCCGCAGGCGTTCAAGCGCGTCATCCCGCCGCTGGGCAACGAGTTCATCGCCCTGCTGAAAGACTCCTCCCTCGTGTCGGTCATCGGCTTTGAGGAGCTCACGCGCCGCGGCCAGCTCATCATCGCGAAGACGTATGGCTCGCTGGAGATCTGGATCAGCGTTGCGATCATCTACCTGGTCATGACGCTTACGATTTCCCGCTTTGTCGCATATCTCGAGAGGAGGTTCGCAACCGATGATAAACATTGAGGGACTGAAGAAATCCTTTGGCAGCAATGAAGTGCTGAAGGGCATCGACCTCGACATCAAGGAAAAAGAGGTCGTCGCCATCATCGGGCCGTCCGGCTCGGGCAAGAGCACGCTGCTCCGCTGCATGAACTACCTCGAAGAGCCGACGGCCGGCAAGGTCAGCGTCGACGGCATCGTGCTCGATGGCGAGGCCAATATCAACAAGGTCCGCGAGGAAGTCGGCATGGTGTTCCAGCGGTTCAACCTGTTCCCGCACATGACCGTGCTGCAGAACATCATGCTCGCGCCGATGAAGGTGCGCCATGTCTCGAAAGAGGAAGCCGAGGAAACGGCACGCAAACTCCTCGACCGCGTCGGCCTCGGCGACAAAGCCGATGCCTGGCCGGAGCAGCTCTCGGGCGGCCAGCAGCAGCGCGTGGCCATCGCCCGTGCTCTCGCGATGAAGCCGAAGGTCATGCTGTTTGATGAGCCGACCTCCGCGCTCGATCCGGAAATGGTCGGCGAGGTTCTCGATGTCATGCGCAAGCTCGCCGAGAGCGGCATGACGATGGTCATCGTCACGCATGAGATGGGCTTTGCCCACGAGGTTGCTGACCGCATCCTCTTCGTCGCCGATGGCTATATCGTCGAACAGGGCACGCCGGAGCAGGTCCTCGACCATCCGCAGCAGGAGCGCACGCAGTCGTTCCTTTCGAAGGTGCTCAAATAAATCCCTAGGATAGATTTTTTACCTCTCCGCAGCGGGGAGGTATTTTTCTTTTCGATTTTGTCCGCAAAACTTCTTTTTTCTCGTGGAAAAAGAAGGGATTCCCTGTGAGGTGCCGAATATAAACAGTATAAAATAGAAAGGGGATGTGTCTTATGGCAACATTCACGGTAAGAGGCAAGAACATCGAGATCACTCCGTCCCTGCGCGAGTACGTGGAGAAACGCGTCGGCAAGGTCACGAAGTACTTCGATAAGGTCGGTGAAATCACGGTGCTGCTCACGGTGACGAAAGGCCGTCATATCGTCGAGGTCACGGTACCGGTACAGGGAGGCATCCTGCTTCGCGGCGAGGAAGCTACGATGGATATGTACACGTCTATCGATCTCGTCGTCGAGAAACTGGAGCGCCAGATCCATAAGCAGAAGACGAAACTGGCTCGCCGCTTCCGCAATGGCGGCCTGAAGGCAGAGATGTTCCAGGACGATGTGCCGTTCGCGGATAAGCGCGATGCGAGCGAGGAGTATCCGGTCGTCAAGACGAAACGCTTCGTCGTGAAACCGATGGATGTACAGGAAGCCATCATGCAGATGAACCTCCTGAACCATAACTTCTTCGTGTTCCGCGATTCCGAGACCGAGGAGGTCAACGTCGTTTATCGCCGCACGGACGGCAACTACGGCCTGATCGAGTCGGGCAACTGAGCCCCAGGACAAGTTCATACGGAAGTTTGGAAGCCTCTCCCGGCACCTGCCGGGGGAGGCTTTGTTTGACTTATGGCAGGCGGTCTGATAAGATTGTAAGGTAGTGATACTATGAATGTGAGGAGTTGAGTTTGTTTGCTGGGATTCATCAAAAGATTCTTAGGTGACAATAACGATAAAGAGATCGCCCGCTACCGGGTGGTCGTGGACAAGATCAATGCGCTGGAACCGCAGATGCAGGGCCTGACGGACGATAAGCTGCAGGGATACACGATTTCGTTCCGGGAAAGGCTCGCAAACGGTGAGACGCTCGATGATCTGCTGCCGGAGGCTTTCGCTGTCGTGCGTGAGGCGTCCCGCCGCGTGCTCGGCATGCGCCATTTCGACGTCCAGCTCATCGGCGGCATGTGCCTGCATGAGGGTAAGATTGCCGAGATGCGTACCGGTGAAGGCAAGACGCTCGTCGCGACGCTGCCGGTCTACCTGAATGCCCTCACGGGCAAAGGCGTGCACGTGATTACGGTCAACGACTACCTCGCGAAACGCGATAGCGAGGAAATGGGCCGCCTGTACAAGTTCCTCGGTCTCTCTGTCGGCCTTGTCGTGCACGACATGGACTTCCCGGAGAGAAAATACGCTTACAGCTGCGACGTGACGTTCGGTACGAACAACGAGTTCGGTTTTGACTATCTGCGCGATAACATGGTCATCTACCCGCAGCAGATGGTTCAGCGCGATCTGAACTACTGCATCGTCGATGAGGTGGACTCCATCCTCATCGATGAGGCCCGTACGCCGCTCATCATTTCCGGCCCGGGCTCGAAGTCCACGGATACGTACGCCATCATGGCAAAGGCCGTGGCCGGCCTCAAAGAGGGCAAGGACTACACGGTCGACGAGAAGCAGAAGACCGTATCCCCAGCCGACAGCGCCGTGCCGAAGATCGAGAAGATCCTCGGCATCCAGAACCTCTATGCACCGGAGAACATCGAGCTTTCGCACTGCTTTACGGCGGCACTGCGCGCCAAGGCACTCATGAAGCGCGACCGCGATTACGTCGTCCGCAACGGCGAAGTCGTCATCGTCGATGAGTTCACGGGCCGCCTCATGGAAGGCCGCCGCTACTCCGACGGCCTGCATCAGGCCCTCGAGGCAAAAGAGGGCGTCAAGATCCAGCGTGAGTCCCAGACGCTCGCGACGATCACGTTCCAGAACTATTTCCGCATGTACACGAAACTCGCGGGCATGACGGGTACGGCGAAGACCGAAGAGAACGAGTTTCTCAAGATCTACAACCTGCCGGTCATCGTCGTTCCGACGAACAAGCCGGTCATCCGCGAGGATTATCCGGACCTCATCTACAAGACGAAACGTGCGAAGTACAAGGCCGTCGGCAAGGCCGTGCAGGAGCTGCACACGAAAGGCCAGCCGGTCCTCATCGGCACGACGTCCATCACGCAGTCCGAGGAGCTCAGCGCCATCCTGTCGAAGTTCGGCATTCCGCATAACGTGCTGAATGCGAAGTTCCACGAGAAGGAGGCCGAGATCATCGCGGACGCCGGCCAGAAAGGCGCCGTCACGATCGCGACGAACATGGCAGGCCGCGGCACGGATATCAAGCTCGGTGAGGGCGTGCCGGAGCTCGGCGGTCTCTTCATCATCGGTACGGAGCGCCATGAGTCCCGCCGTATCGATAACCAGCTGCGCGGCCGTGCCGGCCGTCAGGGCGACCCGGGTGCATCCCGCTTCTATCTGTCGCTCGAGGATGACCTGCTGCGCCTCTTTGCCTCGGATCGCATATCGGGCATCATGGATAAGCTCGGCATGGACGAGGATGAGCCGATCGAGCACAAGCTCATCACGAACTCCATCGAGCATGCCCAGAAGAAGGTCGAGGCACGCAACTTCGATATGCGTAAACACGTCCTCGAGTACGACGATGTCATGAACGAGCAGCGCGAAGTCATGTACGGTGAGCGCCGCAAGATCCTGCTCGGCGAAAACCTCAAGGATAATATCCTCGGCATGGTGCATCACATCATCAAGGCCGAGATGAATCAGTATTGCAACGAGAAACTCTATCCGGAGGAGTGGTCGCTCGACGATCTCATCACGGATGCCGAGAAGATCTATGCACCGGCTGGCAAGCTCAAGAAGGAAGAGCTCGTCGAGCTCAGCCGCGACGAGGTTCAGGAGACGCTTGAGAAGGTGGCCGACGAAGGCTATCATCAGCGCGAGATCCTCTTTGGTGAGGAAAACATGCGCGAGCTCGAGAAGGTCGTCATGCTCCGCGTCGTCGACAGCAAGTGGATGGAGCACCTCGACCACATGGACATGCTGCGCGACGGCATCAACCTGCGCGCCTATGGCCAGCGCAACCCGCTCGTCGAGTACAAGATCGAGGCTCTCGATATGTTCGAGGAGATGGAAGCTGCCATCCAGGACCAGATCGCCTCGCTTATGTACCACGTGAGCATCGTGACGCCGGAGCAGCAGGCACAGATGCAGTCCGAGCAGGAGGCACAGCAGCAGGCCGGCTCGCAGAGCCGTCAGGCTGAGCGCGAGATTGAGAAGCAGCGCGCGAGCCTGCAGGATCACCTCAAGAGCGCGCTCGCCAGCCATGGCGACGACGTTAGCGCCGCTGAGGCACCGCAGAAAAAGAGACGCAGATAACCCGGCAGGGGATATCTCCGTAGATTTCCATAGATTTTTAGGCGAAAGGAGCCCGACAAAGCAGCATGCTGGAAGATTTGAAACCCCAGCTCGGTGAACTGAAAGAGAAACTCGATCAGATGGAGATTTCCCTCGAGGTGCCGGCAAAAGAAGAAAAAATCGCTGAGCTCGAGTACAAGATGGGCGAGCCCAGCTTTTGGGATGACAGTGAAAAAGCCCAGAAGATCAATCAGGAACTGAACGACGTCAAGATCAGCGTCGATAAGTACAAGAAACTCGTCGAGCAGTATGAAGATGCGGAAACGCTCTATGAGATGGCCGCCGAGGAAAACGACGCGGACATGGAAGAAGAGATCCAAGAGGCGATCCAGAAGGTAACGGATGGTCTCGAGGCGCTTCAGCTCGAGGTACTGCTCTCCGGACCCTATGATGCGAACAACGCCATCCTCACGCTCCACGCTGGTGCGGGCGGAACGGAGGCGCAGGACTGGACGCAGATGCTGCTGCGCATGTACGGCCGCTGGGCGGAACGTCATGGATTCACCGTCGAGACGGCAGACCTGCTGCCGGGCGATGAGGCCGGCGTCAAGTCCGCTACGCTCTTTATCAAGGGGCACAATGCCTACGGTTTCCTGAAGTCCGAGAAGGGTATCCACCGCCTCGTGCGTATCTCGCCGTTCGATGCGAATGCGCGCCGCCACACGTCGTTTTCGGCCTGCGATATCATGCCGGAGATCGACGACGCCGTCGAGGTCGATATCAACATGGCCGATGTCCGCGTCGATACGTACCGCGCATCCGGCGCCGGCGGCCAGCACATCAACAAGACGTCTTCGGCCGTGCGCATGACGCATGAGCCGACGGGCATCGTCGTGCAGTGCCAGAACGAGCGCTCGCAGCTGCAGAACCGCGAACAGTGCCTCAAGATGCTGCGTGCGAAGCTCTTTGAGCTCGAGCAGGAAAAGAAGGAAGCGGAGCTCGCCAAGCTCGAAGGCGACCAGAAGAAAATCGAGTGGGGCAGCCAGATCCGCTCCTACGTCTTCCAGCCGTACACGATGGTCAAGGATCACCGTACGGGGGAAGAGACCGGTAATGTCCAGGCCGTCATGGATGGCGAGCTCGACCCGTTCATCCGCGCATACCTCGCAGCCAAGGCAAATCATGAAATCTGATTCCTGCGTTTCGAGCAGGTGTGGGGCCTCCTTTCGGAGGCCTTTTTCCGTGGAGGGACGTCCTTGCGAAAAGTCTTGACTATTCTTTCCTTGTTCTTCATAATAATAACGGTATCGGGCGTCATGCTCGTACCCTGGCTGGCTTCGGCCACATTGAAGACGAAGCTCGTCGATCGTCTGGCCACGAATGACGTTCAGGTGGAGATGAGCTCGAGCCCTTCATTTGCCCTCGGCCTGGGACAGATCGATACGCTTCATGTCATCGCGCATCAGGCGAAAGCGGGCGATGTGCGCCTCAGTGAGGTCACGCTGGATGGAGAGCATATCTTTGTCGACATGCCGGCCCTGCTGCTGCACGATGATGGAAAGCTGCGCCGGGCGGACAGCCTTACGATGCGCGGCGTCATCAGCCAGGATAATCTTCGCGAGGTACTGGCCAGTAAAGCCGACAAGCTCGAAAATGTGCAGGTGACGATCCAGCCGGATACGGTGCTTATCACGGGGCAGACGAAGATCCTCGGCCGCATGGCCGACGTGGAGCTCGAGGGCCGGGTTGTCGGTGACCGCGGAGGCATTTATTTTGATATGACGCGCCTCGCGGTCAAGAACGCGCGCATCGGCACGGCAAAGCTGGGCGATATGTTCGGCAATATCACGCTCGTAAAAGCAGACAAGATCCCGCTCGGCATGCG
The DNA here is from genome assembly GCA_900315155.1 of uncultured Selenomonadales bacterium. Lineage (GTDB taxonomy): Bacteria > Bacillota > Negativicutes > Selenomonadales > Selenomonadaceae > UBA2897. Next base: position 45,204 of record OMYB01000008.1, on the reverse strand, counting down.
CATCGAGGATGTGCAGCAGCGTGACGGCTCCATCGTCGTCACGGCGAAACGGCCGCAGCAGGAATGAGGAGATAGATACGATGAAAAAGTTCCGGTATAATCCGTTTCTCGTGCTGGTGATCGTCATCGGCCTCGTGGCGGCGCTCGTCATCAGCGGGCAGCGCCATGCGGTGGAGGTGGCGAACCATCAGGTCGATCTCGCCATCGACTACGAGAGCCTGCAGGAACTCGCCATGCGCGAGGGCCTGCCGGAGGATGAAGTCCTGCGCCAGGCGAAGGAAGCGGGCATTACGTCGCTCGCCGTTTACGAGACGACGTTCACGAAGCTCAACAAGAACGGCAAGGCCTCGGCTGTCGCGGGCAGCGATATCCTGAAGTCCTATCATGATGGCTCCCTCTCGGACCCGGCTTGGCGCCAGCTCGCTGCGGATGGTAAGATCGTCGGCACGGAGATCTACGTCACGGGTCACGATGCGCAGACATGGAAAGAGCTCAAGGAAGATATCGTACGCCGCCTCGGACAGGACCGCGTCACGCGCATGAACGTCGGCGGGGAAGAAGTCCTCGCCGTCAAGGCGCATTACGAGAGCTTCCTCAAGATGAATATGGGCATGCCGACCGACGAGATGCAGAAGGTCAACGATGCTGGCTTCTACGTGCTCGCCCGTCCGAGCAACTATGAAGACTGCACGGAAGACGATGTCAACGCCGTATTCGAGCGCATGGACGGCTTCCGCATTTCGGAGATCGTATTCTCTGGCAAGGAGATGCTCGGTGCACCGAAGACGATGAAGCCAACGATCGACAACATGAAGGAGCGCAACATCACGCTCGGCCTCATCGAAGCCGTGACGCAGCTGAAATTCTACCCGCAGACTGGCCTGGAGGTCGTGTCGAAGGACCTCGGCTACGACCGCATCGCACGGTTGTATTCTATCCCGAAGGATGAGCAGCCGAAACTTAAGATCGATACGGCTGTCGAGCGCTGGTCGAACACGGATATGGAACGCAATATCCGAATCGATCTGCTGCGCATCTACGATAAACCGTCTCCGAACATGAGCCTCATGGAGACGAATATGAAATATTTCCGCGACACGCATGACAAACTGGTCGCACATGGATTCACGATCGGCCCAGCGAGCACGTTCCAGGCGTTCTATCCGTCCCAATATCTGCGTGCCCTCGTCATGCTCGGCGTTGCGGCGGCGGTCGTCCTCTATCTGTCCCTTGTCATTCCGCGCCTCAACGAGAACCGCAGGATACAGGCCCTGCTTTTGCTGGTGTTCGGCCTTTGCGCGGCCGTGCCGATGCTCATGGGGAACGGCACGAAGATCCGCGTGCTCGCGGCTCTCGCGAGTGCGAACCTGTTCCCGGCCATCGCGGTGCTCGCACAGCTCGACTGCGTGCGGAGATGGCGTGACCGCATCCACATCTCGTTCCCGATGTTTGTGGTCTCGGCGTTTGTGGCTCTGCTCGGTACGGGTGCGCTGTCCTATTTCGGCGCAGCGTATGTTTCGGGCTCGCTTGCCGATACGGAATATCTGCTCGAGTTCAACATCTTCCGCGGCATCAAGCTGACGTTCATCCTGCCGCTCGTACTCGTCGCGATCGGCTTTATGCAGCGTTTCGATATCTTCGACGGCAGCATGGATGATACGGAGGGCGTCAAGAACCAGCTGAAGAAGATCCTCGACATGCCCGTGAAGATCAAGACGCTCATCGGCCTCGCGTTTGTCGCCGCTGCCGGCATCGTCTTTGTCGCGCGCAGCGGCCATACGTCGGGCATGCCGGTGCCGCAGGCAGAGCTGCATTTCCGCGCGATGCTTGAGCAGGCTTTCTATGCGCGCCCGCGTTCGAAGGAACTCCTCATCGGTCATCCGGCCTTCATGCTGGCGGCGATGTCGCTCTGGCGCAAGTGGCCGACGCTGGTGTTCTTTGCGCTCGTGCTCGTCGCGACGATCGGGCAGGGCTCGATGGTGGAGACGTTCGCGCATATGCGCACGCCGGTCTACATGTCCTTCATGCGCGGCATCGGCGGCATCGTGCTCGGCGGCCTCATCGGCGCCGGTGCCATGATGCTGATCGAGCTTTGGCAGATGGTGCTGGCACGCGCAGGTCTGAGTGAGAAAAAAGGAGAGTAAGACGGATTCATGAGCAGGATTGTCGTATCGGGGTACTACGGCTCGAAGAATGCAGGCGATGAAGCCATGCTGGCAGCGATGCTGGAGGTACTCGGAGATCTTGACCCAAAACTTCATATCACGGTCATCTCGGCCAATCCGGAAGATACGGCGAAACGCCATGGGGTCGAGGCGGTTTCCTGGCTGGACGGCCTGGGCATCTGGCGTGCCCTGCGGCATGCGGACCTGCTCCTGAGCGGCGGCGGCAGCCTGCTGCAGAATGTCACGAGCCGCAGGAGCCTCTATTACTACATGGCCATCATCTTTATGGCTATGCTCGCCGGTGTACGCGTCATGCTCTACGCGCAGGGCATCGGCCCGATCCGCGGCCATCTGCCGCGCCGCATCATGCGGTGGATCGGCAACCGCGTCGACCATATCACCGTGCGCGATGTGGGCTCCCTCGACGAGCTCCGCGACATGGGCATCACGAAACCGCCCATTGAATGCACAGCGGACCCCGTGCTCGCGATTCATCCCGTGGACAAAGCACTTGGGCGCGCGATTTTCCACGCCTATCATGCGGACGGCGCGAAGCCTGTCGTCGGCATTTCCGTGCGCGACTGGCAGGGCTGGACGCATTACAAAGAGGTCATCGCCGAGGTATCGGACCAGATCGTGCGCGAGTTTTCCGCACGCGTCGTGTTCCTGCCGATGCAGTTCCCCGAGGATGTCAAGGCGGCAGAATCTGTTGCGGCGCTCACGAAGGAGCCATGTACGGTGCTGCAGGATGAGTACACGACGACGGAGTTCCTTTCGCTCGTCGGCAATATGGACCTCATGCTCGGCATCCGGCTCCATGCGCTCATCTTTGCCGGCGTCATGGGCGTGCCGATGATCGGTATTTCCTATGATCCGAAGATCGACCGCTTTCTCGACTCCATCGGCGAAAAGCCTGTGGGCCGCCTGCAGGACATCACGGTGGACGAGCTCATGACCGAGGTGCGCCGCAAATGGCAGGCGAAGCAGAGTTTCCGCGAGCAGAACGCGAAGCTTCTCGCCCAGCTGCGCGAGAAGGCCTGCCGCAATGCAGAGATTGCCCTTTCGCTCATCGAGGAGAAAAAGAAATAACGAAGCAAGAGAGACAGCCTGCGCGCCGTGTGTTCGGAAGACAGGCTGTCTCTTTTTTCTTTTTGCCAGCTATGATAAAATAGAGGGTATGCAACATTGAACGAGGTGAAAAGATTTTCATGATTACCATGAAGAATGTTTCCAAGATATACGAGAACGGTGCGGTTGCGCTCGACCATGTCAACGTGAACATCGGGAAAGGCGAGTTCGTCTTTATCGTCGGTGCGAGCGGGGCGGGCAAGTCGACGTTCATCAAGATGCTCCTGCGCGAGGAACTGCCGACGTCGGGGGAGCTCGAGGTCAACGGCCACGATGTCGTGCACATGGAGCACAGCGAGGTGCCGTACCTGCGCCGTGAGCTCGGCGTCATCTTCCAGGACTACCGCCTGCTGCCGGACAAGACGGTCTTTGAGAATGTCGCGTTTGCCATGCAGGTCATCGAGGCGCCGCGCCGTTTCATGCAGCGCAGCGTGGATGCCGTGCTCGACATCGTCGGCCTGCGCGAGAAATACCGCTGCTTCCCATCGCAGCTTTCGGGCGGTGAGCAGCAGCGCGTGGCCATCGCACGCGCCATCGTGAACGATCCGGCCATCGTTATCGCCGATGAGCCGACGGGCAACCTCGACCCGGAGACGAGCTGGGATATCATGGATATTTTCCAGCGCATCAACCAGGCGGGAACGACCATCGTCATGGCGACGCACGACAAGACCATCGTCGATACGATGCAACGCCGCGTTATTGCGATTGAGCACGGGCAGATCGTGCGTGACCAGGCACAGGGGGTATACGGATATGAAGTTTAGGACCAGCGAATATTTCATCACGGAGGTGGCGCACTCGCTGCGCCGCAACAGCTGGATGTCGCTGGCCTCGGTCGGCACGGTTGCCGTGTCGCTGTTCGTGCTCGGCGTGTTCCTCATCCTCGTGCTGAACATCAACCGCATGGCGGGCATGCTCGAGTCGCAGGTACAGATTTCGGTCTATCTCGAGGACAGCGTGAGCGACGTCGACCGCCGCGGCCTCGAGCATGATATCCGCGAGATGCAGGGCATCGACACGGTGAAGTTCGTGAGCCGCGACGAGGCGAAAGAGCGCCTCAGCGAGCGCCTCGGCGACCAGAAATATCTGCTCGATGCCCTGGGGGATACGAACCCGCTGCCGGACTCCTTTGAGGTGACGGTGACGCAGCCGGATATGGTGGAGACCGCGGCGCACACCATCGAGCATTTCGAAGGCGTGGAGTCTGCGCGTTATGGGCAGGATGTCGTGCAGCATCTCTTTGATATCACGCGCCTGCTGCGCATCTTCGGCGTGGCGCTCATGTTCCTGCTCGCCGCCGCGACGGTGTTCATCATCTCGAATACGATCCGCCTCACGGTCTATGCGCGGCGCAAGGAAGTCGCCATCATGAAATACGTGGGCGCAACGGACTGGTTCATCCGCTGGCCGTTCCTGCTCGAGGGCATCGTGCTCGGCTTTATCGGGGGCATCGTTTCGGCCATCGTGCTGCGCAGTTTCTATGCGGCTATGGCCAGCAAGATATACAGTACGCTCACGTTCTTCCCGCTCATCCCGCAGTATCCGTTCATGAATTACGTGTCCGTGGCCCTTATCCTTGCGGGCATGGCTATCGGCGCTCTGGGCAGTACCATCTCACTCAAGCGCTTCCTGAAAGTGTGACGGCATGCAGGACAGAACAAAACAGCGGCTCGCCGCAGCCGGATTGGCCGGGCTCTTTGCCCTGAGTGCCGTCAGCCCCGCCTGGGCCGATTCTGCGGATGACAAGAAAAAGGAATACGAGGACAAGGCGGCGGAGAGCCTGCGCAAGAGCCAGGAACTCCAGACGCGCATCAGCACGATCTCGGAAGAAAAACGCGTGCTCGACCAGGAAGCCGATGAGGCCATCGCGAAGCACAAAGAGGCAAAGGCGACGCTCGACGATACGCTTTCCCGCCTCGCAGATAACGAAGTGAAGCTCAAGGCCGTGCGCAAGGATTACGCGAATAAGCAGAAACAGCTCGGCACGCGCATCCGCGATATCTATATCCACGGACAGATTTCCTACCTCGACGTGCTCTTCGGCGCGAAGGATTTCCAGGATTTCCTCACGCGCATGGACCTGTTGAAAACCGTCATCAAGCAGGACTACGATCTCGTTCAGACCGTTTTGGCGGAGAAAGAGGATATCGAGCAGACCGAAAAGGAACTGCAGGAAGACAAGGAGCAGCAGGGCAAGCTCGAGCAGGACGCACGCCATGCGCGCCAGATCATGGAGCAGAAGGTCAAGAAACGCCAGGCGCTTATCGAGAAAATGAAGTCCGATAAGGCGACGTTCGATAAGCAGTACGATGAGCTCATGGCGGCATCCAAGCAGGTCACGCGCATGATTCAGAACAGTCACTCCAATGTGGCTGTCTCGGGCAGCGGCGCGATGGTCTGGCCAATCGGTGGCCCGATTACCTCGGAGTTCGGCTGGCGCACGCACCCGATCACGGGCGACCAGCGCTTTCACAGCGGTCTCGATATCGGCGGCGACTACGGCGTGCCGATTCATGCGGCCCAGAGTGGGACCGTCACGTATGCGGGCTGGATTTCGGGATATGGCAACGCGGTCATCATCGACCACGGCGGCGGCATCACGACACTCTACGGGCATAACCAGTCTCTCGCCGTGAGCGTCGGTGAGAGCGTGGGGCAGGGGCAGACCATTGCCTACTGTGGCTCCACGGGCAACTCTACAGGACCGCACTGCCATTTCGAGGTGCGCGAAAACGGTGAGCCTGTCTCGCCGTATAACTATCTGTAACGACAGCAGAGGTAAGCTTTATGTTTTTGAACAAGAAGAAACTGGCGGCCATCATCATCGGTTCGCTGGCCGCGGGCTCGGCGCTCACGGCAGGCGGTGTCTTCTGGCTGCTGAATATCCATACCGCAGGCGATGCGGCGGAGTATATCCGCTTCTTCGGCGTGAAGAAATTCATCGAAGCGCGCTACGTCGAGCCGACCGATGATCAGGCGCTCCTGGACGGCGCCATCGCAGGCATGGTCAAGAGCCTCGGTGACCCGCATTCCGTCTACCTGAATGCGCAGTCCTATGAGGGGCTGAAGCAGCACACGGAGGGCACGTTCGGCGGCATCGGCGTCACGATGGGCTTCAAGGACAACAAGGTCACGGTCATCTCCGTCATCGAGGGGACGCCGGGCGAGGGCGCCGGCGTCAAGGCCGGCGATGAGATCCTCGCCGTCGATGATACGCCCGTGACGGAGTTCGATCCCACGGAGGTCGCGCAGCATATCCGCGGCGAGGTGGGCACGAACGTCGTGCTCCGCCTGCACCGCGAGGGTGCGGAGGACTTCGACGTCACGATCACGCGCGACACGATCCAGGTACCGACGGCAAAGGGCAAGATGCTCGAGAACACGGATCACATCGGTTACATCCGCATTGCCTCGTTTGGGGAGCACACGGCGGCCGAGTACCACGAGGCGCTGGAGAACCTGGAGAACGATGGCATGAAAGGCCTCATCATCGACCTGCGCGAAAACGGCGGCGGCCTCATCACGACCTGCGTCGATATCGCGCGCACCGTCGTGCCGAAAGGCCCCATCGTCTCCGTCGTGCGCCGCGACGGGTCGACGGAGGAGCACGATTCGAACCTCGAGGAGAACAAGTACCCCATCGTCGTCCTCATCGACGGCAACAGTGCGAGCGCATCGGAAATCCTTGCCGGTGCCCTGCAGGATACGGGAGCGGCGACGCTCGTCGGCACGAAATCCTACGGCAAGGGCTCCGTACAGGCCGTCATCCCGATGTTCCACAACGATGCGCTGAAGCTCACGATCGCACGTTACTACACGCCGAACGGCCGCTGTATCGACGGAACAGGCATCGAGCCGGACGTCGAGGTCGAACTCGCCCCCGATGCCACGGCCGATACCCAGCTGCTGCAGGCCATCGAGACGATGAAGAGCAAGCTGCAGTAGAGCGGGAGAGCATAGCAGTTCATACGAAAAAAGCCGCAGGTACGATGAGAATCGGGCCTGCGGCTGTTTCGTATGCGTTTTTAGGCTTTGTTGCGGCGCGCGAGGATGCGGACGACTTTGGCGCCGGTGTTGCGGATGCGGCGGACGGGGGCGATGCGGTTCTTGATTTTCGGGCGGGCATCGCGGTTCGAGCCGAAGTCGCCGCGCTTGAGGAAGGTCGTGCGGACCTTGTCCGGCTTGAAGAATTTGCGGATCGTGCGGAAGATTTCCTCGGGATTCGCATTTTCGTCGCAGATGAAGAGGTCGATGGCGACGTATTTGAGATCCGTGTAGACGTGCACGCCGATGTGCCCTTCCTGGCAGAGCAGCATCGCGCAGAAATGGTCCTCGCTGATGGCGGCAGCGTAGGCGTGCAGGACCTTGAATTGGTGTTCCTGTGCGATGCTGGCGAGCGTAGCTTCTATGGCTTCCTTGTCGTTGAGCTTGCTGTTCTTGCAGTTGTAGAGGTCTACCGTCAGCTGACGGGCTAAAATTTTCATGCCGTGCTCCTTTATCGATACGTTGTCTGTTTTTCCAATACCCCGTGCGGGGCGCTTCCGTTTATTTCATACCTTTTATTATAGTATTTCCCGTTATGGTGCGTCAAGATTGGACGCCATTTTTCCCGCTTTTCCTCCGGTACCAGAGCGGCAGCAGGAGGTAGGCTGCGAGGGCGAGCGTGAACATGGCGATGCTTGTCATCTGCGCGCTGTGAAAGAGGCCGAGGACCGGGGCTGTGTAGTCGCCGCGCAGGTACTCGAGGAAGAAGCGTGCGACGGAGTAGAGCATGACGTAGAGCGCGAAGGCCTGTCCTTTGATATGTGGGAAACTGCGGTAGAGCAGCAGAATGGCGAAGATGACCATGTCGAGCTGGCCTTCCCAGATTTCTGCGGGCCAGAGCGGCTGACTGCCGTACGTCATGTGCGCGAGCGTCGTGTCCGGATAGACGATGCCGTAGGATGTGCCCGTCGGTGCGCCGAACGCGTCGCCGTTCAGCAGGTTCGCGCAGCGGCCGAGTGCCTGCCCGAGTACGATGGCCGGGCAGGTGACATCGAGGAAATGGATCGTGTCGAGGTGGTGCCGCTGGGAGTACCATACCCCGGTGAGCACGCCGAGCAGCACACCGCCCTGGATGGCCATGCCGCCCTGCCAGACGTTCAGGAGCTCGGTGAGATGATTCCCGTAATAATCCCAGTCGAAGAAGAACACATCCCAGAGCCGCGCGCCGAGCAGGCCCGCCGCACCGCAGTAGATCCCAAGGTCGACGATATGTTTCTCATAGCCGCGTCCGTCTGCCTTGGCGAGGAAATAGGCGACGCCGGTTGCGAGGATGATGGAGAGGGAGAGCACGAGTCCGTACGAGCGGATCGGAAAGTCTCCCATGTAGAAAAGATACTGATGCATAGTAAGCCTCCTGCGTGAATCATGTCCTTTATTATAGCGTATTTACGGTCATTTTTGAAGGAAATCGTAAATTCCATACGCGTTTTTGTTGAAAAATGTTTTCGCACGTGATACAATAGCGGTTGTAAAGCTATAAAGGCGTTGATGGAGAGAGTACCATCTGTCTGAAAACCGGAAGCGAGCCGCGTTGGTGAGAGGCGGCGGGGAGTAGGGCGATGCGAAGATCACTCCGGAGCTGCGGGCTGAAGGGTGCACGGAACGTGCGAAGTAAGCCTCGCCGCCTGCCTCCGTTAAGGGCTAGCGTGTGCTGGCACGTGATAATAGGTGGTTTTGTACAGATTTATACCTGTATCCTATTAGGGTACAGGTTTTTTATTTGTCATCAAAAAGGCAAGTCTGCATCCACGCAGTGCAGAGGATGGGAGGAACCCGATTTGTATCAGAAAGTAGACACAAACCTCAATTTCGTTGAACGCGAGAAAGGCGTCCTGCAGTTCTGGCAGGACAACCATATCGCACAGAAGGCTATCGACCAGCGTGAGGGCTGCGATACCTATACGTTCTATGATGGCCCTCCGACGGCAAACGGCAAACCGCATATCGGCCATGTCCTCACGCGTGTCATCAAGGATATGCTGCCGCGTTTCGCCTCGATGAAGGGCAAGAAAGTCCTGCGCAAGGCCGGATGGGATACGCACGGCCTGCCCGTGGAGCTCGAGGTCGAGAAGGCCATCGGCATCAACGGCAAGGAGCAGATCGAGCGCTACGGCATCGAGCCGTTCATCAAGAAGTGCCGCGAATCCGTTTGGAAATACAAGGGCATGTGGGAGGAGTTCTCCGACGTCGTCGGTTTCTGGGCCGACATGGATCACCCATACATCACGTACGAGAACGACTATATCGAGTCCGAGTGGTGGGCACTGAAGCAGATCTGGGAAAAGGGACTCCTGTACAAGGGCTACAAGGTCGTCCCATACTGCCCGCGCTGCGGTACGCCGCTGTCGTCGCATGAGGTTGCTCAGGGGTATAAGGACGTCACGGAGCGTTCGGCCATGGTCGAGTTCAAGGTCCTGGACGAGGACAACACGTATTTCCTCGCATGGACGACGACGCCGTGGACGCTCCCGTCCAACCTCGCCCTCTGCGTGAACCCGGACGTCGATTATGTGAAACTCGCGGTCAACGGTAAGAACTACATCCTCGCCGAGGCACTCGTGGATGCTGTCTTCGAGGGCGTCGAAGGTGAGCGTCAGGTCGTTGCGAAATGCAAGGGCCAGGATCTCGTCGGCAAATCGTATGAGCCGCTCTATCCGTTCGCGAATGCAACGGTGGCAAAACAAAAGGATAAAAAGGCGTTCATCGTCGTGGCCGATGGCTATGTCACGACGGAAGACGGCACGGGCATCGTCCACATCGCACCGGCCTTTGGTGAAGACGATAACCGCGTCTGCCAGGCCAATGACATCGCGTTCGTAAACCTCGTCAACGGCAAGGGCGAGCTCACGGAGGAGACGAAATGGCCGGGCGTGTTCGTCAAGAAAGCCGACCCGATGATCCTCGAGGACCTCAAGGCGTCCGGCAAGCTGTTCAAGGCACCGGAGTTTACGCACAGTTATCCGCATTGCTGGCGCTGCGATACGCCGCTTCTCTACTACGCACGCTCCGAGTGGTTCATCAAGATGACGGCGGTCAAGGACGAGCTCGTGGCGAACAACCACACGGTCAACTGGATCCCGAAATCCATCGGCGAGGGCCGTTTCGGCAACTGGCTGGAGCATGTACAGGACTGGGGCCTTTCGCGCAACCGTTACTGGGGCACGCCGCTGCCGGTGTGGGAGTGCGAGTGCGGCCATCGCCATGTCATCGGTTCCATCGAGGAACTCAAATCCATGAGCGATAACTGCCCGGATGACATCGAGCTGCATCGCCCGTACATTGACCAGGTGACCATCAAATGCCCGAAGTGCGGCAAGGAAATGCGCCGTGTCCCCGAGGTCATCGACTGCTGGTTCGACTCCGGCTCCATGCCGTTTGCGCAGTGGCACTATCCGTTTGAGAACAAGGACATCTTTGAGAAGCGGTTCCCGGCGGATTTCATCTCCGAGGCCGTCGATCAGACGCGCGGCTGGTTCTACTCGCTCATGGCCATCTCGACGCTGCTGTTCCATAAATCCCCGTATAAGAACGTCATCGTCATGGGGCATGTGCAGGATAAAGACGGCCAGAAGATGTCGAAGTCGAAGGGCAACGCCGTCGACCCGATGGAGGCAATCGGCAAGCATGGCGCCGATGCCATCCGCTGGTATTTCTACGAGAACAGCGCACCGTGGCTGCCGAACCGCTTCCACGATGATGCGGTCCAGGAAGGCCAGCGCAAGTTCATGGGCACGCTTTGGAATACGTACGCCTTCTTCGTGCTCTACGCGAATATCGACAACTTCGATGCGACGAAATACACGCTCGACTACGACAAGCTGCCGGTCATGGATAAATGGTGCCTCTCCCGCCTCAACACGATGGTGAAGGATGTCGACGACGACCTCACGAACTACCGTGTCACCGAGGCCGCCAAGGCGCTCGAGCAGTTTGTCGATGAGCTTTCGAACTGGTATGTCCGCCGCAGCCGTGCGCGTTTCTGGGCAAAGGGCATGGAGCAGGATAAAGTCAACGCCTATATGACGCTCTACACGGCACTCGTCACGCTGACGAAAGCCGCTGCTCCGATGATTCCGTTCATGACGGAGTCCATCTATCAGAATCTCGTCCGCAGCATCGATAAAAACGCATCGGAGTCCGTTCATCTCTGCGACTATCCGGCCGCCAACGAGGCCCATATCGACAAAGAACTCGAGAAGAACATGGGCGAAGTCCTCGAGATCGTCGTGCTCGGCCGCGCTGCGCGCAATGAGGCGAACATCAAGAACCGCCAGCCGATCGGCAATATGTATGTCAAGGCGCCGGTCGTTCTCGACGAATTCTACAAGAAGATCGTCGAGGATGAGCTCAACGTCAAGCAGGTTACTTTCAAAGATGACATGGAGGAGTACCTGACGTATACGCTGAAGCCGCAGTTCCGTGTGCTCGGCAAGAAGGTCGGCAAGAAGATGGGCGCGGTCCAGAAGGCACTCAAGGCTGTCAACGGTCATGCCGCGAAGGAAGAGCTCGATAAGACGGGCCAGCTCGTGCTCCATCTCGAGGGCGACGGCGACCTCACGCTGCTGCCGGAGGATGTCGACGTCACGATGGCACAGACCGAGGGCTATAACTGCCAGCGCTACAACGGCGTCACGGTCGCGCTGGAGACGACGCTCACGCCGGAACTCGTTGAGGAAGGCTTCGTCCGCGAGGTCATCAGCAAGGTCCAGACGATGCGCAAGGAGAACGGCTATGAGGTCACGGATCATATCACGGTCTACCTCAGCGGCAACGAAAAACTCGAAGGCATCGTGAAGAAGCAGGAGCAGTTCCTTAAAGATATCACGCTCGCAGACAACGTCGTCTACGACCAGCTCGATGGCCACGAAAAAGAGTGGAACATCAATGGCGAGACGGTCACGCTGGCTGTGAAATAACATCTACCCTTCGATTCGAAAGATACGAAAAGAGGAGCCGGACGAAAATCCGGCTCCTCTTTTTGCGCTTCATGCATCAGGCGTCGATGATATGGTTGTCTTTCAGATATTTCCAGATACCATCCTCGGTATTCGGGGCCGTCACGCAGGTGGCGGCCTTTTTTACGCCATCGGGGGCGTTGCCCATGGCGACGCTCGTGCCCGTGGCCTCGAGCATCTCGAGGTCGTTGTAGTTGTCACCGAAAGAGAGGGCATCCTCGCGCAGGATGCCGTAGTGTTTCAGCAGCACATCGATGCCCGTGGCCTTTGAGACGCTTTTGTCCATGATTTCGAGCAGGAAGGGCGCCGAGCGCACGACGTGAAACTCAGGGAAACGGGCGGCCAGGTCTTTCTCGGCCCTTTCGCAGAGGGCCGGCTCCGCCATGAGCAGGATCTTGTTCGGCCGTTCACCGGCTTCGAGGCGTTCGGAGAAATTTCCTTCGATAGGCTGGGCCGAGGTAATGCGGATTTCCGTCTGCACGCGCTCGTTTTCGCGGTCGCGCACGTACCAGTGGCGGCCGGCATAATAGTTGACTACGGCGTCCGCGTATTCGCTTTCGAGCACGTCGAGCAGGCGGTGCGTGGGCTCCGGGACCATCGTCTCACTGAACAGCAGCTGCTCGTCCTCGGTGAGTACGTAGGCTCCGGAGTAGCTCACGATGGGAATCGTGACGCCGAGCTGGTCTGTGATCGGGTAGATGGCCTCAGGCATACGTGCAGAGACGAGCGCGAATGGAATGCCCTGCCCGAGCACCGCATGCAGAGCCTTGGCCGTGCGCGGGCTGACCTTGCTTTCCGGCGTGAGGAACGTGCCGTCGATGTCGGAAAAAATCATGCGCGGCTTTTTCTTATCCTTCATATTCTATCCCTCCATATGGAATCCCTGGATAACCGTGACGGTTTTTGGCTGATTTCTATTATATCGTAGAAGAAGCACAGAAAACAGAGAGTAACGGAATAAATTCACGGTTAAATCATGACATTTGTCATGGCTCGCGTGAGAAATTCGTGACAGAGTTCAGCTGACTTCGATGGAATATGCGTGTATGATAGGTATTGTCAGATAACAAAGACAGTTTCCACTGTTTGAAATCATTTCAGGGGTTTCTGGAGAAAAGAAAGGGGATTCATCATGGAAATCGCATTTTGCCGTATCGATGATCGTCTGATCCACGGCCAGGTCGCCACGGTCTGGTCCAAAGTCACGGGCTGCAACCGCATCATGTGCTGCAGCGACGAGGTCGCGAAGGACACGCTCCGCAAGAAGCTGCTCCTGCAGGTCGTTCCACCGGGACTCAAAGGCTACGTCGTACCGGTCGAGAAGGCCTGCGAGGCTTACAAGAACCCGAAATACGCGCCATTCAAGACGCTGTTCCTGTTCACGAAGCCGCGCGATGTCGTCCGCGCGATAAAGGGCGGTATCCCGTTCAAGTCCGTCAACCTCGGCGGCATGTGCTACAAAGAGGGCGACACGCTGATCTCCCAGGCCGTAGCGGTTGGTCCGGATGATGTCAAAGCCATCCTCGAGCTTCTCGACATGGGCGTTGAGGTCGAGATCCGCAAGCTCGCGAGCGAGCCGAAAGGCGACGTCATGGCAGCACTGAAGGCAAAAGGCCTCGTGTAATCGAGAAAAGGGAAATTACAGGAAAGGGATTCAGATCACGAAATAGGGGGAATACTTCATGACATCGTTACAATTCCTGGGCGTCATCATCGTCGCCGCCGTCGCCGGTATGGGGTCGGTGCTCGATGAGTGCCAGTTCCATCGTCCACTCGTCGCGTGCACACTCATGGGCCTCGTCCTCGGCGATATCACGACGGGCATCATCCTCGGTGGTACGCTGGAGATGCTCGCACTCGGCTGGATGAACGTCGGTGCCGCCATGGCGCCGGATGCGGCTCTCGCATCGGTCGTCTCGACCATCCTCGTCATCGTCGGCCATCAGAGCATCGGCGCCGGCATCGCGCTGGCTGTGCCTCTGGCAGCAGCTGGCCAGGTCCTCACGATCTTCGTTCGTACGATTACCGTCTTCTTCCAGCACCTCGCAGATAAGTTCGCCACGGAGGGCAACTGCTTCGGCATCGAGATGTGCCACCTCGGCGGCCTCTTGCTTCAGGCCATCCGCGTAGCTGCTCCGGCTGCTGCCATCGCGCTCGTTGCTGGTACGGATACGGTCAATGCGGCACTCGCTGCGATTCCGGATGTCATCACGCGCGGCCTGCAGGTTTCCGGCGGATTCATCGTCGTCGTAGGTTATGCGATGGTCATCAACATGATGAATGCGAAAGCACTCATGCCGTTCTTCTTCCTTGGCTTCCTCATCGCCGTGTTCACGCAGGTCAACCTCATCGGTTTCGGTGCTATCGGCCTGATCTGTGCTTACTTCCACATCCGCGGCCTGCAGCGCGAGCTGAACGCGCAGGCAGCCGGTCCGGCCGCTGGCGGCACGGGCAATGCGCTGGATGATATCGACGATTCGGATCTCATGTAAGGAGGAACTGTCATGGAAAAGAAATTAACGAAAGGCGATCTCTTTAATATCTTTGTCCGCTCGAACTTCCTGCTCGGCTCCTTCAACTTCGAGCGTATGCAGGCAATCGGCTTCTGCGTGTCGCTGATTCCGGCACTCAAGAAGCTCTATCAGGGCGACGACCTCAAGGCAGCGCTCAAACGCCACCTCGAATTCTTCAACACGCAGCCGTTCCTGGCGACGCCGATCATGGGCATCATCGCCGCCATGGAGGAAAAGAAGGCGAACGGCGCGGAAATCGGTGAAGATACGATTTCCGGCGTCAAGGTCGGCCTCATCGGTCCTCTGGCCGGCGTCGGCGACCCGATTTTCTGGGGCACGCTCCGCCCGGTTCTCGCCGCTCTCGGCGCAGGCATTGCCCTGACGGGCAGCATCGTCGGCCCGCTCATCTTCTTCATCGGCTTCAACCTCATCCGCCTGCTGACGAACTATTTCGGCGTCAAGTACGGCTATGAGAAAGGTACAGAGCTCGTCAATGAGGTCGGCGGCAACCGTATGCGTTACCTCACCGAAGGTTCTTCCGTCCTCGGCCTTCTCGTCATGGGCGCCCTCGTCGCGAAGTGGACGACGGTCAACATGCCGATGGTCCTCTCCAGTTACACGAACCAGCAGGGCGAGCAGGTCGTCACGACGGTTCAGAGCCTCCTCGACAGCCTCATGCCAGGCCTCGTTCCTCTCCTCATGACGTTCGCCTGCATGTACTTCCTCAAGAAGGGCGCGAACCCGCTGGTCATCATCCTCGGCCTCTTCGCACTCGGCATCGTCGGTTATGCTATCGGCCTTTTCGCTTGACAGGGAAGCCCAAAAGGTTGATCATACATCCATTTTGTTTCCATCACGTAGTATGTGAGAGAAAGCTCCTGCCTCCGGGCGGGGGCTTTTTCTCATGCCCGGATGGTAGTATAATGAAAACAAATCGGTACGGGAAAGGGTGACGGGCACGGATACGGAGAATGCAAAGGATGCAAGGAGGGAACGCCTCTTTTGGGCGGGAGCTGCGGCTGCCCTGCTGATGCTGTTCGTCATGGGACTGTATCAGCTGGCGCAGGCGGACTACTCGGCGCAGCAGTACGAGCATCGGCGCAAACTGGGCGCCGTCTATATGACGCTCAACAATCCATACTATCAGGTCGTGGATGAGGAAATCCGCACGGTGGTGGAAAATCATGGGGATGTTCTCATCACGCGGGATCCGGCATTGTCTCCGGAGCGGCAGGAGGAGGAAATCCGCGACCTCATTGCTGATGGTGTGAAGGTGCTTTTCGTCACGCCGGCAGACTGGCGTGAGATGGCACCGGCCCTGCAGATTGCGCGGGAGGCCGGCGTCCCGGTTATCTGCATCGATACGGATGTGCAGGATGATGACCATGTGGCTGGCACGGTGGTTTCCGATAACTATCAGGCTGGCGTCCAGTGCGCTGAGCACCTGATGCAGCATCAGGAAGGTGCCCACATTGCCTTGCTGCTCCATGCCGGCGCCCGTTCCGCTGTCGACCGCATCCGCGGTTTCAGCGATACTATTGCGAAAGATCCGCGCTTCGTCATCGTCGACAGGGCAGAGTGCGAGGGACAGCTGGAACAAGCCATGCCGGCTATGGAGGAGATGCTCCGCCGCCACCCGGAGATTGATACCGTCATGGCACTGAATGACCCGGCAGCTATGGGCGCGATGGCTGCGCTTGAGCACAACGCTCGCCTTATGAATGTCAGCGTCTATGGCGTCGATGGGGTACCGGAGACGAAGGAAATGATTGCGAAAGGGCTCATGACGGCAACGGCAGGACAGTCCCCACGCCGTACGGGCCGCATCGCGGCGGAGATGGCCTATCACATCTTTGCCGGTGAGGATTATCCGCATTATATCAAGCTCCCCACGCACCTGATCACCGTGGAGAATGTGCGGGACTACAATCTGGAAGGGTGGGATTGACGGCTATGACGTCCGTAACCAAAGACCAGGCGCGCAGCAGTATCTCCCCGCGCAGCGTCCACGACCTGCTGCTGGCATTCAATGGACTGGTTGTGCTGCTGCTTTCTGGATTCATGTGCCTCACGCAGTACAAGATCGAGCTGTCCATGTCGGCCCGCACTTTCCTGGCCTCGGTGCCGGCACTGCCCATGCCCATAGAGACGCAGCTCGGCGGGACGATTCTGTCCTACCTGCTTCTGCTGGGGCTCGGGTGGTTTTACCGCCGCATCGATGAGCGCGACCCGAACCTGCGCTACATGGTGTTCGCGCTGGAAATCGTCGCCTGTATCGTCCTGATGCTCAGCATCAACCTGTCCTATGACGGCGTTGTCCTGCTCGTCGTTGCCGACCTGATGCACCGCTACGAAGGGCGGAATCAGGAGATTATCCTGCTTGTGGCGATGCTGGGATTGTTTTTTGTCGCGAACTACAACCTCGCCCTATTCCAGCTCTCGGTTGTGCCGTTCGAGTCTTATGCCAATTATTATGCGGGTAATGTGCGCGCAAACCTGCTCGCTATCCGCAACGTCTTCGTCTCGCTCAATATCATCTTCTTCGTGCTCTACATGGTCATGCTCGTCAAAGACAAGCACGAGGAGACGAAGCGCATCGCAGAGCTCAATAAGAGGCTCGGTGAGGCCAACGAGCAGCTGCGTGCCTATGCAATCGAGTCGGAGCGCCTGGCGGAGACGCGCGAGCGCAACCGTCTGGCACGCGAGATCCACGATACGCTCGGCCATGCGCTCACGGGCATTGCGGCGGGCATCGATGCCTGCCTGGTAACCATCGATGCGGCACCGGATTTCACGAAGAAGCAGCTCACGCGCATCCGGGAGACGGCGCTGCGCGGCATCACGGACGTGCGCCGATCCGTTAAGAAGCTCCGCCCAGACGACCTCGAGAAGCTGCCGCTGCCCGAAGCCATCGATAAACTCGCGACGGAATTCACGGAGAGTTCGGGCATGACCGTGCGCGTCTATGCGCCGCAGTGGCCGCAGCATCTGCGCGAGGATCAGGAAGAAGTCATTTACCGCATCGTGCAGGAGGGGATAACCAATGCGAACCGGCACGGGCATGCGAAGCACGTCATGATCGTCATCGGCATGGGGGATACCCACCTCACGATCTCGATGAGCGACGATGGCGTCGGCTGCGAGGATATCCAGCCGGGTTTCGGCCTGCGTCATATGCGGGAGCGCCTCGAGCTGCTGCACGGCAAACTCTGGTATTGGAACGATGGCGGTTTTGTGCTCAAAGCCATCCTGCCTTTGAATCAGGAGGATTTCCATGATAAAGATAATGATCGCGGATGATCAGGAACTGATCCGGGAAAGTCTGAAGGTCGTCCTGGACATGAACCCGGATATGCAGGTGGTCGCCCTCGCGGAGAACGGGCGCGCCCTCCTCGAGAGGATGAAGGCAAATCTGCCGGATGTCGTGCTCATGGACGTGCGCATGCCGGAGCTCGACGGCGTGCAGGCAACGAAAATCGTCAAGGAGCGCTGGCCGCAGGTCCGCATCATCATCCTCACGACGTTCGACGATGATGAGTATATCTACAATGCACTCAAATACGGTGCGAGCGGTTACCTGCTCAAGGGAGCATCGGTGCAGGAGCTCTCGGGAGCCGTGCGCACGGTCGTTTCGGGCGGCTCGATGCTGAACCCGCAGATCGTCGGCAAAGTCGTCAAGCTCTTTTCCCAGATGGCGCAGTCGAACCTGTCGGTCGAGACCGATGCACATGGCGCAGAGGAACTCAGCCGCACGGAGCGCCGTGTTGCACACTACGTGGGCTGCGGTCTTTCCAATAAGGAAATCGCCACGCAGCTCAGCCTTTCCGATGGCACAGTGCGCAACAATCTCAGTTCGGCACTCTCGAAGCTCGGCCTGCGCGACCGCACGCAGCTTGCCATTTGGGCTGTGCAGACAGGAATGGCAGCCAATGGGGAGGAAGCATGAGCCAGGCAAAGAAAAAAGGGCTTCTTTTCTTGCTCGTCATCCTGGCCCTCTTTCTCGCCGTGGGATGGCTTTGGCAGGAGCAGCGCCACCCGGTCCTGCGCATCGGCGTTCCTGCCGGTTCGCGCTGGGGTGTGCCGCATGGCGACCGTTATGATTTTTTCGATGAGACGATCCGCCGTTTTGAGGAGAAGCATCCGGAGGTACGCGTTGTCTATACGAGCGGTATCACGGTGGAGGACTATCCCGAGTGGCTCGCCGAGCAGTTCCTCGGCGGGCAGGAGCCGGATGTCTTCCTTGTGCCCGAGGATGATTTCAACCGGTATGCGGAATCGGGAGCGCTCATGGACCTTTCCCGCACCGCATCGTCCGACAAGGATTTTCACAGCGATGTCTACTACCCGGCAGTTGTTGCATATGGACAATATCAAGGGAAAAGTTATGCCCTGCCGATATCCTGCGTGCCGACGATGCTGTTCGTCAACAAGACACTGCTCGCGCGAGAGGGGATTCCCATGCCGACGACCGGGACATGGGAGGATTTCCTGCGTATCTGCCGGCTCGTGACGAAGGATACGGATGGCGATGGTGTGCTCGACCAGTTTGGCAGCTATGGCTATACTTGGCAGCTCGCGGCGGCGACGAACGGGCTGCGGCCGTTCCGCGAGGATGGCAGGGCCTCTTTTTTTGCGGATTACCGCATGGAGGAATCCGTACAGCTTATGATGCAGATTCATGCTCTCGCACATGGGCAGGAGGTGACGGCACGGGATTTTGATATGGGCCGCGTGGCCTTCCGCCCGATGAATTTTGCTGAATACCGCGCCTATAAGCCCTATCCGTGGCGCATCAAGAAATACAGTTCCTTTGAGTGGGATTGCCTTCCGCTTCCGCAGGGGCCGTCCGGTGATGGAGGCTCTCCGGTCCAGGTCACGCTGGCGGGCATCAGCAGCCGCACGAAGCACATAGCACTTGCCTGGCAGCTGCTCAAGGAATTTTCCTATGACGAGGAAACCCAGCTGCAGCTGTTGAAACATACGCAAGAGCTCCCCGTCCGGCGGGATGTCGTACTGGCGGCACAGCAAGAACTCAATGATGAGGCACCGGGCGGCAGCGTGCTGAGTCTCGAAAAAATCAGCCAGGTCCTGGACAAGGCCGTGACAGCGCCGAAGTTCCCGCGCTATCACGGTGCGATGATGCTCGCTGACAAGGAACTTGCGCGCATCATCCACGGAACCGTGCCTTACAATAATGCACTCAACAAGCTGCAGAAGGAAATCAATGCCTATCTGAAGCAATGAGTTTATCGCCGCAGGAAGGATTTTGGCGGCTTCGTCTCGAATAGAAAACATAGCGAAGAACAGGAAAAGGAGAATTCGTCTTGTCAGATACACATAGTCACGTTATGCCGGATGGCACGGTTGTCACGCACAGCCATCACCACAGCCATACGCAGACGAAAGCGGTGCTCAACCGCATGAGCCGCCTCATCGGCCACCTCGAGTCCATCAAGCACATGATCGAGAGCGGGAGGGACTGCAGTGAGGTCCTGATCCAGCTCAGTGCGGTCGACAGTGCACTCAAGGGCGTCAGCCGGATTATCCTCAAGGATCACATGCAGCACTGCATCGTGGATGCCGTGAAGGAGAACGATACCGAGGCGCTGAAGAATCTCGACAAGGCCATCGATCAGTTCCTGAAATAATCATCGTTTTGGGGAGGAGTATGCTTTATGGCAGAAGAATGGGAAGCTAAGGCTCAGGCCGCCGGCATCGACTATGCAGCCGGCCTGGAGCGGTTCATGGGCAACAAAGCCCTCTATCACAAATTCCTCGGCAAGTTCCTGGCGGACGCCTCGTTCCAGAATTTCTGCCAGTCGCTGCAGGATGGCGACCGGGAGAAAGCGGAGAAGACCGTGCATACGCTGAAAGGAACGGCGGGCAACCTCGGCCTCATGAAGCTGTTCCACGTCTCTGACGAGGCGGTACAGGCCATCCGCGCGGGGAAGAGCATGGATGAGGTCAAGGAAATCGGCGTCCGTGTGAAGGAAAGCTACGAGGAGACGATATCCGTCATTCACCTGATCTGTGGATGATGCGAAAAACGGAATTTCAGGGGAAGGCACATCTGCCGCGATGGTGGATGTGCTTTTTATTTGACTTTTTGCTCTTTATGCAGTATAGTATGTTATAGACTTGGCACTCGGAGAGAAAGAGTGCTAATAATCCTGGCAACATAGATTTCCGATAAAGAAAGGCAGATTTGAAAATGGCAAAAGAAACCCATGAATTTCAGGCAGAAACCAAACAGCTGCTGGACCTCATGATCCATTCCATCTACACGAACCACGAGATTTTCCTGCGCGAGCTGATTTCCAACGCATCGGATGCCATCGACAAGGTGCATTACGAGAGCCTGACGAACAAGGACATCCTCGAGGGTGACGAGCAGTTTAATATCTTCCTCGTTCCGGATAAGGATTCGCACACGATTACGATTTCCGATAACGGTATCGGCATGAATAAGGACGAGCTCATCGAGAACATCGGCACGATTGCGAAGTCCGGTACGAAGGCATTTCTCGAGCAGCTCAAGAAGGCAAAAGAGGAGAATGCCGCTGTCGATGACAAAGAAATGATTGGCCAGTTCGGCGTCGGTTTCTACTCCGCGTTCATGGTCGGCGACAAGGTCACGATCGTCACGCGCAAAGCCGGCGAGGAGCAGGGGTGGAAATGGGAGTCCGCCGCGGATGGCAGCTATACGATCGAGCCGTGCGACAAGGAAAAACGCGGCACGACGATCACCATCGAGCTCGGCAAGGAATACTATGGCGACAGCGCCGAAGAGGACTTCACGGATACCTACAAGATCGAGGGCCTCGTGAAGAAGTATTCCGACTATGTGCGCTATCCGATCCAGATGAACTTCACGTATGAGGAGACGCCGAAAGACAAGGATGGTAAACCCATCGAGGGTGCGGAAAAAGTCAAGCGCACGGAACTCCGTACGCTGAATTCGATGCAGCCGCTTTGGGCGAAGAACAAGTCCGAAGTCAAGCAGGAAGAGTACAACGAATTCTTCAAGCAGCAGTTCCATGAGTGGGAAGATCCGATGGAGGTCTTCCACACGAAGGCGGAGGGCACGGTCGAGTACACGGCACTGCTCGCCATTCCGGCAAAGGCACCGTTCAACCTCTATCATACGGATTATGAGCCGGGCCTGCAGCTCTACAGCCGCCACGTGTTCATCATGGATAAGTGCAAGGACCTGCTGCCGGATTACCTCGGCTTCATGAAAGGCCTCGTCGATTCGCCGGACCTCTCGCTGAACATTTCGCGTGAGCTCCTGCAGCAGAGCCGTGAGCTCAAGGTCATCGGCCGCGCGCTGGAGAAGAACGTCCTCAAGACGCTCGGCAAGAAGCTCAAGAACCAGCGCGAGTGGTATGAGAAATTCTGGAACGAGTATGGCAAATCCCTGAAGATCGGCATCTATAACAGCATCTACAACGGCGAGGGCACGGTCGACAAGCTCAAAGACCTGCTGCTCTTTGTTTCCTCGAAGGACGAGAAGCTCGTGACGTTCCAGGAATACGTCGACCGCATGCCGGAAAGCCAGAAGAAGATATACTATGCGACGGCGAAGGATAAGGAGACCATCGAGCATCTGCCGCAGATGGAGATGCTGCGCGACAAGGGCATCGAGGTTCTCTATCTCACGGACCCGGTCGATGAGTTCTGCATCGAGACGATCCGCGAGTACGACAGCAAGCCGTTCCAGTCGATCAGCCGCGGCGACTTCGACCTCGACGATGCCGAGAGCCAAGAGGTCAAGAAAGAGACCGAGGAAATCCAGAAGGATAACGACGACCTCATGAAGGATGTCAAGGAAGTCCTCGGCGATAAAGTCGCGGATGTCAAGGTTTCTTCGCGTCTGAAATCCAGCGCCGTCTGCCTCGTTGCCGATCAGAATGGCCCATCGCTCACGATGGAGCAGACCTTCTCGGGCATGGACAACCCGATGTTCAAGGCAAGACGCATCCTCGAGATCAACCCGCATCACGAGCTGTTCCAGCGCCTGCAGTCCCTGCATGATAACGGCAAAGATAGCCAGGAGTTCAAGGATTACGTCGGGCTGCTCTACGACCAGGCGCTGCTCGTCGAGGGCATGATGCCGGATGATCCGGTCGCGTTCGCCAAGAAGCTCGCCGAGCTCATGGCAAAATAAGATCCAGAGAAGTACCTTATATAGAAACATAGATGCTGTCACAAAAGAGAGCCTGTAAGCATACGGGCTCTCTTTTTGCGTACGAAACGGAATTTTGTAACGCTTTGTATTAAATTCTGAAAACGAGGGGAAATATCCAAAAATCTACTTGATTTTTATTAATTGCAAGCGTATAATAATGACTGTAGGTAAAGAAAACGTTATCGCACAAGAAAGTATCCAAAAAATATTTTTTTTGTGGCATAAAAGAAAACGCTTTCGAAAATGAACTTATTTATGCCAAGGGGGAACTTGTATGAATGAGAACAAAATGGTAATCACAGTCAGCCGTCAGTATGGTGCCGGTGGCCGCGAACTGGCAGGAATCCTCGCCGAGAAGCTCGGCGTCAAGTTGTATGACCGCCAGCTCGTCCATCTGGCTGCGGCCAAGCTCGGCATCAACGACCTGAGCGAGAAGGAGCTGCTCGAGATGGAGAATGCGGTCAAGCCGCTTTCCATGAGCTTTGTGCCGTTCCACTCTTTCGGTACGCACATGGGCCCGTCCAGCCAGGAGATGTTCATGTCTGAGTCGGCTGTCATCCGCAAGATCGCAAAAGACGGCCCGTGCATCTTCCTCGGCCGCTGCGCGGACTATGCCCTGCGCAACACGGATAACCATTTTGATATTTTCGTCTGCGCCGATGATACCTATCGTGAGATGCGCGGCAAGGATGTCTACGATGGCAAGTCGCTCAAGGAACTGGACCGCGAGGACAAGAAACGCGCCCGTTACTATAACTACTACACGGGACAGGAGTGGGGCGATGGCGCGAACTACGATCTCGTCATCAACACAGCGAAGGCTCCGCTGCCGCGTATCGCCGATGCGATCATCGCTTACATCGACGCCATCCAGGCAAAGAAAGACTAAGGTGTCCACAAGGACTTATCAATATCAGGAGACGCTCCAACCGAAAAAGGGCGGTTCGGTTGGAGCGATTCCTATCAGGGGGTAAAAATTTATGCATAGCAAAACTTTGCAGCGTATCTGCTACGCTTGCGGTACGTTCGGCCATGACGTGTTCTACGCCATGCTCGCTACGTATTTCATGATCTTCGTCACGAGCAACCTGTTCAATTCCGGTGATACGACGCACGATCAGTACATGATCGGTATCGTTACGACGATCATCCTCGTCCTGCGTATCGCCGAGCTCTTCGTCGATCCGTTTATCGGCAACATCATCGATAAGACGAAGACGCGCTGGGGCCGTTTCAAGCCCTGGGTCATCGTGGGCGCGTTCGTCGCGGCTATCTCGCTCGCGGCTCTGTTCACGGATTTCCGCGGCCTCGCGATGTCCAGCCCGACGACGTACCTCATCCTGTTCGCCATCGTCTATTTCATCATGGATATCTTCTACAGCGCGAAGGACGTCGCCATCTGGTCGATGATTCCGGCTCTGTCCTTTGACTCGCATGAGCGTGAAATCACGGCTACGATCGCCCGTATCGGCTCCGTGTTCGGCGGCCAGCTCGTCACGGTCATTGTCATGCCGGTCGTGCTCTTCTTCTCCGTCAACCAGAACGGCGGCGCAGGCGACCCGACGGGTTGGTTCGCTTTCGCCTGCATCGGCGGCGGTATCGCAACGCTCGGCGCCATCATCCTCGGCCTCGGCACGAAGGAGCAGGACAGCGCCCTGCGCGAGAACAAGACGGATACGTCTGCTAAAGATGTCTTTAAAGTGCTCACGCAGAACGACCAGCTGCTCTGGGTGGCTATCGCTTATCTCGTCTATGGCCTCGGTATCAATGTCGTCAATAACTTCAACCTGTATTACTTCATCTACGTCATCGGTGATGCAACGAAATTCTCCATCCTCGGTGTTATCAACACGATTATCGGTCTCGCTGCCGTGGCTCTGTTCCCGGCTCTGACGACGAAATTCAGCCGTCGCAAACTTTTCTTTGCCTCGGTCTTCATCATGGTATTCGCGCTCGTCTGCTACGCGATGAGCGGCAAGAGCGTGCCGATGGCCCTGTTCAGCGCAGGCCTCTTTGCCCTGCCGCAGCCACTGGTGTTCCTCGTCGTTCTCATGACGATTACGGACTCCGTCGAGTATGGCCAGCTGAAGCTCGGTCACCGCGATGAGGCGGTCTGCCTCTGCGTGCGTCCGCTCATCGATAAACTCGGCGGTGCTATCTCCAGCGGCGTCATCGGCATGGTGGCCATCTGGGTCGGCATGACGGGCGGCGCTACGGCAGCCGACATCACGGCTGACGGTCTGTTCCACTTCCAGCTTATCATGTTCGCCATCCCGATTGTCTTCCTCATCCTTTCCTGCTTCATCTATCGCGCGAAGGTCACGCTCACGGAGCAGGAGCACGCCCGCATCGTGGCTGAGCTCGAGGAGAAATGGGAAGACATCAATAAGTAACGTCTGTTTCAAAATCCATAAAAGCCATATTTTCAAAGTTTCAATCCTGACATAGAAGCCAGGGAAGGGCTGCTGTACACGAAGGATTGTGCAGCGGCCTTTTTTATGATTTTGTTTAGGATAAGGGGGATATATTGTGTTTAGCGAAGAAAAATTAGCCGATCCGCGTTATTTTGAAGAGAACCGCCTGCCCGCGCATAGCGACCACAAATGGTATCGCGATGGGGGCGAGCTCCTGCGGGATGCCTCGTCTTTCGTGCGCACGCTGGATGGCGTCTGGTATTTTCACCATGCAAAAAACTTGGCGCTCCGTCCGCAGGGCTTTGAGCGCCTGGACTACGACGCGCGCAGCTGGGATACGATTCGTGTGCCGGCACATTGGCAGCTGGAGGGCTATGGCGTGCCGAAGTACACGAACCAGACCTATCCGTGGGATGGGCATGAGGCCGTGAAGCCGGGCGAGATCCCGCAGCGGAACAATCCGGTCGGTTCCTATGTCAAATATTTCACGCTGCCGGAGAACTGGGAGAATGCGTTTCTCTCGCTGCAGGGCGTCGAGTCGGCTGTGGCCGTCTGGTGCAACGGGCAGTACGTGGGCTACAGCGAGGACAGCTTTACGCCGTCGGACTTCGACCTCACGCCGTATCTCTGCGAGGGGGAGAACAAGCTCGCGCTGCAGGTGTACCGCTTCAGCTCGGGCAGCTGGATCGAGGACCAGGATTTCTGGCGGTTCAGCGGCATCTTCCGCGAGGTGCGCCTCTACACGAAGCCGGTCAGCCACATCGACGATATCTTCGTGCATGCCGTTCCTGCGGAGAATTACCAGAAAGGCGAGCTGACGCTGGACCTTCGCTGGAATACGGCTGGCAGCCGGAAGGTCAAGGTGCAGGTATTCGATCCCTACGATCCGGATGGTGCGCCAATCGTCGAGCCGGAGGAGTTCTCCTGTGAGGGAGAAACGAGCAAGATCCAGACGTATTGGTGGGATCTCCAGCTTTGGAGCGCCGAGAGCCCATTCCTTTACCGCGTCCTGCTGACGGTATATGATGCAGAGGGGCATATCCAGGAACTCATCCCGCTGCAGGTCGGTTTCCGTGAATTCAAGATGGATAACGGAATCATGAAGATCAACGGCAAGCGCATCGTGTTCAAGGGCACGAACCGCCATGAGTTCGACTGCTGGCGCGGCCGCGCGATGGACCCGGCGGGATTCGAGCAGGATATCATCACGATGAAGCGCCACAATATCAACGCGCTGCGCTGCTCGCACTATCCGAACAGCAGCTACATTTACGAGCTCTGTGACCGCTACGGCCTCTACGTCATCGATGAGACAAACCTCGAGACGCACGGTACGTGGCAGAAGAACGGCGTGCTCTGCCGCGATGAGAATACCGTGCCGAACGACAAGCCAGAGTGGCAGGACGTCCTGCTCGACCGCGCGAAATCCATGCTGGAGCGCGACAAGAACCACGCCTCCATCCTCATCTGGTCCTGCGGCAACGAGTCCTGCGGCGGCAAGGATATCCACGCGATGACGGAGTATTTCCATCAGGCGGATCCGTCGCGCCTCGTGCACTATGAGAGCATCTTCTGGGATCGCCGCTATAACGATACGAGCGATATGGAAAGCCAGATGTACACGAAAGTCGCGGATATCAAGGCGTTCCTCGCCGAGCATAAGGATAAGCCGTTCATCTGCTGCGAATACACGCACTCCATGGGCAACAGCAACGGCGGCATGCATAAGTACACGGAACTCACGGAAACGGAACCGCGTTATCAGGGCGGTTTCATCTGGGATTTCGTCGACCAGGCAATCATGCACCGTGATAAGCGCGGCCGGTATGTCCTCGGCTACGGCGGCGATTTCGGCGACCGCTCGACGGATTACGATTTCAGCGGTGATGGCATCCTCTTTGCTGACCGTACGCTGACGTCGAAGATGCAGGAAGTCAAATACAATTATCAGGATTTCGACCTGGTTTTCCAGGACGGGAAACTGCTTCTCCGCAACAAGAGCTTATTCACGAAACTGTATGACTACGAAGTCCGCATCGAGGCTGCTCTTGACGGAGAAAAGATCTTTGAGACCGTGGAGGACGCTCCGTATGTTGAACCAGGCGAAGAAGAGGCTATCGACCTGAAGGATGTCCTGCCGAAAATAGGGACCGGCGAGCTTTGCCTGACCGCATCGCTCCAGCTGGGAGAAGATACGCTTTGGGCGAAGAAGGGCTTTGTCGTAGCCTATGGACAGGGTGTATCGTTCCATTCCGAAACCGAGATTCCCGATCCGGAAGAGCTGGCATCGGATTATCATTACGGCTTCCTTGGATATGAAGAACATTATCATGCCAATACGCCGCTTGAAACGCTTTCGGAGAAGCCCCTCCACGTCGTGCGCGGCGACATCAACCTCGGCGTGCAGGGCGAGGGTTTCGAAATCCTGTTCTCGAGCGCGCAGGGTAACCTCGTTTCCTACAAGTACGATGGCGAGGAACTGCTCACGGGTATGCCGGTGCCGAGCTTCTGGCGTGCGCCGGTCAACAACGACTATGGCAGCCGCCGCGATTTTGCAACGGCTCAGTGGAAACTCGCCAGCATCTACCGCCGCTGCGTGAAGAAGGAAATGCTCGTCGATGGAGACTGGAAAGAGTTCAACTGGTTCGGCCAGCTCGGCATCGAGGAGTTTGACGCGGATTCCGTTACCGTGCGTTTCACGTATGAGTTTGCAACGCAGCCGGTGACATCGGCCGTCATCACCTATACGGTGGAAAAGGGCGGCATCATCCGCACGGACCTCGACTATAAGAAGGTCGAAGGCCTGCCGGAACTGCCGGACTTCGCGATGGTCACCCAGCTGCCGGAGGACTACCATCTGCTCCGTTTCTACGGCTACGGCCCGCTGGATACGTACGCCGATCGTCAGCAGGGCGCAAAACTCGGCATCTGGACCTCCACGACGCAGGATGAGGTGCAGCCGTATCTCATGCCGCAGGAATGCGGCAACCACGGCGGTATCCGTTGGTTCGAGGTCACGGATGAGCGCGGCCGCGGCGTACGCATCTGGGGCGATACCCCGTTCGAGGCATCGGCTCTGCCGTGGAATGCACACGAGCTGGAGACGGCACGGCATGGCTATGAGCTCCCGGACAGCCAGTACACGTGGCTGCGTGCCAGCCTCGGCCAGTGCGGTGTCGGCGGCGATGATACCTGGGGTGCGCCGGTCCTCGAAGAATACACGGTGAAGAATACGGACAAACATTTCACGTTCTATTTCCGTGCGATCTGAACGGAGAGGAGGTACCGATATGATTACCTTTGATGAAAAAACGGGCATTTTCCACCTGCAGAATGACGCAATCAGCTACGTATTCCAGCTCGTGCGCGGGCGCTATCTGCTGCACCGCTACTGGGGACGCCGCATCCGCCATTTCGATAACGCGCGCACATTTCTGCCGCTGGATCGTGCCAACGCGCCGCAGCCAGCGGCCTGGGAGAATGAGAGAACCTTTTCCCTCGATGTACTGCCGCAGGAGTACCCGGACTGCGGACACGGTGATTTCCGCATTCCCGCTTTTGGTGTGCGTCTGCCCGATGGCACGACGGTGACGGAGCTGTTCTACGATCACCATACCATCACGTCGGGTAAGCCGGCACTTGCGGGGCTGCCTGCTGCGTATGCGCAGGCGGAGGAGGCGGAGACGCTGATCCTTACGCTGCAGGACTCGGCGGGCAAACTGAGCGCCGAGCTGCAATATACGATTTTCCGCGACCTGCCCATCGTTACGCGCGCCGTGCGCTTTACGAATAGCGGTAAGGAGGCCTTGGAACTCACGCAGGCGGCAAGCTGCTGCGTGACGTTCCCCGATCATGCCTTTGATCGCCTCGTGCTCTACGGCGGGCATGCGGCGGAGCGCTCACTGGAGCGGGAGCCTCTGGGGCGCGGTGTCACGGAGATGTCGAGCCGGCGCGGCATGAGCTCACATCAGACGTCGCCTTTCCTCGCGCTGGCGCGTCCCGAGACGACGGAGCAGCAGGGTGAGGTTTACGGCGTGAACCTTGTGTGGAGCGGCGACTTCGCCCTGCGCACCGAGGTGGAGCAGTTTGGCACGACGCGCATCGTGGCGGGACTGGGTGACTTCGAATTCGACTGGCACCTTGCACCGGGCGAGACGTTCCAGACGCCGGAGGCGTGGCTGTGCTATAGCGCGACAGGCCTGAACGGCATGAGCCAGGCGTTCCATCGCCTCATCCGCGAGCATCTCGTGCGCGGCAAATACCAGCGTGCGCTGCGGCCCATCCTCGTGAACAACTGGGAGGCCACGTATTTCGCCTTTGACGAGGCGAAAATCGACAACCTCGCGGCCTGTGCGGCAGACCTCGGGCTCGAAATGCTCGTGCTCGACGACGGCTGGTTCGGCCACCGCAACGATGACAACACGTCGCTCGGTGACTGGCAGGTCAATCTCGCGAAACTGCCGCACGGTCTTGCGGGCGTGGCCGAGTCCGCGCATAAACGCGGGCTGAAGTTCGGGCTGTGGTTCGAGCCGGAGATGATTTCCGTCGACAGTGAGCTCTACCGTGCCCATCCCGACTGGGCGCTGCAGGTGCGCGATTACCCAAACTCGTTTAGCCGTCACCAGCTCGTGCTCGACCTCACGCGCCCCGAGGTGCGCGATTATATCGTGGAGAGTGTGTGTGCCGTACTGCGCTCGGCGCCCATCGACTATGTGAAATGGGACTTTAACCGCTCCTTGACCGAGGCGCATTCTCTGACCTTGCCACCAGAGCGGCAGGGCGAGACGCGTACGCGTTTTATTCTCGGCACGTATGACGTCATGGAGCGCATCACGTCCGCGTTCCCGGATATCCTGTTCGAGAGCTGTGCGGGCGGCGGCGGACGCTTTGATGCGGGCATGTTCTACTACATGCCGCAGGCCTGGTGCAGTGATGATACGGATGCCGTGCAGCGGCAGCGCATCCAGAGCGGCACGAGTCTCGTCTATCCGCCAATTGCCATGGGCGCGCACGTCTCCGTCACGCCGAACCATCAGCTCGGCCGCGTGACGCCCATGCAGACGCGTGCCTTCACGGCCATGCTCGGCTGCTACGGCTATGAGCTGGATATCACGCGCATGAGCGAGGCGGAGAAAGCCGAGGTGCGTAAGCACGTCGCGCTTTACAAGCGCCTGCGGCCCACGCTGCAGCTCGGTAAGTTCTATCGCCTGCTTACGCCGTTTGCGGGCACAGGCAATGAGACGGCCTGGGAATTCATCAGCGAGGACAGCAGCGAGGTTGTCCTTATGTACTTCAAGACGCTCGCCGAGCCAGCCTGCCCCATCCGCATCCTGCGCCTTGCGGGGCTTGATCCTGAAGCCGGCTACCGCGTCACAGATTACTGGCCGGCGCAGGGGCTTTCTCACGATAATGCGGGCGTACAGCACCTCGAACTCAAGGATCGGACCTACGGCGGTGACGAGCTCCTTTACAGTGGACTGACTGTCGAAAAAGTCGATGCTGACTTCGGCGCCTGGCTCTGGGTATTCCATAAGGTCTAAGGGCTTGATACGCAAGCGAGTCAGACGTAATCCGTAAATATCTTTATTATTCTGCCAAATATTTTGTATAGTTTTCTCTCACGTCCCGTGCTAAGATAAGCGTGGAATATCTCGTGAGGAGGCTATATGGATATGAGGCAGAATTTTTTATGGGCTTTAGCAGGGGTAGCCTGCGTGCTGGCGATGCCGTGCCGTGTGGATGCGGCCAGCATCCCGGAGCAGGCGGCTGCGGTGAGTGCACAGATCCAGCAGGTGTCGATTCCGCAGAATGTGCGCGTGAATGTCGTGGATCATGGGGCGATTTCGGCGGACCGGAAAGACGACCTGCCGGCGTTCCAGCAGGCTATCCAGGCTGCGCATGATGCGGGCGGCGGTGTCGTCGAGGTGCCAGTGGGACATTTTTACCTCGCAGGGCCATTGACGATGCTGAGCAATGTCGAACTGCACCTCGATGATGGGGCCGTCATCGAGTTCAGCGACCATCCGCGTGACTATGAGAAGCATATCGTGCTCACGCGGTTTGAGTGCACGGAGTGTTATAACTACTCGCCGCTGATCTACGCGAACGGCGCAGAGAACATCGCCATCACGGGCAGCGGCAAGGAACGGCAGGGCACGATCGACGGCAGCGGCGAGGCGTGGTGGCCGTGGGTCGGCGCTGGTCTTTGGAAGAACTGTGCGCCGAGCCAAGCCGAGGACAGCGAGAACCTCAAGGACATGGGCAACAGCGATGTCCCCGTCGAAAAACGTGTCTTTGGTAAAGGGCACTACCTGCGCCCCGTGCTCATCGGGCCGTATGCGAGTAAGCGCATCCTCATAAAGGGCGTGCGCGTCAAGGATTCGCCAATGTACAATATTTACCCGATGCTCTGCCAGGATGTCACCATCGACTACGTGACGATCCAGGCGTCCGGACCGAACACGGATGGCATCGATCCGGATGCCTGCCGCAACGTCTGGATCAAGGACTGCAGCTTTACGACGGGCGATGACTGCATCGCCATCAAATCCGGCCGTGACGACGATGGCCGCCGCGTCGGCGTCGCCACGGAGAACGTCGTCATCGAGAATAACGTGTTCCATGACGGCCACGGCGGTGTGACGGTCGGCAGCGAAATCGCGGGCGGCGTGCACCACGTCTACAGCATCGGCAACCGCATGGACAGCCCGAACCTCCGGTGGGCGTACCGCTTCAAGACGAACTCGCAGCGCGGCGGCGGCCTCACGGATTTCTACGCCTATGGCGACACGATCCAGCAGGTCAGCCGCGCGGTCATGACCGTCGACATGGGCTACGCCGGCGGCGACATCGGGGGATATACCCCCGACATCCACGGCCTGCACTTCGAGAACATCACGGCGAATGCGCACCACAAACCGCTCGGCACGATTGAGACCTACGAGCGTAATCCCGTCTACGACTTCACGTGGAAAGACTGCACGCTCACAGGCGTCAACGTCTATAGCGGGCAGGCCATCCGCTGCGAAAACACCCCGCAGACCAACATCGCATACCAGAACGTAACCATTAACGGAAAACCGTATCTTGGGCCACGCTAAGTGGTGTCGTACGCCAAATGGCGGCAAGTTTTTTGCTCACCCGTGCGGAGAAATCTGCACGGGTTTTTTGTTGGCATTCCTCTTGCAAATGAGAATTATTTGCATTATAATAGTTTTATGAATGAAAATAATTCTCAAATTAACAGAGGTGATCCATTTGGATAAAGAGGGGTTTGAGCGGCTCATGGGCATGCATGGTGCGCCGCTGCTGGTAGGCCTGCGGCCTGCTTGCCTGTTGTCGTTTCAACGAAAAACGTTCGCGGACATCGAGGGGCTGCTGGCTTCGTATCAGCGCTGCTTTCAGTGCAAGGGCATTTCCATGTATCGGCTGGCCGAGAGCGAGACATGCGTGATGATCCTGTTTTACCGAGCAGCGGCATTATCGAGCATGCTGCATCTGCCGCAGGCACGAGCCCTGCTGGAGTCACTGGGGTATCCTGTGGACGGGAGGCTCAGCGATATGCTCGGCGAGCTCGAGCACCGCGTTTGTACGTGTACGGCATTTCCGCATGAGATTGGCTTGTTCCTAGGCTATCCTGTGGCGGATGTACGCGGCTTTATGGAACATCATGGGCACGCGTATCGCTGCAGCGGCTGCTGGAAGGTCTATGCCGACGAGGCGAAGACGCGGGCTTTGTTCGATCTCTACGCGAGCTGTACGCGGACGTTCTGCGCACGGTTGGCCGAGGGGACAGCATTCCCGGAACTCGTGCAGGCGGTTTAAGGAAACTTCGATTTTGAGAGGAAGATGCAACATGGTTAAAGTAGCAATCGTTTATTGGTCGGGTACCGGCAACACGCGCGCGATGGCGCACGCCATAAAGGAAGGCGTGGAGCACAGCGGAAATGCCGTAGAGATTTTCGAAGTCGAGCAGTTCGGTGTCGATGATCTCAAAGATTATCAGGGCTTTCTGTTCGGCTGCCCCGCGATGGGTGCCGAGGTGCTCGAGGAAGACAGCTTCGAGCCATTCTTCGCGGAGGCCGAAAGCCACTTGAAGGGCGTGCCCATAGCTTTGTTTGGCTCCTACGGCTGGGGCGGCGGCGAATGGATGCGCGACTGGGCTGAGCGCACGCGCGCCGACGGGGCAAAACTCTTTAACGAAGGTCTCATCGTAGAAAACGGCCCCACGGACGCAGACCTGGATGCCTGCAAGAAACTGGGTGAGGATTTCGCGGTCAGCATCTCAGGTTGAGATTGAGCGGCAGTCACAGTGGATGAATTCTCCCGGTCACCGCGCGAATATCCTCGATCCCCAGCTTGAGGAACTGGGCGTAGGCTATTGCAACCAGCCTGGTTCCGAATATCAGCACTACTGGGTGCAGCTCTTCCGAACGAGATGATTGACCGCTTTCTAGTAGGTTTTCCTATGTAAATTTACCAAAACGCCCCGAGGGATTCTCTCGGGGCGTTTGCTGTTGACTATCACAAATCTCTATGGGTGCCGGTGCGGGTCAGACAAGGAGGGCGCGGGCCTCGTAGGGCTGGAGATAGCCTGACTCGTGTGTTTTGTAGTTGCTGATGAGCTCGGTGCCGGCTTTGTCATCGAAAAGCGGGCAGGGGACGGTGTCCTGCGTCCAGTTGCAGGCGACGTAGAGTGTCTGCCCCTCGTAGTGGCGGGCGTATGCATAGACGGCTGGATCGTCCGTGAGCAGCGGTTCGAACGTGCCGTAGACGATGATCGCGTGCGTGTGGCGCAGGGCGATGAGCTGGCGATAATAGTTAAAGACGGAGTCCGGATCATTGACCTCGGCGGCCGCGTTGATGGCCGGGTAGTTCGGATTGACGGCAATCCATGGCGTGCCAGCCGTGAAGCCGGCATTTGCGCTCGCGTCCCACTGCATGGGCGTGCGCGCGTTGTCGCGCGCTATGTTGTCGAAGCAGGCCAGCATGGTTTCGGGGCTGAGTTTTTTCTGCTCCTCGACGAACTGGTGCCATGCGTTGAGCTCCTCTACGTCGCGGCAGTCGGCGAGCGAGCGGAAATGCGTGTTTGTCATGCCGAGCTCTTCGCCCTGATAGATGTAGGGAGTGCCCTGCATGAGGTGCAGGCAGGTCGCGAGCATCTTGGCGGAGAGCTCACGCCACTCCGGCGCGTCGTTTCCGAATGTGGAGACGGCACGCGGCTGGTCGTGGTTGTCCCAGTAGAGGGAGTTCCAGGCCTGCCCCGCGAGTTCCGTCTGCCACTTGTTGAGGATGGCACGCACATTTTTGAGCTGTGGTTTGCCGAGCGTCCATTTCTCCACAAGGCTGCCACGCCCGTTGCCCGCCTCAACGTGCTCGAACTGGAACACCATGCCGAGCTCTCTGCCATCGCTGCGGGCGTATTTTTTCGCCTCGTCGATGGTCACGCCCGCGGCCTCGCCGACGGTGAGCAGGTCGTAGTGGGAGAGCACGCGCTCGTTCATTTCCTGCAGGAACTCGTGCACGCGCGGCCCGCTGATACAGTAGGGGGAGAAGTCACCATAGCCGTCGGGCTTCATCGGCCCGTCCGGGAAACGCTGGTCCTTCGAAATCATGCTGATGACATCCATGCGGAACCCGTCGATACCCTTGTCGCACCAGAACGTCATGAGATCGTAGACCTCATCGCGCACGCGCGGATTCTCCCAGTTGAGGTCAGCCTGCTTTTGGGAGAATAAATGCAGGTAGTATTGGTCGCTTGAGTCGTCGTACTGCCAGGCGGAGCCGGAAAAGCAGGATTCCCAGTTGTTGGGCGGCTGGCCGTCTTTGCCGTCGCGCCAGATATAGTAGTCGCGGTAGGGGCTCGTGCGGGATTTACGGCTCTCGATAAACCAGGGGTGTTCATCCGAGGTGTGGTTCACGACGAGGTCCATGACGATCTTGATGCCCTGTGCGTGTGCCGCTGCGAGCAGGGCGTCAAAATCGGCCATCGTGCCGAAATCTCTCATGATGGCGCGATAGTCGGAGATATCGTAGCCATTGTCATCGTTCGGCGAAGCATAGATGGGCGAGAGCCATATTACATCGATGCCCAGCCGCGCGAGGTATGGCAGGCGCTGCGTGATGCCCCGCAGATCGCCGATGCCATCGCCATTGGCATCCATAAAACTGCGCGGGTAAATCTGGTAAATCACCGCTTCTTTCCACCAGGTATGTTTCTCTTCCATAAAGCGACCTCCCTTATTTTTAACATACTACATCTTACGATACAACAAGCGTAAATGCGTGACAAGCATCCGGCGTGTACAAAATGCGTATTTTGCACCAACATGCCGATGGTATCCGTTTTGTTTATCATCCAGGAGCGGTTTCTCTTGCTATCACAAGTCTTTCGAGCTAAAATGAGGGCAAAAGAGATGATGACAAGCTCGGGCGGCTGGATTTTTTAGCGTGTTGCAGGATGGTAATGCAGTGAAGAATATGGAAATAGAACGGCAATTTTTGGTGACGGATATGGTGGCGGTGCCGCTGGGACAGGCTGCGGCCCGGCATCGTATTGAGCAGGGCTACCTGTCCTTTGAGCCGGAACTGCGTATCCGGCACATGGATGCGCAGTATTTCTTTACGTTCAAGTCCGCGGGCGGCCTGGTACGGCGCGAGGAGGAGTTCGCCATCACGGCGGAGGACTACGCCGGCCTGCGCGAGCGCATACAGGGCGAAATGCTGGTCAAGCAGCGCTATGAGCTGCAGTTGCTTACAGGCGAGACGGCGGTCTACGACGTATACGAGGGCGCGCTGCAGGGTCTGTGCATGGCGGAGGTGGAGTTCCCCAGTGTCGAAGCGGCACAGGCCTTCACGCCGCCCACCTGGTTCGGCCGGGAAATCACCTACGACGCGCGCCTGACAGCCGCCAATCTCGTGCAGCACGGCTGGGCGTGGTTTGAGAAGAAATGCAACTATATTTAGTTGCTAATTCGGTGCGCATTTGATATACTGGTGGTAAGGAAGTGATTGGCGTGGGAAAAAAGGATAAACTGGTGGCAAGGTTGAAGACGAAGCCGAAGGATTTCACTTTTGCTGAGGCGGAGACTTTGCTGGGATATTTTTCTTATCGCCGCTCAGATAAGGGTCGGACGAGTGGCTCGCGTGTGATGTTCGTTAATGAGGACGCTTCATCACATATCTTGTTGCACAAGCCACATCCACGCAAGGAGTTACTCGGTTATCAGATACAGCAGCTTATTGACCAGCTGGCAGAGGAGGGGCTTCTATGAAAAATACGTTGAGTTATAAGAATTATACTGGCAGCCTGGAGTTCGCAGCGGAAGATGGCGTTTTCTATGGTAAAGTATTGGGCGTGCGCTCGTTGATATCATATGAAGGGCGCACGGCAGAGGAACTCGTTACGGATTTTCATGGTGCAGTCGATGACTATCTGGCCAGCTGCGAGGCAGAAGGGGTGCAGCCGGAGCAGGCCTACAAGGGGAGCTTTAACGTACGTATGACGCCCGAATTACATCGCCGCGCAGCCGTCTATGCACTCAACCATCAGGAGTCGCTGAATCGGGTCGTTACAGAGGCACTGGAGGAAAAGCTGGCGGCCGAATCGTGACGGAGTATGGTGCTAATATGTGCCGCATGGCACTAACCCTTAGATGGCATGCGGTTTTTGCTAAGGGGGCCGTGAAAATTGTATCGGATACTATTCGTTTGCCACGGCAGATAAGCGATAAGCAAGGGTGATTTTGATGGCAACGGCATTAGTAATAGTCGTGCTTTTTCTGTGGTTCTTTGGTGGTGGTGCGCTGAGCGGGCTAATCAGTATGATCGTTTATGGTGCTATCGTGATGGCAGTGCTGGCTGCAATCGGAGCTGTGCTTGGTGCCATAGGATCGGTGCTGCTGGCTATTCTGCCGGGCATACTCATTCTAGGCGGTATTCTGCTGTTGGCAAGTATATTCGGGAAAAAGTAGTCTCATGTAAATTGGCCGTTCGGTATCATCACCGGGTGGCTTCGAGCAGGCGGACAGTTTCGCCTACAAAGGCCCGTGGAACGGCGATTTTAATCAGCAGATGTCGATGGGCATTGTCTCGTACGTGATTCCGGCGGTCTACCCCAGCCTGTCGAACGAGGAAATCGGGCGTATCATCAAAAGGGTATTCACGGGCGATCACTACGTGAAAAATGACGTGATCTACACGGCGGCGATTGGCGGGGACGGTCAGATTATCTTTGTGGCGTTCAGGAACTCGCCCTACCGGCAGAAGTATGCCAAGCAGAAAAAGGAGGATAAGCCCAGCAAGCAGGAAGGCGACGACGGGCGCGTGTATATTTCGTTTTGACGGGGTGAAACCGTTGCGGGGGCAGGCGCTAGTCTGCCCTTTTGGCGTGCGTGGGGGACTCGCTGGTGCAATGCGGGTACGGTCTTTTGCATGGGGCAGGCGACAACCTGCCCTTTTTGCGGTATAATATTAGGTATAGAGAAATGGGGAGGTGCCGGTCATGGTGAATATCCTAAGCAATGTCTTTGCGGCCTGCGCGATGGTGGTTATCGTGCCGC
The DNA here is from genome assembly GCA_900315155.1 of uncultured Selenomonadales bacterium. GTDB lineage: Bacteria > Bacillota > Negativicutes > Selenomonadales > Selenomonadaceae > UBA2897. The sequence continues at coordinate 7,234 of OMYB01000008.1, read as the reverse complement.
TTTACCTCGGCTTGTACCTGCCGCTGAAATTCTGCTGGCTGACGCTCGTGGTGGTGGCGCGGCTCGTGTGGCGGGTGCTGTATTTCCTGTTCGGCCTGCTGGGGCTGGCGTACGGTTTCTTCAATGAGGCGGGTCCGGCGACGTGCATTATATTGTTGCCGCTGCTGCCTTTTATCCTTGTGTGGTGGCTGGTGAAAAAGCTCTGCGCGGGCGTGTATCGGGCCTGCGTGGGAGCGGGACGGGTGTAATAGTATTGTTACCTGCTTGCGGAGTTGCTCTGTCAGCATTTATTGCTTTTACGGGTGGCTGTTTGTGACATGCGAATCCAGGTGTGAGTGAGCGGCAGGCGGGGAGTCCTGCCGCCTTTTGTTGTTGGATAAATCGTGGAATATACTGATGAACCATGCTATAATGAAAATATAAGAATTGATTACTTGTGATGGCATTAGGGAGTAGACGATATGGCAGCAATAGATGACCTGGTCGCGCAGGTGAAGGACCCCGCTCTGCGTGCCCGGCTGGGCATGGAGGTCAAGAAACTGAAAGCGCGTAAGCATTTCGGGCTGGTGTTCGAGGAGCATCTGCCGGAGTGTACGCTGCTCTATGACGTGCCTGTACAGAAAGAGGCGCTCGTGGCGCGCAATGGCAATGCGGATGACCTGTGGCACGTGCTGGATATGCAGGGTGGGGAGGCGCTGTGCCAGAAATACCACGGTCAGGAGCAGGCGACTATCCCGGTGCGGGAGCTCACGACGGCGGCCGAGTTCGGCGAGTCCATCTATCCCTACCTGGAGCCGTTGGATACCGTGGAAAATGCGCCGGACAGTGACCTCTGGCATACGGTGATAGAGGCGGATAACTATCACGCGCTGCAGTTGCTGACCTATGCCTATGCGGGCAAGGTGGACTGCATCTACATCGACCCGCCCTACAATACCGGGGCCAAGGACTGGAAATACAACAACAACTATGTGGACGGCAACGATCAGTACCGCCACAGCAAGTGGCTGTCGTTCATGAAGCACCGGCTGGAGCTGGCGAAGCGGCTGCTGAATCCGAGAGATTCCGTGCTCATCGTGACGATTGATGAGAAGGAATATTTGCATCTTGGGATGTTGTTGGAAGACATGTTCCCAGAGGCAAGGATTCAAATGGTGAATATCATCATCAATAAAAATGGCGTCGCCAGAACAAATGAATTTAAGCGCGCAGAGGAATACGCTTTTTTCGTAATGTTCGGCGAATGCGCACCGTCTGAAATGAAGACAGGCGTATATTCGACATTCATAGATGAAAACGATCTCCACGACGAGCAGGAAGATGTACGTTGGGAACGTCTGTTGCGCGGTGGATCAAATTCGCTTCGGTCAGATCGACCAAACCTTTTCTATCCAATTTATATCGACGAACACGAAATGAAAATCGCGTACATAGGGAAGGCTATCCCTAGAGACGTTGACTGGCATACCGTTGAAAATCCAACAAAATACAGAGCTTTTTGGCCCATACGGCCGGACGGAACAGAAGCCACATGGAGAATGCAGCCATCATCCCTGAAAAAAAAGATCGAAAAAAACCTTGTGAAAATTGGTAGCTACGACAAACGTAACGATCGATACACCATCCTTTATCTCGCAGATATACAAGAGGAGCGAATCAAGAAAGGTGATATTGTTATCACTGGGTACAACGATGATGGCTCCGTTACCGTAGAATATGCAAAAGCAAAGAAGTCTATCCCAACGACAGTATGGGGTGGCTCCATGTTTTCTGCATCAGAATTTGGAAGCAAAACTATCACTAAAGTATTCGGAGATAAAAGGTTTTCGTTTCCAAAATCATTTTATGCTACAGAATTAACAATCGCTCCATTCGTAAAGAACAAGCCCAATGCTCTGATTCTCGATTTCTTTGCCGGTTCTGGAACCACCCTCCATGCTGTCAATCTTCTAAACGCATCAGATGGTGGACATCGTCGTTGCATTATCACAACGAACAATGAAATATCAAACGATGAAGCAAAAGCATTTGCAAAACAGGGCATCAAACGTGGCGATGCAGAATGGGAAGCGCACGGCATCGCTCGCTATGTCACATGGCCGCGTACGGTCTGCACCATCGAGGGGCATGATATCAACGGTGAGCCGCTCAAGGGTAAATATCTGGACTCCGAGCGGCCGATGGCGGACGGCTTCCCCGCCAATGCCAACTTCTTCCATCTCGGCTTTCTCAATAAGACGGCCGTCAGCCGGGGAACGCAGCTGGAGAAGCTTTTGCCCGTGCTGTGGCTCAAGGCGGGGGCCGTGGGCAAATGCCCGGTGCAGCTGACGGATGAGCACTTCCTCTTGCTGCCGGAGAACAAGTTTGCCATCCTCACCGATGTCCGCTACGCGCACGAGTTCGTGGCGGCTATGGCCGGGCAGGACTATCGTGTGGCCTATATCGTCACGGACTATGAGCCGGAGTACCGCTCTATCCGCCATCAGCTGGACGTCCCGCAGGTGTATCAGTTGTACAAGGATTATCTGAGTAATTTTGCTATCAATACAGGGAGGGCGTGAACATGGAAGAAAATTTGTTTGCCTTCCAGAAAAAGGCGGTCAAGGAACTGCGTCTGTGTGTAGCCAACGGACTGCGCGCCTACCATTTGCAGGCTACGCCGGATTTCAATCAGGTGGTGTCGCTGCAGGCTCCGACCGGCTCCGGTAAGACGATTATCATGACGGCGTTGATAGAGAGCGTCCTCTACGGCGCCGAGGCCGGCGAGTATGACCTGGAGATGAGCGGCTACATGCCACAACCGGACGCCATTTTTGTCTGGCTTTCGGATTCGCCCTCGCTCAATGCGCAGTCCAGAGATAAAATCGTGTTCAAGTCGGGCAAGATAGGCCTGAGCCAATGCGTGGAAATTCACGAGGAGTCCTTTGATCAGGAGTATCTGAGTGATGGAACTATATATTTCCTGAATACGCAGAAGCTGTCGAAAAGCAGTAAGCTGACCCAGCACGGTGACGGCCGCGCCTATACCATTTGGGAGACGCTCGACAATACGGCGCGGGAAAAGTCTGACCGGCTGTATTTCATCATCGACGAGGCACACCGTGGCATGCAGGGCCGGGAGGCCGGCAAGGCTACCTCTATCATGCAGCGCTTCATCAAGGGCTTTCAGACCGAGATACACCACATGCGCCCCATGCCGTTGATTGTGGGCATGAGCGCCACGGCGGAGCGCTTTAACCGTCTGGTGGATAGCTGCGACCGCAGTACGCGCACGCCAGTCATCGTCCAGACGGAGGACGTGCGCTCGTCCGGGCTATTAAAAGAACGCATCAAGGTCGTCTACACGGAGGATGCGGGGAAATATGATACGGTAGCCGTGCTGCAGGCTGCCGTGGCTGAGTATGCGTCGAAGTGCGCGCACTGGCTGAACTATACGCGGACTTACCATTATGAGAATGTGCATCCTATCCTGGTCGTGCAGGTGGAGGCAGGCAGTGGCAAAAAGCTGTCCCGTACGAATCTGGACGAAATGCTCGCGACCATCGATGAGGGGCTCGAGGAAAAACTGCAGGAGCACGAGGTTGTGCATACCTTTGGCTCAGTTGGTGATATCACCGTCAATGGGCTGACGGTGCACCACGTGGAGCAGGAGCACATCAATGACGATAAGAGTATCCGCGTTGTGCTGTTCAAGGAGAGCCTCTCCACGGGCTGGGACTGCCCGCGCGCGGAGACGATGATGTCGTATCGTACGGCGCAGGACCCGACATATATCGCGCAGCTGCTCGGCCGCATGATACGTACGCCGCGCGGCTCACGCATTGACGCGGATGAGTCGTTGAACGAAGTGCAGCTGTTCCTGCCCTACTTTAACAAGGAAAATGTGCAGAAAATCGTCGACGCATTGAAAAGCGCCGAGGGTGATGAAATCCCCGCTTATGTTGATGAGGAAGCTATGGGGCACCGGGCGCGGCCAATGTCCGTACATACACGACGGCCACATCCTGCGCAGCCACCAGCACAGCAGACATCTCTATGGGAGCAAAATAATCCGCAGTCTTCAGAAAATGCGTCGCATGGTGCGCAGGGGAATTCGTCTGTCTCATCGGCTAATCCCTACGGCGGTAACCAATCACCAGTGAACCATGCCCCGGGGCCACAAGGGCTAGCACCAACCGTGGTGTCTTATGATGGCCCCACGGAAGTTTCACGACCAGAAAATATAGCTGATGATGGCCCGGAGGCTTCACAGCCGCAAGCTGGGGAGCTTGACGCACAACCTGTTTTCGATGGCGGTGGTGTGCAGGCAGCATCGCTTAATCGTGAGGAAATATTGGCATTTATAAACGCCCAGGCATTTTTGACCTTCAGGGTGAACAATGTGCGGGTGAATAACTATCTGAAATCCCTGCATGACTTGGCCTCCCTGCTCACTACGAACGCGGTTGACCGCGAGGCAAACGACAAAGTCCAGGCGCATATTTTCCAGCTGGTGCATGACTATGCTCAGGGGCTTCGCGATGCAGGGCGGTATGAGGCGCTGAAAAAGCAAGTCCTCCAGATGAAACTGTCCGTGCTTATGTATGATCCATTTGGCATGCAGTTGCAGCAGTCCAACCAGGCGGAACTGTTCCAGTCGAACAGAGTAGTGGAACGTCAGAGTGACGCTGCCGCGCATAAACTGGGCCGTGCGAACTATGCGACAGCCTATGCATACCGCTATCAGCAGGAGCTGAGTGACGAGGACGGGAAAATCGACTGTATTCTCTTTGTCGCTGAGCAGGACTGCATGGATGCGCTGTACAGATACGCGCGGGATGAGTATCATCGCCTGCTCGATGCCAATCGGCGCAAGCTGGCGAATCTGAGTGAGAGGTGCCGCAAGGAATACCAGTCCATAGCGGCGCAGGGTGACAAGGTGAGCAAGCACAGCCTGCTCCTCCCGGACAATCCCGGTGGTGGCACCTATCCTTCTGCTGAAGATGGCAAGGTCTACTATAAGCACCTTTATGTCGATGAAGAATATGGTACCTGGCAGGCGAAACTGAATACCTGGGAAGCAGGCGTGCTGGAGGAAGAAAACCAACGGGAGGATTTCGTCTGCTGGGTGCGCAATCCGGTCAAACGCTCCTGGGCACTGTGCATTCCCTATGCTATGGGTAATGTAGATAAACCCATGTACCCGGATTTTTTGATAGTGCGGCGTGATACGGAAACCGAGCAAAAGTACGTGGTGGACATTTTGGAGCCGCATGGCCAGCAATACGCCGATGGCCTGTACAAGGCTAAAGGCTTGGCAAAATACGCCGAGGAGGAGCCAAGATTTGGCCGCATACAAATGATTCGCGAGGTTAAGGACACATCTACTGGACGCAACAGATATCTACGCTTGGATTTCACCAAGAGCGTGGTGCGCGAAAAAATTAAAGACGCCATGACACAGGATGAATTTGACCACATTTTTGCTAGTTTGGGAACTTGGTGATGGGACAACGAAGATTATTCTGAATACCAAGGGCACAGGAACGAATATCTCGCCGCAGCTGCAGTCTTTCATGAATTACGTAAATGGCGTTGCCAGTCTGGACCCATTTGTGCAGGCACTGGACAATCGAGTCAATGAGGTTAAACACAATGAACAGGAAAGGGTGAACTATATGACATACTTAGCCAATATTCGACACGCTGAAAAAAAAGCTCGCGAAGAAGGGCGTGAAGAAGGGCGTGAAGAAGGAAAACTTTTAAATATGATTGAAAATGTACGTTCACTTATGAAATCCGTTCCATGTGATGCTAAGAGGGCAATGGATTTGCTGAATATCCCTCTGCCGAGTAGAGAAAAGGTTATTGCTCAGCTGTAAAACTGATGGGAAAGATAACCATTGGATAGAGCCTCCCATCTCGGGAGGCTTTTTTCGTGCGATTTTACTACTCTTTGACTACTCATGGGCCATCACATACGTGCTGATTTGTGGAATTATTGCCGTTTTCAGGCAGTCTTTGAAACAAATGTCTATGGAAAAATCGCCTTAGCATGGCGGAATAACGGGGTTTATGGAGGATTTCCGAAATGTACAAAGTTCTTTTTGTTTGCCACGGCAGAATACGTGTGTCTGCTGCATGCGCTCCTAAATCCGCACGAGTTGCCTCGTAATCAACGCGATAGGGCTTTTTCTACTACCGTTTTACTACTTCTGAGGGCCTGAAAAGGGGTAATGTAGCGATTTTTAGGTATCTGTCCTTCCCTGCTATGGCGATACGTGAAATTACGTGAACGGACTACTTCGGTTAGCAAATTCAACGGTAAAGAGAATATCGTCAGGGCGAGCCTGGGGACAAGCGGATAAGCAAGGAGGGGTTTTGCTGACATGCTCATTCTCTCTACTAAGACTGTTTTGGCGTATGGTAAGGTGACTGCAGAAGGGTTCGTCGTCCTGAAAGGGGCGAAAGTGAATGAGCATGTCTCGGAAAAGTCGGTTACGCCTGGAGCCATCAAATTGAGAAAAAAGCTATTTGACGACGGCAAGGTAAAAGACCTGATGACGACGGAAGATTTGCTATTCTCAAGCTCATCCGCTGCGGCTGTTTTCGTTTTAGGCAATAGCGCGAGTGGGCCAATGACATGGAAGAACAAAAATGGCACGTCTTTAAAAGAATTGGAAAGTAAGGACACAGAATAAGACAATGAGCAATAGCACAGATCAAATTTCCAGCCAGGAATTGTATAATTGGCTGTTTGAGGCATGCAATATCATGCGTGGCCCGATTAACCAGGATGAGTATAAATCCTACATCACGCCGCTGCTGTTCTATAAGCGCATCTCAGATAACTGGGATGAGGAGTACGATAAGGCACTGAAAGAATCCGACGGGGACAAGGAGTACGCTGCCTTCCCGGAGATGCATATCATTCAGATACCGAATGGATGCCATTGGCTGGATGTGCGGAATAAAACGGAGAATGTTGGTGAGGCGCTCGTCAATGCGATGAATGGCATCGAGCGCGCAAACCAGAAAACACTGGGCGGTCTCTTCAGCAGTTTTGATGATGCGAATTGGACAGATAAAAACCGCTTCACGGATGAACGACTGAAGGACCTCATCGAGCATATGTCAGAAAAGCGCCTGCGTAACAGTATAATGGCACGCTTGTCAAGACCATAACCCGAGATTTTTATAATGAATCAGGCGGCTGCTGTCGCTGCTTCCAGTAACATAGCTGGGAGGTAGGCCT
>OMYB01000023.1 GCA_900315155.1 uncultured Selenomonadales bacterium | reverse complement strand
ACATCAGCATCGTCTTGCCAAAACGCCGCGGGCGCGTAAAGAGTGTCACCTGTGCCGGGTGCTGCACGAGTTGGCTGATAACAGCAGTTTTATCGACCAAATAATATTTTCGTCGTGCCTCGGCAAAATCATCAATGCCGATAGGCATGGCCGTGTTCATCTCATGCATGCATATCACCTCTCATTCAAGCTTTTATCGGATATTTGCCTGCACGAGTGGCAAGAGGCTGCCGCTCGTGTAATGGAGGCCGCGGATGCCAGCGCGGGCGGCGCATTCCATGTCTTTGTCGCTGTCGCCGACGAAGTAACACTGGCTTTTGTCGAGGGCATACTTGCGGCACATATCCTCCACCATGCCGGGCTGGGGCTTGCGGCAGGCGCAGGCTTTTCGGTACTCGGGCAGGGCGGCCTCGGGGTGGTGGGGGCAGTAGCGGATGTCGTCTAGGTGGGCGTCGATTTTTGCGAGCTCGGCGTTCATCCAGTCGTAGACCTTGAGGACGTCGCTCTCGGGGTAGTAGCCGCGCGCGACGCCGCTTTGGTTCGTGATGAGGATGGCGAGGTAGCCGTGGTCGTTCACGTATTTGACGGCCTCGCGCGCACCCGGTATCCAAACGAAGTCCTCGGGGCGGTGCAGGTAATGGATGTCCACGTTCAGCGTGCCGTCACGGTCAAAAAATACAGCCTTATTTGCCATACTGGAAGTACCCGCCTGCGTTGAGGAAGTCGACGTATTCCTTGACGGCGTCCTCCATCTCGTGGAAGCCTTCGTCGTAGCCGGCGGCGAGCAGATGCTCCGGGTCGGATTCCGTGAAGCTCTGATATTTGCCTTTCAGCACCTCGGGGAACTCACGGTACTCGATGCGGCCTTTGCCCATGGCGTCGATAACGGCCTGCGCGGCCTCGTTGTAGCTGTGCGCGTGGCCCGTGCCGCAGTTGTAGATGCCAGAGGGGCCGTTATTTTCCCAGAACCAGAGGTTGACGTTCACGACGTCCTTGACGTAGACGAAGTCGCGGCGCTGGCCGCCGTCCTCGTAGCCATCCGTGCCCGTGAAGAGCTTGCAGACGCCCGTTTCGTTGATCTGGTTGTAGAGCTGCAGGAAAATGGAGGCCATTTTGCCCTTGTGGAACTCCTGCGGGCCATAGACGTTGAAATAGCGCGTGCCGACGATCTGGCTCTTTGCCTCGGGGATGACCTGGCGCACATAGCGGTCAAAGGCGAGTTTCGAGAACGCGTACGGGTTCAGCGCGTCCTCGCACGCATCGCCCTCGCGGAAGCCGTTCTTGCCGGAGCCGTACGTCGAGGCCGAGGAGGCATAGAGGAACGGGATGCGGTGCTGCAGGCAGAAATGCAGGACGGCCTTGGAGTATTCATAGTTGACGTGCATCATGAAGTTCACGTCGTACTCCATCGTGTCGGAGCAGGCGCCCTCGTGGAAGACGCCATCGACGTCTGCGCCATCGAAATCGTCCTCCTCGATGGATTTCAGGAATTCGTCCTTATGTTGATAGTCGATAAACTGCAGGCCGCGCAGGTTCTTGTAATTCTGGCCGTCTTTGAGGTCGTCGACGATGAGGATATCCGTACGGCCGCGGCGGTTGAGTTCCTTGACGAGATTGCTGCCGATGAAGCCGGCACCACCAGTGACGATAATCATAATGCGATTCCTCCCAATTCTCGGAAAAATATCTGCTTCTAGTTAACCACCAGCCTGAGCCGGTGTCCATAAACAGTGTGTAAATTTTACTCCCCAAATGCCTCAGCGCAGCACGTCGAGCAGCTCGTCGCGGCTCACGGCGTACGTGCCGAGCTTCGCTACGACGACGCTGGCCGCGAGGTTCGCCAGGACAGCGCCATCGACGGGGCGCAGGCCGCCCGCCAGAGCCATGGCAAAGACGGCGATGACCGTATCGCCCGCGCCGGAGACATCGAAGACCTCCTGCGCCTTCGTCGGCACGTGGATGCTCGTGTCGCCATTGACAAAGGAGAGGCCGTTTTCCGAACGCGTGCAGACGATGTTCGCGATTTTGTATTTGCGCATGACGTAGTGCGTCGCGCGCTCCACGGCCAGATCCTCGTTTTTAATGGGCTCGAGCAACACCTGGTTGATTTCCTTGAGGTTCGGCGTGATGTAGTCCGCGTGCGCGTACTTCGTCCAGTTGCTGCCCTTCGGGTCGATGACGACGGGCACGCCGTGGGCGTGTGCCGCATGGATGATGGCCTGGCAGGTCTGCTCCGTGAGCGTGCCCTTGCCATAGTCGGAGAGCACGACGCAGTCAAGGCTCTCGTTCAGCTTTTGGTTGACATAGTTTATGAGGCGCTCGGCATAAGGGCCGTCGACATCGCGCGCATCCTCGAAATCGAGCCGCAACATCTGCTGGTGGCCGCCCATGATGCGCATTTTCGCCGTCGTGGGGCGGTCGGTCGTGATGAGGCCGTGGTAGTCGATGCCGGCGGCCGTGAATTTGTTGAGCAGGCTCTGGCAGTGGTAGTCATCACCGACAAAACCGGCCACGTGCGTCTGGCAGCCGAGCAGGGCGAGGTTGTGCGCCACGTTCGCCGCGCCGCCGAGGGTCTCCTTTGAGCCCGTCACATGCGTGATGGGCACGGGCGCCTCGGGCGAGATGCGCGTGACCTCGCCGTAGTAGTATTTGTCGAGCATGACATCGCCCACGACGAGCACCTTGCAGCGCGCCGTGCGCTGGGCGACGAAATTGAAAAGCTTTTTTTTGTCTACGGTTGGCTGTTCCATGTGTCACTCTCCTATGAAATCTCTGCATCTACGACACGGCATTGATACTCACCGTAGTGGTCGGGGAGTTGGTAGGCGGGCTGACTGCCGAAGCGGGTCAGGAGCTCGTCGACGTAGCGCATGACGGTCTGCACGGTTATCTTCTTCATGCAGGCGAGTTTCTCCTCCCCTGCGCGCGGGCATTCATGGATGCCGCAGGGCTGGCAGGGCTCCGGCGAGCGGATGAGGACGTCCTTCGCATCGTAGGGATAGAAACCGGGCACGGGGCTCGCGCCGAACATCGTGACGATCGGCACGTTCATGGCGACGCCGATGTGCATCGGGCCTGAGTCCGTCGTGAGGAACAGGCAGCAGCGCCGCAAAAGCCCCGCGAGGACGGCAAGACCGACTTTGCCCGTGAAGATGTGAAGGTTCGGGCTGTCCTTCTCTTTCATCTGTGCCACGCAGGCGTCCACCATTTCGCGGTCCATGGGGCCGCCGAAAAACGCCACGTGATAGCCGCGCCCGATGAGCTGATCCGCGCAGGCGGCAAACGATCTGTCCAGCCAGCGCTTCGTCGGCCAGCTCGCGCCGATGTTGAACGCGACGACCCGGTCCCCGGGCTGAAACGTCTGCTCCCAGAGCGTCCGGGCCTCCGCCTCGCGCTCGGGCGGCAGCCACATTTCGAGGCCTCCGTCGTCGATCTGCGCGACGCCCACGGCCTCCTTCAGCACCTCGAGATGGGCCGTGACCTGGTGTTTCCATCCCGGCACGTAGCGGAACGGCGGCAGCAGGTGGAACGGTCCGTGGCCGATATGATGCGCGACAGACGGGTTTTGCATGACCCGGTCAAAAAGGAGCGAGAAGCCCGGTTTGCTGTAGCCCACGATGCGCTCTGCCCCGCTGAATGCCGCGATGGCCGAGGCGCGCTCGTTGCGGTGCAGGTTGATGACGAGGTCGAAATGGCGCGGCCGGATCTCGCGGCGGATGAAGCGCCAGAGTCCCGCGATGCCATCGTCTTTGCCGTGCTTCTCGATGAGCAGGCATTCGTTGATGTGCGCATTGTGCTCCACGAGCTCGCGCAGGCCTTTGTCCGTGAGCATCGTGATGCGTGCCTGCGGATAGTTCGTGCGCAGCGTACGCAGCACCGGCGTCACGAGCATGAGATCGCCGATATGCATGAGGTTGATGACGAGAATGTTCTGATAGGTTCTGCCGGCTGTCATAGCCCTCTCCCCTCTATATCGTAAAATCGTAAAATCACTCAGCTGGGAGCTCCGTGCCCTGCGTGAGCATCCACCACGAAAGCGTGCGGAGCATCGGGAGCCACGCGTCGAGCTTCGCGCGCTCAGCCGCGGCATCCGGCGCCGCTCCACTGCTCTCAGGCAGGGGCTCACTCTGGCTGCTGTCGACAGAGCCTGCCATCCGGTCTGTGACCCACGCCTCGCGGTTGAACGCCGCCCGCTGCGGGGCATCCGCATCCGTCATGGGCGCAGCCAGGGAGTAATACGTATATCCCTGCGGCGCGATGAGCTCGACGAGCGTCGGGGCGATCGACGTGTGGCCGCCGACGGCACCCGCTGGCAGAATCTGCGGCGTGATACCCGCACCGTAAAGCACGAACGGCACGCTCTGGTGCTCGAATGTCGTCGGATGCGGGCCCGGGTCCGTGCGCACGGCATGATCGCCCGTGATGACGAAGACGCTGTCCGGATACGTTTCCTGTGTCTTCCAGACGAACGCCGTCACGATTTTATCCATATACCAGTAATGGCCGAGCTCCTTTGCGAGCGCCGCGGGATCGGCGGCATCCGGGATAAGCTCCCGCACGGCCTGCTCCTCCCGCGCGAGGTCAAAGCCCTCCGCCTCGAGGTCGATGTTGTAAGGCGGATGGTTCGAGGTCGTCATGATGACGTGCACCGTCGGCGGTTCGTCCGCGAGATGCTCCTCGAGCGCCGCAAAGAGATTTCCGTCCTTTGTGCCCCAGGTATTCGTCTTCGGCGCATGGTAGTCCGGGTAACCATAGAAATGGTCGAAACCCTGCGCGATGGCGAGCTTCTTGATGCTGTCCCAGCCTGGCGTGCCGCCGTACCAGAAATCCACCTGATAGCCAAGTCCCTGGAACGCCGCAGCGAGTGCCGTCGGATACGGCTCCTCAAAGCTCCGCGGCTGGTAGTTCGGGCGCACATTGACATCGACGAGGCCCGTCAAGACACCGCAGATGGCGGCGGAAGTGAAATCGCCATTCGGCATGAAATGGGACGTGTAATACCCGTTCGGCGAGGCCGCGAGGGACCGGATGCCATCGGCCACGTGCAGGTTCTCATATTTCGGCAGCATCGGCCACTGTGCCCAGGACTCCCCGAGGACGATGAAGATATGCTTTGGTTTTGCGATGCGTGCGCCCTGCGCCGTGCGGGCAAGGTACGGTTTCAGGTCCGTTCCCGTGAGATCCGTATGCCCTGCGGCCTGCTGCGCATAGGTACGCACCCGGGTGCGGTCGACGCCGTGGATGTCTCCGGCCTGCATTTTCTTCTCGAAGGACTGCGCGCGGTAAAGGGCCTGGATATCATCGAGAACGCATTCGTTCAGGAAATCATCCTCCGTCACGGCTGCATTCTCCCAGTTGATGCCCGTCGCGTAGTTCACGCCCGCGCCGAAACGCGTAAAGAGCGCAAAGAACGCCATGCCGAGCACGAGAACGACCGTAAAGCCGATACGGCGTGCCCTTGTCTGGAGATACGGCAGCGAAAACGTCCCCTGCCGCACGAGCAGATAACGGAGGACATACCAACAGGCGGCCGTGAGCGCCAGAGCGATGGCCAGGCGCCACGGGAGGCCGTACTCCTGCACCATCGTCACGAAAAGCGCCGCGCGGTCATCATGGACGCCCTGCATGACCTGCATGCCATACGTCTGGCCGAACTCGCGGTAGTACGGGAAGCGCGCCTCGAAGAGAATCGCGAGAAGCAGCGACTCAACCGTGCCGATGGCGAGGCGCAGGCGCGGGCAGGACCATGACGGACGGATGAGGCCCGGGATCGTCACGAAAAGGAACGACACGGCCATCATGCCGGCCGCCGATTTCAGGGAAAGGCGGAGGCCCGTCCCATTCGCCTGAACGAGCGCCGAAAACGAGGTGCCATCCGCCATGTAGGAAGACATCAGCACCATGAAGACGATGCGGTAGAGACATAGAAGGACGAGAAGAAAAGCGAAGAGTTTCAAATCCCGCTGGATATTGTCATAGAACTTGGATAGGCGCATGGTTATAATACTTTCTGCAGTTTCTGGATGACGTCTGCGACGTGGATGGCGGCGAGGCAGTCGATGTTTTTCGGGCAGGCGCGTTTCCAGCAATATTTGCATGGGCGATCGGCCTCGATGGCGTTCGCCTGCTGGCCGTAGGGACCGTTGCGGTTCGCGTCCGTCGGGCCCATGACCATGATCGTCGGCGTGCCGACGCCGGCGGAGAGATGAACGGGGCCGGTGTCGCCGCCGACCGTTGCACGCGCCTGCTGCAGGATCCAGGTGAGCTGCTTGAAATTCGTCTTGCCGACGAGGTTCACGGGCGGGATCTCCGCCTCCTGGCTGATCGCGGCCGCGCGCTGCTCATCCGTGACGCCGCCGCCCACGATGACGGGGATGAGCCGCTGCCCGTAGAGCCAGTCGCTGAGCCGGGCGAAGTACGCCGTCGGCCAGCGCTTGTTCGGCCAGTTCGCCCCCACGGCGAGGACGACGTACGGGTTCTCTATTTTTGCGCCCGCCTGCTGGAAAATCCAGCGCGTGTGCTCCTGCTCGCCCTCCGGTACCTCCAGAGGGAACACGACGCGGTCCACGCGGCAGCCGATCGCGCGCGCGACATCGAGGTAGCGCTCGACGATATGCCCCTGCGCATACGGGCCGATGACCGGTTTTGAGACCTTATCGCTGAGCTCGCGCATATTGCACATGCCGAGCTTGATGGGCGCCTTTGCGATGTAGGCGATAGCGGCCGATTTGAACAGTCCCTGCAGGTCCAGCACCGCATCGTACGACTCCTGCTGGAGCAGCTTTCGGAACGGGCCGATATGCGAAAGGAACCCGCCCACGGATTTGAACTCCTTTTTGTGGAACGGTATGATGCGGTCGATGTACGGATCCATCGTCAGGAGGTCGTAAGCCGGCGGCTCGACGACCCAGGTGAGCCGCGCCTCGGGATAAGTCTCCTTGATGGCATAGCTCACGGGCAGCGCGTGGATGACGTCGCCGATCGCGCTGAGCTTGACGACGAGGACGTTACGGATTGGTTTCATTTTTTCTTTCCTTCGAGCTTCCTGATTTTCTCGATGACGTTCGTCGTGGAGCGGCCCTGCACCATGTTGATGAAGGCAACGCGGCCGCCGTAGCTCTGGACGATCTTCGCCTCAGGGAGCGTCGCGAGCGTGTAGTCGCCGCCCTTGACGTAGACGTCCGGCTTCACCTTCGCGATGAGCTGCTCCGCCGTCGGCTCGTCGAAAATCACGACGTAGTCCACGGCCTTGAGTGCTCCCACGACCTCGGCGCGGTCCTGCTCGCTGTTGATGGGACGCTCCGGGCCCTTCAGGCGGCGCACCGAGGCATCGCTGTTCAGGCCGAGGACGAGCACGTCGCCCTGTGCACGGGCTGCGTTCAGGTAGCGGACGTGACCCGCGTGGAGGATGTCAAAGCAGCCGTTCGTGAAGACGACCGTTTTGCCGCCATCGCGGAGGATGCGGCAAAACGCCTCGATATCTTTGGATGCAATCAACATATTATCTTTCCCCTACTTTATTTCTCAATTCATCCGCAGAAACTGTTGCGGTGCCGAGTTTGCGGACGGCGATGCCGCTGGCGTAGTTGGAGAGCTCGGCGGCCTTGGCGGGGGCTGCGTGGGCTGCGAGGGCCAGGATAACCGTCGCGACGCAGGTGTCGCCCGCACCGGAGACATCGAAGACTTCGCTCTTGTCCGTGACGGGGATGCTGTGCGTGCTGCCGTCTTTCTCGAAAAGGACCATGCCGAGCTCGCCGCGCGTGACGAGGATGCCATCGGCCTGCATGTCGCTGAGAAGCTCCTGCCCGGCGGCGTAGAGCGCCTGCTCATCCGGCAGCTCGGAGCCAACGGCTGCGGCGAGTTCCGCATCGTTCTGCTTCACGTAGCCGATATGCGTAAACCGGCGGATGTCGTAGCGCGAATCCACCATGCTCGGAATGTCGTGCTCGCGGCACCAGTGGATGAGGATCTCCTGCAGGTGCGGTGTGACCGTGCCTGCGCCGTAGTCGCTGATGACGACGCCCTCGATGCGCGGCAGGAGGTCCTGGATGTAGCGCTCGATCGCCCGCTCCATCTGCGCCGTCATGGGCGCGTCGGTCTCTTTGTCGATGCGCACGATCTGCTGGCTCACCGTCGCGCGGCCGCCTGCGATGATGCGCGTCTTCGAGATGGTCGGACGCGTCTCGTCGGCGAAAAGCCCCTCCGTGTGCGCGCCGTTCTGCTCAAGCGCGCGGCGGATGCCGCGGGCCGCGTGGTCGTCGCCGACGAGGCCGACGGCGTAGACATTGCCGCCGAGTGTCGCGATGTTGTTGACGACGTTTGCCGCGCCGCCCGCGACGATTTTCTCCCCCGCCTGTTTCAGGACGAGGACCGGCGCCTCGCGCGAGATGCGGGAGATACGGCCGTCGAGGTAGACGTCCGCGACCATGTCGCCGATGACCAAGATGTTCTTGCCCTGGAAGGTATCGATGATAGTAGTCAGGTCTGTACTCATTTGTTCTCCTTTTACCATGGGGTGAACTGTAGGCGGACGTTCCAGTTGTTTGTCATAGACTTGTAGCGCAGGATCATCTGCGCGCAGTGCATGTCGTGGAACCAGTAGTAGTCGATGTTGCGCCATTTGCTGTGGTCGAGGTCGTAGCGCGTGCCCATGGCGAAGCGGTTCCGGTCGTCGATGCGATAGCTGAAGCCGCCTTCCCATTTCTTGCTGTAATCGTCGGTATCAAAGTTGAAAAGGGAGTTCTCCTCGTTCTTCTTGCTGTAGTGATAGCCCGTGTAGGCTGCCCAGCGCGCGTCGATGTCACGCGTAAGGACGGCGTCAAAGCGCGCGCCGTTGACTTTCGAATCATCGTAGGACTCATGCGTGATGTCGTAGCCCGTGCCGAGTTCCAGCTTGTTGCGGCCCCAGCGGATCGGGTCGTAACTCAGGCGGAAGCCTCCATAGGCGTGGTTGCTGTGGATGCCCTGCCCATACCAGCGGCCGTACTCGCCATCCAGGCCGTAGTGGAAATGCGTGTGCCCGAGGCGGTGGTCATAGCTCGTCACCCACGACGGTTCCTTTTTGATCCACTGGTCGTCGCTGTCCTCGAAATGGCCATACGTCACGCCCGTGCGCAAACCGGCATGGCTGTACGTCACATCGTAGTTCGAGCGCCAGCCGTCCTCCCCCGTGGCGTGAAGGTAGGCGTTGGCCTGAACATGGTTGCCGAGGTCCTTGTCGAGGTGCCACTTCAGCCAGAATTTGTCGCTGTCGTTGTAGCCGATGCGCGGGAAGGACGGAGCGCCGCCATTTTCGCCGCCGAGATTCTCGTTGACATAATGCTTTTTCTGCAGGATCTTCATATGCTTCAGGTAGAACTTCACGTTGTCCATCTCTACCTTGTCATTCGGGTACAGCACGATCCGGTCGGCAGCGAGATGGTAGTCCGGGGTCTTTGCCCCGCAGCGCGTCTCCGTGCCTTTGTAGACGACGATGTGGTCCGGATAGAACTCGAAGCGCTTGCCCGTGATATAGTGGCTGCCCGCTTTGCCGATGGCTTCGCCCATCGTGCCGGTCCTAAGGCCGTAGTTGTAGTTGACCTGATAGCCATCGAGGGTCACGCGGACCTGGCCCGGCGTCATCTGGAGAATGTGCGCCTTGCCCGGCACCTCGATGTGCTGCTGCTGCGTATTGCCCGTGACCGCATCGGCCTGGAAACGGTGCGCATCGAGCTGCAGGATACTGACCTTGCCCTTTGCCGTAAAATCGCCCGTGCGCTCGTCGTACGTCATCTCATCGCCCTCGAAAGCGACCGGCATGGCCTTCGTCTTGTCGAGCGGATGGCGCAGATGCTTCCCCATTTCCTCGGCATCTTTCACGAGCTGTTTCTGCTCGTCGGTCAGCTGCTGCTCACGTGCCGAGCGGTGCTGGTTCTCGATGTAGTCCAGCGCCTCGATGCCCGTGTCCGAGTCCGCGCTGTATGACGCAGACGATACGCCCGGCACGGCCAGCACAGCCGTCAGGATCCCGAGGGCAATCGCCGCGTTCTGTCTATTCGTCATGGGATGTACTCCTTTGTTTTTAGGCATTATTATCTATATCATACCACAAATAAAGGAAAAAAAAAGCCATCACCGTAAGGGCGGAGCCTAAAAGAGACCCCTTCTGTCGCGCTGCGCGCGCCACCTTCCCCAACGGGGGACGGCTGGTTCCTGCCTACGGTAACGGCTGATATGTAATTTTCTCACTGTGCCAGGGTCGTCTGAACGCCGTAGAGGGTCTTGTCGGCCTTGGTCTGGATGTACATCTGCGTACCGGCCGGGAGATCGACATCCTTGCCGTGGACGAACGCGCCGCCCACGATGCCGATCGGGCCGAGGATGGCAATGCCGGCGAGCGATGCGCCGCCAGCCATGGCGAGGGATTTCATCTCTTTTTTCGACTCCTCGCCCGTGAAGGTGTCCACATACGTGCCGTCCACGGATTTCGTCTGATGGAAGTCCACGCTCACCTCAGCGTTGCGGCCAAAGTTGCGCGCCTGCTTGACCTTCGTCACGACACCTTCGCCCGGCGAACCCTTCGCGAAGACGAGCATGCCGTTGACGACAACGTCATCGGCGACCTTGAACTGGATCGTATCTTTTGCCTTGAGCTCCTTGCTCTTGACCGGCGTGACGAGCTCGATCTTGACGAGCGTGTTCGCCGGGACATCGACCGGCATCACGGGAACAACATTCGTGCCGAACGAAGCTTTCGCGAGCGCATCGATGCGGGACTGGTAGTTGCCCTCGCCCGTCGAGCCCGTGAGTTTCATTTCCATGTCGGCTACGCGCTTGTCGACGGAGGCCATGCTGACCTCATGGTCGATGTTCCACTCGATGGCGTTGAGGTCCGTGAGGACGGACGGCTTCGAGCTGTTCGTGTACACCTCGTCATACAGGGCATCGACGCGGGCCATCATGCTGCCGCTGCGGTGCTGGCCGTCGTAGTCTTTCTCCAGCTTGTTTATGCGGTCGATGAGGGCGCCGGTCTGCTCGACGCCGTATGTGTCCTCCTCGATGGCAGCCAGTTTCGCCTGGACCGTCTCCGGCGCGGCAAAGGCCATGCCAGCCGTAGATGAAAGCAGGAATACCGCGCCGATGGCGGCGGTGAAAAGTTTTTTGAACACGGTGATTTCCTCCCCTATTCTCTATGTCTCATCGTAACTATTCTACGCTCCCGTTTTGAAATCCTGCTGAAAGCTGGGTTGGATTATTCCTCCGATTCCTCCGCTTCCACCGAGCGGACTTTCTGAGGCTCGGGCACGCGTTTTGCCTTTTCGAACTGGGACTGCTTGCTCTCCTCCAGGTGATGCTCGGCAGGCTCCGGGTGGATCATGATATCAAACGTGCCGAACGCCTCGCGGATCTGATCCTCGAGCTCATCGCAGATCGCATCGACCTGCGAGAGGTGCATGCGCCCGTCAAAGAGGATGTGGACATCCAGGAGTTTGTACGAGCCTGACTTGCGCGTGCGTAGGCAGTGGTAGCCCCGAACCTCCGGGCACTGGCGGATGATCGCGCCGATGCGCGCCTCCTCCTCCTCTGGCAGGCTCTCGTCCGTGAGCTCCATGACGGACTCATAGACCATCTTCCAGCCTGCGCGCAGGATGATGCCCGCGACGAAAATAGCGATGACGGAGTCCAGCCAGGCCCAGCCCGTGACCTGCATGAGCACGAGGCCCAGGAGAACGCCAACGGACGTCCAGATATCGCTGCGCAGATGCAAACCGTCCGCCTCCAGCGCCTGCGAGCCCGTGCGTTTCGCGACCTGGATGAGGCGCGCGGAAACGGCGAAGTTAATGACGATCGACAGCGCCATGATCGCTATGCCGTAGCCGAGCATATCCGGCACCTCCGCCTCACCGGCCTTTTTCACGGCCTCATACACGATGCCAAAGGCCGCACCGACGATTAGCAACGCCTCGACCGCCGCGGAGAGGTTTTCGTACTTGCCATGACCGTAGTCGTGCTCCTCATCCGGCGGCACGACGGATTTGTGCACGGCCCAGAACGCGATCAGGGCCGCGATGAGATCGACGCCGGAGTGCATGGCCTCCGAGATGAGGCTCACCGCGCCGACGACGATGCCGACGACGAGCTTCAGCACGACGAGCGTCGTATTCGACACAATCGAGAGCCAGGCAGTGTGTTTTTTCAGTATATCCTGTTCCGTCATACGGACACCCCCAAAGAAATGAACCGTCCGAAAAATATTTTTTGTGCAACTATAGACAAGCTGCCCCAAACCGAATATAATGAACTTGTCGAGAGATCGACATACTCAAAAGCACTTATATTTTTATTTGTTCTTGCTTTTGGCGCCCGTACACGTGGGCGTCTTTTTTTGTGCCAAACAAGGAAAATGGTAAAGGGAATTCCACGTCCGCGTACAACATCGGCTCCCCCGAGGGGGAGCCGTTTTTTGTTAGTCGTTATGCGGGAACTGGAAGATAAAATCCACCATTTCCTTCATCGGCGACGCGATGCCGTAGGGATGCGGACTATCCGTCAGTGGTTTGTCCTCGAGGACTTCCTTCGTATCGTACTGCTGCACGATAGAGGAATATAACTGATACGTCTTGGCCTTTCGGTCGAAGCGCACCGCGTAGATGAACCGGCGGTTGGCTGCGGCCTTGACGACGGCGATACGCGCATTGACCGCGTCATCGCCATCAAAAGAAATCGAGGCGACATCCACATAGTAACCGGTCGAGCCATTGGCATCGACGAAGCGCATATCCTCCTGCGCAGCGGCAAAAACCACGGTGCTCATGGCGATGAGCAGGGCCGCCACGAGCGGCAGGATCTTCTTGAACGGCATAGCATTGGCTGCTACTTAAAACATAGAACAATATAGAAATTGTGCCTATATCAAGAAATATTCCTTGTTCATCGTGTATGCTTTGGCCG
Source organism: uncultured Selenomonadales bacterium (assembly GCA_900315155.1). Classification (GTDB taxonomy): domain Bacteria; phylum Bacillota; class Negativicutes; order Selenomonadales; family Selenomonadaceae; genus UBA2897. The sequence goes on along the minus strand of OMYB01000023.1, from coordinate 1,558 downwards.
AATCTTGCGATTCTGGCTACTCGCAGGTTCTAGTACACTCCGAAGGCGTAAATTCCCGACTAGCCATCGGTACATAGACATCACCTTTATCAGGCGATGCGATATTCGTTTGCATCTCGCAGATTGAGTGCTGCATTGTAGTCGCGGTCTATTTCAGCACCACACGACGGACAGTGGTATGTCCGTTCGCTCAGCTTCAAATCTGAGTGGATATGCCCACAGTTGTGGCATCGCTTGGAACTGGGATAGAAGCGGTCTACCATACGCAGCTCAATGCCGATGACGCATGCCTTCCCCTGCAGTTTCTGCAGGAAGCTGTTGAAGCGTTCCTGGGCAACGGCTTTCGCGAGATGACGGTTTTTCATCATGCCTTTCACGTTCAGATCCTCCACGGTAACGAAGCGTGGTTTTTGCTTCACGATTTCATGGATGACCTGATTCTCGTGATTCTCGCGAATCCGTGCAAGGCGTTGATGAAGTTTCTGTACCGTCAATTTCTTTTTGGCTATGTTTGCAGAGGCAGTAGCAGTACTGCCGCCTTTCTTTTTTCGAATCGTATATTTCCGGCTCAGGCGCCTCTGCTCTCTCCTGAGCTTCCGCTCCAGAGCTCGGACTCTGGGCGATTTGTTGATATTTTGAAAAACTTTCCCATCACTCGTCACTGCCAGCGACTTGATGCCGAGATCGATGCCAATGCCATCCATAGATGGCTGATAGGAAGCTTCGCAATCCTTGTTGTAGCGGCTTCTTTCATCGATTTCTGCCGTAACGGAAACGTAGTAACGCCCCGCAACACAGGAGACCGTTCCGCTGACGACCTGCGCTCCCTGCGGCAGATATCCATACTCTTTCAGACGAACCTGCTTCAGCGTAGGAATCATGATCTTATGCCGCCAGATGCGCCAGTCTCCCTTGTTGTTCTTCGGAAAATAGAGTTTTACATCTCCGCGGGATTTTCTTTTGAAGCGAGGGAAGCGCGCCTCTCCATGAAAGAACTTCCAGAAAGCATTCTCAGCATTTACCAGCGACTTTTTCCGCGCCTTGGAACCGCACTGGTCAATCCAAGGCAGACGAATTTTCAGGACATGGTTGACGTATTTGTCGAACGTATTCGCCGTAACGAAATGCTTTTGACGGGTATCGAGCAAACCGCGCTGATACATACGGTACAGGCGGATATTCTCTGCCACGTACTGGTTGTACAGGAAGCGGCAGATGCCGATGGAACGCCGGATCTTATCCTTTTGTGCCTCGGTCGGCCGAAGTTCCGTCTTGAAGGATTTGAGCAACCGTCTCATCTCCCTTCAGTTTTCCTGCCACATCCCATTTCTGCAGCGTACGGACGGTGACATGCACCATCTCTGCGAATTCTTTTGGTTTATACTTGTCCATGCCTATATTATACTACATACCATTGTGTTACTCTATATATTTAGTAACAGTTTTTTCCTCCTTTAACGTTACTGTTCACACCCTGGCTGGATAGAAAAAGCCCTGTGCGCTATACTGGGATCACCCAAGCAACCATCACAGTAATACGCACAGGACCCACTACATC
>OMYB01000024.1 GCA_900315155.1 uncultured Selenomonadales bacterium | reverse complement strand
GCTGTATCCCAGCTCGCTGCGGATGGCGTCATCGAAGGCTATGGCGACACGACGTTCCAGGGCGACAAGAACATCACGCGTTATGAGATGGCGCAGATGATCGCAAAAGCTATGGCAAAGAACACGGCTACGGGCAACGACAAAGCTCTGCTCGACAAACTCGCTGCTGAGTTCTCCGATGAGCTGAACAACCTCGGCGTCCGCGTCTCCAACCTCGAGCGCAACGCTGACAAGGTAAAATGGAACGGCGAGATGCGTGTGCAGGCCAATAGCGTGCGTAACGAAGGCGAGCCCATGCAGAACACGTATCCGGCGCTGTTCCGTTTAGATCCGTCCGCTGAGATCAACAGCAACTGGCATGTGAAGGCTCGTATCGATTCCAAGGTTGAAAACCTCGCTAAGGATTCCTCCGAGAACCAGGCTAAGCTGCAGCGTGTCTACGCTGAAGGCAAGTATGGCAACACGAAGATCGACCTCGGTAAGATTCCGACGGTCTTCAACACGAACATGCTGTTCGATGGTCAGTTCTCCGGTGCCAGCGTGACGACGGGCAATAAGCTGAAGTTCACGGCTCTCGGCGGTCGCTGGAGCAAGATTAATGACGATGCTGCTAACGATGCAGCTGCTGATGTCTATGGTGCTGGTCTGCAGTATGCTGCGGGCAAGCTCTCCGTGGGCGCTGCTTACCATGAGCTCAAGAGCGACGTGTTCAAGCTTGATGGTACGCTTGCTGCTGACAAGCAGTTCCTCAAGAACTATCGCAATGGCGATTCTACGACGGACAAGGCGCAGATCTGGTCCACGAATGCTTACTATCGTTTCGATGCTAACACGGCTCTCGGCGGTGAGTATGCACAGAACGAGAAGGCTGACAACTACAAGAAGGCCGGCACGGTCGAGTTCGACTATAAGGGTGCCAAGAAGGCCAATGCTGGCACGTGGGGCGCTTATGTCGCTTACCGTCATCTCGGCCAGAACGTCTCCCTGAACCCGAACACGCTGAACTACGCTGCGATGCGTGGCACGAAGGGCTGGGAGATTGGCGCTGACTACGCTATCTTCAAGAACACGGTTGCTTACCTGAAGTACTTCGATGGTGAGAAGCTGGCTGGCGGCAAAGACGCTTCCAAGCTCATGGGCCGTGTCTCCTTCTTCTTCTGATTTCACTCAGAACCAGAATCTCATCGGCTAAGCAGAAATTCAGAGGCTCCCACTTCGGTGGGGGCCTCTTTTTGTGTGCCCAGCACCAGATAGGTTAGCACGGTATTACTGCTCCTTTAAGTATCAATTAGTTGCTTTGCTCAACAAACTAATTTACTTATAAAAGAAAGATAATGGTCTGTTTATTGTAATTGACTCAGTCAAGTAATACAATAAAGATGTTCCAAGGGAACGGGGCCACACGAAAGGCACTGAGGAAACAAGGCCACTCAGATGGAGATGTTAGGAAGCCCTCCTCCCACAGGAACGATCCAAATATGGTTTATGGTTTTTGCGCGACATGCGCAAGGAGGATGAGTATCATGAAAAAGACTGTTATTTCTGCACTGACCGCTGCTCTGGTTGTTGGCGCTGCCAGCACGACGTTCGCTGCGACGAATCCGTTCTCGGATGTCCCGAGTGATCATTGGGCTTACGATGCCGTGAGCCAGCTCGCCCAGGATGGCGTCATCGAGGGCTACGGCGATACGACGTTCCAGGGCGACAAGAACATCACGCGTTACGAGATGGCGCAGATGGTCGCAAAGGCCATGGCCAAGACGAACGTGTCCGGCACGGACAAGGCACTCATCGACAAGCTCGCAGCCGAGTTCTCCGATGAGCTGAACAACCTCGGCGTCCGCGTCTCGAACCTCGAGCGCAACGCCGATAAGGTAAAATGGAACGGCGAGGCCCGCTACACCTACACGAGCACGCGCGAGGAGAATGCGACGGGCAGCAAGGACAAGGAGAATGACAACGATCTCCTGCTCCGCCTCGAGCCGAGTGCCGAGATCAACAACAACTGGCACGTCAATGCCCGCCTCGATGCTTCCACGAATCTCAAGACGGATGCGGGCGATGATGAGAATGACAGCAAAGTGAAACTCCAGCGCATCTATGCCGATGGCCAGTACGGCACGACGAACATCAAGCTCGGCAAGCTCCCGCAGCAGCTCGACACGGATCTCCTCTTCGATGATGAGCTCTCCGGTGCGAGCGTCACGACGGGCAAGGACCTCAAGGTCACGCTGCAGGGCGGCCGCTATGACCTCACGGACGACACGAACAACACGCAGGTGGCAAATGTCGTCGGTGATAACGGTAACGATACGGCGGATATGGCGAGCGTCGGCCTGCAGTATGGCACGGGCAAGCTGGACCTCGGTGCGAGCTACCATCACCTGACGAGTGACAATTTCAAGAACTATACGAACTATACGGATAACGGCAGCACGTCTGACGAGGCCAATATCTGGGCGGTCAACGGCAAGTACACGTTTGACCAGAACGTGGCTCTCGGCGGCACGTACGCAGAGAACACGGAGGCTGACAACTACAAGAAGGCCGGCAGTGTCGAGCTCGACTACAAGGGCGCGCAGCCGGAGAACCAGGGCACCTGGGGTATGTACACGGCCTATCGTCATCTCGGCCAGAACGTCGCCCTCGATCCGTCCTATGACGGTGCCTGGGCCGGCACGAAAGGCTGGGAGGTCGGCACGAACTACACGCTCTTCAAGAACACGGTCGCTACGCTGAAGTATTTCAATGGCGAGAAACTCGATACGGGTAAGGACGCCGAGAAGCTCTTCGGCCGCGTCGAGTTCAAGTTCTAAAAGTTTTCTCAGACAACTTAATCCGAAAATAATTCTCATTTACTTGACGGGCTTCCATAATCGTGGTATATTGAAGACACGGTTGTGGAAGCCTTTTGGTTATCGCTGAGGAAACACGGAAACTCATGGGAAGACCTTCTGGCGACCAAAACCGCTACGTATCAAGTTTTATAGGTTTAAGGAGGAGTTTCTCATGAAAAAGACTCTCGTATCCGCACTGACGGCTGCACTCGTTGTTGGTGCTGCCAGCACGACGTTTGCTGCGGCAAACCCGTTCTCCGATGTCCCGGCTGACCATTGGGCTTATGACGCTGTATCCCAGCTCGCTACGGATGGCGTCATCGAAGGTTATGGCGACACGACGTTCCAGGGCGACAAGAACATCACGCGTTATGAGATGGCGCAGATGATCGCCAAAGCTATGGCAAAGAACACGGCTACGGGCAACGACAAAGCGCTGCTCGACAAACTCGCTGCTGAGTTCTCCGATGAGCTGAACAACCTCGGCGTCCGCGTCTCCAACCTCGAGCGCAACGCTGACAAGGTAAAGTGGAACGGCACGGCTGAGTACACGATCAACCGTCACAATGTTGAGCATCAGGCGGATGCTGCAGATGACCATACGAACAACGTTCTGTTCCGCCTCGAGCCGAGCGCTGAGATTAACAGCAACTGGCATGTGAATGCCCGTCTCGATGCGAACTCCAACCTCGCAACGGATGCAGGCGATGATGGAAAAGTGGATCTGAAGCGCGTTTGGGCTCAGGGCAACTACGGTGCCTTCACGGGCAAGTTCGGTAAGTTCGCTCCGATCGATGATGACAGCATCATGGATACCGAGTTCTCCGGTGCTGAGCTCTCCTACAACAAGGGCAACTGGAATGTTGTCGCTGGTGCAGGCCGTTGGAGCGGTTCTGATGACAGTAACTTCGATTTCTCTGGCGACACGTCCGACTACCAGTACTATGGTCTCGGCTACATGCTGGACAAGTTCAACCTCGGCGTTGACTTCCATGAGTTCAGCTCCGATGTGCTGAAGAACGCAACCAACTATAAGACGGGCGAAGCAACGGACCAGGCTGATATCTGGATGGTCAAGGCTGGCTACAAGTTCGACAACAACTCTGCTCTGAACGGCTTCTATGCTGAGAACCATGATGCAGATTACTTTGAGAAGGCTTATAGCGCTGAGTACAACTACAAGGGCGCAGAGCAGGAGAACAAGGGCACTTGGGGCGCTTGGGCTGCTTACCGTTACCTCGGCCAGAACGCTGTTCCGTCCAGCACGTTCGATGCTGTACAGCCGGGCGAGAAGGCTTGGGAGATCGGTACGGCTTACGTTCCGTTCAAGAATGTCGTCGCTCAGGTCCGCTATGCTCAGGGCAAGCAGATCGAGGATGGCAGCTTCACGAATGGTCAGGATGTCCACAACGTCTTCGGCCGCGTGAACTTCTACTTCTGATCGTAACATCAGAAAAAACTTCACAGACCTTTCAGGGGACTCCCTTCGGGGAGTCCTCTTTTTGTGCTTGAATCGCTTTCCTTTGCGTAGTACAATACTCTCAGTAATCATTTTGAAGAAAAAAGGGGCGTATATCATGCCGAATCGGGCGGCTTGGGCTGAGGTTAATCTGGGTGCTATCCGGCACAATTATGAGGCGATAAAGTCCTGCATCACGGGCGGCGCGAAGCTTTGTGCAGTCGTGAAGGCGGATGCGTATGGGCATGGTGCCATTCCCGTGGCGCGCGTGGCCGTGGAGTGCGGGGCATCGTATCTCGCCGTGGCGACGCTGTCGGAGGCCGTCGAGCTGCGGCAGGCGGGCTTTACGACGCCAATCCTGCTGCTCGGTGTCGTGCTGCCGGAGGATGCAAAGGACCTCGTCGACTACGATGTTACGCAGGTCGTCTGCCAGCTGCCCCTCGCGGAGGCTATCTCCCGCGAGGCCGTGCGCCAGGGAAAAACGGCGAAGGTCCATCTCAAGGTTGAGACGGGCATGGGCCGCATCGGCGTGCGCCCGGAGGAGATCGGTGCGCTCGCCGGGGCCGTGAGGGAACTGCCGGGGATCGAGATCGAGGGCATGTTCTCGCATTTCGCGATGGCCGATGTAAAGGATAAGGCCTACACGAAGGGCCAGCTCGCGAAGTTCCGGCAGGCTCTCGAGGCGGTCAAGGCGGCAGGCGTCGAGCTTAAAATCCGCCACATCGCGGAGTCGGCGGCCATCCTCGAGATTCCGGAGGCCCATTTTGATATGGTGCGCGCAGGCATCATCCAGTACGGCATGTGGCCGTCGGCAGAGGTCTCGCATCCCATCGACCTGCAGCCGGCCATGAAGCTCTGCTCGAAGGTGGTCTTCCTCAAGACCCTGCACAAGGGCGAGAGCATCGGCTACGGCCGCACGTTCATCGCAGAGCGTGAGAGCCGCATCGCGACGCTGCCCATAGGCTATGCGGACGGCTATATCCGCGCCTACGGCCACGGCGGCTGCGTCGTGATCCGCGGGCAGCGCGCGCCGATTGCGGGGCGCATCTGCATGGATCAGGTCATGGTGGATGTCACGGATATCCCGGGCGTCGAGGTCGGCGATGTCGCGACGCTCTGGGGCTCGGATACCCTGACGGTGGACGAGGCCGCCGGCTGGCTCGATACCATCAACTACGAGCTGCCCTGCCTCGTCTCCAAGCGCGTGCCGAGAGTCTATACCGGGAAATAAAAAACAGCTCTCAGCGAAAAAAAGCTGAGAGCTTATTTTATTGCAGCTGTGCTTTCCAATACTCGAGGTCCGGCGCGTTGAGCGGCAGGTCGATGGTCTGGCCGTTGTCGTAGTAGAAGCGGAACCGGACTTCGTCGGCCTTTCGGATGGCGGGGAGGCTGGAGCGCGGCATTTCGACGAAGAGCTTGTTCTCGTTCTTGAGTCCCGGATTGCCAGGTTCGCCGGCGCCCGTCTGCTTGACGGAAGCCTTCATTTCCCACGCATCCCCGTCCGTGTAGAGGACGGCCTCAGGACGCAGTTTTGCGCTGTCGTAACGGTAATCCCAGATCGTGAGGATCGCGCCCTCGAGTTTCCCTTCCTCCGTATGCGAGCTCTGGAAATCGATACGGCAGTAGGAGGAGAGGCTGTTTGCTGTGCGGTGGTCGACGGTCCAGGTGTAGGATATCCCGAAGATGCCGACGAGCATGCAGAGGATGCCGAAGCCTGCGAGCAGGCGCTTTCGCGTGATATGAATCATAGATGGAACGACTCCTTGTTTTTTTCTCGATAGTATCATTATACCATCTGGTGTGATAAAATGAAGAGAGCAAAGAACGGAGGGAGCAGCATGGCGATAAAATTATTTGTAACGGATCTCGATGGCACGCTGCTGCAAAGCGGCTATCCGCCGTCGGAGGCGAATGTGCGCGCGGTGCAGGAGGCCGTGCGGGCGGGCGTGACCGTGACGATCGCGACGGGGCGGATGTTCCGTGCGGCACTGCCGGTGGCTGATGCGCTCGGCGTCGATGAGCCGATCATCACGTATAACGGCGCGCTCATCAAGCGCGTCTCGGGCGAAGTGCTTTATTCGAGCTTTATCCCGCCGGAACTCGTGCGCGAGGGCATCGCATACTGCCGCGAGAAGGGCTGGTATCTGCAGGTCTACAGCAACGATGAGCTCTACTATCCAGAGCACTGCGACGAGTCGCGCGGCTATGAGGCCGAGCAGCAGATCGCCGGCCACGCGGTCGGCTGGGATGGCCTGCTCGAGCATACGGACCATGTCTGCAAGATGCTTTCCATCACGTCGGGCTCCGAGGAGACGGATGCGCGTGCCGCGGCGTTTCGCGCGCATTTCGGCGGAAAGCTCGAGGCCATGCGCTCGAATGCGGCGTATGCGGAAATCATCCAGCCGGGCGTCACGAAGGCCTCGGCCCTGCAGCAGCTGGCCAACGTCCTCGGCATCGATATCTCCGAGACCATGGCCATTGGCGATGCCGAGAATGACCTCCCGATGCTCCGCGCCGCCGGGCACAGTGTCGCCATGGGCAACGCCGTCCCAGCCGTCAAATCCGTCTGCGAATATGAGACAGATACCGTCGAGAACGACGGCGTCGCGCAGGCAATCGATAAGTGGGTGTTGAATCGATCATGTCAATTAAGTTAATTGCCCTGGACCTCGATGGTACGTTACTGAACTCCGAGAAGAAAATCACGCCGCGCACGCTCGCGGCCATCCATGAAGCGCAGGCAAAGGGCGTGGGCGTGACCATCGCGACGGGGCGCATGTTCAAGGGAGCCGAGATATTCGGCCGTCAGATCGGCGCGAATGCCCCGCTCGTCTGTTGCAACGGCGGTGTCGTCGAGGCGATGGGCGCGGACTATCCGATGTTTGCGCGCTACCTCGAGCCGCCGGTCGTGCGGCGCCTGCTGCAATTCGCGCACCGTCGGGGCTGGTATCTCAACTGGTACATCGGCAACGATGTGCTCGTGGAGCGCTACGAGGAGGATTATTTCTACGCGTACCGCACGGTCAAAGACCTGCCCATCAAGGAGGTCGGCGACCGCTATCTCGACTATACGAAAAACGTGTTCCAGTGCGTCCTCCGCGACCTGTCCGGGCATGTCGCGGAGAAGGAGCGCGAAATCCGGCAGCAGTTCGGTACGTCCATCCTGGCACAGCAGAATACGGGCTGCAGCATGGATCTCACGCCGATCGGCGTCGACAAGGCCCTCGGGCTTTCGTGGCTCGCCGAGTCGCGCGGCCTGACGCCCGATGAGGTCATGGCGTGCGGCGATGGCGACAACGACCTCGCGATGCTCCGCTATGCGGGCACGGCGGTCGTCCCGGCCAACGGCCTCGCGAGCGCGAAGGCCCTGGCTACGTATCATACGGACAGCAACGACGAGGATGGCATCGCCAAGGCCATCGAGGAACTCGTGCTTTAACCATAGAATCCGCATCATCCATGGAGGTGGGCATCATGTCAGAGGAGAAAAAACAGGAGCAGGAAATCCAGGAAGCGCAGGAGACGACGGAAACGCCGGAAATCGCGGAGACGAAGGAGAAGGATTTCCGCTTCGTTATCGTTACGGGCATGTCGGGCGGCGGCAAGACGCAGGCGTGCCGTTATATGGAGGATCTCGGCTATTTTGTCGTCGATAACCTCCCGCCGGTCTTTATCCCGAAATTTGTCGAGCTCTGCCGTCATGCGGGCGGCCATATCGGCAAGGTCGTGCTCGTCGTCGATACGCGCAGCCGGCAGTTCTTCGACACGTTCGTGCAGGTCCTCGACGAGATGGACCGCGACGACATGCCGTATGAGATGCTGTTCATGGATGCGACGGATCCCGTGATCATCCGCCGCTACAAGGAGACGCGCCGCCGTCATCCGATGGCCCCGTCCTCGCGCATTTCCGATGGCATCGCCAAGGAACGCGAGCTCCTCGCGCCCATCCGTGCAAAGGCGACGTATATCGTCGATACCTCGGAGCTGCGCAAGGTCGACCTGCGCGACAAGATTCACCGCATCTTCGGCTCATCCGAGGGCGAGCAGATGAACATCAACGTGCTTTCGTTCGGCTTCAAGTTCGGCATGCCGCTCGACGCGGATCTCGTGCTCGACGTGCGCTTCCTGCCGAACCCGTTCTACATCGAGTCGATGCGCCATAAGTCCGGTACCGTGCCGGAGGTCGCGGAGTACATTGCGAAATGGCCGGTCACGAAGGAGTTCCTCGTGCGGCTGGATTCTCTCATCGAGTTCCTCGTGCCGCAGTATATCAAAGAGGGCAAGAGCCAGCTCGTCATCGCGGTCGGCTGCACGGGCGGCATGCATCGCAGTGTTTTCGTGGCCAAGCACCTCTTTGATCTGCTCGGAAACCGCGGGTATCCGGTCAAGCTCGAGCATCGCGACCTCATGAAGAACGATGTACAGGAACACGTAAGGGAGGAGTGCTGACGCCATGCATCTGTTACGCTGGCTGTACCCGGGCATGCGATTCAAGCGTTGGCTGCTTCTTTTTTCGGCGGGCGTCATGCTCGTCAGCCTGGGACTGGCCCTGGTTTTCAACTACAAATACCTCGACGCGATCGAGGAAGCGATTTTCCGCACGATTTATCTCTGGAAAGGCAGCTATAACTACGCGTTCACGTCGTTCGTGGGCATCCTCGTGGTCGTCATCGGCCTCGCGCTCATGCTGCTCGCGATGCGTTTCGTCATCCGTTCGCTCATCACCGTGCTGCTGCCCGATAGCTCCGAGCGGCTCGTGGATATCATCTATGAGAAACGCAAACTGGATAAAGGCCCGACGATTGCCGTCATCGGCGGCGGCCACGGCCTGTCCGTGCTGCTGCGCGGCGTCAAGGAAGCGACGTCGAACGTCACGGCTGTCGTAACCGTCGCGGACGATGGCGGCTCCTCCGGGCGTCTGCGCGAGGATCTCGGCATCATCCCACCGGGGGATCTCCGGAACTGCCTCGTCGCGCTCGCGGACACGGAGCCACTCATGGAGAAACTGTTCCAGTACCGCTTCAAGGGCAAGAGTGAGCTCGCGGGCCACAGTTTCGGCAACCTTTTCATCGCAGCCATGACCGAGGTCACGGGCGGCAATGTCGAAGAGGCACTCAAGCAGTCCTCGAAGGTCCTCGCCGTCAAGGGCAATGTCCTGCCGGCATCCGAGGAACACGTGCGCCTCGACGCCATCATGGAGGACGGCACGGTCGTCGAGGGTGAGTCGCATATCCCCGAGGTCCACAAGCGCATCCACCGCGTCAAGCTCCATCCGGAGCACGTGCACCCCGTCCAGTCGGCGCTCGATGCGCTCACGAATGCGGATGTCATCATCCTCGGACCGGGCAGCCTCTATACGAGCATCATGCCGAACCTGCTCGTCGATCACATCGCCGAGACCGTGCGCCGCAGCAAGGCCATCAAGATCTACATCTGCAACGTCATGACCCAGCCCGGCGAGACGGACGGCTACACGGCATCCATGCACGCGAAGGCCATCATCGACCATGCAGGCAAGGGTATCATCGACTTCATGCTCGTCAATGACCACCAGATTTCGTCCGAGATGAAGAAATACTATGCGGAGAAGGGCGCTTACCCCGTCGAGATCGACGAGGATGCGATCAATGCGCTCGGCATCGGCTTCCAAAAAGCCGACATCATCAACGAGACCGACGTCATCCGCCACGATCCCGATAAGCTCTGCAACGCCGTCCTGCAGCTCGTCTTTCACGTCCAAAATCAAATGAACAGGTGATGCTATGCCATCCTTTGCCACGGATGTCAAAACCGAACTCGCCCATCAGATGTACGAGCAGGAGTGCGACCGCACGGCGGAGCTCGCCGGCCTCCTCCGCATGGGCGCGACGCTGGCTTTCGGCCGCCAGCACACGTTTGGCATCAACTTCACTTCGAAGAATGCCGCGGTTGCGCGCAAGGCTCTGCAGCTCCTGAAGCAGCATGGCCGGGGCATTCGCACGGAGATCACGGTCAGCCGCTCGCGCCAGCTCAATAAACTCACGAGCTATACGGTGCGTGCCGTGCCATCGCCGCAGGTCACGGATCTCCTTGAACATCTCGGATTCCTGCACGCCGACAGCCTGAACATCGAGAACGACCTGCCCATCTTGCGCAAGAGCTGCTGTCAGGCAGCCTATCTGCGCGGGGCTTTTCTCGGCGGCGGCAGCGTGAACCGGCCGGAGGCGAGCTATCATCTCGAGCTGGACACGGTCAGCTATGCCTTTGGCAACCTGCTTTACCAGCTTCTGCGCCGCATGGATTTTCCTGTCGGATTCACCGACCGGAAAGACGCCTACGTCGTCTACCTCAAGGAAGGCGATGCGATCGTCGATTTCCTCGGCATGCTGCAGGCGGATAAAGCGGTCGAGGCTTTTGAAATCGCGCGCAACGTCAAAGAGGTCCGCGAGCAGGTCAACCGCATCGTCAACTGCGAGACGGCGAACCTGCAGAAGGCCGTCGATGCGGCGGGACGGCAGCTCGAGGATATCCGCGTCATCGAGGCGGCGGGCGGCTATGACGACCTGCCGAAAAAGCTGCGTCAGACCGCCGATCTGCGCAGGAAGAATCCGGAGGCAACGCTGGCCGAGCTGGCGGAGACCCTCCATATCACGAAACCCGGCATCAATCACCGGTTCCGCAAGCTGCATGCCCTGGCGGAGGCCGTGCGGGCGGCCAAGCCTCCCTGCGCGCATGAAACAGAAAGGATGGAGAAACGCATCACACCATGAATACCTGGAAGAAAAAACTTCGCTTTACGCTCTCGTTCGCCCTCGGCGGCGTGCTCGCCCTCTTGCTTTGGCTCGTGGTAACGCCTGTGCAGGGCATCCCCATCCTCGAGTATCATATGGTCGGTCACGATGAGCTGCCCGATGAGAAGCCGTATATCGTGCCGACGGAGGATTTTTCCGCCCAGCTTGATTATCTGCAGCAGGCAGGGTATACTACAATTACTCTGCGGGAATTTGCCGCGGCAAAGCGCGGCGATTTTGTGCTGCCGGAAAAGCCGATCGTCCTGACGTTTGATGACGGCTATGAGGACAACGCAACGGAGATGCTGCCGGTCCTCGAGCAGCATGGGATGAAGGCGACGATGTTTATGGTCACGAACAACATCGGGCTGGAGCACTATCTGAGCTGGGATCAGCTCTACGATATGCAGGCGCGCGGCGTGGAGATCGGCAGCCATACGGCCAACCATCTGCCACTCACGACGCTGACGGCGGATCAGCAGTCCGACGAGCTGCGCCTTTCGAAGCTCATGCTCGAATGGAATGGCATCCAGCCCGTCGTGAGTTTTTCCTATCCGAATGGTGCCTATGATATGGATCTTGCGCAGAAGGTGCAGGATACGGGCTATCTCATGGCGGTGACGGGGGACGCGGGTCTCAATACGTTTGAGACCGACCCGGTTCTCTTGCAGCGCATCAACATCCCGCACCCGCGTTTCGGCATTACGGAGTTCCGCCTCCGCCTGCTCAAGGGTGAGATTTTCGCGAAGCTCGGCATCCGCCAGCATACGTTATAACAAGAAGAGGACTGTGATCCTTTGGGATTCGTCCGAAGAAATATCCGGGAGATAAAGGAGAAGATTACGGCATGACGTTGAAAGGGAAACTTTTCGCAGGGCTCCTCGCGGGCGTTGCTTCCTTCGGCTTCACGTTGCAGACGGAAGCCTCACGCCATATAGAGGATCAAGTGTCCCATACCGTCGTATCGGTGCAGCCGGAAGCGGCTGAGGCACAGACGGAGGGACGTACGGTCCAGAAGATGGAGAATGGGGAGGGGGACCTTGCTGCGACCCGCTCGGCCAGCAGGGCAAAGCCTTTCCGTACGGTTTCTCATACGATGCATCAATGGCAGGTCGAAAGCCGCGATGAGGGCGGCACGCTCATCTTTTCCGACAGCCCGGAGTACGTCGCCCACGACGGCATCCTCTATCAGGATACGGTCACGGGCGATGCGCGCGTGCTCTATTACCATCTGAACAGCCAGCATACGAACAAAAAGGTCGCCGTCGTCCTCGAAGCCGTGGAGGACGGCTTTACGACGGTTGCGATTACGCGCGGCGGCTACGGGTTGCCGAGCGACGACTATCTCGCCGTAGGCAAGGCAGCGCAGATGATGTATTACGATGGGCAGACGCAGGGACATCACTACATGATGAAGGGCAGCCAGCGCCTGCTCGACCAGTCCATGGATAAAATCGAGCTCGCGCCGGGTCAGCTCGTCGCGGGCACGTATGATTTCCATACGAATCATGCGGTCAAGGTCTCCGTCATCATGTACCCGGCCGATGCGGACCCGTTCACGTTCCTGAAGACGGCCCGCGTGCAGCCAAAGGATGAAATGCGCCTGCGCGGGACCTTCAAGAACATGGATCGCGTACTCACGGGAACGCGCGCCTACGATCCGGACAAAGACGGCATCGTATACATTCCGCTCGCGGATAACATTCACGACCTCTACCGCACGGGCATCGATGCCACCGATGGCAGCAGTGTCACGGACTTTGGCAACTACGGCATCAATTACTGGATCGAGATGCCTACCGTTGCACGCGGCGGCGCGGTGAAATATTTCCTCTGTCCCCTGGGCGGCGTCTATGCCGGTGCCATGCGCGTTTCGGTCAATGGCGGCCGCGCCGATATGATGCAGACCCCATTTGGCCGCACCTATTTTGGTGATGCGACCCCGCCGGAGTCGGATACGGTGCAGAAAGCCCGCGAAGCAGGCCTGTGGATTCTCACGAAGGATGCCGAGCTCGCTGACTTGGGATCGTACGACGACTCGGACAACGTCAAGTTCGAGTTTTCACCCCCCGGCGCCTCGAACCTCCCCGTGTCGCTGATCTTGATGCCATCCAATTGAGTTAAAATAAGGCGCCCCCGTTGGGGGAGCTGTCGCCCGATAGGGCGACTGAGGGGGTCCTTCAGATTTTTGTTAGAAAATCTGAATTCCTTATTGACAAAAAGCGCAAAGGCGTGTATCATATTACAAGTCGCCAAGAGATACGGCAACGAACGAAAACATCTCGCTGACGCGAAAGAAAAAAGTTCTTGACAAAGTATTTCGAAAGCGGTAAACTAATATAGTCGCTTGAAGCGATGGAGTTGTTCTCTGAAAACTAAACAATGTAGATCATGCAACATGATAAAGCCAGATGTGATATCTGCAGCAATGCAGATTT
>OMYB01000027.1 GCA_900315155.1 uncultured Selenomonadales bacterium | reverse complement strand
CGGGACATGATGAATCTCCTTTCGAATGGTACCCTCAGTATACCACGAGATTCATTATAAGCACTGCCGGAAAGTGTCTTAATTTATGGTTCCATTATATCCCGTCACGGCGTCATAGCCGGCGCGGAGGGCTTTTTTATTGGCGTCGATCGTGTGTGGCGGGACGCGGTGGGCGACGGCGGCCTCGATGGCGTCGTAGGAGACGATGCCGGTGAGGCGGACGAGGGCGCCGAGGGCGACGATGTTCGCGAAGAGTTTGCGGCCGCACTGCTCGACGGCGATTTTCGTGATGGGGATGCGGATGACGTGCGCGAAAGGCGGGACGTCCGGGACGAGCTGCTCATCGAGCACGAGCAGGCCATCGGGGTTCAGGTCGTGGTAGTATTTATCCGCGGCCTTCTGCGTCATGGCGAGCACGAGGTCCGGCACCTGGACGTGCGGATGGTAGATGGGCGCGTCGTCGATGATGACTTCGGATTTCGACGCGCCGCCACGCGCCTCCGGGCCGTAGGACTGCGACTGGACGGCCTCCTTGCCCTCGGAGACGGCTGCCTCCGCGAGGATGATGGCCGCCGTGATGACGCCCTGACCGCCGGAGCCGGATAATCTCAGCTGTTTTCTCATTTCGCCGCCTCCTCTGCACGCGCGATGACCTGATCGTAGGCCGCATCGTAGTCCATGGCCGACTCGTTGTAGAAGCAGCCGATGGGGAATTTCTCGCCCGTCTTCTTGTCAGCGGGGAGTTTGTCCCAGGCGGCCTTCATGACGGCGTTATCGCGCATCCACATCATCATGTTCGCCGGGCTGCCCATCTTGTTGCGGCGGCCGAAGGCCGTCGGGCACTGCACGAGTGCCTCGATAAAGGAAAACCCCTTATTGTCTAGGCCATCCTCGATCATCTTGACGAGGTGCGGCACATGATAGGCCGTGGAGCGGGCAACGTACGTCGCGCCGGCAGCCTCGGCGAGATGGCACGCATCAAAAGGCCGGTCGACGGAGCCGTACGGGGCCGTCGTGGCTTTCTTGCCGAGCGGCGTCATCGGGGAGGCCTGGCCGCCCGTCATGCCGTAGATGTTGTTGTTGAACAGCACGACCGTGAGATCGACGTTCCTGCGGCAGCCGTGGATAAAGTGGTTGCCGCCGATGGCCGTGCAGTCGCCGTCGCCCGTGATGACGACGACGTTGAGGTCCGGGCGCGCGAGCTTGATGCCCGTCGCGAACGGGATGGCGCGGCCGTGCGCCGTGTGGAGCGTATCAAAATCCATATAGCCCGAAGCGCGCGACGAGCAGCCGATGCCCGAGACGATGACCGTGTTGTCCTGCGTAAAGCCCGGTTTTTTCTCGATGGCCTGCACAATGGCCTTCATAGCGATGCCGTTGCCGCAGCCCGGGCACCAGAGATGCGGCAGGCGGTTTTGGCGGAAATATTTCTCGTAACTTCTCTCCATTAGATCTCTCCTCCTGCCAGCATAGCGTCGATGGCCGCCTCGATCTCCTGCGGCTCGTAGGTATGCATATCATATTTACCGCAGAAATGCACCGGGCACTGACCCTCGGCCGCGCGGCGCACCTCATGGACGGCCTGTCCGTAGTTGAGCTCGGCGACGAGGAGGCCTTTGACCTTCGCGGCGAGTTCCTTCACGGCCTTATCGGCAAATGGCCAGATCGTGATGAGGCGCAGGAGGCCGACTTTCTGCCCCTTTGCGCGGGCGCGCGCAACGGCCTCGTACGCCGTGCGGGAGGCACCGCCATAGGCGATGATCGCGTACTCCGCGTCGTCCATAAAATAGGACTCCGTGCGCACGATCTCGTCCTCGGCGCGCGCGATCTTCTCGTGCAGGCGCTCGATGGAGTCTTTCGTGACCTGCGGACTGCCGGACGGGAATCCCGTCTCGTCGTGGATGAGGCCCGTGACGTGGATATGGTAGCCGCGACCGAAATCCGCGACGTTCGGCACGAGATCCTCATCCGGCGTGTAAGGCTCATAGCCCTCGGCACGCGTCTTCTTCGGCTGGCGGCGCGGATACACCTCGACATGCTCTGGCAGCTCAACCTTCTCGCGCAGATGCCCGACGACCTCATCCATGAGCAGAATGACGGGCGTGCGGAACCTTTCTGCGAGGTTCACGGCCTCGACGGTCACATCGAACGTCTCGCGCACGCTCCACGGCGCGAGGGCGATCATCGGGTGGTCGCCGTGCGTGCCCCAGCGCGCCTGCATGACATCCGCCTGCGACGGCGACGTCGGCTGACCCGTCGAGGGGCCGACGCGCTGCACATCCACGAGCACACAGGGGATCTCGGCGCAGGCCGCAAAGCCGATGAGTTCCTGTTTCAGGGAGAAACCCGGGCCGGACGTCGCGTCCATGACCTTCGCACCTGCGAGCGAGGCGCCGAGGATGGCACCCATGCTCGCGATCTCGTCCTCCATCTGCACGAACTTGCCGCCGTGCTGCGGCAGGAGTTTGGCCATGGTCTCCGCGATCTCCGTGGACGGCGTGATCGGGTAGCCTGCAAAGAAATTCACGCCGGCGGCGATAGCGCCCTCGGCGCAGGCCTCATTGCCCTGCATCAGTCTCGCCTTGCTCATACGGCCGCCTCCTTTACCTTATCGACAAAAATCGCATAATCGGGGCACCGCATCTCGCACTGTCCACAGCCGATGCAGGCCTCGCCATTCACGACTTTGACCTTACCCAGCTCATCGATGGCCAGAACCTGCTTCGGACAAAAAGCGACGCAGATTCCGCAGCCTTTGCATCTCGCCATCTTGATGGTGAGTTCTGACTTCATAGGGATATCCCTCCTGAAAAACGGAATACACACAAAAATATGCCATAATCCACATAGGAAATATACCTTTGACGGTATATTGTACATCATAGCAGACTATGGCAGAAAAGTCCAGTATTTATGTAAACTTGTTTGATGTATACACTACGCAAGTTTACACTTCCGGTAAAAATCAATGGTTGGCCAGTTGGTAGACCTGGATGGCCTCCTCACGTCCGAGCGGATGGAGGCTGCCGACCGTCTTCGTACCTCCCGCGGAGAAGCTGTCCGCGAGTGCCTCGATCGTGTGCCCGTCGAGGACGCCGATGCCGAGCTCCGTAAAGTCCGTCGGCATGCCGAGCTCGCGGAACCAGGCGACGGTCTTTGCGATGCCGGCCTTCGCCCGTTCCTCGTCCGTGCCCTCCGCGACGCCCCAGACGGCCTCAGCGTAGTGGGCAAAGCGCGCCACATCGTCCGGCAGGACGTACTGTGCCCACCAGCCCCAGAGGGCGGTCAGCGACTCGCCGTGCGTCACATCGAACATGCCCGAGAGCTCGTGGCCAAGACGGTGCACGGAAAAATCCTTGCAACGGCCGAGCTCCGTGAAATTGCAATGCGAGACACTGCCGCACCACATAATCTCACTGCGCGCATCGTAGTCCTGCGGGTTCTCGAGCGCCACGCGCGACTGCGCGATGACATTTTTCAGCAATGCCTCGGCGACGAGGTCGGTGAACGCATTCTTTTCGTGCACCGCCGTGAAATAGCGCTCGAGCGTATGCATATAAATATCGGCGATGCCCGCGACCATCTGCCGTTTCGGCACGGAGTACGTGAGCTCCGGGTTCAGGAACGAGACGACGGGGCGGTTCAGCGGCGTATTGAGGCCGAGCTTCTTGCCCGTGTCCTCATCCGTGAGCACGGACGAGTCGCTCGTCTCGCTGCCTGCGGCCGCATGCGTGAGCACGGCGCCGACCGGCATGGATTTCGTGAGCTTCGCGCGCCCGCACCAGAAATCCCAGACATCGATCCCGGGATTTGCCGCGCCGTGCGCGATGCCCTTGGCCGTGTCGATGACGCTGCCACCGCCCACGGCCAGGATAAAGTCCAGTTTATGCGCGAGAATCTCCCGCACGCCCTCGCGCACGAGCGAGACGCGCGGGTTCGGCTTCACGCCGCCCAACGTCAGGAACACGAAGCCCGCCGTCGTGAGCGCGCACTCGATGCGGCCGAGCAGCCCCGAGCGCACGACGCTGCCGCCACCGTAGACGATGAGGATGCGCTTCGCGCCGTGCTCCTTCAGCTTTTCCGGCACTTGATCCTCCGCCCCGCGGCCGAAAACGACCTCCGTCGGGCAATGAAACGTAAAACTCTGCATGAAAATCCCTCCAGCTTATTCCGTCTTGACCTGCAGCCAAAGCTTCGTGTAGAACCGATCCATGACCTCACCGAGGTACTGGTACGTCTCCTGGCCCTGATAGATCTCCGGCTCCGGGAAAGCGATCTCCAGCTCATCCTCGTCCATATCCTCCTCGACGAGCTCGCGGACGGCGGTGTTCGGCGTAGAGTAGCCGAGCTCCTCAAAGTTCTTCGCCGCGATGTCCGGCCGGCAGAGGAAGTCGATGAATTTATGCGCGTTCTCCACATGACGTGCGTTCTGCGGGATGACCCAGCCATCGATCCAGACGTTCGTGCCCTCTTTCGGCGCAGGCTGATACCGCAGGTCCGGGTTTGCCTCCATGAGGTTGATGGCCTCGCCGGAGAAAATGACGCCGAGCGCCGCCTCGCCCGAGGCGAGCTTGTCGCGGATATCATCGACGCCGTAGGCCTGCACGAGCGGCTTCTGCGCGATGAGCTTGTCGCGCGCGGCCATGAGCTCCTGCGGATTGCGCGTATTCATGGAGTACCCCATCATACGCAGCGGGATCATCATCGCATCGCGCGCGGAGTCCTGCATGAGGATTTCGCCGCTGTACTTCGGATCCCAGAGGATCGACCAGCTGTCCACGGGCTCATCGACGAGCTTCGTGTTGTACATGATGCCAACGAGGCCCCAGCAGTACGGGATCGCATAGCGGTTGCCCGGGTCGAACGCCTCAGACTGCTTCAGGAAATCCTTGCCGATATGCGCCTGCACATTCGGCAGCTGGCTGTAGTCGAGCGGCTGCAGCAGATTGTTTTCGATGAGCTTCTGGATCATGTAGTCGGACGGGCAGAGCACATCGTAGCTTTCCGCGCCTTCTTTGATGCGCGGATACATGCTCTCGTTCGTATCGAACTCGTCGAGCACGACGTGGATGCCCGTCTCCACCTCGAACTGCTCCATGACCTCCGGCGAGAGGTAGTCACCCCAGCTGTAGACGTAGACGACATTATCGTTCTCGCTCTCCGCCGTATCGCCATCGTCGAACATATCGCAGCCCGGCAGGACGGCGAGCGCGAGGACGATCAGGAGGGCAAAGTACTTCTTCATGCTACTCCCCCTCTCTTCATCTGGTTATGCCGGCGCAGGACGCGGTAGTTGATGACGAGCAACGCCGCAAAGACGACGACCGCCACGAAAAACAGCGTCGAGAGCGCATACATCTCGGGATGGATGCCGAGTTTCAGCTCGGCGTAGATCTCCGTCGTCAACGTGTCGATACCCGCGCCCTTCGTAAAGTAGGTCACGATGAAATCATCGGCCGACATGACAAACGACAGCAGGAACGCCGCGAGGATGCCCGGCATGAGCTCGGGCAGGATGACCTTGCGAAACGCATAAAACGGGCTCGCGCCGAGGTCGAGCGCCGCCTCATAGCAGACATCATCGAGCTCGAGCACCTGCGGCAGGATGCAGAGCATCGCATACGGCAGGCAGATGACGATATGCGCGAGCAAAATCGTATCGTAGCCGAGCCGCAGGCCAAAGCCGAGAAACAGCAGCATGAGCGAGATACCCGTGACGATATCGGCATTCAGGAGCGGGATGTTCGCGATGCCGCGCAGGACCGTGCGCAGGTGGACGTGCATGCCGCGCATGGCCACGGCCGTCAGCAGGGCGAGCAGCGTCGCGCAGAGCGCCGCCGTCACGCCGATCGTCAGCGTATTGCCGAGCGCCGCGAGGATATCCTCATTCTCGAGGAGAGCGCCGTACCACTCCCAGGTGAACCCGGCCCAGGTACCGCGGTAGCGGCTCGCGTTGAACGACTGGGCGATGAGCACGAAAATCGGCGCGTAGAGGAACAGGACGATGAGGGCGAGATAGCCCTTCTTGAGCTTTGCCATCACGCCTTCACCTCCCGCTTGCGCTTATCCGCGTCGGTAAAGAACTCCAGCAGCATGTTCAGGATGATGAACACCATGAGGACCATGGACAGGGCGCTGCCGAGCTGCCAGTTGTAGGCGGCCGTGAACTCCTGCTCGATGATGTTGCCGATGAGGAGCACCTTGTTGCCGCCCAAAAGGGCGCTGATGACGAACGTCGTGAGCGCGGGGATAAAGACCATCGTGCAGCCGCTGATGATGCCCGGCCGCGTGAGCGGCATGAGGATGTAGCGGATCGTCTGCCAGCGGCTCGCGCCGAGGTCCCGCGCCGCCTCGATGATGCGCGTATCGACCGCCGCCACGGAGACGTAGAGCGGCAGGACCATGTACGGCAGGAAATTGTACACCATGCCGATGACGATGGCCACGGGCGTGTTCACGATCTGCAGCGCCGGCAGCCCGATGGCCGCGAGCGCCATGTTCAGTACGCCGTGACGCTCGAGGATGGTCTGCCACGCCATCGTTGTGAGCAGGGAGTTCATGCCAAGCGGCAGCAGGAACAGCAGAAAGATGAGCACGCCGCTCTTTTTCGCGTACTCCCGCAGGATGAGGCAGAGCGGATAGCCGAGTACGAGGCAGCAGACCGTGCTGATGAGCGCGAGCAGGATGGAGAGCCCGAGGGCCTTCAGGTACTCCCACTCCAGTGCCAGGCGGACATTCGCGAGCGAAAACACGCCCGCCTCGTTCGTGAGGCCATGCTGCAGCACAAAGAACAGCGGCAACAGGATAAAGAGCACCGCCCAGAGCATAAACGGCACGCCAAAGAACCGGCGGATGCTTCCCGATTTATTCATCGCTCACCGCCTCCTCATCCTCCGAAGCCGGTTTTGCCATGATCTGGATGTTATACGGGGCCAGTTTGATGCCGACCTCCTTCCCGGCCGCATGGCCCGTGATCGTCTGCACGAGCCACGAAAAGCCGCCCGCCTCAACCGTGATATCATAGACCGTTCCCTTGAACACGACGGACTGGATAATACCGCGGAACTGCCCCTCCTCCGGCGCGCAAATCTGGATATCCTCCGGACGGATCTGCACATCGACGGGCACATTCTCGCCGAATCCCGTGTTGATGCACGGGATATCCTGGCCGAGCAGATGGACGAGCTTGTCGCGCACCATCGTGCCATCGACGATGTTGCTGTCGCCGATGAAATCCGCGACAAACGCGTTCTCCGGCTCGTTATAGACGCTCTCCGGCGTACCGATCTGCTGGATCCAGCCCTGGTTCATGACCACGACCGTATCCGACATGGAGAGGGCTTCCTGCTGATCGTGCGTGACGAAAATGAACGTGATGCCGAGCTCGCGCTTCAGCTTGACGAGCTCGCGCTGCATGTTCTGCCGGAGCTTCAGGTCGAGCGCCGACAGCGGCTCATCGAGGAGCAGCACCTTGGGCTCGTTCACGATGGCGCGCGCGATGGCAATACGCTGCTGCTGCCCGCCCGAGAGCTCCGTCACCTGGGCGTGCTCATAGCCGTCGAGGTTGACGAGTTTCAGCGCATAGCGGATCTTGTCGCGGATATAGCTTTCATCCTTGCCCTTGATGCGCAGGCCGAACGCGATATTATCCGCGACATTCATATGCGAAAACAGCGAATACTTCTGGAAAACCGTATTCACCTGACGCTTCTCCGGCGGCACCTGCGTGATATCCTTTCCCTCGAACAGGATGCGGCCCTTATCCGGTGTCTCAAAGCCGCCGATAAGCCGCAGGAGCGTCGTCTTTCCACAGCCGGACGGTCCCAGCAGGGTCACGAACTCATTCTCATGCACCGTCAAATCCAAATCCTCGAGAATCATCCGATCCCCAAAGGATTTCTGGATATGCTCCAGTTTCAGCAGTTCCTTTTCCATGTCTCAACCCTTTCTTCACTACGGAATGGTCAACCAAAATTTCACTTATACAGTTTCATTATAACGGAAAAACCCGCCGATAGGAATCCTTTCGGACGCCTGTCGGCGGGAAAATTTTCATGAGCAAAGACGAGTCTCGTTATCTCCGGCCAGTCCGTCTCTCAAACGGCGTAATCCAGCACCGTATCCATGCCGGCTGAAACCTCGCAGCCAGCTACGCGCGGACGCAGATGCCGTACGCGGTCGTAGTTCACGATGAGCACGGGCGAGATGAGGTTGATGTGCTTCTTTTTCAGCAAGTCGAGGTCGAGCTGCAGGATAGGATCGCCCGCCTTCACCTGATCGCCCGTATGATGCAGCGCCGTGATACCCCGACCGTTCATGAGGACCGTATCGAGGCCGACATGCACGAGGACCTGCACGCCGTCCGATGTCGTGATGGCGAAAGCATGCTTCGTATCGAAGAACAACGTGATTTCTCCATCGCAGGGCGCGAGCACCGTATCTCCCTCGAGCCGGATAGCGAGGCCATCGCCCGTAAGGCGCTCCGAGAATACGGGGTCCGGCACCTTGTCGAGGTCGACGGTCTGCCCGGAAACCGGGGCGATGAGATGGAGGTTGGGTTTTTCGTTCGTCATAGGAATCAGCCAGCTTTCCACGTTCGGCAGGATTTCCTTTTCCTGCTATATTTATACCGAATTCATTTATCTTTATGCTTCTTGATTCTATCCTAGCATCTTTCGTTGACGGTGACAAGTATTGGAAACGGTTTCTCCTAATTTTTCCGTCAGGGAAGATTCGGGATGTTCTTGCTGATGGCGGTATGATGGATGATATCCTCCACGCGCAGGTCGATGGCGAGTTCCTGCTTGTGCAGGGTCTCGGCCGTATCGAACTCGGATGGGCGGTTCTGCTGGAGGCCGTTGATGAAATGCTCCCATGCCTTGACCGTCGTCTCGGTCGACTGCTGGCGCTGGCGCGCGAGATACTGGGCTCCCGGCGGCACGTCGACAGCATCGAGCTTCTCCTGCCGCTCCTCGAGCAGCGGGATGACCTGCTCCGAAAGCAAATCGGCGACGGCAATCCGCTGAAGCTCCGTCATCGTGCCCGACTCCGTCTTGACGAGGCGCTGGAATTTTTTCTGCAGCTGCTTCAGCTGCGGATTGTATTCGTCGACGATGGGCTGCGTCGCCTCGATGTAGGTGGCGATATCCCCGTTCTGCAGCGGCGCGATCGTATCGAGGTAGTCGCGGTAGTTCTGGATATAGACGACCTGCCAATGCCCGTCCTCTGCCTGCTCCATCACGAGCTGCAGCGTGTACGGCGTCTGCGTGTAGTCTTCTACGATGTCGGCAGAGGCCGTTGCCGTATGGCCATTGCGCTCGACCGCGCCGAGCTTCACGAGCGACGTATTACGGATCTGCGAACGCTCGAGAAAGCGCTCGTAGTCGATGCCGAGCTGACGTCCCTGCAGGATGTCCGTGCCCGTCGGCAGCGTCCACCGGTTATCCCGGATGCGGTGCAGGATGGTCTCCGCCGTGCCGCCCGCGAGCTGCGGCTTGATCGTCACATAGAACTTCTCGAACATGACCTTCGTCTTTGGCGTGAGCGTCGTATCGTAGGCAAAGAGGTCCACGGTGAGGTCGTCGTAGGCGCGGCTCGTGAGCGTGTCGAGGTTCACGTAATGCCGGAACATCTCTGCATCCCGCTGCTCAATCGCATGCTGGATCTGCTGCAGCGCAAACTCCGGCGTGCGCCGGTAAACCCCGAAATACCACACGAGCGTGCCCGCAACGCAGGTGACCACGAGCAGAAAAGCGAAAAAGACCCTCCGGCTGTGCCGGTCCCGCTCCCGGAGCTTTTTCTGCCAGGTATAATCGTCCATCGTCTGCCTCCCGTCGCGCACGGTGCGCTTCTTTTTCTCTGTATCTCAAACTTCCCACATCACCAACACTGTTCATATGAGACCAGCAAAAGGATTTCGGGGAAATAAAAAGGCGTAAAGCCTATCCTTGTCGAAAATAGATA
>OMYB01000028.1 GCA_900315155.1 uncultured Selenomonadales bacterium | reverse complement strand
AGAGCACGAAATTCGTGAAAAGTCTACTGGCAGACTGGCTTGCCTCTCAAAGCAGATATGTACAGGGATTACTGGGAAATTTGGCGTGGGAAAGTTGAGGAATTTACTACGCTAGGGTATCCCACAACATTTTGCATTGAGCCTGAAAAATTTCTTCCAGACTTCCTGCGCATTCGTCATCGTGACGACAAACCCGAGTGCCACACCGACAAGCATCGACGTCGGGACGCTGACTTCCGGAATCAGGGCAACCTGCTTCGAGCCAAGAATCAGCAGGACGAGCGGAACGAGCGGCACGAGGGCACGGACCGGGTTCACATGGAAAGCAGCCTGTGCTTCATGTTCCTCCTCGCTGCGTGCGGCGAGGACAGCCTCGCGGCGTGCATCATCGGCCCCCTCGTGCCAGAAATAAGCGATGGCCGTGAGCACGATGACGCAGGCGATCGAGGCGATGATCGAGGCCGGCGTCTCCTCGATGATGACCGTCATCATATCCGTACCGGCGAGATCCGCAACGAACGGATTATGCGCGTTGCCCGGACTGATTGCACTGCCCCAGGTACCTGCCAGCACGACGGCACCCGCCATAGCCGGATGCACGCCTGCTGCGATAAGCGTCGGAATGAGGATCGAGCCGACGGCCGCCGCACATCCAGATGCAGACGGAATCGCCAGGCTGATCCACCACGTCAGGAAGAACGCAATCGGAATCAGGACCACGCGTCCCTTGTGCAGGATCCCCGAAATCGAATAGACGAGATAACGGTCGCACTCCGTGAGTTTCATGACATAAGAGAAACCCATGACCGTGCAGATGGTCGGTACGAGCGACTGATTCGTCATCGCCTTCGTGAATGCCTTGATGACATCATCCGGCAGACCGCCGATGAGGCACATGATGAGACCGGAAAGGAAAAGCACCAGCCGCGCCTCATACTTCTTTACGATAGCGACAAAGGCCAGAATAACAATCAGGCCACCAGCAAAAACCATGATACAACCTCCTTCAAGATAACACGAAAATCACCTGGTTTTTGTTTTCCTACACAAGAAAATTCTGCATAATCAGCATTTATCCTGCTATCGGTGAAAATAATGCATACGTATGTATATGCGAAACACAAAAACGAAGAAAAGTGTAACGTTGTAAACCTTTGAGCCATGGAAATAAAAAGGCACCGCCCCACAAGATGAGGCGATGCCTGATAAACTACGAAAAAAGGAAATCAATCGATATCCGGCTCTGCAGCCTGCTCTGCCTGCTTTCTGCTGCGGCGATGACGGATATAGAGGACTGCGATGACCACGGCGCATACGGCGACGAAAATGAGGCTGGCCTGATGTCCCCAGGCGAGCATGAGCTTCCAGCTCTGGCCGAGAGCCACGCCGGCGGTGAGGATCAGCGCCGTCCAGGGCAGGGAGCCCGCAATCGTGCACAGCACGAATTTCTTCATATCGACATGCGCAAACCCCGCAGGCAGGGAGATGAACGTGCGCACGACCGGGAGCATACGGCTGAAGAAAACGGCCTTCAGACCGTATTTATCGAACCAGTTCTGCGCGATATCGACATGAGACGGCTTGACGAGAATGTAATGACCGTACGTATCGACGAACTGGCGGCCGCCGTAATGACCGACGGCATAGGCAAAGATGGAGCCAGCGAGGCCGCCGACCATACCGGCGAGCAGCGCCGGGCCGAAGGAGAGCTGTCCCGAGAAAATCAGGAAACCGGCAAAGCCGAGAATCAGCTCCGATGGGATAGGAATGCACGCGTTCTCCGCCGCCATGAGAACCGCGATGGCCACATAGCCCCAAGATGCGATGAAATCCAAAAAGTACACGGATAAAGCTTCCATGAACGTATCTCCCTTTCTCAAACCTCTTTGTGTTCTGCTCTGACGACTATTATAGCAGGGATTTCTGAAAAGGAAAGGATATTTTTACTTTACGCGCAAAAAATTTGCCACCCTGCGTGAACCAGTCCAACGATGCCGAAAAACAGGAAGATACCGCCGGACAGCCAGCGCATGCGCGACGGCGGCAGATGCCGCTGTAAAAATGTCCCCGCCACGAGCCCCATACTGTCGGCTAGAACCATCGCGAGCACGGCGCCCAGCAGAACCATCATCCAGGCTCCCATCGTCGCCGCCATCGCCATCGCGGCGAACTGTGTCTTATCCCCCATCTCACCGACAATGAACGTCAGCATGACCGTGAGGACCGGACCGAAACGGGACGATGCACGCTTCTCCTCTTCCTCCGTATCGTCTCGGAGTGTCCAGATCCCGAAGCCGAGGAAGAGCAGCGCCGCCAGCACCTCCATGACCTGTGGATCGATCAGGCTGTGCGCAAAACTGCCGACGCCCACCGCCAGTGCATGCACGACGAAGATTCCCGCCGTCATGCCGAGGAGCACCTGCTGCCAGCGATATTTCGCCGCAAAAGCCATGACGAGTAGCTGCGTCTTATCTCCCATCTCAGCGAGGAATACAACGGCAAACGTCGCCCAAAAAGCTTCCATGCGGATTCCTCCCGTTTCCCTGCAGAACGATTCTCACTGTTCTGCATATACGAAAAAAGCCCGCCGAAGCGGACTCGATTTAACAAGTGGTGCCTCAGAGCGGAATCGAACCACTGACACGGGGATTTTCAGTCCCCTGCTCTACCGACTGAGCTACCGAGGCAAAAATGGCGACCCGAAAGGGACTTGAACCCTTGACCTCCGCCGTGACAGGGCGGCATTCTAACCAACTAAACTACCGGGCCATTGTTTTATATATGGAACATCCCAAAGGATGCCGCTGACAGGTTTGGTGACGCGTACGGGATTCGAACCCATGAAGCCGCCGTGAAAGGGCGGTGTCTTAACCACTTGACCAACGCGCCATCATGGTGGCTCACCCGGGATTCGAACCCGGGACACCCTGATTAAAAGTCAGGTGCTCTGCCAACTGAGCTAGTGAACCAAGTGAACTCGATATGAGGAATCGTGCACAGCTAAGTCTCAGCTCCTGTTGTGTCACTCACAGGAATATATTATAAAGGAGCGGCGAAAAGATGTCAAGCAGATTTTCGATAAAAAAAGAGCCTGCCATCTGGCAGACTCGAAAAAACAACCGGATTATTTGAGACTCTCGACGTACTTCTTCAGATCCTCGGCAGCCTTCGTCACGCGGGACAGGTTTGCCGTGATCTCCTCCGTGGAAGCAGCCTGCTCCTCACTGATGGAGCCCGTCGTCTCGATGGACTTGGAGATGCCCTCGACGGCCTTACTCATCTCGTTCAGGGTCGTCTGGACCTTCTCTGTAGCCTCGCGGGACTGCTCAGCGAGCTTACGGACCTCTTCCGCGACGACGGCGAAGCCGCGGCCCTGCTCACCGGCACGGGCAGCCTCGATGGCTGCGTTCAGGCCGAGCAGGTTCGTCTGGCCGGCAATGTTCGTGATGATATCGATAACCTTGATCGTATCTGCATTGCGCTCCTGCAGGAACTTCGCCTGCTCAACGGATTCCTGGCCAGCTTTCGCGAGTGCACTGGCGCTCTTGGCTACCTGCTCAACAGCCTCATAGACCGTCTGGGTCGAAGAAGCGATTTCCTCGATAGCAGACGCCAGACGCGCGGTAATGTCTTCTGCATTTTGCGTATTCTCTGCCATGTATATTCCTCCCAAATGTATCGGATAAATCTATCCTTGACTCTGTGCCTATGTGTTTATATTATCTATTTCCACACGGCAGGCGAAATACCTGCTAACAGAAAATATTTTTTTCGATTTCTTTTGTCCCGGCTTACTCGACCGTAACCGACTTCGCGAGGTTGCGCGGTTTATCGACATCGCAGCCGCGCGTGATGGCTGCAAAATAGGCGAGAAGCTGCAGAGGAACAACCGCGAGGATCGGCGTGAGGAGCTCGTCCGTCTCCGGAACCTTCATGACGTGATCGACATACTTGCCGAGCTCGTCATCCCCTTCCGTAGCGATACCGATAACAACCGCATCGCGCGCCTTGACCTCTTTGATATTGGAGAGGGTCTTCTCATAGACGCTCTTCTGCGTAGCCAGTGCGATGACCGGCACTCCCTCGACGATGAGGGCGAGCGTGCCGTGCTTGAGCTCACCGGCCGCATAAGCCTCGGCATGGATGTAGCTGATCTCCTTGAGCTTCAGCGCACCCTCGAGTGCCACATCCCAGTCGAGCGAACGGCCGATGTAGAAAACATCCTCATTGAAGCCATACTGCTTGGCAAACGTCTTGATCGGCTCGACGTCGGAAAGCGTCTCGCTGATCTGTGCCGGAATCTGCTGGAGCTTCGCAACGAGCTCAGCCACGCGCTCCTCCGTCTGCGTGCCTTTGATTTCTGCCATATAGAGGGAGAGCATGAAGAACAGGATGAGCTGCGTCGTATACGCCTTCGTCGAAGCCACAGCGATCTCCGGGCCAGCCCACGTATAGAGCACCTGATCTGCCTCACGGGCGATGGACGAACCGACGACGTTCGTCAGTGCCAGTGTCTTGGCACCACGGCGCTTCGACTCCTTGAGCGCTGCGAGCGTATCGCTCGTCTCGCCGGACTGGGAGACCACGATGAGCATCGTATTCTCGTCGATGATCGGGTCGCGATAACGGAACTCGGATGCGATATCGACCTCGACCGGGATGCGGGCGAGTTTCTCAATGTAGTACTTGCCAACGAGGCCGGCGTGATAAGCCGTGCCGCAGGCAACGATATAAATCTTATGGAAGTTGTTCAGATAATCCGCATTCCACTTGAGCTCGTCCATGACGATACGCTTGCCGTCTTTCGCAATGCGTTGGCTCATCGTATCGCGGACTGCTTTCGGCTGCTCGTGGATCTCCTTGAGCATGAAATGCTCGAAACCGCCTTTTTCGGCAGCTTCCGCATTCCAGTTGACCTCAAAGACCTTCTTCGTCACCGGCTCACCCTTGCGGTTCGTGATTTTGATCGAGTCTTTCCTGACGACAGCCATCTCACCATCGTTGAGGATATAGGTACGGCGCGTACGATTGATGATGGCAGGGATATCCGAAGCGATGAAGTTCTCGCCATCGCCAAGGCCGATGACAAGCGGATTATCCTGCTTCGTGCAGATCAGCTCGTCCGGGTGCTGACGGCACATGAAGACGAGGGAGTACGAACCCTCGATGCGGCGCAGGACCTCGCGTACGCTCTCCTCGAAGTCGCCATTGTAGACTTCCTCGAGCAGATGCGCAACGACCTCCGTATCGGTTTCCGACTTGAATACATGGCCCTTCTCGATGAGATCTTCCTTCAGCGTGAGATAGTTCTCGATAATGCCGTTATGGACGACAACGAAATCCCCCGAGCAGTCCGTATGCGGATGCGCATTCGTATCCGACGGACGGCCGTGCGTAGCCCAGCGCGTATGGCCGATACCGATCGAACCCTGCGGGACGTTATCCTTGATCTTGTCGCGGAGAGCGGCGAGGCGGCCGACGCATTTCTCCACACGGATCTTGCTGCCATCATAGACGGCAATACCAGCCGAATCGTAACCGCGGTACTCGAGCTTGGAGAGACCCTCCAGAAGGAAATCCGCTGCCTGCTTATCGCCGACATAACCAACAATACCACACATGTTAAAAAAACCTCCTGTGTATGCCGCAGGAATCCGCCCCAGCCTGGCTTTGTCCGATGAATCACTTCATCGCTCTCTCCAGGCGCTGTCGGCCGGGCCGGCCGGAAGGCATCCGCTGACGTCTCGACAACCTTCTCCTCGTCCTCCGTCCGCTGGAAAAGCAGCGAACGGAACTAGCGCTAAGATTTCTCTTTTTCCTAAAAGAATCCCTGCATATAGATATGAAATTTTTCTCTGCGCAATAGCGCAAGGCTATTCTAGCGTAAACGAAGCGAAAAGTCAACTTTACGCAGCAATAACACAAAAAAGCACCCGCCATGCAGCGAGTGCCTTTGCTTAACCGGCAACGTCCTATCCTCCCAGCCCGTCTCCAGACAAGTACTTTCGGCGTGCGTG
>OMYB01000029.1 GCA_900315155.1 uncultured Selenomonadales bacterium | reverse complement strand
TACCATTGACATAGTAAATTCCTCCCTGATATACAGTTATAATTTTTGATCGGCAGGATATCCATTCCTGCCCTAGCTGTATAATGAGCCATCCGCCTCCGCAGCTGCTAGCCGACTGCATCCGCGCCTGACTGATTACCTTTGCTTTACACTTATTATATCGGAAGCCGAATGGGAAAATTAAGTCCTCAAACAAAAAAAATAGGAACTTTTTTTCCGCTTATCGAGCGGCATCCTGCAGCATGGCCTGAAATTCCCTCATGCGTTCGCCATCGAATACCGCATGGGCATAGGCGATAACCTCGACGGGAATCTGCACGCGCTGATCCGGGAGCCCGCAGAAGGCACGGATAAAGGGATTCTCCTCCACCTGACGCACCGTCTCCGCATCACTGCAGCCGAGTTCCGCCTGCACGAGCAGGATTCCTACGGCGAGCCGTACTGGGTGCGGCACGCCCGTGAGTTCCGGCAGACAGCCGGCAAACCGCTGCTCGGCCTGCTCCCAGGGGATAGCCTGTGCCATCTGCAGCCAGCGATTCCCCGAGGCCTGGCTGCGCCATATCTTCCCTGCGTCGTCGATGCCCTTCTGCTTTTCCGTATAGAGCCTTTGGTGAAAGGCCATCCCATACTCGGCCACATGGGCCTGGAACAGATTGGCGTGCTTCTGCAGGATATACCTCTGCGCTTGCAGCAGTTTTGGCACCGTATTCTGCGTCCACGAGCGCGAGCCGCTGTGTACGCGGTAGTGAAAATACACCTCGTCCAGCCGCCACGGACGCAGCTCCAAAGCGAGAAGAGAAAGCCAGAAATCCCAATCCTCCCAGCAGGGCAGCTGCTGGTCATAGCCCGTCGTCCGCAGGAAATCTGCCTTGCGGAACGCCCCCGCATTATAGATGACATTGTGGACGAGCATCTCGCCCAGGGTAAAATCCGGCAGATGCCACGGGCCGCTGTCCTCACCGAAGCAGTCCGCCCGGCTGTAGACCATGCCGACCTCGGGATGTGTCCCCAGCACATCGATGCAGGCAGCGAGATAGCCTGGCTCGATGCCGTCATCGGCGTCCAGAGGCAGAATATAGTCTCCCGCTGCCTGATGAATCGCGAAATTCCGCGCCTCGGCCACGCCGTGGTGGGGCCGGAAGAACACGCGCAGGCGCGGATCGTGAAGCGTGCGGAGGATCTGCTGCGTCACGCCGTCGATGGAGCCATCGTCAACGACGATGACTTCGAGCGGGCGATAGGTCTGAGACAGAGCGGACGCGACGCTCTCGCGGATCCAGTTCCCTGCATTCCAGCAGGGTATGATGATGCTCGCCTTCTTCTGTTCCATCGAAATCGAAATCTCCTTTCACGAAAAAACCCTCTCCCCGAGGGGAGAGGGTTTCTTGGTAACGGTAGTTACAAAGCTGACCGAACCAGTATCCGAGGTGGATATTAGCCCTGGAGCAGGCTGAGAACCGAGCTGCTGCTCTGGTTTGCCTGTGCCAGCATGGACTGTGCGGCCTGCAGAAGAACGTTGTTCTTCGTGTAGTTCGTCATTTCCTTGGCCATATCGGCATCGCGGATCGTGGACTCGGAGCTCTGGACGTTCTCGCTGGACGTCGTCAAGTTGCTGCTCGTGTACTCGAGACGGCTCTCGACGGAACCGATCGTCGTCTGCTGATCGAGGGCTTTCTGCACAGCGTTGTCGAGAACGTTGATCGCGGCATTCGCCTGAGCCTGCGTACCGATCTGGAGCGTGGAGCCATCGGAGCCCTGGAGGCCGAGAGCCTCAGCGCGCATATCCGTGAGGCCTACGCGGATGCTCTGGTTTGCCTTCGTGCCGACCTGCAGCGAGATCGCATTATCATCGGATGCGTTCTGTGCACGGATAGACTCAGAGAAGTTATCAAGAACCGCATTGGCAGACTTCTTGACCTTGCCCTGCGAATCCGTAACGCTGATCGTGATGCCGGAAACCTGAGCCTTGACGCCAGAAGCAGCAGCATTGATCGTCAGAGCATTGCCGAAATCAGCCGTATGAACCGGATCGGTGGCGATATCTTTACCGATATCGGAAGTCGTTCCCATCTTCGCCACACTGAACGAGTTGTTTGCGGTTGTCGTTCCCTGCTCCTTCACCTTGTTGGCACTCTTGAGCAGCGTTTCAAGGTTATCCGTAGCTTTGACCGACGTCGAATACGTCTTGCCTTCTTTGACGAAGGAAATCGTGACCGTATCCTTGCTCGTGATGTTCAGGCTCTGACCATTGCGATCCTGCATGTCCGTGAACTTCGTCGAGAAGTTCGTCGTCGAGTACAGGCTCTCGTTCGTCAGTGCCGTCGTCGTAGCCGTAACCTTGCTGTTGTGGGAACCATCCACGAGGTATTTGCCGTTGAACGTGATGTTCGCATTGTCGTTGATCTGGTCGATGGACTGATCGAGCTCTTTCTGGATCGTAGCGCGGTCGGAATCCGTGTTGGAATCGTTGGCTGCGTTGATGACTTTCTCTTTCAGGGTCTTGAGGATCTCGACCGTGGAGCTGACGGCACCCTCAGCGACCTTCATCATGCTGCTGCCGTTCTGCGTGTTGGCATTTGCCTGATCGAGGCCGCGGATCTGAACGCGCATGCGCTCGGAGATTGCGTAGCCGGAAGCGTCATCCGCAGCACTGTTGATCTTCATGCCCGAGGAG